>JAJFJA010000059.1 GCA_021774445.1 Alphaproteobacteria bacterium
TGGCTGGCCAGCTTCATGCTCTACGACCTCGGCTATTTCGACGAAGACACCTGCAGACTCGAACCGATCGCTAACCCGTTCGGCCCAAATCTGTTACCCATGTCTCCGGTATAAACCGTCACCCATGTGTCCGGTTAGGACCAACAAAAATATGGCGGAGGGAGAGGGATTCGAACCCTCGGTACTCTTGCGAGTACAACGGTTTTCGAGACCGCCCCGTTCAACCACTCCGGCACCCCTCCGCGAGGCACGTCGGTCTCGGGGCGTCAAAATAGAGATTTGCCGGCCGGTTGCAAGACGGCTGGCGGCCACAACGGGTTATTTTGCGACCGTCCATATTGGTTGACAGCGTCCGACCAGCGCGTATAGTCCCTGCCGCGCTGGCAGGCTGTCTTCCGGCCGCGCCTGACTATTTTCTGAGACTTGGCCCCATATCTCTGAGACTTTGGAACTAACCATGTACGCTGTCATCCAGACCGGCGGAAAGCAATACAAGGTCGCCGCCGGCGACGTCATCACCGTCGAGCGGCTCGCCGCCGAGCAGGGCGGGTCGGTGACCTTCGACCAGGTCCTCATGCTCGGCGACGGCGACAAACCGACCATCGGCACGCCGACGGTGGACGGTGCCACGGTTTCGGCCACTGTTTTGGAACAGGCACGCGGGCCGAAGATCATCGTCTTCAAGAAAAAGCGCCGCAAGGGCTACCGCCGCACCGCCGGCCATCGCCAGGACCTGACCGTGTTGCGCGTCACCGACATCCTGCCGACCGGCGCCAAAAAAGCCGCGACCAAGGCCAAGAAGGCCCCCCAGGACGCGCCCGCAGACGACGCGAAACCGGCCGCACCGGAAACCAAGGCGGCTGAGGCCAAGGCCCCGGCAGCCAAGAAACCGGCTGCCAAGAGCGAGACCAAAGCCGCGGCGCCGAAGAAGGCCGCCGCGAAAGCGACCACCGCCAAAAAGGCGCCCGCGAAGAAGCCTGCGGCCAAAAAAGCGGATTCAGAGGAGTAAGCAATGGCTCACAAAAAGGCCGGCGGTAGTTCCCGAAACGGGCGAGATTCGGCGGGCCGGCGCCTGGGTGTGAAAAAATACGGCGGCGAGACGGTCATTCCCGGCAACATCATCGTCCGCCAGCGCGGCACCAAGTTCCACCCTGGCGACAATGTTGGCATCGGCAAGGATCACACGATCTTCGCCATGAGCCCGGGTCGGGTTGCGTTCAAAAAACGCAGCGGCGACCGCACATACATTTCGGTGGAGCCGTCCGAGTAGCGGACTCCGTCGCCACAGGTTCGGAGGGGGTTGGTTCGCCAATCCCCTATTTTTGTTTCTGGCCTATGTTCTTGCCGCAGGACCCGGCAGTTCGACCGCAATGAGACCATGAAATTTCTCGACCAAGCGAAAATCTATCTGCGTTCGGGCAATGGCGGCAGCGGCTGCGTCAGCTTCCGTCGGGAGAAATATGTCGAATTCGGCGGACCCAACGGCGGCGACGGCGGCCGTGGCGGCGATGTCGTGGCCGAGTGCGTGCCCGGTCTCAACACCCTGATCGACTATCGCTATCGCCAGCATTTCAAGGCCCAGAACGGCGAAAACGGCAAAGGCAAGGACCGCTATGGCCGCACCGGCAAGTCCGTCGTCCTCAGACTGCCACCCGGCACCCAGATCCTCGACAATAGCCGATCGGTCGTACTCGCCGACCTCACCGAGCCGGGGCAGCGCGTGACCTTGTTCCGCGGCGGCGACGGCGGCCGCGGCAACATCCATTTCAAGAGCGCCGTCAACCGCGCCCCCCGGCGCGCCGAGCCCGGCTGGCCGGGCACCGAGCAATGGGTATGGCTGCGCCTCAAACTGATCGCCGACGCTGGCCTGATCGGCCTGCCCAATGCCGGCAAATCCACTTTTCTCGCCGCCGTTACCCGCGCCCGACCGAAGATCGCCGACTACCCCTTCACCACCCTTCACCCGGCCCTCGGAGTGGTTGCCGACGACCAACGCGAATTCGTCCTCGCCGATATCCCCGGGCTGATCGAAGGCGCCCATGAGGGCCGCGGCCTCGGCGACCGTTTCCTCGGCCATGTCGAGCGCTGCCGGGTACTACTTCACCTTGTCGACGGCACGGCCGAGCCCGCGGCCATCGCCACCGCCTACACCACCATTCGCGACGAGTTGGCCGCTTATGGCGCTGGTCTCACCGAAAAACCCGAGATCGTCGCCCTCACCAAGATCGACGCCATCGCCGCCGACGCGCTGGCCCCACGCCTCGCCGCATTGTCGGCCGCCGCCGGCCAGCCCGCTGCCGCCGTGTCAGCCGTTGCCCATCAGGGCACGGCGGCACTACTCCGCCAAATCCGCAGCCATATCGACGCCGCCGAGGCCGCGGCCGCTGTCGCCCCGCCGCCGGCACTTACGTCATGAGCGCCGAGACGGGACTAGGCGCCGCCAAGCGCATCGTCGTGAAGATCGGCTCGGCACTACTTGCCGACGACGACGGCGCCATTCACCATCCCTGGCTTTCCGACCTCGCCGCAGATATCGCCGCCATGCGCGGCAGCGGCAGCGAGCTGATGATCGTCTCTTCCGGCGCCATCGCGGTCGGCCGCCGGCTGCTCAAACTGCAACGTGGCCCCCGTAACCGAGCCTTGCGCCTCGAGGAGAGCCAGGCCGCCGCCGCGGCCGGCCAGATCCGTCTTGCGCACGCCTGGCAGGACGTCTTGGCTCACCATGACGTCGCGGTGGCCCAGATCCTGCTGACCTTGGAGGATACCGAGAGCCGCCGGCGCTACCTCAATGCGCGCGGCACCCTTGCAACCTTGCTGAAACTGGGGGTAGTGCCGGTCATCAACGAGAACGACACCGTCGCTACCGACGAAATTCGCTTCGGCGACAATGACCGCCTCGCCGCCCGGGTTGCCCAGATGACCAGCGCCGATGCCTGCGTCATTCTCACCGACGTCGACGGCCTTTATTCCGCCGACCCGGCCACCGATGGCGCGGCCCGGCATCTCGGCCAGGTCACCGAGATTACCCCTGAGATTGAGGCCATGGCCGGCGCTCCGCGGTCGGCCGATGGCTCCGGCGGCATGGTGACCAAAATTGCCGCCGCCCGGATTGCCGTTGCCGCCGGCTGCCGGTTGATCATTGCCGACGGCCGCGCGCGCCGGCCTTTGGCCGCCCTACACGCCGGCGCCCGCTGTACTACCTTCATGCCCGCCGCCAATCCGCTGACCGCGCGCAAGCGCTGGATTGCCGGTAGTCTCAACCCCGTGGGCGAACTCGGCGTCGACGCCGGCGCGGTTCAGGCCCTGGGCCAGGGCCGCAGCCTGCTGCCGGCCGGGGTGGTATCTGTCTCCGGCAACTTCCAACGCGGCGACCTGGTGCTTGTCCGCGGCCCCGACGGCACCGCCGTCGGTCGCGGCCTCTCGGCTTACTCCGCCGCCGATGCCGGCTTGATCCGCGGCCACAAGAGCAGTGAAATCCAACGCCTTCTGGGCTACCGTGGTCGCGAGGAGATGATCCACCGCGACGATTTGGTGCTGCGCTAGGGAGAGTCTGATGTCCGTTGCCGAAACCCTGGAGACCACCGCCACCCTGGCCCAACGCATGGCCGCTCTGGGGCAAGCGGCGCGCGCCGCCGGTCACACCCTCGCCCTGGCCACGGCAGCGGCGAAAACCCAGGCCATCACGGCAGCGGCCGCCGCCATCCGCGCCCATGCGGCGGAGATCCAGACCGCCAATGCCCGCGACGTCGCCGCCGCCGAGCAGCGCGACACCAAGGCCGCCTTCATCGACCGCCTGCGCCTCGACGAGTCCCGTATCGAGGCCATGGCCCAAGGCCTCGATGCCATAGCCGCCCTGCCGGATCCCGTCGGCGAGATCACCCGGGCCTGGACCGCCGCGAACGGCCTCGCCATCGAGCGGGTGCGGGTTCCCATCGGCGTCGTCGGCATCATTTATGAGTCCCGCCCTAACGTCACCGCCGACGCCGGCGCGCTATGCCTGAAGGCCGGCAATGCCGCCATCTTGCGCGGCGGGTCCGAAAGCGCCCAATCGACCGCCGCCATCCTGGAGTGTCTCCATGCCGGCCTGAAACAGGCTGGTTTGCCCGCCGCCTGCATTCAGACCCTGCCCACCACCGACCGCGCCGCCGTCGGCATCATGCTGACCATGGCCGAGTACATCGACGTCATCGTGCCGCGTGGCGGCAAGTCGTTGATCGCCCGCGTACAGCAGGAAAGCCGCGTCCCGGTATTCGCCCATCTCGAAGGGCTGTGCCACACCTATGTCGACGGCGCCGCCGATATCGACATGGCCCGGGCCATCGTCGTCAACGCCAAGATGCGCCGTACCGCCGTTTGCGGGGCCACCGAAACCTTGTTGATCGACCGCCGAGCCATCGCCAGTCACTTGCCGCCGATCATTGCCGATCTCCGGGCCGCCGGCTGCGAAATCCGCGGCGACGCCGCGGTCCAGGCGATCGATGCCGGCGTTGTTCCGGCCACCGCCAACGACTGGGACACCGAGTATCTCGACGCGATCATCTCGATTAAGGTCGTCGATGGCGTCGACGGGGCAATCGACCATATCGACCGCCACGGCTCCGACCACACCGATGCCATCGTCACCGCCGACGAGGCCGCGGCAAGTCGCTTCTTGCAGCGCGTCGACAGCGCCATCGTGTTGCACAATGCCTCCACCCAATATGCCGACGGCGGCGAGTTCGGCATGGGCGCGGAGATCGGTATCGCCACCGGCCGGCTGCACGCCCGCGGGCCGGTTGGTGCCGCTGAGCTGACCACTTACAAATATGTCGTGCGCGGCCATGGCGAAACGCGCCCTTAGCGTGCCGTCGGGCCGGTCCGGCAATCGTTTATTGGTCTACCCTTAGCATGATCCCTGGGGCATTGGCGCTGCGCGGGCGGCGGGTCGGCCTGCTCGGCGGCTCCTTCAACCCGGCCCATGACGGCCATCGCCATATCAGCCTTGCCGCCATCCGCCTGCTCGCGCTCGATCAGGTCTGGTGGCTCGTTTCGCCGCAGAATCCCCTGAAGCCGCGCGCCAATATGGCGGCGATGGAGGCCCGCGCTGCCCGCGCCCGGGCGGTTTCCCGCCACCCGCAAATCCGCGTTACCACCCTTGAGGCACAGCTCGGTACCACCTACACCGCCGACACCTTGCGCGCCCTGCGCCGGCAACTGCCGGCGACCCGCTTCGTTTGGCTTATGGGCGCCGATAACCTTTTCCAGCTACCGGATTGGCAGCGCTGGACCACCATCCCACACCAGATGCCGATGGCCATTTTCGCCAGAAAATCATATGATTTCAAAGCATTAGGGGGCATCGCCGCGCATCGTTTCGCCGCCTACCGGCTGCCGCCGCGGGCCGCCAAGCGGCTCCTGGCTCATCCCCCGCCAGCCTGGGTTTTCCTGCCATTTCGGCGCCATCCTGCCTCGGCGACCCGGATCAGGGCGACGGGCGCTTGGCCCCAACTTTTGGAGACTAGAAATTCGCCCGGCGAATAGTATCTAATAGAGTGGCAAACTTCAGCATGAGGTCACGGTCATAGCACTAACAACATCCCCCGCCCCGCCCGCGCCGGCTGGCCCAATCCAGCCAGTCATGTCGGCGGAGCAACTCCTGGCACTGATCCTAAAGTCATTGGACGATGACAAGGCCGGCGCCATCCGCACCATCCCCCTGGCAGGCAAATCGCCGATGGCTGACTATATGATCATCGCCAGCGGCACCTCCACCCGACACGTTGCCACCATGGCGGATCACCTCCACAGACAGATCAGAGACAGCGGTGGCCGCGCCCCTCGGGTCGAGGGCAGGCAGCAGAATGACTGGGTTCTGGTCGATGCCGGCGACATCATCGTGCATCTGTTCCGCCCGGAGATTCGCGACCACTACAACCTTGAGAAGCTGTGGGAAGGCGAGATCTTGGGACATGCCGCGCCCACCGATCAACCGCTGGAGACGTTGGCTTAGCCGCCTCGCATTCCCCGTGCGCATTCTCATCACCGCCATCGGGCGCGGCCGAAACCGGCCGGAGACGGCGCTATTCGACCACTATTCCCGACGCATTAAGCGTTGGCCCATTGTCCTGCGCGAACACGAGTGCCGTGGGCCGGCGTCCGGGACAAAATTGCGCCGTGATGAGGCGGCGTTGCTGACCCGTCCCGTTCCCGCCCGGGCCACCCGGGTCGCCCTCGACGAAACCGGCAGCACGTTGACGAGCCAGGCCTTCGCCGACCGCTTGCGCCGCTGGGAAGATAGCGGCACGGCGGATCTCGCCTTCGTGATCGGCGGTGCGGACGGGCTCGACCGCAGCCTGCACGACGACGCCGCACTTGTGCTCTCCCTGGGGACCATGACCTGGCCGCATTTGCTGGCGCGCGCCTTGTTGGCGGAGCAGCTCTACCGCGCCCAGCAAATCCTCTCTGGGCACCCCTATCACCGTGCCTGAACGCCCTATCCTAGCCATATTGTTAACGCGGTATTGACCGGGCCGCCCTATCATGCGGTGCCGCAAAGGACTATATAACCGCTTTGGTGCAAGCCCTCGCTTGGCCCGTCGGTTAGCCTTGCGCGGTAGGAGACAGTTTGCATGAGCCTGGATCAGCGTCCCAAACCGGTTGTGCTGTGTATCCTCGACGGCTGGGGCCACAATCCCGACGCCGCGGACAACGCCATCCGCGGGGCCGAGGCGCCGAACTGGTCGCGCCTCACCGAAACGTGCCCGGCCACACTGCTTGACACGTCGGGGCCCGCGGTCGGCCTGCCGGCGGGCCAAATGGGTAATTCCGAAGTCGGTCACATGACCATCGGCGCCGGGCGAATAGTCTTGCAGGGCCTTCCCCGCATCAATGCCGCGGTCGCCGACAACACCCTCGCCGAAAGGCCGGCGTTGCAGCAATTCATCGCCGCCCTCCGCGCCAGCGGCGGCAGTGCCCATCTTATGGGGCTGCTCTCTCCCGGCGGCGTGCACGCCTCCCAGGATCACATCGCCGCCCTTGCCGACACCCTGGTCCAACAGGGCATTCCCGTGGTCATCCATGCTTTCCTCGACGGCCGCGACACCCCGCCGCGCAGCGCCGACGGCTATCTGGCAACTTTCCTGCAAACCGTCGGCAACCACCCCGGATTACGTGTAGGCACGGTTACCGGTCGCTATTACGCCATGGATCGGGACCAACGTTGGGACCGTGTCGCCCAGGCTTATGCCGCCATGGTGACCGCCCATGGCGAACGCGCCGATACCGCGCCTGCAGCCGTCGCGGCGAGCTACGCCGCCGATACCGGTGACGAGTTCGTCCTCCCGACCGTCATCGCCGACTATTCGGGCATGGCCGACGGCGACGGCGTGCTCATGGCAAATTTCCGCGCCGACCGGGCGCGCGAGATCCTCACGGCATTGCTCGACCCCCGGTTCGATGGTTTTCAGCGTCCTGGCACCGTGCGCTTCGCCGCGGCCCTGGGCATGATGGAATATTCCGAAGCCTTGAATCCTCTGATTGCCACGCTGTTCCCGCCTGTCGAGACCGTGAATACACTCGGTGAGATCGCCGCGCGCGCCGGCTTGCGCCAATTGCGCATCGCCGAGACCGAGAAATACGCCCATGTCACTTTCTTCTTCAACGGCGGCCAGGAACGCGAGTTTGCCGGCGAAGAACGCATTCTCGTGCCGTCTCCG
Source organism: Alphaproteobacteria bacterium (assembly GCA_021774445.1). Classification (GTDB taxonomy): domain Bacteria; phylum Pseudomonadota; class Alphaproteobacteria; order UBA6615; family UBA6615; genus SZUA-147. The sequence goes on from JAJFJA010000059.1 coordinate 7,695, forward strand.
AAAGTCGCCACATACGATCTGCAACCCGAGATGAGCGCCGATGAGTTGACCGATCGCCTGGTCGCCGCCATTGAGTCCGACCGTTTCGATCTGATTATCCTCAACTTCGCCAATGGCGACATGGTCGGCCACACCGGCGACTACGCCGCGGCCGTCCGCGCCGTCGAAACGGTCGACCGCTGCCTTGGGCGCCTCGAGCGCGCCATCACCACCGCCGGCGGCGCTCTTATCATCACGGCCGATCATGGCAATTGCGAACGTATGAAGGATGCCGACACCGGCAAACCCCACACCGCGCACACCACCGATCCCGTGCCGGCGATCCTGGTCGGCGCCAACCGCGGGGTTACCGGCCTCGGCCGCGGCGGGTTGGCCGACATCGCCCCCACGATCCTGGAACTTCTCGGCTTACCGCTACCGCCCGAAATGACCGGCCGGTCCCTCATCTTGCACGCGCCGGCACCGGCTAACCAGGCGATCCCAGCCCTTGCCTAGGCAATTGCCCCATATCATCGGCTACGGCCGCCGCGGGCTGCTTGCTTTAACGGCGTTGGCGCTGACGGCGACTCTGGCGCTTGCCCAGGAATCCGGCAAAGACGCCAAGATCGAGAATCGGCTGCGAGAAATTGAGAACAGCGTCAGCGCCGACCGTGTTGCCGCTCAGGAACTGAGCAGTCGCGAACAACATTTGGCGGACGAACTCGGCGAGATCCGCACTCAGATGGCCGCGGCGCTGAGCAGCGCCCGCGACCATGAAGCCGCCATGACCGATCTCGAGCAAGAACTGGCGGCTCTCGCCGAGGAAGAAGCAACCAAGCTGCAAGCGTTGCAGGAACGCCGCCAGGAACTCGGTGGCACGCTTGCCGCTTTGCAACGGATCGCCTTGCGGCCGCAGGCGGCGTTGCTTGTCACGCCGGCCGACCCCAATGACATTGTGCGCAGCGGCTTGCTTTTGCGCACCGCCGTACCGCGCATCGAGCGCCGCGCCCGGGATTTGCGGCGGGAAGTCGACACCCTGGCCCAATTGCGGACCCGTATCGCCAGCCGTCGCCAGGATTTGGTCGCCGCCGGTGACGCGCTCTCTCAACAGCAGTTTCTCCTGACCTCCCTAGCCAACCAGAAGGCCAACGTGCTGGAGCAGACGCGCGAGTCCCGCGCCGCCGCTCTTGCCCGCATCGAACGCATGACCGAAGAGGCGCAGAGCCTCGAAGAACTCCTCGCCAAGCTTGAGGCCGACCGTATCGAGCGTGCCCGCATTGCCCGCGAGCGCGAAAAGTTGGCCCGCGAGCGCGCAGAACAACTGGCGCGAGCCACCCCGGCCCCCCGGCCACAAACCCCCGCACCGGAGTCATCGGTGCCGGCGGCGCCCGCGCCGGGTTCGCTTGCCGGAATTCCTCCGGGCGCGCCATCCATCGCCACGGCCCGCGGCGCCCTGACCCCGCCGGCGGCCGGCAACGTCGTTATCGCATATGGCGACGACACCGAGTTCGGTGGCAAGAGTCGCGGCGTCACCTACCAGACCCGTCCCGGATCGTTGGTGGTCGCACCCTGGGATGGTCAAGTCGCCTTCGCCGGCCCCTTTCGCACCTTCGGGCGCATCTTGATCATCGAGCATGGCGAGGGATATCATTCCCTCCTTGCGGGGATGCAGCGAATCGATGCACCTGTCGGACAATGGGTGCTCGCCGGCGAGCCGGTCGGAATCACCGGCGGCGCAGAAGACTCGACCGCCGAAACGGCGCAAGAACAGTCGCGAGTTTATGTCGAACTCCGTCGGGATGGCCAACCAATCAACCCGCTGCCGTGGTTAGCGGCCAGCACAACAAGGTGAGTGGATAATGCTCAGAACTCTCTCGATAGGCGTCATGAGCCTTTGGCTCATAGTCCCCGCAACGGCTCAAGCTGCAAGCAACGAGACGTTTCGGCAGCTCGAGCTGTTCGGCGACATTTTTGAACGCGTCCGCAACTTCTACGTCGATGAGACGCAGGACGAGCAGCTCATTGAGGACGCTATCAACGGCATGCTGAGTTCACTCGATCCTCATTCCAGCTATCTCAATGAGAAGAACTTCCGCGATATGCAGGTCCAGACCCGCGGTGAGTTTGGCGGACTCGGCATCGAGGTCACGATGGAACAAGGCCTGGTGAAGATCGTCTCGCCCATTGATGAAACGCCGGCGGCCCGCGCCGGGCTCAAGGCCAACGACTTCATCACCCACCTTGATGGCACCCAGGTACTCGGGCTTAGTCTGTCCGAGGCTGTCGAGCGCATGCGGGGTCGGGTCGATTCCGATATCATCCTGACCATCCGCCGCGAAGGTGTCGAGCCATTCGATGTCACCCTGACCCGCGATGTCGTTAAGATCCAATCGGTGCGCAGCCGCGTTGAAGGCGATGTCGGTTATGTCCGCATCACCACGTTCAACGAACAGACCGACACCGGCCTCAGCCGCGAAATCGAGAAGATCAATGCGGAACTCGGCGGCAACATGCGCGGTTTGGTTCTTGATCTGCGCAACAACCCGGGCGGTCTGCTCGACCAGGCGGTGAAGGTCTCCGACGCCTTCCTCGAACGTGGCGAGATTGTCTCCACCCGTGGCCGCGAGCAGAGCGAAGCCTCGCGCTTCAACGCGGCAGCGGGCGACCTGTTGAACGGCAAACCGCTGGTCGTGCTGGTCAACGGCGGTTCGGCCTCGGCTTCGGAGATTGTTGCCGGCGCCTTGCAGGACCATCGTCGGGCGATCATTCTCGGCACCCAGTCATTCGGCAAGGGCTCGGTGCAGACCATTGTCCCCATACCGGGCCACGGTGCCATGCGCCTCACCACGGCGAAATACTACACCCCCAGCGGCATCTCTATTCAGCAAACCGGCATCACCCCCGATATCGACGTGCCGCAGTCCCGCGTCGAGCCTATCGAGGCCGGCGGACGCCGCACGCGAGAAGCCGATCTGCGTAACGCGCTGACTGGCGACCTGGCACCCGATAGCGCCTCCGACGCCGCCGCGGCGCAAGACGGCGCGAATGACACGCCGGACGACTATCAACTCACGCGCGCCCTCGATCTGATCAGGGGTATTTCGCTATATAGCTTCAATACCGTGAACTGACGCACCGGTGGCCCGGTACCACGCCGGGCCACCGGTTACCAGGTGCAGCCAAGCCAGCAAAAAGCACTTTTTGTGAGCGCCAAGGGACCCAGCAAGAAGACGACCGGCGCAAAGCGGCGCATCCCGGGCAAGGTCATCCTTCCTGTCGCGGTATTCGCCGTCGCCGCGGCGTTATCCGCTGTTGTCGCCAGCCTCGTCACCGGCGGCGATCCCACCGCCGACGAACCGATTGCCGGTCAGCGCGTCCCGGCGGCGATCTTGCGCATGCCGCCGCCGGCGCCGGCTTCTCTCGCCGAGATCAGCGAAGACGCGGCAGCACCGGACCCCCTGGCCGCAGCGCCGGCGGAAACCTTGACCAGCACCCTGCCTCCCGCCCAAACCTCCGAGGCACCAGTGGTATCGGACGTCTCGGCGGACGCGGCACCAACCGATCCGGCGTCATCATCGCAACTGGCGAACCTGCCCGTTGCACCCGTCGCCTTGCCGTCCGGGTCCGATCCCGACCTGGTCGAGCGCTCGACACAGGGCTTGCTGCCGAAGATCGCCCCCGACGGCCGCCAGCCTTGGCGCGTATATGCGCGACCCTTCGATACCACCGATAACCGGCCCCGTCTTGCCGTGGTCTTCACCTCCCTTGGCCTCTCCAGCGCCGCCACCGAGGCCGCCATCCAGGGTCTGCCGGGCGGGGTCACTTTGGCCTTCCAGCCGTATGCCGACGACCTGCAGCAATGGATCCAGCTGGCCCGCGCCGCCGGCCATGAGGTCCTGCTCAACCTGCCCATGGAGCCGGCCGACTATCCCAGCAGCGATCCCGGCCCCCAGGCCTTGTTTACGGCCCTCACCCCGGAGCAAAATCTTTCCCGGCTCGATTGGGCGCTCAGCCGGGTAACCGGTTATGTCGGCGTGACGAATTTCATGGGTTCGCGCTTCACCACGTCCCGCGAGGCCATGCTTCCCGTCGTCCAGGTGCTCAAGGACCGCGGCCTGCTGCTCCTCGACAGCCGCGCCTCCGCCCGTTCCGTCGCCACCAAGCTGGCGACCGAACTCGCCGTGCCCCGGGCCATCAATGACCGCTTCCTGGACACCGGCGAGGTCACCCGGGTCAGCATAGATTCTCGCCTCGCCGAGGCCGAGCGCATCGCCCTCGAAGTCGGCACCTCTGTGGTCATCGGTCAACCCTACCCGGTCACCATCGAGCGCGTCCGCGCCTGGGCTCAGGATCTCGAAAGCCGCGGCATCGCCCTGGCCCCCCTATCGGCCGTCGTCGATTTGCAAGAGGATCGCTAAGTGTCCGACCGCGCTGCCGTCTATCGGCCTTGTGTCGGCATCATGTTATTGAACACCGCCGGCAAAGTCTGGGTCGGTGAGCGTTTTGACACGCCCGGCGCCTGGCAGATGCCACAGGGCGGCATCGACCAAGATGAGGCGCCTTGGACCGCCGCCCGGCGCGAGCTGGCCGAGGAGATCGGCACCAATCGAGTCGAGTGTCTCGCCGAAAGCCGCGACTGGCATTACTACGACCTACCAAAGCCGCTTCGGCCCAAATATTGGGGCGGCCGCTATCGCGGTCAGCGCCAGAAATGGTTCGCCTGCCGATTTACCGGTGCCGACGCCGAGATTGACATCGCAACCGCGCGGCCGGAGTTCGCCGCCTGGCAGTGGATCGACATGCCCGACTTGGTTGGCCATGCCGTCGCATTCAAGCGCGATGTCTACCGGGCGCTGGTCGCCGAATTCGCCGGTTTTGCGCGACCCTAGCCGCTCGCGGCTATGAGCCGCCGCGTCCGGTTCCGGACGAACCAGAAGCCCAAGCGCGCCGCCAGGGTACGCAGCCAGCTATAGGGCGGCAGCCCCAGCGCCTTGAATATCATGGCGACGCCGCGCTCCATATGATGCAGCCGATAGAAAGAATAGGCCCGGCTCATATACGCCCGGTTGGCGCGTCGTCGATTGTACGTGCCGCTCGGCGGATTGGCGGCGAAGTACGCGTACGCCAGTTCATCGTCTTCGGTTTCGCCAATGCGCGACAGCGCCACGGTCAGCCGGCGCCAGAACCCAACGCCCTCAAGCTTCTGATAGCGTTTCAAATAGGAATAGAAAAGCTTGTAGTGGCGCAGCTCGTCCGCGGCCACACGCCGGCAGATCGCCCGCAAAACCGGCTCTTCCGTCGCCTCGCCGATCGCCGTGTAGTATGAGGATGTGCCCACCTCGACCATACAGCGCGCCACCAACTCACCGCAACGCGATCCGCGTACGGAGCTACTCGGTTTCTGCGGCAATCGCACCTGATCGGCGAATTTCTTGAAGCTGCTCTCGAAATCGTAGCTCGGGTCAGCCAACGCCGACCACCGCGCCAGCGCTTCGCCATGTTGCTGTTCTTCCAGCGCCCATTTCGTGGCGGCCGCTTGGAACGCCGGGTCGTCATGAAAGACGTCGCGCAGATACACGGCGTAGCTGCCGCCGTTATATTCCACCAGCGATGCTGTTTTGACGACCGACAAGGTCGCCGCGTCGACCTTACTCGGGTCGAACTCTCCCCAAGGAATATCGTCCAAGGTCCAATGGGCGCGACGCTTTGCCATAACGCTCCGGTCCCTTAGCAGGCGCCGCGAGTCTAACCTGCCTATGTCTGGTATTCAAATACCCGACATAGGCACTCTATATGAGATACGGCCTGGCGAGGCCGCCAAACGCCTTACTGATAAAGGGGTTCGTCTATCGCCTTAAGTTTCGCCCGTGCGACCTGTAGTCGCGCCTGCGTAAACTCGAGCTCTTCCTCGTCCGAGGCATCATCCGCGTCTTCCGAGAGATCCCTGAGTTCTTGCTCGATCACGCCTCGGTCCATATCACCGACCACCATGGCTTCCTCGGCCAGCACCGTGCAGCGTTCCGGCGTCACCTCCGCGAAACCACCGGCTACGAAGATTCTTCTTTGTACGGAACCGCCGGCATAGACATGAATCACGCCGGCGCGGATTGTCGAGATCATCGGCGCATGCCCCGGCAATACCCCGAAATCCCCCTGGTCGCCGGGCACCACGACCATTTCGACCGCCTCCGACAACAACAGCGATTCAGGGGACACCAACTCGAACTCGACTCGGCCTTCGATCATCAATAATGCTCCAGGAAGCAGACTTACGCCGCTTCGGCCGCCATACGCTGCGCTTGGGCGACGGCCTCTTCGATCCCGCCGACCATGTAAAATGCCGCTTCAGGCAGATCATCATACTCACCTGCGATGATCGCCTTAAAGCCCTTAATCGTGTCTTCTAGCGAAACCAGCTTGCCCGGCGATCCGGTGAACACTTCGGCCACATGGAAAGGCTGGCTCAAAAAGCGCTGAATCTTGCGGGCCCGGGCCACCGTCAGCTTGTCATCCTCGCTCAGCTCGTCCATGCCGAGAATTGCGATGATCTCCTGCAAAGACTTATAGGATTGCAGCACCCGCTGCACCTCACGCGCCACGTTATAGTGCTCTTCCCCAACGACGCGAGGGTCAAGAATGCGGCTTGTCGAATCCAGCGGATCCACCGCTGGATAGATCCCCAGCTCGGCAATCTGCCGATTCAGCACGGTTGTCGCGTCAAGATGGGAGAATGTCGTGGCCGGCGCCGGGTCGGTAAGGTCGTCGGCCGGCACATAAATCGCCTGCACCGACGTAATCGATCCTTTCCGCGTCGAGGTGATCCGCTCCTGCAGGGCACCCAAGTCGGTTCCCAGGGTCGGCTGATAGCCCACCGCCGAGGGAATGCGGCCGAGCAGCGCCGAAACCTCCGAGCCCGCCTGGGTAAATCGGAAGATATTGTCGACGAAGAACAACACGTCCTGGCCTTCCTCGTCTCGAAAATACTCGGCCAGCGTCAGTCCGGTCAGGCCGACCCGCGCCCGCGCCCCGGGCGGCTCGTTCATTTGCCCAAAGACCAGCGCCACTTTCGAATCGTCGCCCTCGGTGTTGATGACCCCGGAATCGATCATCTCGTGATAAAGGTCATTGCCCTCCCGGGTTCGCTCCCCGACCCCGGCGAACACCGAGTAGCCGCCATGCGCCTTGGCGACGTTGTTGATCAGCTCCTGAATAAGCACCGTCTTGCCCACGCCGGCGCCGCCGAACAGGCCGATTTTGCCGCCCTTCGCGTAGGGCGTGAGCAGATCGATGACCTTGATGCCGGTGATCAACTGCTCGGCTTCGGTCGACTGGTCGACAAACGCCGGCGCCTCCCGATGGATCGGCAGCGTTCGCTGCGCGCCGACCTCGCCCCGCTCGTCGATCGGCTCGCCGATCACGTTGAGAATCCGGCCCAGTGTCTCCGGTCCCACCGGCACCATAATCGGTCCCCCGGAATCCTCTACCGGAGCACCGCGCACCATGCCCTCGGTGGTATCCATGGCAATGCAACGCACGGTGTGTTCGCCCAGATGCTGGGCCACTTCCAGCACCACCCGGCTGCCCCCGCGCTCGACATAGAGCGCGTTCAAGATGCGCGGCAAGTCGCCCTCGAACTGCACGTCGACGACCGCGCCAGTCACTTGGGTGACCTTACCCCCAACATTCTTCGCCATGTAACTGCTCCCTATGCTGCCGAGCGCTTAAAGGGCCTCGGCCCCGGAGATGATCTCAATAAGCTCTTTGGTGATGAACGCTTGCCGCGTCCGGTTGTAATTCGTCGTCAGCCGATCGATCATATCGCCGGCGTTCCGCGTCGCATTGTCCATCGCCGTCATCCGCGAGGCCTGCTCCGACGCGAACGATTCGAGGATCGCCCGATAGACCTGCACCGCCAGATTTCGCGGCAATAGCTCGGTCAGAATCTTCTCTTCCGAAGGCTCATACTCGTAAATCGCCTCCGACGTGGCGGCCGCACCGTCGTCCGCGCTGGCACTATCTTCGATCGCGAACGGAATCAGCTGCAGCGGCGTTACGGTTTGCGTCAGCACCGACACGAACTTGTTGTAGACCAAGGTGCAAACATCGAAGGCACCTTGTTCATACAGCGCCGCCAACTCCAGGGCGATGTCCCGCGCCGCCGGAAAACTCGGCGCCGGCTTGGCCACATCCTCCCGGACCTCGATAATATTTTCGCCGAACTCGCTGCGTAACTGGCCGAAACCCTTGCGGCCAACGCAATACAGCTTGACCGTTTTACCCTCGCGAATCAGCGCCCGCGTGTGCGTCCGGACAAAGCGGGCCAGGTTCGTATTAAAACCACCGCACAAGCCGCGGTCGGAGCTCACCAGCACGATGAGATGGGTATCGTCCTTACCGGTACCGGCCAACAACGGCGGGGCGCCAGCACCATCGGCGACACTACCCGCGACCGACGCCAGCATCCGTTCCATCCGCTCGGCGAACGGCCGTGCTTGTTCCGCAGAGTCCTGCGCCCGGCGCAGCTTCGCCGCCGCCACCATTTTCATGGCCGACGTGATCCGCTGCGTCGATTTCACGCTGGCGATGCGGACTCTAAGGTCCTTGAGGCTCGGCATTTTCGATCAGCCTATTGCAGCGCCGGGGGACTAGGCGAAAGCCTTGGTGAACGCTTCCAGGATTCCCTTCAATCGGGTCTCCGTCGCCTCCGAGATCTCGCCCTCTTCGCGGATTGTTTCCAAGACATCGGCATGTTGCGTCCGGATATGATCGAGCAGCCTGATCTCATAGTCGGGAATCCGGTTAACCTCGACGGTGTCGAGATGGCCCCGCACGCCGCTATAGATCACCACCACCTGCTCTTCCATCGGCATCGGCTGATATTGCCCTTGCTTCAGCACTTCGGTCAGCCGTACCCCACGCGCCAGCAGTCGCTGCGTCACCGCGTCCAGATCCGACGCAAACTGCGAGAACGCCTCCATCTCGCGATACTGAGCCAGTTCCAGCTTGATCGAGCCGGCCACCTGCTTCATCGCCTTGGTTTGCGCCGCCGAGCCAACCCGGCTAACCGACAGGCCCACGTTGATCGCCGGTCGCACGCCCTTGTAGAACAAGTCGGTTTCCAAAAAGATCTGCCCGTCGGTAATCGAGATCACATTGGTCGGGATGTAGGCCGAGACGTCATTGGCCTGCGTCTCGATCACCGGCAACGCCGTTAGCGATCCGCCGCCATGCTCTTCGTTCATCTTCGCCGCGCGCTCCAGCAGCCGCGAGTGGATGTAGAACACGTCGCCGGGATAGGCTTCGCGCCCCGGCGGGCGGCGCAGCAGCAGCGACATCTGGCGATACGCCGTCGCTTGCTTCGAAAGATCGTCGTAGATGATCACCGCATGCATGCCGTTGTCGCGGAAATACTCCCCGATCGCACATGCCGTATAGGGCGCTAGGAACTGCAGCGGCGCCGGCTCCGAAGCTGTCGCGGCCACGACGATCGTGTAGTCCAGCGCCCCGTAGTCCGCCAGCGTCTTCACGACTTGCGCGACCGTCGAACGCTTTTGTCCGATCGCCACATAGATGCAATAGAGCTTCTTCGATTCGTCGCTGCTCTGATTGATGTCCTTTTGGTTGATGATCGTATCGATCGCGACGGCGGTCTTGCCGGTTTGCCGGTCGCCGATGATCAACTCGCGCTGCCCGCGGCCGATCGGCACCAGGGAGTCCAGGGCTTTCAGGCCCGTCTGCATCGGTTCATGCACCGAGCGGCGCGGGATAATGCCCGGCGCTTTTACCTCGACCAGTCGCCGCTCGTCGCCTTCGAGGGCGCCATTGCCGTCAATTGGGTTGCCCAGGGCGTCGACCACCCGGCCCAGCAGCCCCTTGCCGACGGGGACGTCGACGATCCGGCCGGTCCGCTTGACCGTGTCGCCTTCCCTAATATCGCGATCGCTGCCGAAAATCACGATGCCGACATTGTCGGTTTCGAGATTGAGCGCCATGCCCTGGATGCCCCCAGGAAACTCGACCATCTCGCCGGCCTGAACATTGTCCAGCCCATAGACACGCGCCACGCCGTCGCCGACGGACAGCACCTGCCCCACCTCGGCAACGTCGGACTCGGTGTCGAAATTCGCAATCTGCTCTTTGAGAATTGCAGAGATTTCCGCGGCGCGGATATCCATTATTGAGCCCCCTTCATAGCCAACTGCAGCCGTTGCAGTTTCGACCGGACAGAAGAATCGACCATACGCGAGCCGACCCGAACGACCAGCCCACCAATCAGACTGGGATCAACTTTCACATCGACGGCAACTTTGCCCCCGGCGAAACCACGTAAGGCGTCGGCGACAGTCGCTTTTTGTTGTTCGTCGAGCGGTCGCGCAGACACCACCTCTGCGGCGACTTCGCCCCGGCGTCGCGCCAACTCCGCCAGGAACGCCGTGATGACCGCCGGCAGCACGATCAGCCGGCCATTGCCGCACACCACACCGATAAACCGCCGGGTCAGGTCATGCGTGCCGGCTTTCGCCATCACCGCATTGACCGCCGCCGCCTGCGCATCGCGCCGTATCAGCGGGCTCCGCACCAGCTGAGCCAAATCTTTGCTCTCCGCGATCAACGTCTGCAGCATGCGCAAATCGCTCGCCACATCGTCGAGAACCTTGGCCTCATCGGCCAAGTCATACAAAGCGGTTGCATATCGGCCAGCTATGCCGCCGATCACTCCGGCCCCGGTCGCCACCTGAGGGTGCCCCCCGACTAGATGCGAATACCCTTAAGTCTTTGATTCAATATTAGAAATCAAGACTGCCCAGGACGCTTTTTTGCCGCGCCCGTGAGGCAGGCGCTTGGTAGCATACCGATACCCCACTTGCAAGATAGCTGCCGCACCGTGCGGCGTTGCGCCCGACCACAGACCGCGCGACACTCCCCCGATGACCCAGCGACCGGCGGACCCGCCCGCGCCCCCCGAGAGTCCCGATGCGCGGACCGGTCCGAACCCCGGCCCCTTGCGCGCCATGCTATCGCAGCCCTATCGCCGCCTCGCCCGGGGTGGCAGCGTGCATGTCTATGGCTCGGCCGACGGTCGTTATGTCCTCAAGGCCCTAGCCGCCGCCGCCGACATCATCGCCTGGCACGCCAGTGACGGCCACGCCCTTGCCGACTTGCCCTGGGCGCAAGCCCTCGGAGGAACGGCGGCCCCGGGAGACACCGACACCGAAATCGCCAACCGGATTCGCGCCGCGACTCTCGCCAGTTTCCGCCTCGCCAACCGGCACCTGCGTCGGGAAAGCGGCTTGATCCACCTGCATTTCCCGGCTGCAAACAATAGCTTACCCCGGATCGACTGCGGTGATCGGGTCATCGATCCAGGCCGCGAACCGCTCGTCCTGCAGCATCGCGCCGAGCGGGTCGACGCCGCGTTGACCCGCCTCGGCGCGACCGGCGACAACGCCGCGTGCCGTCAAGTCATCGACGATATCGTCGCTCTGGTCCGCCACTTATGGACCCTGGGCATTGCCGAGCAGACTCTCAATTTCCACAACAACTATGGCTATATCGATGACCGGCTGATCCTGCTCGATATCGGTGATCTATGCCGCTCCCGCGAATTGGTGATGGCGCACGCCCGTCAGGACAAGATCCTGCACAAGAAATCCGCCGCCTGGTTACGCCACCGCGACCCGGATTTGGCAAACTACCTGGCCCAGCAGGCCCAGCGCTGCCTCTCCCCCGAAGCCGTCACGATCTTGTGGCAAAACGCCGCACGATAAAGCGCGCAACTGGTTTCTACGATCCCCTCAGACAAAGCTGTACGGGTCCACGTCCACCTGCACGCGCACCGCGTTTGGCACCGTCACTTGGGCCAGCCAGGCCCGCAAGACGGCCTGAATCGCGACCCCGTCGTCGACCTTCAATAACAACCGGCGCCGATGGCGGCCGCGCAACACGGCCAATGGCGCTGGCGCTGGGCCTAACACTCGCCCGCCTTTTCCCCGCGGCGCCGCGCGGCCCAGCGCCGCCGCCACCTGGTCGACAGCCACGGCGTCCGGCCCGGAGATCACTAAGGCCGCCAGGCGGCCGTAGGGCGGCCATCCGCCGGCCTGCCGGGCCGCCAACTCCAAGGCGATGAGGGCATCTCGCGTGCCGTCGACCAGTGCCCGCATCACCGGGTGTTCCGGCGCATAAGTCTGCAGCAGCACCCGGCCCGGCTTGCCGCCGCGCCCGGCGCGCCCCGACACCTGATGCAAGACCTGGAAGGTCCGTTCACCGGCGCGCAAATCGCCGCCGGACAGTCCCAAATCCGCATCGACGACGCCGACCAGGGTCAAATCGGGAAAATGATGCCCTTTCGCCAACATCTGCGTCCCGATCAGCACGTCCGCTTCGTGCTCGAGCACCACCCGCACCAGCTCGGCCGCCGCCTTCGGTCCGCGTACCGTATCGCTAGTCACGATCAGCGGGCGCGCCTGCGGCAACAAGGCGGCCACCTCCTCGGCAATGCGCTCGACCCCGGGTCCACAGGCCACCAGGGATTCTTCGGCATCGCATTCGGGACATTTCGGCGGTACCGCCATGGCATGGCCGCAATGATGGCATTGCAGTTGATGCCGGAAGCGATGCTCGACCAGCCAGGCCGTACAGTTGCCGCACTGCAGTCGGAAGCCACAGCGCCGGCACAACGTCAGCGGCGCGTAGCCGCGGCGGTTCAGGAACAGCAGCGCCTGCTCGCCCCGCGCCAGGCTCTCCGTCACCGCCTCGACCAGCATCGGCGACAGAAATCGCCCGCGCGGCGGTGGCGCCACCCGCATATCCAGGGCCGCCACCTTGGGCAACGCCGCCGCGCCATGGCGGTTCGGTAGGTTCAGGATCTCATATCGCCCGCGCTGCACATTGGCGATCGTCTCCAGCGACGGCGTCGCCGACGCCAATATCGCCGGAAAATCACCGAGTTGTGCCCTGACCACCGCCATGTTGCGCCCTTGATAGGCAACACCGTCCTCCTGTTTGAACGCCGTTTCATGTTCTTCGTCGACGACGATCAAGCCGAGCTCGGGAAACGGCAGGAACAACCCTGATCGGGCGCCGACGACAATGCGGACCTCGCCTAGCGCCACCGCCCGCCAGGTCTGCCGCCGCAAGCTCTGACCTAGATCCGAGTGCCACACCGCCGGTGCCGCGCCGAAGCGGCGCCCGAACCGCTCGAGCCACTGCGGCGTCAGCGCAATTTCCGGCAGCAACACCAGCGCCTGCTTACCCGCCGCCAACGCCGCCGCCACCGCCTCGAAATACACTTCGGTCTTGCCCGATCCAGTCACGCCGTCCAACAGCGTCACCCCGAAACTTGGCGCCCGCACCTTGTCGACCAACGCCGTGGCCGCCGCCTGCTGCTCGTCCGATAACGTCACCGGACCGGCCGCTGGATCGAGTGTCGAGAACGCGCCCGCTGGCGGCAGCGCCACCGCTTCCAGGGCCCCCACCCCCACCAGGCCGGCAATCACCCCGCTGCTGACGCCGGCTTCCCGCGCCAATGTCGGCCCCGGCAGAGCCATCCCTTCCGCCAGCACCGCCAGCACCCGTCGCCGCGCCGCCGTTTCCCGGAACGCCACCGGCGCCGAGACCCGGCGATAACCGCGCAACGGGCGGGCCGGCTCCAACGCCGTCGGCACGCTCATCGCCATGCGCAACACGCTGCCGGGCTGTGACAAAGTGTAGGCGGCCACCCAATCGACGAACCGCCGGGTCGCTTCCGGCAGCGCCGGCGCATCGAGCCGGCCGATCACGGGTCGCAGTTTTTTCGCTGCCACATCGCCTTCGGCCGCCCCCCAGACCACCCCGATAACATCGCGCGGCCCCAGCGGCACAGCAACAAAATCACCGGCCTGGAGCCCGGTTCCGTCCTCCGGCGCGAGATAGTCATAGGCACCGCCCAGCGGCAACGGCAGCAACACGCTGACCACCGACCCAAGTGCTGCGTTCGGCGCGGCGCTGCCGGCGGCGCCGGTGCCCGGCCGGATTGCCTGCGAATCGCCCAGTGTGGCGTCCCCGGATGCCATGAGGTACACTTTAGCCAAGGCGAGGCGCCGGGCAACCGTGGCCCGACCGAAAACCGCGTTAGGCCTTATGGAGCAAGGGTTTTAGGCATGAAGTTCTTTATCGATTCGGCGGATGTCGCCGAGATCCGCGACCTCGCCGAGACCGGCCTCGTCGATGGCGTAACCACCAATCCCACGCTCATCGCCAAGTCCGGGCGCCGCATGCAGGACGCGATCGCCGAGATCTGCTCGGTCGTGTCCGGCCCGGTCAGCGCCGAGGTCACCGCCACGGACACCGCGACCATGCTCGCCGAGGCCAAGGTCTTGTCGGCGATCGCCCCCAATGTCGCCATCAAGGTGCCGTTGACCCCCGACGGCCTGAAGACCTGCCGCGTGTTGAGTGAGCGCGGGGTCATGGTCAATGTGACCCTGTGTTTTGCCGCCGGCCAGGCAATCCTTGCCGCCAAGGCGGGCGCCGCTTTCATCTCTCCTTTTATTGGCCGCCTGGACGATATCGGCAGCACCGGCATGGATCTGATCTCCGACATTGTTGAGATCTACGACCAATACCCGCACTTCTCCACCGAGGTCCTCGTTGCCTCGGTGCGTGGCCCGCATCATGTCGTCGACGCCGCCCGGCTCGGCGCCCATATCGCAACCGTGCCCCCGAACGTTTTGCGCCAGCTTTACGCGCACCCTCTGACCGACAAGGGTCTGGCGGCCTTCCTTGCCGACTGGGAGAAGACCGGCCAGACCATCCTGGCCCCAAACGAGACTGAGGCAGCGGAGTAGCATGATGTTCGCGAGATGACCAAGGCACGGCCACAGGGTAACGGTAGTAGCGGCAATAGCCCCGACCGCAGCGACCTGACCGACAGCGAGGTCACTGGCTTCCTCAATCGCAATCCCGACTATCTCTGCCGCAACCCCGATTTGATCGACGCCTTGCAACTGCCGGCGCGCGATCTTGGCGGCAGTGAGACCCGCATTGTCGATTTTCAGCATTACATGCTCGATCGCCTGCGCGGCGACGTTCACGAGATCAAACAACGGCACGATAACTTGCTGGAAACCAGCCGTTGTCGCCAGCAAACCCAGTCGCGGGTTCATTTTGCCGCCTTGGCGCTGCTCGGGGCCCGCAGCCTGTCCCATCTCATCGACATTGCCACCACGGACCTGGCGGTGCTGATGGACATGGATGTTGCCGCCTTGTGCGTCGAAACCTCCGACGTGCCGAGGGTCACCGCCGATGGCGTGCGTCTGCTGCCCAGCGGCTGCATCGAGGATCTGCTCGGCAAACGGGATGTCTTGCTGCATGAGCAGGCCACCGGTGACAGCCGTATCTACGGTGCCGCCGCCGGCCTCGTACAGGCTGAGATATTGCTGCGCCTACACGTCCGCGACGAGCCGCCCGATGCCATCTTGGCCCTCGGTGCGCGTCAGCCGAACCATATCCACATGGGTCAGGCCACCGAGGCCCTGGGCTTCTTGGCCCGCATTCTTGAGCATTGTGTCCGCGCCTGGCTTGAACTGCCCTGATGACCCGATCGGGCCCATCGGAGATGGTCCTCATTGCTGCCACCCCGGACCTGCAACAAGCCATAACGGCTTGGCAGAACTGGCTGCGCAGTGAAAAGCGCGCCGCCGCGCCGACCATTACCGCTTATTGCACCGACCTCCACGCCTTTCTCCGCTTCCTGACGGAGCATCGCGGCACCCCGCCCGGGCTGGCCGATCTGGCGGCCCTCGGCCCAACCGACTTTCGCGCCTGGCTCGCCCGCCGCGCGGCGGATGGTCTCGCCCAAACATCGCGCGCCCGCGCTTTGTCGACGCTGCGCGGATTCTTTCGCTTTCTCGATCGTGAGAACCTTGCCCATAACGCCGCCATCGGCGCCGTGCGCGGCCCGCGCCGGCCCCATGCCGTGCCGAAAGCGCTGGCCGTCGACGAGGCCATGGACGTTATCGAAACCGCCCCCATGGTCGCCAGTCAGCCCTGGGTTGCCAAACGCGACACCGCCATACTCACCCTGCTCTACGGCGCCGGCCTGCGCACCGGCGAGGCCATCGGTCTCAACCGATCTGAATTCGACCCTGGGGCGGAAACCTTGATCGTCACCGGCAAAGGCAACAAGCAGCGGCTCGCCCCCCTGCTTCCCCTCGTGCGCACCGCTATCGCCGAGTATCTCGACGCTTGTCCGTTTCATCTCCCGGCTGACGGCCCATTGTTCGTCGGCGTCCGGGGCAAGCGCCTGAACAGCCGTATCGTCCGCGCCGCCATGCAGACCTTGCGGAGCTATCTCGACTTGCCGGCGACGGCAACCCCGCACGCCTTACGCCACAGCTTCGCCACCCACTTGCTCGGGGCCGGTGGCGACCTGCGCACCATCCAAGAACTGCTTGGCCATGCGTCCCTAAGCACGACCCAACGCTACACCGACGTCAATGCGGAGCACCTGTTGGCGGTTTATCGCGACAGCCATCCGCGAGCCTAAATGCGCCCCAATTGATCTAGATCAACGCCGGGCAGCCCGATTCAGCCGATCATGGCGGTGGATTTGTGGCTACGGGCAGACCAATAAGCGCCGACACACGGTCCAACTCCCCTGTATTCCCAATGGGCGCGCCAGCCACCTAGCGCGCCCATTCCTTTTTTGCCGGGTCCTCGCGGAAAAACACCGCGTCGAACTCCAACATCCGGCCGTAATGACGACTGTAATAACCCGGCACCAGGAAATGTGGCGCGAACCCCGACGCCGTAACCTGTCGCAGCATATCGAGATAGCTCGGCTGCCCTTGATAGACCGGCACCAACGACAATTCGAGCTGCAAGCCCACCACCTGGTCGATCCGCGCGCCGAGCCCGGCCAGCACTTGCGCTTCATAGCCTTGCGTGTCGCTCTTGACGAACACCCGCCCGGCGCCGTCCCAGGGTACCGCCTCGGCCAAAGTGACCATCGGCACCGCCTCGGTCTCGACGGTCCGGGCGCTGGAAAGATGGGTCTCCGCAACCGCGGTCATCGGCAGTAGCGAGCTCATATCGGTCTCTTTCGAAACCCGGATGTCCACCGAACCGGCGGCATCGCCGACCGCTGCGCGTTCTGCCACCACCCAGTTTTGCTGCCGCGCCGCCGCGGCACCGAGCAATTCATGAACCGTGGACACCGGTTCGAACGACAAGATCCGCCGGTCATAGCCATTATTCAGCAGCGCCGTGGCATATTGCCCTTCATTGGCGCCCACATCGACGACCAGATCCACGTCGTGGGCCTGCAACATCCCCACGATACGCGGCCAGCGCGCCGAGGCGCCGGGATAGCGCGCGACATCGAAGCCGAATTTTCGGCACAACTTACGAACGGATCCAACCATGACACCCGGTTAGCACAATCCTCGGCGCCATAGCGAGCGGGGCGACGCAATCCGGCCGCTCCTGTCATCAATATCGTTGTATTACTGGGAAGAGGCCTGGGCCGCCCACACCGCTCGTTGTGATTGCGAGCAAAACGAAGCAATCGATCCATCATCCGGAGCCACCCTTGGCTCTGGATCGCGTCGCTTTGCCGGCGATGACTGGGTAAAAAGGGTCGCCGAGAAACGGACCCTACATATGCACCGCTCGCCCGGCCACCGCCAGGGCCGCTTCCTTGACCGCTTCACTCAGGGTCGGGTGGCCGTGACAGGTCCGGGCGATGTCCTCCGCCGCGACGCCGAGCTCCATCCCCAACACGATCTCATGGATGATGGTACCGGCATCGGGTCCGATGATATGGGCGCCGACCACCCGGTCCGTCTTCTCATCGGCGAGGATTTTGACGAAGCCGTCGGTGTCGGTATTGGCCCGCGCCCGGCTATTGGCGGTGAACGGGAACTTGCCCACCCGGTAGGCCGTGCCGGCTTCCTTCAATTGCTCTTCAGTCTTGCCGACCGAGGCCACTTCCGGCCACGTATAGACGATGCCGGGAATGGCCTCGTAGTTCACATGCCCGGTCTCACCGGCGATGATTTCAGCGCAGACCGCGCCTTCGTCTTCCGCCTTGTGGGCCAGCATCGGTCCGCCGATGCAATCGCCGATCGCGAAGATGCCTTCGATATTGGTCTGGAAATTCTCGTCGACCTGGACGAACCCTCGATTGTCCACCGCCACACCGGCGTCGCCCAGTCCCAGCCCATCGGTGTAGGGCCGGCGTCCGATCGACAACAGCACCACATCGCCCTCGAGAGTCGACGGCTCGCCGCCTTGCGCCGGCTCGATCGTCAAGGTGACGCCACCTTTGCTCTTCTTCGCGCCGGTCACCTTGGTACCGAGCTTGAATTTGAAACCCTGCTTTTTCAGCACCCGCTGGAAATTCTTGGCAACCTCGCCATCCATCCCCGGTGTGATCCGGTCCAGGAACTCCACCACCGTCACCTCGGACCCCAGGCGTCGCCACACCGACCCCATTTCAAGGCCGATATAACCGGCGCCGATCACCACCAAATGTTCCGGCACGCTTTGCAAGGTCAACGCGCCGGTCGATGTCACAATTTGTTTCTCGTCCACCTCGACGCCGGCCAGCGGCGCCGACTCCGATCCGGTGGCGATCAAAATAGCTTTGCAGTCCAGGGTCTGCGTGCCGCCCGGCCCACCTTCGACCGTGACTGCGCCGGCGCCGACGACCCGTGCGGCGCCAACCACTTGGTCCACCTTGTTCTTCTTGAACAGCATGGCAATGCCGCCGGTCAGGCCGGAGACCACCTTGTCCTTGCGTGCCAGCATCGCCTTGAGGTCGAGGGTCACGCCGTCGACCGCAATCCCATGCGAGGCCAGCTCATGCTGGGCCTCGGCGAATTTCTCGGATGATTGCAGTAGGGCTTTCGACGGAATACAGCCGACATTAAGGCATGTCCCGCCGAGCGCTTCGCGTTTGTCGACGCAAGCGACCGTGAGACCCAACTGTGCTGCGCGAATCGCCGCGACATAGCCGCCCGGTCCCGCGCCGATGACCACCAAATCATAGCTCTTCTCGGCCATGATCAAATATCCAACAGCAGGCGCTGCGGATCTTCCAACGCGTCTTTCAGCCGCACCAGGAAGGTCACCGCCTCGCGCCCGTCGACGATCCGATGGTCATAGCTCAAGGCCAGATACATCACCGGCCGCACCACGACGTCCTTACCCACCGCCATGGGCCGATTCTGGATCTTGTGCATGCCCAGGATCGCCGACTGCGGCGGATTGATGATCGGTGTCGACAACAGCGAGCCGAAAATCCCGCCATTGGTAACCGTGAAAGTGCCGCCGGTCAGCTCGCCCATGGTCAGCTTGCCGTCGCGCGCGCGCACGCCGAAATCGCGGATGCTGCTTTCGATATCGGCAAAGCTGCGCTTGTCCGCGTCACGCAACACCGGCACGACGAGGCCGGTCGGCGACCCGACGGCGATCCCGATATCGTAGAAATTCTTGTAGATCACCTCATCGCCGTAGATCTCCGCATTGATCGCCGGCAACTCTTTCAGGGCCATCACCGCGGCTTTGACGAAGAAACTCATGAAGCCCAGGCGCACGCCATGCTTCTTCTCAAAGGCCTCGCGATAGTCGGCGCGCGCGTCCATCACCGCCTGCATATCCACCTCATTGAAGGTGGTGAGCATGGCCGCGGTGTTCTGTGCCTCTTTCAAACGCGCCGCGATCACCCGCCGCAGCTTCGTCATCCGCACCCGCTCTTCACCGCGCGGGTCCGGTTCGCGCGGCGGCAACGCCGCCGGCGTCGCCGGCGCTGCAGCGGCAACCGGCGCCACCGGAGCCGCCTTGCCGCCGCCGGCCAAGAAACTCAACACATCGCCCTTGGTCAGGCGGCCACCGGGGCCGGTCGCCGGAATGGCACTGGGGTTCAAGCCGTTTTCATCGACCAACTTGCGCACCGCCGGCGATAGCGGCCCGTCACTCTGCACCGCTGTTGGTGCCGCCGCTGTTGGTGCCGCCGCTGCAACGGCCGGAGCCACGGCTGTCGCAGGCGCCGCTGGCGCCGCCGGAGCCTTGGGCGCTTCTGCCGGCGCCGCGGCCAGAGCGGCCGTCGCTGCCGCGCCATCACCGGGCACAATCCGAGCGACCACGGTGCCGACCGCCACATCCGTGCCGTCCTGCACCAGGATTTCACTCAACACGCCGGCAACCGGTGCCGGCAATTCGGCCGTTACTTTCTCGGTTTCCACCTCGACCAGCGGCTCATCGGCCGCCACACGATCGCCGACCGCTTTGAGCCATTTGCCGATCGTGCCCTCGGTGACCGATTCGCCAAGGTCCGGAATTGCGATATCGACCGGGGCGCCCTTTGACGCACCGTTGCCCGCCGGCTCGGCCGGCGCTGTCATGCCGCCCGCGGCGCGCACGGCAGCAACCGCGGCTTCCGTAATCGCCCCGAGCACGGCACCCACTTCGACATCCGCGCCTTCCGCAACGGAGATATTCTCCAGTGTGCCGCCGACCGGGGCCGGTACCTCCACGGTGACCTTCTCCGTTTCCAGCTCGACCAGCGGCTCGTCCACCGCGATGGTATCGCCCACCTGTTTGAACCACTTGGAAACCGTCGCCTCGGTAACCGACTCGCCGAGCGCCGGCACCGTGATCTGCGTTGTCATTGTTTCAGTCTGCTCTTAGTGAATCCGGGGGTCCGATACCTCACCCGCTCAGCGCCTCGTCAACCAGCGCTGCTTGTTCTTTGTTGTGCCGCCGCAGCGACCCGGTCGCCGTTGACGCCGCTTCCGGTCGGCCGGCGTAGCGAACCCGCTTCGTCTTGCCGCCGACTTCCGCCAACACTTGCTCCAGCCGCGGCTCCACGAAGCTCCAGCCGCCCATATTTTGCGGCTCCTCCTGGCACCAGATCACCTCGGCCGTCGGGAAGTGCGACAGCTCTTCCGCCAAGACTTTGTGTGGGAAGGGATAGAGCTGTTCCAACCGCAAGAAGAACACATCCGTTGCGCCGCGCTTGGCGCGCTCTTCGAACAGATCGTAATAAACCTTGCCGCTGCACAGCACGACCCGCTTCACCTTCGCATCGTCGCACAGTTTCTTATCGTCGTAGAGCACCCGGTGAAACGTCGTGCCGGTGCTCAACTCATCGAGCTTTGAGACACAGAGCTTGTGCCGCAGCAACGATTTCGGCGTCATCATGATCAGCGGCTTGCGGAAATTCCGCCGCATCTGACGCCGCAACACATGGAAATAATTGGCCGGTGTCGTACAGTTGCAGACCTGCATGTTGTCCTCGGCGCACAGTTGCAGGAAACGCTCCAGCCGCGCCGACGAATGCTCCGGCCCGCTACCCTCATAACCATGCGGCAACAGCATCACCAATCCCGACATCCGCAGCCATTTGGACTCGCCCGATGCGAGGAACTGATCGATGATCACCTGCGCGCCATTGGCAAAGTCGCCGAACTGCGCTTCCCACAGCACCAGCGCGTGGGGTTCCGCCTGGCTGTAGCCATATTCGAAGCCGAGCACGCCGAATTCCGATAACGGGCTGTCGACGATCTCGATCGGCGCTTGTCCAAAGCGGATATTGCTCAGCGGAATGTAGCGCTCCTCATTCTCCTGGTCGATCAGCACCGCGTGGCGCTGCGAGAAGGTGCCGCGCCCGCAATCCTCGCCGGACAATCGTACCGGCGTGCTCTCGCACAGCAACGATCCCAGCGCCAGCGCCTCGGCCGTTGCCCAATCGATGCCGTCGCCGGACTCGATCATCTTCCGCTTGTTCTTGAGCTGGCGCACGATCTTGCTATGAGCGGCAAAATTCTCCGGCGGCGACGAGATCGCGTGACCGACTTCGCGCAGCAGGCCACCATCGACCCCGGTTTCGCCGCGCCGCTCGTCGCCTTCCGCCAGGCCGATATCGGCCCACCGGCCTTCCAGCCAATCGGCCTTGTTCGGCTTGTAGCCTTGCGCCGCCTCGAAATCCACCTCCAGCCCCTGCTGAACTTCATTGACCATCTTGTCGCCCTGGCCGGCTTCGATGACCCTTTCCGCCTCCAGCTTGGCGGCATAGACCGCCCGGGCGCTTGGATGCTCCTTGATCTTGCGATACATCAGCGGCTGCGTGAACGCCGGCTCGTCGCCTTCGTTATGTCCGAACCGGCGATAGCCGATCAGGTCGACGACCACGTCCGATTTGAACCTTTGCCGATACTCCATGGCGATGCGGGCGACATGTACCGTTGCCTCGGCGTCATCGCCATTGACGTGAAAAATCGGCGCCTGCACCATTTTCGCCACGTCGGAGCTGTAGGGCGATGACCGCGCGTGGGTCGGGTTGGTGGTAAAGCCGATCTGGTTGTTGGTAATGACATGGATGGTGCCGCCGGTGCGGTAGCCGCGCAACTCGGACAGATCCAACGTTTCGGCCACCAGCCCCTGCCCGGCAAAGGCGGCATCGCCGTGCAGCAACAGGCCCATAACCTGATCGCGCTCGGTATCGCCGCGCTGCCTCTGTTTCGCCCGTACCTTGCCCAGCACCACCGTGTTCACCGCCTCCAGGTGGCTCGGATTCGGCGTCAGCGACAGATGCACGATGGTATTGTCGAAGGACCGGTCCGAGCTGGTGCCCAGGTGATATTTCACGTCGCCCGAGCCCTGCACATCCTCCGGATGGGCCAAATTGCCCTGAAATTCGGAGAAAATCGCCCGTGCCGGCTTGTCCATCATATTGACCAGCACATTCAGGCGCCCGCGATGGGCCATGCCGACGACCACCTCCCGCACGCCGAGCTGTCCGCCGCGCTTGAGGATTTGCTCCAGCGCCGGAATCGTCGCCTCGAGACCGTCCAGGCCGAAACGCTTGGCGCCGGTATATTTGGTGTCGAGGAACCGTTCGAAGACTTCCGCCCGGGTCAGCGCCGCCAGGATCGCTTGTTTGCCGCGCGCCGTGAAATCGGTGTGGTTCCGGTCGCCTTCGATGCGCTCTTGAATCCACTGCTTCTCTTCAGGGCCTTGAATATGCATGAATTCGACACCGATGGTGCCGCAATAGGTCGCCCGCAAAATGCCGACGATCTCCCGCAACGTGGCGGTCTCCAGCCCCAACACGTAGTTGATATAGATCGGCCGGTCGAAATCCAGATCGCTGAAGCCGTAGCTGCGCGGATCCAGTTCCGGATGCGGGTCGGGTTTTTTCAGCTCCAACGGATCGAGACTGGCTTCCAGATGCCCCCGCACCCGATAGGCACGAATCAGCATCAAGGCGCGGATCGAGTCGAGCGTCGCCCGCCTGATCTGGTCGGCGCCCGCCGCGGCGACGGCCTCGCCCCTGACCGGCGCCAACGCGTCGCCACCATTGGTCGGCGCCGGCAGCGGCGCCGTCAGTCCCGCGGTGCCGATCACCGCCGCGTCGCGCGGCGCCCAACTCGCGCCCCGCATCTCGTCGAGCATCTCCCGCGCGTCTTCGCTTAGGGTACCGAAGAAGCCGGTCCAACTCGCGTCCACGGAAGACGGGTTCTGCAGATAGCGTTCGTAGAGCTCGGCCACGAATATCGCGTTGGCGCTACTTAGAAAGGACGTCTGTTCTTGCTGGCTTGCCATTGCTTCACGGCATGGGCTTTGGACCCGCGCTCCCCCGATCGAAAGGCCGGCGGCGGGGCGCCGCCGGCACTAGGCCTGCAAGGCCTTCAGCATCGTGCTGCCCAGCGCTGCCGGCGATTCAGCAACGTGAACGCCGGCACTGGACATGGCCTCAATCTTTACTGCCGCGGTCCCCTTGCCACCGGAGATGATCGCGCCGGCATGACCCATGCGCTTTCCCGGTGGCGCGGTCACGCCAGCGATGAATCCCACCACAGGTTTCTTAATATTTGACTGCTTCAGAAACGCTGCCGCGTCTTCCTCGGCGGATCCGCCGATCTCACCGATCATGATAATGCCTTCGGTCTCGCCGTCGCCGAGGAACAAATCCAACGCGTCGATGAAGTTGGTCCCGTTGATCGGGTCGCCGCCGATGCCGATGCAGGTGGATTGCCCGAGCCCGGCCGCCGTGGTCTGCGCCACCGCTTCGTAGGTCAGCGTCCCGCTGCGCGACACGATGCCGATTTTACCGCGGGTATGGATATGTCCCGGCATGATGCCGATCTTACACTCGTCCGGCGTGATAACCCCAGGGCAGTTCGGTCCGATCAGCCGCGTTTTCGTGCCATCGAGCGCCCGTTTCACTTTGACCATGTCGAGCACCGGAATCCCTTCGGTGATGCACACGGCCAGCGCCACCTCGGCGTCAATCGCTTCGACGATGGCATCCGCGGCGAACGGTGGCGGCACATAGATCACCGACGCGTTCGCCCCCGTTGCCGCCACGGCTTCCGCAACGGTGTCGAAGACCGGCAGATCCAGGTGAGTCTGCCCGCCCTTGCCCGGGGTCACGCCGCCGACCATGTTGGTCCCGTAGGCGATCGCCTGCTCCGAATGGAAGGTGCCCTGCGCCCCGGTGAAGCCCTGGCACACGACTTTGGTGTTCCTGTCCACCAGCACGGCCATCAGGCGGCCTCCTTCACCGCGGCGACGACCTTTTCGGCCGCATCCGCAAGATTGTCGGCCGAGGTGATGGCCAAGCCCGATTCCGCCAGGATCCGTTTGCCGAGATCCACATTGGTGCCTTCCAGGCGGACCACCAAGGGCACATGCAGCGAAACTTCCCGCGCCGCCGCAACGACCCCTTCGGCGATCACGTCGCAACGCATGATGCCGCCGAAGATGTTCACCAGGATACCTTCGACATTGGGATCCGAGAGGATGATCTTGAAGGCCGCCGTGACCCGTTCCTTCGTTGCCCCGCCGCCAACATCTAGGAAGTTCGCCGGCGAACTGCCATAGAGCTTGATGATATCCATGGTTGCCATCGCCAGACCGGCACCATTCACCATGCAGCCGATACTGCCGTCCAGCTTGATGTAGTTGAGCTGGTGCCGCGCCGCCTCCAGCTCCTTCACATCCTCTTCATCCTCGTCCCGCAGGTCGGCAACATCCGACTGCCGGAACAGCGCGTTGTCGTCGAAGTTCATTTTTGCGTCGAGCACCAGCACGTCCCCGCTGCCCGTCACCACCAGCGGGTTGATCTCGATCATCGATGCGTCGAGCTGTAAAAAGGCCTTGTACATCGCCTGCAGGAAACGCCCCGCGCTTTTGATCTGCGCGCCCTTCAGCCCCAGCCCAAAGCCGACTTGCCGAGTGTGGAAAGGCATCATCCCGGTTGCCGGGTCGATGGCCAAGGTGACGATCTTCTCCGGCGTCGCCTCGGCGACCTCTTCAATCTCCATACCGCCCTCGGTCGAGGCGATCACCGTTATCCGCGACGTCGCCCGATCGACCAGCATGCTCAGATAGAGTTCCCGGGCGATATCGCAGCCCTGCTCCACATAGATCCGTTTGACTTCCTTACCCTCCGGCCCGGTCTGCTTGGTGACCAGGATATTGCCCAGCATATCCTCCGCCGCATCCATCAGCGCCGGCCGGTCGGTACAGACCCGCACCCCGCCCTGGCCTTCCGGATTATGCTTGAAGCGCCCGGCGCCGCGCCCGCCGGCATGGATCTGGGACTTGACCACCCACACATCGCCGCCCAGCTCTTGCGCCACCTGCTCGGCCTCTTTCGGCGTGTAGGCCACGCCGCCGGCCGGCACGGCAACCCCGAATTTCGCCAGCAAGCCTTTGGCCTGATACTCATGGATATTCATTGCGGCGCCCGCGTGGTTTCGCCCGAATTAGCAATTAATCATAAAGCCGAGGTGTTACCTAAGCCTTGTTTTCCGCCGTTTTCTCCGCGCCGGCCGGCCTGGCCGCGCTTTTCTTGGCTGGCGCCGTTGTGCTTGCGGCCTTTTTCGCCACAACCTTCTTGGCCGCCGCCGGCTTTGCGACGGCCTTTTTGACCGCTACCTTTTTCGCTGCTGCCCCACTTGGTGCAGCCTTTTTTGCGGCCGCCTTCTTTGGCGCCGCTGGCTTCGCTACGGCCTTTTTCGCCGGGCTCTTGGCCTTCACAGGCGGTGTCTTGCCGGCTTGGCGCCGCAATTTCTTGGTCGCGTCAACCAAACCTTGCACTGCCGCCACTGATTTCCGGAATTTGGCCCGCTCGCCCGCATCCAGTTTGATTTCGACGATCCGCTCCACACCCCCGGCGCCGATCACCACCGGCACGCCGACATAGAGGTTTTTCACCCCATACTCACCGCGCAGCAGCACCGCACAGGGCAGCACCCGCTTCTTGTCCCGCAGGTAAGCTTCCGCCATTTGTATGGCCGCGGAGGCCGGCGCATAGAATGCCGACCCGGTTTTCAGCATGCCGACGATCTCCGCCCCGCCATCCCGGGTCCGCTGTACGATCGCATCCAAACGGGCTTGGGTCGTCCAGCCCATATTGACCAAATCGGGCAGTGGAATGCCGGCCACCGTCGAATAGCGCACCAGCGGCACCATACTGTCGCCGTGGCCGCCCAACACGAACGCCGTCACATCCTCGACCGAGACTTTGAATTCTTCCGCCAGGAAGTATCGAAAGCGCGCGCTATCCAAAACACCCGCCATGCCGACACATTTCTTGCCACTCAACCCCGCCGCTTCGCGCAGCACCCCGACCATCGCGTCCAGCGGATTGGTGATGCAGATCACGAACGCGCCCGGGCAGTTCTTTTTGATGCCCTCGCCGACTTTGATCATCACACCGGTATTGATGCCGATCAGATCATCGCGGCTCATCCCCGGCTTACGCGCCACGCCGGCGGTCACGATCACCACATCCGCGCCTTTTAGGGCGCCGTAGTTATTGGCCCCGACATAGGCGGCATCGAAGCCTTCGATCGGTGTGGACTCCGCAATATCCAGTGACTTGCCTTGCGGCATGCCATCGACGACATCGAACAGCACCACGTCGCCGAGTTCTTTTAAGCCGGCGAGATGGGCCAGCGTCCCGCCGATATTACCGGCGCCGATAAGAGCGATTTTGGATCGAGCCATCTCTCGTGTTCCCTTGCGCTGCCCTGGGGAAACCCGCCGTCGGGAAGCCGACATCGAGTCGCATCGGCGCAAGACGCGCCGCATTTCGCGGCGGGTCTAGCGTGAATCTGTTCCCGGGGCAAGGTTACGTCACGCTTCAGGTCAGATGCGGCGCCGCCAAGTAATCCTCAGCCTGCATCTCCAGCAGCCGCGACACGGTGCGCTGAAACTCGAATGCCGTATCCCCGGCGGGATAGAGCGTGTCCGGCATCGCGTCGGCGCTGCACACCAGGTTCACGCGGTGTTCATACAGCGCGTCGATCAGCGTGACGAACCGTTTCGCCTCGTTACGCTCATCGGCGGTTAGTTTCGGAATGTCGTCGATAAACACGGTATGGAAATGAGTGGCGATCGCGAGATAGTCAGCCGCGCCACGGGGCTGTCGACACAGTTCATCGAAACCGAATCGCGCCACGCCACGCGCGGAAAGCGGCACGGTCAATATCCGTCCTTGCAGGTTGATAGCGCACGCCACAACATCGGCACCTTCGGTGAGAGCGCCGAAAATATCGTCCATTTGCGCTTGGGCCGCCGCCCCCAAGGGGCTGTGATACACCGGCGCGCCGCGAATGCGTTCCAACCGGTAGTCGGTACCCGCGCCGAGCGCCAGCACGTCGAGGCGCGCCATGATCAATGCGATGAACGGCATGAAACGATCGCGCTGCAAACCGTCCTTGTAGAGATCGCCCGGTTCCGTATTCGACGTCGCCACCAGCACCACGCCCTGCTCGAACAGGCCTTCGAACAGGCGTCCGAGGATCATCGCATCGACGATGTTACTGACTTGAAACTCGTCGAAACACAGTAGCCAGGCTTGTGCCGCAATCTCCCGCGCCACTACCATCAAGGGATCGTCTCGCTTTCCCTGTTCGCGCAAAGCGGTGAGCCGCTCTTGCACCTCCAGCATGAAGGCATGAAAATGCACCCGGCGCTTCGCTACCACCGGCGCACCGTCATAGAACAGGTCCATCAACATCGACTTGCCGCGCCCCACCGGGCCAAACAAATACAGACCCTGCGGCGCCTCGGTCCGCCGCCGCGTCAGACCAAACCGCGCTTTCCACCGGCCCTGCCAACCATTCTCCCCATCATCCGGGCGATAGCCTTCCAGGCCATGGCACAGGCTCTGCAACTTCTCCGCCGCCAGATCTTGCGCCGGGTCGGCTTTCAGCCGCCCTTCACGGCGCAGCCGGCGCAGCGCCCTGACCGGTCCTTCGCCGCGCACCATCCCCTCGCCATCAGTTTCCGTCATCTTCGGTCTGCCGGCGCCGATCACCGCTCGATCCCCCGCCGCGGGTAGAAACCCGCCATCGTGATGCTTACCTTGCGAACTCGGGAACACATGGAGTGCATGTCATGGACGAAGATGCCCTTAATATGGCGATCCGGCGCTTCCTCAAGCAGGTCGGCGTCACCGGCCAGCGCGAGATCGAGAAGGCCGTGCGTGGCGCCAATGTCGGGCCCGGCAGTACGATCACCCTCAGCGCCACCATCACGGCCGCGGAACTTGGTTTGTCTCATGAGGTGACCGCCAAGGTGACCCTTGCCTAACGCCGCTACGCGGCTTGTTTCAAGCCGCCATTCGCCTGTCGAGCCATGCTCGACCTGATCACGGCCGCCATCCGATTGGCCGCCAGTCCCGTCGCATTCGTCGGCTTTATCGGTCTGGCGGTCTACGCCCAGCGTATCTGGCAGGCCATTAAATATGGCTTACTCTGGGCCCTAGCGCTGCAGCTCTTCGCCGTCGCCAACGGCCGCGAAGATATCCTCGATGTCGACCGCCTCGCCACCACGACGTTGCTGCGCTTGGCCGGCGCCCTGATCGTCACCGCCGCGATATTCTACCTCGCCCGCTTCCTCCGCCGTCGCGCCTAGCGCAATTGATGGCAATCGGGTAGCAACATTCGCCGATAATATCCCGACACCATCATTGCGAGGAGGTCGAAGGCCGACGCGGCAATCCAGCGATTCCACGGTGTTAGCCGGTTTGTGGTCCGCCAGCTCACAGCCTCAAGCAGCCAGGATTGCTTCGCTGACGCCGGCACTGACATGGGCGGAATATCTCGGCTTCACCCGCGCCGCGCCACCATCATTTTCTTGATCTCGGCGATCGCTTTTGCCGGATTGAGGCTCTTCGGGCAGGTCCGGGTGCAATTCATGATCGTGTGGCACCGATACAGCCGAAATGGATCCTCCAGCGCGTCGAGCCGCTCGCCGATCGCCTCATCGCGGCTATCCACCAGCCAGCGATAGGCCTGCAGTAGAATCGCCGGTCCCAGATAGCGGTCGGCATTCCACCAATAGCTTGGGCAGCTTGTCGAGCAGCAGGCACACAGAATGCATTCATACAGCCCGTCGAGCTTAGCCCGGTCTTCCGGGGCCTGCAGGCGCTCGCGCTCAGGGGCCGGGCTATCGGTCTTGAGCCATGGTTCAATCGTCCGGTATTGCGCGAAGAAATGCGACTGATCGGGCACCAGATCCTTGATCACCGGCTGATGCGGCAGCGGATAGATCTTGGCATCGCCCTTGATTTCGGCAATGAACGAGGTGCAGGCCAGCGTGTTCGTGCCGTCGATATTCATCGCGCAGGAACCGCACACGCCCTCCCGGCACGACCGCCGGAACGTCAGCGTCGGATCGATCTCATTCTTGATCTTGATCAGCGCATCCAGAACCATCGGACCGCACTTATCCAGATCCACCGCATAGCTATCCAGTCGTGGGTTGCGGCCATCGTCCGGATCCCAGCGATAGACTTGGAAGCGCTTCACATTGCCCCCGCCTCCAGCACTCGACCAAGTCTTGCCCGCCTCGACCTTCGAGTTTTTCGGCAACGCGAATTCAGCCATCCCCGCCCCTCAATAGACCCGCGCTTTTGGCGGGATGCTCTGTATCTCGTTGCTCAGCGGCTGCAGATGGACCGGGCGATAA
This sequence comes from Alphaproteobacteria bacterium, assembly GCA_021774445.1. Lineage (GTDB taxonomy): Bacteria > Pseudomonadota > Alphaproteobacteria > UBA6615 > UBA6615 > SZUA-147. The sequence continues at coordinate 37,641 of JAJFJA010000059.1, forward strand.
TCGATCGTCACCGCGCCGTCATCGTCGATCCAACAAATCGTGTGCTTGAGGAAATTTTCGTCGTCCCGGTCGGGATAGTCCTCCCGCGCATGTGCGCCGCGGCTTTCCGTCCGGTTATGCGCCGAATTCATCGTCGCGGCCGCCTGGATCATCAGGTTCTCCAGCTCCAGCGTCTCCACCAGATCGGAATTCCAGATCAGCGACCGGTCCGTTACCGACAAATCGGCGAGGCCGTTCCACACCTCCGCCAGCCGGTCCACGCCCTCTTGCAATACGTCGCCGGTCCGAAACACCGCACAATTGCTCTGCATCGCCTGCTGCATCTCAAGCCGGACTTTGGCCGTCGGCGAACCGCCGCTGGCATGGCGTTGTTGGTCGAACCGCGCGATGGCCTTGTCGCTGGCCTCGCTTGGCAGCGGTTTGTGCGCCTGGCCCGCCGTTACCAACTCGGCCGCCCGATTGGCCGCCGCCCGGCCGAAGACCACCAGGTCCAGCAGCGAGTTCGACCCCAGACGATTGGCCCCATGCACCGAGACGCAAGCCGCCTCCCCGATCGCCATCAGCCCCGGCACCACATGGTCCGGGTCGCCGTCTTTCAGCGTTACCACCTCACCATGATAGTTCGTCGGCACGCCGCCCATGTTGTAGTGACAGGTCGGCAGCACCGGGATCGGTTCTTTGGTTACGTCGACACCGGAGAAGATCCGTGCCGTCTCCGCAATGCCCGGCAATCGCTGATGGATCACGTCTGCCGCCAGATGCTCCAAATGCAGATGGATATGGTCGCCGCTCTCGCCGACGCCGCGGTTTTCGCGGATCTCGATCGTCATCGAACGGCTGACCACATCGCGGCTCGCCAGATCCTTCGCCGACGGCGCGTAACGCTCCATGAAGCGCTCGCCCTCGGCGTTCGTGAGATAACCACCTTCGCCACGCACCCCCTCGGTGATCAGACAGCCCGCGCCGTAGATCCCCGTCGGGTGGAATTGCACGAACTCCATGTCCTGCAGCGGCAGTCCGGCGCGCGCCACCATGCCGCCGCCATCGCCGGTGCAGGTATGCGCCGAAGTGCAGGAGAAATAGGTCCGGCCATAACCGCCCGTAGCCAGCACCACGAGATGCCCGCGGAACCGATGCAACGTGCCGTCCGCCAGGTTCCAGGCGATCACCCCGCGGCAGCTGCCATCTTCATCCATCAGCAGGTCGAGGGCGAAATACTCGATAAAGAACTCCGCGTCATGGCTCAGCGCTTGCTGATAGAGCGTGTGCAAAATCGCGTGCCCGGTGCGGTCCGCCGCCGCGCAGGTCCGTTGCGCCGGCGGTCCCTCGCCGAAATTCGTCGTCATGCCGCCGAACGGCCGCTGATAGATCTTGCCGTCCTCGGTGCGGCTGAACGGCACGCCGTAATGCTCCAGCTCGATCACCGCCGGCACCGCCTCACGCACCATGTATTCGATGGCGTCCTGGTCGCCGAGCCAGTCCGACCCCTTGACGGTGTCATACATATGCCAGCGCCAGTTATCCTCGCCCATATTGGCCAGCGCCGCGCTGATCCCGCCCTGCGCTGCGACCGTATGGCTGCGGGTCGGAAAAACTTTGCTGACGCAGGCCGTGCGCAGGCCCTTTGCGGCCATCCCGAAGGTTGCCCGCAACCCGGCCCCGCCGGCCCCGACAACGATCACGTCATAGTCGTGATCGATGATCTCGTAGGCCCCCGTCATCCCGTGCCCCCGCTCATGCGCCGACCCCTGGCGTCACGCCCCCGGTCGCAATCCGCAGCACCGCCAGAATTCCCGCCACCGCCAGCACGATCGCCGCGCCCTTTACGGCAAACAGGCTCACCAGTTTCCAGCGCTCGTCATGGACATAGTCCTCGATCACGACTTGCAGGCCCAACTGACCATGATGGAACACGGCAGCGATCAGCAACGTCAGCAACACCGCTGTGACCGGATTGCCGATCCACGCCACCGCCGCCGTGTGATCCGCACCGATATGAGCGATCACTGAAATCACGAACCATACCGTCAGCGGTACCAGCGCCAGCGCCGTCCAGCGCTGCGCCCACCAGTGCTCGACACCGGATTTCGCCGAGCCCAAACCGCGGGCCCGCGCCAGCGGTGTTTTGAAATCCATCTCAAGCCCCCCTGACGGCGTAGCCGATAATCCACGCTACGATCGTCAGGCCAATCGAACCGCCGACCACGATCCAGCCGCTGGCATAAACGCTGGTCAGCTCAAATCCCCAACCGGCGTCCCACACCAAATGGCGCACCCCGTTACCCAAGTGATAGAGCAGCGCGAAGGTCCAGCCGAACAGCAACAGGCGCCCGAACCAACCATCGACAAAGCCTTGCACCACCGCAAAGGCTTCCGGGCCGGCCGCCGCGGCAATGAGCCACCACACCAGCAACAGCGTGCCCACCACCATTGCGATCCCGGTCAACCGGTGCAAGATCGATAAGCTTGAAGTCAACTGCGGCTTGTAGATTTGTACGTGCGGCGAAAGGGGACGATTGTCGCTCTGCATGAAAACCACCTCGCAAATGCCAACGTCCAGGCCACGCGCGCATACCGAACTTGCGGCATCGGAACGTCACCCGTTTAGACTGCTGCCCAGAGACAGTCAACGGCGGGAACCGTCAATAACCTCCATCGGACTGCCGCCGGGTTCGAAGTTTGGTCGCCCCGCCGTTACCCGATCGCCGCCCGTTTCCCGGCACGCCGCGGTGCCGGCGAGAGGGCGAGAAAACCTCCACACAGTCTGTGGAAAAGTTGTGGACAAATTGTGCAGCACCTCGATTCTTATGCACAAGAAATGTGGCGTTTTTCGCCCTTTGCTATTGCGACAAAAGCGGCGGCAACTGATCATATTCCTCGGCACGTAGCGTTTTGAAGCGTTCCTTTTTTCGGCGGACGGATCCCTCGGGATTGAGAAGTCGGAGGTGAGGAGGCCAAAGGTAGCGGACCGGGCAACCGGACCAAAGCAAGACAGCAACGCTTCAAACTTGACCTGAACGGTTCGCCGAACAGGTCGAGGCCGGAGGTTCCGGGGTCCTAACGCCCGGTGTCTCCAGTAGTCGCAACATCCCGCCCTCGGGCGATTGTTGTTACGCCGATGCGACGGTAGTGCGGCTTGCCGCATGACTTGGCGCTCGGCTCGGTGGCTACCGCTCGACGGTTGTCACCGTGCTGGAACATCGAGAGTTGGACCGCCTCTTCGGAGAACCGGATCATCGGTACGGAAGGTAAGTCGCCTCGTTCGGCAAGCCTTCCCCCGTAGACGTTGAACAGGGCTTCGGTCGTGTTTTGCAGAAGCGGGTAACTGTATCGCTCCCTTGGGTGCGGTGTGGTTGCGGGTAAAGATGTCAGGGCCGCCCGCCGGTCATGACGCTGAGCTTGGGGAGGGGAACGCTGGCTCGGTATCCAAGGCTCTCGCCGGCCCGGGATTCGAGCCGCGGCACTCTGCAGACGGACTTTTCGGAGTCGGTCGGTGGCGTGCAGGCCGGTTCAAGTGGAAGTTCGCTTCCGATTGGACCAGCAAGTCGAACGAATGATGAGCCTTCACAGGTTTCGGCCCCGTAAGGGGTGCCGGTCCATGGGTTTTCGGACCTGCGGATTGGACAGCCGCCGCGACAGCGGATCACGTATCGGCCAGGGGTGCGCCCGCGGTCGTGGCTGGCCCGAGACCTGATGCTACGAGCCACGGGCATGGCGCAAGCCAGGCTCTCGTTGGATGGTCGGCCCTCGGGTCGATCACGCCAACAAGGTCGACGGACTTTCGGGTCGGTTGGCCGGAACCAAAAGACCTTCGGGTCTGGCGGCTCCTAGGATCGAATCACCCTTGGGTGAGACGAACCTGCGGATTGGAAAACCTTCGGGTTGGACAGTCTAAGGATCGGATCAAACTCGGGTGGGACGAACCTCCGGATCGGGACAGCCCTTGGGCTCAACGATCCACGGTTTGAACCGTCTTCGGATGGGGAGAACCACCGGGTCGGGACAGCCTTCGGGCTCAACGACCCACGGTTCGAACCATCTTCGGATGGGGAGAACCACCGGGTCGGGACAGCCTTCGGGCTCAACGATCCAAGAGGCGTCAGGGTGCTCTTCGGAGCACACGCGATGGACCCCGCGTCCGCGCACCTGACGCTTTCTTGATTCTGGCCGCCATGCACGCCCTCCGCCCGACTTGCCAGCGCCGCCCGCCCATGGGAAACAAAGTGGCCAACGGCCTTTCGGCCACGACAAGAGTCCTTCGGAGAGTGCCCATGGCCGCGAACAAATCCCTGCTCATTCTGCCCGGCGATGGTATCGGCCCGGAGGTCATGACCCAGATCCGCCACGTGATCGACTGGATGGACCGCCGCCGATCGGTCACCTTCGCGGTGCAAGAGGCCCTGGTCGGCGGCGCCTGTTATGACGCTCATGGCACCGCCATCACCGACCAGACCATGGCCGTCGCCGAAACGGTCGACGCGGTCCTTCTCGGCGCCGTCGGCGGTCCGAAATGGGACGATGTTCCGCGCCAACACCGGCCTGAAGCCGGCCTTTTGCGCTTGCGCAAGGATCTCGACCTTTTCGCCAACCTACGCCCGGCTATTGTCTTTGACGCGCTGGTCGACGCTTCCACCCTGAAGCCGGAAGTCATCCGTGGCCTCGACCTTCTGATCGTCCGCGAACTCACCAGCGGCGTCTATTTCGGCGAACCCCGCGGCGTCGATACCCTGCCCGACGGCACCGAGCGCGCCTTCGATACCCAGCTCTACACCAAGCCGGAGATCGAGCGCATTGCCCGTGTCGCGTTCGAACTCGCGCGCAAACGCCATAACCGCGTCGCCTCGGCGGAAAAATCGAACGTCATGGAATCGGGGGCCTATTGGCGCCGGGTCGTCAGCCATATCGCCGCCACGGACTATCCCGACGTCGAATACAGCAACATTCTCGCCGACAACTGCGCCATGCAACTGCTGCGCGATCCCAAACAATTCGACGTCATCGTCACCGACAATCTGTTCGGCGATCTGCTGTCCGATGAAGCCGCCATGCTTACCGGATCCCTGGGCATGTTGCCGTCGGCGAGTCTCGGCGCGGTCGACCCCACCTCCGGTCGCCGCCATGCCCTCTACGAACCCGTGCACGGAACGGCCCCCGATATTGCCGGGCAGGACAAAGCCAACCCCCTCGCCACCCTGCTCAGCTTCGCCATGATGCTGCGCTACTCCTTCGACATGGCAGAGGATGCGGATCTGGTTGAACAAGCCGTCCAAGACGTCTTGGCCGATGGTCTGCGCACCGGCGACATCATGTCTCCCGGCCAAACCCTGGTATCCACAACCCAAATGGGCGCGGCGCTGCTCGCTGCCCTCGATCGCCGCGCCGCCTGATCTTCACGACGCCGTGATACCCCAAGACGACCGCATTGGCTTATTGTGATGGCGGTGAGACAAATCTGCGGGGATCGGTCTATGCGGTATTTTCTCGTGATGGCCACGGCAGCGGCCGGTTTGAGCCTAGCCACACCGTCTTTCGCCGAGGGCATGGCCGCCGGCGAAGGTTTCAAGGGCGCCGGTGGGTGCAGCTTCCGCGCCGCACAGTTGGAAAGCCTCATCGCCGCCAAAACGCCTGAGCCTGCGCCGCCGGCGACGGCGGCGGTTGGCGAAGTGCTGGCCTTGCCACAGATCGCAAGCTTGCTTCGGCACGAGCCTATCCTGCGGCCCAAACCGGCGACCCAGCGCTAGTCTTTGGGCAGCCGGTCGGCCACGCCGGCCCGATCGAGTTCTTTGCTCAATTGGCCGCCGAGCCAAAGCGCCAACATGCGCAGATCGCTGATTAACGACCACAGCGGATGCTTGAAGGTGGCCGGCCGGTTGCCTTCGATCAGGCCATGCGACAGCCAGGCCGGCCCGTAACCCAACAGCAGCGCCAGTAAGGCCAGCCACCACCAGCCGCCAATCGCCGCCGCGACCAGCAGCACCGATGCCATGCCGGTTCCGGCAAAATGCAGCCAGCGGGTGGCCGGCCTGCCGTGCTCCCGCAGATAAAAAAGCCAAAAATCCCCATAGGACATGGCCAAACCCCGGTTCGACCCGCAACAGCCCCGTCAAACGCCGCATTTGCTTGCAAAACCGCGCAAGTCGGCCTAATTCATCGCCGACACGGCATTCAGAAATCACGAACCTCAGGACCCGACCCCATGGGTTACAAGATCGCAGTCGTTGGCGCCACCGGCAATGTTGGCAGAGAAATTCTGCAGACCTTGGCCGAGCGCAACTTTCCCGCCGACGAGGTCGTCGCGCTGGCCTCCTCGCGCTCCGTTGGCCGAGAAGTGTCCTACGGCGAAACCGATATCCTCAAAGTTCAGGATCTCGCCAATTACGATTTCACCGGCACCGATCTCGGGCTGTTCTCTCCGGGCGCCAAAGTGTCCCGTGAATTCGTACCGAAGGCGGCGGCGGCTGGCTGCATCGTCATCGACAACACCTCCTGCTTCCGCATGGACCCCGATGTTCCGTTGATCGTCCCGGAAGTCAACGAGCACGCTCTCGCTGGTTACCGGACCAAAAACATCATCGCCAATCCCAATTGCTCCACCATCCAGATGGTGGTTGCTCTGAAGCCGTTGCACGACGCCTTCGGTATCAAGCGCATCGTCGTCGCGACGTATCAGTCCACGTCCGGCTCCGGCAAGGCGGCCATGGACGAGCTCTTCAACCAGACCCGTGCCGTTTATGTGAACGATCCGATCCAAAAGAGGGAATTCACCAAGCAGATCGCTTTCAACGTCATCCCCCATATCGATGTCTTCATGGATGACGGCGCCACCAAGGAAGAGTGGAAGATGGCGGCCGAAACCAAGAAGATCCTCGACCCGGCGATCAGACTGACCGCGACTTGCGTCCGCGTACCGGTTTTCATTGGCCACGCCGAAGCGGTGAACATCGAATGCGAACGGGAAATCACCGCCGACGGCGCCCGCGCGATCTTGCGCGACGCCCCGGGCGTCTCTGTCGTCGACCATCGTGCCGATGAGGGTTATGTGACCCCGGCCGAAGCCGCCGGTGAGGATCCGGTTTATGTCAGCCGCATCCGCGAGGACGCCACGGTCGAAAACGGCCTCAACTTGTGGATCGTCGCCGACAACCTTCGCAAGGGCGCGGCCCTTAATGCGGTTCAGATCGCCGAGGCCCTAGACCGACAGTTTCTCAAACAGGCGGCTTAGCTGCCGGTGAGCAGCACGGCGGACCACAGGGCATAGCCGGCGAACACCAACAGTACGGCTGCCGAGACACGATTGACCCCGCGCTGAAAGCCATGGTCGATATAGTCGCGAAAAAGCCCCGCGGCCGCGCTCAGCGCCAGCCACCAGAGGGCCGACCCGACGAACACACCGACCACGAGCCACACCGCCGCGGCGGTCGAGCGCACCAAGGTGGCATCGCCCAGCGCCGCCAATAGTCCGGCAAATACGATCAACGTGATCGGGTTAGCGATCGCCAGGAAGAAGGTCGAGACGAAGTCCTGCACCAGGCTTTCCGTATGTACCTTCTTAATCACTTTTTCCTTCGGCTGCCGCGGCCGGGTCATCCCGGTCTTGATCGCCAGCACCAACAGCAATATGCCGCCGGCCGCGCGCACCAAGGATTGATGACCGGTAACCCAACCCGCCGCCGCCCCGACGCCGAACGCCGCCACCGCCCCGTAGACCGCGTCGCCAACCGCCGCACCAAGTCCCGACAGCAAGCCATGCATGCGTCCTTCGGACAGCGTGCGCTGTACGCACAACACGCCCACCGGCCCGACTGGAGCGGCCAGCACCAATCCGAAAAAAATGCCGTTTAGAAATGCGAGGCCCGTCACCGTGGCCATTCTTGATTGTTTGGGGACGCAAACGGAGTCGAACTCGGAACCTGACGAATTTTAATATCAGATTCGCGCCACCGCGCAACGCGTTACCTGAGCTGTGTCGCCGGGAACAGGGTCTGGTCGCCCAACAATTTCTCTTGGGCCTCGACAATCAGCAGCTCTCGCGCCCCCGTTCGCACCGTCTCCGCGAGCACCCCATGCACCGCCGCCGCGGTCTTGCTCAGCGCCTGCCCCGCGGTTGCCGCGCCCAGATAGTGTCCCAGGAACAGTGCCGCCACCATATCGCCCGTGCCCTTGACCGTCGGCGCCAACATCATGTGCGGGGTCGACACCAGCCAGGCCTCCGTCGCCGTGATCGCCAGCATCGAAATCTGTCTTTCCGGCTCGTCCTCGCCCGGCACGCTGGTCACCAGGATCAGTTTCGGCCCCAGCTCGAGTAAGCCCCGCGCCGCCGCCGCCGCATCGGACATGTCGCCGATACGCTGGCCCGTCAGCTGCGCCAACTCGAAAATGTTGGGCGTTAGCAAATCCGCCGCCGGGACCATCTCTCGTCGCACGTAATCCGGAATGTCGGCGTTGACATACAATCCTTCGTCAACGTCCCCCATCACTGGATCGCAGCAGAATATGGCCCCCGGCCGATGCTCGCGAACCTTCTCGACCGCCCTGAGCACCGTTGCCCCCAAGGCCTTGTCGCCTAGATACCCCGATAGCACCGCATCGCAGGCGGCCAAGGCGCCCACTTCGTCGAGCCCATCCACCAGCACCTCGGCCTCCGCCGCGGTCACCACCCGGCCGCGCTTGGCGCCATAGCCGAGATGATTGGAGAACACCACGGTCGGCACCTGCCAAACTTCATGACCCAGCCGTTGCAACGGAAAGGTCGAAGCAGCATGCCCCACATGTCCATAGGCGACATGGGACTGAATGGACAAAATGTTCATAGAGCACGAGGAAGCTCGTTAGGGTGGAGGCCGGGAAGGTGTCACAGTTCCGCCGCCAGTCAAAGTCCAAAGCACCGCCACCGCCGAGTCGTGCCACGCGAGTCGGTGCCACGCGAGTCGGTCCTGGTCACCGAGCCGCGCCCGCCCGAACCCCAGCCGCGACACGAACAATCAAGAGCTCGCCGCGATTTAGCCACAAGATATACGCATTCCCAGGTCGCAACCCACGAAATTTAGTTGACGACGCGAGTCAACCGCTGCTACCAAGTCCTCGCAAGTGCATGGACGCGGGGTTCATCGAGGCGATGGAAGAACCCGGCGAGCGCGACGGCGCCCGCCGGGTTTTCTACGTCCGCCGGCCGGGTTTCTCCCCGGCGTCGTGGGTCTTATTCGGGCTGAGCCCGCACCAGCCAGGGGGTCGTGCGCCCTTGCTGCGTTTCATAGGCATCGATCTTCGCCTCGGTCTGCAGCGTCAGAGCGATATCGTCGAGCCCTTCCAACAGACATTTCTTACGAAACGGATCCAGCTCGAAACGGATCACCGCGCCGTTAGGTCGGCGTATTTCCTGCGCCACCAAATCGATCGTCAGTTCCGGATTCTCCCGATCCTGCGCGTCGGCCATCAAGGCGTCCACATCCGACTGCGGTAGCTTGATCGGCAAGATGCCGTTCTTGAAGCTGTTGTTATAGAAGATGTCGGCGAAACTCGCCGCGATCACGCATGTGATGCCAAAATCCAGCAGTGCCCAGGGCGCATGCTCCCGCGACGAACCACAGCCGAAATTCTCCCCGGCGATCAAGATCTCGGCCTTGTCGTAGGGCGGCGTATCGAGCACGAAACCGTCCAGTTTCTGGCCCGCTTCGTCATAACGCATCTCATAGAACAGCCCTTCGCTGAGCCCCGTGCGTTTGATCGTTTTGAGGAACTGCTTCGGGATAATCTTGTCCGTGTCCACATTGACCATCGGCAACGGCGCGGCGACACCGCGTAAGACCGAAAATTTCTTCATCCTCCGACCTCCTGCGGCGTCAGTTCGCGCACATCGGCAAGTCGCCCGGTGACGGCCGCTGCCGCCGCCATGGCCGGGCTCACCAAATGCGTCCGGCCGCCCCGGCCCTGCCGCCCCTCGAAATTTCGGTTCGACGTCGAAGCGCAACGCTCTCCCGGTGCCAATCGGTCGGCGTTCATGGCCAAACACATGGAACAACCCGGCTCGCGCCAGTCGAAGCCGGCTTGCCTGAACACCTGATCCAAGCCTTCCGCCTCGGCCTGCTCCTTCACCAGCCCGGAACCCGGCACGATCATCGCGTCCACACCGTCCGCCACCTGCCGTCCGGCCGCGATCGCCGCGGCCGCCCGCAGATCCTCGATTCGGCCGTTCGTGCAAGAGCCGATGAAAACCTTGTCCACCGCGATATCCTGCATCGCCATACCGGCCCGCAGCCCCATATAATCCAACGACCGCTCCATGGCCGCCCGCCGGCCGAGGTCGGATTCGGCCTCCGGGTCCGGCACCGTGCCGGTGATCGGCGCCACGTCCTGCGGGCTTGTTCCCCAAGTTACCTGTGGCGGGATATCGCTGATATTGAGCGTGACCTCACGATCGTAACGCGATCCTGCATCGCTCGGCAGACTGCGCCAATAGACCACCGCCTGCTCCCAAGCCCCGGCTTTCGGCACCATCGGCCGGCCTTGCAGATAGTCGAAGGTTGTCTCGTCGGGCGCAATCAAGCCGGCCCGCGCCCCCCCTTCGATCGACATATTGCAAACCGTCATCCGCCCTTCCATGGACAGATCGCGGATCGCCTGCCCGGCATATTCGATGACGTGCCCGGTACCGCCCGCCGTGCCGATCTTGGCGATCAAGGCCAAAATCAGATCCTTCGCCGTCACCCCTGCCGGCAGCGAACCCTCCACCGAAATCCGCATATTCTTGGCTGGAGTCTGGATCAGCGTCTGGGTCGCCAAGACATGTTCGACCTCCGACGTCCCGATGCCGAACGCCAGCGCGCCGAACGCCCCATGCGTTGCCGTATGGCTATCGCCGCAGACGATCGTCATGCCGGGTTGGGTGAAGCCCTGTTCCGGCCCGATGATATGCACGATGCCCTGGCGAATATCGCCCATATCGAAATAGGGGACACCGAAGTCGGCGCAATTCTGCGCCAGCGTTTCCACCTGCACCCGCGACTCTCGATCGGCGATGCCCGCCGCGCGGTCCGAGGTCGGCACATTGTGGTCGGCCACCGCTAACGTCGCCTCCGGACGCCGCACCCGGCGTCCCGCCAGTCGCAGCCCTTCGAACGCCTGCGGGCTGGTTACCTCATGCACCAGGTGCCGATCGATATAGATCAGGCAGGTGCCGTCATCCTGCCGATGCACCAAATGCTGGTCCCAGATCTTGTCGAACAGGGTTCGCGGTTCACTGCCCATGACACATCACTCCCCGCCGCCAACTTTTACCGACACCCGCCCCCACGGACCCCAACCAACCAGCCCCGCGCCGCGATGACCGCGGCGCCGGTCCGATCGGTGCTATTTGGCGGCTTTGGCCTTTTTGCCTTTTCCTTTGCCGGCGACGGTGGCCATGGCGCGGCCGGTCGTCCGCTCGGCGATCCGCGCCGCTTTGCCGCGTCGGCCCCGCAAATAATACAGCTTGGCGCGGCGTACCCTGCCATGGCGAATGACTTCGATCCCTTCGATGCGCGGGCTGTGCAGCGGGAACACCCGCTCCACGCCTTCGCCATAGCTGATTTTGCGCACCGTGAAGGAAGAGTTCAGTCCCGCGTTCTTACGCGCGATGCACACCCCTTCATAAGCCTGCACCCGTTCGCGGGTGCCTTCGACCACCTTGACGTTGACCCGCACCGTATCGCCGGCGCTAAACTCTGGCACGGCGCGCTCTGTCACCAGTTTCGCGACCAGATCTGCCTCTATCTGCTGCACGGTATTCATGCCTCAACTCCTCGTCTGCGCTGTGCCGCCTCATAGCGTCGCCACAGGTCCGGCCGCCGCTTTTGCGTAACGGCCAAGGCCTGTTGGTGACGCCAATCGGCAATCTTGTCATGATGCCCCGATAGCAAGATATCGGGCACCGCTCTCTCTTCGCCACTGCGATCGCGCCATACGCGTGGTCGCGTATAGTGCGGATACTCCAGCAGCCCCAGTTCAAAACTCTCTTCCGTCAACGAGTCCGCTTCGCCCACGACCCCGGGCAAGAGCCGTACGCAAGCGTCCAGTAACGCCATCGCCGCGATTTCTCCGCCCGACAGCACGAAGTCGCCCAGGCTGACTTCTTCCATGTCCCAGGCATCGACGACCCGTTGATCGACACCTTCGTAGCGCCCGCACAGCACCACCATCCCCGGCCCATCGGCCAGCGCCCGCACTGCCCGTTGCTCCAGCGGGCGACCGCGCGGGCTCAGATAGAGTATCGGCCGCGCCTGGTCAACTATGCGGTCCGCCGTGCCGGCCGCCAACGCCAAGTCGATAACGTCCGGCCGCATGACCATTCCCGGCCCGCCGCCGAAGGGTTGATCATCGACACTGCGATGGCGGTCCGCGGCGTGATCGCGCATGTCGATCGTCTCCAGCCCCCACCGCCCCTCGGTCAGCGCCTTGCCGACCAGGCTGGTGTTCAGCGGCCCGGGAAACATCTCGGGAAATATCGTCAGCACGGTCGCTTGCCAGGGTGCCATGGTCATGGCACCGATTCCGCCGACGTCGATCCGGCCGCCTCATGCTCGTCGTCCAGGCCACTTGGCGGATCGACGATCAATCGCCGCCCCTCGACATCGACCGTCGGCACCACCGCCCTGGTAAAGGGCAGCGCTAGTTCGGCACCCTCGTCGTCGCGCACGATCAGCACATCGCCGGCCCCGAAATCATGGATGGCCGCGACTTTTCCCAGCGCCGCGCCCGCCAGATCGACCACCGAGGCGCCCAGCAGATCGGCATGGTAGAACTCCTGCTCGTCCGCCGGTGGCGGCAGGCAATCCCGCCGCACATAGAGCCGGTGACCACGCAACGCCAGCGCGTCGTCCCGATCGCTGACGCCCTCGACCCGCGCCAGCAGGCGGCCCTTGCCGGCCCGGCCCGCCACCGCCAGCCGCAAGCGTCGGCCGCCATCCTCGGTCTCCACCGGGCCATAGTCGGCCACCGCTTCGGGCGTCTCGGTAAACGCCCGCAACGTGATCAAGCCTTTGACGCCATGCGCCCCGACCACGGTCGCGACACACACCCGTTCCTGTTGGCTTGACTGGACCATCTGGCCTTACTTTCCCAGCCGCCGTTTAGGCTTCCGCGGCCGCGGGCTCTTCAGCGGGCGCATCGCCGCCGCCATCGCTCGGGCTCGCCGTGGCGGCCGCGTCTTTCGCTGCCTGCAAACGTTCTTGCGCTTTCTTCTTCGGCTGGTTCTTTTTTGTCTGCTCCGGCACCGCCGGCGCCGGGACCATCTCGGCGGCCCCTAGGAAACGAGCCACCCGATCCGACGGTTTGGCGCCATGGCTCAGCCAATGCGCCACCCGATCTTGCTTCAGCGTAATCCGTGCCGGATCATCCTTGTCCAACATCGGATTGTAGGTACCCAGACGCTCGATGAAGCGGCCGTCTCGCGGACTGCGGGCTTCCGCCACAACGATCCTGTAGAACGGCCGTTTCTTGGCACCGCCCCGTGCCAGTCTGATTTTTAGAGCCATAACCTGTCACATCCCCATCGTTCGTGAACCCGACGCGCCTATCGGCGCTGAAAACTATCGCGGTGGCATCAAGCCGGGCGGCAACGCTGAAAGATCGCCCGCCATCCCCGGCGGCAGCGCCCCTTTTCTGCCCATCTTACGCATCCGCTTCATCATGCCTTGCATTTGCTGGAACTGCTTGAGCAGCTTGTTGACCTCCTGCACGCTGGCCCCGGCGCCCGTCGCAATCCGCTTCTTGCGGGATGCTTTGATAATCGCCGGCCGCAGACGCTCGCCGCGTGTCATTGAGAAAATGATCGCCTCTTGCCGCTTGATCAGGCCATCATCGACGCTGTGAGCCGCCAGCTGTTTTTTCACTTTGGCCACCCCTGGCAACAGCGACATCACACCGCCCAGGCCACCCATCTTCTTAAGCTGTTGCAGCTGCGACAGCATGTCTTCCAGGTCGAACTGGCCCTTCTGTAACCTTGCCGCCAGCTTCTCCGCGTCGTCGCGATTGACGGTCTCGGCGGCCTTTTCCACCAACGAGACCACGTCGCCCATGCCCAGGATACGGCTGGCGATCCGCTCCGGATGAAACGGTTCCAACGCGTCCAGGTTCTCGCCAACGCCGAGCAGCTTGATCGGGCAACCGGTCACGGCCCGTATCGATAGCGCGGCGCCCCCACGGGCATCGCCATCGACCCGCGTCAGGGCGATCCCGGTCAAGCCGATCCGTTCATGAAACGCCCGCGCCGTATTCACCGCGTCCTGACCGGTCATGGCATCGGCGACCAGCAAGGTTTCCACCGGCTTCGCGGCATCTCGAACCGCCGCCGCCTCGGCCATCAATTCGTCGTCGATCGACAGCCGACCAGCGGTGTCCAGCAACACCACGTCGTAGCCTTCCTGCCGCGCCTTGCGCATCGCCCGCTCGGTGATTTTCACCGGCGACTCACCGACCACAATGTCCAGGGTCGGCACCAGCACCTGATCGCCGAGTACCCGCAACTGCTCTTGCGCCGCCGGCCGCCGCACGTCCAGCGACGCCATCAAAACTTTGCGCCGATGTTTTTCGACCAGCTGCTTGCCCAGCTTCGCCGTCGTCGTCGTCTTGCCGGAACCCTGCAACCCGACCATCAGGATCGGCACCGGCGGGGCCGCGTTCAGATTGATCTCGCTGACCTCGGCCCCCAGCATCTCGATCAGCCGGTCGTGCACGATCTTGACCACCATCTGACCCGGCGTGACGCTCTTGATCACGGCTTGTCCGGTCGCCTGAGTCTCGATACCGGCGATAAACTCTTTGACCACCGGCAGCGCCACGTCCGCTTCCAGCAACGCCACGCGCACGTCGCGGAGCGCCGTTTTGATATCGCTCTCGCTCAACGCGCCGCGCCGCGTCAGTCCGTCGAAGACTTCACCAAGACGGCTTGTCAGTGACTCGAACAAGGCTCGCTCCCGTTGGACCGCAGGACCACAACGCAATTCGCGCCAGCGCACGATACTCGTGGACTGGCGTTGCCCTCTAGCGGACAGGTGGCACAAAAGAGGCCGCTAAGATTGCCGCAAACTAGGTGGCGGCGCCGCGCGAGTCAACCGCGCACCGCGAGTCGGGGAAGTAGTTTCGCTCGAAACTATACTTATAGATTAAGCATAAATAGTCATATAGAATGACAGCACGCACGCCCCCGGTTCAAACAGACAGATCCATGGCTGATCGTCGCCCTGACAACACACGGTCGAAGGAAGCGGAACGCCAAATCCGCACCGGAGTCGGGGCATGGCGGCAATACCAAGGGCCATCTTTCGCGCAGTTCGGCTACCGGGCTGGCCCCGGCCACGAAATCCATTGTCGAACCAAGCCCCGAGCGCGGCGGCTCATGGCGCCCGATCCCCTTGCCCCGGCGGAGACCCTGCGAATCCCGAACTACACTTCTTCGTGTCGCTGCAACGAATTCATCATGATAGGACCGCATTGGATCATGACAGCCGGGACCCTCCGGATCCCATCAGAAAACTCGATAGTAGCCAAATTCGCCATCGTTTATCGATTTTCGCGAAAACCATTGCGGAAAACCAGTTGCCGGCAAAAGAGAATCGTCGCCGCTCGTCGCGATCAAGTTGATTCGTCGGCGGCAATGTGCAACAAATTTTTTTGTATACAACTTTATGTCCTGAACATGCGATGCTTCCGTCGCGGAAATGTGTGGCGGAGGGGTTATCAGCATTTTTGTTCCAAGCGTCACGGCGTAGACCCCAGCAGTGAGATATGAGGTGAAGTGGCGTGACCGGTTGTGCCTAACGGAAAGTGTTACGCACACCACCAGCACCCTGGGCAGCCGGTCATAGCGGGCGGCCCTAGTAGGAGGTTACAGCGTGGCACATCCAGTAGACGTATATGTCGGCCAACGTCTTCGTCAGCGTCGCGAAATACGCGGGATGCCGCAAAAGGAACTGGCACGCAAACTGGGAATAAGCTTCCAGCAAGTCCAGAAATACGAAAGTGGCGCCAACCGTATCAGTGCCAGCAAGCTCTGGGAGCTTTGCTGCATCCTCGATGTAGCCCCGGGTTTCTTCTTCGAAGGCATCAGTGGCACCGCGACACCCGTCGGCCAGAGCGACCCGGCAAATGGCCGTATAGCGAACTGTCAGCCCGACCCGCGCAGCGCCCGCCAGATCCTCGATCTCAATCACAGTTTCCAGCGCATACCCAACACCCGCGTGCGCCGGCAGGTCGTTCAACTTGTTAAGGCGCTCGTCGACTAGTCTCCGGCGAAGCGATCAGCGGGAACGCTTTTGGGTGGACGAACCGGCATCTGCCAACCTATATCCCCGCAATGGGGACGCTAGGCTTCATAAAGATGCACGGGTTGGGCAACGATTTCGTCGTTGTCGACGCGCGCGTTCGGCAATTCGCACCGAGTGCCGCCGAAATCCGCGCCTTGGCCGATCGCCGCACGGGCATCGGGTTCGACCAGCTCATCACCCTCGAAACGCCGAACGATGCCGGCGCCGATATTGCCATTCGCATCCACAATGCGGACGGTGGTGAAGTCGAGGCCTGCGGCAATGCAACCCGCTGCGTCGCCAAACTTGTCGCCGAAGAGAACAACACCGAAACCGCGTCGATCCAGACGCCGGCGGGTGTCCTACACGCCCGCATTGCCGATCCCGGCGACATGATTAGCGTGGATATGGGTCCGGCCCGCCTGGCATGGCAAGACATCCCCTTGGCCGCCGCCGCGGATACACTCGCCCTGCCTATTGAGAGCGGGCCCTTGCGCCATGGCGTCGCGGTCAACATCGGCAATCCCCACGCCGTATTCTTTGTCGCCAATGCGCAAGCGGTCGACCTTGCCGAGCATGGACCGCGACTCGAACATGATCCGCTGTTCTCTGACCGGGCCAATATCGGGATCGCCCAAGTGATCGACCGCGGCAACATACGTCTCCGTGTCTGGGAACGCGGCGTCGGCATAACCCGCGCCTGCGGCACCGGCGCCTGCGCCGCGGCCGTCGCCGGGGTCCGCCGAGATCTCACCGACCGCCGGGTCGATGTCCGGCTTGATGGCGGCACGCTCGGCCTGCAATGGCGCGACGATGGTCATGTGGTCATGACCGGACCGGCCACGCGCAGCTTCACGGGTCATTTTCCGGCATCATGTCCAGCGTAAGGGTTGTAACATTCGGCTGCCGGCTTAACGCATATGAGTCAGAGGTTGTTCGGCAAAACGCCCACGCCGCCGGATTGTCGAACAGTGTTATCGTCAACACCTGCGCCGTCACTGCCGAGGCTGAGCGTCAGGCGCGCCAAACGATCCGCAAGGTCCGCCGCGACCATCCCCAGGCCCGCATCGTGGTCACCGGCTGTAGCGCCCAGATCGATCCCCGGCGCTATGCAGCGATGCCGGAAGTCGACCTCGTACTCGGTAATGACGAGAAATTGCGCCCCGCCAGCTTCCTGCCGCCCGCGGCAAGCGATGACAGGATCCGGGTCAACGACGCCATGGCCATGGCGGAGACTGCCGGCCACCTGATTGAGGGTTTCGATGGCCGCGCCCGCGCCTTCGTCCAAGTCCAGAATGGCTGCGACCATCGCTGCACATTTTGCATTATCCCATTCGGCCGCGGCCCGTCCCGCAGCGTCCCCATCGGCGTCATCGCGGACCAAGCGAGACGATTGGTCGCCAACGGCTATGCTGAGATCGTGCTGACCGGCGTCGACATTACGTCCTACGGCCGCGACTTGCCCGGCCGGCCGCCCTTGGGTCAGATGCTTCGGCGTCTTCTGCGTACCGTGCCGGAGCTACGCCGCCTCCGGCTCAGTTCCCTCGATCCGGCCGAGATAGACACCGATCTTTGGTCTCTCATCGCCGAGGAGCCCCGACTGCTGCCCCATCTTCACCTCAGCCTGCAGGCCGGCGACGACATGATCCTCAAGCGCATGAAGCGTCGGCACAGCCGCGCCGATACCATCGCATTCACCGATCGCGCCCGCCGCCTCCGCCCCGATATCGTGCTTGGCGCTGACTTGATCGCCGGCTTCCCCACCGAATCCGAGCCAATGTTCGACAACACCTTGCGGCTCGTCGACGATTGCGGCCTGTCTCTCTTGCACATCTTCCCTTACAGCCCCCGCCCCGGAACCCCGGCGGCCCGCATGCCACAGCTCCCCAAAGCCGTCCGGCGCGAGCGTGCCGCCGCCTTGCGTCAAGCCGGCCAAGACGCGCTCACGGCCACGCTATCCGACCATGTCGGCCGCACCGCCGAGGTCTTGGTGGAAACGCCGTCATCGGGCCGCACGGAGCACTATCTGCCGGTTCATTTCGACCGCCCGCAGACTCCGTCAGCCATCATGCGGACAAAGTTGATCGCGGCCACGACTCAACAGCTTGCCGGCCGGTCCATCGACCAGCCCCAGCCATGAGCGAGAGCGACCAACGCGGCGGCTGGCTCAAACGTCTCCGTTCCGGCCTGCAGAAGTCCGCGACCCGCCTGAGCACCGGGATCGGCGACATCATCACCAAGCGAAAGCTCGACGAGCAAGCCCTGAGCGATATCGAGGAACTACTGATTACCGCCGATCTCGGCGTCGAAGTGGCCAGCCGTCTGACCCGGAATCTCGCCAAGTCTCGCTTTGGCAAGGAGGTATCCGACGAAGAAATCCGCACCGCCATGGCCGACGATATCGAGCGGATCTTGGCGCCGGTCACCGCCCCCCTGATCATCGAGCCCGATCATCGGCCCCATGTCATTCTCGTCGTCGGCGTCAACGGCGCCGGCAAAACCACCACCATCGGTAAGCTCGCCAGCCGTTTCCGTCAGCAAGGCTATTCAGTGATGCTCGCCGCCGGCGATACTTTTCGCGCCGCCGCGATCGAACAACTGCAGATTTGGGGCGAGCGCACCGGGTGCACCGTGATTACCCGCCCGGCCGGCACCGACCCCGCCGCCGTCGCTTATGCGGCCATCGAGCAGGCCAAGGCCGCGGCAACCGACATCCTATTGTTGGATACCGCCGGCCGCTTGCACAACAAGGCCAACCTTATGGCCGAGCTGCAAAAGATCGTCCGTGTCATGCGCAAGCTTGACGAGTCGGCGCCCCACAACTGCCTTCTTGTCCTCGATGCTACGACTGGCCAGAATGCCCACGCTCAAGTCGACACCTTTCGCGAGCTGGCCTCGATCACGGGCCTGGTGGTCACCAAGCTCGACGGTTCTGCCCGCGGCGGCATTATTGTTGCCTTGGCCGAACGATTTGGTGTCCCCATACATGCCATCGGGGTCGGCGAGAGTGAGGATGATTTACGTCCATTCGAGCCCCGAGATTTTGCCCGTAGTTTGATGGGTCTCAACCCTTAGGAGAAAGACAATGCCCGGCACGGGACATGGCGCCGCCCACAGCCTGCGAAGCTTCACCGAGGTCGAAGCAGCGCTGGCCCACGCGGCCCACATTTACGATACCGGCGCCGGCATCATTCGAGATCGCTTCCGCCGCTTTGCCGCCGGCGAGCGCACCCAGGAAAGGGTCGAAGCTTATTATCCCTATGTCGGCCTGGCGGTCGGTCATACCGAGCTGTCGTTCGGCTCCCGTCCTTCATATGGCACCGTTCCCGGACCCGGCTTCTTCGGCACCACCCTGACCCGGCCCGATTTGCTGGCGGACTACTATCGCGAGCAGCTCGAGTTGTTGCTCGCCCATCACGACGTCCCCATTGTCGTCGGCGTCAGCCAGCGCCCCATCCCGCTGCCCTTCGTCGTTGAGCACGCGACCGCAGACATCAGCACCGACGATGTGCGGGATATGAGCGCGATTTTCCAGCTGCCGGACCTCGCGCGCATTGGCGACGACATCGCCAATGGCACCTACCAGCCCGGACCAGGCCAGCCTCACCCCTTGGCACTGTTTTCCGGCGAGCGGATCGATCTTGGCCTGCACCGACTGCAACATTACACCGGCACCGATCCATGTCACTTCCAGCGCTTCGTGCTGTTCACCAACTACCAGCGCTATGTCGACGAATTCATCACTTATGGCCGGCAGGCGATCGCCGGCAAACAGTATGACGCGTTTGTCGAACCCGGCGATGTCGTCACCCTGCCCGACGGCCTGGCCCAGGAACATTGCGGCGTGCCACCCACGCACCTGCCGCAAATGCCCGCCTATCACCTGGTGCGCGGCGACCGCCTCGGCATCACCTTGGTCAACATCGGCATTGGTCCATCCAACGCCAAGACCATAACCGACCATTTGGCCGTGCTGCGCCCCCACTGTTGGATCATGATCGGCCATTGCGGCGGCCTCCGCCGCAGCCAAATGCTCGGCGATTATGTCCTCGCCCATGCCTATATCCGCGAAGACCATGTCCTTGATCAGGACTTGCCGCTCTGGGTCCCGGTACCCCCCATCGCCGAAATTCAGGTTGCCCTACAGGATGCGGTGACCCATGTCCTCGGCCAACATGGTCGCGATCTGAAGGCGCGCATGCGTACCGGCACGGTGGCCTCGACCGACAACCGCAACTGGGAACTCCGCCACAGCGAATTGTTCGAACGCTTCAATCAGTCCCGGGCCATCGCCATCGACATGGAAAGCGCGACCATCGCCGCGAACGGCTTTCGGCTCCGGGTTCCCTACGGCACTTTGCTGTGTGTCTCCGACAAGCCCATGCATGGCGAGATCAAGCTGCGCGGCATGGCGAACGCCTTTTACCGCGAGCGCATCAACCAGCATCTCAAGATCGGCCTCGAGGCCATCCGGATCCTGCGTGAGAACGGCGTCGACCAACTCCATTCGCGCAAATTGAGAAGCCTGCACGAACCCCCGTTCCGCTGAGCCGCCTAGCGATCCGCCAGCGGTTTCAGGCCGAAGCCCATGAACCAGGCCGGCCAGCCGTTGGATCGTGGCCTGTAGCTGGCGATAGACCCGGGCCATCAGGCCTTTCCACAGGCCCAAAACGCGCTATCTTAAGCCCATGAAGCAACTTCTCAAACTCACGCTTGAAGCCGGCCCCCTGGTCATATTCCTGGTCGTCAACGCCCGCGTCGGTCTGTTTCCCGGCACCGCCGCGTTCATGGTCGCCACGGTTATCTCTCTCGCCGCCGGTTGGCTGCTGGAGCGCCGCATCCCGATCATGCCTTTGGTCAGCGGTGCCTTCGTCCTCGTTTTCGGCGGCCTGACCCTGTATCTCGCGGATGAGCTGTTCATCAAGCTCAAGCCGACCATCGTCAATCTGCTGTTCGCGGCGATTCTGGCCGGCGGTTTGATCGCCGGCAAACCATTCCTGCAGATCGCTTTCGGCTCGGCATTTCAGCTCACCGCCTCTGGCTGGCGCACCCTGACTTTGCGCTGGGCCGGCTTTTTCGTCGTTATGGCGGTGCTGAATGAAATCGTCTGGCGCAACTTCACCACCGATTTCTGGATCAGTTACAAGCTACTCGGCGCTTTGCCCCTGACCGTCGTCTTCGCCCTCAGCCAAACGCCTCTGTTACTGCGTCATCAGACCGTGGCAGAAGAGCCCGCAGACCCCCGGGTCGATCTCTAAATCACAATGTTCAGATAGGTCCCACGCGGCGCGTTGCGGTCATATTCGGCGGCATTGACGTTTTGCCGCGGCGCCTCGCGGCCGCTTTGAACCGCGCCCAAGCTTTCCGCGCGCTGCTGACTCCCACCGCCCTGGCGCTGCGCCGCGGCGGCCGATTGCCGACCATGGCCGGCGGCCGGCTGAACCGTCTGGCCCTGCACCTGACTTGGTGGCGGATTGGCTGGAATCTGCATTATGTCCGGGACACTTGGCCTGATTTCCGGGGCCACCAACCTAACGTCCTGCATTTTAAGAAAACGTAAACGGTCCCAGGGCGATCATTACGGGATTTTCTCAGGTAAACCGCCAGCCCTGTGCCCGCGGTGACAAGGTACGAAGGCCGATTATGTCGATGGCGGCGCCACACCAGCCTGATATCAAACAGCTGATGCAGCTGGCACATGACCGGACGGCAATTGGCCGCTCTTCGCTTATCGACGCCATAACCGATCTGGTTTCGGAAAAAAGCCAACACCTGACCGGTCAGGAGCAGGCGCTTGTTACCGACATCATGTGCAAACTTATCCACGACGTGGAGATGTCGGTCCGACGCCACCTTGCCGAACGCCTCGCTGAGATCCCGGCCGCCCCGGCCGACCTGATCCGCATGCTGGCCAACGACGAAATCGCCGTCGCCCGGCCGATTCTTATCAACAGCTCGGTTTTGGGCGATCCGGAACTCGTCGACATCATCCAGCATCGCGGCTGGGAGCACCAGTTGGCGATCGCCATGCGCCAATCTCTCAGTATTGCGGTGACCGACAGTCTTGTTGAGGCCGGCAACAATACCGTAATCACGACCTTGCTGGAGAACCAAAGCGCCGAGATATCCGCCGCGACCATGGAATATCTGGTCGAGGAGTCCCATCGCGTCGACAGTTATCAGAATCCCCTCGTCCGCCGGGAGGATCTGCCTCCCGCGCTTGCCAAACGCATGCACGGTTGGGTCTCCGACGCGCTGCGCCAATATCTCGACGCCAATTTCGAACTTGATTCGGTCTCGCTGACCGACGCCGTGGCTAGCGCCACGGACAGCGCGATCGGCGAACTGAGCCAGTCCGCCGATAGCCAGCCGGCGAGCAAGCGCATTGCGACGGTTATGCCGGCGGCCAACATCGATCCGAACGTGCTGGTCAAGTTGTTGCGGGAAGGCGAGATCTCGCTCTTCGAGTCAATGCTTAGCCGCATCACCGGCTTGGAGCTGAAGCTCATTCAGCGACTGGTGTATCCGGCCGGCGGCGATGGCCTGGCCATCGCCTGTCGTGCCGCGGCGGTCCCCAAGCCGATATTCGCCTCTATCTTCCTGCTCAGCCGCCAGGCCCGCCCCGGCGACCATAACGTGGAGAAGGACGAGCTCAAGAAGGTTCTACGGGTATATGACAACCTGTCGAACAAGAGCGCCCAGGAGATTCTATTCGCTTGGCGCCGCAACCCGACCGAAGGTGCCCTGAAACATTGTTTGAAGGAACTGCGCACCTCGAAGCCCGCACGGTAGTGGCGACAGATGCCGACATCATGATCTCTCCGCAAGAAGAGCTGTCGGCCCGCGCCGATATCAACACCGAAGATAACGCCCAGGACCGCCTGAAACGTACGGCATCCGCGGCCCTGGCCCGACTCAGCGACGTCGAGCGCCTGGTGTCGGACATGCTTTGGGAGTGCGATCCGGAACTCACTTTGACTTACGCATCGGCCCGCTCGACTCACTTGCTGGGGTGTCACCCCCTGGCCCTGCGCGGACAGAGTTTGCTCATGATCGGGGAATTCCAAGCCGACTTCGCCTCTGAGCAACGCTGCGGTCCGCCCGAGCAGATCGCCCGTCGCGTACCCTTTCGTGACGTGCCGTACCTAACCCGGCATCGCGACGGAACCTCGCAATTTCTGCTGCTTAGCGGCCTACCGGTCTTCGATGACGAGACGCAGGAATTCGCCGGCTATCGTGGCACGGCACGTAATGTCACCGCCGAGGTAGAAGCCCGCCGCCAGGAGGTTCAGGCCCGTCGCCAACTGATCAACGCCATTGAAGCCATCGACGATGGCTTTGCCCTGTTCAACGCCGACGAAACCCTGGTCTTCGCGAACAGTCGAATACGCGAGCTGAGCGGCAGTTGCAGCCATTTGTTGACAAAGCCGGGGACCACCCTCACCGAACTCGCCTACGCCAATGCCAACACCGAGTTCGCCGGCGCGGGATCTGTCGAGATTGATCGCAAAGTCACCGATCGCCTGCGTCAAACGCGCGCCGGCAATTTCACCCTTGAACGGGCCGAGGGCAATAAATGGCTGCGCGTTACCGATAAGCGGACCCAGGCAGGTGACATTGTTTCGATCCGCACCGACATTACCAATCTGGTAGAACGTGAGACGGCCTTACGCGTCGCCAAGGAAGACGCCGAACTCGCCAACCGTACCAAGACCGAGTTCCTCGCCAATATTAGTCATGAGCTGCGTACGCCGCTCAACGCGATCATCGGCTTCGGCGAGGTGATCCACGACGAACTCTTCGGCGCCGTCGGCAATCCCCGCTATAGACAATATATCAGCGACATTCTCGACAGCGGTCGCCACCTACTCGGGATTATCAACGACATTCTAGACGTCTCGAAAGCCGAAGCGGGCAAGCTCGACCTGTCGGAAGAGAGCGTTCACGTACCAAAGGTTGTCGAGAGCGCGGTTCGGCTCGTTGCCGAGCGCGCCACTCAGGGAGAGATCAAAATCAGCCGCAATTTGGCCCCCGACCTGCCCGCCCTGATCGCCGACAGCAGGAAGATCAAACAAATCCTGCTCAACTTGTTATCCAACGCCGTCAAATTCACGCCACCCGGTGGCACCGTCATCGTCACCGCGCAGCTTGCCGAAAACGGCGATCTGATCATCAGCACCGCCGACACCGGAATTGGCATGACCAACGACGAGATCGCCTTGGCCCTCACGCCGTTCGGTCAAGTCGACAGCGCGCTCAGCCGCACCCATCAGGGCACCGGTCTCGGGCTGCCCCTCTGCCGCGCGCTCGTCAAACTGCATGACGGCACGTTAGTCATCGACAGTAAGCCGAACGCCGGTACCGATATCCGGGTCACCTTTCCGGCAAAGCGTCTGGAGTTCGGCTAGCGCCCCTCGGTCAGGGCGGCGACGCCTGGCAAAGTCTTACCCTCGAGCCACTCCAGGAACGCGCCGCCGGCACTTGAGACATAGCTCAACTGATCCAGCACGCCGGCCCGCCGCAACGCGGCGACCGTATCGCCACCGCCCGCCACCGACATCAACCGTCCATCCTGCGACCAGGCCGCCACTTGCCGGGCCACCTCATTGGTCCCTTTATCGAACGGGGCGATCTCGAACGCGCCGAGCGGCCCGTTCCACATCAAGGTATGACAGCTCTCCAGCCGGCTCAGAATGTCCCGCACGCTCGCCGGACCCACATCCAGGATCATCTGCGCCGCCGGCACCGCCCCGATTTCGACGATCTGGGTCGCCACGCCAGCCTCCAGGACCGGCGCCACAACCGCGTCCACCGGCAGCACCACCCGGCACCCCACCGCTTCCGCCTTCTCGGCAATCTCGCGCGCCTTCGCCGCCATATCATGCTCGCACAACGACCGACCGACATCTTGGCCGAGCGCGTTGAGGAACGTGTTGGCCATGCCGCCGCCGATCACCAGCACGTCGGCCCGGGTAACGAGATTGCCCAGCAGGTCAAGTTTGCTGGAGATCTTTGCCCCGCCGACGATCGCCGCCACCGGCCGTTTCGGCTTCTCCAGGGCGGCTTCCAGGGCGTCGAGTTCTTCCTGCATCAGCCGCCCCGCCGCCGCCGGCAGCAGCCGCGCCAGCGCTTCGGTGGAGGCGTGCGCGCGATGCGCGGCCGAGAACGCATCATTCACATAGATATCGCCGAGCGCCGCCAATGCCGCGGCAAAGGTCCGATCATTCTGCTCTTCCCCAACATGAAAGCGCAGATTCTCCAGCACCAATACGCCGCCATCGCCAAGCGCCGCCACCGCCGCCTCTGCCTGGGGCCCGATGCAGTCCTCGGCAAACGCAACCTCCTGGTCGCCCAGACAATCCGCCAAGGCAATCGCCACCGGCCGCAACGACATCGCCGGGACGACCTGGCCTTTCGGGCGGCCGAAATGGGACAGCAAGATTACCCGCGCGCCCTTTCCGGTAAGTTCCTTGATGGTCGGCCGCAAGCGCTCTAGCCGGGTAAGGTCGCTGACGCTGCCATCCCGCATCGGCACGTTGAGATCGGCGCGCACCAGCACGCGCGCGCCGCTGACATCCAAGTCGTCTAGCGTGTGAAACTCAGCCATGTGTTTTTCCAATGATCCGCTATTTGGTCCCGAACAGCCTGTCACCGGCATCACCGAGGCCTGGGACGATATAGGCATGGTCGTTGAGTTTCTCATCCAGCGCCGCGGTGAACACCCGCACCTCCGGATGGTGCTCATAGAACACCCGAGCGCCTTCCGGCGCTGCCACCAGCGCCATAAAGCGAATATCGCGATCTTCCACACCATGCTTGTTCAGGACATCGACGGCCGCCACCGCCGAATAGCCCGTCGCCAGCATCGGATCCACCAGGATGATCGGCCGCGCACGGGTGTCCGGCAGCTTGACGTAGTACTCGACTGGCCGGTTCGTCGCCGGGTCGCGGTAGAGGCCGATATGCCCTTCCTGCGCCGTCGGAATCAGTTCGTGCAGCCCCTCGACCATGCCGAGGCCGGCCCGCAGGATCGAGACCAACGCCACGCCGCGCCCGGCGAGCACCGGCGCGTCCATTTTCGTCAGCGGCGTCTCCACCGACCGGGTGGTCATCGCCAGATCTCGCGTAATCTCATAGCCCATCAGCAGTGAGATCTCGCGCAGCAGCTGCCGAAACACCACGGTCGGCGTCTCTTTGTCCCGCGCCTTGCTCAACTTATGCGAGATCAGCGGATGGTCGAGGATGTACAGGTTCGAGAATTCGTCATGCTGTCGCATGGAGGCAATCGTCTCCTTTAGAGGCCTAGTCGCGCCAGGATAGCTTGGCGCGTCGTTTCCGGCGCAAAGCCCGCTTCGATACTCGTCCGCGTCACCGCGCGCAAGCCATCCCCATCGAGCCCGAAATGATGCGCCGCATGGTCGTATTCCGCCCCGACGGTGGTATCGAAGTAGGGCGGATCGTCCGAATTCAAGGTGACCCGACACCCGGCCGCCTTCAAGGCCGGCCAGGGATGTGCCCCGTAGTCAGCGTAAAGACCGGTCGCGATATTGCTCGTCGGGCACAACTCCAGCACAATTTCGCGCGCCGCCAGTTCCGCCACCAGGTCGGCGTCCTCGACCGCCCGCACACCGTGGCCCAATCGCTTGACCGGCAGCGTCTCCAGGGCTTCCCGGATGCCCTCTGGACCAACGAATTCGCCGGCATGCACGGTGCAGGGCAGGCCCGCTTCATGCAGTTTGGCAAACACATCGGCGAACAGTCCCGGTCGATGACCCGCTTCGTCACCGCCCATCCCGAACCCGACGACCAGCGGATGGGGCTGCCGCAGGATCGCATCCGCGACCACGTGCGCCCGCTCGACGCCGAAATGGCGCACGCAGGTCACGATGATAAAGCCTTCGATCCCGTACGCCGCCCGCGCATCCTCGATGCCCTGAGCAATGCCGTCTAGATGGTCTTGATAGCTCATGCCGGCCCCGGACGCATGATCCGGCGACGACATCAACTCGGCATAGACAACCCCTTCGGCCGCACATTGCGACAAATATTCGAACGTGACGTCGCGATAATCCTGGGGCGTCCGAATGACGCTGCTGGCGATGTCGTAAACCTCAAGGAAATGTAAGAAATCGGACCATTGAAAGGCCCCCGAGCCATCGAACAAATCGTCCGGCAACACCTGATCGTTGCGGGCGGCCAGACGCCGTACCAAGTCCGGCCCCGCCGTGCCTTCCAGATGCACATGTAGCTCGGCCTTTGGCACCTCAACTTGTGGCTCCTCGACTGTCATAAATCCGCTTCGGTCAGACGCTGCGCGACCACCGGTCCGGCCGCCGGGGCATCATCGCCCAACGTCACCGCGGCCAGCACGGCGGCAACGGCCGCCTCCGCCGCGACCTCATCCCGACCATGCACGATCGCGATCGGCCGATCCGGCCCCACCATCTCGCCGAGACCGACGGCGCCGCTAAGACCCACCCCGTAGTCGATGGATTGATCGGCCCGCAGGCGCCCGCCGCCCAGCGCGACGACGGCCAGACCCAACTGCCGAACCTCCATTCCCGTGACCACCCCGGCCTGCGGCGGAACCGCCGGTCGGATAACCGGCGCCGTCGGCAGATAATGGTCGGGCCGTTCCATGAAATCACCCGGCCCACCCAGCATCTTGACCATGCGGCCGAACACCTCCGCCGCGCGGCCCGAGGCCAGAACCTGTTCGATCTGCACCGCCGCCGCGGCGTTATCGGTGGCGACACCGCCCAACACCAGCAACTCGGCGCACAGGGCGCGCGTCACTATATCCAGCCGCGCCTCGCGACTTTCGCCGCTGAGATAGGCCACCGCCTCGGCGACCTCGAGGCCGTTGCCGGCGGTATGGCCCAACACCTGGTTCATGTCCGTCAGCAGCGCCGTCGTTTTCATGCCCGCGCCGTTGCCCACCGAAACGATACTGCGCGCCAACTCGATCGCGTCCTCGCGCGTCGCCGCAAAGGCGCCGCTGCCGAACTTCACGTCCATGCACAGGGCATCCAGGCCCGCGGCCAGCTTCTTCGACAGAATCGACGCCGTGATCAGCGGGATCGATTCGACGGTCGCCGTGACATCGCGAATGCCATAGAGCCGCCGGTCCGCCGGAGCCAAGTCCGCCGTCTGTCCAATGATCGCGCAACCGGCATCGCGTACCACCCGCCGGAAACTGTCGAGATCCGGCGCGGTGTTGTAGCCCGGGATGCTGTCCAGCTTGTCCAGGGTCCCGCCGGTATGCCCTAAACCACGGCCCGAGATCATCGGCACATAACCACCGCAAGCCGCCAGGATCGGCGCCAGCATCAGACTGACCTTGTCGCCGATACCGCCGGTCGAATGTTTGTCCAGCACCGGTCCGTCGAGCCCCAGCGGGCGCCAGTCCAACACCGCGCCCGAATGGGTCATCGACTGCGTCAGCGCCACCCGCTCCGCCGGGTTCATGCCTTTGAAGAACACCGCCATGGCGAAGGCCGCCGCCTGACCTTCCGTCACCGAGCCATCGGCGATGCCGTCGACCATGAACGCGATCGCCTCGTCATCGAGGACAAACCCGTCGCGTTTGCTGCGGATGATTTCCTGCGGCAGGAATCGTACGCCGCCACTACTCGCCATAGGGCACCCAGATATTCTTGACCTGAGTCGCGTGCCGCAAATAATCGCGGCCCTCACCCTGCCGCGGATCGAACCAGTCGCGGCGCTTGCCGTTGTTGACCCAGGTCTGTTTCAGATTACCGACCGAGGCCCCCTCGACCATCGCCGACCCGGCCGCCGGGCCCACATACCACAGCGCATCGACCTCGTCATGCTCGGCCAGCACCCTGGCCAAGCCGTCCCGGTCGCCGGTCACGATATTGACCACCCCACCCGGCAGGTCGGATGTATCCAACACCTGATAGAAATCGGTCGCCGCCAGCGGATGCCGCGGCGACGGCACCACCACCACCCGGTCGCCCATGGCGATCGCCGGAGCCAGCAGCGAAATCAGCGCCAGCAACGGCGCCTCGTCGGGACATAACGCGCCGACGATGCCGACCGGTTCATGCATGGCCAGGGTAACGTCGCGGATCGGCGGCGCATGCACCGCGCCATCGAATTTGTCGGCCCAAGCCCCGTAGCTGAACAGCCGCGCGATGGCGGCGTCCACCTCTTTGGCCGCGGCCCGCCGTTTGGCCCCGGTCATCGCCATGATGCGGTCGCGAAACTCACGCTGGCGAGCCGCCAGATTCTCCGCGATATAATAGAGGATCTGCGCCCGCAAATGCGTCGCGGCAGACGCCCAGCCGACCGCCTTCCGGGCCGCTTCTACCGCGTCGCGAATATCCTTCCGGTTGCCCTCGCCCACTTCTCCCAACAAGCGCCCGTCGGCCGCCACGACCGCCCGGCTATAACCGGAATCCGACCGTTTTTGACTGCCGCCGATATAGTTCTTCGCCGTCCTGTCGATCAGCGGCAGATCTGCTGCAACCGTCCCCGGTTCCGGCGCCGGCCGATCCTCATCGGCACCATAGGGCGGCAGGTTTTTCGTCCAGCTTGGTCGCAGATAGGCATAAAACCCCTCGCGCCCGCCTTCCCGGCCATAACCTGATTCGCGATAGCCGCCGAAGCCGCAGGCCGCGTCGAACAGATTGGTGCTGTTGACCCAGACCACGCCCGCCTTGATTTTCGGCGCCATATCCAGGGCCAGGTTGATACTCTCGGTCCACACGCTCGCGGCTAGGCCGTAGCGCGTGTTGTTGGCCAGCGCCACGGCCTCGTCGGGCGTGCGGAACGTCATCGCCACCAGGACGGGACCGAAAATCTCCTCTTGCACGATCGTCGACGCCGGCGCCACGCCGGTGAACAGGGAGGGCGGGTAGAAAGAGCCTTCTTCCGGGCAACTCCACGACGGTTGCCACAAGGTCGCGCCCTCGGCGACACCCTTCGCCACCAGGCTCTCGATCCGTGCCAACTGTACCGGCGCAACAATCGCGCCGATATCGATCGCCTTGTCCAGCGGATCGCCGACCCGCAGGTTTTCCATCCGCGCCCGCAGCTTGTCGACCATCCGCTCGGCGATGCTCTCCTGCAGCAACAACCGGGAGCCGGCGCAGCACACCTGGCCCTGGTTGAACCAGATGGCGTCGACCACCCCCTCGACCGCACTATCCAGATCCGCATCGTCGAACACGATAAACGGTGATTTCCCGCCCAGTTCCAGAGTCAGCGCCTTCCCGCTGCCGGCGGTTGCCGCCCGGATATGCCGGCCCACCTCGGTCGATCCGGTGAACGCGATCTTGTCGATATCCGGATGGTTCACGATCAGTTCGCCCGTCGCCCCGTCGCCGGTGACGATGTTCAACACCCCCGGCGGCAACCCGGCCTGTTGGCACAGTTCCGCGAACAACAATGCGGTCAAGCTGGTGAACTCCGCCGGTTTCAGCAGCACCGTGTTGCCCGCCGCCAGCGCCGGGGCCACTTTCCAGGCCAGCATCAACAACGGAAAATTCCACGGGATGATCTGTCCGGCCACGCCCAGCGGTTCGTAGCCGGCAAACTCAGCATCCAGCAGCTGCGCCCAACCGGCGTGATGGTAGAAATGCCGCGCCACCAGCGGGATATCGATATCCCGGGTCTCGCGGATCGGCTTACCGTTATCCAGGC
Organism: Alphaproteobacteria bacterium; assembly: GCA_021774445.1. Lineage (GTDB taxonomy): Bacteria > Pseudomonadota > Alphaproteobacteria > UBA6615 > UBA6615 > SZUA-147. Next base: position 68,585 of record JAJFJA010000059.1, read on the forward strand.
TCTCCAGCACCGCCAACAGGCGTGCATGCTTCTGTACCGCCCGGGCCAGCGCATAGAGCGCCCGCGCCCGGCCGTGGCCGCCCAGCACCACCCATCCCGGCTGCGCCGCCCGCGCCGCCGCCACGGCGGCGTCTATGTCGGTCGCCCCCGCCTGCGCCACCGCGGCCAATACCCGCCCGTTCGCCGGATTGATGCTGTCGAACCGCCGCTGGTCCTTCGGCGCCACCCATTCATTGCCGATAAACAAGTCGAAGCGCCGATCATGCGCATCAAGCCAGTCCACCGCTGGCCTCGCCGCCTCCGGCGCCGGGCCATAGTCCATGCTCGAGAAGAACTCCGCAACGCTCACCGCGCCCTCCAATCAGGCTGCTGGGTGCCGGAAGGCGGCCGAATACCGCCCGGTGACGTGATGTTCGAGCTGCCGCTCGATATCGCCGAGCAAGCTCGACGCGCCGAACCGGAACAGTGCCGGCTCCAGCCAGTCCCGCCCAAGTTCTTCTTTCATCAGGCTCAGATAAGCCAACGCATCCTTGGCGGCGCTGATGCCGCCGGCCGGCTTGAAACCGATCTTCTGCCCGGTCAACTCGCGATAACGCCGGATCGTCCGCACCATCACCAGGCTGACCGGCAACGTCGCATTGACGCCTTCCTTGCCGGTCGAGGTCTTGACCACATCGGTCCCCGCCATCATCGCCACCAGCGAGGCCTTCGCCACATTGCGCAAAGTCGCGAGGTCGCCGGTACCCAGGATCGACTTCAGATGGGCCGCGCCACAGGCCTGTCGGAAGGCGCGAACCTCGTCGTACAGCGCTTGCCAGTTAGCGGTCAGCACATGGCCGCGAGTGATCACGATATCGATCTCCCGCGCCCCTGCCGCCACGGCCGCTTCGACCTCAGCAATTCGTTGCGCCAGCGGGGTCTGCCCGGCCGGAAACCCCGCTGCCACGGAGGCCACGGGAATCCCGCTCCCGTCCAGGGCTTCGACAGCCGCCGCGACCATCATCGGATAGACGCAAACCGCCCCCACATGAATGCCGAGGTCGGCGACGCCCAGCGCCTCCAGCAGGTCGGACCGAACCGGTCGCCGCGCTTTCGCACACAGCCGCTGCACCCGTCCGGCCGTGTCGTCGCCGGCCAAGGTTGTCAGGTCGATACAGGTCACCGCTTTCAGCAGCCACGCCGCTTGCGCGTCTTTCTTCACCGCGCGCCGTGGCGCCAGAGTCGCCGTGCGCCGCTCGACCGCGCTCCGATTGACCCGCACCTCTTCGAGCCAATCCAGTTCCAGCTCGGTGCCGGGATTGCGCCCGGTTGAGTCTTGCATCGCCCCGGCCCGCCCCGGCATCTGATGCACTTCCGCGCCGCTACCGGCGGCAGCGGGTTGTTCACCTCGACTCATCCGATCCTCCCTGCGGGCACCGCCGGCCCGCCAACCCGAAAAGCGATCTGGCCCCACGCCATACCGGCGATCAAAGCGACTCCATGAACGCCGGCACCAGACGGGTCAGCGCCGCGGCACCTTCTTGCGCCATTTCCAGCGTCATCGCGTGGCTCAATTCCTCTTCGCTAAGCCCGGCCGCAAGATTGGTGATGTTGGATATCGCCACCACCCGCATGCCGCAATGGCGCGCCAGGATCGCCTCCGGCACCGTCGACATCCCCACCGCATCGGCACCGAGGATTTGCGCCGCGCGGATCTCCGCCGGCGTCTCGAAGCTCGGACCGGAGAACCACATGTACACACCCTGATGCAACGCGAGATCCAGCGCCGCCGCCGCGTCCGCCATGTTTTGGCGCAAGGCCCGGTCATAGACTTCCGACAGTGAAACGAAACGGTCGTTGCCGGACTCACCGATCAGCGGATGATTGCCACTGAAATTGATATGGTCGGCCAACAACATCAAGCTGCCCGGGCCCATGCCTTGCCGCGTCGATCCCGCGGCATTGGTCAACACCACAATCTCGCAGCCGGCCCCGCGCAGCGCCCGCACCGGTACTTTCATGGCGTCGGCACGACCATGCTCGTAATAATGGGCCCGCCCCCGCAGGCACGCCACCGGCTGGCCGCCGAGCGTGCCGAGCAGCAGCTCGCCGCCATGTCCGGCCACCGACGGTTCCGGGAAACCGGGAAGGTCCCCGAATGGCACCGCGATCCCATCCTCGACTTTGTCCGCCAACCCGGCGAGGCCCGAGCCCAGGACCAAGCCCACCCGCGGTGTAAAGCCGGGCTTCGCGTCGGCGATCCGGGCCACCGCCCCGGCCACATCATGTTCGACAGTCGTGCTCATTCGCCTATCTGTATGAGGTTGTCGGGCCCAAAGGCCAGCGGCAGCAGTTCATCCAGCGTGAATGACCGGCGCAAACCCTCAGGTCCGCAAACATGAATCGGTGTCTCCGGCGCCGCGAACTCGCGGATTTTCTGTCGGCAGCCGCCGCATGGCGTACACAGCGCATGACCGTCGTCGTTATACCCCCCGGCGCCGTCCGACGGCGCCCCGACCACCAGCACCGCAGTGATACGCTTTTCCCCCGCCGATATCATCGCCGCGATCGCCGAACATTCAGCGCACCAGCCCTGTGGATAGGCGGCATTCTCCACATTCGGCCCACTGTAAAGCCGGCCGCTTTCGCCACGCACACAAGCGCCGACGTGAAAATCGGAGTACGGCGCATAGGCGCCGGCCATGGCCCGCCGCGCGGCCGCGAACATCTCCTGCCACTGCTCGTCAACCACTGCGTCAGCGCTCCTTGACGTAAGGGATGCCGCTGGCCTTGGGCGCCACGGCGGTACCGACGAAGCCGGCCAGCAACAGCACCACCAGTATGAACGGCAACACGTCGATCAGGAAGGGTAGCCCCGTCAACACTTCGCGCACAAAGCCCGAAGCATTATCGACATCAAACGCGCCCTGCAGCCGCGCCGACGCCGCTTCCAAAAAGCCGAACAACAGACAGGCGAGCATCACCGGCACCGGCCGCCATTTGCCAAAGATCAGGGCCGCCAGGGCGATGAAGCCTTTACCGGCGCTCATTTCACGCACAAAGAAGGCACTTTGCGCCGTGCTCAGATAGGCCCCGGCAACGCCACACAGGATCCCCGTCAGGATCAGCGCCCGGTAGCGCATGCCGGCGACCGATATGCCCGCGGTATCCACCGCCTCCGGGCTCTCGCCGACGGCCCGCAGCCGCAGGCCGAAGCGCGTTCGATAGACCACCCACCATGTGGCCGGCACGGCAAGAAACGCGACGTAAACCAGCAAGTTATGACCCGACAGCAGCTCCGAATACAGCGCGCCGAGGATCGGCACGTCCGCCACCGCCTCCGCCCCCGGCCAGGTCAGCGCTGTGAACCGGGCCTCCGCCGGCAGCTGCGGCGTCTGTCCGCCACGGCTGAACAACGCGATGCCGAGCACCACGGTAAGTCCGGCGACCATAATATTGATGGCCACGCCCGAAACCACTTGGTTGCCGTTGTGGGTAATGCAGGCATAACCATGCAACATCGCCAGCGCCACCGACGCCAGGATGCCAGCCAGTAGCCCCAGCCACACCGACCCGGTCAGCGCCCCTACCGCCGCCGCTGCGAAGGCGGCACCCAGCATTTTGCCTTCAAGGCCGATATCGACAATTCCCGAGCGTTCGGAGAACAGCCCTGCCATCGCCGCCAGCACCAGCGGCACCGAGACTCGCAGCATCGCATCGAGCATCAGGATCACGAAATCGAACTGCTCCATTGCGTGCTACTCCGCCGCCGCGAGGGCCGTATCCGCCTCCCGGCCGAACACCGCCACGAGGAACGGCCAGAACAGATACTCCAGCGCGCCGGCGAACAGGATCACCAAACCTTGGATGAAAACCACCATCTCGCGGGTGATTTTCGGGATCTCGAAGGCCAAATCGGCGCCGCCTTGAAACAGCGCCCCGAACAACAGACTGGCCAGCACGATCCCCACCGGGTGGTTGCGCCCCATCAGCGACACGGCGATGCCGACGAAGCCGTAACCGGCGGAAAAATTTAGGATCAGCCGATGATTGACCCCCATGATCTCGTTGACGCCCAACATCCCGGCCAGCCCGCCCGAGATCACCATGGCGAGGATAATATTGCGCGACGGCGAAATGCCCGCATAGACGGCCGCCGAGGCGTTGGCACCCACCGTGCGGATTTCATAGCCCCAACGCGTGTGCCACACGAACACCCACAGGAACGCACAAGCCAGCAACGCCACGATAAACGAGCCGTTCCATGGCGATCTGGCGATCGGGAAGATGTCGTGCATGAACGGCATCCAGGTATGCTGCGCCACTTCCCGGCTTTCCGGTGACATCTGTCCAGGTTTGATCAGGATCTGGCTCAACAGATAGACCATCAACGCCGAGGCGATGAAGTTGAACATGATCGTGGTGATGACCACATGGCTGCCGCGCTTGGCCTGCAGCAGCCCCGGCAGGTAGGACCAGGCCGCACCGAATACCACCGCCGCTGCGATCGCCACCGGCAGGATCAGCACGAACGGCAGAAAATCCAGATAGAGCAGCACCAACCCCACACCGAGCCCGCCGAGCGTGGCTTGACCCTCGCCGCCAATGTTGAACAGCCCGCAATGGAAGGCCACGGCGACGGCCAAGCCGGTAAAAATGAAGTTGGTGGTGAAATAGAGGGTGAAGCCGATGCCTTCTTGATAGCCGAACGCCCCATTCAGCAAAATCGCCAAGGCCCGCAGCGGATTCTCACCGATCGCCAGGATCACCAGCCCCGATACCAGGAACGCAGCCAATAAGTTGATGACCGGCAGCAGGCCGACCGCGACCCACCGGGGCACGCCGGTGTTGGCCGCCGCGCCGGCCATCACGCAACCTCATCGGCGGCATCCGGGCTAACACCCGCCATCATCAGGCCGAGGACCTGTTCATTGGCCTCGCTTTGCGCCACTTCGCCGACGATCGCGCCATCGAACATCACCAGAATGCGGTCGGCCAACGACATGATTTCGTCCAGTTCTACTGAGACCAACAGTACCGCCTTGCCGGCGTCGCGCATCTCGATCAGCCGCCGATGGATGAACTCGATGGCGCCGATATCCACCCCCCGGGTCGGCTGCCCAACCAGCAGCAGATCCGGATTGCGCTCCATCTCGCGCGCCACCACGATCTTCTGTTGATTGCCGCCGGAGAAGTTGGCGCTCGTCAGCAGTGGATTGTCCGGCCGCACGTCATAGGCCTTCATCTGTGCCGCGCACAGATCGATGATCTTCTGCCGCTCCATGATGATGCGGCCGTTATAGGCCGGGTCGTAGTGATAGCCGAGGATAGAGGATTCGTTGGCTGCGAACGGCATCACCAGTCCCATCCGGTGCCGGTCCTCGGGCACATGGCCCAGCCCAAGCTCGCGCATACCCCTTGCGTCCACGGCATGTTCGGCCGAGATATCCTGATCTCTAACGCGAATATGCCCGCTGGCAGGCTGCCGAATACCCGCCAAGGCCTCCAGCAGTTCCGACTGGCCATTGCCGGCGACCCCGGCGATGCCGACAATTTCCCCCGCCCGCACCGTAAAACCGACATCCTTCACGCGCCGGACGCCGGCCCCGTCGACCACATTGAGGCCGGTCACGGTCAGCACGGTCTCGGTTGGTTGTGCCGGGGTTTTTTCCACCCGCAGCAGAACCTTACGCCCGACCATCAATTCCGCGAGCTGCTCGGTGTCGGTATCCTTAGTTGCGACATTCGCCGCGACTTCGCCGCCGCGCATCACCGTGACATTATCGGTGATAGCCATGATCTCCCGCAATTTATGCGTGATCAGGACAATCGTTTTTCCCTGTTCCTTCAAGGACGCCAGGATGCGAAACAAGTGATCCGCCTCTTGCGGTGTCAGCACACCCGTCGGCTCATCGAGGATCAGTGTTTCGGCACCGCGATAGAGTGCCTTCAGGATTTCGATCCGCTGCCGCAGCCCGACCGACAAATCGCCGACGACGGCGTCGATGTCCACTTCCAGACTGTATTCGTGTTCCAGGCGCTGCAGTTCCGACCGCGCCTTCGCTTTGCCTTCTGCCAGCAGCGCCCCGCCCTCGGCGCCCAAGACCACGTTTTCCAGCACCGTAAACGGATCGACCAGCATGAAATGCTGATGCACCATGCCGATCCCGGCGGCGATCGCATCGTCGGGGCTGACAATGTTGGCTTTGCGCCCATCGACGAAAACCTCGCCGGAATCGGCCTGATAGAAGCCATAAAGGATGCTCATCAGTGTCGATTTTCCGGCGCCGTTCTCGCCGACAATGCCGTGGATTGAGCCCTTTTGAATAACCAGCGAGACGTCGCGGTTGGCGCGTACCGGTCCGAAGCTCTTATTGATCCCGCGCAGCTCGATTGCCGGCGGCAAACCGGCGCGACCGGAAGCGGCGGTAGCCGCCTCCGGTCGCTCTGATACCGAAGCCCCCCCCTCGGACATCCCGGTTTATCGATCTACCCGATCAAAAACTACATTCGTTGTTGTCGGTGTAGTTATGCACGGCGATCTTGCCGTCGATGATATCCTGCCGGACCTGCGTCACGGTGGCCTTCATCTCATCGCTGATCAGCGCGCTGTTGTTGTCGTCGAGCGCCCAGCCAACCCCGTCTTCGGCCAACCCAAGCACCTGGATGCCCGCCGCCCAGGTATCGTCGGCCGCTGTTTTATAGACGTTGTAGGCCGCCACATCGACCCGCTTGAGCATCGAGGTCAGCACCGAGCCCGGATGCAGGTAATTTTGGTTGGAGTCGACCCCGATGGACAATTTGCCGGCGTCGTTCGCCGCTTGCAGCACACCAAGTCCGGTTCCGCCGGCGGCCGCGTAGACCACGTCGGCACCGCGGTCGAACTGAGATTTCGCCAGTTCGCCGCCCTTGACCGGGTCGTTCCAAGCAGCGGGCGTCGTGCCGGTCATGTTTTGGTAGACCTCGGCATCGGCGTTGACATGCTTGACGCCCTGCTCGTAACCGCAGGCAAAACGCCGGATGAGTCCGATGTCCATGCCGCCGACGAAACCGACTTTGCCGGTCTCCGATGCCATCGCCGCGAGCACGCCGACCAGGAATGAGCCTTCATGCTCCTTGAAGACAATGGACTGCACGTTCGGCAGGTCCACCACCATGTCGATGATCGAGAAACGCGTGTCCGGGAACTCGGTCGCAACTTTCTCCAGCGCCGGCCCCTGTGCGAAACCGACCGCGATCACCGGATCGAAGCCCTGCTGCGCAAATTTGCGCAGGAACTGCTCGCGCTGCGCCTCTGCCGTCACCTCGGCATCGCGATACTCGATGCCGGTCTCCTTTTGGAAGCGTTCCGCACCGTTAAAGATGCCCTCGTTAAAGGATTTGTCGAATTTCCCGCCCATGTCGAAGACCACGGCAGGTTTAACGTCTTGGGCCCAGCTCGCGCTGGCCACAAACATCGTTGCCGCGGCCGCGGCGCCGAGTAATGTTCGCATCATGTTCTCTTTCTCCCTAATAGCCCAGGATGGGATTCCAACGCCCCATACGCAACTTCATGCTTATATTTAAGCATAGCGTCACTATCCGGCGCCATGCTGATTCTTGACCACCCGGTCAGCCTCGGCGGGGACCCCCGAAAGGCCAGGCTCATTCGCTCCAGGTCCAGGGCATTGCCGGCGCCGCCTTCAGGTCGGCGAGCTTCGGCTGCGGCAGTATCGCCCCGTCCTTGAGGAACGGGTCGGCAAAATGCCGCGGCTCCAACCCATCCGGCCGCATGATTGGGCGTTCCGAATATTGCCCGAGATAGGCCCGGCGGGGCCGGCTGGTGCTGTTGCCGCCGCTGCGATGAAAGGTGTTACAGGTGAAAATCGCCATGCTACCGGCCGGCGCAATCACCGGAATCCCCGGATTATCGCCGAAATAGCCCACCCGGTCGTTGCTGCCCGCCTGCAATTCATGGGACCGCCGCTCGCGCGTGCCGGCCACCGCATAGGGCAGTATATAAACCGTGCCGTTGTCTTCATTGACGTCGTCGAGCGCCACCCAAGCCGTGATGTAGTGCGGCGGCGTGAACGGCAAATAGCCGGCATCCTGATGCCAACCCAGCTCCATACCGGTATCGGCGCCTTTGACCACGAACTGTTCGAGGAAGAGATAGGCCTCCGCGCCCAGGGTCGCCCGGCACACCGTCGCCATCAGGTCGCCGAACAAAAAGCCCTGTAGATGATCGCTCTTCTTGTATTGCAGCGGCACAATATAGCGCCGATCCCGGTGGTTAAGTTGGATGACGTCGGTTTGCCGCGCATCCATCTCGGTCTCGACAAAGCGCACCGCATCGTCGCAAGCGTCGCGCAACATCTCCAAATCTTCCGGACCCACAACCGACGGCAGCACGCAGAAGCCGTCGGTTTGGAACTGCTGCAGCTTCTCAGCCGTCAAACCGAAATTCTCAGCCGTCATCGATCGGTTACTTTCTCGTCTCTTTGCGCGAATGGTCGCCCATGCTAACGCTCTGCCGGAGTGGCGTAAACGCCCGCGGCAGATCCCCATATTGGCGCTTTACCATGACCCTTTTTCCCTAGCGTCACGCTGCCCCGCTCGGCCCAGTCGGCGATCCGTGAACAGGAAGAAGCCGGCAAGTGGTAATGCCAGAAACGGCCATACCGGCTTCCAGCCGCGCCGAAAATGACCTGGGCATCGATCCCAAGTTGGAAAAACGCGGATTTCCCGCGACCCGGCTTGTGACTTAGGAACCGGTGTTCTGGGCGAGCCAGGCGGCGTAGGCGGCCTCGTCAATCTCCGAGGATGCAAGTGAGAGGGTTAAGGCTGTGGCGGAAACTTCGTCGGCCCGGAGGGTTGTGCCGTTGAGGTCGAGAAACACATAGGCGGCGATAAAGCCTGTGCGCTTGTTGCCATCGACAAAGGGGTGGTTCTGGATGATGCCGGCGGCGTATGAAGCGGCGAGGCGAGGCAGTTCGGCGCAGGCTTCGTAATGGTGGAGATTAGCGGGACGGGCCAGCGCGGAATCAAGAAGGCCCCCGTCGCGAAGGCCCGCCGATCCGCCGAATCTGCCAATCATCATGTTATGGGCTGCAAGAACTACCGATTTCAAAAGCCAAATCGGTTCCGTCATTTGGCAAGTTCGCGGAGTGTGTTTTTGTAGGCGTCCATGCCTTTGCGGGCGCTTTGGAGCTGCTTCTCGAATTCCGGGTCGTATGGCGTGACCTCGTAGCCGTTCGGCGTTTCAACGAGAAACAGCTCGTCACCTTCATGAACGCCAAGATGCGTTAGTGCTTCCTTGGGCAGGATGACGCCGGCAGAAGTGCCGACGGCTCTGATTTTCAGCTTCACCATTGGTCGTCCTTGAGATCAAATTATAACTTTCATTATAATGGCGATTTATGAAAAATCAATGAGCGGCGTGAGCTGGCACCGGCGACGCGGCGCCCGCCCGACAGTCCCAAAAGCGCGACCCGAATTAGAGATCTGCGCTAGGTTTGCTATATCATCGACACAACAAACCGCCTCTCGGCCGCGTCAGCCCGACAGCGCCCATCTCGGAGCTTTGCAATGACATTCTTCCCAAACATCTCGCCGCCCGGCTCGGCCGGCGAAATCTTCCAGCTCAATAAAGCGGCCGGCCGAGCCTTGGTCGAATACCATATGGCCGTCCTGCGCCAGCCTTCCCCGCTCAGCGTCGGCGAACGCGAGCTGATCGCCGCCTACGTCTCCAGCCTTAATGCCTGTCAATATTGCGCCGGCGTCCACAGCGTTACCGCCGCCGCCTTCGGCCTGGCCGAGGGCCTCATCGACGATATGATCGATGACCTCGAGGCCGCGGAGATCGATGAGAAATTGCGCCCCATTCTGCGCTACGTCCGCAAGCTGACCCTGGAGCCGGCCAAGATGGTCGGCGCCGATGCCGAGGCTGTTTTCGCCGCCGGTTGGGACGAGCAAGCGCTCCACGATGCCGTCTGCGTCTGCTGCCTGTTCAACTTCATGAACCGGTTATTGGAGGGTCACGGCATCAAGGGCAGCCAAGAGATCTATCGGGACCGTGGCGAACGCCTGATGGCCAACGGTTACGCACCGATCCTCGACCTGCTCCAGGATTGAACGCCCGGCCACTCAGGCCGTCTTTGCCAGCGCGGCACAGCAATCCATAGGCCGCCTGACGCGCGGCTGAACTCATCCGCTCTACCGTAACGCCGCCGCCCGCTCCCGCCCCTGTTCTAGGCCGCGCACGACCATCGTCAGCACCAGACCGACCGCCGACGACGCCGCCAGGACGAAAGCGGCGATCCCCCAGCCGTCGCTTGCCTCCACCGCCGCCGCCGTCAGCGGCGGCCCGAGCAGTTGTCCCGTATTGGAGCCCTGCACGATCAGGCCATTGGTCGTCGCCAACATATGCGGACTGGGCGCATGCACCGGCGCACCGGCGAGACAGGACACCGGGATCACACCGCCGAGAAAGCTAACCAGGGCCGCCGAAAACACCCGCATCTCCACCGGCAACGTCCCATTGAAAACCCCAAAGCCGGCCACTGCCATCGCCCCGAATCCGATGGCCAGCAGCACCCAGCGCGGTACCCCACGATGCAACGCCAAACCGCCGAGCAGATTGCCGAACACGTTGCTGAACGCCACGCCCGCCGACATTGCCGCCGCCGCGGCCAAGGCGATGCCCAACTCGCTGACCAACAACGTCGGCAGGAAACTGATGGTCGTCATATGAACGATGGAATAGCTGACGAACACCAAAGCCAAGGTCAACGGCCCCGGACTGATCAATGTCCGCGCTATGCCGCGCAACGCATCCCAGGCCCGTTGCCGGTGCACGACCGGCCGCAGTTCCTTGGTCGCCCGCGCCACGACCACGGCCATTGCCACCACCAATCCGGCATCGACCAGCCAGACGCCGCGCCACCCGATCCGGCCGAGCAGCACCGTCGACAACAGCATGATCGACGCCGTGCCCGCCGGCCAGTAGCTGCCCCAAAAGCCGAACGCCAGCCGCTGATCCCGCTCTGCCGTCGCAACCACCAGCAATGCCGGCCCGGCGACCACCACCAGGATAAAGCCGAGCCCCTCCAGGAACCGGCTTATCAGCAGCACCGTCGCGTTCGGTGCCGCCGCGCCGAGAACGCTCGCGGCCGCAATCACCAGCAGCCCGCCGATAATCGCCCGCCGCGGCCCGAGCCAATCGGTAAACGCCCCCATGGCGATACCGAACGTCACCCCCAACACATTGAAAATGGAGATCGCCCACCCGGCCGCCACCAGGCTCAGTCCGAGCTCATCGCGGATGATCGGCAGCGCCACGGGCATTTTGCCGATCTGGAACGAACTCACCATCGCCGCGCCAATGATCGTCGCGACCCCGAGCCAGTTGGTCCGCGCTAGCGGTGCCGCGATGGTTGCGGTCACCCTTGGCCGCGCCGTTCGCGCCACAGGCCGAGTTTTTGCTGCACCACCTGATCGGAAAAACTGAACAGCACCGCTTCTTCATCCGCCTCGAGCCGGTGTTTACACCAGCCCGGAATCGCGAAATGGTCTTTCGGTCCCCACGCCAGCACCGTCGCCGCCTCGCCCTCGCCCACCGCGACCCGGCCGCTGCCCTCGACCACCGAATAGACGGCATGTTCGGTTGCCTGATAGGGCATGCTGGTGAAGCCTTTCGGCAGCAATTGCATAAAGGTCGACATCGTCGGCATCGCCGGCGCCCCGCTCAGCGGATTGAGAAACTCCATTTTCAGCCCGAACGCCGGATCCCAATCCTGGGTCTTCTCCATCAACGCCAGCGCCTCTCGCGTGCGAGTGTAGGGATAGCTGAAAATCGGCGACACGAGCTGATCATATTTGTCCGTCACCGGCCGCATATTGTTGCCGTAACGCGCCAGCGTATAACCAGGCGGCGTGTTGGTCGGAAATTGGTCGTCCCCATAAGTTTCGGCGAAGGTCGCGGCCAGGAAATGCACGATCGGCAGGTCCAGGCCATCGAGCCAGATCATCGGCGCGTCGCCCTCATGCCCATGATCGTGCCAGGCCCAGTTCGGCGTGATCACGAAATCGCCCGGATCCATATACGTCTTCTCGCCGTCCACCGCGGTGAACGCCTGGGTGCCTTCGATGATGAAACGCAACGCCGAGGGCGTATGTCGATGGGCCGGCGCCACCTCCCCGGGCAGGATCAGTTGCAGCCCGGCATACAGCGTATCCACGACCTGGCTGAGCCCACGCAAGGCCGGATTTTCCAACACCAGCACCCGTCGTTCCGCTTCCTTGGCGGTGATCAGCGACCCCGATTCGATCAAATAGGGCCGCAGCGCCTCGTAGCGCCACAAATGGGGCACCGCCTTGGTCACCGGCGTGCGCGCCACCAGCTTGTGGATCACCTCCCACAGCGGCGCCAAATTGTGGTCGCCGATGCGGTCGTAAAACCCCGCAAGCTCGGCGCCGCTGGCTTTGCTGGTCTTGGCCGGACCACTTGTCATGCTCGTTTCCTCCAGCGCCTCAGCCGACCATCGCGTCGGCGAGAATGGCGCGAAAATCCGCCGCGCTCGCCGGCCGCGGGTTGGTTTCGTTGAGATGGTCCCGCGCCGCCGCTTCGGCGATCTCCGGCAACACCGCTTCGTCGACGCCCATCGCCAGCAGCCCGTTTGGCAACCCCAAGGCGTCCCGTAGCCCGGCCGCCCAATCCGCCAGATCGGCGCCCGGCGCCAGCCCGAGCGCTTGCCGCAGATGCTGATACTGCGCCTCACAATGCGATGCATTGAAGCGTAACACCGCCGGCAGCAGGACGCCATTCAGCGTCCCATGATGCAGCCCCAGCGCCCCCAATGGATGGCTGGCCGCATGCACCGCGCCAAGCCCCTTTTGGAATGTCAGCCCACCCTCCAACGCCGCCATCAGCATTTGCCAACGCGCCTCCCGGTCGTCGCCATGGCTCACCGCCCGCGACAGCCAGCGTCCGGCCCGCCGCACACAATCGAGCGCGATCGCCGCCGCTGGCGGATTGACCCGGTTCGACAGATACGCCTCGATCCCATGACACAAGGCGTCGATACCGGTCGCCGCCGTCATCGCCGCCGGCAGACTGAGCGTGAGCTCGGGATCGCAGAGGGCCACCGACGGCACCAAGTTGAGGCTGACACAAGCCGCCTTGGCCCCGCTTTCCAGGGTCAGCGACGCTGCCCGGCCCACCTCCGATCCGGTGCCGGCCGTCGTCGGGATCGCCACCATCGGTGCCACCCTCCCGATCTTCGCCGCCCCGCCCGCACCCACCGTATAGTCGGCCAATCGGCCCGGGTGACTGGCCAGCAAGGCCACCGCCTTTCCCAAATCAATCGCCGATCCGCCACCCAACGCGACCACCCCGTCGCACCCGGCCTCGCGAAAGCCCGCTAACGCACGCCGCGCCGCGGCTTCGGTCGGATTGCTCGGCGTCTCCTCGAAGGCCGCCGCCGGCGCCCCGCCCAGGGCCGCTTTCAGCCGCTCGGCCAAGCCCGCCGCGACCACACCCGGATCGGTCACCAGCAGCGGCCGCGACACCCCCAACGCCGCCAGTTCGCCCGGCAGGCGACCCAGGGCGCCATGGTCGAATTGGATCCGGCTAAGGTAGTTGATCAGTGCCACGCAGCCACCGTCAGGCGGTCAGTTGAACATGGTGTTAGGCAACAGCAGCGCGATTTGCGGGAACGCCAGCAGCAGCGCCAGGGCCACGCCCATGGCCAACCAGAACGGCAAAATGCCGCGGAATATTTCGCTCATCGGGACATCGTCGGCGATGCTCTTGACCACGAATACGTTGACCCCGACGGGCGGACTGATCAGCCCCATTTCCAGCACGATCACCATGATCACGCCGAACCAAATCGGGCTGAAGCCGAGCTGTTCGATAATCGGCAGCACGATCGGCAAGGTCAGCACCAGCATCGCCAACCCCTCCAGAAAAGTCCCCAGCACGATATAGGCGGCGAGAATGATGACCATCAGCCCCATGTCGCCGATATTCAGCCCGATCAGCTGTGCCGCCAGATCCTTCGGGATCTGCGACAAGGCGATAAACGGCGTGAATATGTGGGCGCCGATCAGGATCAGGAACGACGTCGCGGTCGTTCGCATGGTCTGTAACAACACCTGCAACAGCCCCGGCCAAGTCAGCGAGCGCCGCGCCAGCGCCACGACGAACGCCATGAAGGCACCGATACCGGCCGCCTCCACCGGTGTGAAGATACCGCCATAAATGCCGCCGATGGTCAGCCCGATAATGCCGACGATGGCACTTGCCCGCTTCAGACTCGCCAATCGCTCCGCCATCGGCAGGCTCGGCCCGGCCGGGCCGTAATGCGGTTTGAACTTGGTCACGATGCTGATCGCAATCACGAACAATGCCGTCAGCATCAAACCGGGCAGCACCCCGGCCATAAACAGCCGGCCGATAGATTCCTCGGCCAGGATCGCGTAAATCACGAAACCGGTTGACGGCGGTATCAAGATTCCCAAAGTCCCACCGGCGGCGATCGCCCCGGTGGCCAGACTGTTGTTGTACCCATAGCGCTGCATCTCCGGCAACGCCACCCGACCCATCGTCACCGCCGAAGCCAGCGATGAGCCCGACAAGGCCGCGAATCCCGCGCAGCCGACGATCGTCGCCGACGCCAGGCCGCCGCGGCGACCGCCGACCCAGGCATAGGCCGCGTCATAGAGGTCCCGGCTCATCCCCGACACCCCCGCGAGATTGCCCATCAGCACGAACAGCGGAATCACGCTGAGCGAGAAGGTGGTGGTGATTTCCAGCGTCTCGCTGCCCAAGATCGAGAAGGCCGCCGGCCAGCCGCTCAATGTGGCGGTGCCGAAAAACCCGACGATGATCATCGATGTCGCTACCGGCATGCGCAGGGCCAGCAGCACGAACAACGCGATCAGTCCGATAATGCCGACCGTCGTGACGGTCATTGCAGCCGCACGATGGTTCGGCCGCGCAGCAGCAGCCAGAACTCGGCGATCAACACCACGGAATACAACGCCATGCCGAAAGCATTCGTCATGTAGTAGGGCAGGAAAGGCAACTGCAGTAGATCGGACGTTTGGCCGTACAGCGAGGCGCTCAGCCCGTCCAGATAGCTGCGCCACGCCACCAGCGCCAACATCGCCGAACCGCCGAGCCGCACCGCGAGATCGGTCCAACGGGTGACTTTTGGCCCGGCGACGAAGCCCAGCAGGTCGACGGCCACGTGGCTGCCCGCACGCCCGCCAAAGGGTATGGAGAGCGAGGCAATGATCAGTAAGAACAGGACGGTGAAATCTTGCGCGCCGAAGATCGGCGCGTTGAAGAAATAACGCAGACTGACATCGACAACGGTCAGCAGCATCAGCGCCAACAGCACCACGCCGCCGACGATGGCAACAAGACGGACCGCGTGATCCAAGACGCCGATCACGCGGTCCGGTTTGTCCATGTCCATGGACATGGCCAGGGCGTGGGCTACGCCGGGCTAGCTGCCGCTAACCGACTGCCGCATTTGCTCCAGGATAGCATCCGCCGGAATGCCGTCCGCGAGCATGCCGTCGACGATCTCCTGCGTCACCGGCTGCGAAACCTCATTGAACTTGTCCCGCTCGGCGTCCGATAGTTCGATAATCTCGACACCGCTCTCCGCGGCCGCCTTTAGTCCTCGCTTGCCGGCGGCGTCGTAACCTTGGCCGCCGCTGCGACTAAGCTCCAGACCGCTGGCCGCGTCGACCCAGCCTTGCTCTTCCGGGGTCAGACCGTCCCAGCTCTGCTTATTCATCACCAGGTAGAAAGCCGCCGCCGACGCCGGCAGGTTGGTGGTGATGTATTTCGCCGGCTCATTGAGTTTGAACGAGCCTATGCCGCTTGAACCGATCATCACGGCATCGACGACACCGGTGTTGAGCGCGTTGTAGGTCTCGCTGACCGGCATCTGCACGGGGATCGCACCCCACGCCTTAATAAAGGGGGCATCGGCCGCGGACGGCGCCCGGATCTTCATGCCCTTCACGTCGGCAAGGCTGCGCACCGGCTTCTCGCGCGAGATCAGCACCGCCACTTCATTGGACCACATCGCCAGCAGCTTGACGTTCTGGAACTCGGCGTCGAGGTAGTTCTTCGCCCCCCACAGCATTTCCGTGCCGGTCACGGCATCCGGCACCACGCCCGGGATCGCCACCAGCATCGTGCGCGGGAAGATCGAGGTCGTATAACCGGGAATGCCGAAGACGACTTCCGCGACACCGTCAACGGCGCGCTTGTACTGCTGTTGCGGTCCCTTCCCCAGCTCCCCGGCGGGGAATTGTTTGACCGTCAACGAGCCGCCGCTCAGCGCTTCCAGCTTCTCCGAAAACGGCGTGAACACCGCTTTGTTCATCGGGTGCTTCGGCGACATGAAGTAGGACAGCTTCAATTCCTTCGCCACGGCGCCCGTGGCGCCCGCGCCCAACATCGCCGCGGCCGCGCCGGCCAAGGCTAGGGCCGCGATCCGACCGTTGAATCGCCTACGTGTCTGCATGATGATCTCCCCTTATGGCCCGTCCACTCTGGATACCCCTGCGCATCACGGATGGATTAATTGGCCTTGCCAACGATAGACCGCACAATACAACTTGTCCACGCGACGGCAGCCAAACCGCCAGCCCCTAGTATCACATTTCTGCGTTTCCAGGCACGGCGCTTGGCCCGCCATTGTCCCTATGACTGCACTTGTGGACCGGCCTTCAGCGTCTCCAGTGGCAGCCGATTCACTTCCTCCAATAAGGTGATCAGGCGTCCCGCGGCATGTTCGACAACCCGTTGCCCCGCCACCGCATCTGCCGCGCCGGCCGCCCCGGCCACCCCTTGCGGATTGAGATCCTGGGCCATCCATCCGCACCGAATCGGTCCTTCCAGGGCCAGCACGTCGTTTGCCGCGGTCATGGTTCGGTTTTGCGAGTCGAAATCTCCGGCCTTCTCCACCTGCACCAACTCAGGATGCAGATAGAGCATGACCGAGGTCTCCACCGCACCGCCATGGATGCCATGCTGGATCTCATCGGCCGTGAACAGACCGTCGGGCAACCCCAATGAGAACCAGCTTGCCACCACCACCAGCATGTCGTGCGCGGCCCGCAGCTCTCGCGCCACGATATCCATCACCGGAGGGTTGCCGCCGTGACCGTTCAGCAGCACCAGCTTGCGCACGCCGGTCCGCGCGACCGACGCGCCGATTTCCAGCCACAACCCCGTCAACGTTGCCGCCGACAGGCTCAGCGTTCCGGCGAACCCCTCATGCTCACGGCTGTAGCCCAGCGGCATCTGCGGCAAGACGACCGCTGGCAGGGTCGCCGGCATCAGCGCCACCGCGTGCCGCACCACCGCGTCCGCAATCGTCGCGTCGACGGCCAGCGGCAGATGCGGCCCATGCTGCTCGATAGCACCCACCGGCAGGATTGCGATGCTCTGCGATCCTGCCCAGCCCGCGACCTCGTCGGTTGTCATCTCCGCCCAATAGCGGCGAGGGGGCGCTGTCATCATAACCTCCAAAGGGCCGGCCGATCGGTTACCGTGACCTAAGCGACCAGACGATTATATAACAGCCACGACGGACCGCCGAACAGGGAGACTAATCAGATGCGGCACAGACGACTTGGCGCCAATGGCCCGCAACTCTCCGCCCTCGGTCTCGGCTGCATGGGTATGTCGACCTCTTACGGCAGCCCCGACGATGCCGAATCCATCGCCACCATCCATCGCGCCATCGACCTTGGCCTCAATTTCATCGACACCGCCGACGTCTATGCCGCCGGGATCAACGAAAAACTCGTGGGCAAGGCTCTCGCGGGCAAGCGCGACCAAGTCTTCTTGGCCACTAAATTCGGCAATGTCTGGGCTGGTCCGGATGAGGGCAGCGTCTGCGGCCGGCCGGATTATATCCGCCGGTGCTGCGACGAAAGCCTGCAGCGCCTCGGCACCGACCACATCGACCTCTATTACCAGCATCGCGTCGACGTCGGCACCCCAATCGAGGACACCGTCGGCGCCATGGCGGAGCTGGTTTCCGCCGGCAAGGTCCGCCACCTCGGTCTGTCCGAGGCCGGCGCCGCGACCCTGCGCCGTGCCCACGCCACCCACCCGATCGCCGCGCTCCAGTCCGAATACTCCCTGTGGAGCCGTGACCACGAGGCTGAGACTATTCCCACGTGCCGCGAGTTGGGCATCGGATTCGTCGCCTACAGTCCCCTCGGCCGCGGCTTTCTCACCGGTACGATCAGTGACCTGGACCGTCTTGCCGACACCGACCGGCGCCGCCAACATCCACGGTTTCAGGCCGACAATTTCGCCCGCAACGCCGAACTACTCACCGCCCTCACCACTCTCGCCGAGGGCAAAGGCTGCACGCCGGCGCAAATCGCCCTGGCCTGGGTGCTCGGCCGCGGCGATGACATCATTCCCATCCCCGGCACCAAGCGTCGCAGCTATCTCGAACAAAACCTTGCGGCCACTGAAATTACGCTCACCAGCGACGAAAATGCCACGTTGGCGGCTGCCTTCCCGCCCGGCGCCGCGGCCGGCGCCCGTTACCCGGATACGGCCATGCGGAATCTCGGGCTGTAGTCAGGGTCTACGCCGCGCAAACCCGGTCCATCAGTCGCCGCAGGAAGCGTTCGCAGGCCGCCACCTCGCTGAGGGCGATGAATTCGTCCGGCGTGTGTGCTTGCTCGATGCTGCCCGGCCCACAGACCACCGTGGGCACGCCGAGCTGCTGAAACAACCCCGCCTCCGTACTGTAGGAAACGGCAAAGGTCTGGTTGCTTTCGGTAAGCGCCAGGGCCAACGTCTCGGCGTCCGACCCGTCTTCCGGCACCAGCCCCGGGACCTGGCCCAGCAGCTCGGTCTCGATATCCGCACCCGCCCAGACCTGACGCATCCGCGGCAACACCTGTTGCCGTGCGAAAATCCTGAAACCTTCCACCACCGCGTCGGCGTCGTGGCCCGGCAACAACCGCATTTCCCATTTCAGGGTGCATTCCGCCGGAATGATATTCGTCGCCGCCCCGCCTTCGATCAGGTTCACCGACAGGGTCGAATAGGGTGGATCGAAGCGGTCATTCGGCGCCATCGTTCTGAAGGCATCGGCCAGCCGCACGAGTTCGGCGATCAATTCGGCGCCGTAGGCAATGGCATTCACTCCATGCTGGGTCTTCGACGAGTGGAACGCCCGGCCGCGCACGATCGTTCGCAACATCGCGCCGGTTTTATGGGCATTGACCACCCGCATTTCGGTCGGCTCGCCGATGATCACCGCCCGCGGCCGCGGCCCGTGCGCCTGCAGCTGCGCCAACAGGCCATGCACGCCGAGGCAGCCGACCTCCTCATCGTAGGACAGCGCGATATGAACCGGCGTCCGCAGCCCCCGTTGCACCATCTCCGGCACCAACGCCAGCGCCACCGCCGGGAAACTCTTCATGTCGGCGGTGCCGCGCCCGTACAGACGCCCATCGCGCTCAACGACGGTCCACGGGTCGGTTGACCAGTCCTGCCCATCGACCGGCACCACATCGCTGTGGCCCGAGAGCACGATCCCGCCATCGTCGTCCGGACCTAATGTTGCGAACAGGCTGGCTTTCTTGCCGCTCTCGTCATGGGCCAGCGACGCCGCGACCCCATGGCCGGCCAAGTAGTCGCGTACCCAATGGATGAGATGCAGGTTGGAATTGCGGCTGGTCGTATCGAACGAGACCAGCTTGTCGATCATCTGGCGAACCGAAAATAGCTGCCCGGCCATGCCGCGCCCCCCTGGCAACATATCGCGGGCTTGCCCCGACGGTATCTGCATCGCCTTGTTAACCAGATACCGGCGCAAAAAGCTATCGTCCCGCCACCTCGCCTAGGGCCGCACCACCAGACAGCTCTGGTCGCGCGATTCAAGCGTCGCGCACAACGACTGCGCCTGTTCCAGATTGGCCAAGGGTCCGCCCTGGATACGATAGAAAGTACCGCGCTCCAGCGTCGTCTGTTGCAACCTCAGATCGAGTGGACCAAGCAGATCCCCGTGCAGCTCTCGTACCCGATCCCACTCGGCTCTAGCGCCGTTACGGTTCGACAGCGCGCCGATCTGGACCCGCCATATCGAGCCGGAAACCGGCGCCAGGGAGGCCGGACGGATCAGCGGTTGCGGCGGCGCGGAGGCCGTCGTGATCGGCGCCGCCGGCGGCCTCGGTGTGATCAATGGCTCCGCGGCCAGCCCGGCCCCGGCCACGACGGCCCCACCCGGCGCCCCGGCCTTTGGTTGGGCATCTGCTTGCCGTGGCGCGCTGCGTCGCCGTGGCAGTATTGAGGTCTCCGCCGGCTTCGCCAAGACGCCGGGCGTCCCCAATGACCCGACCGCGGCGACCTTGGCGGCATGATCGGTCATACTGCGCAGGACCTGATAATACCCTAGATTCTGGCGCACACGCTGTTCGTCCAGATCGAGCCGCGCGAGCCGCGCCGCCCGCTCCGCATTCCCTGACAGGCCATAGGCCAAGGCCAGATTCTGCCGGTGTCGGACCGTCACGCCGGGCAGCGTCACGGCGCGCTCCAGCAGGGCGATCGCTTCGGCATGTTGACCGCTCAGGGCCAGCGACAGTCCGAGATTATTGACCAGGCCGAGATCGTCGGGCGCCCCTTGCAGCCCGGACCGATAGCTGGCCTGCGCCTGGCTTGCCTCGCCGAGCATGTCATAGGCCACGCCAAGGCCGTTATAGATCCCGGGCTCTGGCGCAAGTGCCAAAGCGGCTTGGAATTTGACGAGCGCCAAATGCGGTTGGTTCAGCCCGGTGAGGGCCGTGCCATATCCCTTCAACGCCGCCACATTCTTCGGCGCCAACGCTACCGCTCTGGACCACGCCTCGGACGCTTCGCCATAGGCGCGCAGCTCGTTCAGGGTCTCGCCCAGCCCGATCAGCGGCTCGGCGCTCTCCGGCAACAGCTTGGCCGCGCGCTGATAAAGCGGTATGGCCGAAGCCGGATCGCCGGCCGTCCGCGTCGTTTCCGCTACCCGCATCAGGGAAGCCGAATCCTCGTTGATTTCGCCTTTTTCCGTCTCGATCGGTCCGCCACAGGCAGCCAACAGCAGCAGCCCCGCGACGAGGCCCCTCCTGTACGACACGGTCCACCGGCATTTCTGCACGTTATCCATCCGTCCTGTTCAGCGCCGCTGACCCTAGGGGACCGGGATTAAGGGATTGCCAACATTCCGGTGTATTTATGCACAATACGCCCCAATTTGCCGCAGCCTGGCGGGTCGCGCGCCATTGCTCAGGCCATTTGGAGTGACTATCTTCTAGGTAGCCCACCTTGCGAGCGAGATAAGCCATGATCAACAAAGCTATCAAGCCAATACCCATCCTGGTTGTCGCCCTGATCCTGGCCGGCTGTAGCTCGAATGCCGGCGAGAAGCAGACTGTTGGGACCATTCTTGGCGGCGTCGGTGGCGCCGTCGCTGGGGCTCAGTTCGGCTCCGGTGGCGGTCGGCTCGCCATGACCGCGGTCGGTACGCTGCTCGGCGCCTACCTCGGCAGCGAGGTCGGCACGTCCCTGGATCGCGCCGATCAGGCCGCGGCTCAGCGCGCCGAAACCCAGGCCCACGTGGCCCCCGTCGGCCAGACCATCCGTTGGAATAACCCGGATTCCGGCCATTCCGGCACCGTCACGCCGGTGCGCGACGGCACCGATACGGCCAGCGGCCAGTATTGCCGCGAATATCAGACCACGGTGACGGTCGGTGGCCAGACCCAAGATGCCTTTGGTACCGCCTGCCAGCAACCCGACGGTAGCTGGAAGATTGTCGGCTGACCCACCCCCCATAACCGCCAAAAAGGCCGGGTAATCGCGGCCTTTTTTTATTTGCCGGCGCCCTCAAGCGCCCACGCCCGCACCAGCGCCGTTATTCCGGCGCGGCCGGCGCGCTCGTACCTATCCTTTGGCATACCATCGTTTCATCGTAGATGTTCATATCGTTAACGGACACCACTGCCGTTAACCGTGACGGCCCAATATTAACCATCTCTCGGGCGCCGAATTTTGCGGTTGCGATCCGCAAAGACGTCGCCAAAACCCAGTAGATACGCGGTTTATCGCCGCCACAAACATCTCCTAAAATTTTCCCTATCCCAAAAGGATAATTACCCAATCAAATGGGTAACTCCATCTGCATATTTGACGGTTATCCAATCGAAATGCCACTTTCTGGGCACCACGAAGTTGTAGCCCATACCTACAACGAAGTAGGCCTCAAGTAGTTAACTGGTTAACGCAAGGAGAGTCAAATGAAGTCCATGTTCACAAGTCTCATCCGCGACGAGTCCGGTGCCGCCGCGGTTGAATACGGCCTGATTGCCGCCTTGATTTCCATCGGCATCATCGTGGCTGCCACCAGCCTCGGCACCGAGCTGTCCAGCACTTTTGTGTTCATCAAGGACAAGCTTGCCGCCTCGCGCAGCTAATACGCGCGAGTTATCGGGAATTGCGGCGCGACCCGAAAGTCGCGCCGCTTCTCCCCCTCTTTCGATCGAAGCGACAACCAAAGAGATCACGGACATGCTGACAAATTTCGCCATCGCCGTCGTCGGTTTGCTGCTTTGTGCCGCTGTGTCGGATCTCATGTTTCGCCGCATTCCAAACGTTATCCCCGCCGCCATTTTCGTGCTTTACGTTGTCGCGGCCATCTTATTTCCCCATGACATCAACTGGCTTCATGCCTCGGGCGTTGCCCTTGTTGTTTTCGCCGTCGGCGCCGCCCTATTTGCCATGGGTAAGGTCGGTGGCGGGGACGTTAAACTGCTCGCCGCCTGCGCTCTTTGGGCTGGCTTGAGCGGTATCGGCCCGCTGCTCGTTATCACCGCCTTGGCTGGCGGCATGGTTGCCCTCGCGCAGATCGCCCCCCAGGCCGTCTGGTACGTCACGTCGGTGTTCGGCACGACCGAGCATGTCGCCGACGCGCCGTCACTCAAATCCCTTCCCTACGGCATTGCCATCGCCGCCGGTGGATCCTTCGCCGTCGCCACTCAGTTCATCCTGATCTAAGGCCGATACCCCTGATCTAAGGAGTCCAACATGTTCAGCCGGAAAATCTTCATCGTCGTCGCCATTGTCGCTATGGCCGGCATGTTCGGCATGATGGCCAAATCCTTCCTGGCCTCGCCGCAGGATCAGGTCGCCACTGCCGCCCCCTCGGTTGCGGAAGATCCGGTGTCGGTCGTCCCCCAGATCCTGGTCGCGGTTGACGATTTGCCGG
The DNA here is from genome assembly GCA_021774445.1 of Alphaproteobacteria bacterium. GTDB lineage: Bacteria > Pseudomonadota > Alphaproteobacteria > UBA6615 > UBA6615 > SZUA-147. The sequence goes on from JAJFJA010000059.1 coordinate 91,837, forward strand.
CCGGCAGCTTCGTCAAGTCGGTCGACGTTCGCTGGCAGGACTGGCCCGAGGACGCGATCATGCAGGGTCATGTCCGCCAAGGCGAACGGACCGTCGAGGACTTCACCGGCTCGGTTGTTCGCCATGGCATTGTTGCCGGCGAGCCGATCGTCGCCTCCAAGCTGGTGCGCTCGGGCGAGCGGGGTTTCTTGGCCGCCGTTCTTACGCCCGGCAATCGCGCCGCCTCCGTCTCGGTGAACGCCGTTTCCGGCAACGCCGGCCTGATCTTTCCAGGCGACCGCGTCGATGTGATCCTCACCCAGCAGCTCGACGTTGATGAGTCCGCGCCCGGCCGTCATACGGTTGGCGAGACCATCCTGCGCGACGCCCGTGTTATCGCCGTCGACCAGCGCGTCCAGGATATCGCCCGGACCGGCGAGGACCAAACCGCACCGGTTGCCAAAACGGTGACGCTCGAGGTGCAACCCCGCGGCGCCGAGACCCTCGCCGTCGCCGCCGAACTCGGTACCTTGACCCTGAGCCTGCGCAGTCTTGCCACCCCTGAAGAAGAGGGCGCCAGCGCGGCGGCACCCAGCCCGACCTACGCCGCTGACGTTTCCACCGCGTTCAATCGCAAGAGCAGCGACAGCGCCGCCGCTAGCCGCAACGAGATCGTCGTCATGCGCGGCAACGAGACCACCGTCATCGAGTCCAAGTGAGCCGCCCTCATCTCGGCCGAGCCAACGGAGACCGTGTCATGCTGAAGAAATACCTGATCATCCTCGCGACCGCGGCAACCGTCGTCTTTGCCACGGCTGCTCCGACCTCGGCGCAACAGTCGGTCCCCACGACGGACACCCTGCAGATTGAGGTCAAGAAGGGCCAGCTGGTCCGTCTGCCGGCTCCCGCCAGCAGCGTCTTCGTGGCCAATCCGGAGATCGCCGACGTTCAGGTGGCGTCCCCCACCAGTGTTTTCGTACTCGGGCTGACGGCCGGCAACACGACTCTGTACGCCCTCGGCGACAACGATCTGGTCGTCCTCTCCACCGAGGTCCAGGTCGGCCAGTCCCTCACCGAGATCCAGGAGTTGATCGGCGGCGAATATCCCGATGCGCGGATTCGCCTCCTTTCAACGCCGGCCGGCGTCGTCGTCACCGGTCGCGTCGAGTCCGGTTCCGCCGCCGAGGGTATCGTTACCCTTACCCGCCAATTCCTTGGCGAGAACGACCAAGTCGTCAATCGGCTCTCCGTGACCGCTCCGACCCAGGTCAACCTGCGGGTCCGCGTCGCCGAGATGTCGCGCCAGGTAACCAAGGAGCTCGGCGTCAACTTCTCCGGCCTCGGCCAGGTTGGCAATTTCTCCCTCACCGCCCTGACCGGCCGCCAGCTCCTTAGCAGCGCCGGCTCTTTCCTCGGCACCCCATCGCCCGACCTGTTCGGCTCCTTCGGTGGCCGCTTCAACTCCAACGACATCGACGTGACTTCGCTAGTCGACGCCCTGGAGCAAGAGGGCTTGGTCACCACCCTGGCAGAGCCCAACCTCACCGCGCTGTCCGGCGAGACCGCCTCCTTCCTGGCCGGCGGTGAGTTCCCGATCCCGGTCGCCCAGAGCGACGACAACATCACCATCGAGTTCAAGCAGTTCGGTGTTGCCATCGATTTCTCCCCGACCGTGTTGTCGCCGGAGCGCATCAGCATGCGCGTCCGTCCCGAGGTCAGCGAGCTGACCGATGAGGGCGCCATTCAAATCGGCGACATCCGCATCCCGGCTTTGAGCGTCCGGCGCGCCGAGACCACCGTCGAGTTGGGTAGCGGCCAGAGCTTCGCCATCGCCGGCTTGCTGCAGAACAACACCAAGACCACCGTCTCCCAGCTTCCGGGTCTAGGCAGCCTGCCGATTCTCGGTCGCCTGTTCCGCTCCGATCGCTTCCAACGTGACGAGACCGAGCTGGTGATCATCGTTACGCCTTATCTCGTCCAGCCCAGCAGCACCAGTGACCTGCCGACCCCCCTCGACGGCTTCCGCCCCGCCAGCGATATCGAGCGGATCTTCTCCGGCAAGCTCGCCAAGGAAGGCAAGCAGGCCGGCCCTGCTGGTGCCGTCGGTGTCAATGGTGTCCGCCTGCTCGGCGATGCCGGATTCACATTCTGAAAATGAGGTGCGCCATGAAACGCCGTAACCAAGACCTGACCAAGTCATCCCGCGTGCCCCAAATCCTGTTCGCCGCCGCGGCCTTAACCCTCGCAGCCTGCCAGCCGACCTTGACCGAATGGACCGCGTCGGAGTCGCCCAAGACCATCGACGTCCAACGCCTGTCGGGTTCCCTCAACTTGGCCGTCGCCGGAGCCGCCCTGACCGCGGACCAGGCGGGCCAAATAGACGGCTTCCTCAGCCGCCAGGGCAACCTGTTCAACCTGCGCGTCACCTTGGCCTCCCGTGACGGCCAAGCCGACAACCTCGGTGCCGTCGAGCAGTTCCTGATCGGTCGCGGCGTGCGGCCCAGCCACATTACCCGTGGCACCATGCCCCTGTCAGGCGCGGGCAATGTCGAAATCGTTGCCGAACACTATGTGTCCGCACCGCCGAGCTGCCCGGACTGGACACACGCCAACATCCTTGACGGCACGAACAGCAATTCCAGCAACTTCGGCTGCGCCACCGCCAGCAATCTGGCGCGCATGGTCGCCGATCCGCGCGACTTGGTCGTTGGTCGCTCTTTGGCACCGGCCTCCGGCGCCGCCGCGGCCGCCGCCGTCGGCCGCTACAACGCCGATGAAGTCAAGGAGCTGCCGCTCCATCAATTCAGCAGCACCACGGATTAGGAGGGGCCAACATGTCACTCACAAAAGATACGGCAAAGATGGGCGATCGTGCGGCGGAAGCTGCGGTCTTCCTGTCTGACGGCGCCAGCGAAGAAATCGTCCGCGGCGTTCTCGGTGAGCTGATGCTCACCAACAATGTCGTCCGCCGCGCTGACGTCAAGGCCGCCACCCAGTTCGTGACCGACAACCCGTCGCCCCAGCTGCTTATCGTCGATGTCTCCGGGTCGGACCTGCCGCTGTCCGATATCCAGAACTTGGCCAAGCATTGCGAGCCGCGCGTTCGCGTCATCGTTGTCGGCGACAAGAACGACGTCGGCCTGTTCCGCGATCTCATCACCCTTGGCGTCAGCGACTATGTCGTCAAGCCGGTCACCCATGACCTGATGCATCGCGCCCTGAGCAAGGCATTGGGCCGCGAGTCATACGCCCGCTCCGGCGAACGTGCCGGCAAGTTGATTGCCGTCGTCGGCGCCCATGGTGGTGTCGGCACCAGCACGGTAGCGGCCAATATCGGCTGGCTGCTTTCCAAGCGGGAGGGCCGGCGCGTCGCCCTGGTCGACATGGATCTGCATTTCGGTGCCCTTGGTCTGATGCTCGACGTCAAGCCGTCACGCGGCCTTCGCGAAGCCTTCGAGAACGCCGACCGTATTGACGAATTGTTCGTCGAACGCCTCATGGCGACCCACTCCGAGCGCCTTTCCGTGGTCTGCGGCAGCGAGTCCCTGGACGAGGTCGTGCGCTACAACACGGAAGCCACGGCCAGCCTGCTGGAAGTCCTGCAGCGTCGTTCCCACTATGTCGTCGTCGACCTGCCGCGCCGCCCCGATCCCGCTTTTCATGCCGTTCTCAAGCGCGCGGACACCCGCATCATTGTTGCCGACCAGAGCCTGGTCTCGGCCCGCGACGCCCTGCATCTGTTGCGCCCCATCGACGGCGCCGATCCCGAGCAGCGCACCATGCTCGTCGTTAACCACCGCGCCCCGGCCTCGAAGGGCGACGTCGCCATCGAGGATCTCGAGCGCACCCTGGAACGCAAGGTCGACCACATCCTGCCCTTTGGTCGCAGCGGTGTTGCCGCTGCCAGCAACCTCGGTGACGTCGCCGCCGCCGCCCGCGGGCCGGTGACCAACGCCATGGCGGCGATCGCCGCCGACCTCTCGGGCGGTGCCGCCGACACGACCCCGGCGTGGAAGAAATTGTTGCGGAGCGCATAGATCATGTTCGGACGCAAAGCTGAAGTCACCGAGACCGAAATGCCGCTGCCGGTCGTCACGGCCGCAGCCGAGCCACAGGTCGCCGAAGTGCCCCAGGTCACCGAAGTGCCCCAGGTCACCGCCGTCGCGCCGGTCGTCGTTGCCGAGCCGCAAGCTAAGCAGCCGGAACCGACGCCGCTACCCCAACCGGCACAGGCTGAAAAACCGCGCCGCGAAGCCCTGCGTAAAGAACCGCCGCCGCGACGCAATAACGCCATGGCCGAAACCATTCGCCAGGCCCTGCTGCGTCGCATCGACCCTGCGGCCGCGGTCAAGATGTCGCGCAAGCGCCTGTTGCGCGAGGTCGAACGGCTGGTCGGCGAGATCGCCAATGAAGAGCGGCTTCAGCTCAATCAGCGTGAGCAGACGGCCATGGCCTCCGAGCTGCTTGACGACATGATGGGTTTCGGACCGCTGCAACCCCTGCTCGCCGATCCAAGCGTCTCCGACATCCTGGTCAACGGGCCGGACCAGGTCTTCATCGAGGCCGCCGGACGCCTGCGGCTATCCGAGTGCCAGTTCCGTGACAATGCCCACGTCCTCAACATCGCCCAACGCATCGCCGCCATGGTCGGTCGCCGCGTCGACGAGTCGAGCCCCATGGTCGACGCCCGGCTCGAGGACGGTAGCCGCGTCAACATCATTTTGCCGCCCTTGTCGTTGCAGGGTCCGTGCATCTCCATTCGTAAGTTCAACAACAAAAGTAAAACCCTCGACGCCATGGCTGAGACCGGCAGCTTATCTTCGAAGATGGCTCGGGTTTTGGCCATCGCCGCTGCCTGCCGGCTCAACGTCCTGGTCTCGGGCGGCACCGGTGCCGGCAAGACCACTTTGATGAATGCCCTTTCGCACATGATCGGCGGCGACGAACGCATCGTCACCATCGAGGACGCCGCCGAACTGCAGCTCCAACAGCCCCATGTCGTCAGCTTGGAGACCCGGCCCGCCAACATCGAAGGTCAAGGCCTGATCACTCAGCGCGATCTGGTGCGCAACTCACTGCGTATGCGCCCCGATCGCATCATCATCGGTGAGGTCCGCGGCAGCGAGTGTTTCGACATGCTTCAGGCCATGAACACCGGTCATGACGGCTCCATGTCGACGATCCATGCCAACAACCCGCGCGACGCCTTGGTCCGGCTTGAGAACATGGTGTTGATGGGTGCCGCCAACATGCCGGCACGCGCCATTCGCACCCAAATCGTCAGCGCCATCGACTTGGTCATCCAAATACAGCGCATGCGCGACGGTTGCCGCCGCATCGTTCAAATCAGCGAGGTCGTGGGCATGGAGGGCGACGTCGTCACCACCCAGGACCTCTTCAACTACGAGTTCGAGGGCGAGAACCCGGACGGCTCGCTCCGCGGCACCTTCCGCTGCGCCGCCATCCGTCCCCGTTTCATCAACCGGGCGACATATTTCGGCCTCGAGAGCGCACTGATGGAGGCGATGTCATGCAAGCCTTCGGCCTAAACGGCATGCTGCAGGATCCCCTCGTTATGGTATTCGCCGTCGCCGCGATCGCGATCCTCGTTGGCGGGTTCTTGCTAACCGGCGGCAAAGGCAATCAGCAAGCCCGCATGCGCGCCCGCATGCAGGCCCTGGCAGCCGGCAGTATCGGCGCCTTGGACCTCGAGGCCGTCAACGAACAAGCGACCGAGTTACTCCGCAAGCAACCGGTGAGCAACAAATCGCTCCTGCAGAACAAGCTCGCCCAAGCCGGCGGTGCCAAGGTCGTGCCGTTGATGATCCTGACGGGAATTTGCAGCGCGACCTTGGTCGTCGGCATCGCGACCTTCGCCATCAGCCCGCCCTGGTTCTTCAACCTGGTCATCGGCGGCGGCGGCTTCCTGGTCGGCGCGGTCACCATGCTCAGGCGCCGGGTCGCCAATCGCCAACGGGCGTTCCTCAATGGTTTCCCCGACGCGATTGATCTGATCGTGCGCGCCGTCCGCGCCGGTATCCCTGTCAACGAAACCCTATCCCTGGTCGCCGCTGAAGCCGCGCCGCCGGTCTGCGACGAGTTCCGCGCCATCGTCGAAGACATCGCGATCGGCGTCGACCTGCAGGATGCTTGCATCAATGCGACGCGCCGCATCGGCGTCCCCGATTTCAATTTCTTTGTCGTCAGCTTGATGCTGCAGCGCGAAACCGGCGGCCATTTGGCCGAGACCCTGGACAATCTCAGCACCGTGGTTCGCCGCCGTAAGGAGATGCGCCTAAAGATCAAGGCGCTGACCTCGGAAGGCCGCATATCCGCCAAGATCCTTAGCGGCATGCCGGTTTTGACCATCGCCGCGATCGCCGCCATGCAACCCGACTACATGTTGCCGCTGATTGAGGATCCGACCGGCCGCCTCATGGTCACCGGCGCCAGCCTAAGCATCGCCTTCGGCGTCTTCCTGACCTACCGCATGACGAGGATCTCGGTATGAACCCGTTGCTCTCCCAGCTCACCGGCGACACGTTGTTCACCGGCCCCCTCATGTTGGGCTTGGCGGTCGTTCTCCTGGGCTGTCTCGCCATTGCCTTCCGCCCGCGCTGGAAAGATCGTCTCGAAGCCAGGCTCAAGGGCCTCCATACCACGAGCTACAACGACCTTGCGGTTTCTGCCACCGACCTTCAGGCGGACACCGAAGAAGAACAGGCCACCTTCAGCCAGCGGGTTCTCCATCGGGTCGCCGAGGCCATCGCCCCATTGCCGTTGATTGGCAAGAAAGAGCAAGCCAAGGTCGAGCAACATCTCGCCCGCGCCGGTCTGCGCAGTCATCTCGGCGTACCCCTTTTCATGCTCGCCAAAGCCAGCAGCGGCGCCCTGGTGGCGCTGGCGGTCGTCGGCTATTTCCTTATTCAACCGCACCCGGACATGGCCTTCGTGCTCAAGGCGATCATTGCCGCCGGCGGTTTCGTTTTCGGCGGTCTGCTGCCTGAGTTCATTCTCAAGAAAATCGGCTTTGCCCGCCGTCAGCGTATCGCCATCGCCCTGCCCGACGCCATGGACCTCCTGGTCATCTGCGCCGAAGCCGGCCTCAGCCTTGAAGTGGCCATGGACCGTGTGCGCAACGAGATGAAACTCTCGGCACCGGACCTCAGCATCGAGTTGTCCGTCACCGTCGCCGAGCTCCAGCTCTTGTCCGATCGCCACCGCGCCTTGGCGAACCTGGCCTATCGCACCGACTTGGAGGCCCTGCGCGGCGTCGTCACCACGCTCGTGCAGGCCCAGAGGTTTGGCACGCCGCTATCGCAGTCCTTGCGGGTTCTCGGCAAGGAGATGCGAACCGCGCGCATGCTGGCGGTTGAAGAGAAGGCCGCGCGCCTGCCGGCTCTCATCAGCATGCCGTTGGTCGGTTTCATCCTCCCCGCCATCTTCGTCATCGTTGGCGGCCCCGCATTCCTCCAGATCGCCCAGATCCTCGGTAACTGAGGGCATGTCCATGCGCCAAGTAGGCCAGTTCTTCCCAGGTAAAGCTCGCATCTCGCACAAAGGGAGCCGCGTCATGACCACCAGCACCAACCGATTTTCCCGTTTTGCCGGTATCGCCGTTATGGCCCTGACTCTCGGCGCTTGTGTCGCTACCGGGCAGCCCGAAGGCGAGTTGCAGATAACCGCGAATCCCGAGGCCACCCAGGTCGCGCCGGGCACCGATGTTCAGTTGGCGACGGCCGCTCGCGCCGGCGGCGACTACGCCACGGCGATCCGCATGCTGCGCCGCCATATCGCCTCCGATCCCATGGTGGTCGGGCCCTATCTTGAGCTCGGTGAGACCTTGCACGAGGCCGGCGCCTACGACGAGGCTGTCGAAGTCTTTCAGCGCGCCAAGGGCATGTCGTTCAAGAACGTCTCCGCGCTGACCGGTCTGGGCCGCGCCCAACTTGCTCTCCGTCGCGCCGCCGAGGCTGTTGCCGAGTTCGACCTTGCCCTATCCGTCGCCCCCGACGATGTGCTGGCCCTCAACGGCCGCGGCGTCGGCCTCGACATGCTGGGACGCCATGACGAGGCCCAGCGCGCCTATCGTACCGTCCTCGCGTTGCAGCCGAGCAACCACCTGGTCGAGAACAATCTCGCCCTCTCCTTGCTGTTGAGCGAGCACTACAACGAGGCCGTCGACATACTCGAGCGGCTGTCCTTCACCCCGAAGGCCACCAAGCAGATGCGCCAGAATCTGGCCCTTGCCTATGGCCTGCGCGGTGACACCGATACCGCGGCCCAAGTCGCCGCACTCGATCTCGATCCCGAGATGGTCGAGAACAACCTGCGCTATTTCGAGATCATCCGCGGCCATAGCCAGCCCAAGCTGCGCACGGCCCCCCTCGTCAGCCGCTGATCGGGAGGCCCCAATGGCATTCGGATACCTCAAAGGCCTGGTCCGGACGCTGCACCGCGTCCGCACCGACCAAAACGGCACCACGTTGGTCGAGTTCGGCATGCTCGCGCCGGTCATTTTCATGGCCACCATCGGCCTGTTCGAGGCCACCATGATGGTTTCCGTGAAGACCCTGCTCGATGCCGGCACCCGCGAGGCGTCGCGCTTCGGCATCACCGGTGAGGTCATTAGCGGCGAGACCCGTGAACAGACCATCCACGACATCGTCGCCGAACACGCCGGTGCCCTGGTTCCAGGGAGCGCGATCACCGTTTCCACGAAGTCCTACGAAACCTACCACCAGCTAACCAGCGATCCCGACAGCGGCATACCCGGGCCCGGCGAAGGCAGCGATGTGGTGGTCTATTCCGTGTCTTATCAGCAACCGCTGATGACGCCCTATCTGGAGACCATCCTCGGCATCGACCGCATCCCCCAGACCGCGCGCGTGATCGTCCAAAACGAACCCTTCGAGGTGGAGTGATGTTTAGCCTTCGCAAATCGGCACCGCAGGCACGCCGGCTGGCGGCCAACGAGCATGGCAGCGCCAGCATCGAATTGGCGGTCCTCGCGCCGGTCCTCATGCTGCTGCTGCTCGGCACCGTGGATATCGTCAATTACACCCTCGCCTCCAACCGCGTCGGCCGCATCGCCGCCCAAACCGCCGACGCCGTAACCCGGCAGCGCGAGCTGTTCGATCTGGTGCAGCCCGAAGACTATTCCGGCAATTATTCGAACGCCATCGGGGTCTTTTTCGACGCCGCCAACGAGATCGCCGAACCCATACAGTTGCCCGAAGGCGGCCGCGTTATCCTTACTTCGGTTGCCAATGTTGATGGCACCGGTCCGCGCATCACCTGGCAGCGCACCCGGAACGATTATCAGTTGGACGCGAGCAGCACCCTGGGCGCCGAGGGCGATCTCGCCGCCATGCCCAAGGATTTCATCCTGCGCCTCAATGAGAACGCGATCGTCGCCGAGGTCTATTACGAATTCCGGCCACTGACCATGGTCGCCCCATTTCTCGTCGGCGCGCCGGACAGCATCGTCCGCGTCCAGCGCTTGGCAATATTCCGGCCGCGCTTTGGTTCCCTCGCCGCTTTCGCCCCATGACGACTGGACAGGATAGGCATAGTCCCATGACCCCCATGAAGAACGCCAACTCCGCCCGCAAGACCCTGTTGCCGCGGCTATTTCGCGACACCACGGCCAGCGCCGCCATCTGGGTTGGACTTCTCGCCATCCCGCTCATCGGCGGCACTTCCATCGGTATCGACAGCGCCCGCGCGTACTTGGTGAAAACCCGCCTGTCCCACGCCATCGACGCCGCCGCCCTCGCCGGCGGTGGCAACTTGGCGGCGCAGACTGTTGTCGACGACATCACGATGTATTTCGACGCCAACTATGTGACCGGCTTCCTCGGTTCGACCCTTACCGATTTCCAAGTCGTCATCGCCGACGACAATGAGACGGTCAAAGTATCGGCGACCGTATCTGTGCCCACGACCTTCGCGACCATTCTTGGATTCCAGGAAGTAACGGTGTCGGAGGAGAATGTTGCCCGGCGTTCCGCGCGCGGTATGGAGTTGGTCCTGGTGATGGATAACACCGGCTCCATGAGCTACAGCGGCAAGATGACCGCCATGAAGGGGGCGGCCGGCGAGATGCTCGATATCCTTTATGGCGACCGCGAGACCGTCAAAGACCTCTATATCGGCCTCGTCCCCTACGCGTCCGTTGTCAACGTCGGCTACCAGCACACCGATTGGACCAGCGATTACGATCCGAACGACTTCGATCTGGTCGGCGACTACAGCCCCACCGTCTTGAGTTGGAAAGGGTGCGTGCGGGCGCGCCCCTATCCTCTCGACACCGGCGAGGCACCGCCGAGCACCGCCCTCTTTCCCACCTATATCTGGCAGTCCGGTGCCGCCAACCCCTGGGCGGCCGTTAACTACAACGAGTCGGACTACCGGCAGACCCACTCGTCGCGTGTCGTCGGCCCCAATCTCTCCTGCCCGGTGCCGATTCTACCCCTCACCGCCGAGAAGACCACGGTCAAGAATTCCATCGCCCAAATGGGCGCATACCGGCGCTTCGGCACCATGAGCAACGTCGGAATGGCTTGGGGATGGCGCGTAATTTCGCCGATGTGGCAGGGTTTGTGGGGCGGTGATACACCCAACGACATACCGATTGCCTACGGCAGCCCATTGTCCGACAAGGTGGCGATTCTGCTCACCGACGGCTGGAACCAATGGTCCGGCGCCAGCGGTAATGGCGGCTTCTATACCGCCTATGGTTTTCCCCGAGATGGCGAACTGATACCTAACGTAACCACGACATCTTCCCGCAACGAACTGAACCGGCGCCTGCTCGAAACCTGCACCGCCATGAAGGAACAGGGTGTTATCATCTACACCATTACCTTTCAGGTCGGTAACACCACGGCGTTGAAGAACCTCTACAAGGGTTGTGCCAGCGCCCCGGAAAAATACTTCGACTCGCCGAACGCCAACGACCTGAGCCGTGTTTTCCGCGCCATTGGCACCGAACTCAGCAATCTGCGACTGGAGAAATAACAGCAAGCAAGCAGGGTGGCACCCCGCCGGCGACAATGCGCCGGCGGGCCATTTGGCCGCTCCACGAAAAACAAGCTTCTTCAAGCGGCCCTTCTCGGTTATCAGAAAGACCGCCGATAATCACTGACGGACCTGCCCCGATGACCCGGCGTTCATACCCGCTGCGCGCCGCCGCTTTTGCCATGCTCATCCTCGGCACCAGCGCGACCGCGGGCGAACTCGTCGGCCCCGCTCAAACCGTCGACGGCGGCAGCATCGTTGTCGCCGGGCGACATCTGCAACTGGATGGCTTGGACGCCCCGGCCCTGGATCGTCTTTGTCTCCGGGGCGGCAAGAGTTGGCGCTGCGGCGAAGCGGCGGCTTTCGCTCTGGCCGGCCTGATCGAGCGTCATTGGCTGACCTGCATCACCCGGGATCTTGCCGGCGTCACCGCGGCGTCCTGCCGCATGGGCGGCCCGAAGGGCATCGATATCGGCGGCGCGATGGTCCGCGACGGCTGGGCCGAAGCCCGACCCGGCAGCGGTTATGAGCCGGCGGAGCAGGAGGCGCGCCAAGCCGGTCGCGGCCTTTGGGCGACCCGCTAGACGCTTTGCTTAGTGAACGGACGCGCTTGGCAGTTTCGCGGCTTCCATCGAAAAGCTCGTATCCAGCGCCACCACGCTGGCCCGTTGAGCCTTGAACAGATTGCCGTGATGGAACAACGCCACATCCTTGAGCACCAACGTCAGCGCCGCCAGAATATCCGTGGTGTCGTAATCATCCGGTAGCGACCGCATCAACGAGTCGTAGATCAGCCCGACATCTTGCATCGAGCGGCGTTCGTCGTCAGTCATCATGGCTCCTTACCTACAGCCCCTGAACGACCCATTGGATCTTGCGGTGGCAACGGGTGCCCTAAGATCATTGTTGGCCCGAGCCATTGCCAAAGCGTAAAACTAGCCAAATTTCTTCAGTTAATCAGTGGTTTACCATGTTCCGAGACTGCCGGACGTCGCCCCGTGTCACCGTCTGGCGGGCCAACATCGTCCGTGCGCGCGCCGATGAAGCCAGCCATTGGCGCCGACCGGGCCTGGGCCCGACATGTCGCCCGGCTAGCCGCGTTCCGGTACGCCGCCCTGTAGGATTGTGACCAGGTCCTGAGCGTCCAGATTGCCCCCCGATATCACGCACACCACCTTACCGCCGCCGGCCCGTCCAGCCAGGGCAGCGGCAACGGGGGCCGCACCGGCGCCCTCGGCGACCAACCGGTTACGTTCGAAAATAACCCGGATGGCATCGGCTATTTCCGCCAAAGAGGCGGCCACCGACCCGGCGATCAACTGCGCGACCATGGGCCACATCTGCGGCAGTACCGAACCGCTGCCGATACCCGAAACGAAGCTGGCCGGATAGGGCACCTCGCTCGGTCCGCCAGCCGCCAGCGCCGCCGCCACCGGGGTTGCCACCGCGCATTCGCAGGCCAACACCCGCGCCGTCGGTCGCAAGGCACGAACCGCCGAGGCCACGCCGCTGGTCAAGCCACCGCCGCCATAGGGCACCACCACGGTATCGACGTCGGGCAAATCCTCGACGATTTCCAGACCGATGGTACCGTCGCCGGCGATGACCGCCGGGTCGGCGACCGGATGAATGAACAGGCCTTTCTCATCCGCGTGCTGATGCGTCAGGATGACTTGCCACCACGCCGCGAACGGCAGCACCTTCACCGTCGCCCCCAGCCGTGCCAGGGCCGCCAGTTTGGTCGCCGCGGCCCCCTCCGGCACCAGCACCGTCGCCGGTATCCCAAGCCTTCGCGCCGTCCAGGCCACACCTTGCGCCATGTTGCCCGAACTCGCCGTATAAACGCCGTTGGCCACCGCCTCCCGGCCCGCCCGGAGGATGGCGTTACCCGCGCAGCGAATCTTGAACGAGCCGATGGGCTGCAAATTCTCCGGTTTCAGATAGATCTCGGCCGGCGCATCATCGACGTTCAAACGCAGCAATGGCGTGCGCACGGCCAGCCCGTCGATCCGCTCTCGTGCCTCCCGAATGCTGTCGAGAGAGGCCGGCGTCAGCGCCTTCAGGTCGCCGGTCATCCGAGCCCGTCACGCCGTACGCGACGCACCGGCAGCAGATAGATCAAAATCAGGCCGGCAACGAAGCTACCGGCATGAGCCTCCCACGCCAACGCCGAGCCGTCCTGTATCAGTCCGAAATCGAACAACCCGAACAACAGGTTGAGCGACATCATCGCGACCACGAAAATGACGGCGCCACGCACCCCGGTTCGTGGCATGAAGAACAGCCGTGCGGCGGCCCCTGCGGTGCCGTAGACGGCCCCTGAGGCGCCGATCACCAGGACTTCGTCGAAGGGGCCGGCGGCGAACAGGGTCAGCGCCCCGATGATCCCGGAAACGAGCAGAAACAGCACATAGCGCCAGCCTCCCAGCGCCCGCTCCACCAGGCTCCCGAAACCCAACAGGAAGCCGACATTGATCATCAAATGGGTCCAATTGGCATGCAGCAGCATATGGCTGGCCAAGGTCGCTATGATATCGGCCCTGATGGTTCCCTCGGGGCCGAATGACCGCGCGAGATCCGCCGGCACGAAGGCCAGCCTGATCCAAGCCGCTTCCGCGACCCCGGCACCGGCCAGCATCAATAGGACGTGCATGGCGACCAGCCCCACCGCGATCCATAGGGTCACCGGCGGCACATTGAGTGCCGGTTCACGGCTATGCCGTGACGGTCTGGCCGCCGATCGCCACATCTCCTCGGCACCTCTCGTTGCGGGCGCGTCGGATGATGCGCTACTCGGCCGCTCAATTCATCCGAAATTTGCCTAAACTTCCCGGCAAAATACCGGGCCGGCGCCACGGACCTTAACGCGCCGTTAAGGCGCCGGGACGCAACCTTGCCTAACAAATTCGTTGAGATCCGGTCGTTTTCGCAAACAAGGACCGCGCCCGGAACGGAGTTTGGGGGTGAGTCGATGACCACGAGGCGTAGGGTAATATTCCTGGCATTCGGCGTAGCGGTTTTGGCCACCGCCCTCGTCGTCTCGGTGCATGGCGACTGGCGCCGCCATTCCCTATCCGCCGAAAACGCCTTCTTCGATGGCAATTATGTCTACGCCGAAAAACAGTTCCTGGCCGCCGCTGCCAAGGCCGAGGCCTTCGGGCCGGAAGACCCGCGCCTAGCCGGCGCCCTGACCGACCTCGGCTCCTTCTATTACTTCGTCGGCCGCTATCGGGAGGCCGAAAAGCTGATTAAGCGCGCGCTGACCATCGAACAGGTCGTGCACGGCGACCGCCATCCGAATGTCGCTGCCAGCATGTTCGATTTGGCCAATGTGTACGCCGCCGATAGCCGCCTTGGCGAGGCCCGGTCGGTCGCCGAACGGGCCCTCGCCATCCAGACCCGGTCACTGGGCATCGACGACAGCGCCCTCGTCGATGGATTGGACATTTACGCCAACGTCCTCGAGAAGGACGGCCGCATCGCCGAGGCCGCCGCCGCACGCCGCCGCGCCCGGGCCATTTCGCTCGGTCTGGCGACCCCGCCGGATCGCCGACCCGAGGTGCCGAACCGAGCGCTGCTGCGCTAAGCCGCCCGCCCCATCGCGGCCAGCCGGCCGGTCAGTGGACCATCAGCACTGGTAACGCCGTCGCCGCCAGCACGTCGCGGGTGGCGCCGCCGAGCACCATCTCCCGTAGCCGGCTGTGGCCATAGCCGCCCATCACCATCACCCCGCAGCCCTCGTCCGCCGTCGCCGTGAGCAGCGCGATACTGACCGGTCCGCCGGCCTGCGCCAATGTCCGCGACGTCACCGCAATCCCATGCCCATCGAGCAAGATCGTCAGGTCTTCCGGCGCGGCCATCGATTTACCGTCCTCTTCCGCCGTCAACACCACCACCTTGTCGGCCGCTTCCAACAGCGGCATCGCACCATGCACGGCGCGGCTTGCCTCGACGCTGCCATCCCAGGCGATCGCCACACATCTGAGGTCGTGCGCGACATCCCCCGGCGGCACCACGAGTACCGGCCGCCCGGACTCGAACAACAGGGACTCGACGGTCAGGATTTGGTCGACATCGTCGCTGTCCGATTGTCGCGCCGCCACGGTCAGGTCCGCCAGCCGGCCGCGCTTCGCCATCACTATGGCGTGGCGACCTTCGACGATCCGCAAGGTGGCACCGAATCCACCCTGCCCATTCGGTTTCTTGGTCACGCTGCCCGCAAGCTCTTCGAAAACCCGCTCGGCCGACCGCACCCGCGCCGCAATATCTTCCTCAGTCGCGATCAGAATGTCTTGCAGCAGGGTCCCGCCGACACCCGGCCCGATGACGGTCAACGATTCGCGTGGATCGGCCTTACCGTGTAGGGCCTCTACATGAGCATCGAACCGCCGCCCCAGCGCCAAGGCCAGGCGCAGTGCCGCTTTGTCTGTCTCGTTACCGGCCGCTGAGACCAACACATAACCCAAGCTCATCTTACCCTCTTTCTGCAGTGTGCCAGCGCCGCGAGTGTCGCCTGTCCCGGGCGTGCCGCGAATGCGTTGGATCAATCGCCCCCGCGGGCCGAGTCGGGCGCCGCCGACGCACCGGTCCGCAAATACACCAGCCAGTAGACCAGGGCAACGAAACCGCTGCCACCGACAATATTGCCCAAGGTGACGAACGCCAGATTGCCCCAGAGATCGCTCAAAGAAACCGCCGCGCCGGCCAGCATGCCAACCGGGATCAAATACATATTCGCCACCGAATGCTCGAACCCGAGGGCCACAAAGGCCGAGATCGGGAACAGCAGGACCAGCACCTTGCCGGCCACGCTGTGCGCCGCGAAGCCCAGCCACACGGCCAGGCATACCAACGCATTGGCCAGCACCCCGCGCAGCAGCGCTTCGTGCCATACCAGGGCCGCCTTGGCCTCGGCGATCCGTATGGCGGTATCCGCCACTTGACCGTCCGATAGCTGCAACGTCCCCGACCAGATCACCGCCACGGCCGCCAGCAGGGCGCCAGCGAAGTTCGTCACATAAACCACCACCCAGTTTCGCAGCAGAGCGACCGACGAAATACGCCGGTCGGCCCAGGCCATCACAATCAGGTTGTTGCCGGTGAACAGCTCCGCTCCCGCCACCACCACCAACACCAATCCCAGCGAGAAGGCCAGGCCGCCGAGCACCCGGCTTGGCCCGAAACCGAGCGCCCCACCGGTCATCACCAAGGTAAAATACATCGAGCCGAAGGCGATGAAGACGCCGGCCAGCAGGCCCAGCACCACCGTTTGCATCAACGGCGCCTCGGCCTTGGCGATCCCCGCCCCCTCCACCAGCCTGGCGATCTCGGCTGGGGCATAGGCGTCGATTGGGTTGCGCGTTCCCGTCATCGTTATGCGTGCTGGCTCCGTTAGTGGGACATCAAGACCGGGACCGTCATGTGACCCAGCACATGCCGGGTGACGCCACCCAGAATCGTCTCGCGCAGCCGCGAATGCCCGTAGGCCCCCATGACCAGCAGGTCGGCCGCTTCATCGGCGACTTGGTTCAATAGCACATCCGCCGCCCCGATCGAACGGCTGACCAGGCGCCTGGCATCCACCTGCACGCCATGCCGCGCCAGCAACAACGCCAGATCTGCGCCCGCCACCTCGCCATGGGTGCCTTCTTCGTTACCCACCCGCGGATTGACCGACACCGCGGCGACATGTTTGGCCCCTTGCAACAGCGGCAACGCGTCGCTGATCGCCCGGGCCGCCTCGCGTCGGGCGTCCCAGGCGACAATGACCCGATCGCCGACCGTCTCGAATTGGCCGGCATAAGGCACCACCAGGGTCGGCCGGCCGGCCCCCAACGCCACCTGTTCCGGCAACCCGATCGCCGTACCATGGGTGCCGACATCGTCCTCGTTGATCTGACCGACCACGACCAGATCCGCATAGCGGGCATGCAGATTGACCTGGTCGCCGATTTGTCCTTCGGCCTGGCGCCATTCGACGTTCAACCCATGTCGCGTGCCCAGTGCTTCAAAGCGCTCGCACGCGCGGGCGACGGCCTCGGTGCCTTGGCGCCTTTGCTGAGCCAAGAACTCCGGGCTCAATTGCCCCTCGACATAGGGCGGAATCTGCGGATGGCTCAGCACGAACAACCCCACCAAATGAGCCTCGAAGCGCTTCGCAAGGGTCGCTGCCAATTCGAACCGCCCAGCACATTCTGCCGTATCGTCCGCCACCACCAGGATCGTCTTATAGGTCATGTCAGGCTCCATCGAATGTTCAACGTACCGTCATGCAGCAGCATGGTGCCATTTGCGTGACCTTGTGGGAAACGCTGCCCAGCAGTAGCTCCTTCACCGCACCAAGGCCACGGCTACCCATAACGATCAGGTCGACATTTTCCGCCGCCGCCGTTGCCAGGATCACGCCGACCTCATCACCCTCTTCGACCAAAGTTACGCAGCCCTGGACACCAAGTTTCGCCGCCTTGGCCTCAGCGTCCTCGACAATGCGCGCGCCCAACCGGTTTGGCAGCGACTTGTCGCTGAGATGCTCTACCTCGGCGAAGTGCCGTAGCTCCTTCGGCAACGGCTTGTTTGCCAGCACATGCAACAGCACCAGTTTTGTGTCACCCTTCTCCGCCAGCTGGCACGCGACCTCGAGTGCCTGATTGGCAAACCCTGACCCGTCTAGGGGCACCAAGATACGATTGAACATTTGGCTCACTCCTCGGGTTGCTGTTTGGGAAACGAATTGATCCATCAAGATTTACCCCTCCGTCCGGGTCGACCGCCTTGACGCAGGTCAAATCGCCACATAATCCCGCTCCGCGTTGCCGAAAATCGCCTTCATTGATCCAGATCATTTGCCCACACCCGGGTGGCGCTAGGCTCTAGCCTCACACCCAAGCGAGCAAAAGTTCGGCCAACATGCACCTCACCGTCAAATCCCTAGACTCTAGCGATTCGGCCCGCGCTTTTCCGCTTATCCAGGCACATGATGATCGCTGCACCCTAGATCAGTGGCAACGCTACGTTTTGGCGCTCGTCGATCCTGATGATCTGCCCGCCGATGCGGCACCCAGCGGCACTTTCGTGGCCACCGATGTCATGGGCTACATCCACGGCCTTTTCACCTACCGTGTGACCCCACATCTAATTGCCGGGCGCGCGCTGCAGATCGAGCATTTCGTCCCCTTCGAGGGCCTGACCGCCCCGGGAGTCGCCCGTATCCTGTTGTTGGAAGTCGAGCATCTCGCCCGCCGGCTGGCCTGCCGCAGCGTCGCCATAGACGTCCCGGCCCGCAAGCTCCCGGTTGCCGAGCCGACCCATCCGGCGCTACCGCTGCTCGACGCCGCCGGCCATCGCCTCGACACCGCACGCCTCGTTCGGGCACTCTAGTCACCTCGCGTTGGTTGCAGTACCCTACCTGTCCAATAGAGTAGGCGAACAGGACAGGTTGAATGGTGGTCGTTCGAGCCCCGGGCAGCGTCTGCGAGACTTGCGACATTCGCGAGACGGCGATTTGCGGCGTGCTCAACCCGGACGAGTTACCCCGCCTGAATGCCATCGTTGCCGCCCAGAATGTCGCCCCCCAGCAGGCTGTCTTCTTCGAAGGCGACCCGGCCGATACCTTGTACAATGTCACCCGCGGTTGCGTGCGGCTGTCCAAGATGCTGGCCGACGGGCGGCGCCAGGTAACCGGTTTCCTGCTGCCCGGTGATTTCCTTGGCCTCGCCTATTACGAGAGTTACGCCTATACCGCAGAGGCTGTCGATGCCGTCCGCCTCTGCGTATTCCCCCGCGAAAAGTTCCAGGCCCTGCTCACGGAGTTTCCGCAGTTCGAACGCCGACTGCTCAGCCGCGCGTCCAACGAACTCGCCTCGGCGCAGGACCAGTTGCTGCTGCTCGGCCGCAAGGGGGCCAAGGAAAAACTGGCGTCTTTCCTACTGCTGCTGGGTCGTCGCGCCAGGTTGCGTGGCACCGTCGACGGCGCGTTGGACCTGCCCATGACCCGCAACGATATTGCCGACTATATTGGCCTCACCACCGAGACGGTCAGCCGCACGTTCACTAAACTGGTCGACGAAGCCGTTCTTGAACTGCCGTCTCCGCAACATGTGTTGATCAAGCGGCCCGAGGTCCTTGAGGATCTCGCCGGCGAGTTTCACTAGCGCGCCGGCCCCGGCTTCGTTCGCGCCCGAGTCAGGGCACTCATATGCGCCTCCACCAATGCCCGGGCCTCGTCGTTCGGCCGGACAATATCAAGATACGCGCCCGCGTCCTGGCTCCCCGCCGCCGCGCTCGACCGACAGGGCGGCGCCGCGAGGGCAATTTCTGTACCGGAGACGAAGTCGAAGAATCGGTTACAGAGCATTTTCTGAACCTCTGAGATCTCGAGCCATGGCATCATCCCATGGCGGCCGCGATCGCGCCTTGATCTATGTCGGGCCCCCGCCGCTCGGACCGAGATTGGCCGCCAGCAGGATTTCCGCGGCCGCGCGCCCATGACGCGCGGCATCCTCCTGGCGCGCCACATGGGACATGCAGATCGCCCCTTCTATCAGCAAAGTAAGTTGATTCGCCAACCCCGCCGGGTCTTTGGCCCCGGCCGCCGCGCACAGCTCCTGCACATAGCGCACCATGAGGATCTTGTGCTCCGCGCTGGCGCCATGGATCGGGTGGCTGCAATCGCTGAATTCCGCCGCCGCATTGATGAACATGCAGCCATTGTAACCCGGCTGCGCGAACCACTCTGCCAACACATCGAACAACACCGCCAGCCGCCCGCGCGGACTGTCCGCCAGCGCTTCGACCCGGCGCATGAACCAATTGCGGAAATGCTCGTCGCGCCGCCGCAGCGCCGCCAGGATCAATTCGTCCTTCGATTTGAAATGCTTATACAGCGTCATCTTGGCGACGCCGGATTCGGCCAGCAATTTGTCGATGCCGGTAGCATGAAAACCATGCTCGTAGAACAGTTCGAGCGCCTTGTCGATCAGATGATCCCGTCGTGCCGAGGCCATTGCGTCTCCAGTGCTATACGAACCTGTCTGTTTAATATGGCCGGACCTCGCACTTCCTACAAGGTATTTTCCCCTTAATACCCAAGGCTATAGCCCAGAATCCGCTGTGTATCACGGAGGCGTGATGAGAAAAAACAGACAGACCGGTCTATGTGTTAATCACGCCCACAGAAACCGGGGCAGAAACAGGGAACGAAAAATGACCGCCACCCATCCTTCCGACTGCGGCCCTGCCATCGCCGAACTACGCCGCGCCCCGCGGACGGCCGACTGGCCCGTTAAGCTTACCGAGATCGCCGTCGCGATCCTCGGCGCCATCGGCCTCTATGCCATCGCCTTGCTCGCGCTGTTGACCGCTCAGGGCATCGTCTCCTTCTAGCGTCACTCGGAAATCGGAGAACGGACCATGTGGGAACACACCAACATCAGCCGCCTGCGTCACGCCATCAACGCGGTGCTTTTCATCGCCATATTGGCGCTCGGCTTTTCCGTCTTCAGCCTCTCGGCCACCGCCCAGCAAAGCTGCGGCACCCATGGCGATGTGGTTGCCTTGCTCGGCAAGACCTATGCCGAATCACAGGTCGCCCTCGGCCTCAGCACCAACGGCGTCGTCATCGAAGTGTTCAGCGCCGACCAGGGCACCACCTGGACCATCCTGGCCACCCGGGCCGACGGCACGACCTGCGTACTGTCCTCCGGGGAGCAATGGATACCCGTCATCACCCGCACCGGCAACCCTGCCTGACGACCCCACCCACAGCCTATTAGGAGCGACCAGCCCATGCCGCCAAAGCCCGGATTTCGCCTCGGCATCTATGTTTTCAAGGAAGCCGAAATCGTCGATTACGCTGCCCCCCATGGTGTCTTCTCGGTCGCCCGCCGCCTTGATCCGTCCCTCGAGGCTTTCTTGATCGCCGAAGCCCAGCGCCCCGTCCAGACCCAAGCCGGCTTCACCGTTCTGCCGAACTACGCCTTTGCCGACCGCCCGGAGATGGACGCCTTTCTCATCCCCGGCGGTTTCGGCACCCGTCAGGAAACCTACAATCCGGTTCTTCACCGTTTCATCCGCGAACTGCCCGAGCGCACCCTGCTCACCAGCGTCTGCACCGGCAGTTGGATCTACGGCCAAATGGGTCTGCTCGACGGCCTGCCCGCCACCAACCGCAAGGAGCCCGATCGCCTCGAGGCGTCCGGCATGGGCCAGATCCCCATCGACCGCCTCGCCGACATCGCCCCCAAGGCGCAAATCTCCCGCGCCCGGATCGTCGATGCCGGCCGCGTCATCACCGCCGGCGGCATCGCCAGCGGCATGGAGATGGGCTTCTATCTGCTCGAACGCGCCGGCTACGAAAACGATTTCATCCGCGACGTCGCCCGTATCATGGAATATGAAGCGGCTTACGACCTCTACCGCGACGATCGCCTCATTGCGCCCCCCGCCGCCTAGGGAACAAGAAACCACCGATGACCAAACCCGTCAGCGATGTCGCTTTTACCCCGGCGGTGAAGGCGGCCCAGGAACGTTTCGGCTCCCGCGCCGGCTACGCCAGGATGGCACAGAAGGGCGGCTGGCGGCACACCATCACGCCGGACCTCGCCGCGTTCCTGGCCCAGCGGGACTCCCTCTATCTGGCCACCGCCGCCGCCGACGGCCAACCCTACATCCAGCATCGCGGCGGCCCGCCCGGTTTTCTCAGGCCCCTCGACGACCACACTCTCGCCTTCGCCGATTTCTCCGGCAATCGCCAATACATCAGCTACGGCAACCTGTCGGAGAACGACCGCGCCTTCATCTTCGTCATGGACTACGCCAACCGCCAGCGCATCAAGCTCTGGGGCCACGCCCGCATGGTCGACGACGATCCTGCATTGCTCGCCAAGCTGGCCGACCCGGACTATGCCGGCAAGCCGGAGCGCGCTTTGGTCTTTCATCTCGAGGCCTGGGACAGCAACTGCCCGCAGCACATCCCCCGTCTCTACAGCGAGCACGACGTCGCTCTCGCCCTGTCGAAACAAAGCCGCATGATTGAGCAGCTCCAGGCCGAACTCGCCAAGCTGCGCGGCGACTAGGCGCGGGCACACCGCTCGACAAGCGAGTTATGCGCCTTGCTGCCCCGGCGTGGCTCATGAGATTATGGTCGCAAGATGCCGTCCACCCGCTCCTTACGCACCGTTCTGCTCACCGCGCCGCCTAATCTTCAGGGCATCGGCTGGATGGTCCTGAGCGGCCTGTTTTTCGTCCTGGTGACCGGCGCCGTGCGCCATCTCGCCGGCGACATGAACCCGATGCAGGCGGCGTTCCTGCGCTACTTCATCGGGCTCCTTCTCGTTCTGCCGCTGATCCTGCGGGCCCGTCCGGTGCGCCTGGCGCCGCCGCGCCTCGGTTATCATGCCTTGCGGGGGCTGCTGCACGGCATCGGCGTGCTGCTCTGGTTTTTCGCCATGTCGCGCATTCCCATCGCCCAGGTCACGGCGCTGGGCTTCACCGCCCCGGTGTTCGCCACCATCCTCGCCGCCCTGCTGCTCGGCGAGACCCTGCGTCTGCGCCGCCTGACCGCGGTCTTGGTCGGCCTCGCCGGCGCCATCATCATCCTGCGGCCCGGCGTCGACGCCATCGATATCGGCGCCATCGCCATGCTCGGCACCGCGCCGCTGTTCGCCATCTCCATCATCATGGCGAAGAAGCTCACCGAGACCGAGAGCAACCCGACCATCGTCGGCTATCTTTCCGTGTTCGTGACTTTGACCCTGCTGCCGCCCGCCCTGCTGGTCTGGCGCACCCCGACCCTGGTCGAAATCGGCTGGCTGACCTTCACCGCCGTCGCCGCCACCCTGGGCCATTTCGCCATGACCCAGGCCTTCCGCCGCACCGAGATCACCGTCACCCAGCCTTTCTCTTTCCTGCAACTGGTCTGGGCCACCCTGCTCGGCCTTTACGTCTTCGGCGAGCAACCCGACATCTGGACCTGGATCGGCGGCGGCGTCATCGTCGCCAGCGCCACCTACATCGCCCACCGCGAAACCATGGCCCGCCGCCGCTCGCGCGCGCCGGTGAGCCCACCGACGCCCCCCAACAACCCTTGAGCCCAACCACCACATCGCGCTATCAACGCAAAGCAAGCGCCCGTAGCTCAGCCGGATAGAGCACTTGATTCCTAATCCCAGGACCTGCGGGGGCTAAGCTTTTGTGGTATTGGTGACTTTGATGCGAAGACCGCCGCGCGGACCGTCTCTGAGGACCGTGACGGAGGGGTAGGAGCTGGTAGCCACACAGCAGGATTCGATCCCCGGTCCTGGCGACCTGCTTGGGACATAGCTGAAACAACTGTTAATCTTAGCGTATTAGTATTGTTCACGGACCGTGAAGAGAACCGTGATGGAGGAACCATTGCCTAATCCTACCGCCATACGAGAACTACTAGTCCCGCTCGATAAGTTCGAGAAGGAAATCAATGAGTTGCCCGACAGTCGGCGCGCTCAATTTATTGGCATTGCGCTTAGATCAACGGCCCTCGCGATCAGACTGGACAAACCTAGCAATGATCTACGGGGGCTATTCGAAACCCAGTTTGGCATGATGAAGGATTGTCTTGACGCATGGAGTGCAGAGGACGGATTCTGAGGAAATAGCGCCCGTAGCTCAGCCGGATAGAGCACTTGATTCCTAATCAAGGGGTCGCAGGTTCGAGTCCTGCCGGGCGCGCCAACGCTCATCAGGCATATGCTGGGCCAACCTCCTACATCTATTGGTAGACCTCGATCTACCTGTACCAATCTAAAGGAGCAGGAAATTGGCTCTCCCAAAGTCGTACCTGACCAGCGTCAAGAACCTGGCCGCCATTCTTGATGCAATCAAGGTTGCCCAAGCACCCGAGAAGTTCACATTGCGCTTCCTCCAGTCGCTTGAGTTCAAGTCAACCACCGACCGGTTGATTGTTGGTGTTTTAAAGGCTATGCGGTTCGTGGACACAGATGGAAAGCCGACAGATCGATACTATCGCTATTTGGATCAGACACAGTCGGCCATTGTGCTAGCAGAGGGAATTAGGGAGGGGTATTCCGACATATTCCAAGTTGACAAGAATGCTCATAACCTCACTCAAAAAGTAGTGGTCAACAAATTCAAGACGTTGACGCAGGGGCAATATTCGGACGGTGTTCTTGAGAATATGGGTCGGACGTTTGTTTCGCTCTGCAAACTAGCTGACTTCAAATCAAAACCCGCTGTTCAACCAGAAGCCACAGGTGATGAAGCGCCCAAGGGGGAAGAGGGTGACAAGCCGCCCTTGCCTAAGGACAAGGTGTCGCTTGGTGGGCTACACTACAACATTCAGATCATCCTGCCGGAGTCGCGAGATCCGAAGGTTTACGACGCGCTGTTCCGAAGTCTGAAGGAGCATCTGCTGTGACATCGGAAGCCGATCGTGTCTACACGTTCGTGTACCGAGGCCAGCTTGCAGAAGAAGCCTTGGATCGCGAGGGTCGGCAGACCTATCGTCGGGCTGATGTGGACCATGAACAGATTGCTGAGATGCTGACAATCGAGGCCCTTGACGAGGGCCACGTTGAGAACGCACGGGCTATGGCGACCGTCTACACGGCCGTTGCAGCATTCGAGAACTCGGTGCGGGAGATGATCTCGAAGACATTGATGGAGAGCGTCGGAGAGAACTGGTGGGTCGAATGCGTCTCGGAGAGAGTCAGGAACCAGGCCAAGAAGCGCGTGGAGGACGAGGCGAAGGTACGCTGGCATGGGCAGCGCGGCGATGACCCAATCCAATTCACCATGCTTCCCAACCTCATGAACATCATACGCAACAACCAAGAGCATTTTGCTCCGTTCATTCACGACTTCGAATGGGCCGCTGGAATTTTCGACGTCATTGATAGGTCCAGGAATGTGATCATGCACAGTGGCACGCTGCACAATAGGGATGTTGCTAGGCTCGGTATGTATATTCGCGATTGGACAAGCCAGGTGGCAACCTGATCTAGCCAGGGCCTCTCTGATTTGGAAAGTAATAGCCCCGCCCGGCGACTGGCGGGGTCATTGGTAGGTCAGGCTAGAACGGCGGCCTCGGCTCCAGTGGGCCGGCCAGACCTTCGGTGTTCAGGCCCAGCGCCGCCGCGAACCGGGCGTCGGCCACCTGTTGTTGCATTTCAAGGTATTGCAGATGGATGTCGGCATCCGCCCGAATGTTGTCCAAGTTGACAGCGACCTGCTTGGCCCTCAGGCACGCAATCCCGCGCGGAACTAAAGAGGGAGCGGTTTTAAGCGCGGCGCGGCTGTCCACACAGCGGCGCAGTCGCCATAGCTTGTGCCGGCGGGTCTCGCGGGTCATGGCTGCTGGCCCTCGGCGACCATCTCGGCCTCAATGTCCTCCCGCAGCAGCCGCAGCTGGTGGATGGTATCCTCGCCATCACCGGGCAGCAGGCCGGCGTGGAGCCAGCCGGTATACTGATGCAGCACGCACCGCACTCGCTCCAGCCGGTTGCGCCGCTGCACGGCGCGGACGGCGGCCATGTGCGCGTTGTGGCGCTCAAGGCGGTATCCGACGTGTGTCATGTCGTGTCTCCAATCATGTGTCGAAACCGCGATACCAACGGGGTGACCTCGGGCCCGGGCCCTGATGTCTTCCGGTGGCCGAACGTCGTCTCGATGTAGGCGTCGCGTCGGGCGACGAGGTCGGCGTCGATGGTCTCGTCGCCGTCGACGCCCTCCGGCCAGCCACTTGGAACCCCGCGCGGCATTGACGGGTTGTCCGGGTCGCGGGTTACGACCAGCCCAGGGTCGTGGCGGAGCCAAGCCTTGGCGCGCAGAAGCTCGGTGTAGACCCGGTCGTCGCGCAGGTTGTCGAAGTGCGCCTCAGTCCTGCCGACCAGGCGCGCGACCTTGGCCTCGGCCTCGCCCAGATCGCGTTGGCTCTGCAGGATCTTGTGGTCCAGGTCGTCATCGGCCATCAGCGATGCTCCTCAGCTGGCGGAGCGCGGTCGGCTCCGGGTTGGCCCAGAGTGTGATCTTGGGGGCGAGCGTCTTGGTGACACGCTCGGCGGCCGCCTCCACCTTCTGGAGCGCCCAGCGGGCCTCGTCGAGGTCGGCCTGCCGCTCGGGGCAGTGGGCGCTGACAGCCGGCGCTCGCACAAGCTGCATCTGCTCCTCGCCAAGTCCAGAGAGATACGCGGGGGCGGCCAGCCCGGAACTGGCAGTTCGCCTGTCCACCTTCACCGGGTCCATCAACCGGGCGCGGGATCAGCGGACTCAGCCGCCGCGCTGCTGCAGCGCCCGCCACACCCGCTCCGGCGTCGCCGGCATGTCGATATGGGTCACGCCATGACCCGACAGCGCATCGACGACCGCATTCACGATCGCCGGCAGCGCGCCCGTGGTCCCGGCCTCGCCGCAGCCCTTCACGCCCAGCACATTGCTCGTCGCCGGCACCGGATGCGAGGCGAACACGAACGGTGGCATGTGATCCGCCCGCGGCATCGCATAGTCGAGCATCGAGGCGCTGAGCGGCGTGCCATCGTCGCCATACAGGGTCCACTCCATCAGCGCCTGGCCGATGCCCTGGGCGACGCCGCCATGCACCTGGCCCTCGACCACCATCGGGTTGATCAAGGTGCCGAAATCGTCCACCGCGACATAGCGCGCGACGGTGACCACGCCGGTCTCCGGGTCGACCACCACCTCCGCCACATGGCAGCCATTGGGAAAGGCCGAGGGCGGCGTGTCCGCCACCAGGGCGGCGTCCAGGCTTTGCGGCAGATCCGCCGGCAGGTCCGCACCGTCCCTGACCGCACCCGCCAGGTCGAGCACGGCAATCGCCTTGTCCGTCCCCACCACCCGAAACGCCCCGTCGTCGAACTCGATGTCTGCCGCCGCCGCCTCCAGGACATGGCCGGCGAGCTGGCGGCCCCGCGCGATAACCATGTCCGCCGCCAGCGCAATCGCCGTGCCGCTGGCCATGATCGACCGCGAGCCGCCGGTCCCGCCGCCATGCAACAGCGTGTCGCTGTCCCCTTGGCACAGCCGGATGCGTGCGAACGGAATGCCCAGCTTGTCCGCCAGCACCTGCGCGAACGTCGACGCATGCCCCTGGCCATAGTCGAGCGTGCCGGTCACGATGCTCACCTCGCCGCCCGGCTCGAAGCGGATGCCGCCCATTTCCTTGCCCGGCGGCGCCGTCACCTCCAGGTAACAGGCCAGACCGATGCCGCGCAGCAGGCCATCGCGCGCCGTTGCCGCGCGCCGCGCGGCAAAGCCCGCCCAGTCCGCCCGCGCCAGACAGTCGTCCAGCACCGCGGCGAAATCGCCACTGTCATAGGTCAGCCCCGAGACCGCTTTGTAGGGCATGGCGCTGGCCGGAATCAGATTGCTGCGCCGCAGCGCCGCCGGGTCGCGCCCGGTCGCCCGCGCCGCCGCGTCCAGCAAGCGCTCGACATAGTAGTTCCCTTCCGGACGCCCGGCGCCGCGATAGGCGCTGATCGGCACCGTGTTGGTCACCACGCACTTGGTCTGCACGCCGAGCAGCGGCGTCGTATAGAGGCTGGCCGCGTTCTTGACGATGTTCACCGTGGTGATGGCGGCGCCGAAACCCGAGACATAGCCGCCCACATTGGCCAAGCCGGTGATCCGTAGCGCCACGATGCGGCCGTCGCCATCGAGGCCGAGCTCCCCGGTGACCTTGGCATCCCGCGCCTGATAGTCGGCGATAAAGCTGTCCGTGCGCTCGTCGGTCCAGCGCACCGGCCGGCCCAGGGCCCGCGCCACATGGAGCAGCACCGCATACTCCGGGTAAACGCCGCCCTTCATCCCAAAGGAGCCGCCGACATCCTCCGCCACCACCTGCAGGCTCTCCCGCGGGATGTGCAGGATGTCGTCCGCCAGAGTGTTGCGCAGACCGAACACGCCCTGGCAGCCCAGCCGCAGGGTGAACCGGCCGCTCGCGGCGTCATGGGCGGCCGTCGCCGCCCGCGGCTCCATCGACACCGCCGACACCCGGTTGTTCACCATGTCCAGGCGGGTCACATGCGCCGCACCGGCCAGGGCCGCATCGATCGCCGCAAAGTCGCCGGAGCGCCAATCCAGGCAGACATTGCCCGGCACCTCATCAAACAGCTGCGGCGCCCCATCGCGCACCGCCTCACTGACGTCGCTGACGCCGGGCAGGGGTTCCACATCGAGGATGATCGCCTCCGCCCCATCCTTGGCGGCGCTCAAGCTCTCCGCCACCACCAGCGCGATCGGCTCGCCGACGAAACGCACCCGATCCGCCGCCAGCAATGGCCGCTCCGGCACGATGAGCGGCGTTCCGTCATGGCTTTTCAGCGCCAGCTTGCACGGCAGCGGGCCATAACCCGCCGCCTTGAGATCCGCCGCCGTGACACAAGCGACTACCTCCGGCACCCCCGGCACCGCCGCCACATCCAGGCGCCGGATGATCCCATGCGCGTGCGGCGAGCGCAGAAAATACCCCACCGCCTGCCCAGGCAGGCTCACATCGTCGGTGTAACGGCCACCGCCGCGCAGCAACCGGTCGTCCTCCTGCCGCGCCACCGACCGCCCAACCAGCCGTCCCGGCCCCGACGCGAGTCCACTGTCCATCATGCCGTGATCCGTTGTGTGGAATAACTGCGCCAGCCTACACGGCGGGAAACGTCCAAGAAACCGGCAAGGGGGCAGTCAGCGTCGGCAGCCCGACTTACGCGCCGCATTCAATTCAATCCTGCCTTGACACCCATACGGTAAGACCGTATGATACGGAAAAATGGATATAGCGTCGATCAGTCACAAAGGATTGCGGGATTATTATCTCAATGGCAACGCCAAGGGTTTGAAGCAGGACCTAATCCCCCGGATACGGACGATCCTTTTCGCCTTAGCAGCCTCGCCGGACATGGCAACCCTTGCGGGACCGCCGGGATGGAGAATCCACCAGCTTAAGGGCGACCGCGCGGGCGAATGGTCGATATCCGTAACCGGCAACTGGCGTTTGACCTTCAAGATTGAGGACGGCGCGATAACAGACCTGAATTTGGAGGACTATCACTGATGGCCAAGGAAAAACTGAAAATGGGTATGCCCCCGGTTCACCCCGGTGAGTTTATCCGCACTGAAATTCTGGACGAGCTGGGGCTTTCTATTGCCAAGGCCGCCAAGGCTCTAGGGGTGCGCGCCGCAACCCTGTCCGATCTTGTCAACGAGAAAGCGTCGCTGTCCCCCGAAATGGCCATGCGCATTGAGTTGGCCTTCGAGGTCAAGGCCGACCTGCTTTTGCGGATGCAGGCGCTTTACGACAGCACGATTATTCGCAGCAAGGCCGAAGATTTGAACGTTCAGCGCTACCAGCCCGAGACAGCATAAATTCCGGGCATGGAGGCCAGCCGCCGCCCGGCCGCCACGGGTTAGACCGCGCCACGTCCCGCTCAGGCGAGCGCTTTGCGCGCCGCGTCGAGCGGCAACATCAGCACCAGCGGATCAATCGGCGAGGCCAGGAACCCGCTCCGCGAATAAAACCCTGCCACCGCGTCATCGAGCGCATGGACCAGCAGCGCCCGCATACCGGCGATCTCCGCGGCCTTCAGCGTGCGCAGGATCGCGTCTTTCAGCAGTGCCCGGCCCAGCCCGCGCCCCTGTAGACTGCGGTCGACGGCCAGCCGCCCCAGCAGCATGACCGGCACCGGGTCCGGCATGTTGCGCCGGACCTTTCCGGGGGCGGCCACCGCTTCCACGGCACCGGTGGCGAGACAGTAATAGCCGACGACACGGCCGTCGGCGCAAACCACATAGCTGCGCGAGGCCCCGGCCGGTTCGTTACGCAGCGCCCGCTGGCGCAGCCAGGTGTCGAGCACCGCTCGGCCGCTGTCGAAGGATGACAGGTCGTGCGCGGCGCTGATCGGCAGCGGCGGTGTGAGGGTCACCGCTCCCAGGGCGACCGGGTGGCCAGCATCTTGCGCAGCGCCTCGCTCGGCCCCACCGGATCGTCCAGGCAAGAGACGAAGGCGGCAAAGGCGGGTTGATCGAGCAGGAACAGCCGCTGGTCCAGCAGCGTGTTTTCCGCCGCTTCCCGCGCGGCATCGAGCATGAACTCCGTCCGCGTCTTCCCCAGCCGCGCCGCCGCCCGGTCGATCAACGCCTTCTGCTCCGCCGACGCCCGCAAATTGATCACTTCCCGCGCCCCACCGGACATCCCGCCCGAAAGCCCTGAATCAGACATGGCCGACCCCAGTTGTAATGACAACATATATACAGGTCGGTACACACAATGTAAAGACAAACTCGAGCACCGCGCAGCCAGGCCCGACCCGACCAACGAACAGTCGGGCGCGCCATTCCGAAAAGCTTTTGCGATCAAAGGCATCCAAGTGATTTCCCGTTATGCGGAAGATCCTTATAACAATCACTTACTGTCGGCTCATCGCGCTAGCGCATCCACTAGGGCGCACTCGCCAGCGGTGGTGATGAAGTGCCTCTTCGATGCTGCAATATGCACCAACCGATCTTTGATGAGGCCCTGGAGCGCCCTAGTCACAGAACTGGGGCTGCATTTGGCCGATGACCCAATTTCGGTCCTGGTCAGCCCGTCCGGACTGGCGTGTGCTAACAAAAGCAACATCTCGGTGCGCGGGTCCACCCTTCGACCGACGATCG
Source organism: Alphaproteobacteria bacterium (assembly GCA_021774445.1). Taxonomy (GTDB): domain Bacteria; phylum Pseudomonadota; class Alphaproteobacteria; order UBA6615; family UBA6615; genus SZUA-147. The sequence goes on from JAJFJA010000059.1 coordinate 122,491, forward strand.
TCTCGCCATCGACAGTCTCGATAAACGGTATGGACGTCCGGCTCAGCGCTAGCATGCACTGTTCTACAGCGGCCTCATCCGAAATGTGATAAAGGCGGACAAGTTCTGCTATCACCCAGCTCGCAGCGCTCACGCTCATCGCAACATCAATTTGCCGTGGGTCGATTTCCTTGACATGTACTGCGTCACGCTTGCTGCGAAGATTATAGATCATTCCGTAGAGCGCCCGCGGAATGAGTAGGCGCAGTGACTCTTGTAACGTAGGGTCGTTCTCGAGAGTACGCACTGCAGCCGCGACCGACCTAATCTCAATCGGAGCCACTCCGATGCGTACGTATTCAATTGCGCGGAGCACATGCTCCACGAAACGGCCGGCTTTCGTTAGCGCGCCCTCCAAATCACCGGAGCGATGCTTGGATACAAGGCCATCGTAGGTCGAAAGAATGTCCTCTACTACAGCATTATCGATGTGAGCCGACAGATCGGCACTGATCCGATCGCGAAGTGCGGTCATTCAGATTTTGCCTTGTAGCCCCAAACGGTCCTGCCGTCGCGCTCAACCTTGGTCCTGGAAAGCAGCCCGTCTCGCACGACCCGCAGCAGCAATCCAGACAAGGACGTCTGTTTCACAATAATTCCGTACTCATGGTATCTATCAAGAGTTTCCCGGATGGTCCGCGCCTCGTTGAAGAATCCACCTCTTACCCATTGCTCAAGCACGGGTCGCAGCTCGCCGGCGGAACCTTTCTTACTTTTTACTTTTTCACCTTCGGGCTGGTTCGAAATATCTCTTGCGATTGATTTTGTGGGTGATTTTCGAGATTTAGTGAGTTTTACCTTCTCACCCGAAGTGGCGCGCCGCACTGCATCGAGATTTGCCGTCTGCACAGCATAATGACCGGCATTCGCCGAGACGAGATGGCTGTCCTTCAGCTTCTTCAAGATAGGCCTAAGGGTTCCGCCACTAATTCCCACGGCGACCTCAAGATCAACGGGCTTGGTTGGAACCGCCACAGGCTCATCCACCAAGTATTTCCAACCGACCACAGCCACCAAGTACACCAGAAGCTTCAGCTCGTTCTTCAGCACTGTGCCTTCTGGCGTGAACACAATTCTGAACGCCGTGGGATCATAGCGGACATAGTCAGCGACGATCCCCTCAATGACCTCCTCATCGATCTTACTCGCGTCGGCCACAAGGTCTTTTAGCGCCATCGTTTGACTCCCCGGACCCTAGGCAACCGTCTGACGCTGGCGCCCAAATGCGCCTTGCACTGCCTTCGCACCAGTATTCGTTACGTGATACCGACCTTTTTCCCCGACCTCGTCAATCCACCCCGCCGCGAGCGTTCGACTGAGGTCGCGTGATAGGTTTTTGGGTAATTGCTCGCGCGCGCTACGAAATCCTGCTTCGATATCGTCTTTCGAGAATCGTTCGTGCGACCTGTACTCATGCAGGTAAGAACCAATCGTCACGATGCGCTCGTTATTCGTGTTCGGAGCGACCTCAGTCAGAAACTCGCGCAATGACTTTGTGGCGCTAAGGCTAGAAGAGTCGGTTGCGTGACTGGGCGCCGCCCTTGCGGTAACGCCTTCGCCGCCCAAGGCGGCAGCTACGATTGCCAGCGCCGTACGCTTGTCTACCTCTCTATCAATGCTGATGCCCTCACCCCTGAGGGTAAGGGAGAATTTATCGTCGGATCTTTGGCTCATCATCCTTCTCCGTTACTGTGGGACACATATCGCACAAATACTACGCATGTCAAGAAAGCTTGCCAAGCCTAGCTGTTCGATTTCTTGAATATATCATATTACCGTGGATCTACTTCTATTTTCTTGTACGATGTGTCTACAGTTATGTACGAGCAGGAAGCCTTTGTGAGCATAGGACCCGGCTGTTGCAGCTGAGGGCACCAATATGACAATACCCTCGCCACCCTCTCTCTCAGCCCCACCCCGCCTTTTCACAAAGAAAATGGGAAGATTCCGTTGGCGGATCCTTTGCTCATCATCCTTCCACAATCCTGGAGAACACACGTATAGAAAATACAAGTCATGTCAGTATTCATACGAGTACAGTACGTTGTTATAACAACATAAAATATAATTATTCGCATGAATTCAATAAGTTACAGACATATAAAGCCAGTATTGCAACCATTTGTATCACATATGAAAGAGTCTGTACAAATGAAGTTGTTCTAGAAAAGGAATTATAATGAATGAAAACAGCATATTATAAGGTAGTTATTACAGATCAAGTACAAACCTATACGACCGCGTACCTGTTTAATACAATAGATTGACAGCTGGTCTGCCCATGGTGCGGAGATCTAAACTCAGCCCGACAGGAGTCGCGAAGCGGTCGCCCGCGTGCCACTCATAGATTCACACCCGGCATGACATCTCAGACGACGCCCATGTACGGGTTGTTCTGCTCTGATGACTTCCATATGACGGGTCAGCGACACTTCTTCTGTAGAGGTCGCGTTCGCGCCAAGTTTGGCAACGAGGTCCGGTCGCCATCCACGCGGTGCCAACCCCCATCGTTAACAAAATCCTTCCGCCTTTGCGCGACAATGCTCCGAACGAAACCCGCTCGGGAGCGTAGCGCCCAATGAGCAATCGACGGCAGCGGCGGACCGCGACCAGTCAGGCCCGCCGCAATCAGGCGGCACCGCCACCGGCGGCCGCTTTGGCGGCGGACGCCGCAACACAGCTAAGCCTTGCCGTGCAGTGCCATCAGCGTGGCGACGCGGCCGGCGCGCGGGCCGCTTACGAGAATGTGCTCGCCCTGGCGCCGCAGAACATCGATGCCCTAAACCTGCTCGGCGTACTGCTGCATCAGCTCGGTGAGCTCGATGCCGCCGCGGCTAATCTTGAGCAGGCGGTCAAGCTCCATCCACCGGCCCCAGAACTGCATTTCAACCTCGGCAACATCCGCCGCGATCAGCAGCGCCACGACCAGGCCGCCGCCTGTTTCCATAAGGCCGCCGCCCTGCAACCCGACTATTTCGACGCCATCTACAATCTCGGCGTCGTTCAGCTACAACTCGGCCAGGAGGCCGAAGCGGTCCGGCATCTTGAGCGCGCCCTGGCCCTGCAGGACGCCTTCCCCCTGGGCCACTGTTTGCTGGCGGATATTCGCCTCGGCCAAGCCGATTATGCCGCCGCCATCGCCGGGTATGAAAAGGCCCTGTCCTTCGATCCCGATTTCGCCGAGGCCCGCAACAACCTCGCCGTCGCCCTGCGTGAGATCGGCCGCCACGACGAGGCCCAACACCATCTCGACCGCGCGCTGAGCCTTAAGCCGGGTTACGTGGACGCCCATCTCAACCTGGCCCTGCTGCTGCAGGACCACGCCCAACCGGAACCGGCCGAACATCATTTCCGCCAGGCCCGAGATCATGCGGCGCAGGATCCGCGGCCCCACCTCGGCCTCACCGTGTTGCTGCACAATCAGGGCCGCCTCGACGAGGCCTTGACCGCCTATCACCAGGCCCTCGCCGCCGCACCGGACAACGCCGCGATCCTCAACAATCTCGGCAGTCTCTATCGCGACCTGCACCGCCCCGCCGATGCCATCGCCGCTTATGAGCGGGCCCTGCGCATCGATCCCGGCTTGGCCGAAGCCCAAGCCAACATCGCTCATGCCTTGCGCGACCACGGCCGCCTCGACGAGGCGCTCGGCCATTATCACGCCGCGCTGACCCGGGATACGGGCGATGAAAGCCTCTTCGCCGGCCTCGGCCAGACGTTGGCGCGCATCGCCCCGACCGCCTTCGACCAGGGCCTGCACGACCTCGTCGCCCTATGCTTTCACGGGCGGGGCAGCCGCCATCAGGATCTGGCACCGCTCGCCGCCGCCCTGGTCATGCACAAATATGGCGCCGACTGGGTGCCCGATGCGGATCCGGACTCCCTGGCCGAATTTGCCGCCGACCCCGTCGTTCTGGGGCTGTTGGAAAGCACCATCAACGTCGATCCGGCGCTCGAGCGCCTGCTCACCCACTGCCGCCAACGGTTGCTGCAAACCGTCATGGCCGGCGCCGCACCCGGCCCGGCGGCATCGCGGATCATGACCGCGCTGGCCTGCCAGGGCCACCACAACGGCTACATCTTCGCTGTCACGGCCGCGGAGCAAGCCGCGATCGCCACCCTGCAGGCGGAGCTTGTCGCCACGCCCGTCAGCCCGAGCACGGCGACTCCCAAACGGCTCGCCTTCGCCATGTACGGCTCCCTCGCCAGACTGCCCTGGCTGGCCGCGTCCGGCACCGCCGCCGACGAACCGCCCGCCTGGTGGTCCCGGTTATTCGAACTGACCGTCCGCGAGCCCGCCGCCGAACGCGCCTTGCGCGCCGATATCCCGACCTTGGGCGCCGCGGCCGATACCACCTCGCGCGCCGTGCAGGAACAATATGAGACCAACCCCTATCCACGCTGGCTGTCTTTGCGTTACGAACGCCCGATCGCCCTGGCCCGCCGCCTCGCCGTGGTCAATCCCGCCGCCGCGATCGACCCGACGGTCCCAATGTCGGAGGTACTCATCGCCGGTTGCGGCACCGGACAGCAGCCCATCCAATTCGCCCGCGCCAACCGCGACGTCGAACTCCTGGCCATCGATTTGAGCGGTGACAGTCTCGCTTATGCCAAACGCATGGCCCAATCCCACGGCGTCGAGAACATCCAATTCATGCAGGCCGACATCCTCGACCTGGCCGGTCTCGAGCGTCGCTTCTCGGTAATCGAATGCGTCGGCGTGCTCCATCATATGGCTGATCCGGCGGCCGGCCTGACGGTCGTCGCCGACCGACTGGCCGCTGGTGGTTTCCTTAAGCTCGGGCTCTACAGCCGCGCCGCCCGCCGTCATGTTATCGCCGCGCAGGAGCTGGCGCGCCAACGTCGGACCGCGGTGATCCCCGACGCCATCCGCAACCTCCGGCAACAACTGCTGCAGGACGCCGGCGGCCCGCCCACGCCGACCCACCCGTCGCGAATCTCGGATTTTTACGATCTCAACGGCTGCCGTGACCTTTTGCTCCATGTGCAGGAGCAGAACTACAGCTTGCCCGAGGTCGCCCGGCTCATCGCCGATGCCGGCCTGACATTCTTTGGCTTCGATTTCGAAGACCCGTCGATCCGCGCCGGGTTCCGCGCCCAGCACCCCGATGACCCGACGGCGCTAGCCGACCTCGACGCCTGGGCGCGCTATGAAGCGCGGCAGCCGGACACCTTCATCGGCATGTATCAGTTTTGGTGCCGCAAGCCGGCTTAGTTACTGAAGTCCGGCGGCCCCTAGCTGACAACTTCCTCGCAACGCCGCCAGACTTCCAGTGGCTGCGCTGCCGTACTGAGATGCAACGTATCGTCGTCAATGAGCCTCATCGCGATCGCCGTGCCCGCCGCCGGATCGGCCGCCGGCGCTGTGTAGGTAAAGGCGTGGCGGGTATAATTCCCCGTCGTCGCCGTGCCCGCCGGCGTCACGATCGCCGGCCCCCGGATCGACATCCGCTGACCGTCCGCCAGGCACCATTCGCCATCGATCGCGTCCGCCGCCGCCGGCGCGTGCACAAGCAGGCTAACCAAGCCCGCGAAGCCCAACGAAAACAACCATGCCTGACGCGATACAATCATAGCGCGAACTCCTCTGCCGGAAACACCAGCCGAGGCTACCGCACAAAATCATCAGTGGATACCGACGCGCCGCCGCTCCCGGCGCAGACATCGACGTTCAGCACGCCCCAGCCATACACATCGTCACGTCCCGGGGCCCCGAGATCCCGCGCGGCGCCGCGCAGCGTTTCCCGGATCAGCGCCGGGTCAGGCGTCAAGCCGCGGCGTAGCAATCCGGCGACCGCGGCGGTGATCGCCGGCACCGCGAAGGAGGTGCCGCTTTGCACTTGAAAGCCGTTCGCCGCGGCCGTGCGCACCCCCACGCCGAGGGCCGAGAAATCGATGTAGCTGCCATGGTTGGCGTATCGATAGGCGCGCGCCTGCCGGTCCACCGCCGTCACCGCCAGCACCGCCGGATGCGCGGCCGGATAGGCCGGCGCTGCCCGCGGCCCGCCATTGCCCGCCGCCGCCACCAGCATCAGGCCTTCGCCCGCCGCCTTGCCGAGGATCAGCGAGAGCACCGGGTTTTCGATTGTCTCAAAGCTCATATTGACCACGCTGACCCGCTGCTCGATCAGCCAGTCCAGCGCTTTCAGCACCGCATAGAGATCCGCCGCCAAGCTGCCGTCCGCCTTGCGCCTGAAGACTTCCGCGACATACAGCGTCGCCCCGGGCAACAGGCCGCCGATACTTTCGGCCGGATCGCCGACCAACAGCGAGGCAATCGCCGTGCCGTGATCTACCGGCGCCGGCACCGCGTCGGCCTCCAAGAAGGATTGCCGGACGATCTCGCGGGTCCGCAATGTCTCATGCGCCGCATCGACCCGCGTATCGATCATGCCCAGCCGAATGCCCGCACCGCAGGTGCCCGGCCGCGGTGCGCTCGCCGTCGCCAAATCTACCGGCCCACCCGGCGCCGCCGAGGTCAGCACGACAGTGCCGTTCGTCGCGATCAACGCCTCGGGCAGGGCACGACGCAACCGCGTTACTGCCGCCGCACCACCACCGGTGGCCGGCGGCGTCACCCGCAGCAGCGGCTTGCCGACGCCATCGAGCCGGGTCGTTTCGCGCAGGCTGAAGCCCTGTCCGGTCAGAACCCTCGCCGCATCCGGCCGTTCCGTGATGATCAGGATGTCCCGCCGCGCCAGCGTCCCACCCACCGGCGCTGTGGCCACCAAGGCGGCGAAGCCCGCCGTCACCAAGGCGGTCAGGATCGCATATCGACCTGTGGATACGGACCTTTCCATAGGCCCGATGGATGACCTAGGAAGGTTAATATGCCGTGAAATTCGGTGCCTGGTTCAGCGGCGGCCACGAGGACGTTGCAGGCGGCTGGATTGCAGGTTGCCGCGCCGCTCGCTGAACCAGGCGGCGCGCGTCGCCGGACTAGCCGCTTTGGCCCATTTTCTCCCAAATCTCGTCGGGATTAACGTCCAGCGCCAGGCAGATTTGATCGAACGCCACCCGCTCCGCTTGCTTGACGGCACCATCGGCGGAGATCACGAGATAGGCGATCCTGAGCAACGTCCGAGCGGCCTTATAGTCACCCGCACACCGCGAGATCTTGCCGCGCAGAATCGCCTCTGTTCTCGCCGGCGCGGTGCGCAAGCCGTCGACGTAGTCGTTCATGATATCGACCGCTTTATGCGGATTGTGCACGCGCAGCCGATCCATCGCCTCGAGAATGGCATCGACCCGGTATCGCTCGCTCAAGCTGACATGCCCATCGGCGATTGCCGTCAACGCACAGACCGCCATCGCTGCCTTTAGGAACCGCTTGTCCCAATAGCGCGCCGCGTCGCCTCGGACCTTCTCGAGGAAACTCACCGGATCCCCTCCTAGGTGTGGGATTGCCGTGTTTGGATCAGCCGGAGCGCACCCCCAACCGGTGGATTAAGGCAACGGCGATGAGCGCGCCGGCGGGCCACATCACCCATGGATAGCCCGTCCAGGTGAAGATGTTGATCAACGCCAGCGCCGCGACAATCACCACGATGCGCGCATGCTGCAGTCTGAACCGGCCGCGCACGAACAGCGGCGCTGCCTCCAACGCCACCAATGCCGCCATGCCGATCCCCGGCCAATGCGCCCAGAACGGCGCGCCGGTGGCCAAATCGATCACCAGGAGACCGGCCCAGATAACGCCGAGCTGCACCACGTGCCAGCCAACGCGCGCTCGCAGATTACCCGCGGCCGGTGCCGCATGCGGCGACCAACGGGCTCCCCCGGCTTTGCCCGCACCTGTCCGCTTGCCGCGCCGCTTCCTGCCAAGAGCGATGCCATACACGGCCACATCCTCGGCAAAGTTCTTCGGCCGCCTCTCGCCCAAATACTCGAACTCAACCGAGAGCTTCGAACGGACCTGATCGTAGACCTGCTGAGAGATCAGCACACCGCCGGGTTCAGCCATACTCTGCAGTCGCGCCGCCAGATTGACGCCCTCGCCCAGCAGATCGCTGCCGTCGACCATCACGTCTCCCAGATGGATGCCGATCCTGAAGCGCAACGCGCCTTCCGAGGTATGGCTAGGATCACAAAGTTCGCCTTGCACCTCGATCGCGCACTGTACCGCTTCCACGACGGAGGGGAATTCCGCGATCAGTCCGTCACCCGCGGTATTGACGATCCGACCATGATGGCGGTCGATGAATTTCGCAAAAACCTCGCGCGCCGCACGCAGAGACCCGAGCGCCCGAACCTCGTCGGCCTCCATGGCGCGGCTGTAGCCCGCGGCATCCGCCGCGAGGATAGTCGTCAGTTTTCGTTCGATCCCAGAGGACATTCCAGCGCCCATCGCTTGCTTATGAAGAATATCGGTTGAGCAGGTCCGATTCGCGAGTTGCTGGCACCAAGATCGGCGCGGCGCCGACCTTCATCGTGCAGCCTATCTCACCATCGCCCGGGAATCCATGCGGCGAGCCCCAGTAGGATCTTCCGCCGCCACGATTCTTTTTCATCACCGAAACCACTTGTATCCAGAGCAATTCGATATATCTTATATTTCGATATAACGAAAATGTCGATACATCGAAACTGGAGAAGCCATAATGCACCATTGTTCCCACAATTTCGTCGGCCACCGTTTTGCCCGCCATTGGCGGAGCCGTCATGGCCGGCACGGTGAGACCGGCCACCGCCATGGCGGTTTCGGCCGCGGCCGGCTCGGCCGCTTCTTCGCCCATGGCGATCTGCGCTTCCTCATCCTCAAATTGATCGGCGACAAGCCGCGCCACGGTTATGAAGTGATCAAGGCCATCGAGGAAGGCGTGGCCGGCGCTTACACCCCGAGTCCCGGCGTCGTCTATCCCACCCTCACCCTGCTCGAAGAGATGGGTTGGGTACGCATCACCCCCAGCGAGGGCAGCAAGAAGCTGTATGAAATCACCGAGGACGGCAAACTGGCGCTTGAGGCCAATCGCGCCACCGTCGATATCATTATCGGGCGCATGGCGGAAATCAGGGGCGCCGAGGCCGAGGCCTCAGCGCGTCATGAGGATGACGCCTATGATCGTGCCGAGGCCGCCGTCGGCACCCAGGATGTCGCCCCGCCGATCCGCCGCGCCATGCGTCATCTCATGGGTGCTTTGCGCCGCCGCCTGTCCCGCCGTGACTTGAGCGAAGCGCAGGTCATTGCGGTCGCCGCCATCCTCGCCGAGGCCGCCGAGGAGATCGAGCGGAGCGACTAGGCGGCGGCGCCGGTCAAATGATAGCGGCACGCCATGGCACTTGGTGTTATTGAAGGCGAGCTTTGGCAGGCGGTTCTGAATTTGCGGGGCGGATTGTAGGGGCGATGGCCGTAAATATCGTGAGTCTGGCGGATACGCTGGCAGCGCATGTGCAGCACCTTGAGGTCAATCGGCCGAAGACGGCGCGGGCCTATGCCGAAATGGTCGCCAGACTGCTTGCCGCCGATGCCGGCAGGGACGCGCCCAAGGCCGGCGACGTATTCCCCCCGTTCCACCTTCCTGACGACCGCGGCGGGCTCACCAGTTCGGACGAGCTGATCGCCAACGGCCCGTTGGTCGTGAGTCTCAATCGCGGCCATTGGTGCTCATTCTGCCGCTATGAGTTGCAGTCCTTACAGACCATTCATCACACGGTTGCCGCGCGAGGCGGCGGCGTCGTCGCGATCACGCCGGAACGCCAAGCCTTTGCCAGGAAGCTGAAGGCCCGTTGCGGCCTTGATTTCCCAGTGCTCTGCGACATCGACAATGGCTATGCCTTGTCGCTCGCCTTGGCTGTCTGGTGTGGCGACGAGATCAAATCGATTCTGACCGATGTTAATATCGATCTTGCCGTGTTTCAGGGCAATCCAGGCTGGATGGTGCCGATCCCGGCCACCTATGTGGTCGGCACCGATGGGCGGATAAAGTCGGCGTTCGTCAATGCCGATTTTCGCCGGCGCACGGCGCCGGACGACATTCTCTCGGCGCTCGATTAATGTACCGCGGCGCCGGCCTCATAGCGTGCCCAATCCGTCGAACGGAGCAGGTTTGTCAGGCCGCTAAGAATCGGTGATTTCAACCGACCCGCGACGGTGTGAATTTCCACCGTTCGTCCGAACGAGCCGCCGAACTCGATCTTTTTCAAGCCCTCGCCTGTCCGGACACTCATCGGGAACAGACCGACGCCGAGTCCGGCCTCGACTAGCCGCACGGCATCTCGGTCGCTTGCCACCTCATGGCAATGCGCGACATCGACCCCAGCCCTCTCAAGCAGTACCGCACACTCGGCCGACTGCTCGCAAAACGGCCGCATGATGATCCGTTCGGCGGCCAAGTCGCCGGCTTCGATCAGGGCAAGTTGCGCCCATTGATGATCATCGTTTACGACCACACAGAATCGCTCATCGAACAACGGCCAGGAATCTAGCCGATCCCAACCATCCCGTAGCGAACCGGCAATCGCAATCTCGCTCTCGCCGGTACGCAGCCGCTCCACGATATCGGGCGCGGCCGCACGTTCGCACGATAGCTGGATGTCCGCGAAGGCCCGCCTGAGTTCGCGAAACGCATCCGCGACCAGATCGAAGTCGACGGTCTCGGAGAGTGCGACCCGGAGCACCGCACGGTCCCCCTTCTTGAACGACTCCGCTTGGCTTTTGGCTGCTGTCGCACTTTCATAGCTGCGTGCCAGTAGTGGCAGCATGGTACGGCCTAGATTGGTCAGGTGACTGCCGGCCCGCTCGCGCCGAAACAACTCGCCGCCCAGCTCCTCTTCCAGATTCTTGATGGCCCGGGTCAACGAGGGTTGCGCGACATGGCACTCCTCCGCCGCGCGCGTGAAATTCAGCGTCCGCGCCACCGCGAGAAAGTAACGGATTTGGTGCATTTCCATCGCGCGTCACAGACCCAAAAGCTTTGTCGGCGCACGATATCACATCTCCGGCCCTCCGCGCGCGCCGGCCGGCGCCGGCACGCGCCGGGCCGGGCTCGCAAAGGAGGTAGCCCAAAAAAAGGCCGCGCAGAAGCCATTCTGCGCGGCCGCTAGGGGGGAGGAACGCTCGAAGTTACTTATCGAAGCCCGTAAGCCCGAGGAAGTTGTAGGCGCCGGCCCCTGTTTCCGTGGCGGCGGCGACCTTGTATTCGTTCGCAAATTTCAGTCCGCCACTTTCGGAGAGCGCGAACCTCGACAGCGTGAAGGTCTGATAGGCACCGAGGACGTACATGGAGCCGTCTTCGCTCAAATACATGTCCTTGGTGTCGCCCGCCGGTGTGCCGGCTTGGCGTAGTTCGAAGGCGGTGTCGGCGCCGTCGCCGACTTTGGTGACATTGCCCGAGGCGTCAACATCGAACTCGCTGATCAGGTTACCGCCGAAGCTCGAAACGTAGAGCTTGCTGCCGTCCGCACTGACGGTCGTCCAGCAGGCTTCGTCGATGTCGGCGCCGTTGCCCGTGCCGAAATGAGCGGACTTTGTAACATTGCTGCCATCATCGACCAGCACGGTCAGGCTGTGGTCGCGCTTCTCCGGCACCAGGTTGAAGTTGGAGACGAAGAGCGTCGAAGTACCCTTGCCCCAACTGAGACCGATACTGCCCGAAACGCCCTCTTCCTCAAAGTAGCGCCGGTCGCTGACGCCGCCCTCGGCGCCGTCGAAATCATAGACATAGACTCTGCTGGGCTTTTGGTTGGTCGGATTTTCGGTCGCGAAGTGGGCGATGCCCCAGGTCGAGACCGCGAGTTTCGTACCGTCATCGTTGAAGGCCACGGTCGCCGGCCCACCATGGGTGCCGACGTATTTGTCAAGCGTCTGCTCCGACGTCAGGGCCCCGGTCTCGGCGTTGAACGAGAACAACTGGATATTGCGCTCGTCGAGCACCGCCTCATGCCCGCCGCCATCGGCATGAAAGGCCGCATTCGGGTACATTTCGATGGCCCCTTCGCCGGCGCCGCCCTTTTGCACATTCGGATTGTTCCACTGATTGCCGACCACGACCCAATGCTCATCATCGGCCGCTTTCGGAAAACTGGCGATGCTGACCGGCCGCGTGCCGCCCGAGTCCACATTGTCCTGCAGGAGCAAGGATCCGTCCGATTTTTCGACGGCGAATACCGAAACCGTGTTGCCGCCGGCATTCACCACCAGCAGATCATCACCGATGATCTGAATAGCGCCTTGCGAATCGAAGTCGCCTGCCGCATCGCCGCCGGCTGCTCGATTGGCACCGCCCAGCGATTCGGTTGAGTAAGCGACCTGCTTGCCGATCGTGCCATCCGCATAGCGCTCGAACGACACCACCTGATTAGTGCCTTCGCCGTTCAGGCTTGTGTAGAGATACCCTTTGACCTCTTGGGCACCGGCCGCCGAGGCCAAGAGTGAAGCGGCGAGGGCCGCGCTTAGCATTTTCATGTCCGTCTCCTGTTGTGCTGCAACGCAAGTCCGTTTGCGTCTGCACACAACCTAGGTGGACGGCCTGGTTTCCCGCCAATATCGATGGCGGATGGATTCGATAGCGCAAGGCTATCAACCCCTAATGAGCATCATCCCACGTGAGACCGACGCCGGCATCGGCGACCAGCGGTACATCCAGGGTCAGCACCGGCTTGGTGGCACCCTCCATCACCGCCCGCACCGTGGCGATGGTCGGCTCCACCTCGCCATCCGACACTTCGAACAACAGCTCGTCATGCACCTGCAGCAGCATCGCCGCCTTGAGCTTGGCGTCCGCCAACGCCGCCGGCACCCGGATCATCGCCCGCTTGATGATGTCGGCGGCCGTACCTTGAATCGGTGCGTTGATCGCCTGGCGCTCGGCGAAGTTGCGATGGCTGGGGTTACGGTCGTGAATCCCGGCCAGATGGATGCGACGGCCGAACAAGGTGGTCACGAAACCGCTCTCCCGCGCCCCTTCGATGGTCCGGTCCATATAGGCCCGAATGCCCGGATAGCGTTCGAAATAGGCGTCGATATAGGCCTTGGCCTCGGCCCGGCCGATGCCCAGATTTCGCGCCAGGCCAAAGGCGCTGATGCCGTAGATGATGCCGAAATTGATCGCCTTGGCGCGCCGCCGCGTCGCCCCGTCCATTTCCGCGATCGGCACGCCGAACACCTGGCTCGCGGTGATCGCATGAATGTCCTGGCCGTCCTTGAACGCCTGAATCAGCGGCGCGATGCCGGCCACATGGGCGACCACCCGCAACTCGATCTGCGAATAGTCCAACGACACCAGCTTGTGCCCGGCGGACGCAATGAAGGCGCGGCGGATCTTGCGCCCTTCCTCGGTTCGCACCGGGATATTCTGTAGGTTGGGGTCGTTCGAACTGAGCCGCCCGGTTTGTGCCACCGCCATGGCATAGTCCGTATGTACCCGGCCGGTCTCCGGATGGATCTGCTCGACCAGCGTGTCCGTATAGGTCGATTTCAACTTCGACAATTGCCGCCAGTCCAACACCACCCGCGGCAGATCATGACCGCCCGCGGCGAGATCTTCGAGGATCTCGGCCCCTGTCGAATAGGCGCCGGTTTTGCCCTTTTTACCGCCCGGCAAACTCAGTTTGTCGAACAGGATCTCACCGAGTTGTTTCGGCGATCCGATATTGAAGTCCTCGCCGGCCAGGGCATGAGCTTGCGTGACGAACCCGGCCATGCGGCCGGCGAAATCTTCGCTCAACCGCTCCAGCTCCGCCCGGTCGACCAAGACCCCGGCGGCTTCCATGCGTGCCAGGATCGGCAGCAGCGGCCGCTCCACGGTTTCATAGACCGTCGCCATATGCTCGGTCGCCAGGCGCGGCTTCAGGATTTCATGCAACCGGCCGATATAGTCGGCGGCGGCAGCCCCATAGTCCAACGCCACATCCAGCGCCACTTCGGCGAAGGCGATCTGGCTCTTGCCGCTGCCGACCAGCGCCTTGATCGTGGCCAAGTCATGCGCGCAATGCCGGGTTGCGAGCTGCGCCAGATCATGGCCGTGCCGGCCGCCGTCGAGCACGAAGGACAACAGCATCACATCGTCCAGCGCCCGCGGCGCCAGCGGCGGTTCCTCGGGCAGATGGCGCGCGCACTCGTGACCGAGGATGATCAGGTCGCGCTTGATATTGTGCCCGATCTTGAGCACCGCTGGGTCTTCCACCAAGGCCTTGACGGCATACAACACCTCGGGTTCGGTGATCTGCTTCAGCACCGCCGACGCCACATCGCCGAGCGCCAGATCACCTTGTTTTTGCGGCGGCAAGTGCCCCACCGGCACATAACAAGCCTGCCCCGACTCTGCCGACAGCGCGATCCCCGCCAGTCGCGCCCGCATATTGTGATCGCCCGGCCGCGTCGTCTGCACCTCCAGCGCCACCCGCCCCAGCCGGCCCGCCTCGGCCAGCCAGCGCTCCAAGGCCGCCATCTCCGTCACCAGCTCGTAATACTGGTCCTTCGGTTTCGGCGCCTCCCGGTTCGGATGCTTGTCGATCAAACCATCGCGAAACCACCTCGTGCGCAAACGATCGAGAATGGCCTTGAAATTCTGTTTTTCCAGGAAACTACCAAGCTGGACCGGATCGAACTCCCGCCGTCCGAACGACCCCAGCGGCTCGTCCACGGGCACATCCGTACGCAACTCGACCAGGTCTCTGCTCAACCGCGCCTGGTCGGCGAAGTCGATCAAATTCTGCCGCCGCTTCGGTTGTTTGATCTCTGCCGCCCGCGCCAGCAAGGTCTCCAGGTCGCCATATTCGTTGATCAGCAACGCCGCGGTTTTGACGCCGATACCCGGCACCCCCGGCACGTTGTCGACGCTGTCGCCCGCCAGCGCCTGTACTTCCACGACCTTGTTAGGCGCCACCCCGAAACGCTTTTCGACCTCCGGCGACCCAATCACCGCGTTGTTTTTCATCGGATCGAGCATCGTTACGCCCGGCATGATGAGTTGCATAAGATCCTTGTCCGACGACACGATGACGACTTCGCGGCCCGCTTCCTGCGCCTGCCGCGCATAGGTGGCGATCAGGTCGTCGGCTTCGAACCCGCCTTGTTCGACGCAGGGCAGATTGAAGGCGCGGGTCGCCTCGCGGAACATCGGGAATTGCGGCACCAAGTCTTCCGGCGGCTCGGAACGGTTGGCCTTGTATTGGTCGTAGATATCGTTGCGAAAACTATGTCCCGATTTGTCGAAGATGACGGCGACGGCGTCGTAGTCTTCCACTTCATCGAGCAATTTCTGGATCATGTTGCAGAAACCGTACACCGCGTTCACCGGCGTCCCGTCGGCGCGTGTCATCGGCGGCAGCGCATGAAACGCCCGGAAGATGTAGCCCGACCCATCGACGAGAAAGAGACGTTTTTTCGGTTGCGGCGCGGTCGCCGCTGCTGTGCTGGCCATGGTTTAGATGTACCCCATTTGCCGCCCCGCGCCCAGGTGCGAGATCATCGAAAAGGTGACGGAAACTGATGCGCCGGACGGCGTAGACCGGCATCATAGGGCCAGACTGAGAGGCAGCATATGACCGACGACCCTATTCTTATTATCGGCGGCGGCATCGGCGGACTGGCCGCCGCTCTGGCCCTCGGCCGACAGGGCCGACCAACCCACGTGATCGAGCAATCCGAATACCTCGGCGAAATCGGCGCCGGCATCCAGATCGCCCCCAATGCCTTCAAGATGTTCGCCGCCCTCGGCCTGACCGAGGCCATCAACGACGTCGCCGTCTTCCCCGACGCCCTGGTGATGATGGATGCACTCAGCGGCGAGCAGATCACCACCGTCCCGCTGGACGGCCCGTTCCGCGAGCGCTTCGCCTTTCCCTATGGCGTCATTTATCGCCCCGACCTGCACCAAGTCTATCTCGACGCCTGCCGGGCGTCGTCCCTGGTCGCGCTGTCGACCGGTCAGAAAGTCAGCGCCTACGAAGACCATGGCGATCATGTCCGCGTCCTCACCGAGGCTGGGCATGACCATCGCGGCACAGCCCTAATTGGCGCCGACGGACTCTGGTCGAGGATTCGCGGTCAGTTGATCGGCGATGGGCCGCCGCGGGTTTCCGGTCACATCGCCTATCGCGCCGTCCTGCCGACCGCCGAAGTACCCGACACATCCCGTAACAACAACGTCGTTCTATGGGCCGGTCCCAAGACCCATCTTGTCCACTACCCGCTCCATCGTGGCGATATCTTCAATCTTGTCGCCGTGTTCCACAGCGACCGCTATGAGGAAGGCTGGAACATTTTCGGCGACCCGGACGAACTCGCACAGCATTTCAGTGGCCAGCACCCGAGCGTCCTCGCGATGCTGGAGAAGATAGAGTCTTGGCGCATGTGGGTCTTGTGCGACCGCGAGCCCATCAAAGAATGGAGCCACGGTCGGGTCACGCTGCTCGGCGACGCCGCCCACCCGATGCTGCAGTACCTCGCCCAAGGCGCTTGCATGGCCACGGAGGATGCCGTCTGCCTGGCCGGCAAAGTCGCCGCCCATGGCGCCGACATCGCCGCGGCCTTCCGCGCCTATCAACAGGATCGCTACCTACGCACCGGCCGCGTCCAGCTCACCGCCCGCTTCTATGGTGATGTCTACCACGCCGCCGGCGTCACCGCGGAACTGCGCGCCATGACCCTCGGCGCCCGCACGCCGGCGCAGGCTTACCAAGGCATGGCATGGCTCTATGAAGGCATCGACGAGGCCGGGGCCCAGCGGTTCTGATCGTCGGCAATCGCCTCTTCGATCCACCCGGCGATCCGGTACGGCACTTCCGCCGAGGCAACCTCGGGGTGATGGTTACGAAACACGATCATCGCCGACCCGAACGCCCATCGATCGCTCGCGCCGCGATCGCGCAGTTCCCGATAGGTCCGAACCACCGCGACCCGACAGCTGCCGGCATCACATCCCGCCATTCTCAGTCTCCCTTAGCCCGGGCACGACGCTGGCACATCACGCGCGTCGTCCCATTGACCCACATCATGGCGCCGCCTCTTGCGGCTTGATGCGCACCACTTCATAGCCGACGCCGGCGCATTCCTCGTAGACATCCAGCTTTTCGGTCGCCACGCGCACGGCGCAGACCTCGTCGAAACCAAGGCAAATATCCGCGATGCGGTCGACCAGCGATTCTTGCAGGTTGAGGCGCCTGTCGCCGGCCAGCGCGCGAACCCGACGCCGCACCTGGTCGTAGTCGAAAACATTGGTGATATCGTCGCCATGGTCGTCGGCGCGCGGCTTCAGATATATCTCGAGGTTGACCGCCACCCGCTGCGGTCCGGCCAGCTCCTGCGCGTGAATGCCGATCGGGATGTTCAGGATCATGTCGCGGAAGAAGATCTTGGCGATTTCCGTGCCGCCCCTCCCGAGTACGGAATCCAGCAAGGCGGTCGCCGGGTCCGGCCAGCGCGTCAATCGATCAATCATCGGCGGGGCTGCTCCCGCGCGCGCCCCGTCCGTCGCCTGCTTCGTCGAGTGTCTCGAACATCACATCATGGGCCCGTTTGTGCAGATGTTGGCCGCCATCGACCATGATCGTCTGCCCTGTCATCGCCCGCGCACCCAGGACATAGCGTACGGCGGCGACGATATCCTGCACCGTACTGCCCCGCCCCAGGGGCGACAAGGCGTGCGCTTGGGCGAACCCTTCGGCCGTCTGGCCGCCACTCGGCAGGGTCAGCCCCGGGGCGATGCCGCACACCCGGATACGCGGTGCCAACCCCAGCGCCAGCAGCCTGGTCAAGGCCGCCAACCCCATCTTCGAGACCGAATAGGACAGGAAATCGGGATTCTCGTTCGCCACTTTCTGGTCGAGGATATTGACGATGACCCCATCCGTTCCCGCTGGCAGGGCGGCGGCGAAATCCCGCGACAACAGCGCCGGCGCTCGCAGATTGACCGCCATATGCGGCTCCCAGCTTGCCACCGACAGGCTGGCGATATCGTCAAAGGCGAACCGCGAGGCATTGTTGATCAGGCAGCTCAGCGGTCCGACCGCCGCCGCCGCCCGCGCCACCAACCCCGACACCGCCGCCGCATTCGCCAAATCCACCTGCACCGCCTCGGCGACGCCGCCCTGCCGGCGTATCGCCGCGACGGTCGCCTCGGCATCCTCCCGTGAGGCGTTGTAGTGCACGGCGACAGGCCAACCATCGGTCGCCAGCGCTTCGGCGATCGCCCGGCCGATACGCCGCGCCGCGCCGGTAATCAGCACGGCGCCCATGGCTCCATCCGCTGCTGTTGTCGCTGTAACGGCTCCTTACCTGCCGAATAGCCTGCCAACCGGCAAATGATAGTAGATCATGGCCACTTCCACCCCGGGATTGTCCTCGTCCAAATGGGCGTTTGACGTATGGCTGAAACCCAGGCTGATCCGGGATTGGTCTTCGAACTGATAGCCGATTTCGATCTGGCTGCGGAACTCCACCACATGGCCGAGATCCTTGCTGCCACCATCGCTGTAAAGACCCACACCGAAACTTGGTGTGATCACGATACGATCACCCAGATGAAGATCGGCTAGAACCCCACCGGCGCCATAGAGCGCCCCGTCCAAATTGGCTTCCGCTCCGACCCAGGGTTTCACGAAACCCAGGAAGGTCTTGCCGAAACGATATTCCAGCCGGAAGTCAGCGGAGTCCTGATCATCAAGCACATCGAACCACCCTGCACCCAGACTGAGACGATCGACCTCGTCCGCCGCCAGCGCCGGCATGGCAAACCCGGTGATCGCCACCAAGAATGCTCCGGCGGCCGCAACCCATCTCTGAAACACAATGAATCCCCCCAAACGCCCCTCCTAGGCCCGCGACATGATAAGCCAACGGTGGCATTGTGCAACCACCGCCCACCCGTCCACCGCCGCGCGCCGGCAAATCTATTGCTCTAAGCGCAGGGCGTCCATCTCCCGCACCAGTGCCGCTCGCAACCCCGGCTCCATCGCCGAATGCCCGGCATCCGGGACAATCTCCAGCCGTGCCTCCGGCCAGGCCTGCACCAACGCATCGGCGCTGATCACCGGACAAACGACATCATAGCGCCCTTGCACGATCACGGTCGGAATGCCCCGCAGCCGGCCGACATTCTCCAGCAACGCGTCCGCCTTCAGAAAGAACCGATTGACGAAATAATGCGCCTCGATACGGGCCAGCCGCCAGGCGCCCGTGCTGACGCCGGTGGTCGTTCCCGTTTCCGCCGTCGGCAGCAATGTCGAGCAGGCGGCTTCGTAACGGCTCCACGCCGCCGCCGCCGGCATATGCACCGATGGATCGGGATCGGCCAAGCGGCGGTGAAACGCCGTCAGCAGATCGCCCCGCTCCGGTTCCGGAATCGCCATGGCGAAGCGCCGCCAGGCCTCGGGAAAAAACCGCCGCATGCCGTGCAGGAACCAGTCCACCTCCTCATCCCGGCACAGAAACAGGCCGCGCAGCACTAGCGCTCGGCAGCGCTCCGGAAACGCCTGACCGTAAGCCAACGCCAAGGCGCTGCCCCAGGATCCGCCGAACACGATCCAACTTTCGATATCCAGGCTGACTCGCAATCGCTCGATATCGGCCAGCAAATGTTGCGTCGTGTTGTCGGTCAGCTCGCCGCCCGGCGTCGAACGGCCCGCGCCCCGCTGATCGAACAGGACGATGCGGTAATACACCGGATCGAAGAAGCGCCGATGCGCGGGCATTGTACTCGCGCCCGGGCCGCCATGGAGGAACACCACCGGCACGCCGTCCGGGTTGCCCGAGACCTCCCAATACATACTGTGTCTGTCGTCGAGCGCCAGCATGCCGGTGGCATGGGGCGCGATCTCGGGATACAAATCACGGCCCATAGGCACATCCGAAACGCTGCAAGTTGCCGAAGTCTAGTGCTCCATATGGGCCTAGGCCAAGCTATACTACGCCCATGCGCGCGACCCTGTACTTAGCCGCCCTGCTAATGTGGCTGGCATCGCCGAGTGCCGCCCAAACCCGTCTTCCGCCGAACTTGACCGACGGCGGCACGGCGACTGTCGTCGAGATCATCGATGGCGACACGGTCGTCCTCGACGACGGCCGAGAGGTCCGGCTGGTCGGTATCCAAGCGCCGAAACTACCGCTCGGCCGACCGAATTTCCAAAAATGGCCCCTCGCCGACGAGGCCAAGCAAGGCCTGGCGGAGCTTGTACTTGGCATCCCGGTCCGCCTCGCATATGGCGGTCGGCAAGAGGATCGTTATGGCCGCCGGCTGGCCCACCTCTTCACCTTGGACGGAACCTGGCTGCAGGGCGCGCTGCTCGCCGGCGGCTTGGCCCGGGTCTACAGTTTTGCCGACAACCGCGCCTTGATCGCCGAAATGCTCGACGCGGAGAACCGCGCCCGCAGCGGTCGGGAGGGCATTTGGCGCGATCGTTTTTATGCCGTCCTTGATCATCGGACCGCGGCACAACACATAGGGCAATATGCCCTGGTTGAGGGCGTGGTCACGGACAACGCCGTGGTGCGCGGCCGTGGCTATTTGAACTTTGGCGAGGACTATCGGACCGACTTCACGATCAGCATCGCCCCGCGCGAACTTAAGCAATTTCCCGCGGCCGCGCTCGACACATATCGTGGCCGCCTTGTTCGCGTCCGGGGTTGGCTTGAATGGCGCAACGGCCCCATGATCAACGTCACCCATCCCGAGCAGATTGAGGTGTTGCCACCATGACGACGAACCCCAGGTCCGGCCGGCGCCATCGCCGAATCGCAACACCGTTGGCTGCCGTGTTCCTGGTCGCCGCGTGCTCCGTCAACCCGGCCACCGGCGAACGCAACTTTACCGGTTTGATGTCGCCCGAGCAGGAGTTACAGGTCGGGCAGGAACAGCATCCGCAAATCCTGGCGCAATTCGGCGGCGATTACGACGACGCCGCGATCGCTGCCTATGCCGACCAGATCGGCCAGCGCCTGGCCCGGGTCTCCGATCTCCCGGATCTCGCCTTCACCTTTACCGTGCTCGACAGCGACGTCGTCAACGCCTTCGCGCTACCCGGTGGTTACGTCTACATCTCCCGCGGCCTGCTTGCCCTGGCGACCAGCGAGGCCGAGCTTGCCGGTGTATTGGCCCATGAAATCGGCCATGTGACCGCGCGCCATTCCGCGCAGCGCTATAGCCAAAGCGTCGTCGCCGGTCTCGGCACCGCATTGCTCGGCGTCGTGGTTGGCAGTGAGGTCGGCCAGCTCGCGCAATTCGGCGCCTCCGCCTATATCCAGTCCTATTCGCGCGGCCAGGAATTCCAGGCTGATCAACTCGGTGTCCGCTATCTCGCCCGTGCCGGCTACGACACCGCCGCGATGGCCAGCTTCCTGGCCAAGCTTCAGGCCCAATCCGAATTGGAGGCCCGCGCCACCGGCCAGCCGGACCCGGCCGCCCGGTACAACATCATGTCCACCCATCCCCGCACCGCGGATCGCGTCAACGCCGCCACCGAGGCCGCCGACGTCACCCCGGTCCCGGACCCTCGCCACGGTGTCAGCGATTACCTGAACACCATCGACGGCCTCGCCTATCAAGGCTCGAGGGCACAGGGATTTGTCCGCGGCAACCGCTTTATCCATCCTGAGATCGGCTTCCAATTCGAGGTGCCCGACGGTTTCAAGCTGAGCAACGATCCCAATCGGGTCATCGGCCGCGCCGAAGGCGGTGCCGCCATCATCTTCGATGCTGCTCCCAAGCCGTTTGACGGCGCCATGACGAGCTATGTTCGTGACCAGTGGGCCACCGCACTCGACATCGCCGACCTTGAGACAATCGATCTCAACGGCTTCGAGGCAGCCACCGGTAGCGCCATTCTCACCAACCGGAACGGGTCGATCCAGGCACGACCGCTGGCCATTCGCTTCAGCGACAGTCAGATCTTCCGCTTTCTGTTCTTGACGCCGCCGGATCAGACCGAGCGCCTTTCCGAGCCCCTGCGGCGAACCACCTTCAGTTTCCGCCGCCTGAGTGCGGAGGAGCGACGGACGTTGCGCCCCTTGGCCATCCGCGTCACTTCGGTCGGCGCCGGCGAGACCGCCGCGACATTCGCCGGGCGCATGGCCTTGCAGGACCTGCAGGAGGATTGGTTCCGCGTTATCAACGGCCTCGGGCCCAGCGCCCAACCGCAGGCCGGTGCCTTGGTGAAAGTGGTGTCTGAATAGGGGCTTGCTTAGGCCTCCAGCACCTCCAGGACCTCGCCGTCATCGGCAAGGCAAGCGCCCAGCAACGGCCCCCCGAAGCCGCAACCGCCGTCGAGGCTCATGCGGCAATGGCCGACGGCGAGGCCCGGCCGGTCCTGATCGTAGCCGCGCATGACTTTGGCGAAGTCGCCGAACCGTTCGTCTCGCTGCATGAAGTCCTCGGTCGGCCACCAGAAGCTATCATTCTGCGCCGTCAACGGCCGCGACGTGTCGAGACCCGCATGCACGAACAATATCTTGGCGCCGCCCGAGGCCGGCTCGGTATAAGCCGCGCGCCGCAGCGAGGCCATGAACTCCACATGTCCCGGCACTTGCTGCATCGTCGCCCGCAGCGCGCCGGTCCAACGGGCAATCGCCGCCGCCCCGGTACGCGCCGCGCGCATGCCTTCCTGACCATCGCCGCCATAGGCTTCGAGGGTCGGGGCCACCCCTTGGTCCAACATCCAGCCCAGCACTTCCGCCGGGTTCAGCGCGAATTGCAGCTGCAGCAGCTTTTGCCACATCTCCTCTTGGGCGCCGCGCAGCACCGCGACATCGGCGGCGAACATCCCCAATCCGGCGATCGCCGCCCGACGAAAGGCCAGCAAATTACTGACAGCCTTCCGCGATTCGGGTCCGTGGCCGACCACGTTACCCAGATAGACGACCCGGTCGCCCAGTTTGAATTGATCGGCGATCAGACGGTGCAGCTTGCTAAGCCGTGCTGCATCGCCATGAACGGCAGCGATCGCCCACACTCTTCTCGGTCGCCACAGAACGGCAAATTTGTCCTTGTCCGAAACCGGCACGCCGCATTCCCCTCTGCCCCGCGGCCCCTTCGTCAATCAGCATGGGGCCATTTCGATTTTCAGGAAAGGCGTTCCAACAAACAAATCCAAGAATCGGCGGCCGGTCCGTCGCCGGTCGCCATGGAACGGCCGCTCACGCGGCCTGCAGCAGCATCTCCAACTTTTCTACCGCCGCATCGTGATCGATGCTATCGACGGCCGCCAGTTCCCGGGCGAGTCGATCCAGCGCCGCCTGGTACATCTGCCGTTCCGAGTAGGACTGATCCGGTTGATCCTCGCCGCGATGCAGATCGCGTACCACTTCGGCGATCAGCACCGGATCGCCGGAATTGATCTTGGCCTCGTATTCCTGGGCTCGCCGGCTCCACATCGTCCGCTTCACCCGGACCCGGCCCTTCAGGGTCTTCAACGCGCTATCGATCACCTTACGGTTGCTAAGTTTCCGCAGGCCCGAATCCTTGGCTTTCGAAATCGGCACGCGCAGGGTCATCCGTTCCTTTTCGAACTGGATCACGAACAGGGTCAATTCCTGCCCGGCGATTTCCTTCGTTTCTACCCCGGTAACCTTGCCGACGCCGTGCGTCGGATAAACCACATAGTCGCCTTCGGCGAAATCCAAGTCCTTCGCTTTTGTCATGCTACTCCAGCTTTCCGACGCGGGATCATGCCCGCGGAAGTATTGCGGCCACGGCTCTCGACAAGCCTGTCAGTCCGCTTCCAGCCGCAAATCGACCCGAATCAAGATCAATGGGACCGCCGAGGCAGCCCCATTGTGATTATTTCTTGTATCACAAATACTTAGAAAAAGACAGTATTTCCGGGTTATCGGCCCCCGGACGGCACCGTCAACCCCCGCCGGGATTGGTCGAGAAATACTTGTCGAACTTGCCTTCTTCTCCCTTGTGGGAATCGGCATCGGCCGGCGGCTCGAGTTTGGCGGCGATATTCGGCCACTGCTCACCATATTCCCGATTGAGCTCGAGCCAGCGCTCCACACCGGGCTCGGTATCCGGAACGATAGCCTCTGCCGGGCACTCCGGCTCGCACACACCGCAATCGATGCACTCGTCCGGGTTGATCACCAACATCGTTTCGCCCTCGTAGAAGCAATCCACCGGGCAAACTTCCACGCAATCAGTGTATTTGCACTTGATGCATTGCTCTGTGACGACGTACGTCATGTGCTGTTCTCCTAAACCGGCCAGCCATTTTGTGATCGGCTGCGCCTTAGTCCTCGTTAAGTCCCAATCGTTTTAGCGCCCGTTTGCGGGCCGCGCCGCTCTCACGGTCGCTTACATAAACCAAGCCTGCGATACGCCTCAGCAAATTTGCCTCATAGTCATGCAGGCTGCCGTCGGCATAGACGACCTCCCAGAGCATGCCCACCAATTCGAGCCGTTCTTCATGGCTGAAGCGGTCCTTCACCTGGCGCGCAAAGCTATAGAGCTCCACGGCATTTTCGACTTCCTGATCCGCCGCCTCGATCAGGATCTCGACCTCGCTTTCGTCAAGGTTGAAGCGCCCACGCAACAGCGTACTGATGGTCTGCCGCTCCGCCGCATCGAACGACTGATCCATGCGCGCCGCTTCCACCAGCAGGGCCGCCGCCGCGAGCTGTAATTCGTCCGCCTGATGCTGCCGAACTTTCTCAGCGCCGCCCGGCACCTCTGCGAATAGGGCTTTGAGCCTGCCAATCATGCCGAAGGCCTAGCATGTGGCCTGGGAACCGAACAACCCTCAGCTTTCCGGGGTCTTTGCATTACAATTCCTCCGTTCCGCGCAGCCTATCGAGTGCCCGGCGGTCCCGCTTCGTCGGTCGGCCGGCGCCAAGGGAGCGTGGCGCCACCCGCGCCGCCGCGCCGTCGCCTGACCGCGTTTCTGGGCGGGTCGCCGGCGTCAAATCCTCATACAGGGTCTGGGCCTCTGGGGCGGGGCCGCGCCGGCTACCGAGCGCCACCACCCTAACCACCCGGATCTCCCGGCCCATCGGGAATGTCAGCACATCGCCTGGCCGCAATATCGTATGGGGCTTGCCGATAACCGTTCTGTTGACCCGTACCTTACTGGCCCGGCACAACGTCGTGGCCAAGGTCCGGGTCTTGAAAAAGCGCGCATACCACAACCATTTGTCGACCCGAACCCCCTCGGTCATCGGGCGCCTTGCAACGCGCGCAGCTTCGCGAACGGCGAATCCGCCTCGCTTTTCGACTTGCCGTGCTTTTGCGCGGCCCGGCCGTTCCGGGGCCCGTGCCCACGCTTGCGCGCCGTTACGATCACCCCATCGTCGCCGGCTTCCGCGCGAAAGCCGCAGGCCCGCAGGACCTCGGCCAGAACCGCGACACTAGCACCGATGGCGGTCATCCTTCCGGTCGGCACCACATAGGGCCCTTGCTTGACACCGCGCCGAACCTCCGCCAACAGCCTTTCCAGCATGTCGACCCGCACCGCGATAGGACCGGCCGGCCGATAGCCGGCACGTAAGTAGAATCCCTCCGGCCAACCGGCATCGACCGACAGCGACGTCCGTCCGCCGTCTATGGGATGTGGCGGCAGTCCGGCATGGACCGCGGCCAGCAGGGCCCGCAGGCCAACCGGGACTTGCTTGAGCAACTCCGGCAAATAGATCGCCTCGACGCCGAAGCGAACACCCAAGCGCCCCAAATCCTGACGGTCTTGCCGCGCCAAAGCGGCCACCTGATCACGCGCCCCGCTCCGCGCCACGGTGCCCAGACCTTCAACGAGCTGATAGGCCAGCCCCCGAGCCGGACCGGCCAGCGCCGCCGCCTCCAGCGCCAACAACGGCGCCAGGATCGTCCCGACATACCCGTCCAACCAGCGCTGCAGGCGCCGGCGCACCACTTCCCGACCCTGCAGATCGAGCAGCTCACTGACCCGAACGTCGATGTCCGGTCGCACCGGCGTCGCCGCCGCCTCCAGCCGCGCCACCGACTGCCCGCGCCATTGCAAATCGCCGCTGCCGGTCAGGGCAAATGCCGTGTCGCTATCGGCGGCAAAGCTGCGCAGCCGCGGACCGATAGCGTCCCGCAAGGCCCGGTTCGCCGCCGCGCGGATCGGCCCGGCCTGATCCAGCGCCACCTCGTCGGCAACGAAGTGGAAGCCGGCGAGTTCACCGACGGCCTCGCCCTCGACGATGACGCTGCCGGCCCGGGTGACCGCGCCCAGCAACGTTTCGCCGGCACTGATCCGGCTCACCAGGGCGGCCGCCCGACGGTCGACGAAACGTTGCGTCAACCGGTCATGTAAGGCGTCCGACAGTTTGTCCTCCAGCGCCCGCGCCCGCTCCTGCCAGTGGGTGCTGTCGTCCAGCCAATCCCCCCGATGGGCAACATAGGTCCAGGTCCGTATGTGCGCGATCCGCCCCACCAGCGTCTCGATGTCGCCATCGGTTCGATCCAGCCGATCAATCGCCTGCGCCACCCAATCCACCGGCAGCACGCCTTCGTCCGACATCAGGTGCTTGAAAATACGACCGACCAACCGCGCATGGCCGTCGCCAAGGTCCTTGCGGAAATCCGGCACTTGGCAGACATCCCACAACAACCGGATGCCCGCCTCGCCGCCCGCCAGTCGCCGCACCTCTGCATCGGCCTGCAATTTCGTCAGCGCCAGCAGATCGTCCGCCGGCCGCGCCCGGGTCAGCCCACGCACCGGCGGCGGCACCCGCAAACTGCGCTGCAAGCCCTCCAGCGAAGCGAAATCCAGCGCGCCACTGCGCCAGAACAGATATTTCAGGCGATCGAACCGGTGCTCTTCCAGAGCCTCCACCAATTGCGGCTCCAGCCCGGCCAGCTCGTTGGTCGTGCCGAACGTCCCATCGGCCATGTGCCGCCCGGCCCGGCCGGCAATCTGGGCGACCTCCGCCGCCGCCAGATGCCGTGGATGACGCCCGTCGAATTTCGTCAATGCTGAAAACGCGACATGGTCGATGGCCATGTTCAAGCCCATGCCGATCGCGTCCGTCGCCACCAGATAGTCGACCTCGCCGGCTTCATACATCGCCACCTGCGCATTGCGGGTACGCGGGCTCAGCGCCCCCAGGACCACGGCCGTACCACCCCGCTGCCGCCGCAGCATTTCCGCCAGCGCATAGACGTTGTTGGCGGAGAAGCCGATCACCGCGGACCGCCGCGGCAACCGCGTCAATTTCTTCGGCCCGGTATAGCTCAGCCGCGACATCCGGTTGCGGGTCACGAAACTGGTCTCCGGCAGCAGCCGGCCGATCATCGGCGCGATTGTCGCCGCGCCCAGAAACATCGTCTCTTCCTCGCCACGCGCATGCAGCAATCGGCTGGTGAACACATGGCCCCGCTCCGGATCGGCGCAAAGCTGGATCTCGTCCACCGCCAGAAAGGCGACCCGGCGATCCAACGGCATCGCTTCGACGGTGCACAGGAAATACCGCGGGTTGGCCGGGATGATCCGCTCTTCGCCGGTGATCAGCGCCACCTGTCCGGCCCCCCGCGCCTTCCGCACCCGCTCGTAATTCTCCCGCGCCAACAACCGCAGCGGGAAGCCGATCATGCCGCTGCGGTGGCCCAGCATGCGTTCGATGGCGAGATAGGTCTTACCGGTGTTTGTCGGCCCCAGAACGGCGGTCACCTTGGGCCGGGCGGACGGATGATGCATGGCCCAAAGATCGGCCGTCCCAGTGGCCAATGCAAGTCACCAAACGGCCAGCTTCTTTCGCGATCAAGGGCCCCGGGGGTTGCGCTCGCCGCTCGCCCGTCACATATCTGCGCCGAGGTCGCTTATCGTCTCAACAACCGAAACAGGTCGAGGATTTTTCATGAGTCAGGAGCAACATGCCTTCCAGGCCGAAGTCGTGCGCCTGTTGGATATTGTCGCCCATTCGCTGTACTCCAATAAGGAAGTATTCCTGCGCGAGCTGATCTCCAACGCCTCCGACGCCTGCGACAAACTCCGCTACGCCGCCATTACCCAGCCCGATCTGATCGACGGTGACGCTGACCTCGGCATCACTCTCAGCATCGACAAAGCCGCTCGCACGCTCACCGTCGCCGACAACGGCATCGGCATGAACCACGACGAATTGGTCGAGAATCTCGGCACCATTGCCCATTCCGGCACCGCCGCCTTCCTCGGCCAACTTGGCGAGGAGTCCCGCGATCAGGCCAATCTCATCGGCCAATTCGGCGTCGGCTTCTACTCCGCCTTCATGGTCGCCAACCAGCTCACCGTCCTCAGTCGCAAGGCGGGCGAGACCGAAGCCTGGCATTGGCAGAGCGACGGCAAGGGCAGTTTCACCGTCACCCGGATCGAGGACGCCGCCGATGTACCCGCCGGTGGGGCCCCCGAGCACGGCACCAAGGTCGTCGTCACCCTGTCCAAGGACTATGACGAGTTTCTTGAGGAACTCCGCCTGCGCCAGATCGTCAAAACCTATTCCGACCATATCGCCGTACCGATCCTGCTTCGCCGTGCCGGTGGCACGGGCGAGAGCCAGGAGACGGGCGACGAAGACAGCGCGGGCGAGGAAGACACGCGGCTCAATGAAGCGTCCGCCCTATGGTCCCGACCGAAAGGCGACATCACCGAAGACCAGTATCGCGAATTCTACCACCATGTCGGACATACCTTCGACGATCCCTGGCTGACCATCCACAACCGCCAGGAAGGCGTTATCGAATATACCAATCTGCTCTTCATTCCCTCGACGCAGCCGCTCGACCTCTTCGATCCCTCCCGCCGTCACCGCGTCAAGCTGTATGTCCGCCGCGTCTTCGTCAGCGACGAGAACGAGGAACTGCTGCCGCCCTGGTTGCGCTTCCTGCGCGGCATCGTCGACTCTGAAGATCTGCCCCTCAACATCAGCCGGGAAATGCTCCAGCACAACCCGGTGCTCGGCAAGATCCGCAGCGGCCTCGTTAAGCGGGTCCTCGCGGAACTCAAGCAGCAGGCCGACGCGGACGCCGCCAACTACGAAAAATTCTGGCAGACGTTCGGCGCCGTTTTGAAGGAAGGCCTTTACGAGGACGGCGCCTATCGCGATGACCTGCTATCCCTGGCCCGCTTCCGCGCCACCTCTGCCGAGGGGCTGGTCTCCCTGACCGATTATGTCGCCGCCATGCGCCCCGGTCAGAGCGATATCTACTATCTCACCGGCGACGACCCGCAGGCCATGGCCAAGTCGCCGCAACTCGAGGCCCTACGCAAACATGGCGTTTCCGTACTGCTGCTGTCCGACCCCATCGACGAATTCTGGATCCCTGTTGTCGGCGAATTCGACGGCAAGACTCTACGCTCAGTCACCCGCGGCGATGTTGACCTCGACGCCATCACCCCCGCCGATGAAACGGACAACAACGCAGACGAAGCCGACGCCCCGGATATCTCCAGCCTGACCGCCTTGTTCAAGCTCGCCCTCGAGGACGCGGTCAAGGACGTCCGGGCCAGCCGCCGTCTCACCGACAGCGCCGTTTGCCTCGTTGCCGATGAGGGCGATCTCGACATGCATATCGAGCGGCTGATGCGTCAACACCGGCCAGACGGCGAAGCGGCCGGCACCGCCAAGCGCATTCTCGAACTCAACCCGCGCCATCCGCTGATCACCCAGCTTGCCGGCGCCATCGCTGAACAGGGCGGCCTCGGTCAAGACGCCGTCGCCGATATCGCTAATCTATTGCTTGATCAGGCCCGTATTCTCGAAGGCGAAGCGGTACCCGATCCCATCGCCTTCGCCCAGCGCCTCACCGGCGCCCTCGCCAAGGGACTGACGCAGGTCCCCTAGGAACCGCCGCGCAAGTCGAGCTTCGCCACGCCGATAACCTGGCCCTGGCCGACCTCCTGGACGATTACGGCAACGAAATCCACACCGACGCCGCCAAGATCCTCCAACGGCACCGTGAGTGAGACGGCCTCGCCCCGCCATGTGGTGATCGGCCGAAACTGGCGGACCACATGGATATTCTTAAGTTTCCGCCCCTTGTTTTCACCCCGGGATACCTTGGTCCGATGGCCCCGGTCGAAGCGCACCAGAACCACCTCGGCCTCACCGCGGTAACCGGTGCTGCTCGGCAACTGCACATGAACCTTGTCCGTATCGACGCGCGTTAGCGACACGTCGATCCAGGGCTTGCGCAAAACCGCCGCACTGTCGATGTAGCCGACGATGCGGCTGCGATCGTTGCCCGATCCCTGAAACGCCCCATCCACCACCATCTGCGGCGTGAATACATACGGCAGCCCGTGGCGGTCGGCGTAATTCTGTTGCCGCCGCGTATTCGCCGGATCGGCAAACGGGTCCTTCCAGCCGATATAGTCCCAATAATCGACGTGGAACGAGAGGGCCAGCACGTCCGGCCGCTTCGCCAGCTCGACAAGGAAAGCATCTGCCTGAGGACAGATTGGGCAGCCCTGCGCCGTGAACAGCTCCACCAGGACGAGACGCTCCCCAGCCTCGGCCCGCGGTGTTGTTATTGCGAAAAGCAGCGCCACGGCAACGGCGGCGACCATGCGCAAGGAGCGCTTTTTCATTGCTCTTATATGCCCCTGCGTTATTCGCGATGACCAATCACTAACGGGTGAGAGCGCCCCGGGCCTGACCGGCTCTCACCTCACGCTGCCTTGAGCATATTACGCAAAACATAGTGTAGAATACCGCCATTTTCGTAGTAGGCCAGCTCGTCCTCGGTATCGATGCGCGACAACAGCGGCACTTCGCGCACCGCGCCATCGGCATAGGTGACCCGGCAGATCAGGGTCATCCGCGGCGATAAATCTCCCGTGAGGCCGGCGATATCGAAGATTTCCGACCCTTTTAGGTTCAGGTCCGCGCCACTGGTTCCGGCTTCGAACTGCAGCGGCAGCACCCCCATACCGATCAAGTTCGATCGATGGATGCGTTCGAAACTGCCGGTGATAACGGCCCTGACCCCGAGCAACCTCGTCCCCTTGGCCGCCCAGTCCCGTGACGACCCGGTGCCGTATTCCTTACCGCCGATGACCACCAACGGCACGCCCTCGTCCCGGTAGCGCATCGCCGCGTCATAGATGCTCATCAAGTCGCCCGACGGCTGGTGTTTGGTCACCCCGCCTTCGGTGCCCGGCGCCATTTGGTTGCGGATCCGGATATTGCCGAAGGTGCCGCGCATCATCACTTCGTGATTGCCGCGCCGCGAGCCGTAGGAGTTGAAATCCCGCGGTCGTACTTGGTGGGCGACCAGATATTCCCCGGCCGGGCTTTCCGCCTTGAACGATCCCGCCGGCGAGATGTGATCCGTGGTCACCGAGTCACCGAGTATCGCCAACGGCCGCGCCGCGACAATATCGCCGATCGGCGCCGGTTCGTCCGTCATGTCCTCGAAGAACGTCGGGTGCCGCACATAAGTCGAGCTGTCGCGCCACTCATAGGTCTGCCCGCCGCTGCCGGCGATACTTTGCCACTCTTCCGGTCCCTCGAAGACATTGCCATAGCGGCGGCGGAACATTTCCGGCGTCAGCGCCTTCTCCATGACCGCTTTGATCTCGTCGTTGGTCGGCCAAATATCGCGCAGAAACACCGGCTTGCCGTCGGCGTCCTCGCCGAGCGGCTCGTTATACAGATCGACCTTCAGCGACCCGGCCAAGGCATAGGCCACCACCAGGGGCGGCGAGGCGAGATAGTTGGCTTTGACCAGCGGATGCACCCGTCCTTCGAAATTGCGGTTGCCGCTGAGTACCGAACACACCACGAGATCTTCGGCCGTCACCGCATCGGCGATCGGCTCCGGCAACGGCCCGGAATTGCCGATACAGGTGGTGCAGCCATAGCCGACCAAATTGAACCCCAGCGTGTTCAGGTCGTCCTGGACACCGGCCGCTTCCAGATAGTCGGTGACCACCTGGCTGCCCGGCGCCAGCGAGGTCTTGACCCAAGGCTTGACCTTGAGGCCGCGCGCCACCGCGTTGCGCGCCACCAAACCCGCACTGATCATCACCGATGGGTTCGAGGTATTCGTGCAGCTGGTAATCGCCGCGATCACCACATGGCCGTCTGCCAGCGCAAACTCGCCACCGGCGACGGACGCGCTGCGTCCGCTGCCTCCCAACGCCTTTTCCGCGTCGCCGAAGGCACCGGCCGCCGCCGATAGCAGGACTCGGTCTTGCGGCCGCTTCGGCCCGGCCAGCGACGGCTCCACATCCGCCAGGGCCAGCGACAAGGTTGCGGAAAACGCCGGGTCCGGGGAGTCGGCATCGCGCCACATGCCCTGGGCCCGGGCATAGGCCTCCACCAACTTGACTTCATGCTCGTCGCGCCCGGTGAAACGTAAATATCGGCAGGTTTCCTGGTCCACCGGGAAGAAGCCGCAGGTCGCGCCATATTCCGGCGCCATATTGGCCAGCGTCGCCCGGTCCGCCAGCGACAGGGCGTCGAGTCCATCGCCGTAGAATTCCACGAATTTGCCGACCACCCCCTGAGCCCGCAGCATCTCCACCACCGTCAGCACCAGATCGGTGGCGTTCGCCCCCTCTTTCAACCGCCCGGTCAATTTCAACCCGACGACCTCCGGGATCAGCATGGACACCGGCTGCCCCAGCATCGCCGCTTCCGCCTCGATGCCGCCGACACCCCAGCCCAACACCGCCAGGCCATTGACCATGGTGGTATGGCTGTCCGTGCCCACCAGAGTGTCGGGATAGGCCACTTGTGTGCCGCTCTGGTCCGCCTCCGACCACACCACACGCGATAGGTATTCCAGATTGACCTGATGGCAGATCCCGGTGCCCGGCGGCACCACGCGGAAATTGTCGAAGGCGGTCTGACCCCAGCGTAGGAAGGCATAACGTTCGCCGTTGCGCTCGAACTCCCGCTTCACATTGTCGCGGAAGGCATCGCCGCTGCCGAAAGCATCCACCATCACCGAATGGTCGATCACCAGGTCGACCGCGCTCAGCGGATTGATCTTCTGGGGGTCACCACCCATCCTGACCATGGCGTCCCGCATCGCCGCCAGATCGACGACCGCCGGCACGCCGGTAAAGTCCTGCATCAGCACCCGGGCTGGACGGTAGGCGATCTCGCGGCTCGATTTCCGCGCTTCCAGCCAGGCCACCACCGCCTTCGCATCATCCGTGACGACACTGCCGCCGTCCTCGAAGCGCAGCAAATTTTCCAGCAGCACCTTAAGCGAATAGGGCAGCCGGCTGATATCGCCGAGCTGCGCCGCCGCGGCGGGGAGGCTGAAATAATCATACGACTTGCCATCCACATCGAGGCGGCGTCGGGTCTTCAAACTGTCATGCCCGGTCACGGTCATGGTCGGCTCCGGTTCTGCAAGGGCTGCTCGGCCAAATCGGCGGTTTCGGCGCGGGGCCGCCCATCGTCAAGGGCGGTCCGCTCCATTATGCACGCTCGGCCCCTGAATATACGTTAAGCGATTCGTTCTCAAGCGGCGGCGACTTACGCACAGGTGCCGGTGAATAGCGGGAGAAACCACAATTTCGCCCTAATCCAAACCAACTGCCGTCACACCGGAGCGGTCAAATCCAACTGTGGACGGCGGCGCAAGTCGCCGCCACGGTAGCCTCCGACAGCCCCTTCTCGGGTTGACTAACTAAGGCCCTGCGGCCGCCGGTTCCCCCACCGGCGGCCGCAACTCTTTGCCCCGACTGCCTAGCTTTCGCTTCCGGCGACGGCCCGCCTTGCGTTATGGTGCGCGCCCACCAGGTTCTTCAGCCATGCACAGCTTTATCGGCCGCAAGCTCGTCTGTTATCGCGGTGAACGCCGCGTCCTTAATGAGGTCGACTTCGCCGTCGCTCGTGGTGGGGCGCTGTTGTTGACCGGCGCCAATGGCAGCGGCAAATCTAGCCTCCTTCGCGCGATGGCCGGGCTGTTGCGGCCCACGGCCGGCACCATCACCTGGAACGACCAGGATATTGCCGACGATCTCGAGGCGCATCGCGCCCGTGTCGCCTATGTCGGCCATCTCGACGCCCTGAAGCCGGTCCTGAGCGTGCGCGAGAATGTCTCATTCTGGGCCCAACTTGCCGGCAAAACCGATTCTAGTGCGGTCGAATCCGCGCTCGCCGGCTTCCACATCGGGCATCTTGCCGATTTGCCGACGCGGATCCTCTCTCAGGGCCAGCGCCGCCGCGCCAATCTTGCACGCCTGCTGGCGGCGCCGACGCCGCTTTGGTTGCTCGACGAACCCACCGTCGGGCTCGACACCGCCGCCATTTCCGCGCTGGATACGGCCATCGGCGCCCACCGCGGCAAGGGCGGCATCGTTATCGCCGCCAGCCACATCGTCGAACCCTCGCCGGACGTCGATCGCCTTGAGCTTACCGCCAAGCGCCCGGCGCCTGCCTCCTCGGTTGCCGAGGATCGACTGTGAAACCCGCGCTGGTGGTCTTACGCCGAGAACTTCACCTGGCCCTCCGCGGCAGTGGTGACAGTGCCGCGACAGTGCTGTTTTTCGTCCTTGCGGCCATCCTCTTTCCGTTCGGCGTCGGGCCGGAGCCGGGTGTGCTCACCCGCATCGGCGCCGGTGTGATCTGGGTTGTGGCATTGATGGCGGCTATATTGAGCCTCGAACGCCTATTCCTGTCCGACTATGAGGATGGCAGCCTCGATCTCCTAGCAATGGCGCCGCTGCCCCTCGAATTTGTCGTTCTGGCGAAAATGGCCGCC
This sequence comes from Alphaproteobacteria bacterium, assembly GCA_021774445.1. Classification (GTDB taxonomy): domain Bacteria; phylum Pseudomonadota; class Alphaproteobacteria; order UBA6615; family UBA6615; genus SZUA-147. The sequence continues at coordinate 157,137 of JAJFJA010000059.1, forward strand.
CATTGGTTGACCACCGGACTGCCCTTGATCGTCGCCACCCCGCTCCTGGCGCTATTCTATGGTTTACCGGCCGAGACCTTGCCCATGCTGCTGCTGACCATGCTGATCGGCACGCCGACACTGAGTCTGGTTGGCAGTATTGGCGCCGCGCTCACGCTCGGCGCCCGCCGCGGCGGCGTGTTGCTGTCGCTGCTCGTTCTGCCGCTCTATATTCCGGTGCTTATTTTCGGTGTTGGCGCCATCGACGCCGCGGTTGCGGACTTACCGGTGCGCCCCCATTTGTTGATTCTCGGCGGCCTGCTGGCGGCGGCGCTGCCGTTGTGCCCTTGGGCGGCCGCGGCGGCCTTGCGCCAAGCCCTGGACTAGCGAGGACGTGATCATTGGCCAACCTGCACCGCTTCGCCAATCCTAACCGCTTTCTGCGTCTCAGCCGCGCCATCCTGCCATGGTCGGCCAGCTTGACGGTGCTGCTGTTTATCGTTGGTCTCTACTTCGCGTTATTCGCCTCACCGGCCGATTATCAGCAAGGCGAAACCGTCCGTATTATGTATGTCCATGTGCCGTCGGCCTGGATCGCCATGCTGTGTTACTCGGTCATGGCCGCCGCCAGCGCCACCGCCTTGATCTGGCGGCACCCGTTGGCTGATATAACCGCCCGCGCCGCGGCCCCGATCGGCGCCGGCTTCACCCTCATCGTCCTCGCCACCGGCTCGCTGTGGGGCAAGCCCATGTGGGGCACATGGTGGGTCTGGGACGCCCGGCTTACATCGGTGCTAATCCTGTTTTTCCTTTATCTCGGCCATATCGCGCTGAGTCGGGCTTTCGACGACCCCACCCGCGGCGCCCGCGCCGCCGCCGTGCTGGCCCTGGTCGGCTTCGTCAATGTGCCGATTATCAAATTCTCCGTCGATTGGTGGAACACTTTGCACCAGCCGGCCAGCGTCAGCCGCTTGGCCGCCCCGGCGATCGACCCCGCCATGCTGCGGCCTCTGCTGCTGATGGCCCTGGCCTTCACGGCCTATTTTGTAACCCTGCTGCTGCTGCGCATTCGCGCCGAATTGACCAGTCGCAAGATCCGCGCCCTGCAGCTCGCCCAGGCCTCGGCGGAATAACATGGCGACATCACCTCATTTGCACCCCAATTTTCGCGCGCCACCGGGTTCTATATCACCCCCCGGCTCTAAATCACTCGCGGGTCAAAACGCTGTGAAAATAACGGGATATCACCTTCTGGACATGTTTATGGGCGGCGCCGATGTTATCTAATGCCTTGGATCGTCGGACCCGGCGGTCGCCGCAGCCCGTATTCGGGAAGAATCACGAGTAGCGCGCCATGGATCGGATCTACGAGTATTTACAGATGGGCGGCCATGCAGCCTTTATCTGGCCAGCCTTGGGCCTGACCGCCACGGTGCTGATCCTCATGCTCGTCCTTAGCCTGCATGACCTGCGCACCGGCGAGGCCGTGCTGCGCCGGCTGGAAGCCACCCGCACCCCGCGCCGCGCCCGCCGGTCGCCACCGGACTCCCACCCGGAGCCGAACTATGAAGCCTAAGCGCCGCCGCCTCTATTTCGTGCTCTTCGGCATGGCGACGCTTGGTGTCGCCGCGGCACTGGTGCTGTCTGCCTTTCAGGACAATCTGGTATTCTTCTACAGTCCCAGCGATCTTGCCGAGCGCCAAGTCGAACCCGGTCGCCGCCTGCGCCTTGGTGGACTGGTCGAGGCAGGCAGCGTGCAGCGCGATGGCAGCACCGTGCATTTCACGGTCACGGACCTGGCGCAGACGGTGCAGGTGTCATTCACCGGGATCCTGCCCGACTTGTTTCGCGAGGGCCAAGGCGTGGTCACCGAAGGCACCGTCCAACGCGACGGCAGTTTTCTCGCCAGCGACGTTCTCGCCAAGCATGACGAGACCTATCTCCCCAAAGAAGTCGCCGACGCGCTGAAGGCCTCGGGCCAGTGGCGAGACGGCGCCGAAAACCAGGCCCTCGAAGGGTCGGAGGGCACAGCTCAATGATCGCCGAAATCGGCCAGTTCGCCCTTGCTCTGGCGCTCGTCGTCGCGGTCGTTCAATCGGTGATTCCGCTGATTGGCGCCCAACGTGGCAACGCGACCCTAATGATGATCGCCCGGCCGGCCGCCCAATCCCTGGTGCTACTGGTCGCCGTCGCTTACGCCGCCCTGACCTACGCTTTCGTCGTTTCCGATTTTTCCGTCACCACGGTGGCCGGCAACAGCCATTCTCTCAAACCCATGCTCTACAAGGTAAGCGGCGTTTGGGCCAACCACGAAGGCTCGATGCTGCTGTGGGTCGTCATTCTCGCGGTATTCGGCGCCGCCGTCGCCCAATTCGGCAACAACCTGCCGCTGTCTCTCAAATCGCGTGCCCTCGCGGTGCAGGGCATGATCGCCACGGCCTTTCTCGCCTTCATTCTATTCACCTCCAACCCTTTCCTGCGCATCGACCCCGCGCCGTTGGATGGCCGCGGCCTCAATCCACTGTTGCAAGACCCTGGTTTGGCTTTTCATCCACCGCTGCTCTATCTCGGTTATGTCGGCTTCTCAGTCGCTTTTTCCTTCGCCGTCGCCGCTCTCATCGAGGGCCGTGTCGATGCCGCTTGGGGTCGTTGGGTGCGACCCTGGACGTTGGCCGCCTGGACCTTCCTCACCGGCGGTATCGCCTTGGGCAGTTGGTGGGCCTATTACGAACTCGGTTGGGGCGGCTGGTGGTTCTGGGACCCGGTGGAGAATGCCAGCTTCATGCCCTGGTTATTGGGCACCGCCCTACTTCATTCGGCGATCGTCGTGGAGAAGCGCGACACCTTGAAGTCCTGGACTATCCTGCTCGCGATCCTGACCTTCTCCTTGAGTCTGCTCGGCACCTTCATTGTCCGCTCCGGCGTCCTCACGTCGGTCCACGCCTTCGCCACCGATCCCACCCGCGGCATTTTCATCCTGGCGATTCTCGTCTTCGCCGTCGGCGGCTCCTTGGTCCTTTATGCCTTGCGTGCGCCCATACTGAAGGCCGGCGGGCTTTACACCCCGGTGAGCCGGGAGGGCGGCTTGATTCTCAACAATCTGTTGCTCGCCCTGGCCTGCGCCACGGTCTTGCTCGGCACCCTGTATCCCCTATTGCTCGAGGCCATGACCGACGGCCGCGACAAGGTCTCGGTTGGGCCGCCCTACTTCAACGCCACCTTCGTACCGATCATGGTGCCCCTGTTCCTGGCCATGGCCATCGGCCCCTATCTGGCCTGGAAACGTGGTAATCTGAAGATGATCTCGCGCCGCATGATCGTCTCCCTCATCGGCGCCGTGGCGACCATAGCCACCACCTTCCTGCTTATCCCCGATGGTCCGACGCTGACCCCTTTCGCCATGGGCATGGCCGCCTGGCTCTTCCTCGGCACCGCCTCCGAATGGGCCGATCGCATCAAGTTATTTCGCGCTCCACCGCGTGAGTCCCTGCGCCGTCTGCAAGGTTTGCCCCGTTCGGCCACCGGCATGACTCTCGCCCATATCGGGGTCGCCGTGATGATCATCGGCGTCGCCGGTTCGTCGTCTTGGCAGACCGAGTCGATTCAAGTCTTACGCCCGGGCGAGAGCGTCCCGGTCGCCGGTTATGATTTCCGCCTCGACGATGTCCGCGATGGCACCGGCCCCAACTATACGCTGCAGCGCGCCACGGTGACTGTCAGCCGCAACGGCCGCGTCTTCGCCGAGTTGTATCCGGAAACCCGCTTCTTCCCGGTCGCCGGCCAATCCACCACCGAAGCCGCCATTCGCACCACCCCCTTCGCCGACCTTTATGCGGTGATTGGCGAGCCCGATGGCAGCGGCGGCTGGACCACCCGGTTTTACCGCAATCCTCTGGTGCCCTGGATTTGGTATGGCGCCTTGATCATGGTCGCCGGCGGCTTTCTGTCGCTCAGCGACCGCCGTCATCGGGTCGGCGCTCCGCGACGGGAAAAATCGCCGCAACCGGCGATCTCGTCCCACCCGGCGGCAGCGGAGTAGTCCATGCGGCGCCTCTTTTTCCTGCTCCCGATCCTTATCTTCGTCGCCTTGGCCGCCATTTTCGCCAGCCGCCTCGATGGCAACCTTGACCCAAGCGCTCTGCCATCGGCACTGCTCGACAAGCCGGCGCCGGAATTTGCCCTGCCCGGCCTCGAAGGCCGGCCGCAAAAGCCCGGCTTTGCCACCGCCGATCTGTCCGGCCAAGTAACCATCGTCAATATCTTCGCCTCCTGGTGCGTCCCCTGCTTGGCCGAACACCCTCTGATCACCCGGCTGGCCGAGGATGGCGCCACCATCTACGGCATCAATTATCGCGATACCGACCCCGCCGCGGCCCGGTGGCTGGACAAGCATGGCGATCCCTATGCCCGCATCGGCGCCGACCGCGACGCCCGTGCCAGCCTCGAATGGGGCGTCACCGGCGTACCCGAGACCTTTATCCTCGACAGCACCGGGCGCATTCGCCACAAACAGGCGGGTCCCCTGACCCCGGCCATCGTCGAACAGGTAATCCTGCCCATTCTTGCCGAGCTCGGCCAATGACACGTGTCGTCTTCATCATCGCCCTACTGCTGCCGCTGACCCTGCTGGCGGCCCGGCCGGCCGTGGCCGTAGAACCGGACGAGATCCTCGCCGATTCCGCGTTGGAAACCCGGGCGCGGGAGATCTCCAAGGGCCTGCGCTGCGTGGTGTGCCAAAACCAGTCGATCGACGACTCTAATGCCGAGATTGCCCGCGACTTGCGTATTCTCGTGCGCGAACGCCTGCTCCTCGGCGAGGACAACAAACAAGTCGTCAACTATGTTGTGGCCCGCTACGGCGATTATGTCCTCCTCAAACCGCCCTTCCGCCTGTCGACCTCCGCTTTGTGGTTGGGCCCGCCGATCATGACCGTGCTCGCCATCCTCGTCGTCTTTTTCGCTTATCGCAGCATGCGCAACAGCCAGCCCATTGGCCATGTCGAACCCCTGTCTCCCGCCGACCGCCGGCGCCTAGACGCGCTCGTCGATCAAGAGATCGACCGGCAGGCCCGGTCCGAACCGTCCGCGATTCCCGCCTCCGAGCTGCGCCGCAACGATCACGGCTAATGGCACTCTGGCTCAGCCTTGGCGGCCTCGCGGCGGTCGTTCTGCTCCTGCTGTTGCGGCCTATGTTAAGCGCCGGCGGCGCCGTCGGGGCCAGCCGTGCCGAACACGATCTTGAGGTTTTCCGGGCTCAGTTGAAGGAGCTCGACCGCGACCGCGACCGCGGTTTGCTGCTCGAACAGGAAGCGGAGGCCGCCCGTCGCGAAGTCGAACGACGTCTCTTGGCGGCCGGTCAACGGGCCAGTCAAAGTCGCACCATGAGCACTTTTGATTGGCGCGGCCGAACGGCGCTTGCGCTGCTTCTCGTTATCGCCCTACCGGCCGCGGCGACCGCCCTCTATTTGTCTCTCGGCTCCCCGGGCCTACCCGGACAGCCCTTTGCCAGCCGCCCGGCGCCGGTCCAGACCGCGCAGGACGACGAGCGCCTCGCCGCCCTGGCAACTTTCGAGCAGCGCAGCCGCGATAATCCCGCCGACACCGCCAACTGGCTCAACCTCGGCCGTGTCCATTTCGCGCTTGGCCGTTATGAGGATGCCGCCGCCGCCTTCGCACGTGCCATCGACCTGACTGACCGCCACCCCGGGGCCGTGTCTCTCTACGGCGAGGCCTTGGTCTATGCGGCCGAGGGCTTTGTGACCGAAGGGGCCCGCACGGCTTTCGGCGACGCCCTGGCCGCCGATCCCAACGAGCCGCGGGCACGCTTTTACCGCGCCCTCGCCGACTATCAAGCCGGCCGCCGGGAGCGCGCTCTTGATGACTGGCTCGATCTGGCCAGCGGCGCCCCGCCGGACGCGGTCTGGCTGCCGGCCGTGCGCGATCGCATTCGGGCGGTGGCAACTGAGTTAGGCTTGGATGCCGAGGCCTTGATTGCCGAGGCTGTCCCGCAAGTCGCCCAATTGCCGCCCGACCAGCAGCTCGAGCAAATCCGCGGCATGGTCGACGGGCTGGCCGCCAGGTTGGCGGACACCCCTGACGATCTCGAAGGGTGGCTGATGCTCGGCCGGTCATATTTGGTTCTGGGCGAGCCCCGCAACGCCGTGGACGCTCTCGGCCGCGCCGCCGAGCTGGCGCCGGACCGGCCGCAAATCCTCGCCGCCCTGCTCGTCGCCACAATCACCGCGGCCGAGCAAGACCCGGCCCTTGCCGAAACCATCCCCGCACTGACCGACCGCGTTCTGAACCTCGACCCCGACAATGTCGACGCCCTTTGGTTCGCCGGCCTGGCCGCCGAACGGTCCGGTGACCCTACCGGCGCCGAAGCCTATTGGCGGCGTTTGCTGGCCCTATTGCCCGCCAGCGGCGAAGAATATCGCATCGTCACCGGCCGCCTCGACGCCCTAGCACGACCGCGCTAGTCCTCCGGCCCTTTTTTGTGACAGAATGACGCATCCGCGACGCCGGGGCACCTGGGGGGTGGTCCGGTGGTTCAGGCCACGTGGAGAGCGGTTATGAATGTAAAGACCATATTGAACGCCAAGGGCAGCCGCGTTGAAACGATCCGCCCGACAGAAACCATCGCCGAGGCAGTGAAACGGCTCCGCCAACACAACCTTGGTGCCCTGATCGTCAGCGACGGCGGCAGCACCGTCGGCGGCATCATCTCTGAGCGCGACATCATTCGGGCTTTGGCCACCACCGGGGCCGGCATCTTGCAGATGCAGGTGGGTGAATTGATGACGGCAAACGTCCATACCTGCGCGCCGGATGATACCGTCGCCAATATCATGGGCACCATGACGGCAAAGCGCATTCGCCATCTGCCGGTCGTCGCAGACGGCGCGCTGTGCGGCGTCATTAGTATCGGCGATGTCGTCAAGGTAAGGCTGGAGGAAGTCGAGTCCGAGGCGCACGCCTTACGCGACTATATCTCCAGCGGCTGACCGACCGGTAGCCGCGGCGCCCGCGCCGGCAGAAATTTCGGGATCTCCCGCACCACACCGGCGGCGGCCGCCAGCAGGTCTTTGCGCCGCTGCGTCAGCACCAGTTGCTCGCGGCTCGGCACGCCGCCGACAATGGCGACCCGCGAAAGCCGCACTTCGATTTCGTCGAGTTCATCGGTGGAATGATTCGGCACGATGGTCATGAGCGAACGGCTCCATGGCAGACCCTGAAGACCCATCCACATTCCGCGATTATGGTTAATATTCCTTTACCGAGTCCCCCGGTTTGGTTTTCGCGGCCATCGGGCGCTAGTGGGTGACCGGCGGTTCCTGCGCACCGGTCATGATGGCAACCGCATCGGACATTGAGAATTCCTTCGGATTGAGGATGGCGATGCGTTTCCCCAGCCGATGAATGTGAATACGGTCGGCGACTTCGAAGACATGCGGCATGTTATGGCTGATCAGCACGATCGGCAGGCCGCGCTTTGTCTTCACATCGAGCATCAGCTCCAACACTTTGCGGGATTCTTTTACGCCGAGCGCGGCGGTCGGCTCGTCCATGATGATGACCCGGCTGCCGAAAGCCGTTGCCCGCACCACGGCAACGCCTTGACGTTGCCCGCCCGACAACGTCTCCACCGCCTGTGTAATGCTCTGAATGGTGAGCAGACCGAGCGCATTGAGGTGCTGGCGCGCTTCATTTTGCATGGCGGTGCGGTCGAGCGTCCGGAACACTTTGCCCAGCACCCCTGCCTTCCGCCGCTCGCGGCCGAGGAACAGGTTGTCGGCAATCGACAGCGCTGGCGATAAGGCCAGGTCCTGGTACACCGTCTCGATGCCGACGGCCCTGGCCTCCATCGGCGAGCGGAAATGAACCGGCTGACCGTCCAGGCGAATCTCGCCCTGTTCCGGCGCGACCGCGCCGGCCAAGGCTTTGATCAGCGTCGACTTACCGGCACCGTTGTCGCCGATAACACCAAGGATCTCGTTCGGCATGAGATCGAAATCGGCATGATCGAGGGCCACGACACGGCCGTAGCGCTTGACCAGGCCGCGCGCCGACAGGATCGGTTGCCCCTCCGTCACGTGGAGACCTTTCGTATCCACTGGTCCAGGGCGACCGCGACAATGATCAGCAGACCGATGGTAAACTCCTGCCACAGTGCGTCGGCGCCGGCCAGCGCCAGGCCGTTGCGGAACACCCCAACGATCAGCGCGCCGATAAGCGTCCCGACGATCGATCCGCGGCCGCCAAACAGGCTTGTACCGCCGATCACCACGGCAGTGATCGAATCGAGGTTGGCATTGCCGCCGGATATCGGGCTGACCGCGCCGATACGACCGATCAGGGCCCAGCTCGCGGTCGCACAGATCAAGCCGGCGATCGAATACACGGCGATCAGCGTGCGTTTGGTGTTGATACCTGCGAGTCGTGCCGCATCCGGGTCGTCGCCGGTTGCATAAATATGGCGGCCGAACGCCGTTCGATTGAGCACATACCAAACCAGCCCGGCGAGCACGATCATCAACAGCGACCCATAGGTCACTCGGGCGCCACCGACTTGAAACGCCGTTCCCATATATTGCAGCAGCGGCGCGCTCGCCTCGATGTCCTGCTGACGAATTGTCGTACTGCGCGAATACCCTAGGATCAGCGCCCCGAATATGCTCCAGGTCCCGAGCGTCACAATGAACGGCGGCAACCTGATCAACGAGACCAGGGCACCATTGAAAAAGCCGCAAGCCACACCGGCCAACAATCCCAGGCCGAACGCGATCTCCGCCGGCACGCCGGAGATCACGGCGAGGCGACCCATGACGATCGACGCCAGTATCATGATGGCGCCGACCGAGAGGTCGATGCCGGCGGTGAGGATGATCAGTGTCTGCGCGGTCCCGAGAATGGCGACAATGGTGACCTGCTGCAGGACCAGCGATAAGTTAAAGGGCGCGAAGAAGCGGCCGCCGACGATCGAACTGAACAATATGACGGCGAGCGACAGCACGATGAACGGCACCACTGTCGGATAGGCATGCAGGAAATGATGCAGGCGCCGCAGCACGGTATTGTCGTCGATCGCGAATTCCGCCGGCGCTGTCTCGGCTGATGCGGCCTGCTCGTACGCCGTGGCGCCCGTCGCTTCTTCGGTACTGTTCATCTGACCGTAACCACCCAGCGGAATACAAAAAAAGGAAGAGCAATCCTATCGAGATTGCTCTTCCAGTGTCGATAATTAGTTCGTTGTCGACTCAAGGGGCGGGAATATCAGCCCCAGCAAAGCTTTAGGCCTTCCGCCGAAGTAATCGACTCAACACCCTCGACCGGCTGGTCCGTGATGAGCTTGACGCCGGTATCGAAGAACGCCAGGCCAGGCGTCGGTGCCGGCTTAGTGCCGGAGTTGGCGAACTCGACCACGGCCTCGACACCCAGTGACGCCATCAGCAACGGGAACTGCATTGAGGTTGCGCCGATCACGCCGTCTTTGACGTTCGCGACTCCCGGGCAACCACCGTCGACCGAGGTCATTACCACATCGTCCTGCCGGCCAGCGGCCTTCAGCGCCTCGAAAGCACCGGCGGCGGTGGGCTCGTTGATGGTGTAGACGACGTTGATGCCGGGCTCCTTCTGCAGCAGGTTTTCCATACCCGTGCGGCCACCTTCCTCGGCGCCTTTGCCCCACTGATGACCGGCGATGCGCTCGTCGGTTTCCTCGCCGTACCGGCTCGGATCCATGATATCGATACCGAAGCCTTGCATGAAACCTTGGTCGCGCGCGGCATCCACTGTTGGCTGATTCTCCAGCGCGTCGAGGAAGGCGATCTTCGCATTCGCCGCCGCATCGTCACCAAGGGTCTTGGCCGCCCAGGCACCGATCAGCTCTCCGGCCCGGAAATTATCCGTGGCGAAGGTCGCATCGGCCGCATCGATCGGATCCAGCGGCGTATCGAGGGCGATGACCAAGATCCCCGCCTCGCGTGCTCTCTGGATCGTCGGCACGATTGCCACCGTATCACTCGGGGTGATCAGGATACCCTTGGCGCCGGCCGCGATCAGGTTCTCCACCGCAGCGACCTGTGCGTCATTGTCGCCGTCGAATTTTCCCGCGAAGCTCTGCAGCGTGGCACCAAGTTCCGCTGCCTTCGCCTCCGCACCTTCCTTCATCTTCACGAAGAACGGATTGTTGTCGGTCTTCGTGACCAAACCGATCAGCACATCTCCCTGTGCCCAGGCAGAGGCCCCGCTAAGCACCATCAACGCAGCGGTTGCCGCCGATATCTTCAACATTTTCGATAACATTGATCCCTCCCGATTGGATGCATGGCATCTCTTCTTTAGGTTCGCCTATCGAATGTTGGTTCGATCCTAAGCGACCCCGCGTAAGCACCACGATTGTCCGCGTTTCGAACCCGCCACGCAACCCAATCGCTGCCCAACGATAGGGCCCTGGCGGTAAAATCGTCAATAACTAAATCAACCTGGTTTAATTATTGCTGATCCGAGCCGCTGCGGTTACGGTATCCATGTACAATCTGATCGGCGTCTGCCGCGACCCGCCGGTACATCAGTTGGGAGCAACCGATTGCTTAGTAACGGCAACAACGGCCCAGCGACGGGACTGTCACATCGGAAATTGAGCCGCTCGACGGTTGTCAGCGGCGACCCCGCGCGCGTCTACAGCTACAATGAACGTGCCGTCATCCAAACCTTACGCACGCACGTGAGCGCGTCACGGGCAGACATCGCCCGGGCAACCCGATTGAGTGCTCAGACGGTCGCGGTGATTACCGACCGGCTTATGCGCGACGGGCTCGTCATCACCAAGGGACGCAAGTATGGCGGTGTCGGCCAACCATCGAAGCAACTCGCCCTGAACGCCGATGGCGCTTATTCCGTCGGTGTAAAGGTCGGCCGCCGCGGCGTCGACGTCGTCGCCATCGATTTCGCCGGCGATCTTACGAAGGACTATCATTGCGACGTCTCGTTCCCTGGCCCCGACAACCCGTTCGATACCGTCGCATCGACCATCGACAAAATCCGTCGCGGCCTGGGTGAGCGCTGGGAGCGCGTGACCGGCATAGGCATTGCGACGCCGTTCAATCCAGATGTTTGGAACAACGCCTGGTATGACGAACCCGGTGCCTCGAACGACGCGGAGCTCTACACCTGGAGCCACCTCGAGATCGGCACCCACATGCACGGACAATTCCGGCGCCCGACCTTCGTCGAGAATGACGGCACAGCCGCGGCAACTGCCGAACTGGTTTTTGGCAGAGGGCGGCAATTCGATAATTTTTTCTATATCTATCTCGGCACCGCGCTTGGCGGTGGCATTGTCCTCAATGGCCGGAGCTATCGCGGCATCACCTCCAACGCCGGCGATTTCGCGCTGATGCCCGTGGCTGCCAAACCGGGCCAGCAGAATTTGCTGATGAACTACGTGTCCCACGCGTCGCTGCTGAGCTATCTCGCCGCACGGGGCTATCCGCACCTGTCACCGGCGGATCTTGCCGATCTGTACAAATCCCAGCCGGCTGTCTTCGATGACTGGCTCGACACCGCCGCCGATGCCCTGGTCGCCCCTCTATTATCGGTGATTTGCCTACTGGATACCGAGGCACTTGTCTTCGGCGGCCGCCTGCCGCGGGCCCTGACCACGGCCCTCACCGACCGCACCGACAGCCGCATTTCCGCCGCCGCGGACCGGCGGCTGCGCTTGCCGGAGTGTTGCGTCGGCGAAATCGACGACAACGCGCCGGCATTCGGCGCCGCCCTGTTGCCGTTCTACGCCGACTTCGCCCCGGATCGGGAACTGCTTTAGAAATCAACACGTTATCTACCACCACGGCGCGAACGTGCGCCGCGGTAATTTTTCGCGTAACGTCTGCCGGCACGGAGTCGCTAAGGCCCCGTCGTCACCCCGAGGCCCACGACCGCCGGTGCATGGCACGACGAACCTTTCTCTTACCGGCACTTTTGCTGCTCGCGGCACTTGCGCTGAAGTTGGTCGACCCGCCTCTGCTCGAGAGTCTGCGTCTTACCGTCTTCGACACCTACCAGCGCTTGAGCCCGCGTCCTTATGAGCCGGCCCCGGTACGCATCGTCGAGATCGACGACCCCTCCTTGCAGGAATTCGGACAATGGCCGTGGCCCCGCACCGTGGTCGCGGATCTGCTAACCCGGCTCCATCGGCTCGGCGCCACGGTGGTCGCTTTCGACATTGTTTTCTCAGACGCGGACCGCAGCTCGCCGGCCAGCATCGCCGAAGATCTGGCCGCCATTCCCGGTCTTGCGGATCTCGCGGTCCAGCTTGCCCGCCTGCCGGACAACGACGCCCGATTTGCCCAAGCCATCGCCGGCGGCCCCACCGTCCTCGGCTTCGCTCTCGCCGCCGGCGGCACCGCCCATCCGCCGCCCGGCCTGGTAAGTCCCCTCGCTGTCGGCAGCGACGATCCGCGCCGTTTCGTCGCCAGTCTCCCCGCCGTATTGCCCAATCTGCCGCGCTTCGACACCGCGGCAAGCGGCCTCGGCAGCATCAATGCGGTGCCCGACCGCGATGGTGTCGTGCGCCGCATTCCGTTGGTCTTGGGTCTCGGCGACCGCCTGGTCCCCACCCTCGCCACGGAGATCTTACGGGTTCACCAAAACAGCGCCGAGAATCCAACCTTGCGCATGACCCCGCGTGGCATCGCGATCGTCAAGATCGCCGGCCTGGAGATCCCGACCGATAGCGGCGGCAACGTTTGGGGCTATTTTACCCGGCCCCAGCCCGAGCGCCGCATTTCCGCGGCAGCGGTTCTGTCGGGCACCATCGATCCGGCGCAAATCCGCGACCACATCATTCTCATCGGCCCGACGGCCACCGGCCTTGCGGATCAGCGCGCCACGCCTCTCGACAAAACCGGGCCCGGGGTCGCTATTCACGCCCAAGCGTTGGAACAGATCCTTCTTGGCGCCTTTCTCAGCCGGCCGAACTGGGCGCCGCCTCTCGAGCTTGGTTATACCCTGGTCCTCGGCCTCTTACTCATCCTGCTCTTGCCCCGCCTCGGCCCGCTGCCCTGCGCCGGGCTCGGTGCAATCGCGGCTTTCGGCGCCCTCGGCCTGTCGTGGTTGTCGTTTCGACAGGGCCAACTCCTGCTCGACCCCGTCGGCCCGTCCCTGGCCGTGCTTTTGGTTTACTTGGCGTCGACCCTGATGAGTTACATGCGGGCCGAGACCGAGCGCAGTTCGGTCCGCCGCGCCTTTAGTCGTTACGTTTCACCTGAGCTGGTCGAACGTCTGGCCGCGGACCGCTCCCAACTGCATCTCGGCGGCGAGCAGCGCACCCTAACTCTGATGTTCTGCGACATCCGCGATTTCACCGCCTTGTCCGAGCGGCAAACGCCACAATCCCTGACGAGCCTACTCAATCGTTTCTTCACGCCGATGACCGACGTCGTGCTACGCCATCGCGGCACCATCGACAAATATATCGGCGATTGCATTATGGCGTTCTGGAATGCCCCGCTCGCCGATCCCCAGCATGCCGCGAATGCCTGCCACGCCGCACTCGAGATGCGCACCGCGCTCGCCGCGCTGAACGCCCGACTCACGGATGAAAATACGACTGCCGTCCCATCGACCTTGGCCTTCGGCATCGGCATCAACACCGGCGACGCCATGGTCGGCAATATGGGATCGGAGCAGCGCTTCGACTATTCGGCCCTCGGCGACGCCGTCAATCTCGCCGCGCGCATCGAGGGTCAGTGCAAGGTTTATGGCGTCGATATCATCATCAGTGAACACACGCACGCCCTGGCGCCTGATTTCGCCGCTCTCGAACTGGACCTCATCCGCGTCGTCGGCCGCGCCCAACCCATTCGTATCCACGCGCTGCTTGGCGACGACCGCCACCGATCTTCCCCGGATTTCCAGGCGCTCGCCGACCAGCACCGTGAACTGATCGAGGCCTATCGATCGCGCCACTGGCCGCAAGCGCTCGAACGCCTGCAGGCGTGCCGCAGCCATCAGGTTCCCTTGCTGGACCCTGTCTACCAGCTCTATGAGCAGCGCCTCCGGGCTTACGCCGACACCCCGCCGCCCGACGGCTGGGACGGCAGCTTCGCGGCCACCGAGAAGTAGTACCGCGAACTATTAGCGGCACCCCTTTCGGCGTGTCCTTTCGCCTGCTTGGACTCATCGCTCTGCGTCGCGCTAAGATGAATGACAAGGCAGCAACCAAGGCTGTCGAAAAAAAGCGACCGTGGGAGGAATTTGGTGCACGCCTGGTCCGTTCGCCGGAAAAAAGTGATGCCGGCGCTGCGTTGCACGGCCGTCGCAGCGGCCGCGCTGATGGCGGTTCTCGTCGGCTCGACCGCCGAGGCGGCTCAGACCGTCGAGCGTATCGGCAGCGCCATCCAGATCGTGCAAACGGTCACCGGCGAGATCGAGGCCAATTTCCGCTATCTGATCTTGCAGGACCCGGTTTTTCAGGACGAGGTCATCGCCACCAAGCCCGGCAGTGCTTCGCGCATCGTCTTCCGCGACAATACCGAACTTCAAGTCGGCCCGGAGGCCCGGATCACCCTCGACAATTTCGTTTTCGACCCCGATCCCTCGGTTGCACGTTTTGTGATTTCCGCCTTCGACGGCGTCTTCCGCTTCGCCACCGGCAAGCTGGCCAAAACCGCCTATCAAATCGAAACGCCGACTGCGGTCATTGGCGTGCGTGGTACCACTTTTGCGAGCATCTTCGGCCCGTCCGGTGAGCAGGTCATTTTGCTGGAGGAGGGCGTTGCGGTCACCGTGCGGGACCGCAGCGGCGGCCCTGTTCGCACCCTGTCCCAGCCGGGCTTGTCGGTGACCATCATCGCCGACGGTTTCGTCACCGAGCCCGCGCCGCCGCCGGAATGGGCGCTGGAAAAATTGCGCGAGCTGAATGCCTTGCTCGTCACCCTCGACGTGCTGATTAGGGGCGATGATCTCGACGACGACCCGCCATCCACCCCACCGCCGGCGCCCCTGCCGCCGGTGCAGGAAGCGGCGCTGCCCGCCGCCCCGCCGCCGGTCGTCGAGGCCCCCCATATTCCCGCCCCAAAACCGGCGCCGGAAAAGGCCGATCACAAGCCATATCCGAAACCCGAGGCCAAGCCGCGACAACGTGCCTTGCGCCGCGCCGACGCCGTCGCCGCCGCGCCGGCGCACGACCACGGCCTGCCCCGGGCCAAGGACCGCGCCGACATTCGCGCCGCCGGCGACACGGCGCACGGCAATGGTCGGTCGGACATTCGCATCGAACGTCGCGGTCGACGCGCCCGCGAGCATATCGAGCGCGATGACGGCGACGATCGGGAGTATCACGCCGATCGGCTGGAGCCGCGCCCGGCAACACCCGGCGGCGACGGGCGAGACACTCCTGCGCCCGCCACGGCCCGGCACGACCAGCAGCGAGCGGGAGACATCGCTTATAGCCGCGACACGCGCGGTCGCCATGAGCGCACCGGTCGATCCCGAAGCAATCGCGAGTACCAAAGCGTCAACACAAATCGCAGCGGCGATCGGGACCGCGGCAATCATGACCGTGGCAGAAGCGGCGGCAGCCAGGACAACACGAGTTCCCACGGCGATAACGACCGGGGCGGCCGTGACCAGGCCAGCCGGGATCGCGGCGATTCCGGCCACGACCGTGGTGATCGTGGTCGCGGCGGGCGGCGGCGCTAGCTGACCAAGCCTAATCGGCACGCCTGCCGATAGTTCTTGGCAGCCAACGCTTTGCTAGGTACCTCGGTAGAAATTAAGGCGACCTCGCGCTCGGAAATCGCCGCCGGCCCCTGCCTCGCGCCCGCCGTCTCCACCATGCTACCCTCCTCGGATTGATGAGCCAGGAGGGATCCAACCATGTCCGTAGCAGACCGCAAGACAAAGCTTGGGCGAACCAACCTCGCCGTATCACGCATCTGTTTCGGCACCTCGTCGTTGGGGAATATGCCCGACACCTACGGTTACGCCGTCGATGAGGAACGCGCGAGAGACACCGTGCGGGCCATCTTCGCCGGCCCGGTAAACTTTCTCGACACCTCGCGTTTTTACGGATTTGGGCGCAGCGAGCAGCGTATCGGCGACGTCATCCGCGAGCGCGGTGGTCTCCCCGATGGCTTCGTTATTTCCACCAAGCTCGATCGCGACGAGGCGACCAACCGCTTCGACGCCGCCCGCGCCCGCCGCTCGCTCGAGGAAAGCCTGGCGGCCCTGGGCCTCGACCGCCTCCAGCTCGTCCATCTCCATGATCCCGAATATGCGGCCGCGCTGACGGATGTCACCGATCCGGGCGGTGCCGTGGACGAATTGTTCCGTATGAAGGAAGAGGGCCTGGTGGAAGCCGTCGGCCTCGCCGCTGGAAATGTGGAAATCATGATGCCGATCCTGCGGGACTGGGATTTCGACGCCTTGATCACCCACAACCGCTTCACCCTCACCAATCGCAATGCCGAGAACATGATCGACTTCGCCATCGCCAAGGGAACCGCCATTCTGAACGCCGCCCCTTATTGCGGCGGCGTGCTGGCGAAGGGCGTGTCGGCATACCCGCGTTATGTCTACCAACAGGCCGGCGACACGGCGCTCGAACCGATCCGGCGTATCGAAGCCATCTGCGCCGCGCACGGCATTCCCACCGGCGCCGCCGCCCTGCAGTTTTCCATGCGCGACCCGCGGATCGCTTCGACGATCTGCGGTGTCAGCAAACCCGAGAGAATCCAGCAAACCATCGAGTGGGCTCAATGGCCCATCGACGCACCGGTTTGGGAGGAACTGCTCGCACTGCCCTTCGTCACCGGCGACCCGGAAGCCACCCGCGACTACAAGCCGGGCTGAGCGTCGGCAGCGCCTGCCGGAGTCTCCAAACCCAGCCGTCCGTACATCTCTTGCGGGCATTCATGGTCCTGCAGCCGGGCGATAATACCCTTCCTCATCCGCGCTTCGATGGCCGGGTCGCGAAATGCCTTCTCCTGGTCCGGATCGGCGTGCAGGTCGAACAGCCGCGTACCCAGGTCCTGGAATACTTTGCCGTCGATATTCGGCACCCGGTCTGAACTCCGCAGCGCGTCGATCTGCAACACCGGCGCGCCCTTGGTGAAGCTGAAACCGTTCGACAGGCGCGCGGTCTCAAGCTCCGCCATGGACATGCGTGAGCGGATATGGGTCGGCATCAGGGTGTATTCATGCAACCCCGGGGCATAGAGGTCTTCCGGATAAAGATAGTATGTGTAGCGGCCGTCGGTGGCGCCTACCGGCCCGCCAAACATGCCGAAAATGCCGATGTCCCGCAGTTCGTAGCCCGGGTCTCGGAGACATTGCAGGACCGATGTTCCCCGGGCCTCGGGGGGCGGCGCGATGCCGAAAGCATCCAGAAGGGTCGGCATCAGATCGAAGGTCTGGGTTAGGGCGCTGACCCGGTCGCCGGCCTGCGCCGCAAACTCCGGATGATGAACGATCAGCGGGATATGCGCGATCTCCCGGTAGTAGGGCTGCAGATTCTTGCCCCACCATTCATGCTCCGCCAGCAGAAAGCCGTGGTCCGTCGACAGCACCAACGCCGTATCGTCCCACATGTCATGACGATCCATGAAATCGAGGACTTTGCCGAAATAATGGTCGCACATCGCCACCAGGGCCGCGTAGTTCGCCCGAATCTCGGCGATCTCTTCCGGGCTATCGGTCGCTTTTTCATAATGTGGCCAATTGAGCACCCCGCCGTTCCAGCCGGTATGGTAGGGCCGCTTGAAGCGTTCCGGCGCATCGAAGGGCTCATGCGGATCGAAACACTCGATCTGCAGGAACCAGTTATCCACGTCGTGGTTCGTTTCCAGGAACTCCAGCCCGGAAGCAAAACAACGCGGTCCCGGCAAATCCCCTTCTTCGGTCATGAAGGTCTTGTTGACCGCATGTTGCAGACGCCCGTGGTTGACCACGCCCTTTCCCGGATCGAAATCGTAATGTTTGGCAGCATAAATTTCTCGCAACCGCTTCAGCGGCGGCGCCACCATGGCTTTCCAGGCGTCGTTTTCCTGCCCGCGAATGAAGTCCCACGTCGAATATCGATTGTGATAGGTCGCCCCGCCATCTTCGAAATAATGACTATGGTCGGTCACCAAATGGGCATAGATCCCGGCATTCTTGAGTGTCTCGGGAAAGGAGTTGTCGAACGGTTCCAGTGGCCCCCACGACCGGTGCATGAAGTTCAGCCGGCCCGTATGCAGGTCGCGGCGCGCCGGCATGCACGGCAAGCTGCCGACATAGTGGTTGTCGAAGGTCACCGCCCGCCGTGAGAAGCGGTCGAAATTTGGCGTGGCGATCGCTGTCCCGCCATAGGCACCTAGCGCCAGTCGGTTTAGCGAATCGAACAGAACGAAAATCATGCGCATTGCCGCCTCCCGAAGACCATCCTTCGCCAGAGTGGCGCCATACCCGCCCGAAGTACAAGGCGGATGCGCACCCAGCCGAACGCCAGGACGCAGGGGATTGCGAAGACGCAGCCGCGGATGGGGGCAAGAACCACCGCGTACACGCCCGATTTGACAGGTCCGCGCTAAGCCGGTTCTCTAGCGCCGACACTCCGTAACGGAAAGCCGCCACATGCGCGTCGACATTCTCTATGGCAAAGGCAAGTTACCGGTCGATTTCGGCGCTGACCTGGACGTAACGGTCATCGCCAAGCGCGCCATGCCGCTGTTGCCCGATCCAACCGCGGCGATTGCGCGGGCATTGACCAATCCGGTCGGCGTGCCACCCCTGGGCGAGCTCGCCCGCGGCGCCAAATCCGCCTGCATCTTGATCTGCGACATTACCCGTCCGGTACCCAATGGCCTGTTTCTTCAACCAATGATTCGCGCGCTGCTCGCCGCCGGCGTGCCAGCGGATCGCATCACCGTGCTCATCGCCACCGGATTGCACCGGCCCAATCTGGGCGAAGAGCTGGCGGAGCTCGTCGGGGACCCCTGGGTGACGCAAACCGTCTCTGTCGTCAATCACTATGCGCGCAACGACTCCGATCACCTGCTTGTCGGGACCACGCCGCGCGGCACGGTCGTTCGTTTGGATCGCCGCTTCGTCGATGCCGACGTGAAGATCGCCACCGGCTTGGTCGAGCCCCACTTCATGGCCGGCTATTCCGGCGGCCGCAAGGTTATCGCCCCGGGTGTCGCCCATGCGGAGACCATCACCACCTTCCACAGCGCCCGCTTCATGGAGGATCAGAACGCCGCCAATTGCGTGTTGGACGGCAATCCCTTGCACGAAGAACAGCTCGCCATCATCGAGATGCTCGGCGGCGCCTTGGCGCTCAACACCGTGATCGATGAGGATCGCCGCCTCGCCTTCGTCAATTTCGGCGAGATCGTCGCCAGTCATTTGGCGGCGGTGGCCTACACGCGCGAATACTCGGAGCGTCCCATCGACCGCCGTTTCGGCGCCATCGTCACCAGCGCCGCCGGCTATCCCTTGGACAAGACCTACTATCAGACCGTGAAGGGCATGGTCAGCCCGATGAATATCCTCGCCCCCGGCGGCGACTTGATCGTTGCCTCGGCGTGCTCGGAAGGCATGGGGTCGCCGGAGTTCGTCGATGCCCAAAGACGCCTGGTCGAGAACGGCCCCGACGCCTTCATGCGCGAGATCACCGCCAAAACCCATGCCTCGGTCGACGAGTGGCAGACCGAAATGCAGCTCAAGCCCATGCGCATCGGCAACATTCATCTCTATACCGACGGCCTCGATTCTGCGGCCTTGTCCTTAACCGGTGTCGCCCATACCGCGTCCATTGCCGCGGCCGTGCGCGCCAGCGTCGCCCGCACCGGCGACCGCACCGTCGCCGTTATCCCCGAGGGCCCCTACGTCGTCCCGGTCCACCGGCCTGGACCGTAACGGCAGACGCCATGCCGCGCCCGGTCGATCACCTGCATTTGGACCCCCTCGGCGGCATCGCCGGGGACATGTTCATCGCCGCCGTCCTGGATGCTTTTCCGGAATACGGCGACGGTGTCGAGACCGCGATGCGCGCCGCCGGGCTACCCGCGGACTGGCAGTTCTCCTGTATCGGACACACGGACGGACAACTCACCGGCCGTCGCATCGACATCGCCCACGACGGTATCGGTCCGGCCCAGCCGTCCGGTAATTACGCCGCCATCGTCGAAATGTTGGCGGCCACCGGCCTCGACCAAACCGTGCGCCGGCGCGCCCTGCATATCCTGGAACTATTGGCGCAAGCGGAAGCCGCCGTTCACGGCGTTCCGCTGGCCAACGTTCATTTCCATGAGATCGCCGACTGGGACTCCATTTGTGATGTTGTCGGCGCGGCTTGGTTGATCGAGGCGTTAGGCGCGCCGACCTGGTCTATCGACCCCTTGCCTCGCGGCGGCGGCACGATCAGCACCGCCCATGGCGTGCTGCCCGCCCCGGCCCCGGCGACGGTCAAGCTGCTCACCGGGTTCGCCATCCGCGATGACGGCATCATGGGCGAACGCGTCACGCCGACCGGCGCCGCCATCGTGCGAGCGCTGGCCCCC
The DNA here is from genome assembly GCA_021774445.1 of Alphaproteobacteria bacterium. Taxonomy (GTDB): domain Bacteria; phylum Pseudomonadota; class Alphaproteobacteria; order UBA6615; family UBA6615; genus SZUA-147. The sequence goes on from JAJFJA010000059.1 coordinate 177,665, forward strand.
GGTCCCAACTTGCCGGACGGCCCACTGACCCTAACCGCCGAAGGCACAGGCTTCGGCCATCGCATCTTGCCGACACCGGACGGCAGGCCGATGAGCAACATCTTGCGGCTCACCGCGTTCACGCGCCCGCCCTCGGACGTCGGGCCTCGGTCCGCTGGCCGGGTCGGGGTGATAACCTTCGAGATTGACGACCAATCGCCGGAGGATCTTGCCCTGGGTCTCGATCACCTGCGCGCCCGCCGCGACGTCCTCGACGTCTGCCAATTCGCCGGCGTCGGCAAGAAAGGCCGCATGGTCATTCAGATCCAAGTGATCTGCGCCGACCATGCAGTGAATCCCATAACCGAAGCCTGCCTGGCACAGACCGCCACCCTGGGCGTGCGCTGGCGCCTCGAGGATCGTCGGACGTTGCCGCGCGAAACCCTTGATCGGGCCGGTCTGCGGGTCAAGCGCGCCCACCGCCCTGGTGGCGACCTGACCGACAAGGCGGAAGCCGATGACCTGGCACGGAAAACGGCGGACTACGCCGGCCGCCGCCGAGCCCGGCGAGCCGCGGAGGGTGATGATGACGGCTGACTTGGTGACCAGACTGCTCGCCGTCCTCGACGCGGCCGGTCCCCTCGCCATCGCCGTCAGCGGCGGCGTCGACAGCATGACCCTCGGCGTCCTCGCCGGCCGCCGCGCCGGCACGGCACCGCTGATCGTCCATGCCGTCTCACCGGCGGTCCCGCCCGAGGCGACGGCAAGAGTACGCCGCCACGCAGCTCTCGAGCATTGGGAACTGTGTGTCGGCGACGCCGGCGAGTTCGCCGATCCCACCTACCGCGCCAACCCGGTGGATCGGTGCTTTTACTGCAAGACCAGCCTCTATGGCTTCATCGCCGGCCTCACCGACCGCAGGATCGCATCTGGCACCAACTTGGACGATCTCGGCGACTACCGGCCGGGACTCCGCGCCGCCGACGACCACGATGTCCTCCACCCCTATGTCGAAGCGGGTATGACCAAGGCGATGGTCCGTGCTTTGGCCCGCGCGTTGGCATTGACCGACATCGCCGAGCTGCCGGCCGCACCCTGCCTGGCCAGCCGCATCGCCACCGGCCTAGCGGTCACCGAACCTCGGTTGACCTTCGTGCATCTGATCGAACGGGAAGTGCAGCAAGCGCTTTCGCCGGCGGTCGTCCGCTGCCGGATCTTCCCCTCCGGCGTCGTCGTCCAACTCGACCCGGCAGCTCTTGCGCGCGTCTCGGACAGCTTAGGCGCGTCGCTGACCAAGCTTTGCAGCGCCCACGGTTACCGGCAGGCGCTGCGTTTCCTGCCCTACCGCCAGGGCAGCGCCTTTCTCCATCGAGGCACCCCATGACCGGCGACATCAGATTGGACCACGACCGCGCCACCCGCACCGGTATCGCCGAGGCCGTCTATTGTGACGGCAAGTCACTGGACCAAATCGTCCGGGCGCTGACCGACACCAGGGGGCCGATGCTGCTGACCAGGCTCGCCGAGGCGCAATCCGAAGCCGTCGAACGCCAACTTGATGTGGCGCTCGACTACGACCCGATCTCCCGCACGGCGTTTTATCGCTTTCAACCCCAGCCCGCGAGCGCCGCGCGAATCGCCATCGTATCCGCCGGCGCCTCGGATCTTCCGGTCGCGCGGGAAGCCGCGCGCACCCTAGGTTTTCATCACCGGGCGGCCCATGAAATCGGCGATGTCGGGGTCGCCGGCCTTCATCGACTGCTCGACCAGTTGGACGTCATCGCGGCGCACCCCATTGTCATCGCCGTCGCCGGCATGGAGGGCGCGCTCTTCTCCGTCCTCGCCGGCCTGATCTCGTCCCAGATCATCGCCGCGCCGACCTCGGTCGGACACGGCGTCGCGGCCAACGGCGAGATCGCGCTCCGCTCGGCCCTCGCGTCCTGCGCCCCCGGCGTCACCGTGGTCAATATCGACAGCGGCTACCAAGCCGCCTGCGCCGCCATCCGCACCTTGCATGCGGCCGACAGATTAGCCGCGACGGCGCGGGATTGAGCGTCGGTCACCTTGGCCGCGCGTTTTGCAACGCGGCCGCCCGTGAACTTGGCGTGATTGTCAAAGTGCCGCCGGCGCGGTCCACGTACCATGACTGGATCAGATCGGGAGACGGTCATGGAAATATTGCTCAACGGCCGCGCCACGGCTGTTCCGAACCGACTTCGGGACACGGTGCTGCTGGATTTCATTCGTGATTTTGTCGGCCTAACGGGCACCAAGTTTGGCTGCGGCATTGGGCTCTGCGGGGCTTGCACGGTGCACATCGACGGTACCGCGGTGCGTTCTTGCCAGGTCTTCGTCTCCGAGACAGTCGGCCGACAGGTGACGACAATCGAAGGCCTGGCTGGAACCGCGGCTTCCGGGGCGCTCCACCCTGTCCAACAGGCTTGGATCGAGGAATCCGTACCGCAATGCGGCTACTGCCAGGCGGGGCAGATTATGGCCGCGGCCGCCCTTCTGCGGGATAATCCCACCCCCTCCGACGCCGAAATCCGGGCGGAAATGAGCGGCAACATCTGCCGCTGTGGAACCTATACGAGAATCCGCCGGGCCATCGCCCGGGTCGCGCGGGAGGGTCAAGATGCCGACCGCGGCTGAGCCCACGGGCATGAGCCGCCGCCGCTTCTTGGTCAACAGCGGCTGGTTGGCGGCGGGGGTCACGGTGCTGACATCGTGCAGCGCGGTGCGCGGTGTCCTGCCGGCCCTGCCGACATTCGACAGCCCCGAGGCCGACGACGCGCTGGCTTGGGTTCAGGCCCTGCCGGGCGGCCGCATCCGCTTTCTCTGTCCGCGGATGGAGATGGGGCAGGGCGCGCCGCTCGGGCTGAGCCAGGTCGTGGCCGAGGAGCTGAACGTGGAGCAGGCGGAGATCGAATGCGTGCCGCCTGATACCGACCAGACGCCGCCCTTCAAAATGACCGTCGGCAGTGAAAGCATTGCCGACTTCTTCACCCCGGTTTCCTACGGGGCCGCGCGGCTGCGCGAAGCGTTGCGCACCCTAGCGGCAGCGCAGACGGGCCTGCCCGAAGCCCAGATTCGGGACGGCCGGGGCGGCTTTGTACTGCCGGATGGGGCAACCCTTCAATACGGCGCCCTGGTACCATCTGAGCCGCTGATCATCACTGGCGCGGACGCACCGAAGCCTGATCGAACGCCACAATATGCCCTCGACCGCAGCCGCAAATACCAAGCTATCGGGCGTGGTTGGAGGCATCACGACCTCGACGCGATCGTCAACGGCAAAATGGTCTACAGCCGCGACGTGTCGCTCCCCGGCATGCTGTTCGGGCAAGCGATTCGAGCGCCCGCCTTTGGCGCCCGGTTGCGCGGCGCCGATACGCGCACCGCCGAGACCATGGCGGGGGTTACCGCCGTAATCGTCGACAGGGAAAACAATTTCGTCGGCGTCGTCGCAGACAATCCATTCACGCTGCCCGCTGCAGTGCAGGCCATCGAGCCGCAATGGGATATACCGGAGAACCTGGACCAGGATCGGATCGAGGCGACCCTTGACGTGCAGAAACATCGCCCTCGCGACGATTTTGAACACACGCTGACCGCCGCCGGCGATCTCGCTGCCGGTCGCGCGCGCGCCGTGCACCGAATAGCGTCCCGCTACGACACTTCCTTTGCGGCACACGCGCAGATGGAGCCGCGAGCCGGCGTCGCATCGGTGCGACCGGAGAAGGTGGAGGTCTGGTGCGGCAGTCAGGATCCCTTCTTTGTCCAGCGGCGGGTGGCCCGGGCGATTGGCCGCGACGCCGCGGATGTGGTCGTGCATAGCCATCGCATGGGCGGCGGGTTCGGCGGCCGGATCCAGTGCCAAGCATCAGAGGAGGCGGCCATTCTATCGGCCGCGACCGGCCGGCCGGTCAGGGTGCAATGGGACCGGGAGGCGGAGTTCCAAAACAACTATCTCCAGCCGGTCTTCTCCCATTTCATCGCCGCCGGCGTTACCGCCGAGGGCAAGATCAGCGACTGGCAGCACGATTTCGCCTCGATGCCGATCATGACCGGCATGATGACCGGCGTGGTGCCAAGGCCGGTAACCTGGATGGCGGACCAGGTGATGACCGACGAAGGCACGGCACGCGGCGCCTTGTCGCCTTACCGACTGCCTGACCATCGCGTTCGCTTCTCAGACATTCGGACCGCGGTACCCATCGGGGCCTGGCGCGGTTTAGGGGCGGCGCCGAACAACTTCGCCATTGAGAGCGCGATCGACGAACTCGCGTCCGCGGCCGGCATCGATCCGCTGGAATTCAGGCTGCGGAACCTGCCCCCGAGCGGCGACCGGGTCGCCGGCGTGCTGCGCCGAGCCGCGGAGATCGCCGATTGGGGCCAACCGTCGCCGCCGGATACCGGTCGCGGCATAGCATGCGCCGTCTACAAGGGACAATCGCCGGTGGCGATTGTCGCGGAAGTTCAGGTCGATCACCAGGCGCGCGAACTGCGGACCGCCAAGATATGGTGCGCCCACGATTGCGGGCTGGTGCTCAATCCCGACCAGGTCGAGAACCAAGCTATGGGAAACATCGCCTGGGGCTGTAGCACCGCGCTCAAGGAGCGGGTCACAGTGGCAGCCGGCGCCGTCCAGGAGACCAACTTCCACAGTTATGACGTGTTGCGCCACCGCGACGCGCCGGAAATGACGGTGGCACTGGTCGAGCCACCCGATACGCCGCCCGTCGCGGTTGGTGAGTCGGCCTTCGGACCTGTTGCCCCGGCGATCGCCAACGCGGTGTTTGCCGCCACCGGGCGCCGGATTCGACGTTTGCCGATGAGTTACGACGCTGTTTTTTCGGCCCACCGGGGCTAGTGTGGCGCTCGCCGCCAACAGTATCGCGGAGACCAGGCCGTTTGCGGAGTTTGCCCTATTCGCGATTTTGCCAAATCCAGCTTGGTTAGCCTCGTCGTTCACCAACTCAGGCGCACGAACCCCGAACTCGTGCCGGGGGACGCAGGCACCCTCGACACCGTTCGGCATGCCAACATTCCGGCGGAACGCAAGCGAGGCCTGCTCGAGATTGTCTGGCGCCAAGCCGGTCCGCAAACCCTGTTGTCGATCGGTCAGGGTATTTCCGACTTTGACTACGATCCGATCTGGCACGCGGCCATCCGCTCGGCGAGCCCGGCCCTCTTCTTCGACAAGTGGCGGCGGTTCGAGGTGTTCGCCCATTCGCGAAATCGATTGCGGATCCACCTGGCGCACGAGAAAAGCGCTTTGTTCCAACGCTACACGGTGGATGGCGGGACGCCGACGCCACCGGAGAACCTCCTGATATGCGGCCTGATTATCGCTTTGTTGGAACGGATCGGCTGCATCGGCCTTCGCTGCGATATGCGCCTCGATCGCGGCGCGGTTTATCGTGTCCTCGAGAACGGCCGGTTTCGCCTTCCCGCTGACGCGGGCTCCCTGGTGACGACCGCCTGGACCCTGGACTGGCAGAGTTTCTCTCCGCGGGCCGAGAGCATGGCGGCGGTTGAACCGCCGGCTATCCCGCTGCCAACGCCATGCGACCCGAGCGTCGAGGCGACCATTGGCGCCGTCGTTCGGCTATTGATGGTCGATGTCGCACGCCAATGGAGAATCAGCGAACTAGCGCGCGATGCGGGCTTGTCGACGCGCTCTCTCCAGCGCCGGCTGGGCGGCGCCAAGCTCAGTTTCTCGCAACTGGTCCGCCTGGTGCGTATCCAAGAGGCGTGCCGTCTTCTCAGGGCCAGTGACGTGCCGATAACAGCCGTTGGTTTCTGCGCCGGGTTCTCTGACAGCGCGCACTTCAGCCGCGATTTCCGCGCCAGCACCGGGCTGACCCCATCCGCTTTTCGCGAACTCAGCGTGCCACCTCCCGGCGCCGCGCCCCAACCCGCGTGTTGAGCCCCGCGCCGCCATCCGCAACCTGAACGCCGCACACAGCATCGCCGCCGCGCGCCAATAGGGGCGCGCGTTCAACGGTCGTTGGCAGAGGAAGGCGGTCGGGCGGATCGCCTAGGCGGCGAGATCCGTCGGGAACGGGCCGTCAAGAGGATGCAGCGGCAAGCGTTCTTCGGTCATGAGTTTCGGCCTAAGCCTGTTGGTGTGGGTCCGCTTGAGTTAATGCGGATAGCCCCAAGTCCGATTGTCTATTTTGCACCGCTGCCCTGCGCCCACTGCATGGGTCCGCCGGTATCGAGACGGCTACGACCGTGTGCGGTAAATCACCCAGCCGCCGGTTGCGCCGCCGGAGGACGGCGCGCTGTAGGCGCGCGGCGCCGCCCCGACGTTCCACGAATAAGGCACCGGTGCCCCTTCATACCGGAACGGTTGGCCTGCACTGAACGAAGTGACGTGGACATTGGCATCCCACGGATCGCACACCGTCGCGTAGTTATACGACAGGAGTGTCCGCACCGAGTCGATGACCACGAAATGACCACCGGAATTATCCCAGTTTATCAGTACGATGATCGGGTCTACCGATATCGTCGCCCCGGTCAGCGCCGACCGCGTGCCGACGACATCCAGGATTTTCTGCGCGACGTCGTTGGTACCGAGCTGTTCCTGCCGCCACTGTCCGCAATTGAGTCGATTGAGCACCGACGCCAGGTGGTTGGTGAACGTATAGGCCGAGCCGTTATAGGCCGAGCCCGATACCTCGCCATAAACCCGATAGATTTCCTGCTCCGTGTGCAGCGCTGATCGCCCGGGCGCCAACTTGTTGATCTTGAAGACGGACATCATAACGCAGGCGATCCCGCACGAGTTCTCCGCCTCTTGACCGTAAACAAGATGAACATCGCGAAAACGCGTATATCTGGTGAACCAAGCCATTGCGCCCCCGAGCTATGGTCGGAGCTCAACGCGTTTTGCCTGGTGATTGCGAGAGCAGATTGTCAGGCCTCGCACAATCCACCGCGTGCCGCGCCGTCGCACAATCATTGCCCGCCCGCATTCGTCAGCGGCAAAGCGATCCGAACCCTCCAATTCATGTAGCCACAATCACGGCACCACCTCAATACCACTTTCGTGTCTTCCATCACGGACAGCCAGCGGACGTAAGCGTTCCCGGACTTCGGGATCCAGAGTAGTCTGGGTTTGCCCTCGGTCGTCGGCTGACGTAGGACGAGGCCCGGGCGGGCGGCGGGCCACGCATTCGGCAGGCTGGATTGGGAGGAAATGTGCGCATCAAAGTGGAAGTTTCGCCCGGCGAGTTACTCGATAAGCTGACGATCCTCGAAATCAAGGAAGCGCGAATTGCCGATCCGCTAAAGCTCGAAAACGTTCGGCGGGAGAGAGCGACCCTCGGCGCGGCCGCGTCGGACCATATCGACCCGTCGCGTCAGATCGCGGAACTCAAGGACGAACTGAAATCCGTCAACGAACGACTTTGGACCATCGAGGACCAGATTCGCGCCCGCGAACGCGATCAGGATTTCGGGCCGCGGTTTATCGAGCTTGCGCGCGGCGTGTACCGCACGAACGATCGCCGCGCGGCGCTGAAAAAGGCCATCAACGACATCCTTAAGTCCGACATCGCGGAAGAAAAATCCTACGCCGAATATTAGCGTACCGCAGCGGATTGGAGTGACCACGCGACGTGGCCATACTTTTCATCACGTCAACCCACATCGGCGACGCGATCCTGTCGACCGGCCTGCTGAATCGCCTGCTCAGCGACGATCACGACGACCTCGTGACCATCGCCTGCGGCGCGCCGGCCGCCAAGATATTCGCGGCCGTCCCCCGGTTGGAGCGTATCCACGTGCTTCGAAAGCGCCGGTTTTCGCTACATTGGATCGACCTCTGGCGCACGACCGCGGGCCGCCGGTGGCGCATTCTGGTGGATCTGCGCCGCTCCGGGTCGCCTTTTGTCCTGCGCGCCCGAGAAAAATATGTTCTGCCGAAACTGCAGGCGCCGATTCACCGGGTGGAATTGATATCGAGTACGCTCGGTTCGCCGCCGCTCGCCCCGAAAATATGGACCGACGAGCGGCATGAACGCCGGGCGCGCACCCTCTTAGGTGACGGCGGCGACCTTGTCGCAATGGCACCGGGCGCCAACTGGCGTGGCAAGATTTGGCCGGCCGACAATTTCGTTGAACTGGCGCACCGGTTGCTCGGACCGGGCGGCCTGTTGGCCGATCATCGACTGCTTCTGGTCGGCGCCGGCGGCGAGCGCGATACCGCGCAACCGTTGCTGGACGCGTTGCCCGCTTCTCGGATCGTCGACGCGATGGGTGTCGGCGTGCTGTCCACCTACGCAGCCCTGAAGCGTTGTCGGCTGTTCGTCGGCAACGACTCCGCCATGATGCACCTGGCGGCGGCGACCGGCCGTCCCACGGTCGGACTGTTCGGCCCGACCCGCGACGTCCACTACGCCCCCTGGGGCGAGAACGGACTCGTCGTGAGAACCCCCGAGAGTGTCGAGGAACTCATCGACCGCCCCGACTACGATACCCGGACGACCGGCACGATGATGGCGAACCTGACCGCCCAGACGGTCGAGGCGGCGATACGAAATCGCTGGGGAGACGCCTTGCCGATCTAGCCGCCGATCTTGCGTGCGAGAGCATTCCGGGACTTACGAAATGGTTTGCGTCGAGGTTCCTCGCAATTGGATTGGCCCGAACGGCAGGAAGCCGAGGGCGAGCGGCTCGTATTGGTAGTCGACCTGGACGGTGACCGTGCTCCCGCGGCTGTTATTTGGTTCCCACACCACCGAGACGGACAGCGCGGCGGCAGGCATCGCCGTCGCGCCGCTCTTCACATAATCGACCACCTCTGTCTCGGTCGCCGGAAAGGGCTTCTCCGACCCGCGTACACCGGCGTACCGCGCCCCCTGAACCGCGACACGCTTGATGGTCGAATTGGCAAAACCGATCCGCCCGATATCGATGATGCCGACGGTGAACAGCATCAACAGCGGCGCAATGAGCGCCAGCTCGATGACCGAGGCCCCACGCTCATCCTTCCAAAAGGTCCGCATCGGTGCGCCCCGCTATCGCAGTCGCATGCGGCTGGCCGCAGCCAGCGTCACCGTGCTCGGCAGACCCGGATAGGCGAATGACAGATCGAGTGTGTCGGCGACTGTTACTTCGACATAAATCGGCGGGTAGGCCCCGTCCGGGCACGGGCTTGCACAAGCGACCTCGGCGCCGGTTGGGCAGCGGCAGAACTGACGTGCCGCGATACTGAGTTCATTGGCCGGGTCGACCGCATCGTCACGGGCATATTGGATCATGTTGGCGATGTCGTTCGCCGTGCTGTGGTCCAGCGTGCCGTATTGCACGCCGGCGCGTGCCGCACTGCTGACCCGCAGCAGGCCCAGCCCATAGCGCCCGAAATCGAAGGCGCCGAGGGCCATTATTACCAGCAGTGGTGCCAGAATCCCGAATTCCACGGCAACGTTGCCACGCGGACAACGCCACAACCGCCTAATTATCGTCAGCATCGTTTCCTCCTATTCGATGAGCGTGGCGCTAATGAGCATGTTGTTCGCCTCGACGGCCGTCCCGGAAAAATCGCCCAATTCCGAGCTGCCGCTGAACGTCACGGTTTGGGCGATGAGCATCGACGCGGCTGCGTTGAAGGTCGACCCGCCGGAAAAGCTGACATCTTGTCCCGGGAAATAGAGGATCCCCTCCAGATCCATGGTGCCGCCGCCGGTGACACTGTGATTGATGTTGCCGGTCGTATTCGCATTTTGAAAGAACAGCACCCCGGCCAGGTCACCACTCGTGCCGGCGGTGAGGTCGACCGTTGCGCCGGCTTGAATATTGATCGCGTCGGCGGTCCCGGAGTTCTCGCTGAGATAAAAATGGACGTCGGATCCGGTCGCCGTTCCTTGTGCCGAGACCGTCAGACCGGCACCGTCCAGCACATACTGGCCAGGTTCGAAATTTACGATCCCGTCGGCCAGCACCTCGATGCTCCCGCAATAGACGCCGGGAGAAAGCGTGACGTTTTCACCGCTATTGATCTTGGTCTTTGCCGTATGATCGCAGGCGCCATAGCTTGGCGGCTGCAGCGACGAAAGCGGATCGTTCACGGGCGTAACGTTCGTCAGCGGTTGCGGGTTGATGCAGCTGCCGTTGTAACCGCCGGCCAGTTTGATCTTGGTCGAGGTCAGACAGGCGCCGCCGTCTTGCGACAGCGACTCGTCGTCCACGGAGTTGGCGATGACGCCGCAGCCCATATTGACCTGTGCGCCACCCGCGACCTTGATCGCGCCGCGCGCCGTCGGGTTCAGCGCCCACACACATGTATCGTTGATCTCGACGCGCGCCACGGCGCGGGCGGACATGTCCACCGGGCCACCTAGGAACAGGCTGGAAAAGAAAATCGGCGCTGAACGCTGGACAATGATCTCGACCGAGTCCGCGGCACCCGTGGCGATGCCGCTGCTTGGCGGATGGTTCACGCTGATGGTATCGCCCAGGCCGGGTTCGTAGCCATTATAGGTGGCATCCGATGTCGCCGCGGTGAGAATGGCCGGGTCGTCGCCCGATCGCATGATCTCCAGCGCCCCTGCCACCGCTGCCGAGTCCGTCGCCGATTGAACCGTCCGCTGGTTGACGTGCCAAGACGCCACGTCGACCGACAGGCCGACCGCGCCAACGAGCAACGGCAACACCAACGCCGCGTAAGTTGTGACGCCGCCATCGGTGTCATGAAGCAGTCTTGTGAGACGGTGCCATCTGGTGGACATAGTCGTCGCCTCCTGTATCAGCGGCATGTTCGTACATGCCGCCCCCCCCTTGACGCGTCGCGTGAGACCGACGATCAGGGTTAAGTTCGCCTTAAAGGTCTCGGCCCGAAATCGTACCTCGTTGGGGACAACGGTCTGGGGCTGATGGCTATTCCACCCCTGTCGCTTTTTTGCTGTCGAAATAGCAGCGCGACCTGGTCACGGACGCCGTCGAGTCCCGCAATCGGCAGGGCTCAGGCCATGCAAGGGGCGTGTGACATTTGTCGGGCTCGCGTGGAGCGCGATAAGGCAAACTCTCCCGGCGCACCCCATGGACGTTCCAGGTTGGATAGGTCGACGCAAAGCCTGTCGCTTATCAACCAAATGCACGGCAAATCACGCTGATCTACCGCGTCGCCCGTCGCCCACGAATCAGACCCTGATCACCGGGTCGGCGAGCGCACCCTAGTACGGGATGCCAGGCGTAATCTCGGTCCCCTTCGCCAGGGAGGTCTTGCGATTCATCGGAATGAGAGTGCCGGCTTGGCGCATCGCCCCGACCTGCATGATCATCTCGCTAACCGCTTTTGAGTGGGGGCGCGCCGTGATCGTATCAAACCACTGCCTGACCCTCGGATACTTTTGCCAGTCCGCATCTGAAAGAATGGCGCCGGCAACGTGGGAGACGAACTCGTGATAGCCTAGCAGGTCCGCGAAGCTAATCTCGTCACCGCAGAGGTATTTACTCTTCGTGAGCCAGGCTTCCAGGAGCACCATCGACTCGTCGAGGGTATATCTCCCTTTGGCGATTTCCCTGGAATAGTCGTGCTTGCCCCAAATGCATTCCGCAAAATGGGTATAAAAAAATGCGCCGGCGCCACGGCGAAGGAATGTGGAGTGCCAGTGCAAATACTGCTGAATGTTCGCTCTTTGCTGCATAGTGGCCCCGAACCAGTTGTCGGGCGCAGCGAATTTTTCGTTCAGGTAGAAGGCGATGGCTGAACTCTCCCACACAACGAAATCACCATCGCACAGGATCGGCACCTGTCCTGTCGGGTTGTATTGATCCTTGAAGCTCTGCTGCTCGTTGTCCCCCTCGATTAGATCGACAACTTCATCTTCAAACGGGATCTCGACTTCGAGCATGAATTGGTGCACGGCCCGACATGGCTGAGAAGTCGGGTGGTGGAGAAAACGTACTGTTGAGCTCATACGGGCATACTCCCTTTCATGCGTGAGGTTGCCCCCATCTGGTCGACTGACGCGGCACCGGTCGCAATTCACGATTGTCGCCCATCTTCGGACTGGCACAAGACCGGATGCCGGGTATTTGATCGGCGGCAGGTGACCGTTGATCAACCCACGAGACCGGCAACCGCCGCGACTTACGCAAGATGTGGGGCGAACGGCGCCGGCGCGGCGGTTTCGGCCGCGTCCGCGCCGCCGAAGGCGAGTACCGTCGATACCACCCTGGTCGCCTGGGGCCGATCCGCGGTCCCCTATGGCACCTTATGGTGGGTCCGCCTCTGACGCCGATTACCGTTACGGCATGCGATGCGGCCGGGCGGCAATGTTGTTGGCGGCTTGCAGTTCGCGCACATACACCACGATCGCGGCGATTTCCTGATCGCTGAGCCCTGGCTGCGGCGGCATGTTCCCGTATGGCCAGTGATGCTGAGGCACCCCTTGCCTGACGGCGCGAAAGAAGGCGGCATCGCCATGATGGCCGGGGTTATAAATGTCGTGGACAAAAGGCGGCCCCTTGTCGGTACCGGCGGCGTTCTGGCCATGACATTCGGCGCAGGCCGTGTCGAAGGCGATCTTGCCGGCCGCCGCTACTGGCGAAAGCACGGGAAGCGCAATCTCCTTCCCATCCGCATCGCCCGCCGATGGCGCCAGGATTTTCCAGGCGACTGTGATCACACCCGCCGCGACGACCCCCAAGACCAGGATGGCCGGTAACTTTCCACCAATTTTCATCGCCGAAGCCCTTTCGCCCGCTCATTCCCCCCACATCCAGGCCGGTACCAGCCCGATATGGTTCTCGACCGCCTGCACACCGGCGATGTTTTCTGCCGCCACTTGTGCGGCCTTTCTTTCCGTTTCGTTATCGACGACCCCCCAAAGCTGCACAACCCCGTTCGTGACGATCACGTTTATCGAGCCCGTCAGCAGCCCGGCATCGCGAGCCAGGGTTCCCAGCAGTTCCTCCCGGATGGTCCGGTCGTCGCCGGAGCCGCGCTGTGCCAGTGCGGCGCCACTGCCGGCGAGGCCGTGCAGCAAGTTGGCCCGACTGACAATACCAACGAGCCGTCCGCCGCGCATAATCGGCACCCGCTTGATGCGGTGCTTTTCGAGCAGGCCGGCGATCTCGCCAAGCGACATGTCCTCGGTGGCCGTGACAACGTCTCGGCTCATGACGTCGCTGGCTTTCCGGCCATGGGTCTTGATGTAGTCTTGCGCTTTGTCGGTCGCCGAGAACACCGCCTCCAGCCACCAGGAGTGTTGATTTGCGGTGTCGTTCTCCACCCGACGCATGAGATCGCCCTCGCTGACGATTCCGACCACCTGTCGGTCCCCATCGATGACCGGAACCGCGCTGATCCTGTGTTTCAGCAACAGCGCCGCGATGTCTCGCACTTGCGTGTCCGGCTGCACCGTAATTACGTCTGTGCTCATGACGTCCGTTGCGTGCATGTCTTCATCTCCTGCTCTCAGAGGCACCAGCCTCAGCCGATCGAAACCAGATCGTTCTCGGCAAACTTGTAGGGCGGCACCACGAGGTTCCTCGGTGCCGGTCCTTTGCGGATCCGTCCCGAGGTATCGTAATGCGAAGCATGGCAGGGGCAGAACCAGCCGCCCCAGCCGCCGAGCGGATCGCCGACCTTCTGGCCCAAGGGTATGCATCCCAAATGGGTGCATACCCCGACGACGATCAGCCACTCCGCTCGCTGAACACGGGCACTATCGAGCTCCGGATCCTTGAGATCGGCGCTGTCATCCTGCCTTGCCCGGGCGATTTGCTCTGCCGTGCGGTGATCGACGAACACCGGTTGCCCACGCCAGACAATGGTCACCCGCTGACCCACGGCGATCGGCGCGAGGTCGAGTTCAGTGGTCGCGAGCGTGCGAACATCGGCGGCCGGGTTCAGGCTGTCGATGAGGGGCCAAATGGCGGCGGCCGTCGTGACCGCCGCCATCGCGCCCGTCATCACATAGAGAAAATCGCGGCGGGTCTCAGCCGGCTCGTGCCCTGGGGGAACCGTTTGAGTCGCGGACATTTCTGCCGCTCCTGTTAACCGCCGACCCCCTGGACCATCTGGTGCCCCCTGCCGCCGATCGGGATCGTCCCGACAACGACCAGATCTTGCTGGTCGACCACCCAGATATCCGGCTGGTCGGCGCTCGAGACATAGAGCCTGCCGGTACCGTCGACCGCGGCAAGGTGATAGGGCGCGGGGGCTAGCGAAGCCGCGCGGCGCGCCGCCGTTTCGAGATCGATCGCAACCAGTTCGTCCTGCCCGCGGGCACTGACGAACAGGGTGTCGCCGTTCTGCGATAGGTCGATGCCGTGTAACGCACCACCGATGTCGAAGGTCCGCACGGTCGCGCCGCTATCCGTGGCGAGCTCCGAGACCGTGCCGTCGTCCACATTGGCGACATAAAGCCTGCGCCCATCGGCCGACAGCACCATATGCTCGGGGCTAACACCGGCCTTCATTTGGCGATGGATGGTCCACTGCCCGGTATCGACTTCGCTGACCGTGTTGTTGCCGGCATTGCTGACAAAGACATCTTCGCTGTCGGGACTAAATACCGCGTAGTTCGGCAGCGGTCCGGTCGCAACGGTCGCGACGACACCGTAGGACGCCAAGTCGATGACGCTGATCCCGCCCTCGCTGGGCTGGGTGACGACGGCGAATCGGCCGTTCGGGCTGACCGAAACATGGTGCACGGCACCCGGCACGTCGATGCGCCGCACCACGGACATATCCGCGGTCCGTAACACTGACACGGTGCTGACGACCGCACCGTCCTTTTGAGCATCGACCGGCGCCGCGCTATGGTGCGCATCGTGCTCATCCGCGGTCACGCTGGACGGTTTTTCAGGCGTCGCACTGCCGGGCTCGCGGTCCTCGAAACTACCGGCGATCAGGAAGGCGCCGTCGGGCGTCTTGGCGAGACCGTGCACAGCCGCAACACCGCCTATGGTGTCGACGATTTCATCCGTTGCGGCATCGACGACGACGATCTTGCCATCGCTGCCGAGCGGCACATATACCAGTGGCTCGGCGAAAGCCGTTTGCATTGCCAGCATGAGCGTGACCGCGCCGGGCCATGCCACGGTTCGGACAAGCGATACGGTTTTCATAACTTTTCTCCATTTTCTGTGGGTGAATTCCTGCACGCCGGCGGAGTCCTTCTAGATTTCGACCGAGCGCAGGCGCAGCGCGTTGCCGACCACCGATACCGAGGACAGGCTCATGGCCGCGGCGGCGAAGATCGGTGAGATAAGAATGCCGAAGAACGGGAACAGGATGCCCGCCGCCACCGGCACGCCGGCGGCGTTGTAAACCAGCGCGAAGAACAGGTTCTGCTTGATATTGCGCATCGTTGCACGGGCCAGACGCCGGGCCCGCACGATGCCGTTGAGGTCGCCCTTCACCAGGGTAAGACCCGCGCTCTCTATGGCTACGTCGGCGCCGGTGCCCATGGCGATGCCGACGTCCGCCTGCGCCAGTGCCGGCGCGTCGTTGACGCCGTCGCCGGCCATGGCGACCTTCCGGCCCTCGGCCTGCAACTCCTTGATGATACGCGCCTTGTCCTCAGGCAACACGTCAGCGCGAATTTCGTCGATCCCCAGCCGTCCAGCCACCGCCTTCGCCGTGCGCTCGTTGTCGCCGGTCGCCATCACGATGCGGAAGCCTTCCTTGTGCAGCGCTTTCAGCGCCGCCGGTGTCGTTTCCTTGACCGGATCGGCGACCGCCACCAGGCCGGCGATTTCAGAGCCGACGATGACGAACATCACGGTTTCACCTTCGTCCCGCCGCGCATTGGCGCTCTCGGAGAGTCCGCCCCCATCGAGGCCCAGATCAGCAACCAACGTGGCATTGCCCAGCGCTACGGGCTTGCCGTCGACGATGCCCTTGACCCCTTTGCCGGTGATCGCCTCGAATTCTTCAGTCTTGGCCAACGCGACCCCACGCGCCTCGGCGCCGCTGACGATCGCCTCGGCGAGCGGGTGCTCCGAACCCCGCTCCAAACTTGCGGCCAGGCGCAGCACCTCGGCCTCGTCATGGCCGGTCTCGGGCAAGATGGCAACGAGCTTCGGTTTGCCGACGGTCAGCGTGCCTGTTTTGTCGACGATCAGCGTGTCAACCTTGGCGAACCGCTCTAACGCTTCGGCGTTCTTGATCAGCACACCGGCTTGGGCGCCCCGGCCGGTCGCCGTCATGATCGACATCGGCGTCGCCAGGCCCAACGCGCACGGGCACGCAATGATCAAGACCGCAACCGCCGAGACCAGGGCGTAGGCGAGCGCCGGCGCTGGTCCCCAGAAGGACCACACGACGAAGGCGACGGCGGCGATAGCGATCACCGCCGGTACGAACAGGCCGGCCACGGAATCGGCGAGCTTCTGGATCGGCGCCCGACTACGCTGCGCGTTCGCGACCATCTCGACAATTTGGCTGAGCATGGTGTCGGCGCCGACGCGTTTGGCCTCCATCACCAGGCTACCGGTCCCATTGATGGTGGCGCCGGTGACCTTGTCGCCCTCGACCTTCTCGACCGGCACCGGTTCGCCGGAGATCATCGACTCGTCGACCGATGAGCGACCTTCGACCACGACGCCATCGACCGGGACCTTGTCACCCGGACGCACGCGCAGCCGGTCGCCAACCTGTACGTCTTCAAGCGGAATTTCCTCCTCGCGTCCGTCGGCGCGGATCACCCGCGCGGTTTTCGCGGCGAGATCCAGCAGCGCCCGGATCGCCGAACCCGTGCGCTCGCGCGCGCCAAGCTCCATCACTTGGCCAAGCAGGACCAGAACGACGATCACCGCGCCGGCTTCGAAATAGACGCCGACATTGCCCTCCGGATCGCGGAAACCATCCGGAAAAATCCCCGGCGCCAGCACCGCCACCACACTGAAGAGATAGGCCGCGCCGACACCCATGCCGATGAGCGTGAACATGTTGAGACTGCGGTTGATCACCGACTTGACGCCGCGCACGAAGAACGGCCTGCCGGCCCACAGAATGACCGGTGTGCCCAAGGCCAGCTCGACCCAAAGCGTCGCCCGCTCACCCAGGATATCGCGCACGAAGCCGAGCCCGACGATGGGCCCCATGGTCAGCACGAGAAGCGGCACCGTCAGCACCGCCCCGACCCAGAACCGGCGCTTGAAATCGACAAGTTCCGGATTCGGTCCTTCGTCGGCCGCCGGAACGCCCATCGGCTCCAACGCCATGCCGCAGATCGGGCAGTCGCCCGGTCCGTCGCGCATGATTTCCGGATGCATCGGGCAGGTATATTGGGTGCCCTCGGGCGCCGCCTCGCGCGTCTGTTCACCGGCAAGATAATGCGCCGGATCGGCGGCGAACTTGTCTTGGCATCCCTGACCGCAAAAGTGATAGGTCGTGCCATCGTGCAGGTAGCTGGGTTTGCCAACGTCCACTGGCACGGCCATGCCGCAAACCGGATCCTTGGCGGTCTTGTCGCCAACTAGGGTGGTCGCCGTGCTTCGCCGATGGTCGCTGTGAGCGTGGTGAGCTTTTCCATTCATGGCTTCCTCCGAGGGTCACGTTTCGACTTCCGACGACGGCAACACCATCAATCAATCAGATAGCAACCGCCGGCGCTCTTCGAACTCTTCCTTGTCGATCTCGCCTCGGGCGAAGCGTTTTTCCAGAATGTCGAGGGATCGCGACCCGGACTCTTGGGATGCCGCATCTTGCGGCGACCGGCCACCGAGCCAGCGCACCGCCAGTATGACCACGAGGATGAGCCCGCCCCAGAACAGCACCATCATCACCAGGCCGAACGCCATGTGTCCCCAGCCCCAGTCCCAACCCGGATGCCAGTCGTTCGGACCGGCGGCCGTCGCCTGGGCCAGGGCCGGAAACGCCGCCAGCGCGGCGGGCAGTGCCGCGAACTTATTAATCAACGGTCTTAGCATCTGAAACTCCTTAGTGAACCGCGATCGCCTGGGCACTAGGCCAGGCGCTTCGCGAAAAAATTGTAGAGCGGGCCGAAAACCAGCGCGATGTACCACCCGTAGGCGAATGTCTCGACCAGGCCGAGCACGAAGCTGCTCCAGCTTATCCAAGTGAAGCCGGGGAGCAGGGGCGACCACGCCGGGTTCATCGCCAGCGCGGGAAACCACAGATCGAACAAGACGCACAGCACGAACGTTAATGACAAGAACGACCCCAGGCCCGCGCCCAAGGCGACGATCGGGATGTAGGGGACTCTGCGCGCCGGCAACGGCGTGCCTGCGCGCGCGGGTGGGTCGTTGGCGAACGCTGTTTCACGCATGGGAATGCTCCAATCTTGGCTGTTCAGGGTCACCGCCGCTCACATACAGATCGGGGGCCGCTTCGAAGACCTCGCGGCACTCGCGTGAGCAGAAGTAGTAGACGTGGCCAGCGTGAACACTGGGTTTCGCCCTGTCGGTCGTCACTGTCTTACCGCAAACCGGATCGGTATCCGTTTTCGGCGGTACCCAGCGGAGCTCGGCGTTGTCCTCTTGACCGCACCTGCCGCCCGCTTGGCCAGCGCCGTGGCCGCGCCCCATGATGTGCGCGCCACAGCCGACGCGCATCATCAGGAAAATGAGCGCGCCCCAGAAGGCGAAATAGAGTAAAGCTTCCATCCCAGGTTCCTGCGTTTCAGCTTAGGTGGCCGCTGGCCACGCCGGTCACTTATGGCTCGACGCGCTGCAACTGCCCGGTATGCCGGTCGACCTCGAAACGCTCGACCAACGAGCCGTCGACGGTGGTGATGTCGGCGGTGACCGTGTCGCGGTCGACCTCCGTGACCTCGCCGACCGTCAGACGGCTGTTGCCGTGTCTCTCAAGACTATGCTCGAGGAAATGACGCACATCGTCCCCGGAAAGATCCTTGCTGGGGACCACCGGTCCGCGAAACCCGAACCCTGCGCCCCCCGAGCCCATCATGCCCTGGGGACCTTGGTCCGATCCCATCATTCCGGAACCCATCATGCCCTGGGTGCCAAAGCCCGGCCGCATCATGCCTTGATCACCCATGCCTGGCGCTGCCACATTCGACCGGCCACCGCGATGACCGAACTGACCCTGGTCCATATGGGTCAACCCGGTGGGCGATCCCGCCTTGACGTTACTGTGACCGCCGGCGGCAAGACCGGGACTAGCGAGCAGCGCAAGCGCCCCCAATCCGCCGATTGCGGCCACTGCCGATTTGCGAAGCTGTGTCATCGTGATGCCTTTATGTCTGGTGTTTTCGAACACCCTCAATGTAGTAGGGCCGTGTCACGAGACGACCACCGGCGGGCGCCGTTTGGTAACGGACTGTCACAAGCCCGGGTCGAGTTATGGTCCGTTACAAATTTCTTCGCGGTCGTGGCGATGACGGGGTATTTTGCCTCCATGAATGTTCCGGGGGCCGCCTTTGCGGCTCACATACTGGTCGTCGACGACGATCGCGAAATACGCGATCTGTTGGGGCGGTTCCTCACCAAGCACGGCTATCGGGTCACCGCGGCGCAGGACGGTAAAGAGATGCGCCGGGTCCTCGCGGACTGGAGCATTGATTTGGTTATCTTGGACCTCATGCTGCCCGGTGAAGACGGGCTGTCGTTGTGCCGGTATTTGCGGTCCCGATCGCAGATCCCGATCATCATGTTGACCATGATGAGTGAGGAAACGGACCGCATCGTCGGGCTCGAGATGGGCGCCGACGACTACCTGCCAAAGCCGTTCAACCCGCGCGAGTTGTTGGCCCGCATGAAGGCTGTGCTCCGCCGGGCGC
This sequence comes from Alphaproteobacteria bacterium, assembly GCA_021774445.1. Classification (GTDB taxonomy): domain Bacteria; phylum Pseudomonadota; class Alphaproteobacteria; order UBA6615; family UBA6615; genus SZUA-147. The sequence goes on from JAJFJA010000059.1 coordinate 197,377, forward strand.
AAAGCGCCCCCGCCGTGGCGGTCAACGGCAAACGGAAGATCCTGCGTTTCGCCGGTTGGAAGCTCGACTTGGGCCTTCGCCGGCTGGAATCTCCCACCGGGCTTGTGATCGACCTGACCGCCGGCGAGTTCGACCTGCTGGTCGCTTTTGCCGAGCATCCGCAGCGGGTGCTGAACCGCGATCAGCTCTTAGACCTGACCCATGGCCGGGCGGAGGCACCGTTCGAGCGCAGTATCGATATGCAGATAAGCCGCCTGCGTCACAAGATCGAGACCGACCCGAAGCAACCGGAATTGATCAAGACGGTGCGCGGCGGGGGTTATGTTTTTGCAGCAATTGTGGCGCCGGATGAAACGCTTGATACCTGAGTCGATCGCCGCCCGAACCCTTGTCGTATTGATCGTTGGACTCACGGTGTCGCACATCCTGAGTGTCGGCTTGTATTTCACCGACCGGACGAGCGCGCTCTTGTTTACCGGTGGCGAGCATATCGGCGAGCGCATCGCGACGATCGGTCGCCTCGCCGAAAATGCGTCGCCGGAAGAGCGGCAACGTATCGCCGAGCTCGCGGATTCGACAGCGCTCCATGTCACGCTGAGCCAAGAAAGCGCCATCGACGATCAACAAGATGGCGGCTGGCAGGCAGTGGTTCTCCGTGATGCCTTGGTCGCCCACCTCGACGATGGGGGTCAACGGGGATTGACACTTCGCCATGCGGATGCGGACACCGTTGAAGTCTGGCGGGATCACCTCCGCCAAAATCATCAAGTGGAGTCGCTTGGTGAGACGTTTATGGCCTCGCTCCAATTGCCCGACAAGAGCTGGCTCAATTTTGCCGCGCCGGTCACCTCGCCCGAGTCCTTCTGGACGCTTCGTTTTGCCCTGTCGATGGCCGTGATGCTCCTCGCTGTGGGCATCTTGTCTGCCTTGGTCGTGCGTCATCTAACCAGGCCGCTGGGCACATTCGTGCGCGCGGCGCGGCGTCTCGGGCTCGATGTCAAAGCCCCCCCGCTGCCTGAAACCGGCCCGGCCGAGGTCCGACAAGCAGCGCAAGCGTTCAACGAAATGCAAAAACGCATTCGGCGTTTCGTCGAAGACCGGACGCAAATGGTGGCGGCTATCTCTCACGACCTGGGCACACCGATCACGCGCATGCGGTTGCGGGCGGAATTCGTCGAGGACGAGGAGTTGCAAAAGAAGATGCTCGCCGACCTAGACGACATGGAAGAGATGGTTTTCTCCGCCTTGTCGTTCGCGCGTGACGAGGCCACCGACGAACCCAATGCAATGGTTGATCTCAGGACCTTGCTGCAGCGCGTTTGTGACGACATGGCCGACGCCGGTCATGCGGTTGTGCTGGATGTCGGCGACGATGCCGTGCCATACGGCTGCCGGCCGGTCGCGTTGCGGCGCGCCTTCGCCAACCTCATTGGCAATGCCGTCAAATACGGTCTTTGCGCGCGCGTGTCGCTGACCAACAGCCAGGACGCCATTCTGGTGACGATTGATGATGATGGCCCCGGAATTCCCGATGAGTTTCGGGAAGACGTTTTCAAACCTTTCCGGCGACTTGAGGTGTCGAGAAGCCGGGAAACCGGCGGCACGGGGCTCGGCCTGACCGTGGCGCGGACAGTTATCCGCGCGCACGGTGGCGACTTGACGCTGCTGAACCGTCGTGAAGGGGGCCTTCGGGTCGCGGTGCAATTGCCACGAAGCCTCTGAAGTTGCGACTACATGACAAAAGCCGCATCGACGATCAGCGCGACAAAAACCCCCATCAGGTACAGGATCGAAAATCCGAAGGCGCGTTTGGCCCGGGCGTCATCGGGATTGCGCCACAGGTCAACCGCTACGCCCAGATAGGCCAGGGCCAGCAGCAGGGCCATGGCGCCATAGCCGATCCCGGCGATCCCGACGATGACCGGCAAAACGGACAGCGGCACCAGGGCCGCGGCGTAGACGACCATCCGTCTGATTGTCGCTGCCCGGCCGGCGACGGCGGGCATCATCGGAATCCCCGCCCGCACATAGTCGTCGTTGCGATACAGCGCCAGTGCCCAGAAATGTGGCGGGGTCCAGAAGAAGATGATCAAGAACAGGCTGAACGAAGCGATGCTGACATCGCCGGTCACCGCGGCCCAGCCGATCATCGGCGGCAACGCCCCGGCTGCCCCGCCGACGACGATGTTCTGCGGTGTCCGGCGCTTGAGCCAGACCGTGTAGACCAGGATGTAGAAGGCGATCGTCAGCGCCAGCAACCCTGCCGCCACCCAGTTCACGACCAAACCCATGACCGAGACGGATATCGCCGACAGCGCCAAACCGACCGCGAGCGCTGCCCTCGGCGACACCAATCCCGCCGGGATCGGCCGCCGACTGGTTCGTCCCATGATCGCGTCGATGTCGCGGTCATACCACATGTTGAGGGCACCGGCGCCGCCGGCGCCCGCCGCGATACAAAGGATCGCGACAACCATCAAACCGCCATCGAGCGATCCGGGCGCGATCGCCATGCCGACAAAGCCGGTAAAAATTACCAGCGACATGACCCGCGGTTTCAGCAACGCCCACACGCCCCACACCGTTTCCCTGGCGGCGGACCGCGTAAGACCGGTGCCTGTCGAAAGACCAGGGGCGATTTCTGTCATGATGCTGATGGGCTCGATCTAGTTTTTTCAATGATCTCGGGTCGCAAGGGCCAACGCAGTTACATCTGCATGTCGCCCATTTCCATGCCCTCGGTCATCATCACGCCCATCATGCCGAGCTGCATATGGAACGGGAACATGCACATGAACATCCACAGACCGGGCTGCTCGATCTTCAGCACCGTTTCGAAGCTGTCGCCCGGCATCACCAATGGATTCTCGAAAATCGCCTCATGTTCGGTCAGGTTCCAATCGGCCCGCTGGATGCGATAGCCGACGGACGCCATGCCCGGCCCGGTCATCAGCATGAATTCGTGCGGTATGTTGCCCCCGTTGGTAATGACGAACCGAATGACCTCGCCCGGCTCCACCATGATGGAACTGGGGCTGTAGCCCCATTCGGTCATTTTCACTTCGATTGTCCGGGCGGCCGGCATTGCGGCCCCGGCGGCGACAAGCTCGATTCCGCCACCGCCTTCATGGCCTCCCTCGGCTGCCTCCGCCGCCTCCGCATGGTCCCCGCCGGCCGCTGTGTCGGCCATGTCCATCCCCGGCATTTGCGCGGCCGGCTGTTCGCCCGGCTGGTCCATCGCCATGGCCGGCGCCGCATCGGCTTCGGCAGCTTCCATTTGCCCCGATGTGGAGTCGCCCGCCACGCCCTCTGCCATTTGCATGACTTGGCCCGTCGCCGGACTATCCGAAGCCCCCGCCGCATCCTTGGCGGTCTCCATGACCATGCCCGGCATGGCTTGATCGTCGGTTGCTTCGGCGCTGCCCGCCTCCATCTGCATTGGCGCCGCCGCATCGGTCGTGGCTGCTTCGTCCGCCATTTGCATGACTTGCGGTTCGTCCGGCTGGTCCATCGCCATGCCTTCCATCGCGTCGCCCGCGTCGCCGCTTGGCTCGGCGGCGCCCATCGTCATGCCGGGCATCGCGGTCATTTGTGCCGCCAGTTCTTCGGCCAGATGCTCGGCGTCCGTCGCCGGCAGCTCGAAGACGTCGTGGCCGATCTCGGTCGACAGTTTCCAGGCCTCTGCCGCCGGCATCAGCCCGGCTTGCCGGTAGCGGTCGATGGGCGTCTGCGCAGCCACCTGCGATGTCGGTAGCGGGGCCACGACGGTGAAATACCAGGCAACGCCAATGACCAGAATTCCGACAACCAACCACGCACGAACAACCATCCTTTCAGCCTCCCGATGTTTATTCCGCAGGTGCCGGCGTACCGGCGGGCACGGCGATATCGTCGCCCAGCTCCCACGGGTCGCCGCTGCATTCCCTGCCATGGCGCACGGTCAGCGCCAGATTGACCACGAAAACGAGGAATCCGAGGCCAATCAGATTGGCCGCAATGGTCAACACCATCTGCGGCGTCGCCCACTCGGTTAGCGGCAGGTAGTCGACGACCCATCGCGGGAAGAACACCAGACCCAGCAGGAACATCATCGTGACCTTGCCGAAGATGCCGATCTGCCAAAGCCAGAAATGCGCGTTGGCGAGGGTCTGGTTGTAATGGCGCCCGGTGATGTAGGGGTAGACGAAGTAGATGCCGGCGATCGCCATCTGCGCGCAAAAACCCAGGAACATCGCGTGGAAATGCGCCGGTATCCAATAGGTGTTATGGATGAAATCGGTATCGATCGAGATTTGCGCATTAATGAACGCCGTTACCCCGCCATAGATCACGAAGAAGATCGCGCCGATCGCGAATTTGAACGGCACCGCCCGCCGCGCCGAGTCCGGGATGCGCCCCTGCCACAGCGAGGCGATCCAGTTGAACACATGCAGGGTGCTGGGAATGAAAATAAGCAGCGTGAGAATCTGAAACGCCCGCTGCACCCAAGTGTGCTCGGTCACGGCCGGCTGGAAGTGGTGATGGAAGACGACGAACGAGAGCAGGAACAGCGATGAGAAGGCGATGATCGCCGACACGTGGCTCCACATCGGCCGCCCGAGGAAGCGTGGCAGCAGGCTATATAATATGCCGATCGCCGGGACGAAGGGCAGATAGACCGCCGGATGGCCGTAGAACCAGAACATCCACAGGAATGTCTTCGTACTGCCCCCGGCGGCGGGATCGAACATCGCCGTCGCGCCGAGCCAATCCGTCAGCAACAGCGTGCCGACCAGGCTGAGGGCCGGGGTCGATATGACCAGCATGGCGCCCACCGTCAGCATCGCCCAGCCCATCAGCGGCATCGTCATCAGACCGCCGCGCCAAGCCAGGGCGTTGCGGATCAGCATCACGCCGGCGAGGAATTCCGAGATGCCGACCAGGACGATCGCCAGATATCCCAGCCACACCAAATCGCCGCCGACCCTTAGGCTCATCGGCGTATAGAACGTCCAGGTGAAGTCCGGCCGCCCGACGAGCAGCAATACCGCCGCCAGCGCCAGCAGCCAGTAGCTCCACTGCGCTAGCCCCGACCACAGCAGACCGTCCAGCTTCAGCAATTTCGGCATCAGGAAATAGCAGACCGACAGCGTCAGCGGGATCACGAAGCCGAACACCATCAGCATGCCGTGCAGGGTCAGCAAGGTGATGTAGACCCGCGCCCCGAAATACTGAATGCCGGGAACCGCCAGTTCGGTCCGGAAGGTCAGCGCGAACAGCCCGGCCAGCCCCAGCATCACCAGCGAGGTGAGAATTCCCTTGATGGCGATGACTTGGTAGTCGTTCGAGAACAGCAGCTCCTTCAGCGTAAGCGTACCGAGCAGGTTTCTCGGCTGCCAATGAAGGGTTCTCGTCTCGGCAATCTCGTCTGCGGTCGGAAGCGCCATCGGTACCCCGTTCGTCTGCGAAGTTTGGTCTAAATGTCCGTCAGGACTCTGTCGGCGCGCCGTCGACCACCAGCCATGCCTTCATCTGCGAATGTCCGACGCCGCAATAATTGAGGCATTGGATCAAGTACTTGCCCGGCGTGTCCGGCGAGCGGATCCAGATGTGGCGGACGGCGCCGGGCTCGAACTCGGTCGTCATGCGGGCGGCGGGTATATTGAAGCCGTGCACCACATCGTTCGACATGATCGTGAACAGCACCTTTTGACCCGGCGCTACTTTGACGGCGTTGCGGCTGGCCGCGCCGTTTTCGTCGACGAAGGCAAAACCCCACTGAAAGGCGAAGACCCGGACCGTCCTGTCGAAGGCATCCTGGTCCTGTCCGGTGTCGGGGACCCCCGCGAGCGAGTCGCCTCTCGGCAGGTCCTTCTCATAGGCCGTAAAGGCGGCGGTGCTGCGCGCATCGGCAAATACCGCGAGCACCACGAGAAGCGCCGCGAAAAAGACTTCGATCCGGTAATGGAGTTGCCAGCGCCGTGGCCATAACAACGCCATGAACAAGGCCACGATCCCGGCACTCCCCAAGGCGATGATGATCGCAAACATCACGGCCTGATCGGCCATCAAGCCGAGCGCATTGAGCATCGTTTTGCTTCTTGCCAGTTTCCTCTGCCGGCGAGTCTATCGTGCTTCGAACCGGCAACAAATCGGCCGCCTGGCCGACACCGGTGTCGGCCGTTTGGGGGACACGATGCCACCATCCGGACGATTAGCGCGGTCGGACCCATGCTGCTAGACTGCGGCCATGGATATCGTGGGCAATAAGCTCCACCGGCGCATTTCGGCGTTACGCACGCCGGTGGCGATCGCCATGATGGTGGTCGTCGCGACCCACCACATCGTCATCCAACGGGCCGTCCCGGGCTGGCATTTGCCGACCGAGATCCTGGTTTATGGCATCGCCGGTCCGATCATCGCCTGGGTCTTGCTGGGCTGGCTCGCGCGCAGCGTCGAATCCGCCGAAACGGCCAGCGACGCCCTGGCCGAAAGCGTCGCCGACCTGGCCCGCCGCAATACCGAAATCGAGGCCCTCTACAATGCCAGCCGGCTGCTGACCGGGGCCCGGTCCTTGTCGAACATCGCCGGCTCACTGCTGCAACTGGCGATGCAGATCACCAGGGCGAAATCAGGGGCGCTGGTACTTTTCGATGCCGACGACCAGAGCGGTCCGATTGCGCCGGCCGCCGGCGATGCCGGAAACCATTTGCGCCGCGACCTGCTGGCCCATGTTGAGGCCGGCCCATGCCTAACCTGCCCCGAGCGCGCCCGCTGCCCACTTCCCGAGGGCGTGCGCTGCATGCCGATCGTGGCCGGCCGCCATGTCCTCGGCATCCTACGCTTGCAGGAGCCGGCGTGGCACCCCGAACCGCGGCGCAGCCTCGATGCACTGCTGAGTGAGATCGCCGCGGTTTGGATGGCCAGGCAAGCCGAAAGCCGCGCCTTCACCGCGTTCAGCAAGGTCGGCCAGGAGCTGCGCGGCGAGGCTGACGTCGGTCGCGTTCTGACCCGTTTCGCCGAGCTTATTTGTGACGCCAGCGGTGCCACGGCTGTCCGCTTGTTTCGTCGCCGGCACAGCGACTGGACCCTCCGGGCATCGAGCCGGTCCGAGCTGCCGCCGCCGCTGCCCCAATCCCTGCCCCAGGGAACCGACGCCGTGTGGCAGGAAAGCAAAGGGCGGTTCGTTTACGTCCTGGTCGATGGAGACTGCCTCCTGGCGCTTGATTTCGCCGGCGTTCGGCCGCTTAACCAGCGCGATGGCGCCTTGCTCAAGTCCCTGGCCCAGCAGGGCAACGCTTTGGCCACGATAACGGAGCGGATGTCCGAGATAATCTGGAATGAACGACAACGGACGGCTCAGGAGCTGCACGACGGGCTTGCCCAGAACTTGGCTTTCCTCAACTTGCAGATTCGCCGCCTGGCGGAAATGCTTGACCCGCACATGCCTGCCGACATGCGCGGCGATTTCGACAAATTGTCCGAGGCGGCCCTCGATACTTATGACGAACTACGCATGACCATCGGCGACCTACGGCTGCATCCCGGCGACGGCGAGAATCCCGTCGGTTTTTTGCGTCGCGTCGTCACCGCTTTCGCGCGCCGCCAGAACGTTGCCGCCAATATCGAGGCGTCGGCAGATCTCTCCCTCACGGAAGAGGTTCTTGCCCACCTCACGCGCCTGGTGCAGGAGGCTTTGAGCAATGCCGTCCGCCACGGCGCGGCGACGCGCGTCGACATCGTCCTCACGCGCGCCGACCAGGGCACCGCGCTGCATATGTCGATCAGAGATAACGGCACCGGTTTCGACGCCAAGGACACGCCGGCGACCGAGGGACATTACGGCCTCAAGACAATGCGCGAGCGGGTCGCCAGCATGTCAGGCAGCGTTCGGTTCGAGAGTCGGTTGGGGCAGGGGACGACCGTTCACGTCCGTCTGCCGGGTGTCGTCGCCGGCCCGGCCCGGCCCGATTTGGCCCCGGCGCCGCTGGGCGCAAAATGACCACCGCAATCGTCGCCGACGACCACAGCCTGTTTCGCCAGGGTGTTTGCCAAACCCTCACCGGCGCCGGCATCGACGTGATCGGACAGGCCGATAACGGTGCCGGCGTCGTCGCCCTGGCGCAAGATCTGCGACCCGACGTCGTCGTCATGGATTTGCACATGCCCGGTGGTGGCGGGGTCGCCGCAACCCGGGCGCTTGCCGCCGACACGAATATTCTGGTCCTCACGGTCTCGGACGAAGACGAGGACCTTTTTGCCGCGCTGGAAGCCGGGGCGCTCGGTTACTTGCTCAAGGATGCGAAGCCGGCCGCCCTGGTCCGGGCGGTTGAAAGCATCGCCGAGGGCAACAGCGTGCTCTCGCCACAAATATCCCGGCGGGTCTTCGGCGCGGTCCGTCGCCCAAACAAGGGCTTGCAGAAACTGAGTGATCGCGAGCGCGATGTCCTCGACCTCATCGCCCGGGGCCTATCGAACGGTGCCATCGCCCGCCGGCTGAAGATCTCGGAGCACACGGTCAAGACCTACAATGAGCGCTTGTATGAGAAGCTCGGCGTATCCTCGCGCAGCGAGGCCGCCGTCTACGGCGCGAGCCTTTCCCGCCGCCATGAAAAAGGCCGATCCTAGCGGCGTATGGTGGTCAGTCCTCTCGCGGACGGGCGTACCCGAGGTCGCGGTGGCTCGCGCGGCCCATTCCGGGGCCGACAATAATCGCTGAACTACCCCACTAGCCGTTCCAATAGAGGCTCGAGCCGCACCAGGGCATTGGTCGTCGCGTAGTCGCTGACCGCATAGGGCAGTACCAGCCAGCCATTGTGGATCAGAGAACCGCAACTGTAGACCACATGCGGGACGTAGCCGTCGCGCTCGTGGTCAAGCGGCTCGAGCAGCGGCCGGCGCAGTCGCCCGATAACCCGTCGCGGATCGTCGCGATCTAGCAGTGCTGCCCCAATACAATAGTTGCGCATGGCGCCGACACCATGGGTGAGGACAAGCCAGCCGGCTTCGGTTTCCAGCGGCGATCCGCAATTGCCGATCTGAACATACTCCCAGGGTGCCGCGGGCTCCATCAAGACCTCATGGTCATCCCAGTGATGCAGATCGTCGGAGAACATGAGAGTGATATTGACGCCTCCTTGGCGCCCTAACATGGCGTAGCGGCCGCCGATGCGGCGGGGAAACAGGGCCATGCCTTTGTTGCGCGCGGCGGCACCGTGCAATGGCCGCAATCTGAATTTCAGAAAATCCTCGGTTTCGATAATCTGCGGCAAAATGTTGTCGCCATCGAAAGCAGTGTAGGTGGCGTAGTATCGGTGGCTGCCATCGTCCTCGCGAAAACGCACGAAACGCGCGTCTTCGATGCCTCCCTGCTCGTTCGACGATGCTGGAAAGAGCACGCGCTCAGACAACGCCAACGAACCGGGAAACTCCACCACGTAGTCGCATTGTGCCGCTTGTCGGATCGCGTGTCCCAAGGCGTTCTGTTCGTGCTCCCGTTCGAACGCGCTCATGCCGGTCGAATGGGGCCAACGCTCCGGATGGTGCAAAACCACCTCCAGCTCTTCAGGATCGAACTCCTCAGCGAGCCCACCCAGCGCGGCGGCAATAAACGGCTTGTCGAATCCCCGCTCCAACAGACTCGCGGCGAAGTCGGCTTTACGATAACGCGGGTACCGGATTTCGGCCATCGAGACCGATCCGGAAACGGCGTCGAACACAAGGTCGCCGTCATCGCCGATGACACCGCCACGAAATTCGATCGACGACAGATGGCCCTCTCCGGTGGCCCGCAGACTCATCACGAATCGCTGCGCGCCTGCCGGGATACCGCTCTGATCCGGGTGCGCGACAATCGAAGGGTTAAACAACGCCGCCGATTGCAGGCTGTATTCGCTCATGAAGTAGGCGCCAATCAGTTGGGATTGGAGCGGCGAGGGTTTTGTGTCCTCCGGTAGGACATGGCTAAGTTGGCGGCAGCGGTTCGAGAATACCGTATCAATATCGGTATGCGCATGACTGAAGCGCCGCATGATGTCCCCCAACCTAACCTCTACTTGGGACGGTGACATCGTCATAATCCGCCGGATCATATCCCGGGCGCGATCTTCGCCGCCCGGATGAAACGGACGCAGTAACATGCGCGAATTGTCCGGACGCAGATAAACACCAGCCCGACGGACGGCGAATCTATCGTCGGGCTGGGACACCACTGGAGTGCCGGTGACTTGATCCATATTTTTCTTTTTGCCTACGGGTAATGTGTTTGAGGTTCGCGTCGACATCACTAGCGCGCCCTCTCAGGCAACCGCTACGGCGTCAGGCTCCGCTAAGAGGGCGACGGTCGATATTTCCAGGCTTGTCATTTCTGCCAGTGCCAGCAGAAAGGCCAATGTGGATTCCGTGCCCTGGTTGAGATTAACACGGTCAAAATGAAGACCGTCATAACAACCACCAGACGATGGATTGTACAGCGGCTGGTCGAGGTCGTTGCGGCCGAGGAACCACTCAAAGGCACGCCGTGCCTCATCCCGCCAGAACGGATCGCGGGTCGCCTCAAAGGCTGCAATGCAGGCCGAGACCGTGGCCTGCGCTTCGATGGGTTGCTGGTCGAAACGCGCTCGCACGCCGCCGCGACGATAGAACCCGTTCGACCCAATCGGCGCGAAGACGCCCTCACGGGTCTGTTCCGCCACTAACCAACGCAGCGTTTGCAGACCGAGCGCCAGGGCTCGCTCCCCATACGCTCCGCCGTGGTGGCCACCGAAGATGAGGGCGTGCGGTAATTTCGCATTGTCGTAGCTCAACACCGGTTCAAACCACGGCCAATCTGCCTCACTTTGTTGATCATATAGGCGGATTAGCTTCCTGGTTAGCGCATCGCTGACGGCGCTGACCTTGCGGTCGCCGCCAAGGTGGTTGAGGTATTCCTGTACGCCGATCAGCCCGAATGCCATGGCTCGAGGTGAATTTACGCCCTCCAATCCCGGCAGGGCTTGCAGAAAGAGCCCAGCCGCCCACGTCTGGAAACTGCGATGCTTAGAACGCCCCAGACACGTGCCTAACACCCAAAGACAGCGGCCGAAGCAATCGTCTGAGCCGGGCTCATCGCGCCACTGTCGATCAAAGTTCATAAAGTTTCGGAAGCGCCGATCATTGTCGTCAAAAGCGTACTGCATAAAGGCCGCATACGTCGTCGCAAGCCGACGGCGAACGAGCGTATCGTGACCGGATGATTCTAGCAAAACCATCAAAAGTAGCGCGCGCGCGTTGTCGTCAACGCAGTAGCCCTCCGCGAAGTCTGGCATGGCGTAAATCGCATGCTGAAAGATGCCTGTGGAATCCGTGAGACGCTCGACGTGATCCAACGTCAACTCCGGCAGCTCGATGGATTGTTGGGCTAGCGTCTGAACGACGAACCGGGGACCATGATGATGTCTATGGTCGACTCGCGCTTTTCGGAACGACTCGAAATAATGTTTTGCCGTTTCGCTCCAGATCATGGCGCGGCCCAACGCATAAGCCCCTTCAGACATTGCATTTAGCCGCGTTGGGTCTGCCAACAGACCGGTCACTTCTTTCGCAATAGCCGTACTATCCTTGAACGGCACGAGCACGCCACGCCCCTCGGCCAGTAACTCTTCGGCGTGCCAGTAGGGGGTCGAGATGACCGCTTTGCCCGAGCCGAACGCATAACACAGGGTACCCGACGTGGCCTGGGCCTCGGCAAGATACGGGGTAATATAGATGTCCGCCGCGCCGATGAATTGCTTGAGCTCCTCAAGCTCGACGAAGCGGTTGTAAAAAGCGATGTGCTGGCTCACCCCCAGTTTTTCGGCCAAGCGTTCTAGGCTCCGGCGATAACGTTCGCCCTCCGCGCGCACCAGATTCGGATGGGTCGCGCCGAGCACCATGTAGATCAAGTTTGGATGCCGCCGGACGATCTCGGGCAGCGCACGGATCACGTACTCAATACCCTTCCCCGGGGACAACAGTCCGAACGTCAGCAGCACCTCTTTGCCTTCGAGGCCGAACTGATCCTTGAGGGCGTTCGGATTGACGAGGGGCATGTCCGGAATGCCGTGCGCGATGAGATCAATCTTTTCCGCCGGCGCGCCGTAGGTCTCGCGAAGAATCGCATGTCCGCGCTCGGTCATCACGACCAGCCGTTCCGATTGCCTGACGATCTCGTCCATCACCTGCCTTTGGTCGGAATCAGGCTCTCGCAGAATTGTGTGCAAGGTCGTCACCACAGGCAGGTTTACCTCTTGAAGGAATGCCAGAATGTGGCCGCCGGAGACGCCGCCATAGATGCCGAACTCGTGCTGCAAGCTGAGCACGTCAAACCCGTTGAACCTAAGAAAGTTCGCCGCCTCTTGATAATCAAGCAGACGCTGCTCCTGGATTTCGAACCGGACCTCCGGCTCGTAATCATAGCCTTCCGGCAGATCGTTGATCGCCAATACGCCGCACTCGATTGTCGGATATTGAGTCGCGACGGCGTGGTGCAGGTCGCGGGTGAAGGTGGCGATGCCGCATTTGCGCGGCAGATAATCGGCAACAAACGCGATCTTTGACGGTTGGGTGGTCTCGCTCATCGCTAGTAGCCTCGTTCGTGGCGGCGGTCTTGGTTAGACTGCCGCGTATTTCTGCTCTTCGAACTCGAAGATCGTTGCGTAAACTCGCTCATAGGCGGCAACCATAGTGTCTATGGAGAAGCATGCTTCGACGCGGCGGCGGCACGCGTGCCGGTCAATTTCCGAGAGCCGTCCGAGAGCCTGAACGGCTTGCTCGACGTTGCGGACCAAGAACCCCGTCTGCCCGTCCATGATGACCTCTCGGCAGGAACCAAGATCCATCGCGATGACCGGTATGCCGGCCGCATTGGCCTCAGCCAGGACCAAGCCGAATCGCTCCGGGATGGTATTCAAATGCAGCAGCGCGCCGGCTGCCGCGAATAGTCGGTTTTTACCCGCCACATCGACTGGCCCGATATAGTCGATATTTCGACCATCGAGATGCGGCTCGATTTGTTCGCGGTAGTAGGCTTGATCCTGAATGATGCCTGCGATGATCAATCGCCGGCCGCTCAGGCGAGCGACCTCAATGGCAAGATGAACACCCTTATCCGGGTGGATGCGGCCGAGGAAAACCAGATCATCCCCGGCGCGTTCCTGGAAAGGATAGAGCGAAAGATCGATCCCGTTGTAGACGGTCGCCAAATAGTTCAGCCCCGGCGCGCGATCGGCGTCGCTGATGGAAACATAATACCCGTCGCGATACTTTTGATAGACAGGCATGATTTTTGGCGAAGAGAAGCCATGGATGGTGGTCAGAACCGGTGTGCGGATCAGACGACTATAGCTCAAGGCCATGAAGTCATAGTGGCTGTGAATGAGGTCGAACTCGGCGGCGTGCTCGAAGGCTTCGGCGATGTGAAGGTATTCGGCCACCTTGGGATCGGCCGCGGGATCTTCTTCATACCCCTTGTCAACGACGGCGTGGAGTTGAGCGTGCGTGATCGAGTCCTTGGTGGCGAAAAGAGTCACGTCCCAGCCGCGCGCAACCAGCCCCTCGGCAACATTACTGGCCACCGTCTCCCAGGCGCCGTATCGGCGAGGTGGCGTTCGCCACGCAACCGGTGAGAGGACAGCTACTCTCTTGTCGCGCTTGTTCATGCGGCTCGGCATCGCGGCATCCGCCCCGCGGCCGGCGCTTGATTAGGCGAACATGCCCCGAGGCACCGGTTGGCCGAAGTCAAAGAATATCCTCAAACGTAAGTCATTTATCGCCGCACACTGCGTTCCCAGGTACGAGGCGATCGCCAGTGGCCCCCAGATCCGCGGGAGGGACGGCGCACTCCCGCATCGCGGCGGCGCTGGCTCCAGAGGTCTGCCGCCTTCAGGTGTCGCGATAACTCCGGAACTGCGGCGGCGCGCCAACAAAGTGACCCTATAACACTAGAAACGCCAATGAAACATCTGCGCCTGGCTATGAGCACGCATGCGAGGCAGGGCAGAGCGTGTCCGCTCGGACCTCAGCTTCGGATGTCAACTTCCTCGGCAAACGTGAGCGCATCGTCGACCTCGACCCCAAGATATCGACCGGCGCTCTCCAGCTTCGTGTGTCCCAGCAATCCGTGATCCGCTTGAGGTCGTTGTCACCCGACCTGAGTACGTAAGGTATAAGACAAATAAAAAACTCTCCACGTCAAACAAAACAAGAAAAAGAGATCGCAATATATTTCGTCGTTTATTATCATTGGGATAAGTCAATAGTGCAAAATAAGTGATATTTACCATTGTAAATATTTCGATTAGGCCAATATATGTACAGCGGCAAATAATTTCTGCTATGGAGAGAGTGTTTTACATGACCGAACCCAAGTTCGGTTGGCGCAGAAGCTATCTTTCCTCAGCTCCGAGCAAAGCCAGCCCTGGCGGCAGGTCCGAAGCTGCCCCGGCGCGCAAGTCGTAGCAATCGGAACGGAGAGGGCCTGGTCCTTCTCCGTCAACCTTCTCTCGGACGATAGGGCCGCCAACCCGGTGGCCGCCGATGGATGAACGAAAGGAAACACGACATGGAAGAGCTCAAGGCCCATTGGGGCCAATACGTCAAAGGCGGCATCGGCGGCGCGATCGTGGTTCTTATCGCCGGCTTCGCTTTCGGACCGCTGACGACCAACGGCAATGCCCAACAGCTCGCGGCCACGGCGGTCGCCGACCGAGATGTCGCCTATTGCGTTGCCAATGCAGAGAAACTCGTGAGCTCAGGGAGGCACGCCGCCCCGTCGAGCAGTACGGAGCGGACCGATCTCGCAAAGGCGGCATACTCTGGCCTCCTACCAGACGCATCGTTCGGCAACGTGGCCTTCAGGAATTGCTCGCGTGCATTCCCGAAAGACTTCGCCCTCCCCATCTCTGCCGCCCAATAGTTACGAGGTCAGGGGTCCAGCCGCCAACCGAAAGCTATTGTGCCTCGTCTGTCGGCTGCGGGCTTACGGGCCGCCAATCAGGGGGCATCTGATGACGATACGCACGACCAAGAAAACAGTGACCTTCAAGCGGCCCTTCGTTTTGGTTGGGTTCAACGCGTTGCTGCCAGCGGGCGCCTATGTCGTCGAGACGGATGAGGAGCTTCTGGAAGGCATCTCGTTTCCTGCTTATCGGCGGAAATTGGACCTGATCCGCCGGCCCGCAAAGTCCGGAAATCCTAAGCGCCGCCATGAGGTCATCGCGCATGCGCTCGGCGATTTCACCCGGCTGTCCGACCATGCGAACGATTGTTCATGAGCATTTCCCGACCGACAAATACGCTCGCCGATCAGCCCACCAGGGTCGCGTCCAAGCTTCGCCAGTGTCTTAGGTGCCAAGCCAGGTTCCAAAGCGAGTGGGCCGGCGAGCGAATCTGTCCTCGCTGCAAGGGTTCGAATGCATGGCGGAACGGCACGCCGCCTAGGTTCAGTCCTACCGGCAATCGACGATAGAGGTCCCCTATTTGCGAGGGCGATCTGAAGTGCGAAGCACGCCCGACGGCGCGCCTCGCGGAAAGGAGTTGGGTTAGCCATGACATTGAATTTTCCGAACGGCAGCCGGAGCTACGATGCCGCGAGAGACCGGATTCGCTTTTGGGGGCACGACAGCGCCCTGGAGATTCCGTTTTTCGTGGAGGTGGGCGCTCTTCAAAAGCTCAATCCGCAGACCGGGAACGTGGAAGCGGCGTATCTCGAGGCGTTTGATGCCGCGCGGGATCTGATCTACGAAACCGCCCGCAAAGTCTATTCGCGCGCCGGCAAAGGCGTCTACCTCTTGGCAGCGGGGGATTTCTGAACATGCCCCGCCCTATCCGAGCATGTGCCAGTTAGAGTTGGTGCCACCGTTTGCAGCCTGTTAACGAGCTCGGTGCCTTTGGCTTTTCAGGCCGACCAGGCGGCCGTGCGACTATAGCTCAAGGCCATGAAGTCATAGTGGCTGTGAATCAGGTCGAACTCGGCGGCGTGCTCGAAGGCTTCAGCGATGTAAAGATATTCGGCCACCTTGGGATCGGCCGCGGGATCTTCTTCATGCCCCTTGTCAACGACGGCGTGGAGTTGAGCGTGCGTGATCGAGTCCTTGGTGGCGAAAAGAGTCACGTCCCAGCCGCGCGCCACCAGCCCCTCGGCAATATTGCTGGCCACCGTCTCCCAGGCGCCGTATCGGCGAAGTGGCGTTCGCCACGCAACCGGTGAGAGGACAGCTACTCTCTTGTCGCGCTTGTTCATGCGGCGGGGCCTCGCGGCATCCACCCGGCGACCGGCGCTTGATTAGGCGAACATGCCCTAAGACACCGGTTGGCCGAAGTCAAAGAATACCGGCTATGTCCGCTTTTCGACCTGGAGGTCCGCTCTACCTCGGACAGCCGACGCCCGCTGGGCGAGGTCGGCCAAGACCGGTTTTAACCCTAAGAAGACTTCGGTGAGCCAACAAGACGGGTAAATCCGATGCCGCGGAGTCGGCAGCGTCGATTCGCGTGGCTCTGGACCAGCCAGCACAAAGAATGTTTTGGTACCCATGTGAAAGGGGAGCGGGCAGCGCGTGCGACCCTCGCTCAACAGGGATCAAACGCAATGGACATCAGTGGGCCGCAACGTGGATTCTTAGGCTGGGTAAACCGTGCACCGGAAGGTTCCGCCGCGGACTTGAAGCGCACCTATGGTCTGGCCCGGGTCGGGTTTCCGTTAGGTCTTTTCTCGCATTTCTCTTTCATTTTTCTGTTCTGGTTTCTCGACCTGCCGGTCATGGCGCTGTTCAATGTGATTTCCGCGGGCTTTTTGACATGGTGTGTTTGGTCCGCCTGGACGTTGCGCGACCTCAAGCTGGCGACAACTCTAGCGCTTCTGGTCGAGATCCCCTTGCACGCCATTTTGGCCACCTACTACATGGGCTTTGCACCGTTCTTCGTTGCATTTCTCCTGTTTCCGGTGATGCTGATGCCGTTGTTACCGTTCTTCGACCGCGGGACCCGCCTCGGTCTCAGCTTCACCTATGCGGCGGTTTTTGTCATCGTCGGCGCGGTCTCCATTGGCGCGGAGCCTGTGCACCCGCTGTCCACCTCCTGGAACGTTTTCTTTCTAATTTTCAACGCTGTCCCAGTGGTATCCTTCATAGGTATTTTTGCAGCGATCTATGAGACCGCAGTTACCTCCGCCGAAGAAAAACTGGCGCTCGAATTCGACCGCGCCGAGGGCCTACTGCTCAATATCCTACCCGCTCCCATCGCAGCCCGGCTGAAAGATAATCCCGGATTGATCGCCGACGAACATCCGCAGGTGTCGGTCCTGTTCGCCGACATTGTGAACTTCACCGAAACCTCAGACAGGATGGCGCCATCCGACCTTGTGCAAACACTGAATGCGGCCTTTTCTCGATTTGACGCGCTGGTCGAGAAACATGGGTGTGAGAAGATCAAGACCATCGGCGACGCCTATATGGTCGCATCGGGCCTGCCGGAACCGCGCGCTGATCACGCTGATGCCATGGTAGCCCTGGCGCTCGACATGATCGATGTGGCGGATGAGATCAACAGGTCGGGAGAATTTCCGTTTTCCCTGCGCATCGGGATCAATTCCGGCCCGGTAGTAGCCGGTGTGATCGGCGACCGAAAGTTCGCTTACGACCTCTGGGGTGACACGGTAAATGTGGCATCGCGCATGGAGTCCCATGGCCGCCCCGGCCTGATCCAAATTACAGAAACCACGCGCGTCCAACTGGATAATACCGTCCAAGTGGACCCTCTCGGAAATGTCGACATCAAGGGGAAAGGCAGCATGCCTACCTATGCTGTGGCCGGACGACGGCAGACAGTCTAACAGCGCTGCAGTACTAATGACAAGCATCGCCGAATCTCGGCTCAGTGACCGCTGTTCGCTACAAGCCGAAGCCCAGAGTAACTGTCCGTTTGGTCCGCTTCTGCCCCGAAGCGGGCATTGGGGGCGAATCGCGCTAAACGTCGGCCAACGCCCCCTGCCAATGTTGCGGATTGCGTCTATCCTGACGCTTTGGAACGGGTTAGGCAGGGGCGCTTCTTGCTGTAGGACGAGGAACGGGGACGTATCGTGCCGTTCAAATCCGTGATCCGCTCGCGGTCGTTGCCGAGCGACCTAAGTACTTAAGGTATACTTAAAATAAAAAACTCTCCGCTTCAAACAAAGAAGGAAGTAAATTGGCATTATATTTCGCCTGTTGTTTCGCTTACGGCAAGTCTATAGAAGGAAATAAACGAATTCCGCCGCAAAAAGAGCGACCATTACGGAAGCAGAACCCATGAAAAAGCCTACTATCATGCGGGTTTCTAGACGCTGTTGGAACTTCTTGGACGGTAATTGGTGGAGCCGAGGGGAATCGAACCCCTGACCTCGACATTGCGAACGTCGCGCTCTCCCAACTGAGCTACGGCCCCATCATGGGTTATCTCAGCCGCCCCCGGGGGCGGGGGCTAGGCGCGAGACGGCGGGATAATGGGGCCGGGCTGCAAACCCTGTCAAGCCCGTGAACGGAGCCAGGCTAGACACCCCTCGGAGCCAGCGTTAGTCTGCCGCGACCTTCAGACTCGGGGTATTAGCAGGCGATGCAATCCTTACTCTGGCTACTAGATACCGTCATCGGTCTATACATCACCGCCCTGATTGTTTCTGTGGTGTTGAGTTGGCTCGTCGCTTTCAACGTGGTCAACACGACCAACCGCTTCGTCTACATGGTCGGCGATTTTCTCTACCGCATGACCGAGCCTGCGCTCGGCCGTATTCGCCAGGTCGTACCCAATCTTGGCGGCATCGACATCTCGCCCTTGATTCTCATCCTCGGTTTGGCCTTTGTCCGCCGGCTCTTGCCCGAGATACTCTTGTAACGGCGCGTGGCGACGGCCGGAAAACCCTCCCGAACTTTGCCTTGGCGCGCCGCTCCCGACGGCGTCCGTGTCGCGATTCGGGTCACTCCGAAATCTTCTCGTGCCAAGATCGGCGGCGTAACCGATCTGGCCGCCGGCGGCGTCGCGATTAAGGTTCATGTCAACGCGCCGCCCGAAGGCGGCAAGGCCAATGCCGCGGTATTGCACCTGCTGGCAAAAACCTGGCGGATTCCGAAAACCGCCTTGTCCGTGACGACCGGCGCCGCCGGCCGCACCAAGACCGTCCATATCGCCGGCACCCCGGAGATCTTGCTGGCCGATCTAGCGGCGTGGCTGGACAACGCCGACGCGGCGGGCCAAAAACCCGGCATGAATGACCCGACGAGAGAGCCTAACCGATGACCAGCCCCGCACATGCCGCCAAGATCATCGACGGCAAGGCCTTCGCCGAAGCACTACGCGGGCGCATCGGTGCGCATGTTACCCGGCTCGGCCGACAACACGGTTTGGTGCCTGGCCTCGCCGTCGTCCTGGTCGGCGAGGACCCGGCCAGTCAGGTCTATGTACGCAGCAAGGGCCGGCAGGCCGAAGCCTGCGGCATTCGGTCCATCGACCATCGGTTGGCCGCCGACACCACCGAGGCGGACCTCCTCGCCCTGGTCGAGCAGCTCAACCAGGATCCCGCCATCCATGGCATTCTGGTACAGCTTCCCCTACCGCCGCAGATCGACCCGGCCAGGGTCATCAACGCCATCGCCCCCGATAAGGACGTTGACGGCTTTCACGTGATCAACGCCGGCCGGCTCGCCACCGGCCAGCGCACTGGACCCGAGGCGGCCACGGTCCCGTGCACGCCGCTCGGCGCCCTGATGCTGCTGCGCGACCGTCTCGGCGACCTCATCGGGCGTGATGCCCTGGTCCTCGGCCGCTCCAACATCGTCGGCCGCCCGATGGCGCAATTGCTGATTCAGGAGAGTTGCACGGTCACGGTCGCCCATTCCAAGACCCAAGACCTGGCGGCGAAATGCCGCGCCGCCGACATCCTGGTCGCCGCCGTCGGCCGGCCGGAGTTGGTGCGCGGTGATTGGATCAAGCCCGGCGCCACGGTTATCGATGTCGGCATCAACCGTATTTCGGCACCGACGCCGGAAAAGCCCGACGGCACCCGGCTGGTCGGCGACGTCGCTTTCGCCGAGGCGATAGAGATCGCCGGCGCTATCACGCCGGTGCCGGGCGGCATCGGACCCATGACCATCGCCTGTTTGCTGGCCAACAGCTTGACCGCCGCCTGTCGCCAGAACGGGCTAGCGCCACCGCAACTTTAGGTCACGGCACCCCGCCATGGCCTACCTTGCGTCCGACGACGTCGCTAAGGGATAATTGCCGATGCTCGACAGCCTGAATGCGCTCCTCGCCGCGGCGACGCTATTTGTCGGCGGCCACTTCTTACTCTCCAGCACGCCGCTCCGCGGCAAACTCATTCAGCGCTTAGGCGACGGCTTTTTCCGCCTGCTCTACGCGGCCGTCGCCCTGGGCAGCTTCCTGTGGATGATCCTGGCTTACGCCGGCGCCCCCCGCGATGTCGTACTCTGGTCGGCCGCACCGGCGCTTGCCTGGGTACCGGTCATCGTCATGCCCTTCGCGCTGATCCTCGCGGTATGCGGCGTCACCACCCCGTCGCCGACCGGCATCGGCGGCGGTCAGCAGGTCGCCGGTCGCCCGGCGGTGGGCATTGTGACGATCACCCGCCACCCCTTCCTGTGGGGCGCGACCCTGTGGGCTGCCAGCCACCTTATCGCCAATGGCGACACCGCCAGTTTCATTCTCATGGGGAGCATCTTGGTTCTCAGTCTTGGCGGCATGGTCCATATCGACCGCCGGCGCGAGCTGAGCCTGGGCTCCGGATGGGGGCCAATTGCCTTGACCACCAGCATCGTCCCTCTGGAGGCGGTTGTGACCGGACGTACCGAGATCGATTGGGCCGGCATCGGCTGGCGGCGTCCGCTGATCGCCCTGCTGATCTATGGGCTGCTGCTCGGCGGCCACCCACACATTATCGGCGTCAGCGCCCTGCCGTTCTAGGGCCCGGCACGCGGGCCGGCGCCAAACAGCGTGGCGATCCACCCAGGTCAGGCCACGGCGGGCCGGGGCATCTGGACGACGTAGCGCCCCCACAACGGCGGCGGCGGGAAACCCGAATCGCGCCGATCCCGCTCTAACCGCGCGCCGCCTTGGCCAGACGCAGCCGCAACGCATTCAGTTTGATAAAACCGGCCGCGTCGCGCTGGTCGTAGACGTCGTCATCCTCGAAGGTCACATGTTCCAACGAATAGAGGCTGTCCGGGGACGACCGCCCGACGACGCTCACGCTGCCCTTGTAGAGCTTCAGCCGCACCATGCCATTGACCCGTTCCTGGCTCCTGTCGATCAGCGCCTGCAGCATTTCGCGCTCCGGCGAGAACCAGAAACCGTTGTAGATCAGCGACGCATAGCGCGGCATCAACTCGTCTTTGAGATGCGCGGCTTCCCGGTCGAGCGTCAGTGACTCGATGCCGCGGTGGGCCGCCAGCAACACCGTGCCTCCAGGCGTCTCATAGACCCCCCGCGACTTCATGCCGACGAAACGGTTCTCCACCAGATCCAAGCGGCCGATCCCATTGGCGCCACCCAACTCGTTGAGCCGCGTCAACAGGGTTGCGGGGCTAAGCTTCACCCCGTCGACCGCCACCGCATCGCCACCCTCGAAGCCGATTTCCACATAGGTCGGCCTATCCGGGGCCGCTTCCGGCGCCACACTGCGCGAATAGACGAATTCCTCCGGCTCATGCGCCGGATCTTCCAATGCTTTGCCCTCGGCCGAGATGTGCAGCAGATTGGCATCCACCGAAAACGGCGCTTCCCCGCGCTTGTCCTTGGCGATGGGGATCTGATGCTGCTCGGCGAATTCGATCAGCTTGGTCCGCGACGTCAGTTCCCATTCCCGCCACGGCGAGATCACCTTGATGTCCGGCTTCAGCGCATAATAGCCCAGCTCGAAGCGGACCTGGTCGTTGCCCTTGCCGGTCGCCCCGTGGGCGACCGCATCGGCGCCGGTCAACTCGGCGATCTCGATCTGCCGCTTGGCGATCAACGGCCGCGCGATCGAGGTTCCCAGCAGATAGACCCCCTCATAGACCGCGTTGGCCCGGAACATCGGGAACACATAGTCGCGCACGAAGGTCTCGCGCAGATCTTCGACGAAGATCTCCTCGACCCCCAGCATTTCCGCCTTGCGCCGCGCCGGTTCGACTTCCTCTCCCTGACCGATATCGGCGGTAAAGGTCACGACCTCGCAATCATAGGTCTGCTGCAACCACTTCAGGATAACGCTGGTGTCCAGACCTCCCGAATAGGCCAACACCACTTTCTTTACATTGCTCGCCATGACTTTACTTGGACCCGCGTGACTAGAGTGCGCGCGAGTATAGGCACAGGACCGGCGAGGGCAAGAACGGCGGCCGGTCAGGCCGGCGCCACCAGATCCGCCGCCAACCGCTCCACCGCCGACAACCGCCGGCTTGCCGATTTGAGCTGCCCACAAGCCGCCAGGATATCCTCGCCGCGCGGCGAGCGTACCGGCGACGGATAACCCGCGTCGCGCACGATCGCCGCAAAGGCTTCGATCGCGTCGTCGCTCGACCGCTCATAGGGTGCGCCCGGCCACGGATTGAACGGGATCAGGTTGATTTTGGCCGGAATACCCTTGATCAGTTGGACCAGCGCCTTCGCGTCCGCCCGGCTGTCATTGACATCCCGCAGCATCACATATTCGAAGGTGATACGCCGCGAGTTCTTGGCGCCGGGATAGGCCCGGCACGCCGCGATCAGTTCCGCCAACGGATATTTCTTGTTCAGCGGCACGATCTGATCGCGCAGCGGGTCGTTGACCGCATGCAGCGATACCGCCAGCTTGACCCCCAGTTCGTCCCCGCAACGCTGCATCAACGGCACCACGCCGGCGGTGCTCAAAGTGATCCGGCGCTTTGAGATCGCCATGCCGTCGCCATCCATCACGATCTTCAGCGCCGCCGCCACATTGTCGAAGTTATAGAGCGGCTCGCCCATGCCCATCATGACGATGTTGGTGATGCCACGCAGGCCGCGCTCATGGCCCTGCGCCATCAGCGCCGCCCGCGCCAGCAGCACCTGCCCGACGATTTCTCCCGGACTCAGATTGCGCACCAAGCGTTGCGTTCCGGTATGGCAAAAGCGGCAGGCGAGCGTGCAGCCCACTTGGCTGGAGACGCAGAGCGTCGCCCGTGTCGCCTCCGGGATGAACACCGTCTCGATCTCATGGCCGTCCGCGAGCCGCAGCAGCCATTTTTGTGTCCCGTCGGCGGACACCTCGTGCCGCGACACCGCCGGCAACCGTATTTCGCAGCGCGCCGCAAGAGCGGCCCGCAGCGGCTTGCCGAGGTTGGTCATCGTCGCGAAGTCGTCGACCCCCCAATGGTAGACCCATTGCCAAAGCTGCTGCACCCGAAACGGCGGCTGATCAAGCGTGGTGAGGATCTCGGCGAATCCGTCCCGATTCAGGCCGACCAGGTTGATAAGCGCCTCACCGGACGCTGCCGGCGGCGCAAATATGCCGGAATTCAAGGACATAGGCGACAAATAGGCCGCCGGGCCAGCCGCGGCAACCGCTAAATGCCAATCACCTGGCCCACCTCTGGCGCTAATTGACTAGCGCCCGCAAGCTCGGTTGATGGCGTTGTGCCCGGCGGTCACGCCGCTGAGCGAGTAGTTGTCGGTGGTGTCGTTGTCACGGCTCGACCGGCCCTTGACGGACATTGTCCGGCCACGCCGCATGGCCTCGACGACTTCGGCGTCGTCCTTGGTCTCATAGGTCCACGCATTGTTGTCGCGCGTGAACAGCGACCAGGTCTTGTCGCCGATCGTCACTTCGGCCTCGGTGTCGGCTTTGTAGGCGTACCCGACATCGACCTGCACGACGTCGAATTCCCGCGCCGCCGGCCGATGCCAGATCAAGAAAAAGATATCGCCGCGCCGGTCCCGTAGCGACGCGTTTTGCGGCGAGGACACCATGTAGCAGAACCGCTCCTCACCGGAGCCGCTCTCATAGGCCGTCCAATCTCCAAACTGGCCGATTTGTTTCGGTTGCGATTGTTGCGCATGCGCACCCATGCCGAAAACGGCAAAGCACAGCGTCAACGCAAGCCTGCATAGCAGGCGTTTCGTCGTCCGACTCGCGATCATGGTGCAGTTAATTAGCTCAGTCGATTGCGATTGCCAACCCACACCGAGTCGCAAGATCGTCATTTTCTCACCATTCCGCGCTTACCATGTACCACCGCCGCTCAAGCGTTACCTTTTTGTCGCCGTGCCCGACGCAATACGGGCTGCCCGTGGTGATGCTCCGTCACGCTTTCCAGCGGCCCGCCCGGCGCCACCGGGGGCGGTGCAAAGCGTCCCAGGTTACGCAGCCGGTCATACATCACGATTGCCGCGGCGATGCCCACATTGACGCAGAACTGCGTCGGAATTTTCACCACGTGGTCGCACCGCGCCAACACCTCGGGCGACAAACTGCCGCGCTCCGGGCCCAAGATGTAGGCCGCCTGCGACGGATGCCGGAAACTCGGCAGTTCGACCGAGTCGTCCAGCAACTCCACCCCCACCAGCGCGCAACCGTGCGGCAACCGCATCGAGTCCGCGTCATCGAATTCATAGAACGGCAACTGCGCCCACGCCGACGAGGTATCTGATTTGCGGCTCTCGACGACCCGCGGTACCGCGTCCACGGTGAACAAAAAGCTGGCGCCGAAGGCATGGGCGGTCCGCATGATCGCCCCCATATTCATCGCCTTGCTGATCCGCTCGACGCCGACACCGAAATAGCCACGCATGGCCGGCACATTTGCATGCCCACCGCCACCCCGGCAAGCGTTGCGCTTTTCCCTGTTGTCTCGATGCCGCTCATGCTTCAAAGGCGTCGCAGCTAGCATGAGACCGACCATGGGCGACGCCCCACCGATCCTCGTTGAAACCACTCGCGGTGACATGGTGGAAAGCCGCCACCGCGGCATCGCCGCCGTCGTCGATCCGGCCGGTAAAGTCGTCATGTCGTGGGGCGATGTCGATACCCCGGTTTATGCCCGTTCCGCCATCAAGCCGTTGCAAGCCCTGCCGCTCATCGAGTCGGGCGCCGCCGAGGCGCTTGGCCTGGGCGCCGAGGAACTCGCCCTGGCCTGCGCCTCCCATGGCGGTGAGTCGAGCCACGTCGCGACGGTCACCGCCTGGCTGGCCCGCGCCGGGCTAAGCGTCGCTGACCTCGAATGCGGCGCCCATCCGCCGAGCCATGCCCCATCGGCGGCGGCCTTGTTACGCGCCGGATCGGAGCCGACCGCGGTCCACAACAACTGCTCCGGTAAACATACCGGCATGCTGTGCACCGCCCGCCACCTCGGCGAAGAAACCGCCGGCTACGTCCGTTTTAGTCATCCCGTGCAGCAGCGTATTCTCGGTCTGCTGGAAATGATGTGCGGCGTCGACCTATCGGCGGCCCCCCGCGGCATCGACGGATGTTCCATTCCCGTCATCGCCATCCCTGTGGGCAATATCGCCCTCGGCATGGCAAAACTCGCCGACCCGGCCGAACTGCCATCCGCCCGCGCCGCCGCCGCCCGGCGCATCGTCGGCGCCATGACCACGGCACCGCAGATGGTGGCCGGTACTGGCCGTTTTTGCACGGCGGTCATGCAAGTCACCGGCGGCGATGCCGCCATCAAAAAAGGAGCGGAGGGGGTCTATTGTGCCGCGCTACCGGGCCTCGGGCTCGGCGTCGCGCTAAAGATCCAAGATGGCGCCACCCGCGCCGCTGAGGTCGCCATGGCCACCATCCTGACAAAACTTGGCGTCCTCGACGAAACCCGCCGGGCCCAGCTCGCCGACCGCCTGACCGTACCATTGCACAATTGGAACGGTATCCATGTCGGCGACGTCCGTGCTTCCCCGGCCTTTACGTCGGCCCAAACCCCCATCGCCCGGGCCCGCGACTGACGAGCCCGCGACTGACCAGCCTGCACCTTACGCCTCCCAGAACGGCTTAATCACCTCGTCCTGCGCTTGCTTCCGGGTAATGCCGATATCGCGCAAGGCCCGGTCGTCGAGCCGGCTCAGCGAGCGCCGGCCGCTGTAACGCTCATACCAATCGTCCAGCATTCGCCACAGCCACCAACCGGAACCAGGCCGCGCCCGTGGTTGGGCCGGCGTCGAGATGCATATATCATGAGAAGTATTTGTGAAAACGCTACCGGCCATCTTTCCCGATCCTTTGATTGATTTGCCAAGGACAGCATGAGAATGGTACGATTCTGCCGTTCGGACAATCGATCATTTCTCATGTCAGTCATTAGTTTTATTAGGGAAAGAAGTGAGCCGTCGCCTACCGCCGCTTAATGCCTTGCGCGCCTTCGAAGCGGCCGCGCGTCACCTGAGCTTCACCCGCGCGGCCGAGGAGCTGAACGTCACCCAGGCCGCCGTCAGTCATCAGGTCAAAGCGCTGGAGCAGCGCCTTGGCATCAAATTTTTCACCCGCCGCGGCCGCACCCTGATCTTGACTGCGGAGGCGCAGCGCTATCTGCCGGCCGTGCGCGACGCCTTCGACCGACTCTCGACCGCCACCAACCAGCTACTCGCGCCAAACTCGGGGTCGACCCTCACGGTCAGTCTGATTGCCTCCTTCGCGGCCCAATGGTTGGTGCCCCGCATTGCCAGATTTCGCGATCTGCATCCGACGATCGATGTGCGTCTCCACGCCGTCGACGAGTTGATCGATTTCTCCCGTGACGACGTCGATGTCGCGATTCGCTACGGCCGTGGCGTTTGGTCGGGATTGCGCATCGACAAACTGCTCGACGAGAAAATCTTCCCCGTTTGCAGCCCGGCCCTCCTGACCGGCCCGAAAGCGCTGAAGGAACTCGGCGATCTGCGCCACCACGAACTGCTGCACGAGGGCGGCGTCCGCATCGACTGGCGCACCTGGCTGGCCGCCGCCGGGGTGCCGCAGGTCGACTCCAGTCGCGGCACCGTCTTCAGTCACGGCTATATGGTCGTGCAAGCCGCGGTCAACGGCCAAGGCGTCGCCATGGCCCGCACCTCATTGGTCAATGCGGAGCTTGCCGACGGCCGCCTGGTCGTCCCATTCGACATGGCCTTGCCCAGCGAACACGCCCACTACGTCGTCTGTCCGACGGCCACGGCGGAACAGCCCAAGATCGTCGCCTTTCGCGACTGGCTGTTCGCCGAAGTGGCGGCTGAAAAGATCGCCGGTTCAGGCTAGTCGGCGTCACGCAAATAGAAGATCAGATCCAGCGACGGCGGCGCCACCGCGGTTTGTGACAGCATGTCGTGCACTTGGCCGCGATGATGGGTCTGATGATTGAACAGATGCGCCATCACTTGCACCACGGGCGTCACCTGCTCGGCGCCCGCCATGTTCGTGTAGTGCAAATCTTGCCCGAGCCGTTCGGCGGAAAGCCCGTCGACAAACGCGGCGATCCGCGCATCTTCCGCTTCTCTGGCGGCCCGCAAGGCGATCAGGTTGTCATACAGGATTTGATCCAGACTCTTGATCCCCGACGACACCCCCTCCAATCGCCCCAGCCAGGCTCGATCGCCGACCAGAATATGGTTCAGCGTCCCGTGGATCGATCCGAAGAACGCCGGCCGTCTTGCCGCATAGTCGCTCTCCGGCAACCCCGCGCACGCATCGTACAGCCGTCGGTTCGCCCAAGCGTTGTACGCCACGAATGTCTGAAAATACGCTTGCATCTGCTGCCGTTCAGTGGCTGAAGCTTGCGTCGGTGCGGTCGCGGATCTCGTCCACACTGACCCCGGCGGCCGGTTCCAATAGCCGCATGGCGCCGTCCTCGATCGCCAGCACGGCCAAATCGGTAATGACCAGATCGACCACGCCCTGCCCGGTCAGCGGCAACGAGCAGCGCTCCACCAGCTTGGCCGAGCCGTCCTTGGCATTGTGCTCCATCAGCACCACGACCCGTTTGACCCCGGCGACCAAATCCATCGCCCCGCCCATGCCCTTGACCATCTTGCCCGGAATCATCCAGTTGGCCAGATCGCCATTCCCCGCCACCTGCAGCGCGCCCAGGATCGACAAGTCGATATGGCCGCCGCGGATCATCGCGAAGGATGTCGAGCTGTCGAAATAGACCGATTCCGGCAGTTCGGAAATCGTCTGCTTGCCGGCGTTGATCAGGTCCGCGTCGACCTCGTTGTCGGCCGGAAACGGTCCCATGCCGAGCATGCCGTTCTCGCTCTGCAGCGTAACGCTGACGCCGTCCGGCAAATAGTTGGCGACCATCGTCGGCATGCCGATACCCAGATTCACATAGAAGCCATCTTGCAGCTCAGCCGCCGCGCGACGACACATTTCTTCTCTGTTCCACGCCATGTTCGTCTCCTAGTCGCGCACCGTGCGGCGCTCGATCCGTTTCTCGTAAGCCGCCCCTTGGATGACCCTTTGCACGAAGATGCCGGGCGTATGGATATGGTCCGGGTCGAGACTGCCGATCGGCACCAGTTCCTCTACTTCGGCGATCGTGACCCGACCGGCCGTCGCCATCGGCGGGTTGAAGTTCCGCGCCGTCTTCCGGTACAGCAGATTGCCGTCGGCGTCGCCCTTCCAGGCCTTGACGATGGCCAGGTCGGCCACCAGGCCGGTTTCCATCACATAGGTCTTGCCGTCGAAGTCCCGGGTCTCTTTGCCCTCCGCCACCACCGTGCCGACTCCGGTGCGGGTATAGAAAGCCGCGATGCCGGCACCGCCGGCCCGGCAGCGCTCCGCCAGCGTTCCTTGCGGGTTGAATTCCAGCTCCAGTTCGCCGTCGAGATACTGTCTCTCGAAGGTCGCGTTCTCGCCCACATAGGACGAGATCATTTTCTTGATCTGCCGGGTTTGCAGCAGCAAGCCGAGGCCGAAATCGTCGATCCCGCAATTGTTGCTGACCACGGTCAGCCCCGTTACGCCGGAATCCCGCAACGCCAGAATGAGGTTCTCCGGAATGCCGCACAATCCGAAGCCGCCGGCCATTAGCATGAGATCGTCCCGGAGCAGGCCATCCAGCGCGGCGCTCGCATCCGCATAAACCTTACTCATCCCTGTCGTCCTCCCAACTGCGCGGCGTCGAACCGCTCCCAGACCGGCTATCTAAGCACACTGCGCGGCCGCCGCCAGCCCGGCGTTAACCGTGGGTCTGCGTTGCGGCATCCCCGCTTCTCCCGCACGGTCCCCTGATTTAGACTAGTTACATGCATTTCAAAATGCCGGTTTTCGCCAAGGGTCCGACTTTGGCGCCGGCCGCGCTCGGCGGTCTGCTCATGATCGCGGCCGCCATGGCCTTTGCCATCATGACCGCTCTCATTCGTCATGTCGGCCAGGAGCTGCCGCCCATCCAGATCGCCTTCCTCCGCAACCTGTTTGGCGCGCTGTTCCTCGCCCCGATACTCTTGCGCAGCGGGCGCGGTATTTTCCACACCAACCGCTTGTCAATGCATGGCATGCGCAGCCTCATCGGCATCTGTGGCATGTTCTCCTGGTTTACCGCCGTCACTCTTATCCCGTTGGGGCAGGCCGTTGCCCTCAATTTTACGGCACCGCTATTCACCACCGTCATTGCCGCGCTGGTCTTGGGCGAAATCGTCCGCGTCCGCCGCTGGAGCGCGACCATTGTCGGCTTCGTCGGCACGCTCATCGTGCTCCGCCCGGGCGTCGTCCCGATTTCCACCGGCGCCGGCCTCGCCATGATCTCCGCTGTTACCTTGGCCCTGAATCTTATTCTGCTGCGGGTTATGGGCCGCACCGAACGACCGGTCACCATTGTCGCCTTCATGGCCCTGATCCAAGTGCCTCTATCGGCGATCCCCGCCGCTTTCCTTTGGATCACGCCCAGTTGGCAGGCGGTTGCTCTGACCGCCGTTATCGGCAGCCTCGGCACCCTCGGGCATCTCGCCTTGTCGCGCGCGCTCACCTTGGCCGACGCCTCGGCGCTCGCCCCCCTCGACTTTATCCGTATGCCCTTCATCATACTGATCGGCTATCTCGCCTTTGCCGAGCTACCCGACAAATGGACCATTATCGGTGCCATTATCATCGTCGGCTCGGCCGCGTATATCGGCCATCGCGAAGCCAAACTGGCGCGCCGCGTTGCCGCCGCGCCCCGGTCCGCCTCATGAGCAACCCCTATGCCATCGCGCCCAACAGCGCGCGATCAATCGTCTTTGGCGCCCTGTTCATCATCGCCTCGGCGCTCGCTTTCTCGGTCATGCACTCGCTGGTTCGCCATATCGCCGCGGACCTGCACCCCTTCGAGGTCGCGTTCCTGCGTTTTGCGTTCGGCCTTGCCTTCCTCTTGCCGTGGCTGTCCTACAGCGGTCGCACCGGCCTGCGGACCACCCGCATACGGCTGCATTTCCTGCGCGCCGGCCTGACGGTCATCTCGACCTTGATGTGGTTCACCGCGATTACTCTGCTGCCCTTGGCCCAGGCCGTCGCCTTGAATTTCACCGCGCCGCTCTTTGCGACCATCGGCGCCGCCCTGTTTCTTGGCGAGACCGTGCGGGCCCGTCGTTGGATCGCCACTTTGGTCGGCTTCGGCGGCGTCATCGTCATTCTGCGCCCCGGTGCGGCGGAGACGACTTGGCCCATGCTGCTGCCGGTTGCCGCCGCCGTGACCATGGCGGCGAACGTCATCGTTATGAAAACCCTCACCCGCACCGACGCCCCGGCCACGGTGATGTTCTATCAGAACTTCCTGTCCTTACCGGCCTTTGCCTTGGCCGCTTTCTTCTTCTGGCAGACCCCGTCCTGGACCCTGCTCGGTCTCGCCGCGCTGGTCGGCCTGCTCGGCAACGCCGCCCATTATTGCCTGACCCGTGGCTTCTCCCTCGCCGACGCATCCCTGTTGATGCCGCTCGATTACGCCCGCCTGCCCTTTTCCGCCGCCGTCGCCTTTTTTGCTTTCGCCGAAGTGCCCGATCTGTGGACTTGGGTCGGCGCCGGGATCATTGCCGCCTCGGCCCTCTACATCGCCCGCCGCGAGGCCCTGCTTGCCCGCACCCGGGTGCTTGACCACCCCACCATTCCCCTCGGCCCCGCCGGCCCTTGAGGCTCTTGCCGCCGCCGCGCGCGAACGTGCAATCGGGCCGACCGGCCGCTATAAACCTGTCATGGCCACGTCCATAACCGAACGGCGAGACACCGCGACGGTCGACACCGGCGATCTGCTCGGCAACGTCTGGTACTACGCCATGCCAAGCCGCGGCCTCGCGCCCGGCCGCCTGCACGCCAAGACCTTGTTCAACCAGCCGCTGCTGTTCGGCCGCGCCGCCGATGGCGAACCCTTCGCCCTGCGCGATATCTGCCCGCATCGCGGCATTCCCCTGCGCCACGGCCGTTTCGACGGCCGCGAGATCGAGTGCTGCTATCATGGCTGGCGCTTCGACCGCCGCGGTACCTGCACCGCCATCCCGTCTTTGACCGAGGGGCAGAGCATCAACTTGTCGCGTATCAAGGTGCGGCACTATCCCTGTCACGAGGCGGCCGGCAACCTCTGGGTTTTTGCCGGCGACGACCCGTCCATCGCGCCACCGCCACCGGCCTTGCCAGATACCGGCAACGCCGCCCCGCGCCTGATCACCCGCATGCATTTTCCCTGTCACATCGACCATGCCGTCGTTGGCTTGATGGACCCGGCCCATGGCCCTTTCGTCCATCGCTCATGGTGGTGGCGGTCGCGCCAATCGATCCACGCCAAAAGCAAGCGCTTCGGCCCCTCCGAGCTCGGCTTCCGCATGCTGCGCCATGAGCCGTCCCGCAACTCCAGCGGTTATCGCCTGCTTGGTGGCAAGCCGGCGACCGAGATCACCTTCCGGCTGCCGGGTATTCGCATCGAGCACATCGCTGCCGGCACCAACAGCTTTGTCGGCCTGACGGCGGTGACCCCGATCACCGAGTCCGCAACCGAACTGCATCACGTGATGTACTGGAACATGCCGTGGCTCACCGCCATGCGGCCGGTGCTCAAGCTTTTCGCCCGCGCCTTTATCAACCAGGATCGGCGGATCATCATCCAGCAGCAGGACGGTTTGCGCCACGACCCGTCCCTCATGCTGATCAACGATGCCGATGTTCAGGCCAAGTGGTACTACGGCCTCAAACGCGCCTGGGTCCGCGCCTGCGCCGACGCCACGCCATTCGAGAACCCGGTACCGGAGACCACCCTGCACTGGCGTAGCTAGCGCCTAAGCCACCCCCAGCGCCGGAGGCAACCGCGATGGACATTGCCAACCAAGCCGCCCTGGTGACCGGCGGCGCCTCCGGCCTTGGTGCCGCCACCGCCAGGCGCCTGGCCGCGGCCGGCGCCAATGTCGCGATCCTCGACCGCGACGCCGCCCAAGCCAAGCGCATGGCCGGCGAAATTGACGGTCTGGCCTACGCCTGTGACGTCGCCGACGCCGCCAGCGCCGAACAAGCCGTCGCCCAGGCCGCCGCCGCCCAGGGTCCGGCCCGCATCCTGGTCAATTGCGCCGGCATCGGGCCGGCCGCCCGCATCGTCGGCCGCGAGGGCCCCATGCCCCTGGCCGATTTCGAGGCGGTGATCCGGATCAACCTCATCGGCACCTTCAACCTGCTGCGCCTCGCCGCCGCGGCCATGATCGCCACCGAGCCCCAAGGCCCCGATGGCGAGCGCGGGGTCATCATCAACACCGCCTCGGTCGCCGCCTATGAAGGCCAAATCGGCCAGGCCGCCTACGCCGCCTCCAAGGGCGGTATCGTCGCCCTGACCATCCAGGCCGCCCGCGAACTCGCCGCCCGGGGCGTCCGGGTCATGACCATCGCCCCCGGCATCATGGCCACCCCGATGCTGCTGGGCTTGCCCGAGCAAGTTCAGCAAAGCCTCGGCGATTCGGTCCCCTTCCCCAAACGTCTCGGCCATCCGCAAGAATACGCCGATCTGGTCGTCAGCATCCTCACCAACCCCCTCCTCAACGGCGAAACCATCCGCCTCGACGGCGCCCTGAGGATGCCGCCGCGTTGACGCCGCACGAAAACCGCCGTCGCAAAACGCCCCTCTTACGCGCCAAATGCGGGTACAGCCTTCTACAACCATAGCGTTTAGGCTTGAAATCGTTGGCAAAAAGGCCCATTTAAGAGAGCAGAGCCGTATTCCGGCTGCTTCTGCGTTTCTCCTGTTCCTGAGGCCTGCGGGCCAACATCGCGATCAGGTGATCCCTCGATCCTTTTGGGACATGTCGGCGCCAGACCTTTGCGGAAGCCGTCCCAGCCATCGTCATGAGTGACGACAGCGATGTCGTGAAAGGGTATTATTATGAGCACGAAGTCCTCGAAAGCAGCGGATGCCTTCTTCAAGAAGCAAGATAAACAAGCGGCCCTGACTGAATACCAGCAGCGGCGCAAGGCTGAAGACGAAAAGTCGTCGCGGTTGAAGGCCCTGCGCCTGGCCAAGGAAGCCGAGGACCGCGTCGAGGCCGAGGCCGCCGAGGCGGCAAAAGCCGCCGCCAAGAAGCCTGCCGCGAAGCGCAAGACCGCGGCCAAGGCTAACGCCTAACCCACCCAAGGCGGCGCCACCGGAGGACGATGCAAGTAACATGACCAAAGCAAAGGCCCGCCAGCGCGCCAAGGCGAAAGCAGGGCAGAAGGCGAAAAAACGTGAAATCGCCGCCGAACAGCCCGGCCAGGGCATCCCCCCGGGTCAGTTCGATCCCGGACCGGGATCGATCAAGGCCCCCAAGATGAACGCCAACGCCAAGAACTTCGCTGAGGCCAAACGCGGCGCCGCCCGCTCGCGATAACGCGCCGCTCAGTTAACCTGCGCCGGCAAGATGCTCAAATTCCGCGAGCGTGAATGCCTCTAAACCACCGACAATGCCGGCGGCTTCTTGGCGTCCCAGCGGCGCGAGATCGCCTTGATAGAGCGCTTGGAATCGCTCAGAGGCGATGATCGGAATGCCGAGGCGTTTACAGAGTGATTCGAGCCGCGCCACTTCGTTCGCCGCCGGTCCGGTCACCGTCATGTCTAGCCGCCGTTCGGTCCCGACATTGCCGTACATCACCTTTCCCGCGTGCAAACCGACACCGAAATCGATTGGTGTCAGGCCCTGTTCTTCACGGGTCTTGTTCCGCAACGCGGCCCTTGCCCGCGACTCCCGCGCCGTCATCAGCGCCGCGTTGCACATAGCCGACGCCGGCCGCTGCCCGTCTTCGAACGGAAAAATTGCCATCACGGCGTCGCCGATAAACTTCAGCACCTCGCCGCCATGGTCGAGCACTGCCCCGGCGGTGCAGTCGAAATAGTCGTTGATAGCGCTGAAATAGGTCTCGATATCCAACTCGGCGGCCAGCGCCGTCGACCCCCGTAGATCGGAATACCACAGCGCGCACTCGATCACCCGGCCGTCGCCCCGCTCCACCAGCCCGGCCAGCACATTGCCGCCGGAGACTTTGCCGAGATAGACCTCCAGCAAAGCCGCGGCGAGGCTTTGTTCGCTGACCGTCTTCACGGCGAGGGCAAGCGGCACCGACAAGCCCCGCAGGTCGGCGACTTCTTGATCCGTGAATCCACCATGGCGCTTGGTCGAGAACGACGCCGGCGTACCTTCGACGCCGGTGGTAAGACCGGCCCACGCGAAATCCCGCCCGCGGCCATAGGATTCAAAAAGGGCGACATAGTCCGTAACGCCCGCCTGAGCGAGCGTTTCGAATAACGGAAATTTCTTGGCGACGGCCGGGTCATCCAATCTGTGCCGCTCGAACGGAATATGCTCCTTGACGAGGTGAAAGAATGGCGCGTTCTGGAATGCCGGCGTGCGCGCCATTGCTCGCGGCGCCATTAGACTTCGACAGGTATCAGTTGCCGAATCCCAGGTTAGGTCGAGCGCGCCCAAGACCGGATGCAGCAGCAGGCCGCCAACATTGATGCGGTAGATCGGCAACCCGCCTTGCACCAGTTTGCGCCCCAGTTCCGTGACCGTATCGGTGAGCGCGCCGTCGCGCAGCGCCCGGTCGAGCAACCAATCGCTAATGCCCCGGAACAACGGAGATTGGCTCATCCATCCAGCCTCTTAGTTTCGCGACTTGGTCGGAACCGGCGCCGCACTAACCGGATACCTCGTCCATAAACCGGGCCAGCGCGACATCCCGCTCCGTCACCCCGTCGGCGTCGTGGGTCGTCAGTGTAACCTCCACCCGGTTGTAGACATTGCACCATTCCGGATGATGGTCCATCTGCTCGGCCCTTATAGCCGCCCGGGTCATAAAGCCGAAGGCCGCGTTGAAGTCCTTGAACCGGAATGACTTGGTAATCGCGTCCCGGCCGTCCACGTCGGCCCAGCCGTCAAGTTCGGCAAGCGCGGCTGCCCGCAGCTGTCCGGTGAGTTTCTCCGCCATCGCTGCCTCCGGCCCCAATTCGTCAAGCCGCCAGCCTGGCCCCGCTTGGCCGTTCGATCAAGCCGGAGTATCGTCGCCGCTATGCCGGCGAGCCCACAGTCACGCCATACCGCGCCCAGCCTCGAAGACATCGAGAATCTGGCGGCGGACGCGTTCGAGAGCATTCCGGCCGTCCTCGCCCAACATTTGCGCGACGTGGTCATGCAGATCGTCGATTTCCCCGACCGGGAGACCGAGCGCGAAATGGAGCTCGAAAGCCCCTTCGATTTGCTTGGGCTCTATCGCGGCGTCAACCTTGCCGAAAAAAGCCTCGGCGCCACCCCGGAGGACCTCGACATGATCTTCCTCTACCGCCGCCCGCTACTCGACCATTGGTGCGAAACCGGCGAGGATCTCTATACTTTGGTCCGCCATGTCCTGATCCACGAGATCGGCCATCATTTCGGCTTTTCGGATGAAGACATGACCGCCATCGAAGCCGCACCGGCCAAACCTTAGCGCCTATTGGACGTCCGCCATGCAGTTTTTCGAAATCCCCCGGCTGCTAACCCGGGAGCAAGTCGCCAAGGCCCGCACGGCGCTTAGCCAGGCCGAGTTCGTCGACGGCAGTGCCACCGCCGCCAGCATCGGGCCGCGGGTTAAGCAAAATCTGCAAGTCCGGCCGCAGCCCGAGATTGTCAAAACGGTGCTCGAGGTCATCCAGACCGCCTTGATGTCCCACGAGGCTTTTACCGGCGCGGTCTTCCCGCGCAAGCTACATCTCAATATCAACCGTTATGAAGACGGCATGCATTACGGTGATCACAACGACGCCGCCATTGTCGGCCATGTCGCCACGGCCGTACGCACCGACATTTCCTTCACCATCTTCCTCGCCGATCCGGCCCAATATGACGGCGGCGAGATGGTCATTCGCACCCCCACCGGCGATGTCGAGGTCAAGCTCCCCGCCGGCGACGCCATCGTCTATAGCGGCTCCACCGTGCATCGCGTCGAACCGGTCACGAAGGGCGCCCGCCTCGCGGTTTTCGGTTGGGCCCAGAGCTTCGTCGGCGACCCCACCAAGCGCGAGATCCTCGCCCAACTCCGCCGCACCCGCCGCGCCATCATCGAAGACAACCCGAACGCCGGCTATCTCAGCGAACTGGGCAACGCCTACAACAACCTCATGCGCTTGTGGACGGAGAATTAAGGACGTCCTGAAGGCAAATACCCCAATGCCGGGCGCGGCCCGCTTGATGGCGATGCTCGGTCCGGCGAGAGAACAAACCACATTGTCACCAGAACACCACGCCGACAAAGCACTCGGGAAGCTGTGCCCTAGAGCAACGCCCGCACCCGCTGCCGCAGCACCGGCAGCACGTCGGTTTCGAACCACGGGTTGCGCTTTTGCCAACCGACGGTGCGCCAACTCGGATGCGGCGTCGGCAGGAACTCGGGCAAATAGCTCTGCCACTTCGCCACGGTTTCGGTCAGGGTCTTCTCGCGTTGCCGGCCGAGGTAGCGCGCTTGCGCATAGCTCCCCACCAGCAAGGTCAGTTCCAGCTGAGGCAGTCCAGCCAGCACCGGTTCGTGCCATTGCGGCGCGCATTCCGGGCGTGGCGGCGCATCGCCGTCACGCCCCAAGCGTCCCGGATAGCAAAATCCCATCGGCACGATCGCCACCCGGCCGGCGTCGTAGAAGCTGTCCTTGTCCATCTGCAACCAGTCGCGCAGCCGATCCCCGGACGCGTCGTCCCACGGGACTCCGCTTTCATGCACTTTCGTCCCCGGCGCCTGACCGATAATCATCAGCCGGGCGGTAGCCTCGGCCCGCAGCACCGGGCGCGGCCCCAGCGGTAGATTCGCTTCGCAGATCCGGCATTGCCGAATCTCACTCAACAAATCGGCCAGGCCATTTTTCCCCACCGTCATGTTCGGCGCATCATCCTGGGCATCTCGCCTCGGTTCGCTGATGATGGACCATCCCGACCGACCAACCAACGGCGGCCCACCCGATGATCAAAGTCCTTTTCGTCTGCACCGGCAACATCTGCCGCTCCCCGACCGCCGAGGTCGTCTTGCGTGAACTGGCCAACCGCGCCGGCGCGGAGCCGCCAATTCACGTCGAATCCGCCGGCACCCACGATTACCACATCGGCGAGCCCGCCGACGGCCGCGCCATCGCCACCGCGGATGACCATGGCTTCGACTTGACCGAGCATCGCGCAAGGTTGGTCACCATCGCCGATTTTCAAGAATTCGACTATGTCCTCGCTCTCGACCGCGGTCATTTGCGTCTTCTAAACGGCTTGTCTCCGCCCACCGCATCTGCCCGCATCGAGCTGCTGATGAGCTTTGCCCCCGCGCGGCCTGAGGCTGAGGTACCCGACCCCTATTATGGCGACCGCTCGGATTATGAACTCGCCATCGAGCTGATCGAAGCCGCTGCCCAGGGCCTGCTGGATACCATTCGCCGACAGCACGGCAGCGGCTGACCGCCGCCGCGCGACGTCAGCATGCAGGCCGAACACCGCCAACGCATCGCCACCATCCTTGGCAGCCCGGTCGCTACGGTCAACCGGCTCACCGGCGGCTGCATCGCCGACACCTACCGGATCACCCTGGCCGACGGCGAAGCCTTGGTCGCCAAGCTCGGGCCAGCCGGCAGCGATTTGGCCCTTGAAGGCTGGATGCTGGACTACCTGGCGCGCCATAGCGAACTACCCGTGCCCCGGGTTCTACATCGCGAAGACACCCTCCTTCTGATGACCTACGTCCCGGCCGACGCCACCCTGGACGCCGCCGCCCAGACCCATGCCGCCGACCTTCTGGCCCGGCTTCATGCGGTCGCCGCCCCGGCCTATGGTTTCGAGCGCGATACCGTGCTCGGCGGGCTGCGCCAGCCCAACCCGATAAGCCGACACTGGCTGCCCTTCTTCGCCGAACAGCGGCTCGCCTATATGGCCGAACAGGCCCACCTTGCCGGCCGCTTGCCCGCCGCCGGCCGGCACCGCGTCGAGGCCCTCGCCGGCCGTATCGGCGATTGGCTCGACGAGCCCGACCGCCCCGGCCTTGTCCACGGCGATGTCTGGCAGGGTAATATTCTCTGCCACCGCACCGCCAACGGCACCCGCGTCGCCGCCTTCCTGGACCCCGCCATTTACTATGCTGACCCGGAAATCGAACTCGCCTACGCGACCTTGTTCGACACCCTCGGCGCGCCGTTCTTCGATCGCTATCGCGAGCATCGGCCGCTTTCCCCCGGTTTCTTTGAGGTTCGGCGCGACCTCTACAACCTTTTTCCGCTGCTCACTCATGTGCGGCTGTTCGGCGGCCATTACATCGCCGCGGTCGAGCGCACGCTCACGCGCTTCGGCTGTTAAGCCGACCAGCAAGAAACGCAGCCCACCCCTGCATTAATCGCACTTCGCGCTCTAACCAAACCGTCATACTTCGGTTCTATTGAAAAGCTCTGACGACAACCCTTAGAACGCTGATCCGAGATAATGGCAACCACGACCTCCCCCGGGCTTATGGGCCCCGCGGCAACCAGCCGCACGACCACCAGCAACGCCTCCGGCATCATTTTCATGGCCTTCGCGATTTCCTTCTTCGCCATGCAAAACGGCTTGGTCAAATGGCTGGCTGCCGATTACGGCACCGTCCAGATCGTCTTTTTCCGCCACGCCTTTGCCCTCTTGCCCATTGGGTATTTTCTCTGGCGCTCCGGCGGCATCAGCTTGCTTCGCAGCAGCCGCAAGCCCGAACATCTGCTCCGCAGCCTCCTCAGCCTGGTTTCCACCGGCTCCATCTTTTACGCCTTCGGCCAGATGCCCTTAGCCAACGCCACGGCCATCGCTTTTACCGTGCCGATCTTTATCACCGCCCTTAGCGTTCCGTTGCTCGGCGAACAAGTCGGCTGGCGCCGTTGGGGCGCCGTATTCGTCGGCTTTGCTGGTGTTTTGGTCGTGCTGCGCCCGGGTCCCGACATGCTCGACCCGGCGTCCCTGCTGATCATCGGCGCCTGCCTCATCATTGCCTACACCATGATCCTCAGCCGCCAGATGAGCCGCACCGAGCACACCGCCACCATCGCCGGTTATGTCACGCTCGTCAGCGTCGCCGTGACCGGCGCCATCCTGCCCTTCACCTGGATCGCGCCCACCCCGACCGATTGGCTGCTATTCGCCGGCATCGGCCTGCTCGGCGGCCTGGGGTTCCTGCTGGTCACCCACGCGTATCGGATCAGCCAAGCCGCCGTGGTCGCGCCCTTCGAATATATCCATATTCTCTGGGCCATCACCCTCGGCTACCTGGTGTGGGGCGAGATACCGGGCACCAACGTCGCCATCGGGGCGCTGATCGTCATCGCCAGCGGACTCTACATCGTTCACCGCGAGACCGTACGCGGCCGGCCGCCTCTCGCCCGCCGCAAGCTGCATCCCCGCGTCTGACGCACCTCCGGCTACGTCGCCGCGGCCGCCTCCCAATCGAAAGCGGGATCGGCCGCGGCGGCATCGCCACCGCGTAAGGGATAGCGCACTTCCACCGTGTAATCGGCACCGCTGCGGCCCAGGCTGCTCGACATCAGGGCGAAGCTGACCGCCGCAATCGGGCCACTGGCCAAACCGCCATGCGCCGCCACGAATTGCTCGATCCGAGCGCCGCGGCCGCGGCGCAGCCGAGCCAGCGTGACATGGGGATGAAATTTCCGCCTTTCCGCCGGCTCTCCCGCCCGCACCACGGCGCGCTCGATCTTCGCCTGCAGCCGCCGCAGCGCCGGGCAAGGTGCCACCCCTGCCCATAAGGCCCGCGCCCCATTCCGCGACCCGAACTGCCCGGCACCCTGCAACTGAAAGTTGAAGGCATCCATATCGACGCGGCTCAGCGCCTCGTCGATATCCGCCGCCTTGTCCTCATTCACCTCGCCGACGAAACGCAGGGTCAGGTGCATATTTTCCACCGCCAGCCAACGTGCGCCGGCCATCGGCCAAGCCAGGCCCGCCAACCGCTCCCGGACTGCGGCCGGGAGCTCCAAGGCGACGAACAATCTGATCACCGCACCCCACCACTCAGACAAACAGCGTCAGCACACCCGTGTAGCCATACAGCCTATTATGCGAGATTTCGCCATTGCCGAAAAAGCCGATCAGCGGGATATCGCCGAAGGCATCCCGAATCATCGCCAACTCGACCGCGCCCGGGCCGAACTGATGCGGCCCCCGGGCGACACAGCTATGGTAGACCGCCGCCTTCGCCCCGTCGCCGAGCCGGCCTTTGAGCTGGCTGAGCATCCGCGCCATGTCCTTCTTGGCGCTTTCCGGATCCCGCCGGACGAACATGATCTGGTCACCGGCGACCAGGGTTTCGCCGATCGCCAGCCGCCCGCTCTCCACGTCGATGCCCATCAGGTTGCGCACCATATAATCGCCGGTGTCCGAGCCGGTGACCGGCAGCGCCGCATGGACATAGCCGGCGACCCGGCTGAGATCCCGCGCCAGCACCTCGCCGACATCCTCCTTGAAGACCTCCAGCGCCGGCCGACCGTCCAATTCTGCAACCGCCCGGTCGGCGATCCTGGTCACCTTATGGACACCACTGATCGGCGAGCAACCCTGGGTCAACCCGGTCGCCACCTCCACGTCCTGGGCGAACAGCACGCCGGACACGCCGCCGCCGACCGCGACCTCCGCCACTTGAGCCTCACTCTGTCCGGCTGTTAGCGCACCAACCAGAAAACAACTGGTCGCTTCGGCCAATGCCGAAATGGTCGGGGCGACCGCGCGGTCTTGCGGATCCCCATGCACGATCCCGAAACGCGGCTGCGTCTTCCCTAGCCAACCCGCCAAACCGACCAGCGTCACCGCCACGTCGGGACCAACGGTTGGCAGCACATGAAACCGGTCCGGCGCGAAGTTGCAGGTCAACACTGCCAGCGCCGGTTGGTCGAAGAAATCCGCCTCGCCGGCACATATCCCCGGCGCCGCCGCACCGACCCAATGGGGGACCCCGGTGGTCTCGCGCAGAAAGGTGACGATGCTCGACAAATCGCGCGCCAGCGGCTCGGTGACATAAAGCAGGCCGAGATTGCCGCACACCCCCTTCGGCCCCAGCTCAACACTGCATTGTCTTGCCAGACGCGCCCAATCACCGCCCGCCGCGTGGGCCACAAGAAACTCTTCCATCGCCATGTTGTATCCTGCCGCGGCGCGCGAGTCAGCCGGCGCCGTTTAAGACTTGCAGCACATAGGGCAAAATTCCCTCGACGATCACCGCCACGCCGCGCTCGTTGGGGTGGATGCCATCCGCTTGGTTGAGTGCCGGCTGCGCCGCGACGCCTTCCAAAAAGAACGGGTAGAGCACCACATCATGCACCTCCGCCAACCGCGGGAACATGTCGTTGAAGGCGTCGCCATAGTCGCGCCCCAGGTTCGGCGGCGCCAGCATCCCGGTGAGCAACACCTTTGTGTCCGACGCTTTCAGCCGCCCCAGGATATCGTTGAGATTGGCGTAACTGCCGTCGGGATCGAGACCGCGCAGCCCGTCATTGGCGCCCAGTTCGACAATCACAAGTTCGGGAGCGTCCGCCATGGACCAATCCAGCCGCGCCCGGCCGCCGGCGGTGGTATCGCCGGAGACGCCGGCATTGATCACCCGTGCCGGCACACCCTGGTCGGCCAGTGCAGCCTCTAACTGGCGCGGGAAACTGGCCTCGTCCGGCAGACCGAAACCGGCGGTCAGGCTGTCGCCGAACGCTACGATCGTCGGCCTTTGCTGTGCCTGAGCGGGCATTGCCAGCAGCAGCGCCAACCCGGCGGCAACCGCAGCCAACGCGTTGAAAACCACGGCAATATGGCCATATCGAGGAGTCCGACCTTCGCTCACTGATCCGGCACCCATGGTCTCACCACAACTTGTGACATCCGACCCGATGATCGAACTGCACGACGTGCATCTCCATTTGGCCAGTGCCGGCGGCGAGGTCAACATCTTACGTGGGCTCGACCTGTCGGTGTCCCGCGGCGAAACCATTGGTGTGGTGGGCCCTTCCGGCTCCGGCAAATCGACCATGATGATGATCATCGGTGGCCTCGAGCGGCCATCTTCCGGGACCGTGCGCGTCGCCGGTCGGGACCTCTCCGGCCTGAGCGAAGACGCCCTGGCGCTGTTTCGCCGCGACAATGTTGGCATCGTTTTTCAGGCTTTCCATCTCGTGCCGACCATGACCGCGCTGGAGAATGTCGCCATCCCGCTCGAGCTGGCCGGCCGCCGCGATGCCTTTGCCCGGGCCGAGGCTGGCCTGGCCGCCGTCGGTCTCGCCGACCGGCAACAGCACTATCCCAGCCAGCTGTCCGGCGGCGAACAGCAACGGGTGGCACTGGCCCGCGCTTTCGTCACCGAGCCCGACTTGCTGCTGGCGGACGAACCCACCGGCAATCTGGACGGCGAAACCGGTGCCAAGGTGATCGAGGTCCTGTTCGAGTTACAGCGCCGCCACGGCACCACCTTGGTGCTCATCACCCATGACAATGCCATCGCCCAAAG
Source organism: Alphaproteobacteria bacterium (assembly GCA_021774445.1). Lineage (GTDB taxonomy): Bacteria > Pseudomonadota > Alphaproteobacteria > UBA6615 > UBA6615 > SZUA-147. The sequence continues at coordinate 240,251 of JAJFJA010000059.1, forward strand.
CTGCGATCGCATCGTCCGTATCGCCAGCGGCCGCATCGCCGACTCCGCGCCGCCGGTGGCCGCGGCCGCCCTATGAGCCCCGCCGTACCGAGCCACGCGTCATGGAGCCGGCAATGGGCCATTGCCGCGCGGCTCGCCCGCCGTGAGTTACGTGGCGGCCTCCACGGCTTCCGCATCCTGCTCGCCTGCTTGATCCTGGGTGTTGCCGCCATCGCCGGTGTCGGTTCTGTGTCCCAGGCTATTCTGTCCAGCCTGGCCAGCGATGCCCGCGAGATCCTCGGCGGCGATGTCGCGTTGCGCTTGATCCATCGTCCGGCGACGGCCGAGCAACAAGACCATCTCGCCGCCAGCGGCGATGTGGCCGGCTTTGTTGATCTGCGCGCTATGGCCCGTGCCAATGCCCCGGGCAATGACCGCCGCGCGTTGGTCGAACTCAAAGCGGTAGACGGTCTTTATCCTCTCTATGGCGAGCTGACCACCGAGCCCCAGCTCATCCCCGACGATATCTTCCTGCCGCGCGATGGCCTTTGGGGGGCGGCGGTCGACGCCAACCTGCTCGAACGCCTGGAGTTAAAGCTCGGCCAGCAGGTCATGATCGGCGAGTTGCCGGTTGAGCTTCGGGCGATCATCGCTCACGAACCGGATCGGGCCAGCGGCGGCGCCATCGGGTTTTCCCTCGGCCCACGGGTCATGATCTCCAAGGCCGCCTTGCCCGACACCGGCCTGGTCCAGCCCGGCAGCCTGGTCTATTACGTCTACCGCTTGCGCCTGCCCGAAAGCACCGACCCAGCCATCTGGAGCCGCGAACTTGCGGCAACCTTCCCCGATGCCGGCTGGCGAATTCGCACCATGGACGAAGCCGCGCCGAGCCTGACACAGCTCATCGGCCGCACCACTTTGTTCCTCACCTTGGTTGGTTTGACGGCTTTGTTGGTCGGCGGCGTCGGCGTTGCCAATGCCGTTCGTGCTTATCTCGAAAGCAAGACCGGGGTCATCGCCACTTTCAAATGCCTCGGCGCATCCTCTTGGCTGATCTTTCGGGTCTATCTGCTGCAAATCATGGCTTTGACGGCGGTCGGGGTCGTTGTCGGCGTAATCCTCGGTGCCGCCACCCCACTACTTGCGGGCGGTTTGCTCTCCGACTTCCTCGAAATCAACATTCGCTTCGCGCTATTCCCCGCGCCACTGCTGCTGGCCGCTGTGTTTGGCGTGCTCACCGCCTTGGCTTTCGCCACTTGGCCACTTGCCAGAGCCGGCGATGTTCCCGCCGCCAGCCTGTTTCGCAGCACCGTCGCCCCGCTGGCGGCGCGGCCCCGTCCGGCCTATATCGCCGCTGGTTTGGTTGCCGCAGTTCTGCTCGCCGGCCTCGCCATCGTCACCGCGCAGGATCGCGGTTTCGCGACTTGGTTCGTCGGCGGCGCCATTGGCGCCCTGCTCACATTTCAGCTTGCCGGCCATGGCATCATGGCCCTGGCCCGCCGCGTGCCGCGTGTCCGCATCCCCGCCTTGCGCCTCGCGTTGGCCAATTTGCATCGTCCTGGCGCCCCAACCCCGAGTGTTGTTCTATCTCTCGGCCTCGGGCTTACGGTCTTGGTCGCCGTTGCGCTGATTCAAGCCAATATGAGCCGCCAAATCATGGACGAGTTGCCGGCCGAGGCACCGGCGTTCTTTTTCCTCGACATCCAGCCCGACCAGGTCGCCCCGTTCGAGACCCTGGTCGCCACCGTCGACGGCGTCCAGGGATCCCAGCAAGTTCCCATGCTGCGCGGCCGCATTACCGAGATCAACGGCCGCCGTGCCCGCCCGGAAGATGTCCAGCCCGAGGCCCGCTGGGCCTTGCGCGGCGACCGTGGCGTCACCTGGGCGCGCTTGGCACCGGACAATAGCCCGATCGTCGCCGGTGAATGGTGGCCGGCCGACTATGCCGGCCCGCCGTTGGTCAGCTTCGATGCCGAAACCGCCGCCGGCCTCGGTCTCGCCATCGGCGATCACCTGACCATCAACGTGCTGGGCCGCAATTTGGAGGCCGAGGTTGCCAACCTGCGTGAGATCGAGTGGGGTAGCCTGGCGATCAATTTCATGATGATCTTTTCGCCTGGCATCCTCGAGGCCGCACCGCGCATGCATATCGCCACCGTATTCGCCGACGTCGCCTCCGAAGGCCCCCTCGAGCGCGCCGTTACCGACCGTTTCGCCAATATCAGCGCCATTCGCGTCCGCGATGCTCTGGCCACCGTCAACCGTGTTGTCCAATCCATCGCCTCGGCGGTCCGGTTGACCGCGTCTGTGACCTTGTTGGCCGGCACGCTCGTCCTTGCCGGTGCGGTTGCCGCGGGCCATCGCCGCCGTGTCTACGACGCTGTTATCCTCAAGGTGGTCGGCGCCACGCGTCGCCATTTGTTGACCGCTTTCCTGCTCGAATATGGCTTGCTCGGTATCATCACCGCCGCTATAGCCGGATTATTGGGGTCCGTCGCCGCCTGGGCCATACTCACCAAGGTTATGGAGATCCCTTGGCAATTCGAGCCCGGCGTCGTCTTCGCCACCGGCATCGGCTGCACCCTGATAACACTGACTTTTGGATTTGCCGGAACCTGGCGGGCCTTGAGCCACAAAGCAGCCCCATTGTTGCGTAATGAATAAGGCGGGTTCCTTGGGAGTGAGTTTCGCGATGTTATCCCCTGCCGCGCTAACGGCCGTGCGCGCAAACCGGCCGATCTTGACGCTAGTGACCCACCTGGCCGGCGGCGGCCTGCTCTTGGCCGCCATCGCCAACGCCACCGGCGCCATGCTACCGCTGCCCAGCGGCTATCTGCCGCTAAGTCTCGGACTTTACGGAATTTTGCTGGCCCTGCTGCTTACGGCGGCCGGGACCGCCCCGCCTTATCACTTCGGCACCGCCAATCGGATCACTCTATTGCGGGCGATCCTCGTCTGCCTGATCGGTGGCGTCGTGATCCAAACCAGCCATACCACAACGATCATCTGGCTGACGGTCGCCACCGCTGCGGTCGCCGAGATACTAGACGGCCTGGACGGCTGGGCCGCCCGCCGCAAAGGCCTCAGTTCCGCCTTTGGCGCCCGCTTCGATGTCGAGACGGATTCGCTTTTTATTCTGCTGCTCGCCGTACTGATCTGGCGTTTCGAGAAGACCGGCGCTTGGATTCTGGTCATCGGCATGATGCGGTATGGCTTTTTGCTCGCCGGGCTGTTCCTCGCCGCCTTGCGCCGTCCACTCCCACCGAGCAAACGCCGCCAGAGCATCTGCGTCGCCCAAGCGGTTCTACTGACCGTCTGCCTAACCCCGCTGGTGACGCCGGCCATGGCCGGGTTCATCGCCGCCGCCGCGCTGGCCGTCCTGACTTGGTCGTTCGCCGTCGATATCGTTTGGTTGCTGCGCGCCACGCCGGCTGAAGGAGAACCCCAATGTTAGCGAATATCGGTCGCCGCTTGCCGCTGCTTTACGGTCTCGCCGCCGCCGCCTTTGTCACCGCCGCGCCGGCCCACGCCGCACCGGAGGAATACACCATCGATCCGGAGCATTTTTCGATCGGCTTCATGGCCAGCCACGTTGGTTACGCCGATGTCCTCGGCATGTTCCTCGAGGCTAACGGCTCCTTCACCTATGACGCCGACGCCGCCACCCTCAGCGACATTCGCATCGAAATCGAGTCCGACAGCGTCTTTTCCAATCATAAGAAACGCGACCGTCACTTGCGCAGCCCCGATTTCCTCAACGCCCGGGAGTTTCCCAAGATCGTCTTCACCGGGACCGGCGCCACCAAGACCGGCGAGACCACCGGCATCGTCGAGGGCCAGCTTGAACTGCTCGGCCAAAGCCAGCCGGTGAGCCTGGAAATCACCTTGAACAAGGCGGCGGTCTATCCCTTCGGTCATGGCAAATACACCCTCGGCATCTCGGCGCGCGCCGGTTTCAAACGCAGCGCTTTCGGCATGACCTATTCTGTCGACGACTTAGTTGGCGATGATGTCGAATTGATCCTCGAATTTGAGGCAAATCGACAGTGATTCAGCGGTTTGTCGGGCCGTTCAACAGCGCGTGAAGCGGCGGCAAGGCTTGATTTACCGCCCATCTGCACCCATATTTGTCCAGGTGCCGGGGTTGGCTCGGCATGACTTGATTAGACTTGTCCGCTAGAGGGTACAGCAACGATGGCGCTTAACATACCGCGACAGACCCAGAGCCGCGCGGCCATGGCCGTTGGCCAGATTGATGAGGGCCTCCGGGCCCATATGCTCCGCGTCTACAACTACATGACGGTCGCCCTGGCTCTGACCGGGATCGTCGCTTATCTGGTGGCGTCAACACCGCTGGCCGACGTGATCTTCGGCTCCGGCTTGGCGATTGTCGTCATGCTCGCGCCCATCGGCGTGGTTCTGTTCCTCAGCGCCCGCATCCATAAAATGAGTTTCGCCAGCACTCAGACCGCATTCTGGGTCTTCGCGGTGCTGATGGGGCTATCCCTGGCGTCGGTCTTCCTGGCCTATACCCAGACCAGTATCGCGCGCGTATTTTTCATCACCGCCGCGACTTTCGCCAGCATGAGCGTTTACGGCTATACCACGAAGCGGGACTTGACCGGTCTTGGTTCGTTCCTGTTCATGGGTTTGATCGGCATTATTCTCGCCAGCGTCGTCAATATCTTCATTGGCAGCGCCGTCATGCAGTTCGCCATCTCGGTGATCGGCGTGTTGGTGTTCGTTGGCCTGACCGCCTACGACACCCAGAAGATCAAGGAAATGTATTACGAAGGCGACGGTACGGAGGTCGCCGGCAAGAAGGCGATCATGGGCGCCTTGCGCCTCTATCTCGACTTCATCAACCTCTTCTTAATGCTGTTGCACTTGTTCGGCATCGCCCGCGAGTAGCCGCGACGGCGCCTTGACAAATCAACGCCCGGAAATATTCCGGGCGTTTTTTTTGCGCTTTGACATTCGCGGCGCCCGACGCCAGGGTCGCCGACCACACCAATACCGGCGACCACCAGAGACGGCAATGAAGCGCAACATCCTTGAAGTGACCGTTGGTTGGGGCGATTGCGATCCGGCGGAGATCGTCTACTACCCCAACTACTACCGCTGGTTCGACGATGCCACTCACGCCCTGTTCCGCAGTGTTGGCCTCGATATCGGCAAGTTATATAAGGAGCACCGCGTCGTCGGCATGCCGCTGGTCGAAAGCAGCGCCCGCTACGTATCGCCCTCCGCCTTCGGCGACGTGCTGAAGATCGCCAGCGCCGTCAGTTCCTGGCAGCGCAAGGTGCTGGTGGTCTCTCACACCGTCACCAACAACGGCCGTCTGGCTGTCGAGGGCAGCGAAACCCGCATCTGGGGGATGCGCCACCCCGACGACCCATCCCGTCTCAAGGCCGGTGAGATTCCCGCCGATATCCGCCGCCGCTTCGAAGCCGCCTAAGAGCCGACCGCGTCAACTGGTAAGCCGGGCCAGCAACCCCATCAATTGCGCCCGTTCCGCCGGCGTCAACATCGCGCTCAGCGCGTCGTCCTGCTCCTTGACCAGATCGGTCAGCACGGTCAACGCCTGCGTCCCGGCGTCGGTGAGGCTCAAAACATGGTAGCGCCGATCTTGCGGCGAGCGTTGCCGGGCGATCCAATCCCGCGCCTCCAATCGATCTAGCAAAGACACCAAGGTCGATTGATCGGTACCGACGGCCTCCGACAACACCCGCTGGGTAAGCCCCGGATTGTTGCCGATCAGCACCAGCACCGCGAACTGTGTGGGCGTGACCTGACGCTCTTGCAGATGCCGCGAGAAGGACTGGAACACCAGCAGTTGCGCCCGCCGAAGTTGGTAGCCGAGCAGCCCGGGCAGCATGCCGTAATCGATGGCATCAAGATCGGTAATGGTTTCGTTCATACCCTACGCTTTCCCAAGCCTGCGCCCTGGCTTGGGGGCAAGAGCCGACGCCGCACATCCGATAAGCATAATGTCACGGCGTAACTATTGGGAGAACAAACCATTGCCGACGGCGCACGCGGCCCTAGGGTTAATTGCTAGGCCGTGCCTACAAGACCGGCGCCAATATGCGGATATTCTTGAAGCGCATCTCCCGGCTGCGAACCCGGTCCACCTGATCCGGCCAATCCCACTTATACAGGCCGAAGATCATGTAGCGGCCCTTCTCGTCGTTGAAGGTCGTAATCGTGTTTTCGCGGGCGAACAGCAGCTCACCATCCTTGTATAGCCGCATGTAGCCGGGATCGGCATAGTCGTGCGACCACTTCACCTCCAGCCGCCATTGCACGTCGCGGCCAATATCGACTTTGCCGATGTCGATAATCTCGAATTCTTCATAGTCCTGCCAATCGGCCGGCCGATGAACCCGCTTCGACTCGGCCCGCCGGTTGAACTCGAGCCGGTCGCGATTGAAATAGATCGCCGCGATCGGATTGCGCCAGGTCTCGCCCTGATCAAAATCCGGTATGCCATGCCATTGCCAGAACAGCTCGCCGATACCATCCGGCTTCCAGCCTTCCGGAATGTAGCTGGTGATCTCGTAAATCAGATCGACCCCGACGCGTGCGTCACCATCGCCATCGATGAAATAGGCCTCCGGCAACCGCGAGGCGATCACCATATCGGCCCGCCGCTCGCCCTTATCGACCGAAATCGCCGACACGATCTCGCCGCCCCGAACCACCGTATTGTTACTTGTCGTCGGGTCGCCGTTATAATCGAGGCCCAATCGGGTGATCGGCGTCCCGTCCTTGTGACGGCTCAGATCGCCGCTGTCGAACAGCACGATCTCGGGGCCGCCCGGCGCCGCCTGAGCGCCGCCTGGCAGCAGGCCGGCAATGCCGATCCCGGGGCCGGCCATGGCGCCCCAAACCAGGACGGATAGGAGAATATTCCTGCCGTTCATCGAAGCTCCATTCGTCTTAGTCCCAGCACCGCTTTAGCATAGGCGAGAATCGCCTCGTGCTGAGCCCGCGATAAAGTAGTGCGTGCTCCGCCCTCGCGCAGTGGTGCACCGGCATTGCCGCCAATATCATGCCTCCGCCGTCGATCGCCGCCACGATGCCCCACAAAAAAAGGGCCGTAGCGGCGTCGAAACCTGCAAGAGGCGCGAATGTCGCAATCCCTGGCGGACCAGTCCCGGCCCGGCGCCGCACATCCTCGATCGGCCGCACGTCCTCGATCGAACGCGCTCGCCGCCGCTGGCGCGATCATCCTGGCCGGGCTGATCTTTTCCTGGGTCGCTGTCTACAACGGCTATCCGCTGGTTTTCCACGACAGTGCCGAATATATCCGCCTAGCGCTGGAATTTTCGACCCGTTGGAACGGCACGCCTTTCTACAGTGTCTTCATGGCCCCGTTCCATGCCACCGTGACCCTCTGGCCCGTCGTCTTCGCCCAAGGGATCATTATTGCTCATTTGATTTATTTGGTGATCCGCTGTGCCGCCGGCACGGTCGGCCCCGGCCGATTTGCCGTCACCATCGTGGCGCTCGCCTTGTTTTCCAGTCTGCCCTGGTTCAGCGGCCAGCTCATGCCGGATCTGTTCACGCCCGTCGTCGTTCTCGGCATGGCCCTGCTCGGCTTCGCCGCGGCCCGGCTGGCGCGATGGGAGCGCGTCTATCTGTTGCTGCTCACCGCCGGCGCCATCTCGGTCCATCTCACCCACATCCCTCTCGCCCTTGGCCTGGCTCTGGTCATCCCGGCCCTGCATCTGCTCCTCGCCCGTGCCCGCATGCCGGCCCCGGGGAGTTGGGTCTTGGCCGTAATTCCAGCGGTCTTGGCAATTGCCGCGGTGCTCGCCCTCAACACCGTCGTTTACGGCCGGACCACCCTGTCACCTTACGGTTCGGTGATGCCGCTCGCCCGCTTTATCGCCGATGGCCCGGCACGCACATATCTCCAGACCGCCTGCCCGCAAGCCGGTTACGCCTTGTGCGAAGTTGCCGACGAGTTGCCCGACGATGCCGATGTCTTCCTCTGGGGCGGCCATGATCTGGCCGCGGTGCAAGCCAACGACGGCAGCGTCATGGACAAGGTCGGCGGCTACCAGGTCGTCCACGAAGAGGCCGGCACGATCATTCGCGCGACTCTGCAAGAGCATTTCCTTTGGCAGCTCGGCAGCGCCACGCGCAACGCCTTTCGCCAATTCGGCCGCTTCGCCACCGGCGACGGCCTCGGTGTCTATGCGGCCAAGCGTACTGTCTTAGGCGCCGAGGGTGCGGCCTATGCGGACCAGGTGCTGCAGCGCTATTTCCCTGGCGACTTCGCCGCCTATGACGGCTCGAAGCAGCTTCTGGAAACCCTGCCCATCACCGCTGTCCGGCCGTTTCATTTGGTCGCCGGCCTGCTTGCCGCCGCGGCCGCGATCGCCATCGTCGGCCGCGCCCTGCGTCGCCGTCAGCCGCTCGAGGTGGCCTTGTTCGCGACGATCCTCCTGGCCTTGGTCGGCAACGCCGTGATCACCGGCAGTCTCGGCGCCGTCCATGACCGCTACCAGAGCCGGCTGATTTGGCTCGTCATGCTCTACGCTTTGGTGTTCTGGCCCATCCTCCGCCGGCGGCCTCAAGACGCCCCGCCCTGATCCGACGACCCGCCCTGGCGCAGCGCCGCGCCCCCCGCGAATCGGGCTTTTGGACCCAGCGCCTCGGCGATCCGCAACACCTCGTTCCATTTCGCCATGCGTTCCGACCGGCTGAATGAGCCGACTTTGAACTGCGGCACCCCCCAGCCGACGGCAAGATGAGCGATCGTTACATCCTCGGTCTCCCCCGAGCGCGCCGAGACGATCCCGCCCATACCCACCGCTTGTGCGGCCTCCCAGGCCTGCCTCACCTCCATCAAGGTGCCGCGCTGGTTCGGTTTCAGCAGCACCGTGTTGGCCAGTCCCCGCGCCGCGGCATCGCGCACCCGGGCGCCATCGCTGACCAGCAGATCGTCACCCACGACCTGCATCCGCGTCCCGCACCGCGCCATCAGCAGGGCAAACCCCTCTGCATCGTCCTCCGCCAACGGATCTTCCAGCGACAGGATCGGATAGCGGTCGATCCACGCCATCAACAAGCCGACCATTTCGTCGCGGTCGATCTGCCGGCCCTCCAGCGCCAGCGCATAGCGGCCGTCGGCACCGAACTCCGACGCCGCGATATCGACCGCGATAGCCACCTGCTCCAGCGGCCGATATCCCGCCGTCTCGATTGCTTGGCTGAGCGTCTCCAGCGCCTCTTCATTGCTCGCAAAGGCTGGCCAAAACCCACCCTCGTCTGCCACGCCGGCACGGGCGCCGCGCGCCGCCATCACCGTCCCCGCCACGCGGTAAATCTCCGCCGTCCAAGCCAATGCTTCGGCGAAACTCGCCGCCCCGGGGCAAACCACCATCAGATCCTGAATGTCGATCCGCCGCCCGGCGTGGGCGCCGCCGCCGAAGATCTGGATCTCCGGCAGCGGGATCACGCTCGCGTCACCGCCGGCCAGCAAGGCGTATAGCGGCACGCCTTCATGGGCGGCCGCGGCATGCGCCGCCGCCATCGACACGGCAATGCAGGCATTGGCCCCTAGACGACTTTTGTTCTCCGTACCGTCGCGCTCGATCAGCAATCGATCCACCGCGTCGGGCGTCAACGCATCGGCGCCGGCCAGCACATCGGCGATGGCATCGTTCACATTCGCCACCGCCTGATTAACCCCGAACCCGCCAAACGCCGCCCCGCCGTCGCGCAGCTCTAGCGCTTCGTGCCGGCCGGTCGACGCCCCCGCCGGCGCCACCCCACGGCCCATGGCCCCCGACGCCAGGGTGACCTCGGCTTCCACCGTCGGCCGGCCGCGCGAATCCCACACCTGGCGCCCATACACACCCGTAATCAGGCTGCTCTTGCTCATCGGTTGTCCAATGCCTCTCTTAGGGCTGTACTCACGAGCGCCGGTTTTTCCACCGGCGTTGGCAACAATGACCGCGCCACCTGCCGCACCAGATCCCGGTCCGCCGCTGTGGTCAGATACTCAACCGGCGATTTGCCATCCACCCGGGCCAGCAAGAGCCCTGGCAGCAACCGCGCCGCCCGACGTTCCAGCGCCGCCCGCGGCTCCCAGTCCACCCAGTCCAGATAACCCGCCAGCAGCCGGTCATAGGCCCCCAGATAAGCGGCCGTCGCCGCCGGCCGGTGCACACATTTCAGCAGCAGATGGTTCAGGCAGAAGGCCAGGTCGAAGGCCGGATCGCCGTACCAGGCGCATTCTGCATCGAGCAACACCGGCCCTTCCGGACCCATCAGGATGTTCTTGGGACTGACATCGCCATGCACCAGCGCCTTGTGAGTGGCCGCTGTCTCCGTCGCCAAGGCCGTCAGGGCCGCAGCCAGGTCCGGGTGCCGCCGCGCCGTCTCCAGCAGATAGGGTTCCAGGCGGATCGGGTAGAAAATATCGTCGCTATCGAACGCCGCCGCAATATCGTCGCGGCCGGCGGTGCGTCCATGAATCTCCCCCAGTCGCGATCCCACCGCGGCGGCGAACCCGGCATCGCAATCGCCATCGAGCAGCGCGTCCTTCCACAGCCGGTGGTCGGCCGGCGGCAGATAGGCCATCGCCAGCACCCCGGCCTCTGGATCATGTCCCAACAAGGCCGGCGCCGCCCCGGCATGGATCTCGCCCACGGTTTGCAGCCACCGCGCTTCATAACGGCTGCGCGCCACCGGCGCTTCCCACAGCGCCGCTACTTTGAGCCGCGCCCGGGCCCGCTTCACGCAATAGGATTTGCCGCCCCAGTCGACCCGCCAAATATCCGAGGACACGCCGCCGGTCAGCGGCGTGAACACCGGCGCCGCTCCGGGCACGGCCAAGCCCATACCCTCGAGGGCACGCCGAACCGACGCCGGGCCTGCCGCCGCGCCATTTTCCGGTTCCGTCATCCCGCCATGTCTTTCACCGGCCGCCATAATCAGTATGTTAGGGCCTCGACGTTCGGCACGCATCATAACCAACAAGCGACCCCGGTCACGTCGATTAGTCCCAATCCGGCGAGGAGCGTTACAGTCATGAACCAGATCGATCTCACCGGCCGTTGCGCCGCGGTCACCGGCGGGGCCCAGGGGATTGGCCGCGCCGTGGCGGAGCGTTTCCTGGCCTCCGGCGCCGCCGTCGCCCTGTGGGACCACGACAGCGATTTGGCCGCGCAAACCGCCGAGCAACTCTCATCCCAAGGCACGGCCATCGCCTTGCCTTGCGACGTCGCCGATCTCGCCACTGTCGAGGCTGCTGCCACCGCCACCGTCGAGCGCCTGGGATGTATCGATATCCTGATCAACAATGCCGGCATCGCCGGCCCCTCGGCAAAATTATGGGAGTACGATCCCGCCGATTGGCAATCCGTAATCGCGATCGACCTCACCGGGGTCTTCAACTGTTGCCGCGCCGTCGTTCCCGGGATGATCGAGCGCAACTACGGCCGCATCGTCAATGTGGCCTCGATCGCCGGCAAGGAAGGCAATCCCAACGCCGCGCCCTATAGCGCCGCCAAGGCCGGCGTCATTGCCCTCACCAAATCCCTTGCCAAGGAAGTCGCCCAGCACGACATCGCCGTCAATTGCATCACCCCCGCCGCCGCCGCCACCCGCATCTTCGATCAGATCTCCCAAGCGCACATCGACTACATGTTGGAACGCATCCCCCGCGGCCGTTTTCTCAAGGTCGAGGAGGCCGCCGCCATGGTGGCCTGGATGGTGTCGGAGGAAAACGCCTTCACCACCGGCGCCGTCTTCGATCTCAGCGGCGGCCGCGCCACCTATTGAGCCGTCCCCGACCCAAAACCCCAATCTCAGGAAAGACGGCAATGACCGCCCGCAAGAAACCCGAAGACCTGCGCAGCTTCCGCTGGTACGGACCCGACGACTTAAGGTCATCCACCCACCGCTCCCGTACCAAGCAGATGGGCTACGCCCAGGAGGAGTTTCAGGGCCGGCCGGTGATCGCCATCATCAATACCTGGAACGACCTCAACAGCTGTCACACCCACTTCCCCGAGCGCGTCACCGACATCAAGCGCGGCATCACCCAGGCCGGCGGCTTCGCCGTTGAGTTGCCGGCGATGTCCCTGGGCGAAGTGCTGATGAAGCCCTCCACCATGCTGTACCGCAACTTCCTGGCTATGGAAGTCGAGGAGTTGCTGCGCAGCAACCCGGTCGACGGCGTCGTCTTGCTCGCCGGCTGCGATAAGACCACCCCCGGGGTGCTGATGGGGGCCATCAGCATGAATCTGCCGGCGATCTTCGTCCCCGCCGGCCCGATGCTGCGCGGCAATTGGCGCGGCCAGACCCTTGGCAGCGGCACCGACGTTTGGCGTTATTGGGCCGACCGCCGCGCCGGCAAACTCGACCAGGCCGGCTGGTTCGAGATCGAGGCGGGCATCGCCCGCTCCGCCGGCACCTGCATGACCATGGGCACCGCGGCCACCATGATGTCCCTGACCGAAGCCCTCGGCCTGAGCCTGCCCGGCGCCTCGGCGATCCCCGCGGTGGACTCCAACCATCGGCGCATGGCCTCCGCCTCCGGTCGCCGCATCGTCAACTTGGTTTGGCAAGACCGGCGACCCACCGATTTCCTCACCCCTGCCGCCTTCGACAATGCCATCACTGTGGACATGGCCGTCGGCGGGTCGACCAACGCCATCATTCATCTGGTCGCCTTGGCCCGCCGTGCCGGCATTCCCCTCGACCTCGAGCATTTCGACCGCATCTCCAAGACCGTGCCCCTCCTGGCCAATATCCGTCCCTCCGGCGCCTACTTGATGGAGGATTTCTACTATGCCGGCGGCCTGCCGGCGCTCATGGCCCAACTGCGCGACCATCTCGACCTGTCCGCGCCGACCGTCTCCGGCGCCAGCCTCGGCGAGAACATCGCCGGCGCCGAGGTTTATAATGACGACGTCATTCGCTCGATCACCAACCCGGTGAAACAGACCGGCGGTACCGCCATCCTCCGCGGCAATCTCGCCCCCGACGGCTGTGTCATCAAACAAACCGCCGTCGAGGATCACTTGCTGCGCCATCGCGGGCCCGCCGTGGTGTTCGTCAGCATGGCCGACCTCAAGGCCCGCATCGATGACGACGACTTGCCGGTCACCCCCGACTCCGTATTAGTGCTGCAGAACGCCGGACCGGTCGGCGCCCCCGGCATGCCCGAATGGGGCCAGCTACCCCTGCCCAAGAAACTGCTCCAGCAAGGCGTGCGCGACATGGTGCGCATTTCCGACGCCCGCATGAGCGGCACCAGTTACGGCGCCTGCGTCCTCCATGTCTCGCCGGAGGCGGCCATCGGCGGCCCCTTGGCTCTGGTCCGCGACGGCGACATGATCGAGCTGGACATTCCTGGTCGCCGACTTGAGCTGCTTGTCGACGCCGCCGAGCTGGCGCGACGGCGCGAGGCCTGGCAACAGGCCGCCATGGCCCAGCAACGCGGCTACGCCCGGCTCTATGTGGAGCACGTCAACCAGGCCCACGAAGGCTGCGATTTCGACTTCCTCGCCGGCGCGCCCGGCAGCACCCCCGAGCCGGTGATCTTCTAGACCGGTCCACCGCACTCAGTTCGGTCGTATCCCGCACCGTCTAGGGGTCAACCCTCATACAGGTCCGGCATTTCCATCGGCGATACCGTCGCCACCTGGCCGGTCTCGAGCGACTCCAGGCACGCCGCGGCGACATTCAGCGAAGCCACGCCGTCCCAGACGCTCGGCCCGGTTGCGCGGCCGTCCCGCAGCGACTGGGTCCAGGCTTGCATCTCCAACACATAAGCCACGTCGAACCGCTCCAGCCAATCCGGCTCCACCGCCCGGCCCGCTTGGCCGTTGCCGCGCACCATGGGGCTCCCCAGCGATTGCGTTCGCCCCATGCCGGTATCGCCGGTGATCTCCACCACCACTTCATAACCGTAGCCCGACTCCATATTGGCCACGATGTTGCCGATCGACCCCTTTCTGAACCACAGTTGCAGTTGCACTAGCCTGGAGCTGTCCGGCATGTCGGGTTGCGACGGTACCGACTGGGCCATCACCTGGCTTATCTCGTCCGCCATCAGCCAGCGCGCCGAGTGAATGTCGTGCACCGCCGAATTGACGACTATGCTCGCCTGATCGCGCGGCGGCACCAGCGCGAGGTTGTTATGCATGCCGCGAAAATAGAGCGGTCGGCCAAGGGCGCCATCGTCCAGGAGTTTCTTCAGCGCCACATGTTGCGGATCGTACTCCCGCATGAACCCAAGCTGCACCAGGCGCCGGCCACCGGACACTTCCGCCGCCATGACCTCCTGTGTCCCCGCGAGCGTGGTCGCCAGCGGTTTCTCGCACAGCACTGGTTTGCCGGCCGCGATACAGGCCTTCGCCAGCGCCGCATGGGTCGCGTCCGGCGACGCGATCACCACCGCCTCGACCGTCGGATCGTCGATCAACGCCACGCCGTCATCGAACAGCCGCGCGGTCACGCCACAATCCGCCGCGATTTCGGCCGCCCGCGCCTGATCCAAATCCATAAGCGCCACCAGCTTCGCGCCAACCGCCTGGCGCGCTAAATTGCGGGCATGGCGCCCCCCCATACCCCCCACACCGATCACCCCGACCCCGACGTCCCGCCGCTCGCTCATTCTTGTAGCTCCATCACGACCATCCGTTTGCCGATCTCGGTCCCGGACTCTGGCACCGTTGCGGCCCACCGCCAAGTGCATCGATCGCAGAAACTACTTCGCTGTTCGCCCGCGAATGGCTATGAGAGCATGGACCACACCTAGTCTCGCGCTGTTATCGGAGGGCCGCATCGCTGCCCAGCAGACCCAGTCCGGCAAAGTGACGCCCGCCCGTCGGCTGCTGGCCGAGGCCCTGCGCTATGATGAAGCCGCCCAAGGCCCACCGCCGGCCGCCGCCGAGAGCGTGGCGATGACCCGTGCCCGGGCGGCGCCGGCATCCGGCGACAAAACCCGGTCCCTCGAACAGAAGATTGTCGTCCGTGCCGAAACCCTCGCCGACGGGCGCCTACGTGACGAGATCGCCCGCATGTGGTCGGCCCTGCGCGCCATCGCCATCGTCGCGGTTGTCATTGCCGCCATCGTCGGCGCCGCCACGGCCCGCACCGTCATGGCCGGTGCCGCCACCGGCAGCGTCGACGGCACCACCGTCAATTTCTACTGGGCGCTGGCCAGCCTGCTCGGCCTGCATGTTTTGGCGTTCCTGGTCTGGCTTGGTCTGATCATCGCCATGCCGGGCAGCACCCAGGGCGGCTTGCTGGGCGCCTTGATCTTTTGGCTATGGCGGCAGTTCGCCGGCCACATCGCCACCGGGCGGGAACGCGCCGCGGCGGCGGCGGCGATGGTCACCGTTTGGGGACAGGGTCGCCCGGGCCGCTGGTTGATCTCCATGCTCAGTCACGGCATTTGGACCGGTTACCTGGTCGGCGCGTTGTTGATGACCTTCGCCCTGCTCAGCGCCCAGCGTTTCAATTTCGTCTGGGAGACCACGATTCTCGATGCCGGCGCCTATGTCGCCTTGACCGCCGCGCTCGCCGCCTTGCCGGCACTACTCGGCCTCGCCATGCCGAACCGCGCCGCGGTCCTCGCCGCCGAATGGCCCGGCCCCGTCGCCGCCGGCAATGAGGGCCTGTGGTCGACTTTGTTGATCGCCGCCATCCTGCTTTATGGCGTCTTGCCCCGCCTGCTGGCCGTCGTGACCTGCTTTGTCCTGGCCCGCCGGGCCGCGTCCGCCACCCCTCTCGACCTCAGTCGGCCCGGCTTCGCGCGCCTGGTGCCGCTGCTCTCTCCCACGGTGACAGTCACCAAGATCGTCGACCCTGCCGCGTCCGCTCCGGTCCCCCCGGCGGCCGCGCCGAATCTCCACCAGCCGCCGTCACCGCCGACAGCCGGCCCGGTCTATGTGCTGGGTTGGGAGATCGACGCGCCGGAATCCGGTTGGCCACCGGGCACCGGGGCCGAACATCTGCACGATCTCGGGCTGGTCGATGGCCGCGATGACCTCGCCCGCGCCATCGCCGCGCTCCGCCAAGCGGCGCCGACACCGGCCCGCGTCGTCGTTGTCGTCGCCCTGCCGCAGACCCCGGACCACGGCACCACCAAAACCCTGCAGGAACTGCGCGAGGCGAGTAACGACCGGCTCTTCATTCTGTTTAGCGGCGAGGCGACGTTGCGGCGGCGCATCGGCGCGAGCGACGCCGAAATCCGCATCGCCGACTGGGTCAGCGCCGCTGCGCGCGCCGGCATCTTGCCGGCGCAAATGGTCGCCATCGACTTGGATACTCCGGACGCCGCCGCCGCCGCACGTCTGGCGCGCCTCGTCGGCCGGTCCCCATGAACACGCGGCTCGATATCGCCGTCATCGGCCATACCAATGCCGGCAAGACCAGTCTCATGCGCACCCTGACCCGGCGCCGCGACTTTGGCGAGGTGTCGGCCCATCCCGCAACCACGCGTCATGTTGAAATGGCCGAGCTGGCCCTCGGCAGCGAGACCGTATTGCGCCTGTTCGACACCCCCGGCTTCGAGGATTCCAGCGGCCTGCTCGCCCATATCGAAGCGCTCAAGACCGCCCGCGACGAAGATTGGATCGAGGCCATCGAGGCTTTCGTCGCCACGCCCGACCTGCAGGCCGGCTTTGCCCAGGAAGCCAAGGCCCTCGGCCAAGTTCTGTCATCGGCGGTCTTGCTCTATGTCATCGATGCCCGCGACCCCGTTCGCGCCAAACATCGCGATGAGCTGGAACTGCTTGGCCGCTGCGCCCGGCCGGTGCTGCCGGTGCTCAATTTCGTCGCCCCGGGGCCGGGAAACGAGGTCGGGCACGAGCAAGCCTGGCGGCAGCAGCTCGCCCGCGTCAACATGCATGCGGTCGTTTCATTCGACACGGTGGTCTACAACCAGGCCGACGAGCTGACCCTGTACGGCAAGATTGCCACTCTGGCCGACCGCTTCGCCCCCATACTGACCCGCTTGATCGACGAACTGACGGCGGCCCGCGCGGCCCAGCGCCGCGCCTCGGCGGTCATGGTTGCCGAGCTCATCGTCGATATCGCCGCCGCGCGCCGTCCCTACAAGGCCGACGACGAGGCGGCCAAGACCGCCGCCGCCGCCGACCTCAAGAACGCCATCCGGCGCCGCGAGCAGCAAGCCGTGACCGCCCTGCTCGAACTCAACCGTTTTGGCAGTGCGGATTACGCCCCGCCGGAACTCCCCATTGCCGGCGGCGCCTGGCAGGAAGATCTGTTCGATCCGTTGGTGCTCGAGCGCTTTGGCTTCGATGCCACCAAGGCCCTCGCGGCGGGTGCCACCGCCGGTCTCGCCATCGACTTGATGACCGGCGGCTTGACCCTCGGCGCCGCCGCCCTCACCGGCGCCGCCGTCGGCTTCGCCATCGATAGCGTCCGCCGCTATGGCGGTCGCCTTGTCGCCCTCGCCACCGGCATGGCCGAAATGACCGTCGACGCGCCCACCTTGAAGCTGGTCATCGATCGCGAAACCGCCCTCGTTTCCGCCCTGCTTCGTCGTGGCCACGGCGCCCAATCGCCGATCGCCACGGCGCCGTTCGATGGCACCGCCTTGCAAGAACGTGTCGCCCCCTTGACCCACCAGGCCCGCCGCCACCCCAACTGGTCGAGTCTCGCGGAGAGCCCCCGCACCCCGGCCGCCCGCGCCACCCTGGTCACCCGGATCGCCGACGCCGTCGAATCCGCGCTATCCTAGCGCCATGACCATCGAGCTAAGAGAATATGCCGCCGCCGACCGACCGCAATTGATCGGCTTGATCCGCGAGTTGCAGGAATTCGAATCCGACTTGTTCGACCGCCTCAAACCGCCGCAGGAACTTGGCGGCGACTATCTCGACAACATCCTCGCCGAGTGCGCCCGCCATGACGGCGTGATCCTCGTGGCGGCTCGCGATAACGACTTATTGGGATTCGCGGCCGTGCTCACAGCGGTGACGTCGGCAAAGGACACGGACGAAATCGACTATACCTACGCTTACGTCAGCGAACTGGTGGTCACCGAAGCCGAACGGGGCGCTGGCTTGGGCACACGATTGCTAGACAAGTGCGAAGAAATCGCCCGCGGCCGCGATGTCAAATGGCTGCGGATCTCGGTCCTGGCGGACAATGCGCGCGCCGTGCGAACCTACCAGAAATTCGGCTTTCGGCTACTCCGCCATCGTATGGAAAAACCTCTCGGCTGAGCCGGGGCGAAAGGGAGAATAACCATGACCGAAACGATTACGGCCAAAGGCAATTGCCTCTGCGGCGCCGTGCAGTTCACCGCCAAGCATGCCGCCACAAGTCTCGGCGCCTGCCACTGCCACATGTGCCGCAGATGGGCCGGCGGACCTTGGCTGGCGATCGATTGCGGCACCGACGTGTCGTTCACCGGCGAGGAGAATATCGCGCTCTTCGATTCCTCTCAGTGGGCCGAGCGCGGCTTCTGCAACAAATGCGGCAGTAACTTGTTCTACCGCCTCAAGGGCAATCAGCAGCACATCATGGCCGCCGGCCTGTTCGACGACGACGCGCCTTTCGTCTTCGACCACCAAGTCTTCATCGACGCAAAGCCGACCTATTATGAGTTCGCCAACAAGACTGCAGACATGACTGGCGCCGAGGTCTTCGCCAAATACGCCCCGCCGCCGGAGTGAGTCAGCCCTCTGGATCGTAAAGCTCGCTTTGCACCCCTAGGTAGCTGTCCCAGGCGAACCAATAAGCGACATGGCCCGGCACCCGGGCCAGGCGCGTGCCGTCCGGGCCGACCAGTGCGTCTTCTTCCGCGGTCCACAACCCGCCGGGGCCTTGCAGCCTGTTCTTTTCCCCAGCCGCTTCGAACGTGCGTCCGCCGCGGTCATAGGCCCGTACGGTGCGCGTCTTGGCGTCGCCCAGCAGCACCACGTCGCGCAGTCCCACGGCATCGTTGATCACCGCCCCGCCCGCGAACGCCTCGACCGGCCACGCCTTCGACGCCGACGCCTCGCGAATGCCGAAGACATAGTCTTTCTGCTGCAACTGTTCCTCATTCACCCGCGACGGAAACATCAGGTCGGAACTGTCGAAATAGGCCGCGTAAACCACCCCCGAGCCATAGTCGCGCCGATACCCGGTATCCAGGGACAGGATGCGGGTGGTCGGGTGCGAGTCCCGCCATTCCGCCCAGCTGGTGATCACCACCGGGCGGATCTTTAGTTCGATGCCGCTGTCCACCAGCGGTCCCACCACCGGTTCGCCGGTGAACTGGTTCCACAGGCTGTCCGTTTCCCGGTCGAACATCAGTTTGTTGGAACGATACAGCAGGCCCGACGAGCCGAAGTCGAACGGCTTGTCCCGGCCCGCCACCTGGGTCTCGAATAAGATTCCCGAGCCGCACAAGGTGCAGTAGGCCAGCGCCACCGGCACCCCGCCGATGACCTCGTTGAACATTTCGTGCCAACCCATGATGCGCAGCGGGTAGGCCCGCGCGTCGCCATTGATCTCGACGCCGAACACCAGGTCGTCGTCCAGCATGTAATCGGCTTCCGCCGCCGCGATCAGCGTCGGGTTGTCCAAGGACGGAATACCGTCCACCACCACGCCGCCCCAAGTCACCTCCTCCAGGCGGATTTTCATCTTCGCCGGGTCGGTCCACGCCTCCGCGAAGAAGCGCAGGAAATTCGGGTCGATCCGTTCCAGCACCGCCAGCTTCAGCGTCGTGAAGCTGGCATGGGGCGTGATCCCCGGGTTGTCCTCCTGCCAGACCATCCAGTCGAACCAACCGAGCGCCTGATGTCCGGTGAGCTCCTCCAGGGCGACCGAAAGATCCGCCACCGCGTCGGGGCGGTAGCGTAGCGCCAGGATCATCGCCGCCACGGCATCGGGATCGCCGCGCTCGACCAAGGCGGCCAGGGCGTCGCTGCGGTCCTGGCTCGACCCGAAGATCAGCGAAACGCTGTCGTCGCCGACGGCCGCGTCGTCCTGGGCCGATGCCTCGCCCGGGCTTAGCGCGACCCCTGCCATCGCCATCCCGGCCAGCAAACCTAGCTTTAGTCCCTGTACGGCCATGCTGTCGGCCTCCCACATCAAGAAAATCCGTTCGCCCAGAAATGCGGTGGCCAACACATCCCATGCAAATCACCTCTTCGTGCCCGAGGCTCGGGCACCCCCTTTGGGCGAACGCGCAACAGAAGCGCATGCGAGTGTTGGACGATTGAACCGACTGCTGCCACAATGCGCCACACGACAAATTCAAAAACAAACGGGAGGGACAGTTGATGAAAACCGATAACCGAGAATTCTCGAACAAGGGCGAAGCCTTCGAGGCGTCTGACGACACCCCGACGAACCGCTCGACCGAGCCAACTCTTGGCGATGTGATCAACGCCCGTTTTGGCCGCCGCGATGTGTTGCGCGGCGCGCTGGCGGTGGGGGCGGTCACCGCTGTTGCCGGCCCGGCGGCATTGATCTCACAGGCCGCGAAAGCCGCGACGTCGCGTTATGTCTTCGACGAAATTTCCCACGGTGCCGACGAGACCCATCACACCGCACCTGGTTATAGCGCCGACGTGCTGATCCGCTGGGGCGATCCGCTGTTGCCCGGCGCACCGGCCTTTGATCCGATGAACCAAACCGCCGCGGCGCAGGAGCAGCAGTTCGGCTACAACAACGACTATGTCGGCTACGTGCCGCTTCCGTTCGGCTCGAACAGCGCCGATCACGGTCTGCTCTGCGTCAACCACGAATACACCAACGAAGAGATTATGTTTCCGGGCCTCGGCCGCCAGGACGGCGATGTCGATTTCGCCGGCATGACGAAGGAGTTGATCGACATCGAAATGGCCGCCCACGGCGGATCCATCGTTGAAATTCGCCGCGACAACGGCAAATGGGCGTATGTCAAGGACAGCCCCTTCAACCGCCGCCTTACCATGCTGAGCACTGAGATGGAGCTGACGGGCCCCGCCGCCGGTCACGACCGCCTCAAGACCTCGGCCGACCCCAGCGGCACCCGCGTCATCGGTATGATCAACAATTGCGCCGGCGGCATCACCCCGTGGGGTACCTATGTTTCCGGCGAGGAGAATTTCCACGGCTACTTCGTCGGCGAGTCTACCGACGCAGCGGAGGAGAGAAACCACGGCCGATATGGTGTCGCCGGTGGTTGGTATGCGTGGGGCCGTTTCCACAAGCGCTTCGATGTCGCCCAGGAACCCCGCGAGCCCAATCGTTTCGGCTGGGTGGTCGAAACCGATCCGCTCGATCCCAACTCGACCCCGAAGAAGCGCACCGCTCTTGGCCGCTTCAAGCATGAGGGGGCGGAGAGCCTGGTTAACAAGGACGGCCGCGTCGTCGTTTATCTCGGCGACGACCAGCGTTTCGACTATCTCTATAAGTTCGTCACCGACGGCCGTTACGACCCCAACGACCGCGCCGCGAACATGGACCTGCTGGACAGCGGCACGTTGTTCGTCGCCAAGTTCAACGACGACGGCACGGTTGCTTGGATGCCGTTGGTCTTCGGTGCCGGCCCTCTGACGCCGGAGAACGGCTTCAACAGCCAAGCGGAGGTGCTCATCGAAACCCGGTCCGCCGCCGACTTGTTGGGCGCGACGCCAATGGATCGTCCCGAAGACGTTCAACCCAACGAGGTCACCAACAAGGTCTATGTCATGTTGACCAATAACAGCCGGCGCGAACCGGAGCAGGTCGACGCCGCCAATCCACGGGCGGAGAGTCGCTTCGGTCATATCGTCGAGTTGACACCGCCCGATGACGATCATGGTGCCCTCACTTATGATTGGGAGATCCTGGTCCAGTGCGGCGATCCGAGCGTCGCCGAGGTCGGCGCCGTCTGGAACCCGGCGACCACCGAGAACGGCTGGTTCGCCGCACCCGACAACGCCGCGGTGGACCATCAGGGTCGGCTATGGATCACCACCGACCAGGGCAGCGGTTGGGGCCGAACAGGCACCGCCGACGGCGTCTGGG
Source organism: Alphaproteobacteria bacterium (assembly GCA_021774445.1). GTDB lineage: Bacteria > Pseudomonadota > Alphaproteobacteria > UBA6615 > UBA6615 > SZUA-147. The sequence continues at coordinate 262,223 of JAJFJA010000059.1, forward strand.
CCCTGGAGACCGAAGGGGAATTGCGCGGCACCGGCAAGATGTTCTTCCGTGTGCCCATCGGCGCCGAAATGTGCGGCCCGCGCTTTACGCCCGACGACACCGCTCTGTTCGTTGCCGTACAGCACGTAGCGGCAGACGGTACCAAGGACTATGCGGGCTTCGAACGGGCCTCGACCTTCGAGGATCCAGCCACGCGTTGGCCGGATTTCCAAGACGACATGCCACCACGGCCCTCGCTCTTGGTCATTTTCAAGGACGACGGCGGCATGATCGGCACCTAGCACGATCATCCTTTGCCAATACGGGGCGGTGGGTTGCGTTGAGCGGCCCGCCGCCCTGGTTTTTCACCACCACCCGCCATAAAAGCGCCACGAACGCGCGCTCTATTGGCATGAAGCAAAAGCAACGGGGAGGCGGCTATGATCAAGACATTCATCCTGGCATTTTTGGCGTTGGGACTGGCCTGGCAGCCGGCTAACGCGCAAGACAACGGCCTCATCGTCAAGCCGAGCAGTTTCGGTGTCGCCGAGACCCTCGACCGCCTCGCGGCACTGTTCGGCGAGCGCGGCATCCGCGTCATCGCCCGCGTCGATCACGCCGGCGCGGCCAAGACCGTGGATATCGACTTTCCGCCGAGCGAGGTCCTGATCTTCGGCAATCCCAATCTCGGTTCGCCCCTAATGCAAAGCGGCGCCACCATCGGGGTCGACCTGCCGCTCAAGGTCCTGGCATGGCAGGACGCCGACGGTAAAGTCTGGGTAACCTACAACGATCCCGATTGGCTTCGCGACCGCCACGGCATTACCGACCGCGACGAGAATTTCGCCGGCATGGCCAAGGCTTTGGACGGCCTGACGACGGCCGCGACATCGCCCTAGCGCAGACCGTCCGCCCGGCACCGCCGCCCGCGGTTGAACACGCCCTCATTGAGACGACCTTGTGCGCACGGCAATCTCGGAGGATCGGCGATGCCATATGTGAATGTCCAAATCACCAAAGGCGCAACCCGGGACGAAAAGGCCCAATTGGTCGGTGAGATCACCGATACCCTGGTCCGTGTGCTCGCCAAAAAACCGGAACACATCCACATTGTCATCGACGAAGTCGACGCGGACAACTGGGGTTTCGCCGGCATGCTGACATCGGACTACCGAAAACGGGAATGAGGGTTTCCGGCACCGAAATGTATGCCGAAACGGCGGCCGCGTTGGTCGAGCGCTATGAGCGTGTATCTTTCGCCGATCTCCATCGCGCCTTCCTTCACCTAATTCCAAACACGCCTTGCCGAGTTTTGGACATTGGTTCCGGTACCGGGCGCGATGCCGCGGCCTTGGCGGAGATGGGGCATAAGGTGATAGCCGCCGAGCCCACCAAAGAGTTGCGTGAGCGGGCGCAGGCCTTGCATCCGTCGCCGCAAATAGAATGGCTGGACGACAGTCTGCCGGACTTGGCCCAGTTGATCGGGCGCGGCGAGACCTACGATCTCGCCTTGCTCACCGGTGTTTGGATGCATCTTGATCCGTCGCAACGTCGGCGGGCGATGCCCAATGTCGCCCGTCTCGTCCGACCGGGCGGGACTTTGCTCCTCACCCTGCGCCATGGCCCCGTGCCGCCGGGACGGCGCCTGTTCGATGTCTCAGCGGACGAGACCATCGAACTCGCCGACGCGGATGGCCTGCGCCTGACCTTGAAGTTTGAGAATCAGCCGAGCCTCCTCGGACAGAAAGACGTTCACTGGACTCGCCTGGCCTTCTCAAAAGCGGCAGTCTCCGGCGCGACCTGACCGGAAGGCCCAGTTCGGCTATTCTGTTCGCAGGGCTGAAGCATGACCGGGAGACCAAGCATGAGCGCGCACATCGACGCCGCTGCCTATCGCCGCAATGGTTTCACCATCGTCCCGAACGTTTTTACCCGCCAGGAGACGCAGGATCTGCAACGCGAGGTCCTGCGCCTCTGCCGTGGCGAATATGGCGCCGTTCGCGATCTGCAGCCTTGCCCGGACGGTCTGGCGGACGCCGAGGTCATGCACCGCTACATCGCCTGCCACGTCGTCCATAAGGCACTGCCCCTGACCCGGGAGATGCTCGCCGACCGCCGTCTCGTCGATGCGGTCTGCCAGCTTATCGGTCCGAACGTGAAATGCGTGCACTCAGTGCTGTTCCTCAAAGGTCCGGGCGAGCCGGGCAATGCCTGGCACCAGGACGAGATGTTCATCCCCACCCGCGACCGCTCACTCACCACCGCTTGGATCGCCATCGACGATGCCGACACCGGCAATGGCTGCCTGCGGTTCCTGCCCGGCTCCCATGAGTCCGGTATTCTCTGGCCCATGCACCGCCACAACGACCCCGAACTCGACCGTGCCGAGATTGCCTTCGGCTTTCCCTATGAGGAGGACCAGGCCGAGGCCATCGAGATCAGCGCCGGCTCGGTCGTGCTGTTCGACGGTTATACTCTGCACAGCTCCTTCCCCAACCGCAGCGCCGACCGCTTTCGCCGCTCCATCCAATTCGTCTATATGCGCGCCGAATCCCTGCTGCCCTGGGATCAGGTCGGCCGTGGCCCGGTTGGCGACGATTACCGTGACATTATTATGGTCAGCGGCACCGACCCCTATGCCTACAAGGGCATCGCCGACCTCGGCCACGCCTATATGCGCAAGGCCGGCCCGACCCCGGCAGACCTCCGCGCCGCCGGCGAGACCTAGCGGGTTAAGGCAATATTTACGCCGCCCCGGCCATGCTGGCGGTCCCATACCCACCCAGCCAGCACAAGGGAGAGCACGGCCATGCGCGGTGTGATGAAGACGGCACTTGTCATTCTTGCCATTGGTGTCATTTCCGGTTGCGCCGGCCCCCAAGGCGCCACCACGGCAGAGAGGCAGACGGCCGTTCGGCAGATGCGTTCCGACACGCTGGACCGGCTTTATGAGATCCATCCCATCGCCCGGGAACAAATTCAGCATGCCGAAGGGTACGCGGTCTTCAGCAACATCGGCATCAACCTGCTGCTGCTCTCGACCGCCAACGGCTACGGCGTCGTCCGCGACAAATCCGGCGGCGAGACCTTCATGCGCATGTGGTCCGGCGGCGTCGGTATCGGCCTCGGCGCTAAGGACTTCCGCGGCGTATTCGTGTTCACGGAGCGTGAAGCCCTGCAAAAATTCGTCGACAGCGGCTGGGAAGCCAACGCCCAGGCCGACGCCGCCGCCCGCTCCGGCGACAAGGGCGGCGCTTGGGCCGGCGCTATCGAAATAGCCCCCGGCATCAAGCTCTACCAGATCACCGAAACCGGCCTCGCCCTGCAGGCCACCATTCAGGGCACCAAATACTGGCAGGACGACGATCTCAGCTAGACCGCAAGACCGGCGACTGGATTGCGTCGCCACGCTCGCACAGACGGCGTGGGCGCTCTGAACGCTGCCTAAGCGCTCAACAAGTCGTCTGCGCGAGCATCAGCGAAGCAATCCAGGTTCGACGGCAAACCGGCCGCCACGCCGGCACGGTTGCTCATCAGGTGGCCCGATAGGCATAGTGGCGCCTCCCAAGACGGAGGTTTCCCATGCCCCGCATCGTTACGATCGGTGCCGCCCAGATGGGCCCGATCGGCCGCGCCGACAGCCGCGCCCACACCATCGAACGATTGATCGCCCTGCTGCGCCGCGCCCATGCGGCCGGATGCGACCTCGCGGTTTTCCCCGAGGCCGCCCTATGCAGCTTCTTTCCCCACTGGGACGTCACCGACGCGGGCGAACTCGACGCCTATTTCGAGACCGAGATGCCCAATGCGGCGACTCAGCCCCTGTTCGACGAGGCCGCGCGTCTCGGCATCGGCTTCGCCCTCGGTTATGCCGAACTCGCCATCGCCGGCGGCCGCAAACGCTACTTCAACACCGCGATCCTGGTCGGCGGTGACGGCCGTATCATCGGCAAGTTCCGCAAGGTCCACTTGCCCGGCACGGATCAAGTGCATCCCGAGCATCCCTTCCAAAATCTGGAGAAGCGCTACTTCGCGGTCGGCGACCTCGGCTTCCCGGTCTGGGACGCCTTCGGCGGCCGCCTCGGCATACTGATCTGCAATGACCGCCGCTGGCCCGAGGCCTTCCGCCTGCTGAGCCTGCAGGGCGTCGAGCTGATCCTCATCGGCTACAACACCCCGCGCCACCTGCCCCGCCTGCCCGAGGCCGATCATCTGGCCGAGTGGCACAATACCCTGTGCCTCCAAGCCGGCGCCTATCAGCACGCCACCTGGGTGGTCGGCGTCGCCAAGGCCGGCCTCGAAGAAAATTGCGACATGATCGGCGGCAGCGCCATCGTCGCCCCTTCCGGTGAGCTGGCTGCCCAAGCCTACACCCTCGGCGACGAGTTGATCATCGCTGCCTGCGACCTCGACTTCGCCCAGCGCTACAAAGCGTCCTGGAATTTCGGCTATAACCGCCGCCCGGAACTATATGGACCGATCGCCGACCGGACCTGATCCTCACGACACAGCGGAGCCGACCATGCGCGAAGAGATGGAGGTCAATCGCCGCTTCTGGGAAGAAGCCGTCGATGTCCATATGCGGTCCGAGTTCTATGACGTGGACGGCTTCCGCGCCGGCCGCTCCACTTTGGGTGCGATCGTAAGATCCGAACTTGGCGACGTGTCAGGCCGGCATGTCCTGCATCTGATGTGCCACTTCGGCATGGACAGTTTGTCACTGGCCCGGCAGGGCGCGATCGTCACCGGCCTCGACTATTCCGCTGCCGCCATTGCCGCGGCGCGGCAATTGTCCCAGGAAATCGGTGTTCCCGCACGGTTCGTCGAAGCCAATGTCTATGACGCGCGGACGGCGATCACGGACCGATTCGACTTGGTTTTCACCTCGATCGGGGTGCTGAGTTGGTTGCCCGACCTCGGCGAGTGGGCCCGCATCATTGCCGATTTTCTCAAACCCGGCGGCCGCTTCTACATCGCCGAAACCCATCCGGCCATCCGCTGGTTCGACGACCGCCCCGAGTCCGCCGACGCCCCCTTGACCGCCTTTTATCCCTACCGCGACGACGGCCGCCCGGAATTCTATGACGAGCCGGGCAGCTATACCGACGGCGGCAAAGAGATCGTCAACACCCAGGAATATTCCTGGCGCCACGGCCTCGGCGAAATCGTCACCTCCCTCGCCACCGCTGGGCTACGGATCGACTTCTTGCACGAACATCCCGTGTGTTACTGGCAAGCCCTGCCGGCGCTGGTGCAAGACGACGACGGCTATTGGCGCACCGGCCCCAATCACCCCGAGCTGCCGCTGACCTTCTCCCTCAGCGCCCATCGTTAGACGGCCGCACCAGGCTCGCCCAGCGCTGCGTCGAGGGCGGCAACTTCGGAACCGGCCAGACCTGCGGAGAGATAGAGCGTCATCCCGCGCGCCGCATCGGGATCGAATGCCGGCGCCAAATCGCCAAGATGAACGATGCGATCCCAATCGCGCGTCCCGTGCAGCATATGCTGCGCGCCGTGTGCCGCAATCTGCTGCGGCGAATCGCTGGCAATGACCGCGGCACGGGCGGCAAGTTCCACCGGCAGTTCATGACCCAGCCGCGCTTTCGGCCCCAAGGTCGTGACATGCGCCGTCGGCAGGATCCAATCCGCGGCGATCACCGGCGCTTTCGAATTCGTCGCCAGGATGACCACATCCGCGCCCTCTACGCAGTCTCGGGCGGTCGCGACCGGCATGACGTTCGCGGCGGCCGCCGCGCTCATCTTGTCGGCGAAGGCCGCCCGGCTCACAGGGTCCCGGCTGAACACCCGAACTGCCTCGAACTGCCGCACCGTGGTGGCCGCGAGAACCTGCGTTTCCGCCTGCTTACCGGCGCCGATGACGCCGCAGATACCCGCCGTTCGGGAGGCCAGGACATCAATCGCGATGCCCCCGAGAGCGCCGGTGCGCAGCTCCCCCAGACGGGACCCGATGGCGATACCTTTCAACCGGCAGTTCTCGCGGTCCCAAACCGCCACGATTTGGTCTTCACCCGATCTGTCCGGGCTACTGAAGGTTTCATAGGCGCGAAATCCGGCGAGCGATTGGCTGCCACCGATCGTGAACACGATCTGTCCATTCTCGAACGACACATGATGCCGCGCCGGCGACACCGCCTTGCCTTGGGCATCGGCAATCAGATGCTCGCGCACTGCAGGCATAATGCTCCCCATCGGCACTTGCTCGATCTGCGCGTCGGTCAGCACTTGTGAGATATCCATCAGTCACTCCCACAGAACCGCATGGCTCCGATTCAACCTCTTTGGTAAAACAGATTACAGCAATCCATCGTAAGCAGCCCCAGACAACAGACCGAGAGCCAAGTGACCGGTTTCACCCCGACCTTCGCCCAACGCGAGACCATGTTCGGCACCGAGAATCGCGCGCCCGACGCGGCCTATTGCCTCGCCGGTATCCCCTATGACATCGGCACCACCAATCGCGCCGGCACCCGTGAAGGGCCGGCCGCCGTCCGGCTCGCCAGCCGTATGGTCGGCGGCAGCTATCCCGATCTACCCGACGACCTGAACCAACTGGACTTTGCCGATATCGGCAACTTCGGCTTGGTGCTCGGCGACATCCCGCAGAGTCTGGCCTTGATCGAACAACAGGCCGGCCAATTCGATCATCTGATCTCCATCGGCGGCGACCACACCATCAGCCTGCCGCTACTGCGCGCCGCCGCAAAGAAACACGGCCCCCTAGGCTTGGTCCATTTCGACGCCCATGTCGACACCTGGCCCGAGAATTACGGTCAGGTCTTCTCCCACGGCTCCAACTTCTATCACGCCATCAATGAGGGCATCGTCGACCCCCAACGCATGATCCAGATCGGCATCCGCTGCCGTGTCGCCCCCGCGGTCTGGCAATGGACCCTCGACCAAGGCGTGACGATCATCTCGGCGGAAGACGTCCACATGTCGTCGCCGGCGGCCATCGTCGACCGCATTAACACCGTTGTCGGCGCCGGCAAAACTTACTTGACCTTCGATATCGACGGCCTCGACCCGGCCTTCGCACCGGGCACTGGCACCCCTGAAATCGGTGGCCTGCACACCTGGCAGGCCCGCGCCATAATGACCCGACTGGCCGACATCGACTTCGTCGGCATGGATTTGGTCGAGGTGATGCCGTCCCAAGACATCGGCGAAATCACCGCCCTCGCCGGCGCCACCATGATCGCCTTCTACCTCGGCCTCCAGCGCCGGCGCTTGGTTTGACCCGGCTGCCGCCAACCTTGCCGTTAGGCGCTTCGCAACAGTTTCAATAGCGGCCAAATCTCATCCCACTGAACAGCCAGTACTGCCTGCGGATCTGGCCATCCATCATCAGCCAGGAACAAGGCCAGATTGAGCAGATCGGGATCTGTGTCGGCGTAGGCTTTGACCAGCGACCCGTTTGGCTTCTCCCGAACGAAGGCGCACAGATTCAGGATCGCGCAGAAATCGGCCACCACCGCGTTGTTCTTCGGTCCGGCGTATGACGGCCAGTCTCTGGACAACGACGGCACAGAGCTCGGCAGGCGGTCGACCCCGATCATCAAGGGGTCGCTCGCGAGATAATGGACCGAGCCGACATTGCTCATCGCGATGGCCACCGCACAGAGCACGCAAGGCTGCAGCGTCGTATACAGCGTGTAGTCGCGATAGGTGGCAGGCGGCAGTTGCCCGAGCAGATCGATCTCGGCATGAGCGATGGCATTGCCGGACAGATGTCCCTTCGGCGCATCGTCGTCATGTACCCGGTTACGTCCTTCGGCCACGGCGTCGCCATTTCCGTCGACCAGCACCGCGCCGACACCCCGGCTACCCAGTGTCGCCGACTCCCAGGCAAGCTCAATCGCGCGGCGCTCGTGTGGCGCCAAGTCCGCCCAAACTTGCCGTGCCCGCATCGCAGGCTCCCAATAGCTGAACGAAACGAGTTGCCACCATACCCTTGGCTATCGATACAGAATAGATCCAGCGGATAACCGCCCCAGGACAAGCACGGCACGCATCGTCACGATGACAAGCAGCGACCCATGATCCGCCGACCGCTCCGCCTGCGCGTCACCGGCGCGTCGAGGTCGGGAACGACGACCCCCGGCCAAGCTCCTGGCAACGCAGCTGCGCGGCCAAAGCGATAACAGCTTTACGGTTGCGAGAAACTACCCTCGGGTCCGGTCGTAACGAACAGATAGGCCCATTCGCCCCGGAAAGCCGGATCCTCTTGCCGCAACACGCGGATGCGCGCCTGTAGCCAAGCGAGATAGTCGGCCGCCGGCTCGACCGGTGGCCGCAGGCCTTCGTAGAGCGGCCGCGTTGCCGCCAGAACGACCGCGATGTCTTGCCCGAAAGGCGCCGCCGCGAACATCTCGACGTCGTCCGCTCCGCCCCGGCCGACCACGAACCGCGCATTGGGTGGCCGCCGGATTTGCCGCATACGTTCGTTGGGCAGGATGTGCTGGACGATGCCCTCCGGGTCATAGAAATCGACATACATGTACGAATCATACTCGGCCGCTTTCAGTTGGAAGCTCACTCTCATGCCGTCTTCGAACTGCAGGATATCGGCCTGCGCCTCTTCGCCGACGACCAGCGGGTCGTTTTGCTGTTCGTCGGACTGCGGCAGGCCGAGACCTTCGACCGCCTCCAGCACGCCGCATTGCGGCGGCGGCAGGATCATCAGACTGCCGCTCACCGGGATCGAGGCGCCGACTGATTGTTCAAGCAAGCCGACGACAAGGCCTCGTAGCTGAGGAATGGGAATGTGACCGCGGACTTCGAGCCCGCCCGTTTCGGGCACGAATGCGGCTTGCAGCCGACTGCAGGGGAACCGGGCCAGCGCCGAGCCGATGCCCTCGCGCACCTCGCTTTTCGCCGCGTCGGCCGGCTGCATGAACGATTGGATCGCGGCCAGGGATTGCTCATCGAGACCCTTGTTGATGTTACCCGCCCAAGCCTGCCGAGCCTCCGTTCTTGCCGCAGCGGCGGCCACGTCCTGCGGACCGATGCTGGCGGCAAGAATACCCAATTCGGTCTCGTCGGCGGCGAAGCCGGCGGGGATCAGGCCGGCCACCGAATCGGCTTCCGGCGGTGCCGCGTCGATCCCGTCTCCGCGTGGCGTGTCGCCGGCAACCACCGGCGCAAATGCCCCGGCGGCCTCCACGCGGGCGGCTTCCGGTGCCTCCGTTTCGACTAAGGTTCCCGTATCGGCCACCGCGGCGGCGACCTGCGGCTGCGGCGCGGCCGAACCGACCTCGACACCCGTCGCCGCCGATCCGGACACCAGCGCGGCGCCCCCCTCCGCACTCGCCAGCACCGTGTCGTCAGGCCGCGCCGCGGCGATGTCCTCACCCACCGTAGAGGCTTCCGTGAGGCTGACCGACGGCGGGCTCGCGCGGCGCGCCGCAGTCGCCGGGGCTATTGCCGCCGCCACCTCGGTAGCGGGAAGATCACCGGTTTCGACCAGCGGCGGCGCCGCATCCACGGCCGGGACCACTTTCGTCGGTACCGCCGCGGCCACGACGGCGGCGCCCACAGCCGCGGTCGCGCCGATACTCTCCCCGCGGCCACCGGCTGGCGCCGTTTCGGCGGTTTCGGGCTGGCTGGTCACGACCAACTCAACCGCCGCAGTCTTGGGCGCGACGTTGTCGCCTCGGGGCGTATCGCCGCGCACCGCATCGCCGCCGTGTTCCGCCGCCGCCAGCCGTGTCGTCGCGCGATCTCGCACGCGTTCGTTTGGCCTCACCGGAAGCCCTTGTATGGCGGCCGCAACTTGTGGTTCGTCGTCCGGCACGGTCGCCCTGATGTCTGGGCTTTGCGGAAGCGCGGCGCCAAGGCGATCGGTTGCCCCCGACACGCCGCCCAGGGAGACGCTCTCCGGTCGCCGCGCGACGACGGTCACCGTCTCCGTCGCGGTCGGGATTATGCCGGTAACCTCCGCTTCGGCACCGATGATTGGCGCCGCGGCGGGCGAAGCGGCGGCGAGACGTTCGGCCGGCAGGCCGCTCGCCTCAACGCGCCGCTCCTGGTTCAATGCCACGGCGACGACCGCCGGCGCCGGTGTCGAAGAGAGGGCCTGGCCCTCCGGCCTAAGAGCCGGCGCGACGGTCGTCTGAGGATCGATTGGCCGGGCGCGTCCTCGCGGGATGGCTTGCACACCCAGACGCTCACCCGTGGCCGTGGCCGTGGCCGCCGTCTCAGTGTCCGCTTCGCTTTCCTCGGCCCGCCGTGACGGCACGCTGACGGTGGCGACCGAGAAGCTGGACTTGACGGCATCGCTGAACGTGACCGGGTCCGGTGCAATCGTCTCCACCAGGACCATGGCGGCGAGGATGTGCGCGCCGAACGAGACCATAACAGCCGGCGGCCATGCCAGCGCGGGGCGCCTCGGTCCGGTCATGCGCCGGTCGGCGTGACCACCAGCACGACATCCGCCGCCGCCAGGCCTTCCAGCGCGGTGGTGAGCCGGAGGAGGTGACGAACTGGGGCGCTGGCATCGGCGTTTATGCGCACGAACAGGGGCACGCTCCGTTGCCCCGCCAACTGGCGCAGGCGGGCCGCGATCCTGTCTAGGTCGTCCTCGACCCCATCGAGCGCCAAGCGCCCGTCGCCGGCGATTGAGACGGTCACGCCGCCGGCCGGCAGCGCATCGCCGCTCGTCGTGATCGGCGGCGAAAGCTCAAACGGTGAGGTGGCGTCGAAACGCCCTATCAGCATGAAGAAGATCAGCAGGAAAAAGACCACGTCGATCAGTGTGATCATGGTCTCGTGTTGCGGACGCGGGGGCTGGCGGCGCAAGCGCACTATTGTACCTCCAGCCTCAGTACGCGCACGTCCTGGGCGCCGGCCGATGCCAATGTGGCCATCAGGCTGACGAGGGATTGGGTCGAGGCCGCGCCCGAGGGCAGCACCAGAACCTTTGTTTCAGGCCGTGTCGCCAGCCGCGCCGACACGATACCGCGGAGCGCGCGGTGATCGACCCGCCGGCCTGACACCGCCGTGCCGCCGTCGGCACTGAGCCGCACCAGCAGGCTGCTCGCCTGGTCGGCCGGGGCCGCCGCCGAACTTTGAGTCGGCTGCCGCGCACCGGCGTCAGGCCGATCTCCGCTCTGCACCAGGGGGATCATGTCGAGATCCAGGTAGGTCGAGGTGACCATAAAAAAGATCAACATGATGAGCATTACATCGACCAGGGGTGTCATCGTGATGATCAGGCCCACCCGACGCTTGCGGGTCAGTCGCATGGACGCTCCTTCTAGCCGCTGACGCCGTGATTGGCGGTGTTGAGGCGCGTGACGCAATCCTCCATGCTATGGCTTACCCGATCGAGCCGCGCACCGAGCAGATTGGCGGCAATCGCCGCCGGGATCGCCACGATCAGCCCCATCGCCGTCGTCAGCAGGGCCTTCCAAATGCCCGCCGCCAACACCGCCGCGTTGGCGCTGCCGCCGGCGAGTTCGAGCTGCTGAAAGGAATCGATCATGCCGAGGACGGTGCCGAGTAGGCCCATAAGCGGACTGACGACGGCGATCACTTCCAGGGTGCGAAGGTGCCGCCCCAGAGTTTCCAGCCGGGCATTGGCCTGACGCTCGACCTCTTCGCGCAGCAGGGTGCGATCCCACCGTGCCGCCAGGCCTTCCATGGCCGCCGTCAGCACCTCGTTGACCGGGCTGCGGCCCGTCCGCGCCAGGTTCTTGGCTTCTTCGACCTCACCCTGCCGCCAGGCCTCCAGCGCCGCGTCACGATTACGCACGCCGGCCAGACTGCCCCAGAAATGCATGATTTTCAGGAACACCAGGGCCAGCGAATAGACCGAGAGGAGGCCGAGAATCACCACGATCGGGCCGCCCCGCTCTACCCAGGAAGAGACGAGTTCAACCATGCTCAAACCCTCCGTAACGTCGCGCCGCTATTTGACGAGCGCGGCGCTGGCCTTGGACTGCAGGTCGATCAACCCGAAGCAATCGACGGCGGCGTCTTGGCTGACGTCGCAACGCGCGATCTCGTGCAACAGGATTTCCCCAATATTTTCGCACGGTGTCTCGGGAATTTCGAAGAGTTTCAAGGTCGTACGCGCGGCTGGCAAGGGCGCCGCATCGACCGTCAGAAGGCGGTCGATAACGCCCTGCTGATCAAGAATGGCGAGCGACATCTCGAAGCCGCCGAACGTCATCTCGGTCCGGTTGCGAAACAGAAAGAACGTGCGACAACCGCCCTCGATGGCCTCGAGTTTGTTGAGTTCAACCACGAGTTGGTTGGTTTGCGCCGCACTCCCACCGGCCCAAAGGGCCATGTTGGTAATAATGGCAAAGGCGCACCAAGCCGCTCTCCACATGACCAATCTCCTCCCGAAATCCTCACTGAAACAGCCCAGCTTGCACCCCGGGAGCGCCGCATGCCAACAATTACGCCGGGCGCGGGTCTTCCGAGAGTTCGGTACAAACCCCGGCCACAACCGCCAATAGCATCATCGCATGGGATTCCGCAGCCGTCGGCCCGGACCATCACGACCCGCCTAACCAACATCGACGTCGTCGGCATGGACTTGGTCGGAGTAATCCCGTCCCACGACATCGGCGAAACCACCGCCCTCGCCGGCGCCACCATGATCGCCTTCTACCTCGGCCTCCAGCAGCGGCGTGTTGGGGGAGGTCGATCGGCGCGGGGGTTCTGTCTCGCCGATACCTATCGACGAGTCCAGCCGTACAGGATATAGTGGATACATCGGACTGGACGCCTATATATGGCCCCATGCCATCGAGCGGAAAAGTCAACGTTATGCCTAGGGAAAACAATCCCCGAGTTGAACATGTTCCACAGAGGGTATCCGCTCGCCTGACCGGCTATCCTTCAATGATCGGGATTCTGTCTCAGAGCTCTGTAAATCTCGAGGAGGGGAGCGTTTCGCGCAAATGCTGGACGCTACGTTCGTACATTTGCCAGGAGTCGGAGCCTTAGGTGAAAAGAAGCTCTGGTCCAGGGGCATTCTTACCTGGGACGATCTTTATGAGGAGCGTCGAGAGAGGCTACCCCTGCTCGGTCTAATGGGTAGGGAGCACGTCTTTCCAGATCTTGAGGAAAGCTGGCGGGCCCTCGAACGCAAAAACAGTGAGTACTTCGCACTTGCACTGCCAAGACCTGAGCATTTCCGAATTGCGCTGAGTTTCCCCGAAGAAACGTTGTTCGTTGACATCGAAACGACCGGGCTGAGCCACTACTACAACGACATCACCGTGATCGGCTTGGCCCGGCAGGGCGAGTACGTCAGCTTTGTGGCGGGAGATAGCCTTGATGAGGCCAAAGATCTCATCCGCAACGCGAAATGTATTGTGACCTTCAATGGGACTCTCTTCGATATTCCATTCCTCAAGAAAGAAATGCCAGACATCCAGTTTCCAGCCGCCCATGTCGATCTAAGATATCTCACGCGACGACTCGGGTGGCAGGGGGGGCAGAAGAGCGTTGAGGAACAGCTCGGTGTTAGCAGACCCAGCGAGCTGGGTGAGCTAAGGGGAGGTGACGCTCCTGCACTATGGTACGAATACATCGCTGGGCGATCAGAGGCCCTGGACACGTTGGTCCGCTACAACCAAGCCGATTTGCGCGGCATGCAAGAAATCCTCGACAAAGCCGTGAACGCATTGATTGAGACTCAGCGCATCAGTTGGGAATGTCCGCCCGAAGCAAAGTTCGCTCGTGCACCGGCCCAGCCACCCACGCAACATAAGACCAGGGTCTTACCCACGACTGCCGCCAAGCGGCTAGCTGTCTCTGACCTCCTCGGTGACAGCGCACCACGCCGTGTCGTTGGGATCGACCTCACTGGTTCAGAGAGTCGGCCAAGCGGCTTCTGCGCGCTGGAAGGTCGCAGTGCATTGACCTCGCTCCTTTCAAAAGACGACGAATTGCTCGAGGGGGTGAGAAAATTCAGACCACACCTGGTATCCATCGACTCGCCTCTTTCCCTCCCAGTCGGCCGCCAATCGCCCTGGGATGATGACCCTGGACGTCACAAGTTTGGGATCATGCGGACCTGCGAGCGGATACTGAAACGAAGGGGGGTCAACGTCTACCCAAGTCTGATACCGAGCATGCAAAAATTGACAGCGCGCGGAATCCGTCTAGCGGAGAGACTTCGCGCAGAGGGTGTGCCGGTGATCGAGTCATATCCGGGAGCCGCTCAGGACATAATGGGCATCCCGCGCAAGCAAGCAGGCCTCTGCCACCTAAGGCGAGGGCTCGCGAGGTTTGGTCTAACCGGTGCAATCGCCACTGAGGAGGTGTCTCACGACGAGTTGGACGCGGTCACGTGCGCGGTTGTAGGCTTGTTCTTCCTCTCGAGGAGATTTGAGGCCCTTGGGAACGCCGACGAAGGATACCTGATTGTGCCTGATCTAAAGAGGAAGGCTCCAGGCAGCCATCATGTCATCGGTATCAGCGGTTTGATCGCTGCGGGGAAGACCACCGCCGCACGGTATCTCGATAGTAAGGGATACGCGTATGTGCGATATAGCCAGGTCATTGAAGCCGAGGCTACAAAGCGTGGTCTGCCAAGAACACGCGAAATACTGCAGCAACTGGGAAAGGAGATACATAGCACCAAGGGCCAGAAGTGGCTGCTTGATCAGCTGCTAATGCGTCTTGCCGACCTGCCAGACCGCATCGTCGTAGACGGTATGCGGTTCCCCGAAGATCACGCGAATCTGGTCGAGCGGTTTGGATCGGAGTTCGTCCATGTCCACATAGAAGCGTCTGACAGTGCTCGACGCAGGCGATACCTGTCTATGGGTTATTCGAATGAGGTGTTTGAAGAAATATCCGTCCATTCAGTAGAAAGTCAGGCGATCAAGCTCACAAAGTTGGCCCACGTCTTGATTGAGAACAACTCGTCTATGGACGCCCTATATGCAGCCGTGGACCAAGAACAAGCACTAGCAAATTCTGGGGGATGAGATGCCAGTAACCGTTGTTGTCGGGGGGCAGTTTGGGTCTGAGGGGAAAGGTAAGGTTTCCCACTGGTTTACCCGCGAGGAGAAAGCGGCTGCAGCGATCCGTGTGGGCGGAACCAATTCAGGACACACAGTGGTCGACCCCACCGGTAAAAGGAGAGTGTTCAGACAGCTGCCCACTGGAGCAATTCTCGACGGCGTTAGTTGCGTGTTACCCGCCGGCGCATACATCGACCCTGACACTCTCCTTTCAGAAGTCGCAATGATCGACCTTCCGAAGGAGCGGCTCTTTATCGATCCCCTCGCAACCCTTATTGGCGACCGTGAACGCGAGGAGGAGCGCAAGTCTAGGCTCAAGCAGGAGATCGGCTCGACACTCAGTGGCACAGGAGCTGCGGTTGCACGCCGCATTTCCAGGGACGGTTCCGCGCGGCTGGCTAGGGACGACGATCGGCTGGCGCCCTTTCTACAGCACACAGTCCCATATCTGCGGCAGTTACTCGACCAGAGGCGACGAATCGTGATTGAGGGTACCCAGGGATACGGCTTATCCCTGCTCCATTCATCCGACTACCCCAGGGCAACGTCAAGGGACACAACCGCAGCAGCATTTGTAGCAGAGGCTGGACTGAGTCCGCTCGATGTTGATCAAGTCATTCTGGTTCTGCGCGCATTTCCCATAAGAGTTGCGGGCAATTCCGGTCACCTACCTGAGGAGATCGACTGGTCCACACTGGCGCGAGAAAGCGGATACGCCAGCCTCACCGAGCGGACCAGCGTCACCAACGCAGTGCGGCGGGTGGCACGATTTGATCCAGGCGTTGTTGTAGCGGCCATCCAAGCCAACCAACCCACGGCCATTGTGCTGAACCACGTTGACTATTTTGATGCTACATGCGCGCATGAGCAGAAAATCACAAGAATCGCGATGCGTCATATTCGAGGGATCGAACGCCGGATTGGACGAGCGTTCGATTACCTCGGTGTTGGGCCAGACCATCTGGTAGCATGCTCAATCGGCGCACCGTCTAAGTGTCTTAGTCTCGCGGTGTGAACAAGACAGCGACCTCAAGATGCCAAACTTAGAGCAATCGCTCGAACGCGAACGTCTTGCTAAAATTCCCTACGTAACCAACGATGCGCATTCAGATAGACAAGGCGTACTTCTAAGCAACGATATAAAAGCATATATCGACGAATTCAACCTAATCAATCCGTTTTGCTCTGCCAATCTAAAGCCAGCGGGGTACGAGCTCTCCGTGGGAAACGAATATGTTCTGGGGGGAGACCATCACTATCTCGATTCCGCTGGTGAGGACCAGGAAATCGCAATTCCGCCATTTCAAGTTGCCTTTATCAAGACGAAGGAGACACTAAACCTTCCCTCATTCCTCATTGGCCGATGGAATCTTAGGGTCCATTGGGCTTACAAAGGATTATTGTGGGTGGGTGCGGCTCAAGTTGATCCCGGCTACGTTGGGCACCTCTTCTGCCCACTCTATAATCTTGGCCACCAGGTCGTGTACGTGCGCAGAGAAGAGAGGATTGCCCTTATTGATTTTGTCAAGACGACGAAGTTTAAGCCGGGAGAATCACAACAATACGTGAGGCCACCGACAAGGCCGACTCTCTCTTCTTTTGGACTAAAAGACCAGAAGAGCGCTCTTTTCACCGAGATACGAGGCCTGGTAGACGAGTTTGAGAAGAAGATACAAAAACTAGAAAATCAGGTTCGCCTTTTCGGGTCGTTATCGTTCACCACATTAGCAATCCTTGTGGCAGCAGGAGCAGCCATAACTGGCTTTAAGGACGTCCCCGCGAACAGTCTGAACGCAGTCGCAATTGTGCTGGCTGCCTTCGCACTTGTCGCGTGGTTGCTTGAGTTTCTTAGGAACCATCGCACACGGATGTCGGATCGGTTGGAGAGCAAGATCGATGAGATTCGATCCGAATCCTTCTTCAGGATTGACAGGACCGAAAATGCTCAAGCGACCGCCATCGAAGCACTCAAGTCGCGATTAGATGAGATATCCGGTGCTGTGGACAAAGCGTCGTTGCAAAAATCGTCACCACCGCACGATGAGGAATGACTATGTCGGTGACATATCCGACTTCGTCAAATTCGGTGTTCTCCGTCGCCTTTTCTTGCAGCAAGAAATCAGGCTTGGCGTTGCCTGGTTTCTGAACAAAGATAATGAAGCCACGGCAGACGGAAAAAAGGTCAAATATCTCCACACGGCGTGCGGTCACCGCAACCTCAAAGATCGCGACCCTGACCTACACAAAAAATTGGCTAGAGTCGTGTTTGGAGGCCGCCGGGACGTTGCTGAACTACAAAGAGCCGAAATCTTACCGGGAGGAACGAAATTCCATAACGAGCCCATTTCCGTCGCCAACCTGCCAAAAGGAGCCAAAAGTAGTCAGAGGGCGCGACTAGCTCATCGAGAAATTTGGTTCAGCCGTGCTGTTTTTCAGCTAGCAGAGAGCGATGTTATCTTCGTCGATCCTGACAACGGTATGGAGGTCGGCATAAAGAAGCACCAAGATAAGAGCGCAAAGTACGTTTTTTTTGACGAACTCCGCAGATTCTACGATCACAAGCAGTCTCTGATCATTATCCAATTTGGACAGCGCCACCGGGGGTCAACACATGACCAAATAGTGTGGCGCGTTGGACAATTGCGCACGCGACTGGACCACAGTCATGAAATCTACTCGATCTACTCAGGCTTAGGCGGCTCACGGACCTTATACGTCGTTCCGTCCGCTCGACATCGAGATTTCCTAAAGCAGCGCTTGGCCCACCTTGGGGACTCTCCGTGGCGTCACGACATCAGAATTGACGAGCACTAATCCTCAGCCGATTCGCCCAGAAAAATGGTGCCGCCTGGGTGACTTGAACACCCGACCCCCGCATTACGAATGCGATGCTCTACCAACTGAGCTAAGGCGGCACGGCGCTACTGATGGGTGAGCGGGTCGGACATTACGGCGATCCTTTATCGGGTGCAAGGGCGACGGTTACGCCCCGCCCGGTCGCCTCGGTCTCGGGCGCCGCGGCCGCCTCGGCGTGGGCCGGCAGCACCGCGAGCGCCGGTCCCGGCGGCGTATCGGCCCGCGGCGGCACCCGCCAGCCGGTCTCGCCCAAGCTGCCGCAATGGCCGCAGACCGCCGACCAACGCGGCGACCGGGCGCCGCAATCGCCGCAGATCCAGCCCGCCCCGGCCCCGGTGCCGGCCGCCTTGTCGAGCCAACCGCGCACCGCGTCCGGCTTGCCGTCGCCTTCTTCCAGCCGCGCCATCAGGCTGAACAGCCGCGCCGACGGCTCTTCCGCCACCAGCGCCTGCAGCCGCTTGCGCGCTTCGCCCCACAGGGCGGCGTCGAGCAGCGCTTCGGCCATCGCCAGCCGCGCCTCGAACGCACCGCGATTGCGCGCCGCCAGTTTTTCCAGCACCCCGACCCGTTTCAGGGAATCGTCGACGCCGCTGATCTCCAGATAGGCCGCCGCCAAGTCCGGATGGGGCGCCACGGCCCAGCTATCTTCCAATACTTTGCGCGCCCGCCGGGCGTTGCCCTTTGCGGCCTGCGCGCGCGCCAGCATCACCGCCGCCGGGGTCAGGCCCGGATCCAGCTCATGGGCGCGCCTCGCCTGTTGCAGCGCCGCTTCCGTCTCCGCGTCGTCCGCCGACTCCCGCGCGCGCTCCATCAGCAGCGCCGCCAACCAGCGTTCGCCCGCGGCCGCCGGCACCGCTTTCCGCCGCAGCCCCTCCTCCAACGCCAACTGTGCCGACCGCCAGTCGCCGGCACCGCTGCGCAGTTCGATCAGCGTGTCCAGCACCCAGGGCGTACCCGGTCGCAGGCTGTTCGCCCGCTCTACCAGTTCAAGCGCCCGCGTTTTGTCGCCACTTTTCAGCGCTTGCGTAATCAGCCCGCGCAAACCCAGAAACTCCGTCTCCGGTTGCTCCAGCATTGCCGTGAAATAACGTTGCGCCGCCGCCTCGTCGCCACCGAGCTGCGCCGATTGGGCCGTCAGCAACTGTGTCAGCGGCCGATCGTCCAGCAGGCTGTCGGCCTTCTTCGCCTGCCGCCTGGCCTCTTCG
Source organism: Alphaproteobacteria bacterium (assembly GCA_021774445.1). Classification (GTDB taxonomy): domain Bacteria; phylum Pseudomonadota; class Alphaproteobacteria; order UBA6615; family UBA6615; genus SZUA-147. Next base: position 281,271 of record JAJFJA010000059.1, read on the forward strand.
ATATCGCCGGCGGCGACCGCCACCATACCCAGGGTCAACGCCCGGTAGCCATTGGCCCGCCGCTGCCCGCGCCGCGCGTCGATCACCCGTCGCGGCACCATGCGGATCGTCCGCCAACTGTTGTAGGTCAGCGCCGTTACCACCGCCAGCAGGAACACCCCCAAGGTCACGAAGCCGACCGAGGTCTCCACGTGCCAGCCTTGCCAATCGACGACCACCAGGCCCGGCCGCTCGGCCAGCCAGATCGCCACGGCAACGGCGATCCCGATTTTCACGAACAGCCAGATGGCGCGCCACATGGCTATTGCGCGCTCCCCTCGCGCCCGCTGTCGGCGGCCAGCGTGGCATAGGCAAAGGTCTCCAGCGCGGTGATCGCCCGATCCACCGCCAGCCGGCCGGCGACCGCCCCACGCCACGCGGTCACCCGGTCATCCTCGCCGAGCGCCGGTGGCCCCAGCTCCGCCAGGGCACCCGCCGGATCCTCGGCCTCCAACCTCACCCGCGCCCGCGCCACCCGCGCGCCAATCTCGTTGCCCTCCGTCACTTCGTCGGCGCGCCGCACCGACACCACGGCGTTCAATCTGCTGACCACCCGATCCGTCCAGCCGCCTTCCGCGCCCGCCCCATCCAGCGTCAGCCGGCGCGCCACCGGTTCGAACTCCGCCCGCAAGCGATCAAGCGTCTCGACCCCGGTGATGGCCAACGGCTCCAACGGCGCCAACACCTCGACGAGCGTCGCGTCCCCCGCCGCCAGCGCCGCCGCGCGCAAATACGGGTCCTCGAAACTGTCGCCGGACCCCAGCGCCGCCCGCAGTTGAATCGCCGCCAAGGTCAATCCAATCGCTCGGTCGGTATCGACGGCGGGGGCGGAACCGATGGTTTCCATCTCTTGTTCCAGCGCCGCCAGGCGGCCGTCCAGGGCCGTCCCGGCATCGCTCTGCTGCGCCATCTCCCCCAGCGCGCCCTCCAGCGCCGCCAACCGTGCCGCCAGGGGCGCCAGGGGCGCCAGATCCACCGGCGCGGATCCGCCTTGCCCCGCAGCCGCCTGGGCCGAGGCCTCGACCGCCGTCACCCGCGCGTCCAGTTCGGCCGCGGCATCGCGCAAGGCCTGCTCCGTCGTGTCCACGCGGTCGGCCAGGGCCAACAAATCCGCGCCACCGGCCGTCGTCGCATCTACCTGCTCGAGGGCCTCGATCCGGCCGACCAAATCGCCCAGCGCATCCGCCCCCGTGGCGACCGGCGCATCGGCGGTCGCCTCCAGCCCGGCAATCCGATCCGCCAGCGCCGCCACGGCATCGTCCAGCGCCCCGTCGGTACCGGTCGGCGCGGGCGCCTGGATCGCCGCCTCAAGCACCGCCACCCGGGCGTCCAGTTCGGCAACGTCGCGATCTTGCGGTCGCATCGCGAACAGCGCCGCCAGCACCGACAGCACCGAGATCAACAGCGCCGCCAGGGAGATCACCAGGACCAGCCGCCCCGGTGCCGGTGCAAATCCGGCCCCGGTCGGACTACCTGATGCCGGCGCAAGTCCGGCAGCGGTCGGACTACCTGATGCCGGCTTCGGCTTCGGCGCCGCTTCGGCGGCCGCCGCGTTCTTTGCGCCCGCCGGCTTGGCCTCGATTTCGTCGCTATCTACCTGCAATACGACATCCTCCGGCGTTAAGCCGATATCATGCTGCTGCGCCGCCGCCTTGATCGCTTCCAGCCGCTGCACCGGGATGGCATCGCGTTCTTTCCAGCCCTGTACCGTGCTGACCGGCACCCCCAGCCTGGCGGCCATCGGACGAATGCCGCCAAAGCGCGCGATCAGCGGTAGCGCGTCGATGTGACCATTGTCTTCCGGCGCGGGCCCAGGCCCGGCGGCATCGCTGCCCCGTCCTAGATCAGTCTCAGGAGTCTCCGGTTTGCCGTTCATAGGCTCGCTTTCACGCCGACTCGAATTCCGCCGTCGGCCGGCGCGCCAAACTAGCAAAGCCACCCGTCACCAAGGAAGAGGTGGTTTCTACACCTATCGAACTTGATCCAGCAGCGCCAGCAGCGCCGCTTGTTCCGGTTTTGCCGCGACCAAAACACGCACCCAGGACAGGGCGCCCGCCCCATCCGCCACCGCTGGGCTGAGGCACAATAGGGTCATTCGCCGGCTCTGCCCGGCCAAACCCGCGGCCGTCAGCAGCGCCACGAACAGCGCCGCCGAACGCCGCGAATACAGCAGCACGCCGTCAATCTCGCCCGCGGCGATCGCCGTACGGAGCGCCGCCGACAGCGCCGCTGCCGGTCGCGCTTCATAGAGCACCCGCCGGACTACCGTAAATCCCCTCGCTTCCAACCGTCCCGAGAGATCGCCGGCGGTGACCGACCCGGCCACATGCAGCAAGGACCCGCCACGGGGATCGAATCGCCGCTGTGCCAAGGTGGCGAGCGCCGCGACATCGCCGCCGGCATCCTGCACGTCGGTGAAACCCAGCTCTCGTGCCGTTTGCGCGCTGGCCTCGCCCACCGCCGCCACCGGCACGTCGCGCCGGGCCGTAACCCGGGCCAGCGCCCGCGCCCCGTTGGCGCTCGTGATCAGGACGCCTTGGCTGCCGGCAAGGTCGAGGTCTGCGGCATCCTCATAGCGGATCGTCAACAACGGCTCGATCACCGCCTCGTATCCGCGCGCCACCAGCATTTGCGCCACCGCCTCGGCATCGTCCCGCGGTCTGGTGATCAGCAGACGCAACACCGTGGTCCCCGCTTCAGGCGTCGGCCAGCGCGGCAAAGAACGCCGGCCCGGCGCGCCGGCGCAACTCCGCGCCCGCATCCCGGCCCATGGCCGCGCCGTCATTGGGCAAACCGTGACGTTCAGTCTGATGCATCACCGAGCCGTCCGGCAGCGCCACCAGCGCCCGCAATCGCAGGCGACCGTCGGCAATTTCGGCCAGCGCCGCGATCGGCGTCCGGCATGACCCGTCCAATTCCGCCAACAGCGCCCGTTCCGCCGCCACCCGCGCACCCGACTCCCGGTGATGCAACGGCGCCAAGAGCGCCGCGACCCGGTCGTCCTTGGCCCG
>JAJFJA010000060.1 GCA_021774445.1 Alphaproteobacteria bacterium
GTCGTAATCATAAAGCTTGCCGATCTCGAGGCCATCCTCGCCGAGATCCGTGGTGTCACAGACATAACTCTCCGACTTCAGCATCAACTGAATGCTTTGTGCCGTCGTCGAATCATCCTCAACCAATAATACGCGCATGGGATCCTCCGCAATCTTGCGCCGAACCGAGGAGTATTTCCCCGATATCGGATGGTTAAGAATTTACGACAAAAAGTATTAATGAATTCTTTCTTTATACCTCGTTAGGGGAGGTTTTACCGAACTTTAAACCATCCTGGTCAGCATGGGTCAGATACAGGATCCAGCGCGGATCCGGGGCCCGGTACTTTGAGAATTTGTGTGGCATATCATAACCTTATTGCTGATATTTCACGTCTCCCCAGCAGTTACCTGTATGGGCGCGTGACGGCGTTGCTCGGCATGATGGTCGAGGTTGGGGGCGTGCATCGGAGCCTTTCAGTGGGCAGTCGCTGCAATATCGTGACGCGGGATGGGCGGCGTGTCCTATGTGAGGTCATCGGGTTTCGCCGGGAGTCGGCACTGCTGTTGCCATTCGGCTCGCTCGAAGGGGTGGGCGTGGGTTGTCGCGCAGAAGTCGGCGATGCGGCGCCGGTGATTTATCCCGATGAGAGCTGGCTCGGCCGGGTGGTGAATGCCATGGGCGAGCCGATCGATGGAGGGCCGCCCTTGGCTTCGGGCGTTGGGGCTTGCCCGCTACGCAGTAGTCCGCCGCCGGCGCATCAGCGAAAGCGGGTGCGCGAAAAACTCGATCTTGGTGTACGAGCGCTCAACACTTTTCTCACCTGCTGCCGTGGCCAACGGCTGGGGTTATTTGCCGGGTCGGGCGTCGGCAAGTCGGTGATGCTGTCGATGCTGGCGCGGTACACCGCTTCGGATGTCGCGGTGATCGGATTGATCGGTGAGCGTGGCCGAGAGGTGCAAGAGTTCATCCAGGACGATCTCGGCGCCGAGGGGCTGCAAAGCAGCATCGTCGTGGTTGCGACGTCCGACGAGACGGCTCTCATGAGGCGCCAGGCGGCGTTGCTGACACTGACCTTGTCGGAGTTCTTCCGCGACCGCGGCAACGAGGTGTTGTGCCTGATCGACAGCATCACGCGATTTGCGATGGCGCAGCGGGAGATCGGCTTGGCCGCAGGCGAGCCGCCGGCCAGTAAAGGCTATACCCCGACGGTGTTTGCCGAACTGCCGAAATTGCTGGAGCGTGCCGGTCCCGGGTTGACGGGTAGTGGTGATATCACTGGCCTGTTTACGGTGCTGGTGGAGGGCGACGACCACAACGAACCAATCGCCGACGCGGTGCGTGGCATTCTTGACGGTCATGTGGTGCTGGACCGGGCGATCGCGGAACGCGGACGCTACCCGGCGATCAATGTGCTGCGATCGATATCGAGGACCATGCCGGCCTGTAACAATGACGCCGAAAACGCAATGGTGGCGCGGGCCCGCACGTTGTTGGCGCAATATGAGGACATGGCGGAGATGATCCGCCTCGGCGCTTATCGGGCCGGCGGCGATCCCGCGGTGGATGAGGCGATCAAATACAATCCGGATCTAGAGGAGTTCTTGCGCCAGGGCAAAGACGAAGCCAGCCGCTTCTCAGATGGCTATGCGCGCCTTGGCCAGATTCTTGGTATGGCAGCGGATGTGGCCTCGGAAGCCGGCGAGTCGCCGGCTGAGGACGTAGCTGCATGAAGGGATTAGCCACGCTTATCCGCTTCAAGAAATGGAATCTGGACGAAAAACGTCGGGCGCTGGCCGAGCTCGAAAGGCTGGAGCGAAACCTGCGGACGGAACTGTCGGACCTGGCGGATGAGCTGCAATCGGAGCAGGTAGCGGCACAATCCTCGCTTGAAAGCGGTTTCGCCTATGCCGATTTTGCGCGGTCGGTGCGTTTGCGCCGAGATCGTATCGATGAGTCGCTGGCGTCCATAGAAAAACAAGCTGAGGCGGCGCGGGACGAGGTCGCCGAGGCGTTCGAAGAGCTCAAGCGTTATGAACTGACGCAGGCCGGTCGCGAGAGGGATGCCCGGGCGCAGGCCGAGCGACGGGAGCAGCAGACCTTGGACGAGGTCGCCCAGGACGCCTATCGGCGGCGGCGCTAGTCTAGTTAGGCGAAAACCCCGACGGCATGACCGGCGAGCTGCTCGAGCGGCGCGATGTCGAAGTCCGGTTCAACCTGAAAACTGACGGCTCCGGCGAAGTTCGCCGCGGCGCCGGACTGGCTGAATATTTCGCGGATATGGGTCCGGATCGGGCCGGGTAATGGCTGGTGGCTGCGGACAATTAGATCGAAGCGTTTTTGGCGCACGAGGCCGTCGAGTTGAAGCGCACCAAGCCGACTGAGTTCGGCCTCGACGACGAAACGTGTGCCGGGGTCGTCGTCGGCATCATTTGTCGGGCCGTCGCCGTCTCGGTCGCGCAGATAGATGCGCAGTTGCTGAAGTACGCCGTCATGGAGAAGTGGCAACAGGGCGGTGCGCCACTCGCCGGAGACGGACTCCGTGGCCAATTGGGCGAGCTTGCTGAAGTCCTCGGTGAGCCGGCCGCGGAGAGCACCATTGCCCTGTTCATGCAAAGTGCGAACCAGTTCGGCGCCCAACCAATCCTGGAGGCGGTTGCTGCGGATGGCCGAGAGAAAAAAGACGATGCCGGTTGCGAGGCGAGACCCGGGCTGTGGCAACCGATTGGCGCCGAAGCGGGCGGCGGCGCCGGGCGCCGTGCCGGCGAGTATTTCCAGACTTTCGGCGAGAGCCGGCCAACCGCGGGCCAAGGCCGTGATTTGTTGGGCTTCCTGATCCGCGGCGCTGAGCGGTAGCATAATGCCGGGTTGCGCCACTATCTGGAGTGTCAAGCGGGTCCCCGGCGGCAAGCTGGTACCGCGTATGGTGAAGTCGCCAGACCCGGTTTGGAGGCGTGTGTGGTTGCCGCCAGAGCTGACGACCGTCGCGCGGAGCGCGTCGCTGCCGCCGGCCGGCAGTTCAGGGCCGCCATGATGCGGTGGCTGGAGCGCCAAGACGCGGACGGTTAGCGGCAGCGGCTGGGTTGGCGCCGTGGCCAAGCCCGGCGCAGCGCGAGGCAGGCCCGTGGCGTCCGCCCGGGCCGGGACGGGAAAGAAACGTCCCTGCAGTGTGTCGCCGGGCCGGATGGCCTGTGCCCGTGCCGGACTCTGCGACGGCGGCGTGGCCGGCGGGCTGACCGGGCGCGCGCCGGATGACAGGATCTCGGCTGAGCCGGTCGAGACGCCGCCGAGAGGTGGCTGGGGTAGTTGTCCCGGCGCGGTCGGGACAATCCGTAACCTTGCGGGAGGGCCGGAGCTGAGCACCTGCAGTTGGATAGATGTTCCGGGGGCGGGCGCGTTCGGCCATGTTGCCTGCAGCGTGCCGAAGCGGGTGGTGGCGATACGGACCTGCCCATCGGGTAGCCGGGCGTCGATCTTTGCCTCTAGGACGTCGCCGGCCTCGAGGGAGCGCAACGCCTGACTCGGTTGGGGGATTAGGACGGTATTGCGTGACCCTCCGCCGTCGCCCGCGGTTACCGGGGCGACGGTCTTTGGCGCGTTGGCGCCATTCCCTGCGGTGGGCGACAGCAGTCTTGCGACCGCGTCACTCATCGGCCTGACCGTATGGGGGCCTGATCGGTCATTCAGAGGCGGCCAAGCGCTGCGCGACTGCCTCGACGTCGGCGCCGGCTTCGCTGTTGGGCGATCGGGTCAGGAGCGGCGCTTGGGCGCGAATAGCGTCGCGTACCAGGCGATCGCGGCGGATGACTCCAAATAGGGGCGGCGATATCTTGAGGAAGTTCTGACACGCCTTGAGCAGCGTTTCATAAGTGCGCTGACCCTCGGTGTGATTCTCGGCGAGATTGACGACAATACCGAATTTCGAGTCAGGCTTGCGCAGTGCCGCCAATTTGATGAAGGCGTAGGCGTCCGTCAGGGCTGTCGGATCGTCGGTGGTTACGACGATCGTGATGTCGGATCTGGCGGCAAGGTTCCGTACCGTCGGGTCGATACCAGCACCGAGATCGAGGATGACCCGTTCGTAACCGGTGGCCAGGTCCGTCAGCTGGGACATCAGGTTCGAAAGCTGCGCCGGCGACAGACTGGCAAGATTGCCGGCGCCGGATCGCCCGGCGAGAATGTCGAACCCGCCATGCGGAAATGATGCGACCGTTTCGGCGAGTGTATGAGCGCCGGAGATAACGGAGGCGAGGTCACGGTCAAGGGTCAGGCCAAGCTGGACATCGATGTTGGCGAGGCCGAGATCGCCATCGAACAGCAAAGTGCGGCAGGAACTCGCTAGCGCCTGCGCTAGCGTTACCGAGAACCAGGTCTTGCCGACACCGCCCTTGCCGGATGCGACGGCGAGCATGCGCTGCCGCGCGGCCTTGGTCTTGCTGACCGTTGCTGTGTTGGTCATCGGTTCTCAGCCTCTCGTGGGGCGGTGTTGGCGTGGAGCTCGGCCGGCAGCAGCAGCCGGGCTAATCCGACCGGATTGAGGGAGCGCAGTCCGTCGCCGATGTTGGGCGACACTGAGACGTCGGATAGGGCCAGCCGGCTGGCATGGGCGGCAGCAAGCAAGCTACCGAAGCGGCGGGCGAGATCGAGGCGCGTGATGATGGCGCGGTGACAACCGAGCGACGCGAATGCGGTGGCGATCTCGGCGGCGTCGACGGTGTCGAGGCCGGCTGGAATAACCAGTACCGGTTCCAGGTTTGCGACGGCGAGCAGTTGTTTCAGGCGGTCGATATCATCGCTTTCGAAGGGATTGACGCCGAAACTGTCGACAATCACCAAGTCGCCGCCGTTGCTACCGGCGATAGCGGTGCGGAGCTCCTCTGGATCCTCGGCCTTGCGCAAGCCGATACGAAGGGCTTCGGCGAGTTGCTGTAGTTGGGCGAAGCCACCGGCCTTGACAGTGTCGGCGCCGATGACCCGTACGCTGAGACCGGCGAGATGGGCGCGCGCGGCCAACTTAGCGACCGTGACTGTCTTGCCGGCGCCCGGTGGCCCGACCAACATGATCGGGCGATCGGGCGTCTCGGGCAGCGGGGCGAAGGTCAGGCAGCTATCCAGGGCAGCGGCAAAAGCGACGGCGCAGGTCATCTTTGAATGGCGATGGTCATGCGCGGCCTCGAGCAGAATGTCACCGAGGCTGTCGTCGACACCGTGGGCGACGAGCGCCCGCCGGATGATAGGCAGTGGGTCTGCGACCGGGTTGCCATCGCCGGCCGCACCGGCGACATCCTCCGCTACCTCCCCTGCTACCTCCCCTGCGGCGGCGGTGACCCGGACATGGCCGTCCGGGTCGGTTTGGGTCGACAGGATGATAGCATCGCCGCCGAGTTGCTCGCGCACCTGGGCCATGACTTCGTTCATACTGGCGGCGCCGAAGATCCGAAGTTTCATGACGGATTCCTACACCCCGCCCAAAGTGCGGATACGGGCCTTTGGATGGATTTCGTTCTGTGAGAGGACGACCGTCTGCGGCCGGAAGCGTTCGACGATCGACCGTACAAACGGTCGGATGCCAGGGCTGGTTAAGAGAACCGGCGCTTCGCCGGCCATGGCCTGCTGATCGAAGGCTTGGCGAACGGCGCCGATAAACTCTTGGAGCTTCGACGGCGCCATGGCGAGCTGGGCATCTTCCTTGTCGCCGATCAGGGATTCGGCAAACGCTTGTTCCCAGGCTGGCGTGAGAGAGAGGATCGGTACAAAACCGTCATCGTTTGCGTTCTCGTCGCTGAGCTGACGGGCGAGGCGTGAGCGGACATGCTCGGTGATCATGGCGACGTTGCGGGTAATGGCGCAGGCCTCGTGCACGGCCTCGAGAATGGTCGGCAGGTCACGGATCGAAACCCGCTCGGTCAGGAGATTTTGCAGGACACGCTGCACGCCGCCGACGGTGATTTGTGTCGGAATGAGGTCGGCGATGAGTTTTTGATGATCGCCGTTCAACTCGTCGAGGAGGCGCTGGGTTTCGGCGAAGGACAACAGCTCGGACATGCCGTCCTTCACCGTTTCGGTGAGATGGGTGGTGACGACGGTCGCCGGATCGACGACGGTATAACCGCGGAAGAGGGCCTCCTCCTTGTGGGACTCGGTGACCCATTTCGCCGGCAACCCGAATGTGGGTTCGGTGGTATCCTCGCCGGTCAGGTCGATGGGGTCGCCACGGGGATCCATGACCAGCAGCATGTTGGGCCGGACGTCGCCGCGGCCGGCTTCGATCTCCTTGATGCGCACCACGTAGGTATTGGCCGGCAGCTGCATATTGTCCTGAATACGCACCGCGGGCAGGATGAACCCCATGTCGGAGGCCAGCTGACGCCGGAGGGCCTTGATTTGGTCGGTCAGTCGCTGGCCCTTGGCGGCGCTGATCATGGACAATAGGCCGTAACCGAGCTCGAGGCGGATCTGGTCGATCTGGAGGGCGGTGGAAATCGGCTCATCGGCAACCGGCGCCTGTTCCGCCACCTCGGCGGCCACTTCGGCTTCTTGCGCCGCCTGCTGGCGGTGATGTATCACCCAGGAGGCGGTGCCGCAGAATCCTGCAAGGGTCAGGAAAGGCAGCAGCGGGACGCCAGGCATCAAGGCCAGGGCGACCATTAGGAAACTGCTGAGACCCAAGGCACTGGGATAGCCGGAAAGCTGGCCAAAGACGGCTTTGTCGGCGGAACCGGATACACCAGCCTTGGTGACCACCATACCGGCCGCCGTGGAGACGATCAGGGCGGGGATCTGACTGACAAGCCCGTCGCCGACAGTAAGCAACGTATAGGACTCGGCGGCGGCGTTTAGGCTGAGGCCCTGCTGGCCCATGCCAATGATGATGCCGCCGATCACATTGATAAAGGTAATCAGCAAGCCGGCGATGGCATCGCCGCGGACGAATTTGGCGGCGCCATCCATCGATCCGAAGAAATTGCTTTCGTCCTCAAGTTCCTTGCGTCGCGCCCGTGCATCGTTCTCGTCGATGAGTCCGGCCGAAAGGTCGGCGTCGATGGCCATTTGCTTGCCAGGCATTGCATCCAAGCTGAAACGCGCGGCAACCTCGGCAATACGGCCCGAGCCTTTGGTGATGACGACGAAATTCACGATGACCAGAATGCCGAAAATGATGATCCCGATGATGAAATTGCCGCCCATCACGAAATTGCCGAAGGCCTGAATGACCATGCCAGCGGCCTC
>JAJFJA010000007.1 GCA_021774445.1 Alphaproteobacteria bacterium
ACGCTGTTGCTGACCGTCCACGCGCCGCTATCGTCGACGGTAAGGGATAGATCGACGACGCCGAGATGGCTGCCCCAGAAGCCGGGCATGACCGCGGCAACACCGTTAAGACGGCCGTTCTCGATATCGACGTTGTCGAGGTCGGCATAGTCGGGGCCGGGGAAGTTGCGATGACCATGGCCGAACATGATGGCGTCGATGCCGGGCACGGTGGACAGATAAAACGACGCGTTTTCGTCCATGCCCTTACGGTCGACCGTGGTCAGGCTGGAGTGGGGCACGGCGATGACGACGTCGGCGCCGGCCTGCTTCATCTCCGGGACAAAACGTTCGGCGGTCGCGACGATGTCATGGGCGACGACGCGGCCCTCGAGGTTCGACTTGTCCCATTGCATAACCTGCGGCGGCACGAAGCCGATGACGCCGATCTTGATGGCGTGCTCCGAGCCATCCGTGGCGGTCACGGTGCGGTCGAGGATCACGTAAGGGGTGAAATAGGACTTGTCGTTGTTGGGATCATCATCACCGTCGGCGATGAAGATATTGGCGCTAACATAGGGGAAATTGGCGCCCTTTATGGACTGGTCGAGGAACTCCAAGCCGTAGTTGAACTCGTGATTGCCGATGTTGCCGGCGGCATAATCGAGCAGATTCATGGCCTTGTAGACGGGGTGAATCTCGCCGTCGGCAAGGCCGCGCTCCTTGGCGATAAAGTCGCCAAGAGGGTTGCCTTGGATGAGATCGCCATTGTCGACAAGGATGGTGTTCGCCGCCTCCTCGCGGGCGGCGTGGATCAACGAGGCCGTACGGGCGAGGCCGACGGCGATGGATTGTCGATCCTGAAAATAGTCGTAGTCGGCGATGTGAACGTGAATGTCAGTGGTTTCGATAATGCGCAACTCAACGTCGGCATCGGCGAGAGCTGGTGTCGCCATAAGGGCGAGCACGGCGCATAGGGCCGTGCCGATGGAATATCGTTTGACCATGAACCTCTCCCTTGTCTGGACGCCCCCTTGAGGGTCGAGGGCGCGTTGCTTAATGTAATCTTCATTCGGTGACGGTTTTGAGTCGAGGCCAAATGCCACGTTTTTCAGCGAATATTTCGATGCTGTTCTGCGAACGGCCGGTACTGGACCGGTTGGCGGCAGCTCGCGACGCCGGATTCGGCGCGGTCGAGATACAGTTTCCGTATGAGGTCGGGCTGGACGCGATCGCCGCCGCGCAGACGCGGACGGGACTGCCGTTCGCGGTCATGAACTTTCCAGTCGGCGATCTGATGGACGGCGGCCCGGGCCTGGCGGCGATGCCCGGCCGGGAACAGGCGTTTCAGGACGGGGTTGCGGAGGCCAAGCTGTTTGCCGAGGTGCTGCGGCCGCGTAACGTGAATGTGATCGTCGGCTGGCCGCCGGCAGAGTTGGGCCGCGACGCCTGCTTGGCAACTCTGATCGGCAATCTGCGGTACGCGGCGGCGGCGATGGCCGATATCGGCGTCACGGTCACGGTCGAGCCGGTGAACACGCGTGACCGACCGGGCTATTTCCTGTCGCGGTCGGCCGAGGGCATCGCGGCGATCGATGCCGCGGGACACGATAATCTGGCGATCGAATACGACCTGTATCACATGCAGATTATGGAAGGTGATCTGGTACCAACGCTGGAGCGGATCATCGATAGGATCGGCCACATCCAATTCGCCGACACGCCGGGCCGGGGCGAGCCGGGCACGGGCGAGATCAATTTCCCGTTCGTCTTCGACGCCATCGACCGGCTTGGCTATGACGGCTGGATCGGCGCGGAATACAACCCAAGCGGGCGCACCGAAGACAGTCTCGGTTGGCTAAAACCTTACGTCTGACGGTAGCCTGAAGCAGGCCCGCGATCGGTGCGGGCTGAGCCGTTGTGAGCGCTTTTCTCGGGTTCGCATCGCGGCGCGCAAGCGTGCCCAGGCGTTGGCCAACCCGGCCCATTCATCCTAATAATATAGGACGTTCGGTCGCCGCTTTATCGCCAGTATCACAAGTCGTTTCGCTGCGCATTATTTACGTAGTCTTGTTCGTTATTGACGGCCGACCGACTATCGATAGAGACGTCCAGTTGTTGCCCAATACAGGGTGGGCACCAGGCAAAACGGGATGATTGTTGGCTTTGCTCGTCAACGGCGCGGGCAAGGGCGATCAGAGCAAAAAGGTCAATGCGAGGAACGCGGTAAGCGCCTTGTTGATCCTCGCTTGCGTTGCGCAGCATTCGAGTGGTTTACTCTTGGGGTGAGAGCGAGATCTACGGCGGAAGGTGTCGCTAGGTGTTCCCCGGAGCCAACCTGGCTTGCCCCTTCCATGTTGATGCTTGGTTAAGTTGTGCGGCTGCGCGCCGCCAGCACCGTAGATCATTACTGTGCTGGAGTTCGGCAGAATGAGTGAATTTGGCATATCTCAACCGACTGGCGATCCGGTGTCAGCGGTTGTGAAGTGGTTCAATCCGACCAAGGGATTCGGCTTCGTTCAACCTACAGATGGTTCGCCTGACGCTTTCCTGCATGTGTCGGTCCTGGAACAGGCCGGGTATAAGGATATACAGGACGCGGCGACGATCACCTGTCAGATCGGCAGCGGTCCCAAGGGTCCGCAAGTCACGGCAATTTTCAATATGGAGCCGCCGGAGGCCGGAGAAAACCCCGGTGTCGGCATGGACGGCGCGGCAGAGTCGGTCGAGGGTCGGGTGAAGTTCTTCGACGCCGGCAAGGGGTTCGGGTTCATTGTCCCGGACAACGGCGAGCAGGATGTGTTCGTCTCGGCGCGCTCGCTGGAGCGCTCGGGGATCATGATGCTGGAACCCGAGCAGCGCGTGCGGGTGTCCACGCGCATGGGCCATAAGGGCCCGATGGCGGAAAGCGTGGAGCTTATCTAGCCGCGGTACGGGGCGGACCGCTGCTCAGCAAGCCTGGCGAACCGCCGTGTGATCGCCGGCACGGGTTCCGTGCCGACCATCACAAGACTGAAGGATCCGCCGGTCAGGCGACCGCTGCTTCGCGTGGTCCGTCGTTGGCGGCCGAGGGGTTGGCCGCCGGGGTGGTTTCCGGATTCGCCACAATGGCCTCGGCGACGTTGAGGCGAGCATCGCGGGCAAGGCGCTCGATGTCGCCGCGCCCGATTCCAATGTCCTGCAACTCCCGGTCGTCCAGAGCCATCAGTTCACGCCGGGTGCGCTGGTAGGCCAAGTGCTGGGCGCGGGCCAGCCGCCGCGCCTGGGACCGCTGTTGCGCTGCCGTGGTCACGGCATCGGCGACCACTTGGTCAATGTTGCCCGCATCGATACCGATGTCGGCGCGGCCCCGGGGGGACATCGCTGCGAAAATCGCCCGGGTCCGACGGCGGGCAAGCCAGCAACGATATTGTTCGATCAAGAAATCTACGCCGGCCAAAATGGAGAGCATGAACTGGGGAAGGGGTTTCTGGTTGACCCTGTCTACGATCGACAGATCCACCGGGGTGACCGGCTGGGTCATTGCATCGCGGTATTGACGAATAAGCATGGCTCGTTCTTTCCTAATAGCCGCCTCAAGCGGCGTCTTCCAATGGGGATTATCTGGCCCTTCGAGACCAGATCACTATTGCGTTTTTTGCATTGCAGCATAGCGCTATCTTCATGACATTAATATTTAACTTCGGCTGACCGCCGAGTTTCTTGTGCGGCGCAACTAGCGGTTGCCCGACCCCTTTGCTTGCGCGCCGATATGGTAAACAGCGGCTTGCCGCGGCAAGGTGGGTTGGCGTAGTCTCGCGGCCACGCGCCCGTAGCTCAGCTGGATAGAGTGTCGGCCTCCGAAGCCGAAGGTCACAGGTTCGAATCCTGTCGGGCGCGCCATTTTCTGTATCTCGCGGCAATTCGCTTCGCTCATGCCTCCGATGGGGCGGCCTGACCGGCCGGCGCCCCGTCGGGCGCTCACACGCCGGTTCGAACTTTGTCCGCTCCGGCGCGCCAGTTTTGCTTTTGCCCTCGGAAATGTCCGCTAAAGCCTTGGAGGGCATACCAAGTCCCTTTGCCGGTTCCATGCTGGGCCAGATGGTTAGCTGTCACCAAAGTTTGGAGGTGCTTCTTGACCGTGTTTCTGTTCGCGCCCGTGATTTTGACAACCTGACCGATTGTGATTCTTCCTTGCTCCTTGGCCAGTTCCAGGATTTCAACGGAGAGCGCCGGCAGCGTGTCGATGACGATGTGCTCGCGCTCGATCTTCTTCTCAAGCCGCCGCTTTTGCTGTTGCAGCGCGCGCAGAAAATAGATGACCCATGGCTCCCATTCCGGTGTATCGCTGCGGATCGTTCCCTGGGTTCGGCGCAGGGCGATGTCGTAACTTTCCTTGGTCTGCTCGATCGCGCTCTCCAGTGAACTGTAGGGCACGTAAGCGTAGCCGCTTCGCAGCAGCGCAAGCGTCGTGAGGACGCGTGAGAGGCGTCCGTTTCCATCCTGAAACGGATGAATTTCAAGAAAGACAACGATGAGTACGGCGATGATAAGGAGCGGGTGAAGGTGGCCTTGGTCCAGTGCGGCCTTCGTCCAGTTCACTAGCTCGGTCATCAGCCGGGGCGTATCAAATGGCGTGGCTGTTTCAAAAACGATGCCGATCTCATTGCCCTCGGCATCGAAGGCCATGACGTTGTTGGGGTTCGTTTTGTAATCGCCCCGGTGCCGCTCGTCCTTGGCGCTGTGGATCAGCAGGTCGCGGTGGAGCTGCTTAACGTGGTTTTCCGTGATGTCGATCGCCTCGCGGTGGGCAAAAACCGTCTCCATGACTTGCGCATATCCGGCGACTTCCTGTTCATCGCGCGTTGCAAACTTTTTGATCTCCAGGTTAGACAGAAGCCGCTCGACTTCCTTGTCAGAGAGTTTGCTGCCTTCAATCCGCGTCGAGGAGCCGACGCTTTCAATCGTGGCCACCCGGCGCAATGCAGAGAGCCGCTCCGGCGCTAAGGTTCCGAGCGCCTTCCATGCGCCCTTGAACTCATCCAGTTCAGCAATGAGCGACAGGACTTCAGGGGTGATTTTCAGTGTTTCCGTATTCGGACTCATACCCATAAATATACCCATAAATATCCATAAAGGCAAGGAATTTGGGGAAATACCCGAAAATAGGCCTCGGGCGCCTCCCCCGCAGGCGGCGGGGGCCGCGCCTCAAATTAGCTCAACTGCCTGAGAGATGTGACCGTCGTCACGGGGCGGGCGGGCGGGCGGGTGCACGCTCGGTTCACAGGGTCTTTACCGGCCGGCACAGAGTGTTGAGCGGATGGCCGGCTGGCGATCACCATTTTTATCGAGAGGCGGCAGCATTGCGGGCGATGGAGGGGTCGATGCGATATCCAGTTCCGCTAACATTGGCAGCGGTCGTTTCCCTGGGGCTGGCAGCCGGACCGGCTGCCGCGGCGGCTGACAAAAGACAATTCGACGCGCGGTCCGTGTTCGTCGACGATTTGGTCGGCACGCTGAATGTCGAGACGCAAATCGGCGGCCTTGTCGAGATAACGATAACCGGTCCGGACGCGAAAGTCGCGGACATCGCCGTGCGACTCGAAGGCGACGTCCTGATGATCCGGCGCGGCATGGCACCGACCAAGGCGTTGGATGGTTTCGATGCCGACGATTACGCGGTCGTTCACCTTCGGGTGCCCGTCGGGACGCCGCTGGTGATCGACGATATGGACGGGCAAGCCAACATCGGCGATCTGAACGCATCGCTGATCGTCTTCGCGGCGTCACTGGACGCGACGGTCGGCAACGTGACTTCAGCCAGCATCGACCGGTTCGGCAGCGGTGACATATCGCTCGGCCATGTCGCCGGCGCGCTGAATGCCAATCTCAGCGGCAGCGGCGATATCACCGCCGCGTCCGCCGGGTCCGTCAACGTGGCAAAACGCGGCAGCGGTGACGTGACCCTGGGACCGATCGCCCGCGGGTTCACGGCAAATATGCGGGGCAGCGGCGAAATCGACGTCCACTCCGCGGCGACCGCGGTCATCGAAAAGCGCGGCAGCGGCGACGTCCGGTTTGGTACCGTGCGCGGGGAGTTCTCCTACAAAAGTGCGGGTATCGGCGACGTGGACATCAGCTTCGTCGACGGGCCGGTGACAATCGAGACGACCAATTCCGGCAAGATCTACATCCATGCCGGCAATGCGGACCCCTTACGCGTCTCCTTGGCGGAGTATGGCGACTTTACGCTCGACGGTGTCGCCGTCGACCCCGAGCTCGTGGTTACCGGCGCCAGCATCGTCAAGCTGCAGCAATATGTCGGTGAATTCAAAGCCTCGGGTGCGGGGGATATCCGCGTCGCCGGTCATCGCATTTATCCCCTTGCCCGCCTGTCGACCGACGGCGGCGGAAGCGCCAACAAGACCGAGGCCAAGTGATCGAGTTGCCTAACCCAGAATAATCGGGAGCCACGCCATGTCACGCCGTCGCCTATTCATCACTCTCGCGGCGCTCCTGCTGATCGGCGGGCCGCTGATCGGAAGAGCCCAGGAAGCCAATGATCCCGGGTTCGGGGGCGCGGCCGATGTCGCCTTTGCCGAGCGCTTGTGGGTTCAGTTGCGCGAAGCAAGATTGGTCGGCAGGGGTGCGATCGGGTCGCGGCCCTATGAAGGCGTGGAGCCGCATGGTGCGATCCTGACCACGTTGCAGAGCAGCTTGTTACTGGACGATCATGAAGGCGTGGTCATCGTGAAGAACAATTATCTGGGCGAGAATGTTTCCGTGCAATCGGTGGCCGACAATCCGGACCTCAACCTGGATGCCATCACGGTCATGTTCCGACGGGAGCCCGGATACGATCCCGAAACACGCAACTGGTTTTGGGCAAAATTCAACAGTGACGGCACATTATCGACGAATCCCCGAGGCCGGCGGCTGGCGGGCCGGGTCGCAAAAAACCCGGAAGACGGGTGTATCGCCTGTCATGTCTTCGCGCCGGGCAACGACTATGTCTTTCTCAACGATCAGTTCGCCGTGCCCGAAGCGTTCGATGTCGCGTCCGCCGGTCTGCCGGGGGTCAGCAATTTCGTGCCACAACGGCTGGACCAGCAGCCGGCGGATACCGCGCTGTCACCGGGACTGCGGGTCACCTATTACAATAATATTTTCAACGTCGTGCAGGAGGTGCGCGAATGGGCGCGGCGGGCGCCGGGCGACGCCGGTGTGCCGTTGCAATCGCTCGACTACAATGTCGGCTCGGGCAAAGTGTTGACCAGTGGCCGGGTCGACGGGGTCGGCGCGGTTATCGACGGCCTGATCAACTTTCCCACCACCGGGGTCTACACCATGGCCATGCGATCGAATGACGGCGTCGAACTGACCATCGGCGGCGAGACGATCTTCTCCGACCCAACCGTGCACGCGGATCGGTTCAGTGGCCTGGTTACCGTGGAGATCGATCAGCCGGGATGGTATGCGCTCGACTTGCTCTATTTCGAGAAGCGGAATACGTCGACCCTGGAGCTGTTTTGGCTGCAGCCGGGGGAGGAAGGCGGGCTGAATTTCGTGCCGCCGAGCGCTTTCGCTCATCGAGCCGGATAGCACGGTGATCGCCGCCGTGTGCGGTGGGGCACCACCAATATGTGAGCGAGGTTGACTGGCGGCCGCGGAGCACGGGCAGATAGGCTTATCCCACACATGCTTGGTGGAGTGCCCGCTGATGATCCTGCTGCGACAATGGTGCGGAGCGATGCGCCCGGTTATCCGGCACATGGTGATAGCGCTGGGGCTGCTCGGCCTGGTGCCTTACTTGGCGCATGCGGAACCCGTCGTCAGCGATCCGGCGCAGGCGGTCTTGGCGGCGAACGAGGCATTTTATCGAGCCTTCTCGCAGCGAGACATTCCGGCGATGGACGCCATCTGGTCGACCGAGGAGCAGGTCGCGGTGAGCCATCCCGGTTGGCCCCGACTGACGGGACGGGCGGCGGTGATGCGAAGTTGGCGGGCGATCCTGACCAATCCAGGGTCACCAAAGATTCGCGTGACCAATGCCATGGTCAAGGTAGACGGACCCATCGCCGTGGTGACGGGCGACGAGCTGGTCAGAGGCAGCGTACTGAACGCGCTGAACGTCTTCGCGCTGCAGCAGGACGGCAGCTGGCGCATGATCGGCCACCATTCGGGGGCCTCGCGCATCCGGTCGGCCGATACCTAGTCCGCCCCTGTTGCGGGCGAACCAAACTTACCCGCGACGCACGAACGCGATACTTCGGGCGATCCAATCGCGCAAGGCGTCTTCGTCCGCGGTGATCCGCGCCGGCAGCACGACGTAATCCTTCTTGACCGGCGCCTTGGGAAAGTAGCGCAGCGGCTTGGCGCCGTGGGCGACCAAGGCCTCGCAGTCGGCGGGTGGCAATTTCAGCGCCAAGCCGGCGGGCGTGAGGCTCATGCAGATGTGGCCGCCCGCATAAGCCGCGGCGCCACTAAAAAAATGTTTGCAGACGAGATCGGCGGCCTCGTCGCGAGCGAAAGACAAACGCTCAACAAGCGCCCGCAGTTCCTTCAGGTATGGCTCAGCCATTGCATCAATACTCGACTTGCCCCAACCAGCGGCCGATCAAGGCTTCGACGCACCCGGCGGGTGCTAGCCGGCCGCAACATAGGCCGCGAGACCGTCGAGGCAACCGTGCCAACCGTGCTCATGTCGATCGCGGACGGCTGGGTCGGCGATGCGCTCATGGGTGACGATGACCTCGGTCACATCGCCGCGCGCCTGGAACCGTACGGTCACGCGCTCCGCCGCCTCCGGACTCGCCTCCAGCCGCCAGCTATAAACCAGCTTGTGGGGTGGCTCGACCTGCTCAAAGACCCCGGCAATCCAGACAATCTTACCATCGGGAAAGCTGTTGGCGATGCGATAGCGGCCGCCGATACGCAGGTCAATCTCGGCGCCGGGACAGGTGACCGATTGCGGACCCCACCAACGCTCGATCTGAGCGGGCTCAGTCCAGGCGGCGAACAGACGATCGGCCGTGGCATTGATGGTGCGGCGGACGACGAGCGTGACCGACTGGTCTGGCATCGCCGGACCGGGGCTCCGGCCGGTCATGCCTCGCTCCGCGGCGGCGGGTCTCGGTCGGATTCGACATATTGGGCCAAGGCGTCAAGCCGGTGTTCCCAGAACGCCCGGTAGTGGGTGAGCCAGGCCTCGACCTCACGCAGCGGCGCGGTTGCCAAACGGCACCGATGCACTCTGCCATCAACCGATCGCGCGACCAGGCCCGCGCCCTCCAAGACCCTGAGATGTTTCGAGATCGAGGGCAGCGACATCGCATAGGGCGCGGCGAGTTCAGTCACCATTGCCGGACCGTGTCCCAAGCGGTCGAGTAACGAACGCCGCGTGCGGTTGGCCAGGGCGTGGAACACGGAGTCGAGGCGGTCGTCCACCGCGAGGTCCTGCAACAGAGGTCTTGTGCTGATCACGGAAATAATATTAAACCATATGGGCAAACATTACAACAACCGACTAAAGGAGACGGAAGATGTCCGGCGCAATTCACCAGGAGGTTGTGTTCAAAGCCAGTCCCGAGCAGATCTACGAGGCCCTCACCAACGAAAAAGAACATGCCGCCTTCACCGGCGCACCGGCGGAAATCGACCGGGATCCGGGCGGGGCATTCTCGTGTTATGGCGGTCAAGTGGTCGGGCGCAATATCGAGATGGTGCCGAACAAACGCATCGTGCAGGCGTGGCGTGTCGCCAACTGGGACGCCGGGGTCTATTCGATCGTCAAGGTCGAGCTTGAAGAACAGGGAGCGGAGACGAAGGTGGCGTTAGACCATCTCGGTTTCGCCGAGGCGCAGCAAGAACACCTCGACGGCGGTTGGCACGCCCGCTACTGGGATCCGCTGCGTCAATATCTGTCTTAAGGCGCCGAAGCCGATCGCGGGCCGATGCGACTCCAAGGCGAAGGCGGATAGAGCGCGCGCAAGCGCGTTCCGGGCGCACCCTACGCCTTAAGCCGCCACGCGCGCGCCGCCTAGCCGCGGCCGCGCACCGCCCGAGGGTCGTCTTCGAATACACGATCCGCCATAACGTTGGCGATTTCCTCTTCCGACATATTGGCGGCGGCACGCCACCGCTGACCGTCGGCACTGGGCTGCACGTTTCGGGCGATGTTTCTTAGCGCAACCGCGCGAACTGCCTGGATTTCATCTCGCATGGCGTCCGTCTATCTCAGGATTTTGTCATCTTCATGTCATCGCTTGATCGCATTCGCATTTCGCCCCGGCCGGGAGTCTCGACCGACATTTTCTATTTTGGTAGCTGAACCAGAATTAGCAATCAGTATGCGCCGATGAACGGCCTTATTGGGCATTGTGACACGAGGCGATGCATCTCGGACACATAAGTCTACTCGATAGCCGTAAAAGTCTGCCTGTGCGCGCCGTCGAATTTGCCGCAATGGCGTCGACGAGGTACCGCGACCGGGGCCAACCGGCAAAAAAATCACGAAGGCGCCGCTGGACTTTGACAGTCAGCGCATCAAGACTCCCGGTGTGCAGCTTGCGCCCGGTAGGCGAGTCCGGCGTGGCTTCGTGGCACAAGCACTGTCCGCGGTGGTTCCGATGCCGAGTTTGGTAGGAGTACCGCGCAACGAGGAAGCCCATGGACTCTGATACCGAAACACGATCCAGATTGATCAGCCCGCTCGAGGCACGTGCCGACTCGGCAGGCAACGGCCGG
This sequence comes from Alphaproteobacteria bacterium, assembly GCA_021774445.1. Taxonomy (GTDB): domain Bacteria; phylum Pseudomonadota; class Alphaproteobacteria; order UBA6615; family UBA6615; genus SZUA-147. Next base: position 10,705 of record JAJFJA010000007.1, read on the forward strand.
CCGATCCTGCCGGCGAGATCGAGCAGCCGCTTTGCCGAGGTGCCGCCAGCAGCGGCCCCGGCGCCGGCCCTGGAGACCAAGCTGGAGCGCCGGCCCGACTTGCCCTTTAAAGAAGACAGCAGGCTGATTGTCGGCCGTGATATTCGGCTGAAAGGTGAAATCTCCGATTGCCAGGTGCTAACGGTCGAAGGGCATGTGGAGGCGGCATTTTCGGGCCGGTTGATCGAAGTTGCCCAGACCGGCGTTTTTCAAGGCACGGCAGCGGTCGAAACCGCGGAAATTCATGGCCGGGTGCAGGGTGAGTTGACGACCACCAAACTGCTGCGTATCCACTCAACCGGCAAAGTCAGCGGCAAGATCCGCTACACGCGCCTGGAGACGTTGGCGGGCGGCGAGATTTCCGGCGATGTCACGGTGGCTGGCGAAGAGGGCGGCGAACTCGGCATCAAACTCACCGAGGCGCGGTTCGAACAGCGGTGAGGCCGGAGACAGCGGCGCCCGGCCCGCCCCGGCTGAGTTAGCCAAATTGAGGTGGGCATAGGCCGGCTTTTTAGCGCGACTATGTGACGCGCGTTGAATTGACTTTGGCAGGGCAGCGACATAAGTTCCGGGCGTTAGCTTAATCCCTCCCGCCAGCGGGTTTTCCAACCACCGTGTTGAACGGGCGGTGCGGCTAACGGTGTCTGATATCGGTGGGCGCTCCTCCCGCGCGTGCCCCCAGGCAGCCACCAAAAAAACGCGATCCCCGCAAGTGACCCGCCATCGGCTTTGCCGCCGGTGGTCGAGGTCAATTGCGCCCCATAACGCTTTTGTCGAAGGAGCCGCAATGTCAGAGAACGCCAAGAAACTTCCCGTCGCCATCCTTGCCGCCGCCGGCTTCATCGAAGAACATCTGACCGACACCCAGAAGAGGCTGTTGGCGGTCGACACGCCCTGCACGGTCATTGCCGCCGATGGCGGGCTTGTGCAGGGTTGGCACGACAACGGCTGGGGTCATCATTTCATGGCCGAAGACACTCTCGCCGCCGTGCTGTCGGCGGATTTCAGTGCGCTGATCATTCCGGGCGGCGAGCGCAGCATCACAAGCCTGGCAGAGAATCCGCACGCAAACCGACTCGTCAAAGCCTTCGTCGAGGCGGAGAAGCCGGTTGCCGCGTTCGGTGCCGCGACGCGCTTGCTGGCCGACGTCGCCGCCGGCCGCCGACTTACCGGTGCGACCCAAGAGCAGGCCGCGCTAGAGAAGGCCGGCGCACAATGGGTCGATGAGCCGCTGGTGGTCGATCGGTTGCTGGTGACCGCCAACGAACAAGCGACCCCGGCCGCGGTCTTGGATGCCTTCCAACAAGCGCTGGCGAGCGACCTTGTCGACGAGGCAGCCTGACGAAACTATTGCGGTTGGATTGCGGTTGATTGGGGCGCCCGCCGAGGCGCCCCTTCTTTTCGATCGTGCTCTTGCTGAAAACCCATTTGCGCAGAATTGGGCGCCTTGCCGCGACTTGGCCGGGCTGCAACAATTGACTGATGATCGCGACGGAAAGGCTGAAGCCCGACGACCAGCCCGGCGCCACTGAGCTGACCCTACAGGTCACGCGTGGCGTATGTCGGGGCTTGACCGATCTCGGTTTCAGCCCGCTTACGGAATTCACCCTGAAGAACGGCCGACGCGCCGACGTCATCGGCCTCGGCGGCGATGGGGAAGTGGTCATCGTCGAAGTCAAAGTCTCGACCGCGGATTTCCTGGGCGACCGGAAATGGCCGGACTATCGGGAATATTGCGACCGGTTGTCCTTTGCGGTGCCGCCGGGATTTCCACAGGACATTCTGCCGGCGGAATGTGGGCTGATCGTCGCCGATGCCTATGGCGCAGAGGTGCTGCGCGAGGCGCCGTTGGTGCCGCTACATGCCGGCCGGCGGAAAGCGCTGCTGCTGCGCTTTGCCCGCAGTGCCGCGAGCCGGCTGCAGCTGGTCACCGACCCGCGGCTCAGCGCCATTTCCAGCCGCGGCGGCGCAGGATGAACCGACTAGCGCTGTTGGCCCTTTGCGGATTGTTGTTGGCCGCCTGTGCGCGACTGATACAACCGGAAGAGGCCGCGTTGGAGAGTGCCCTCGCGGCGCTGGATCTTAGCCAAAGCGAGTTCGATCGCGAGCAGTGCGCGGCAACGCATGGCGAAAACGATCAGACTCTGCGGCGTTGTCTGGCGCAGCGCGAAGGGGCGCGAAAGGCGCAGTTGGACGACCTACGCGAGGCCTTGCGGGAAAGACGTTTGCGGACCGGCCAGACGAGTTGCAACAATCCGGTCACCGGTGCCACGGGATTGTGCCAAGAAACCTAATCCCGCCAACAAGGAATACTCGACCATGATCACTGTCAGTGCCGATCTCTTGTCGGCACAGTTGGACTCGGTCTTCCGAGCCTGGGGTTTTTCGCAAGACCATGCGCAAACCTGTACGCAAGTCATGGTCGAGACCGATCTGCGGGGCATCGACAGCCATGGTGCCGGAATGCTGTCCGCTTATGACGCCTGGTGGCGCGACGGCAAAATAAATAGCAGGGCCGATATTCGCGTCGTGCGGGATTTGCCCGGCCTGTGCGCCATCGACGCGGATTGCTGCCTGGGCCATCCGCCAGCCATCATGGCAATGGAGTTGGCGATGGAAAAAGCGCGGCAGCAAGGCGTCGGTGTCGCGGTGGTGGGCCGGTCAAACCATTTCGGCGCGGCCGGCTACTACGCGCAAATGGCAGCGGAGCAAGGCCTGATCGGCATCGCAACCTCAAGCACACCGGGACCGCTGATGGTGCCGACCTTCGGCAGACAGCCGCGACTCGGGTCAAACCCGCTGGCCTTCGCGGCGCCGGCGCAGAAGGGCAAGCCGATCGTGGTAGACATCGCGACTACCACGGTGGCGTTCGGCAAAGTTACGATCGCCAGACGGGCCGGCAAGGCGCTGCCGGAAGGCTGGTCTTTGGATGAGGAAGGCCGGCCGCTGACAGACTCCGAAAGGGCGTATCAGACACGGGCGATTACACCGCTCGGGGGCGACCGGACCTTGGGCAGTCATAAGGGCTACGGCTTAGCGGTGATGGTGGAGGTGTTGTCCAGCGTGATGACCGGCGCGCTGCTTTCAGGCCATGTGCCGCAGACCGGAGAGTTGTCGGACACGCCGAACATCGGCCATTTCTTGATGGCGCTCGACCCGGCGGGGACACGCGGCAGCGGCGCGGCCTTCGGGATCGATATCGATCATCTAACGACCCTGCTGCGTGCGACGAAGCCGATCGATCCGGCGCAACCCGTGTTGGTCCCAGGCGACCCGGAGCACGAAGCAAGCGCGCGGCGACGCGTGGAAGGTATCCCGATGTTGCCTGCCTTGGTGCAGGAGATACGGGACGTTGCCGAGCGCAGCGGGGTGCCATTTCTGTTATGATCTTTCTAGCCTAGTCTTATTTGCGCTCCCCTACATCTTTCGCGTCCGATTCACGGCCTGGTCAATGCGCCTTATCTCATTGAGATCGTTTGACCATATTGAGACCATAATCGAGGCATACAATCATCTCCGCCTTGGATCGGCGGTGGGATTCCTTTATCGTGAATCTATGCGTTAACGACTAATATCTTGAAAGGTTCCCGATGGCCTTCATCTTCGTTGCCGATGGCGGGGACGCCGTATGGGTCGGCAGCGCCAAAAATCCAAAGAAAGTGGTCCGGGAAATCGGCACCATGCAACGCGTTTCGGCCGGCGGCGCGGCACCGGCGTTGACGACGGCGCCAATCGTGTATCAGGAGGCCTGCCCGACCAAGCGGGCACAGGCGGTCGAAAGTCGAGCGCATGAGCTGTTGGCGGACACGCGGATCTTCCAGAATTGGTTCGCCTGCCCAGCGCAGACCGCCATCGACGCCCTGCAGAAAGCGCTGGCGGAGCCGTAAACCGAGGCGCAAGCAAGCGGACGCTAGTCCGCCAATCGGGCGATGGTGGCCGTCGTCGAATGGCCCTGCTCGATGGGTACCAAGAGCACTTGGCCGCCGTAGCTTTGAACGGTGTCCGCGCCGACGACTTGGTCGATTCGGTAGTCGGCGCCCTTGACCAAAACCCCGGGGTGGAGCGCCTCGATAAGCTGTAGCGGCGTGTCTTCATCGAAGACCGTGACCGCGTCGACGCTGGCCAGCGAGGCGATGACCTGGCTCCGCGCCAGCTGATCTTGCACCGGGCGGTTCGCGCCTTTGAGCCGCCGAACCGATGCGTCGCTGTTCAGCCCGACGACCAGCCGATCGCAGGCCCCGCGGGCCTGGCGCAACAGCGCGGCGTGGCCAGGGTGGATAAGATCGAAGCAACCGTTGGTGAAACCGATTTTCAAACCGCGCTGCCGCCACCGAGCCGCTTGGGCAAGCAACGCCTCGCGGCTCATCGACTTGGCGTCTTCCTCGCCTTGTAAAGCGTGACGCAACTCACTGCTTTCGACGACCGCCGTACCAATCTTGCCAACAACAACCCCCGCCGCGACGTTCGCGAGCCGCGCGGCGTCGACGAGACCGGCCCCGGTTGCGAGACCCGCCGCGAGAATTGCCACAACGGTGTCGCCCGCGCCGGAAACGTCGTAGACCTCGCGCGCCAGGGCCGGCAGAAAGGTCGCCTCACCCTGCGCCGGCGTCACGCACATGCCGGCGCCGCCGCGGGTCACCAACACAGCCTTGAGGTCACATCGAGCCGCGAGCGCACGTGCGGCGGCCACGATGTCTTCGTCACTGTCCACCGGCAGGCGCGTCGCCTGCTGGAGTTCCTTACGATTGGGGGTCACGACATCGGCGCCGGCGTAACAATGATAATCATGCCCCTTCGGGTCGACCACGACCGGCAAGTCAGCGGCGCGCGCAGCGGCGATGAGGGTGCGGAGCGTGGCGTCGCTCAAAACGCCCTTGCCATAGTCGGATAGGATAAGCGCGCCGCATCCGGTCATGGCCGATTCGGCTTCGGATTGGATTGCCGTGGCAAGTTCGCCGGCCAGCAAGCTGGCGTCTTCGTGATCGGCGCGCAGCAATTGCTGCGCATCGGCAATAAAGCGGGCTTTCACGGTGGTGGGACGGCCGGCGTCGGTCAGCAAATAAGGTGTGGTGCCGGATTCTGCCGCCAACAGCGCGGCCAGTTCGGCGCCGGCACTATCGTCGCCAATCACCGACACCAATCGTGCCGGCACGCCGAGCGCGGCCAGATTGCGGACGACGTTGCCGGCGCCGCCGGGCATGGCCGACTCGCGGCGGATGCGCAGGACCGGTATCGGCGCCTCGGGCGAGATGCGCGCAACCTCGCCGTAGACGAAGCGGTCCAGCATGACATCACCGACACAAAGCAGCGGGGCATCGCGCAATCGGTCGAGATGGCTCACAAGGTCGAGATGGGCGCTCATAGGGTGGCCTCGCATCGCGTGCTGGTCTGGCTTACCGATGACGGGGAACGCGCGCAAGAGCCGATATGATGGCATATTCGCTGGGTAGTCCAGCGGGTGCCGGAGGGTGCGGCGCACCTCTTTCGCGTGGCGGCGGTGCGTCAATTGGCGACCCTCGAATCGGGCGGACTGATTTATAGTGCGGCAGGCCGTCGACGAGTAGATTCGTGATTTCCGAAGATATCAGCATCGCGACCGCGCAAGCATCGGGATCGGGGGCCAGCACGAATGCGGCTGGCAAATCCCCGGCTTGCTTGATGCTGGTACAGCAATTGCTGTCGTTTCTCGGCCATGACCCCGGCCCGCCCGATGGGATCCTGGGCTCAGCGACTCGAGAGGCCCTGCGTGCGTTTCAGCGGCAGCGCGGCCTGCCGGTCAGCGGCGCGCTGACCGACGATGTCATGGCCTGCTTCGAGAGCGTGCGCATGATATCGGCGGTAATGGCAATGACGACACCGCTGCCGCTGCAGAAGGCCGGCGGGACGCAAGCGCGGCTGTCGGCGGCGCTCGACGCCTTTCAAAACGAGGATTTCGAGACGGCCCGGACGATCTGGATCGACCTGGCGGGAAAAGACAATGCCGAGGCGCAACACCGACTCGGCATCATGTATGACTGCGGTCGCGGCATGGAACGCAATCCCGAACGTGCGGCGGCGTGGTATCGCCGGGCCGCGAAGCAGGACCACGCCCGGGCCCAGACGAATCTGGGTGCCATGTATGCCCGCGGCGAAGGGGTGCGGAAGGACTATGGGACCGCCTTCGACTTGATGCAGCGCGCGGCAAGCCAGGGGGTGACCCGGGCGCAGCACAATCTCGGGATGATGTATGCCGGCGGGAACGGCGCGCCGATGAATTACGTGCAGGCCTATATGTGGTTTACCCTGGCGGCCGAAAAGGGCAATGACGAAGCGCGCAAAGCGCGCAATGCCCTGGGCGCCCTGATGTCGTTGAGCCAGATCGTCGAAGCGAAACGCTTGGCCTGGGAATGGCGGGCCTTCAGAACAACACCGCCGGAGCCGTAAATTAAGACTGTATTAACGCGGACAACCATAGCCTGCCCGACCATAGCCATTGCCGCTTTGGGGGGCAGGATGGGTCAGTCGTCGATCATTCCACTGGTTCCTCGGTCAGCCGCCGGGTTTATCCCGCCGGCAGCCGACCGGTTTGCGCAAGCTGATAGCGGCGAGATCGAACAGCGGTGGCCGATACAAAAGACACTGCTCTTCGTGATCTGTACCAGTGCAGCTCTATGGACCGTGATCATTCTCGCGGCACGGGCAGCCTTTTTCGCAGGCAGCTAATAGTGGGGTCCGTGTGGGGCCGCATCCCGGGTCCGGCACCCCTATTACTGGTGGCCGCCGGGTTCATCGGATTGAGCTACGGCAGTTTGGCGGCAGCGCCGATCACACTCCTTGCCGACATTCACCGGGTCACAGGTGCCGACCAATTGTTGAGCTTCCCGGCCTTTACCACCTGGGGACATTTCATAGCCTATGCCCTGTGCGGCCTGTTGCTGGCATTCGTCAACCCGGGCCGGTGGCGCTGGCTGGGTTATATTGGTTTGACCGCCGTCGCCATAGGCCTCGAGGTGGCGCAACAAGACCTGGCGACGCGCAGTTTCGATTGGGCGGACATGCTGGCCGGCGTCGCCGGGGTGGTCGCGGCGGCCGCCACCGCTCTCCTGCTTGCGGCGGCGGCCCAGGTCAGCGGCGAAAAACCGCCGACCTGACTAGTCGCCCGCCGCCAGCTGCGCCTGCCGACCGGCGATAATCTGGTCGTAGATCCAGCGATATGTCCGTTCGAGGCCGTCTTCCAGGCGAATCGACGGGGCCCAATCGTCATAGAGCGCCTTGATCATGGTGTTATCGCTGTTGCGACCGCGCACGCCTTTCGGCGCATCGAGGCGGTAGCGGCGATGCAGCTTGATGCCGGCAATGGCCTCGGCGATGTCGGCGAGCTGATTGATGGAAACGAGCTGATCGCTGCCGAGGTTCACCGGCTCGGTATTGGCGCCATGCATGATCAACTGGGTGCCTTCGATACAGTCGTCGATATACATGAAACTGCGGGTCTGCTCGCCGTCACCCCAGATCTCGATCTCGTGGCGGCCGGACAGTTTAGCCTCGATGACCTTGCGGCAGATCGCCGCCGGGGCCTTCTCGCGGCCGCCGTCATAAGTACCCCAAGGGCCATATACGTTGTGATAGCGCGCCGTCCGAGTGCGCAGCGCGAAGTCTTCGCGGAAGTGGCGGCACATGCGCTCGCTGAACAACTTCTCCCAGCCGTAACCGTCTTCGGGCAGGGCGGGATAGGCGTCGCTCTCACGCAGGGCGACGACGTCGGCATCGGTTTGCTTGTCGGCGGCATAGACGCAGGCCGAGGACGCGAAGAAATAATCGCGGACCTGGTGCTGGCGCGCGGCCATCAGCATGTGGGTGTTGATCAACACCGAGAGCATGCAATCGGCCTTGTGGGATTCGATGAACCCCATGCCGCCCATATCGGCGGCAAGGTTGTAGACGACCGCCGCACCACGGGCGACCTGATCGCAGGCGGCGCGATCGGTGAGGTCGCGTTGCAGGCTGTCGACCTCGGGGTGCAGCTGATACCAAGACGACATGGGCTTTTTGTCGACGGCACGGATGCGGCGATGGCCCTGGCGGACCAGACTGCCGACCAAATGGCCGCCGATGAAACCACCGGCTCCGGTGACGACGATGAAATCATCCTTGTCCATAAAGCGTCTCCCTGACTAGCCTTGGGCGCACCCGCCGGGGTGCTTGCGATGGCATGGCATCGTCGATAACAGCCTCGAACCGCCCGGCGATGGTTCGTATGTCGAAGGTGCGTTCGGCATAATCGCGCGCGTTTTGCGCCAGGCGACCGCGTAGATCCGGGGCGGCCACAAGACGCTCGGCGGCGGCGACGAATGCCGATGGGTCGTCGGGGTCGGCGACCAATCCGGCGCCGTTGTCGGTGAGCAGCCGGGCGGCCAGGTTCGCGGCCGGTATGGCAGCCAGGACCGGGCGCCCGGCACAGAGATAGCTCAAGACCTTCGACGGCACCGCGCAGGCCCCGGCGTCCGCCTCGAGGGTGGCCAACAGCACATCGGCGCTGGCCAAGACCTCGGACAACCGTTCGTAGGGCTGGAAGCCGATGACGCGCAAATTGCGCAATCCCGCCTCGGCGGATTTATGGGCCAGCCACTCGGCGCCGAGACCCTCCGAAACGATGAGGAAGGAAATGTCGGGCCGGTCGCGAAAATGGTCGGCGAGCTGCAGGATAATGCCGGCATTATGCTTAAGCCCCATCATCCCGGTGTAGGCGAAAGTCAGCTGACCGGAGAGACCCTGTTCCCGCGACCAGTCGTTGTCGTGCGGCAACGGCACGACCTCATTCAGGGGGGCCCAGTTTTCGACAACCGAGAGCCGTTCGGGCGGGATGCCCCAGGCGCGCGCCGGGGCTTCGAAATCCTTTGATATGACCACCAGCGCCCCGCAATTTCGGGCGATGCGACGTTCCATCGCCTGGTAGTAATCGCCAATCAGCGCGCCAATGCCCGGCAGTTTGCGCGACAGCAACCGCTTCGCCGCCAGACCGTTGAGGTCCTGCACCCAAAAGACGATCGGGATTGCGAGGCGACGGCAGCGCCGAGACAGCAAGTTCAGCGAGTCGAGCGGGGTGTTGCAGCAAATGACCAGATCCGGGCGCTCTTGCTCGACGCGGTCGGCAAGCAGGCGCCCATACTCGACCTCGTGACGCCAGCGCTTGATAAAAGCATAGCGCTGGTACGCCGAGCCGGTAGAGATGCCGGCGATCGCAAGGCCGTTGGGGTCGTCGGCGCGGCGCGACAAGGCTCCTTTCGGGGTGGGATTGGCGGCGGCATAGAGATGGAGAACATCGTGGCCGCGGCACGCCAGCTCCCGGCTCAGCTGAATTTGAAAAGCGTGGCCGGCGTAGTCGTGGAGGACAATACGGCGGCCGGGCAAAGCGGGCCGCGGCGGTGCCTCCGGCTGGGGCGACTCGACTGTCCATTCTGGTCTTGCCTGGGCCGCTTGCACCAAAGAACCGCTCCCACATTCGCCACGGTCTGTGTGGCCGCCGTTGCGATGTCGTCGATGATATGGGCGGCATCGAAAGCGATCTTGTGAGCATTTTGTGGGCGCCCCATGATCGACTGCGACAGAGCGTCACGCGACGCCGTGAGAGTCAGCCCGGCACTTGCCGGCCCCGAAATTGCCACGGGTGCGCGGGTGCATCGGACATTGAGCGGAAGACGGGGTTGGCGGATAACTGGCGAACGGTTCTTTGAGAGGGACTTGGCCAGTGGTGCTAACGCAGGCGCGAACCTGTGTCGATGTGGCGGTCCATATCCTGGCCGACAACAGCGCGGTCGTGTTCAACGAAGCGACGCAGCAGTTGTTTTCGTTCGATGCGTTGGCCACCTATCTGTGGTGCCGGTGGGAGGCCGGGAACACACGAACCGATTTGGCAAAGGCCCTCGATACCGACACCAACCTGAAGACATCCTCGGCGCAGGAGATGGTCGATGAATGTCTGGCGCAATGGCGGCAGCATCGCTTGATCGGCGAACGGTCCCGCGTGCCGCCGACGCCGGCCATTCGGCAGCGCGCCGCGCCAGCGCTGCCGGATACCGCCGGCGATAGCGTGAGTTCCGATCTGCAGATTGCCGGCGAACCGTATCGGCTGCATTACGGCAGCCGCGCCGTGGCGGCGTTGGTGCAGCCGATGCTGGCGCATCTGGAACGGCCATGCCGGGGGGTACCGGAGGCCGCGTTCACGCTGGCGGCCGAAGCGGATCGCTTCGTGCTACGGCATGGCGCGCAGATGGTAGAAGAATGCGACGCCGCCGACGAAGTGCCGCCGATGGTCAAGTTCTGCCTCAATGTCGACCTGCTCGAGCATGGCCGCTACGCCCTGGCCTTTCACGCCGCGGCGGTGGCGCGTGGCAACGGTGCGCTGTTGCTGCCCGCCGCGTCGGGCAGCGGCAAGTCGACCCTGACGGCCGGACTGCTGCATGATGGCTGGGACTACCTGACGGATGACTCGGCACTGCTGGACAGCACGGCCGTGGCGGTCCGCGGGGTCGGATTCGACGTCTGCCTGAAAGCAGACGCGTGGACGGTCGTGCGACCGCTGTTTCCGGCTCTCGACGGGCTGCCGATTTATCGCCGCGGGGACGGCCATCGGGTGCGTTACCTGAAGCCGCCGGCGCGGCTGGCAGACCCGGCGGCGGCGTATCCCGTCGAGTGGATCGTGTTTCCGCACTATCAGGCGGATAGCGCCTGCGTGTTGCAAGAGGTCGCGGCGACCGACGCGCTGCAACGCCTGCTGCGCGAGGCTTTCGCCCCGAGCCGGCGACTGTCCCGCGCCGGGTTCAGGGCACTGGCGAAGTTGGTTGAAGACAAACCCTGCCACAGCTTGACCTATGGGTCGCAACAGGACGCGGTGGCCGTGCTGCGGCAGTTGCGCCGTTGAGCGGGAACTCACACGTGCCGCGACTGATCGGGGCCTGGCTGGCGGTCGATGATAGTGCGCCCGCCGTGGCGGCCTTGCGCACAGGGTTGGCGGACCGCGCGCTTGATTGGCAGGCGCTGATGGCGTTCGCCAACGAGCAGCTGGTGGTGCCGCTGCTGCATGGCGCGCTGGCGGAGAAGGGCCTGCTCGACGCCGTGCCGGAAGACGTGGCGGCCTATCTGAGTTTCCTGGCCGCGCGCAATGACGAGCGGAACGGGCGGCTGGAAGCGCAGATTCTGGAGGTTTGTCGGGCACTCAACGACGCCGGTATCACGCCGATGCTGATCAAGGGCGCGGCCGAACTGATGGAAACACCGGGTAGCGCGGCACGGCAGGTGGTGGTCGGCGATGTGGATCTGCTGGTGCCGCCCGAAAGCGCCGAGGCGGCGGCCCGCGCGCTGGTCGACCTGGGCTATGCGGTGCTGCATCGCTACCCCGCCGACTCGCACGCGGTCGCCGATCTCTACCGGCCGAAAGACGCGGCCGTGATCGATCTGCACCGGCGCCCGCTGGAACTGGAGGCGCTGTTCCCGAACGCGGCAATCTGGGCGGCGGCGACGGCGCAGGCCCGCGACGGCGCCCGTTTCCGGCGGCCGGCGGCGGCGGACCATTTGCTGTGCCGGGTGTTGCATGACCAGGTGCAAGACGGGCGTCTGGGGACGGCGGAGGTCAATTTGCGCAGCGCCTATCAGGTGGCGCGCGCGCTGCAGCGGCACAGTGGACAAATCGACTTGGCGGCGATGAGGCGCCGCTTGCAGCCGCACGGCCTGGCGACGGCGCTGACGAGTTCGCTGCTGGCGGCGCACGATCTGTTCGGCGCGCCGATCGGTGCGGCGGCCGAGGCGACGATGGCGCGCGGTCTATGGAGCCGGGCGATGCATCAGCGGCGGTTGCTGCGACTGCGCTACCCGGCGTTGGGGCGACTCAATAATGCCATCGGCAATATGTGGAGCCCGTTCGCGCGACACCGCTACACGCCGGAAGAACCGGGTACCGTCGGGCGCTGGCGGCTGCTGACATTGCGGTTGCGTCATGGCGTGCCGGCGCTGGCACAGTATGGCGGCGCGTTGGCGCGGCGGCTGTTGGGTGCATAGGACACAGCCGCCGCACGCGATGACACTTGACAGCGTCCTTAACCGCTTAAAGAATGATCCATGAGAGGTAGCTCTAAAAGGGTGCAGGTATGAGTACACAAGAGCATGACGCCCGTTCGGCGCTGGTCACAAGCGCAGAAGACAGTCGGCGCGCCTTCCTGGCGAAGTGCGGCAAGTTCGCCGTGGTGACATCGCCGGCGGTAACGCTGCTGCTGGACACGTCAATGGCGTCCGCGACGGTTTACGCGTCGGGGAAGCCGCCGAGACATGGCCGTGGTAGCCGTCGGGGGCGGGGTCGGGGTCGGCATGGGCGGCCGCGGGTGATCATCCACAAAGTCATTCACTATGACGGCGGCAGAGGGCCGGCGTGGCCGTACGACCCCTGAGCTGGCTGGGGGCCGGGTAAGGGCGCTGCGAGGCTTGCGGCGCCCTTAGGCGTGGGAGATAAGGTCCGCCTGGATCGCCTGTCCTGACGTGTCGAAGCTGGGGTTGTAGACGCCGGCTAGCGTTAGGCCGTATTCGGCGCAGTAGGCGATGACGTCGGCGGCCAGGGCTTGACCGGCGTAGAGTTCGACAAACGAACATTCGACGTAGGCGCAGCGTTGCAGGACCCGACCTGCTGCCGCGGTTCCTCCCCGGCGACGGCTGTTTAGACCAATGACCCCCAGGATAACAAAAGACTCATCGGCATCAGGGTGGGGTACGTCCGCTTGCACCCGTTGCCGTGTCAATATTCCCTGTTAGGGCCCAAAATACAGGGAACATTGCGGAAATATCAGCGAATCGCTCGACGGGAAATCGGGCAGAGTCGTGGCCGTTCAATCGGATACATGGCGAAACCGATTGCCCGGAACAGGGAACTCCATGCTTTCGATTGTAGGCCGACCAACTTGTGCCTCATCAGCCGGAAGGCGCGCCGAATCTGGGGGAGGTTTCCCGCGCCGCCACGACATAACCCTTGGCTATGTAGCGAGAATACAGAGAAATTTCGCGGCGTGGGTGCCGTCTAATCAGCGAGTGGTTTCCTTCAACCAAGCAGCGAGACCCTGCTCGATGCTTTTCATCTCACCTAGGAACTCTCCGGTAATCTCCTCACTCGGAAGGAAGACCGTTTCTGAGTGCTCGATGCGGTGAGGCGGAACGTAGACGATGCCCTTTTAAGGCTTGTAGCTATAAGCCATCTCAGGGATCGAATCGCTAAACGGATAGTGCATGCAAGACCGCCCGCCGCTTGCCAATTGGTTACAGAGAGTCCGGCCTCTATCCAGAGATGCCGCGCTCGGCCGCCTGTACAATCGCGTTGAATAGAGCATGTAGATCACGCAGGTAGCCGCTGCGGCCCGCGGGACTCGTATGATCCGACGTCATGACGACGGTCAAGGCGAGGTCGGGAACAACGTAGATGATTTGTCCGCCGAAACCCCAAGCATAGAAGACGCGGTGCCCGCGGGCGCTGGCCAGGAACCAGCCATAGCCGTAACTGTGACCGGTGAATGGTGAGCGCGTCCGGGGACTCCACGAGGCGTCGATCCAACTCGCCGGCAGTACACGCCGGCTTTCCCACATGCCGCCGCGCCGATACAACTCGCCGAAACGCAGCAACGCGCGCGGTGTCAGCGCCATGTTATTGCCGCCGAGATAGATGCCTTGTGGATCCATAGTCCAGGGGGGGATGTCGATGCCTAACGGCTCGCCGATCCAGTCGCGCGCCAGGGCCAACGTGCTCCTACCCGAGGCCTCGGTCAGCAAAGCCGACAGCAGATGGTAGCTCCCGGTGGAATAAAGCATGCGTCCGCCCGGCCGGTCTACGAACGGCCGGGACAGGGCGTAGTTGACCCAGTTCGGGCTGTTGACCCAGGGGCCATAGTTGCGGCCTGACGTCCGCTCGAGCCCGGCGCGCATGCTGAGCAAGTGGTCCACCGTGATCGTCTCCACCCGTGAATCGGCGGCGGCCGGCACGTCACCCAGGACCGAAACGATCGGCTGATTGACGCTCTCAAGGATACCGCGCTCGATCGCCACGCCGGCGAGGGCGGAGATCACTGACTTGGACACCGACTTGACGTTGGTTATGCGGTCGAGCCCCGGCCCGCGAAAGGCGTGTGCCACCAACTCCGCCCCGTCGCGGGCGACCTGCAGCGTATGCAGGCGAGGTAGGGCCGACGCACGCGCCACCGCCTCGTCGAGCAGCTCCGTATCCAACCCGCGGCTGCGTGCAGCGGCTCGCGGCGCCGCGAGCATGCCGCAACACAACGCCACCGCGCCGGCGGATGCGAGCGCTTGGCGGCGGTGCATTAACCGCGGACGCGGATGGAGTTTCTTGGTCCCAAGCACCATACCGGTCAGGGTGCGGGAAATAGTGGCAGTGTCAAGGTCGCGGGTGCCGAAGGGCGACAGTTGCGTAGGTGCGACCCATTGCGGCTGTATGCAGCATGCCAAACCGCTCGAGCATATGTCCGGGCTCCAAAAGACTTGAGACAAATGAAGTCTGACCGATGCGCGAATTGGTCTCCTAGTCTAGATCGTGACGACGATCTTCCCCTTTTGCTGGTTCGATTCCATATATCTGTGGGAAGCTACAACCTCACCTAAGGGATAGGTACGGTCGACAATTGGCCGTAGTGCGCCCGATTCGACATGCTTGAAAAGGTAGCTCTTACCGCGCTCCCGGGCAGTCGCGTCTCGCATTGTATCGAAGACGCTGTGCGTCTTGATTGTCAGTCTCTTTGCTAGCATCGGAAGAATGTAGAAATTGATGTTGTCGGGCGAAAGATTGCCGTAGTTGACGATGATCCCGCAAGGCATGGCGCCCTCGACAAGCGCGCCCATGAGCGGGCCGCCGACAGGGTCGTAGGCAATCGTAAACCCTTGGCCGTTTGTGATTTCCTTAACGCGTTGGGGTAGGTTTTCTTCGTCGGTCACAATCACATCATCGGCGCCGGCCCCGAGCAAGAATTGTCGCTTCGCAGCGGTACGGGTCACGGCAATGGTTAACGCGCCCTCTGCTTTGGCAATCTGGATTGCCCCCAGGCCGGCACTGCTCGAGGCTGCCGTCACGAGCACGATAGACTCCTTGTTTAGACCGGCATAGTCGACCAAGCCGCCCCACGCAGTGAGGTACTGGCACCAGAGCGCCGCTGCTTCGATGGCTGACGTTCCTTCCGGATTTCGGGCTACTGTCCAAGCAGGTACGACAGCACTTTCTCCGTAAACACCGTATTTGACGACAGAGTCTGGTGTCCAATTGCCGAACTTGTCCCACGACAAGAACGGCACGGCACTGACGCGCTCACCAACTTTCACCTCCGTCACACCCTCACCCACTGCGTCAACTATCCCCGCCGCCTCGATACCTATGCGCGCGGGGAACTGAGGCACGGCGACATATTTACCTTCGCGCAGCATCACCTCCGCTCGGTTTAGGCCAAAAGCTTCAACTTCGAGCCGCACGTCGCCTGGACCCGGCTCCTGAAGTTGTTCGTCGAAGATCTTTAGAACATCGGGCCCACCAAATTTCTCGAAACGGATAATCTTGGGCATCTGTTCAGCCTCCTTCTGCTGTCACGGCGGCGGTCGGCAGCACTCGACTATGGCTTGCGAGTCAGCGCTCCTCGCGCGGGTCGTCAATTCGGTAATTGTTCGGGTCCGATGATTGTGGACTAGGCATGCAGCGCCTCGATCGGCTGAAAGGGCTCTTCCAGCCCGAAGGCGCGCGGACCAAATACCGCCAGGGCCTCTGGGGTTCGCATGATCGGCGGTACGCTCACGCCCATGACCTTCACGCGCTGGCCGTAGCGCAGCATTTCTGTCGTAATCGGCTCGGCCGTCTCGCTGTCGAGCACGCAGATCAGGTCTGGCACGATGGCCATAAGCTGATCATTACAGCGGGCTATCAGGTATTCGTTCTGAAAAATCAGCTCTAGTGTGCGGTGCTCACCCTCGATTCCACGAAGAACGGCTCGACCCTTTGCAAAGCCTTGCGTCGTCCGACGCTCCAAGTCGGCGACTTTGCCATGGAAGATTACTTTGCCGAAGCCGTAGGGCGTATCGGCCAGCTCCTTTATCAGCGCGGCAAACGGTTCGCGATGGGCGTCGCGCGACTGGCTCAGGCACCGGCCAATTCGCAAAGCCAGGGTCAGTGTTTGTCGAATAGCGGTGCGCTTTACGTCGCGGCCACGCATTGGATAAACGGCGATGTAGGCGGTCCCGCCCATCCGAATGGTGATCCCGCGCGCGATCCATTCCGCCATCCAGTTGCTGTGCGCTTCTATGATGGCGCTATCGCCGTACTCGTTGCTCACAACCATCGGCGTGCCGGAGACGCCGTAGACGTGAAAAGTCTCCATCTGCAGTTCGGGAAAAGCACGCCCCATACCGTCGGCATCGATCACAGGCAGGCCAAGCCGAGCGCCGACCACCAACGGGGTCGTTGAGTTGATGCCGCCGGCCTCGATCGGCATGGTGGCATACGCACGTTCGCCCAAGAAGGATTCGAGCTTGCGAAGTGAGGTGATGACTTCGTCGCCGCCCGGCAGCTTCTCGATCAACACAGAGGGCGCCCCCATCAACGCCGTCGGTATGACCAGGGCGTCGTCAGGTATCTCATCAACGTCGAGTATCTGCAGCGAGCCACCGTCTGCCAGGGCCCGCTCAAGCATGAGCCGGCCGATGTACGGATCACCGCCGCCCCCGGTGCCCAGGAAAGCAGCGCCACGAGCGAGGTCGGCGACATCCCCGGGTGCGATCTTCATTGGTAGTCCCTCAGCCGAGCTGCTCGATCGGCGTGAACGGATGGTCAAATCCGAAGGCCTTCGGGCCGAAAACGGCAAGCGCCTCCGGTGTTCTCATGATCGGCGGCACAGCAACGGCCATCACAGCGACGCGCTGCCCGTAGCGCAACTCCTCTGTGGTGATCGGCTCGGCTGTCTCATTGTCTAGAACACAAATGAGGTCAGGTACGATTGCTCTAACCTTGCCATCCACTCGGGCAATCAGATTCTCGTTCTGGATCTCGATCTCCATCAGACCTTGCCAGCTGTCGGTACCCTGAATGCGTGCGCGCCCCTGGGCGAAGCCGGCCCGCGTCTCCCGCTTTATGTCGACGATCTTGCCTGTGAAGATAATCTTGCCGAATGAGTACGGCGTCTTCGGCAGAAGGTCGATCAGGGCTTGCATCGGGTCGGCGTGGCGTTCCCTGGCCTCACGGATGCACTTGCCGATCTTGAGGGCGAGGCTCAGCGTATTCGGCACGGCGGTACGCTTAACGTCGGCGCCGTTCATGACGTATTCGGCGATATAGGCTGCACCGCCCATGCGAATGGCCACGCCCCGCGCCAGCCACTCCATCATCCAGTTGTTGTGGGTCTCGATCAGGGTGCAGTCGCCATACTCGTTGGAAATGGCCATCGGCGTCCCTGGCACGCCATAGACGGCGAATGTCTCCATCTGCAGTTCGGGAAACGCACGGCCCATGCCATCGCCATCCACCACGGGCAGCCCAAGATGGGCACCGACGACGAGCGGGATGGTTGAATTGATGCCGCCAACCTCGATCGGCATCGTGGCGTAAGCCTTTCGGCCAATAAACTGCTCGAGCTTTTGCAGCGACTTAATCGCCTCGTCACCACGCGGCAACTTTTCGATCAACACCGTCGGGGCGCCCATCATTGCCGTCGGTATGACAAGAGCATCGTCCGGCACCTCGGAGGGATCAATGATCTCGACGGAATGACCAAGGTCCATGGCCTGTTCCACCATCAAGCGGCCTATGTAGGGGTTGCCACCCCCTCCGGTGCCCAGGAATGCCGCCCCTCGGCAAAGGTCTTTCAGATCCGCGCGCGACAGCTTCATTTTGGATCGCCTATTGAAAGGTCGCCGACCGCCTTCACGCGAATGCGTGTAGCGCTGCTTGGTAAATAGGCCAGCGGCACCTCTTCAATATCGACGATCTGCACGGAATCGGGATCAGCGCCGGCCGCGACGGCCTTGCCGCTAGCTTCGCTCTTAGCTTCATCGAGTGCTTCATCGCGCGATAGGCCTTCGAGGGAAAAGACGCGATCGACTTCGCCACCGACCTGGGCGATTGCGGCGCCGATCGCGTTGGCGACCGGCGAATGATCCGGTTTTATGATATCCGAGGCGGCCGGCAGATCTCGCGATATCAGAATGGCCCCACCGCCGACCAGGATGACCGGCAGCGCCTCGACACTTGTCTTCATCCTATCGACTGCTTCGTCCGTCATTTGATGGATCGTGTCGAGTGCGGTCCCAATCGTTCGTGGCGGCACGCTTGCGACGCGACTGCGGTCGCCGATATCGACCAGCCCCGCCGCCACCACAATGTCCGTGGTCGTCAGCACATCCCCGCCGAAGACCATTCCCTTGGTCGTCAGTTCGTAGCCGACTGAATCGGGACCGATGCGTGCACCGTCGTCGCGCACCAGACTGCCGCCGCCGAGGCCAAATGAAAGCACATCGGGCATACGGAAATTGGTCCTCACCCCGCCGATGTCGACCGCCACGGACGCCTCTCGCGGGAACCCATGCAGAAGCATGCCCACATCGGACGTGGTCCCGCCGATGTCGACAACCATCGCCTCCTTGGCGTTGGCCAGAAATGCCGCTCCGCGCATGGAGTTCGTCGGTCCCGAAGCGAAGGTCAGTACTGGATACTTTTCCACATGCTCGGCAGTCATCAGCGTGCCGTCATTTTGACTGATGAAGAACGGTGCGCGGACGTCCAGGCGACGCAGCGCCCCGCGAAACGATTCGACGACCCGGCTCGCCAAATCCGTCAGGCAGCCATTCATGATTGTCGCGTTTTCACGCTCGAGTAAACCGACGCGCCCGATCTCATGGGATAGAGAGATGGTGATGTCGCCCACCTCGTCCGCCACGATCTCCGCGGCGCGAAGTTCCATTTCAGAGTTAACCGGCGAAAACACTGATGTTATCGCGGCGGCGCGTATGCCTTTCTGGCGCAAGTCTTTTGCGGCGGCGCGCAGTTCCTGTTCATTCAGGGGAGAAATCTCTCGGCCATCGAACTCATGACCGCCATGCACCATGTAGCGATGCTGACCGAGGGTAGCGCTAAGATCTTCCGGCCAATCGACCATTGGCGGAAGAGCTTTGGTTGCCGGCAACCCAAGGCGGATAGCGCCGACTTCAAGCAGTCGCTTTCGCTCAACGACGGCGTTGGTGAAGTGGGTAGTCCCAATCATGACGCCGCGGATGGCCGACGGCGCAACGCCGCTTTCCTGAAGCACGGCTTCGAGCGCGGCGACGATGCCGCTCGACACGTCGGCCGTCGTTGGTGTTTTGCGCGAACTCAATACCTTGAGGTCATCCATGAGGACGGCGTCGGTATTGGTGCCGCCTACGTCGATACCAACTCTTATGCTCATATCATGGCTCGTGTTCTCGTTGCCGCAGGAATTCAGTCAATCCAGCAGAATTTCGGTCGCCTCGGGCTTCCAGGAAATCGTGATTTCCGAGCCCGTGTTCAGCACGCCTACGTCGGCACGGTTGGGTCTTTCCGCCACTACCGTCTGGCCACCCAGGTCAAGTCGATAGCGGATTATCGAACCCTGGTAGGTGCTGTCGATCACGCGGGCCTTAAGCTCGTTCGCACCCGGTGCGCCGGCTTCGTTGTCGAGTAGTATTTGTTCCGGCCGCAACGCCAGGGACACCTCGTTGTCGACTGCGAGGCCTTCGCGCAGCGGCGCTTGGAACATGCGATCGCCAATTGCCAAGGTGCAGCTGGCGCCGTTGAGCCGGGCAACACGGGCGACCAGGATGCTGGATTCTCCGATGAAATCGGTAACGAAGCGGTTGACCGGTCGCTCGTAAATGTCGTCCGGCGAGCCAACCTGGATGACCCTGCCGCGGTTCATAACGGCGATGCGGTCGGACATAGTCAACGCTTCGCTCTGATCGTGGGTGACATAGATCGTTGTGATCCCTAACTCATGCTGCAAGTCTTTGATCCAGTATTTCATTTCCTCGCGAAGCATCTTGTCCAACGCGGACAGCGGCTCGTCGAGGAGCAGAATGCTCGGCTGTGTGATGAGAACGCGTGCCAGCGCCACCCGTTGCTGCTCACCGCCAGATAACTGGCGCTGGTACCGGGTCTCGTAGCCCGACAGGCCGACCTGTTCGAGGGCGGCGCTGACGCGCTTGCCGATTTCATCCTTAGATACCTTACGCATGCGCAAGCCGAACGCGATATTGTCGTATACGTGCATGTGCGGAAAAATCGCGTAGTTCTGGAAGACAATGCCAAGGCGCCGCCGCTCGGGCGGCAGCTGTGTGACAAGTTCTCCGCCAATCTCAATATCGCCGGCGTCAGGGTTGACGAAGCCGGCGATCATCCTAAGGGTGCTCGACTTGCCGCAGCCGCTGGGTCCCAAGAGCGAGAAAAACTCGCCTTTTTGGATCAGCAACGAAACATCGTCGACCGCCAGCGTTTGGCCGTAGCGCTTGCTGAGATTGCGCAGCTCAACATACGACATCAATCACCTCTCCAACATGACAGTCGAGCAATCGCCGGGACCGCACGAGTTTTGGGTCCGGCCACACGAGATCCGTCAAGTGCCAATAATCCGTCATCGCCCGCCGTGCACACTCGTGGGTGTTTCGGGGGCCCGCTCTGGTCGGGGATTTGCTTTCAATTGCATGACGGATGGCCAAACTTTTCCTTCTATCTATCGGCGTAAACTGGGCAGCATTGTTCGCGACGGGTGTGCACGACCGCGCGCCAAACGTGAACCGTCGAAGCGATATCCGGCAGACGAATCCGGCGGCGACTGACCTCGCTCCACGGTGTTGGCGCCATTGTGTCATTGCTAGCGGCTGACGCTGGCGGCAACCGGACTTGGTGTGAAGCCGTGTCGTGCTCTCCCCGCTGCCGGACCAAATGCGGTGATCTGGTCCGGCATTACAAGATATGCGCAAATCAGCTGCTGAAGATCTCGTTGGAGACGTCGGTGATTTCGGTTTCGTTGTCTACGTACCAATTCCAGTCCGGGATCCATAGGCCTTCGGTGCTGCTGGCGTCGTTGGTAACACCATTTGCGGCCAGGTTGGGCGCGACCTCCGCGTTTTTGTTGGTCGGACGCAAGTAGAAGACGTTGTCGAACTTCGTCTGGAACTCGGGGCTCAGGCGCCGGTTGAGCAGCGCGTAGGCAAGCTTTTTCTGCATGGGCTCGGAGCCTCGGGAGATCGTGTGCGTCTGGGTGAGGAGCGCCTTCTTCTCCTGCCAGATGTACTGATCGATCGGCACTCCACGGTCCCGTTGCATGTAAGCCTCTCCGTCCACCAGCACGGCGATATCGACCTCACCGCGTTCCAGCAGGGTCTGCATGTTGCCGGTGAAGTCGGAAAGCTTCAACGGCATGGCCCGGCGCAGAGCGTCGAAACCAGCTTCCATATCGTGGTCGTCGCTGCCCCAGACTGAGTTCGCGACCATGAAGAAGACGTTTTGCAAGGTGTTGATTGTCACATAGGTGGCGCGCTTGCCGTTGAATCGATCATCCCAGAACGACTTGAACGAGTCGGGAGCCGGATCCACCCGATCGCTGCGGTAGGCAAAGCAGTACTGGCCAAATGCCCAAGTGAAACCGACACCGTTGTCGTAAGCGAACGGCCACAGGTCGTTGGCGTTGGGGACGTTCGCCCTGACCTCGTCTTGCGACACGAAGAACTCGCCGGCACGAGCGGTCTTGATCAGATCCGGTATGTTCCAATTGGCTGCGTCGTTGGGTGGATTGTCGACGCCTCCGGCGACGAACTTGGCGAACCACGGCCACGACCCGTCGTATTCGAACTTGCAGTTGAAGTCCCTCTCGAAGTCGTTGAGCAGGAGTTCTGTAATATTCTCCTGCCAGAAGCCGGGCCATTCGGCCAGGCGGAACGTGGCTCCGCCGGCGTCGAAGACTCCGCCGTCATACGTGACGTCCTGCGACCAGGCGTGGTTGATGTTAAAAAGCGGCAGTCCGCCCGCCGCGACGGCGCCCGCGGCCGCGCCGGTCTTGATAAATTTGCGTCTTGAAGGGCCTTTGGCCTTGTCATTTGTACTCATGAACGCCTCCCTAGTTTTCTTGTGGATGGGCTTCGCCTAGGCCGGCGAAGATTTCGTTGAACGGATTGTCGCGGTCGACGACCGGTCCAAGTTGCATCAGTACGCATAGGGGCTGTCCCCGCTCCATGTGCTAGTTGAACTTGATACCCGAAAACCGCTTGAGACTGATGAGTCGACTGGTGATCACCATCGATACAACGACCAAGGCTATTGCGAATATGCCGGCTGCCGCCGCGATCGGCGCGAATTCGTAGCGCAGCGAGATGTACATGGCGATCGGCAGCGGCTCCAAATTCGCCGCGCTCAGGAACAACGACACCTCAAACTGGCCGAACGACACGATGAAGGCGAAGATTGCTCCCGCCATCACGCCCGGCGCGATAATTGGCAATGTCACCTTCATGAACGCCTTGAAGGGGCCGGCGCCCAGTGACCGTGCCGCTTCTTCCAATGTCCGGTCGAAATTGAAAAGCGCGGCGGTAACGGCGCCGATGACGTAAGGCATGGTCGCCAGCACGTGACCAATAGTCAGGCCGGCCACAGTGCGCTGTAATCTGATGCCGGTCAGCGGCTCAAATGTGGCGACGTAGAAGACGTAAAGCGCTAAGCCCAGCACTATGCCCGGCAGGATCAGCGGCGACAGAAAATACGCGCGTAGTACGCCGAGGCCAGGGAAATCGGTGCGCGCCAGGAACACCGCCGCCATCGTACCGATGACGGTGGAGATCACCGTGGTGGTCAGCGCCAACTGCAGGCTGAAAAGATATGCGCCGAGAAACTGTTCATTGGTGAGGAACTCGTTAACCCAGCGCAGCGACAGCCCGTCAGGCGGAAAGGTGAGGAAGTCTCCGGCGTTTAGCCCAGCGAGGACGACGATTACTACCGGCAGCAGCAAGATAGCGAGCGCGAGCCAGCCGCCGATCTTGAAAACCGGTGGAATATCGGGTTCTTCCCAGAACTTGTCGACGGGCGGCTTGCCGCGCACGCCCTTGCCGCGAAAGCCAAGGAAGCCACCGGGGCCAGCTCTGTCTGTTGCAACGGTCATGCCCGGACACCTCCCGCGGTCTTGACGGCATAGCGCTGGTACACGAGAACCGCGAGCATACTGCTCATGAGCAGTATGACTGAGACCGCCGCGCCGAACTGCCAATTCCCGAGCTCAGAGTTCTGTTGGAAAATGTGGATCGGTAGGACGAGGACCTTCCATCCGCCCATGAGTGCCGGGACGACGTAGGAACTCATGGATATGGCGAACACAAGGAGCGAGCCGGCGAGAATGCCAGGCATGCTCAGCGGAAAGGTGATCCGCCAAAATGCCGTCCAGCGGTTGGCGCCGAGACTGCGCGCCGCTTCCTCGAGGAAGGGGTCGATGCCGCGGATAATGCCGATCAGGGACAGCACCATGAACGGAAGTCCGAACTGAACCAGGCCGACGACGACGCCGAAGAAGTTGTACATCAACGGCAACGGCGTCTCGACGACACCCCATTGGAGCAGCGCCGCGTTGATAATGCCGTTGTCACCCATCAGGACCATCAGGCCGTACAAACGGATGACCATATCGAGCTGCATGGCGGTCAGCACGAGGATCATCAGGAACGTGTTGCGGCCGGGATGCTCGGTCTTGGCGATCAGGTACGCCAACGGATAGCCGACGACCAGCGTGATCGTAGCGACCAGGGTCGCCAACCCGATCGATCGGATGGCCGCCTCGTAGAAGAGCGCTCGCTTGAAGAACCGCTCGAAGTTGGCGAGCGTCAGATCAAACTGGAAGTCGATAACGCCCGGTATGGCCTTGTTAAACGAGATGGCCAGCATCGAAAGGACAGGGAAGACGAAAAACAAGAGAAAGAAAATAAAAGCGGGGAGAACCAGCCAGATGAGACGATTGCCGCCGAGGAACACGCGCAGTGCGTTACCCCAGCCCTCAACAGTCACATTATCAGCCGAAGTGGTCATCCCCGACGCTCCCTGACACGCGGCGATTCCATCACAATCGTCGCGCTATGATCAACCGCGACAACGGGTAGGACCGACGGTTGGATCTGTAGACCTCCTACCCGATCGGGTGGGGAGGTCCGTTACCCGCCCCGTTTGTCGCATGACAAATGCCCGGCTATTCGGCCGCCTCCCGCATGGTTTGGGCAATGTCATCGTAGCCCACAATCGGCTTGGCCGGTGGCGTGCGATAGGTGCGCTTGCTTTGGCTGAGGCCGGAGCCTATGAGCGCTACCGCGAACCGTACAGCCGCCGGCACCGGATCGATTACTGGGACATCGAGGCCGCGTGACAGCAGACCGGCGCGCACCGCCTCGGCGCATCCCAGCATCCCGGTGCAGCCGAAGATGATCGCGTCAGCGCCGTCCTGCTCGACGGCGATCGCGGCCTGTTGGGTCAGTGCCTGCTTCACGCGGGCAAGATCGGACTCAAGCTCCAGGACCGGGATGTTGACCGAGCGAACCGACGCGAGTTTGGCGGGCAAGCCATAAACCATTGCCTGGTTCTCGAGCATCGACCGGATATTGTCGAGCACGGTAATGACGCTGAAGCTGTGGCCAAGCATCGCAGCGATGTGCATTGCTGTTTCGGCCGGTCCTACAACCGGGATCGACACGCACTCGCGTGCCGGCCGCAGACCGGGGTCCCCCATACAGTCGATGACCACCGCATCGACCCCGTCCCGCTCCGCTTCGATGATCTTGGCCACCGTCCCCGGCACTGCCAGCGCCTCGTCGAGTTCGCACTCGATCGACGCCGGGCCGGTGGCGATCTCGACCATTTCGACGGTCACGTCGGCGGTCTGAAGGGCGTCAAAGTCATGCAGCCCCCGGAAGCCGCGAGATGTTATTGGGGTGACGACGCGAATGCGTTTTGCCACGGCGACCTCCATTTGTGAGACTAATGCTGAGCCTACCACTCGAAGCCTGGAGGTCACAACACGGCCGCGCCTGTCACGCCGGCGCCGATCTCGATCGTAAAGCTGCGCCGGTTGTCTCGTCGGAGTGACCGACCCGTACGGTAGGCTACGGGAAGCGGGAGCGCCTGGCCAAAGCGAACGTGACAAACCATGTCGTCAACCCTACCCTATCGAGTAGTGGTGACTGCGTGCGTGTGCTTAAACTGGGTGCCGCGCCATCGAGCCGCTGCAGCCGATTTCGGAGAGGTTATTCTTGTAGGAACCGTGGATCGTCCGTTTTCCCAAGCTCTTCTGCTGGAAACGAAGCTCATCGAACCGATGGGACGGCGCGACACAGTCGCGCGACGGCGCATCCTCGACTTGTTCGGCGAGTTCCAGCCTGGCGGCGTCTGGCTAATCCATGCGCCCGCCGGGTTCGGCAAGACGACGTCGCTTGGGCAGATAAGGTCATTACTCGCGGAACGGGGGCACGGCTCCGGCTGGATCACTCTCGACGACAGCGACGGTGATCCAAAAACGCTCCTGGCATACGCCCACGCAGCGGTCCGGATGGCGGTCGGACAGGACCACGCGTCCGCCGCCAATGCGGCGCGGGAGTCCTTCTACCTCTCGCGCAGTGAGATGGGCGTCACGCTGATCAACCGCTTGAGCCAGCTCGAAGCCGGCGTGACGCTGTTCATTGATGACTATCATCGGGCACAAAACGAGCAGACAGATCGGACGCTCGAGTGGATAATCGACCACCTCCCGCCGGCGACCACACTCATCATCGCCTCACGGTCGAGACCCGCATTGCCGTACGCTCGCCTGCGCTTATCGGGGATACTGCGCGAACTGGGTCATGAAGAGCTTCGCTTCGACCTCGTCGAGGCGACGAGCGCGCTGGCCGGCATCGACAGCGATACCGCCGCGCAGCTAAACGCGCGCGTTCGCGGGTGGCCGGCGGCCCTCGAGCTTGCCAAGACGTGCCTCGCCGACGGCCGGCTGAGCCACAATCGCCTCGCTACTATTGTAGGCAACGAAGACGAGATCACCGCGTATCTCGCCGAGCAACTGTATGATGCCCTTTCGCCTCAGCAGCAGAACACGGTGACAGCCTTGGCGGTCGTGGAACGGATCAACGCGCCCCTACTCACAAGCCTCACGGGTGCGCCAGACTCCGAGAACGTGCTGCAGGAACTCTCCGACCGGGGCGTGCCAATCACCTCGCTGAAGGGCGGGACGCGTTGGTGGACGATGCATCCGCTGTTCCGCGACTATCTGATCAAGCGGAGCCAAGCTGATGGTGTCGATCTCGCCAAGATGCACCAGAAGGCAATGAAGTGGTTCGAGGATAACAGCCTGCTGTCGGAAGGCATCGCCCATGCTGCCGCGACCGGGCTGATCGAGGATGCGCTGCGCATGATCGAGGTGCAGGGCGGCTGGCGCTTGGTCTTATCAGGTTATGGGCCATTGCTTCGCCAGGTTCTTGGCAGCTTGACCGTCGACGAGCTGGAGAGCTATCCGCGTGCTGCTCTCGCCCTGCCCTTTGATCTCGTCAAGACAGGTGCGGTCAAGGACGCCCGAGAAACTTTCAACCGCATAGCAACTCGCCTTCAATCGGTTCATGGCGATGCCGTCGCCGCCGACATTGCTTTAGTCGACGCCCACCTCAGGCTCTACGAGGACGAGCCGCTGGGACCGCTCGACGTTTCTTTGCTTTTCGACTTCGAGGGAAGCATCGACGATGACGATCCCGTCGGGGCCGCCCTTATATCCAACGTGCTGTGCCTGATCTTCCTGCACATGGGTAACCTTCCCGACGCGCGCCGGTACTGCAACCGCGGAATGCACAACTACCGGCAGGCGAACGCGGTGCTCGGCGAACTGTACATGCGTGGGCACCTGGGAGCGATCTTGCTACAGGAGGGCGACCTGTCTGCAGCCGAGGCTGAATTGAGAGGCATGATCGCCGGGTGCCGTCAGTTGATAGGTGATGACAGCGATATCGAAGCGATAGCGAACGTCGCGTTGGCCGAGATCTTGATGGAACGCGGCGATGTTGAGGGAGCATCAGATCTGGTTCGCTCGTCGCTGGGCCACGTTTCAACGAGCGATGCCTGGTTGGACGTGCTGGCATCGGCGTATAAGACAATGGCGCGTATCGCGCTGAGGAAAGACGGGATCGGCGCGGCCAAGGGGGTGCTTGACAGCGCGGCGGAGACCGCTCGGCGACGACACCTGCCTCGACTAGACCGGTTGGCGCGCTCCGAGCGCGCGCGCGCACTGGTGTTGGTCGGTGACTACGCTACGGCCGAGCGGGAATTGGAACCGCTACTTCGGCGCAGTGAATCGTCGGATGTCGCGATGCCCACAGGCGAAATTGACTGGGCGCTGAGGAATGACATCGTGCTCACTACCCAGTCCCGTCTCCTTGTGCGCACCGGCAGAGCCCGCCAGGCGCTGGCCGTGCTCGGCCGCGGCTTGGCGTCAACCGTGAGCGGAGGCCGCCGCCTTTCCTGGATGAAAATGCAGTGCATCCGCGCGGTGGCCCTGGAGGAGGTGAATGACACTTCTGCAGCACATAAGGCTCTCGAAGCTTGCATGCCGCAGCTAACTCAACAGCCCCCTCAACAGTTCATACTCGACGAGGGTGCGCCTCTGAGGCGCCTGCTGAAACGGCTTGATACGTCGCAGATGCCAAGCAACGTAGCCGATTCGCTGTTCTCGCTCACATCGGGGGATTCCCGCCGCTTTTCCGAGTCGGAAACCACGGACGCGCTGATGATCACCTATTTGAGGCTGCTTGCTCAAGGCCACTCCAACAAAGAAATCGCGCGACTTCTCAGCGTCTCGGAAAATACGGTCAAATATCATCTCAAGCGAATTTTTGCCCGGCTGCACGTCAATAACCGAACGCGGGCGGTGACGACCGCGCAGCGAAGGTCCATGATTTGACGCTCCCGGACGCCAACCAAGTAAACGCGGAGCGACTTTAGTATGACGCGTTTTGATGTTCTCTCTAGGATGATCCCCGGCTTGCTGGTCGCTGCCTCAATCACGCTGTTGCCCGATCCGGCCAACGCCGAGGAACGTATCGAACCGCCGCATCCGGGGATCGCAGCGCGGTCCGAGCCGAGTACCAGCGCCGACTGGGTCACATCTCGGTTCGGCTACGAGTTGAACCTGATCGGGCCAAACAGGCTCGGTATTTTTCTCGAAGGCGGGGGCCTGGTGGATGCGTTAAGTTGCGGGTGCGGTGGCGCGGATGGTTCATGCAGGGTGGTCGTGGCCGAGACACCTCACTATTCCCTTTGCGCGAGGCAAAGAGGTAACCCCTGCACAGGACAGTGCAGATTCAAATGAATAGTACCGCTTCGCCACTTCGGAAATCTCCTGCGCTGTTCTTAGCAGGCTTGGCGCTCTGGACGTCCCTCGCAGCCAGACATCGACTGTGAGCGTGGAGCCCATCTCGAGCCGTCTTCATTTCGACTTTCGAATATGCGCCGGGGGGGATCTCTCGGTGCACGGCAATTCCGGTTGGCATGTGGGTCAATCGGAGCCGCAGGCTCCGCTCGTCCAATGCGCGCGAGAGACGAAGTCTGCGGCGGCGCGTTGAGATTGACCCGTCGCCCGCGCAGCCGACCTCTGCAGGATCAAGTCTCCAACTTTCGCGTTTAGTCATTTTCGCGTCCCTACCGTGTTTCACCAACCGAACGGAGGTGGAATTTGATGAGGTCGCTGAGGTCGCTGAATTCGATAGGCGCCGAGATGCCGTCCTTGACGCGGCTATGGAATGCCAGCCGGTTTTCGCCCCTCAGATAAGCTGCCGCCTCATCAGGCGCGGCGGCGCAGTGCTTCTTAATAGCGGCTATGGCTGCCACAAATGGCACTCGGTTCACTACACCATCGCTGCCGCGACCGCCGTTAATCAACAATGTCCCACCAGCCGCTGCAAAACCGATTTCTCGCGTCATGCTCCCGCTGGTGTAATCAGTGCGGTAGTTGACCCGCCACGCGCGGGTGAAGCTTGCAAGGGGGCGCTGCGTCGCGGCGTCATAAATCATGATCTCATGCATACCGCCGTCGGAGTCCTCGTCGTCATTTTCGGAGACGAGATAGAACGTAGCGACAAAACGTTCGCACGGGCTCACTACACGCCTTTCGGGTGGAATGTCGCCTAACGCCCGGTTGCTCCCGTGATCCTGCCATATGGCCACGACGACCTCCCCTTAATCTATTGCGACCATACGTCTTCATTGCGGCTTCGGGGCATTATCGCCACCTAGTCCGGGTTCGCTCCATTGCTAGTGTCGCTCCATCCAACGGTCGGTGAACCGGATCACATTGGCCGCGAGGATTTCGGCAAACTTGGGTTGCGCGTTCCTCGACAGTGCTCATCTCAAGGGTACAGATTACGCGATGCGCGCGACTGCGTGCCGGCCGAGTTGAGCTCGCAAACACTTCCACTACTACGGCGACAGAAAGCCGACGTGGCCGCACGCCGCCTGACCCTGGAGAAGGGCGCGCGGTCGGGCCTGGCGCGCCCGGTGGGTTCTAAAGATCGGTCAGCCTGAAACGTTCGCGAGCGACGAGGGCACGCAGGCTCACCCCATCCGACTCGGATTAACACTAGGGGGGTTGACGCGACTGAAAAGAAACGATATTTGATACCGATATTCGTTATCAGAATTCCGCGAAGCCGCCGAGGAAACAGCCTCCGAGCGGCTTTTTCTATGACATTTTGCGCCGACTCGGAGGTCCGCATGCATACGGAAATCCTCGTGGGCATTGCTGTGCTTGAGCAGCGAGTTGCCGATCTGAGTGTTGCCAAGACCGCTGCCTGGCCAGCAACTCCACGAAGCTCGATGTCGCGCGCACAGGCTATGAGTCGCGCATCCCAGTCGGCGCATTGCCGATGCTGACGACATCGCCGGCGATGTTTCTTCTATTAGACGCGGCGCGCTATATTACTCGCACGCCGTTGCCGGTGGATGCGGCGGGCCGCGTGACCTGCAAACAGGGCTCCCCTCAATGCTGAAATTCTACTACAACGCCGCGCCCAATCCTCTCAAAGTGGCGCTGTTTCTCGAAGAGTCCGGGCTGGACTATGAACCGATCCCCATCGACACGCGGCGGGGCGACCAGCACACGCCCGATTATCTGGCGCTCAATCCCAATGGCAAGGCGCCGACCATCGTCGATGGCGACGTCCTCGTGTTCGACAGCAACGCGATCCTACTCTATCTGGCCGAGAAGACCGGCAAGTTCCTGCCCGAGGACACCGAAACGGCACGTGGGGAACTCTTGTCGTGGCTGATGTTCGTGGCCACCGGGGTCGGCCCGTTTTCCGGACAGGCGGTGCACTTTCGCCATTTCACCCCGGAGCCCGTGCCTTATGGTCAGAAACGTTACAACTACGAGGCGCGCCGGCACTGGAAGATCGTCGATGAGCGTCTCGGCCGCCACCGCTACATGCTTGGCGACGATTATACCATCGTTGACATGGCGGTCTGGGGCTGGGGCACGCGCATTCCTTTTATGCTCGGCGACGACGCCATGGCCGATTACCCCCACCTCGGCCGGCTGATGGAAGAGATCGGCGCCCGGCCGGCCGCCCAACGGGCGGCAACACTCAAGGACCGGCATCGCTTCAAGGCCGAGTTCGATGATGACGCCAAGCGACACCTTTATCCGCAGATCTATGCCGACACGCCCTGAACATGCGTCAGCTGCGCGGAGCCGGTCATCGTGATTTCGGTACCCGGGTCCGTCCCCTCGTTGGCACAGGGCGAGCGTATTGCGACGTTGGCGCGGGTTTGCAGATTGTCGAAGACGGCCTCGACGCCGTCGCTTTGCACGTATGCGGGCATCACGGTGACGCCGACCGACCGAGACGTGTACCGCATCTTGATCACCATGTGGTGCGGGGTGAATTGTTTTGCACTCCATGACTGAGCGCCCAGACGCGCATGCTGGTTTGATGATGGAGACTCGGGGTGACAAAAGGGGGTTGATCTCTGAAAAGAAACGATATTAGATGCTGAAATGCGTAGTCAGACGTGCGCAAAAAAGCCGCCGAAGCCCCTGCTTCCGGCGGTTTTTTCATGCCTATTCACGCCGACTCGCAGGAGTGCACCTTCACGATCCTCGAACGCATCGCTGCGCTTGAGTATCGGATTGCCGATCTGAGTGCTGCCAAAGCCGCTGCCTGGCCAGCAACTCCATCAAACTCGACTGTCTTGCGAACAGAGGCCGCGGCCTTGCCTGC
The DNA here is from genome assembly GCA_021774445.1 of Alphaproteobacteria bacterium. Taxonomy (GTDB): domain Bacteria; phylum Pseudomonadota; class Alphaproteobacteria; order UBA6615; family UBA6615; genus SZUA-147. Next base: position 42,022 of record JAJFJA010000007.1, read on the forward strand.
CAAACACTGATGGCGTGAGCCTCGGGGAGCTTGCCTCCTGGTGAGCGACGCGCAAGCCACCGGGAAATAACCCCTCGAAGCGCCGGCGCCGCCCAATCCGATCTGGCGCCACAACCGCCCCCGGGGCGACCCAAGCATGGTTGTGATCGCGGAGACCGGCAGCCTCGCGGCGCGACATTGCTGAGGGCGGCAGTGACCACGACCCCCACCCGGGTGGGGGTCGTGGTCAACCGGACCGCACCCCTCTTGCCATTCGACTGGTCCATTCGACCGAAGCTGTGCAGGACCTGGCGGGGCTTCTCCGCCCGGCGATAGGCACTCCGGCTGCCTCTATCCAGAAAACCTCCCGCTCCCCCGTGAACTTGCTGGCTTGAGGATCGTCGCGCAAAGCCCCGCGGGAGGCACAACTAAATGCGGCTCGGTTGTCAGCAAGTTCGTTGTTTTTCTTAACCCTAACGAGGTCACTAAATGCCCAAATCCTCCAAGACGCGTGACGGCGGCTTTAGCGGTTTGAACGTCGAGCCAAGGGCCGTTGACTCACTTAAGCCCTATAGTCGCAATGCGCGCACCCACAGTGAAAAACAGATCTGCCAGGTCGCTGACAGCATCCGCACATTCGGCTTTACCAACCCCATCCTGATCGACGCGGACGGTGACATCGTCGCCGGGCACGCGCGGGTCGAAGCGGCTAAACGCCTGGGACTGGAGATCGTGCCAACGATCTGCCTCGACTATATGACGGAAGAACAGAAGCGCGCCTACGTCCTGGCCGACAACAAACTTGCGGCGAACGCGGGCTGGGACCAGGAGTTGTTGGCGCTCGAATTGCAGTATCTTAGCCAGATCGAGCTCGATTTCGATATCACTATTGCCGGCTTTGAGACGGCCGAGATCGACATTCTAATCGACGGTCTCAGACCGGACCCCGATCTCGACGCCGACAAAATTCCTTGCCCGGACCCAGCGACAGCCACCGTCAACCGGCCTGGTGATCTGTGGCATCTGGGCCGGCACCGCTTGCTGTGCGGTGATGCCACCGAGCCTGCGTCCTTCGTTAAACTGATGGGTCGAAAGAAAGCCCAAATGGTCTTCACCGATCCGCCGTTTAACGTCGCGGTCGATGGTCATGTTTCTGGACTCGGACGGGAGAAGCATTACTTCGGTAGGGAGCGCCTTCTTACGCTCGTTTTCGAGAATGCGACACGCGAACCGATTAAGGCGCAAAAACAGGTAAGTGAGTTTCTTGGTATCCAAGCCGACCGTTTCCCTCGTGGCGCTGGCGCCTCGGAGGTAAACGCCGGCGCGCAGCCGCGGTTCCCTCAATTGTTCAGAATGGCGTCGAACATCCGGGCACTGCTTCAGAGATATGATCAAGACTGGCTGGTCAACCTTGGCCGGGATATTGGCGTTAAGCGTGTGCTGATCGGCAAGCGCCAGGGGCGGACGCGCATGGCTCCCGAGACCCGCGAGAAACTCGACACACTCTATCGCGCCGAAATCGATCGCTTAGAGACACTGCTTTCTCTGGATTTGGC
>JAJFJA010000061.1 GCA_021774445.1 Alphaproteobacteria bacterium
TACAGCGTCCGCAACATCCTCGCCTATCGCACCGCCCCCGACTTTACCGGCACCTTCAGGCTCACCTTCTCGGTTCATGTCACTGGCGGCGAGACCGCCCGCGAGGAGATTGCCATCGCCGTGCGGGATGGCCGCGCCGAGATCGATGACGTCGTTCGCACTTTCGAATCCGACGACTTGGGCTATGTCGAGGTCGGCATCACCGCCGATGGCCCGGCCTTCGACAAGGTGGCCTTGGTGCAGGGTTATGGACTGTTCATCCACCCGCAGCGCGGCGCCATGACATTTGGCTCCGACCTCAAATATGCCCGCGGCCCGATCATCGACCAGATCGCCAAGTTCGGCGCCTTTTGTATGCAGCACACCGCCACCTACGTCGATCGGACCCGCAACATCGGCAACAGCTTCTTGCTGATCAACCCGTACCAGCAACCGATCGTCGCGACTCTCGTCAGCTCCACCGGGGCCAGCCTGAAGCGGCGCGTCGACAAGCTCTCGGCGCGACGAGTCGCCCTCGACGAGCTGTTGCACGACGGCGAGTGGGCGACGGTGATGCTCACCGCGAACAATCGCCTGACCGTGTTCGATGTCCGCCATGCCCATGACGATCCTCTGATCCTCAACAACATCGATCATCTGGATTTCATGAATGGTTGGTCCACCCATAGCCGCCGGCCGCCGGTTCAGGCCGCCAGGTACTGGCTCCGGCGCCTCGGCCGCGAGACCAGCGTCTATTTCAGCTAGGGCGCCAGTCGCCGTCACCCTCTTGCCAGCGAATAGGAAACCGGGAATGAGCCTCAGACTCAGCGGCTATGATGGCCTCAAATTTCGCAGCCTGCCTTTGATCTTGACCTTGTTTCGGGTTTTTGGCCGTCGCTGGAACCATTTCTATGCCTGGATGCTCAATCGCCAGGAACGCCGCAACACGATTGAGGATATCATCCGTAAATCGCCGCAATACACCGGCAAGGAGAAGGGACTGTACGACCTCTCGGTCGCCCAGTTTCACCTGCCCCTGCTCGAACGCTGCGGCATGACGGCCGCCAGTCGGGTGCTTGATTTCGGCTGTGGTTTCGGTCGTTCCGCCGTGCATCTGGTGCCCTTTCTCGACCCCGGCAACTATGTTGGGATCGATCTCTCGGCCGAACGCATCCGCATGGCGCACGACTATATGGCCCGCGAGGGTCTGCAGGACCGGAACCCGGCCTTCCACACCGCGCGCGGCGACAACAGCTTGGCCTTTCTTGGTTACGGCAGTTTCGACATGGTTTGGGCGCGCGCGGTTCTCGTTCATATGCCCCTGGTCGAGATGCGCGAATGCCTCACCGAAATCCACAAGGCGTTAAAGGCCGATGGCGTGTTCGTCGGTGACGTCGGGCTGACGCCGTCGGGAACGGTCAAGACGTCGGTAAAGGATTTTTGGGTCGAGGAGCCCATCATCCGCGAAATGGTCGAACAGGTCGGCTTCTCCTACGACCATGTCGAGGACTGGCAGATCGGCATCGCCCCTGAACACCAGCGTCCCGATGACATGTACCGCATGTTGCGCCTGACCAAACAGCGCTGACGCCGGCTGCAGCGGAAGTCCATCTCCATGAGCAAGTTGCTTTGGTCTCTCGTCGGCGAATGGCGGACGCCGATTCAAACGGCACGCCGCCTTGGCGTCTTACGTCCCAAGGAACTTGCCGCGATCGGCGCGATCTCGCTCGTTGCCGTGGCCTTTGAGACATTCGGCATCGGCATGCTGCTGCCCATAATGCAGCTCGTCGAGAATGGCGGTGATGCCGGCGAGCTCATTGCCAGCTCGCGCCTCTGGCAGGTCATGGCGCAATCTTTTGACAGCATCGGCATAGAAGTCGGGCTGCTTCCGCTCTCGCTGCTCGTCCTGCTGCTGCTGACCCTGCGCCAGATTTCTGCCGCCACCCGCATCTTGGTGGTGGAAAAGGCGCGCGCCCAGGCGGCGAAACGCCTGAGCGAGATGTGCTTCAGCACCATCTTGTCCAGCCGCGGCGAGTACCTCCAGCGGGTCGGCTCCGGCAGGTTCTCCATTCTGGTCTCGACCCAAGCGCAGTCCGGTGCATCGGTGATCCGCAACCTGGCCGAACTATTCAGCAACGGCGTCACCGTTATCGGTTACGGGATCATCATGGCCAGCGTGGCTTTTGTGCCCACCCTCATTGCCCTCGCATTCGGCATGTTGACCATTAGCAGCGTCAGCACCCTTGTTCGCATGACCCGGCGGACGAGTGACGAACTGGTGAGTGCCAAGGCCAACTTCGCCCAGTTCCTCGTCGAACGGCAGACCGCCTGGCGGCTCATTAAGGCATCCAACGCGATCGATCAGGAGAACGGACTGACCCGCCGGCACGCCGCCAAGCTCGCCGCCATTGACATCCGCCTTGCCAAGATCTCGGTACTGATGAATTCCGCGGTTGTCATCGCGCAAGCCGTGATGGTGCTGGTGATCCTCAACCTCTCGGTACGCTACCTGGACATCGAGATCGCGACCATAACCCTGCTGTTCGTGGCGATGATCCGCCTGATGCCGATCGTTGCCAGTTTCACCAAGCTGCGCCAGGTCAACGCCGCGATCAGCGCTTTTTTGGCTCAAGTGGTGCGCTTTGTCGAAGCCAGTGCGGAAAACCGCGAGGTCGATGCCGGGTCCCGGCCCTTCGCCCGCCTGCAACGGGCCATAACCTTCGACAATGTGAGTTTCAGTTACCTCGGCAGCGATGCCCCGGCCCTGTGCAACCTTTCCCTATCCCTGCCCGCCGGACGCATCACCGCCATCACCGGTCCCTCCGGTGCCGGCAAGTCGACATTGGTGGACATGCTGCCGCGGCTTGTGGTTCCGCAGAGCGGCAAGATTGAATTCGATGGTGTACCGATCGACACCTTTGCCCTCGGCGGACTGCGCGACGGCGTGCATTATGTCGGTCAGACGCCGCTGATGATGAACGGTACCGTCGTTGACAACGTCCGCTATGCCCGCCCGGATGCGACTCGTGACGAAGTCATTGCGGCCTGCCGGCAGGCCCACGCCCATGACTTCGTTACCGCGCTGCCGGACGGTTACGACACGCCAGTCGGCGAAAGCGGAACCCTGCTCTCCGGCGGTCAACGCCAACGGCTCGCGCTTGCGCGCGCCTTTCTTTCGACCGCCACGATAGTCATCCTCGACGAACCGACCAGTGCGCTCGACTATGAGTCCGAGGGCAAGATCCATGCCGCGCTGAGAAACCTGATCGACCAGCGCCACGCCACGGTCATCGTCATTGCCCATCGGGCGTCTACTGTCCTCAGCGCCGACTACATCGTCGTCCTCGACGCCGGCCGGCTGGTGGAACAAGGCCCGACGCAAGAACTCAAGCAACGCAAGAACTGGCTTCAGTCCATGATCGATAGCGACGGCACGACAGCGGTTCCCAGCCCGGAGGAGGCGCTGAGCACATGAGTGACCCGATAGACTTCACCGACAAATCCGTCCTCGTAACCGGCGGCACTGGCTCCTTTGGCCACCGCTTCGTTGAGACCTTGTTGCGCGATCACGCGCCGCGCCGCCTGGTGGTTTTCAGCCGCGACGAGCTTAAGCAGTTTGAGATGGCGCAAGTGCTGCCCGAAGCCCGACACCCCTGTCTGCGCTACTTCGTCGGCGATGTGCGTGATCGCGACCGTCTTATGCGCGCGTGCGCCGGCGTTGATATCATCGTCCATGCGGCGGCGATGAAGCAGATACCGGCCGCCGAGTACAATCCCACCGAATGCATCGCCACCAACATCATCGGCGCCCAAAACGTCATCGACGCCGCCATTGCCAATGACGTCAAACGGGTCGTCGCGCTGTCCACCGACAAGGCGGCCAATCCGATCAATCTATACGGCGCCACCAAGCTGTGCTCCGACAAGCTGTTCGTGGCCGCCAACAACCTCGCCGGCACCCACTACACCCGCTTTTCCGTGGTTCGGTACGGCAATGTCATGGGCTCGCGCGGCAGCGTCCTGCCTTTCTTCCGCGGCATGATCGCCGACGGCACCCGGATCTTGCCCATCACCCACGCCAAGATGACCCGCTTCGTCATCACCCTCGACCAAGGCGTCGCTTTCGTTCTGATGGCCCTCGGCGATATGCATGGCGGCGAGGTCTTCGTCCCCAAATTGCCCAGCATCCGCATGACCGATTTGGTCACGGCCCTACATCCCGATGCGACCTACGAGGTTGTCGGGATGCGGCCCGGCGAGAAACTCCACGAAGTGATGATCCCTCTCGAAGAGTCCCGCCATTGTGTGGATGCCGGCGAACACTACATCCTCCAGCCGGCCTTTCACTGGTGGAACGTCGCCGAGTTCCTCGCCGAGATCGCCACCACCGCCCATCCGGTGGAGACCCAGTTCGAGTACAGCAGCGTCGACAACGACTGGTGGCTTACCGGCGACGAGTTGCAGGCCTTTGTCGCCGCCTGCTAGGCCGAGCGCACCGCGATGGGGCATCAGGGTCGCCTCGGATCGCCGCGCCGGCGCCGGTCATCTCAGCCGCTGCCGGGCCATCGCGGCCCATCTGCCGGGATCCCCTCGACTGTTCCTCGATCCGGAGCCGGCGCCGGCTGATGTCGCCGCGCTCAGCGAAACGACGGTGCACGGTCTTGAGGCCATGATCGACCACGCCGAGCGCGGCGAAATCAATGCCGCTTTGATCGATAGTTACGCGATCGCCGAGGCTCATATTGATCGTCTGACCGAACGCGTTTTCACCATCGTCCTCTCCGACGATGGCGCCGCGCGCGGCGACGCGGCCATAGCCGTCCCCGGACTGGCCCCCGCGGGCCGACTGACAGTCTGCGCCGGACCCCAGTTCGCCCCCCTCGCCGAGGCTTATGCCGCCGCCCATGACAGCGCCCTTAAACGCGAGCCTAGCGCGCCCCGGGCACCTCATCTGCTTATCGCCTTCGGCGCCCGGGATAGCGTGAACTGTACCGCCACGGCGCTCGACGCCGTCGGCCGGCTCGCCACGCCGGTGCAGGTCACCGCTATCCTTGGCGTCGCCGCGCCTCACCTCGACGCCATCGCCGCGCACATCTCCCGCATGCCGGCAGTCCGGCTCCTCGTCGAACCCACCGACATGATTCCGATCTATGCCGACAGCGACTTGGCCATCGGCGCCCCCGGCATATCCTTTCTCGAACGCTTGTGCTGCGGGTTGCCGTCGCTGCTGCTGTGCCAGAACGCCACCCAACAGACCATCGCCGCCGCTGCGATTGATCGCCGCTTGGCCGCCATGCCGGCGACCGACGATCCGGCGGCCATTGCGGCAACGCTCGACGCGCTCCTATCCGACGCCACCACGCTCGGTAACCTGCGCCGGGCCGGCCTCGAGGCAGTGGACGGCCGCGGCGCGCGACGACTGGCCGACGCCTTGGAGTCGGCGCGGCACCAGCGGGCGATCCACTGACTATGCGCTATCCCTATAGCCGTCAGGAAATCACCCCCGACGATATCGCCGCGGTCACCACGGCCTTGACCGGCGAACATCTGACCCAAGGCCCGCAAGTGGCCGCCTTTGAGCAGGAATTCGCCACTGCCCTTGGGGCGCCGCACGCCATCGCCTGCAGTAACGGCACCGCGGCCCTGCATCTCGCCTATCTGGCGGCAAACCTTGGCCCCGAGCGCGGGCTGCTCACCAGCCCGGTCACCTTCCTGGCCACCGCGGCCGCCGCCCGCATGTGTGGCGCCCCGGTAGCCTTCGCCGATGTCGACCCCGGCAGCGGCAATCTCACCCCGGCGACCGTCGCCGCGGCCTTGGCGAAGACCGCCAAACCTATTGCCGCCATTACCACGGTTCATCTTGGCGGCCGTGTCACCGACTTGGCTGCATTGCGCGAGATTGCCGACGCCCATGATTGCCTGCTCATCGAGGATGCTTGCCACGCCCCCGGCGCCACCTATCGCAATGCCGCCGGCGTCGCCCACCATGTCGGCGCCTGCCGGCACGCCGACATGGCGGTGTTCAGCTTCCACGCCATCAAGCATATCGCCATGGGCGAAGGCGGCGCCGTCACCTTGCGCGACCCCGACTGCGCTCATCGCCTGCGCACCATACGCAACCATGGCATGTCGCGCCGCCCCGAGGACTGGCAGCACCCGCCGGAACCTGACGCGCCTTGGTATTATGAGATGGCCGATATCGGCTACAATTACCGCCTCACCGACGTCCAATGCGCCCTCGGCCGCAGCCAACTGCGCCGCCTCGACGAAAGCTTACGAAAGCGTCGCCGCATCGCTGCCTTTTACCGCGAGCATCTCGACGACATTCCCTTTGTGCGCTTGCCGGCTCTGCCGCCCGAACCCGAGGAACATGCCTGGCATCTTTTTTCTCTCGCGATCGATTTCACTGCTCTCGGCAGGACCCGCGGCGAGATCATGCGCGCCCTTGCCGACGCCGGGGTCGGCAGCCAAGTGCTCTATATCCCGCTGCATCACCAGCCTTATTATCGCGAACAGACCAACCGGCCGCTCCCTGGCGCCGACGCCTATTACGCGCAGTCTCTGAGCATCCCCATGTACCCACAACTCACCGACGACGATCTGCAAGAAATCGTCGCCGTGATCCGCCGAGTCCTACGCCCTTAACCATGTGCGGTTTCGCAGCAATTTTCGAACCGGGGCGAGAGTTTCCGCCGCCATTGCTTGCCGGGATGGAACAGGATCTCTACCACCGCGGCCCCGATTCCGGTGCCATCCAGGCCGAGCCCGGACATGCCTTGGTCTTCCGCCGGCTGGCGATCATGGACCCCACCGCCGCCGCGGACCAACCAATGACCGATCCCGGCGGCAACCTGACCCTGGTTTTCAATGGCGAGATCTATAATTACCAGGCCCTGAAAACGGAGCTGGAGAGCCACGGCCACCAATTCCGCACCACCGGGGATACCGAGGTCATCCTCCACGGTTACGCACAGTGGCGCGACGGCCTCCTGACTCGGCTCGAAGGCATGTTCGCCCTCGTCATCGTAGACCGCGCACGCCGCTGCGCTCTCGTCGCCCGCGACCCCTTCGGCATCAAGCCGCTCTATATGACGCGCCACGGCAAAACGGTCGCGCTGGCCAGCGAAATGCGCCCGCTCTATCGCCTGATTGCCCCGCGGGTCGATCAGGCCGCCCTTGCCGAACTGTTGACCTTCGCTTGGGCGGCCGGCCGCCTGAGTAATATTACCGGCATCGACCGTGTGCCGGGCGGCACCGCATTGCACATCGATCTCGCGACCGGCATCGTCACCGAAAACCGCTATTGCGATCCCCTGGATACTCTAGGCCCGAACGACGCCCCGTCTATCGAGGAGATCGAGGACGGCCTCGCCCACGCCGTCCGCGATCATTTGATGAGCGATGTCGGCTTCACCCTGCAGCTTTCCGGTGGCCTCGATTCCAGCCTCGTCGCCGCCCTTGTCCGCCGCACCACCGATCGGCCCTTGGTTACCTATGGCGTCGACCTCGGCGACTACCGTCACAACGAGGCGGCGGAGCGTGCCGTGGTCGCCGCTCATTGCAACCTCGACCTGCGCGAAATCCGCCTCGACGGTGCGGCCTTCGCCGACGCTTTGCCCCGCGCCGTCCGGCATATGGAGGGGCCGACCCCCCATGGCGGCTGCGTCATGCTGATGCTGCTCTGCGATCGCAGCCGCGCCGACAGCAAAGTCATCTTGACCGGTGAGGGCGCCGACGAGTTTTTCGGCGGTTACCATCGCTACGCCATCTCCCACGCCACCCAATGGCAGGAACGCTTCGGCCGCTTATTGCCCAGTCATCTCTGGCCGGCGCGCCCGCCTTTCCTCGGCATTCGCCGCATGGCAGGCCGCGACGCCGCCGCCTATGCCAGTCTCAACAGCGACCCCTTCACCGCTTGGGAGCTGTTTCCTGGGCTGGTGCCGCGGCCCGGCGCCCGCGAAGCCGCCAGCGCCCGTTTTCGCGATTTCCGCGAGCGGCTGTTCGCCGTCGACCAATCGAGCTATCTCGAATCCCTGCTCGTCCGCCAGGACAAGATGTCCATGGCCGCCTCGGTGGAGGCCCGCGTCCCTTTCACCCACCTGCCCTTGGCCCGCTTGGTCAACCGCTTGCCGGCGGCACTGCGCGTCGCCAGGGGCCAGACCAAACCGCTGCTGAAACGCATCGCCGGCCGTTATTTGCCCGACAACATCATCCATCGCCGCAAGGTCGGCTTGCTGCTGCCCTATGACCAGTGGCTACGCGACCCGAACGCCCTCGGCCGTTACCTGGATTATCTCACCGACAGCGACTGTCAGCTTGCCGGTTACGCCGAACCCGATGCCTTGCGGCGCACGGTCGCGCGCTTTCGCGCCAACGACAACACGCCGCTGCCGAGCTTATGGCGCCTGGTCAATATTGAACTATGGTTGCGTTCGCTCCGCACCCCGCAGCGCAACTCAGAGCCCGCGCCGCAACCGGCCGGTATCCGCGCCGCATGACCGAACACGCTTTCGTCGATAGCATCGCCGCGGTGGAACACGCCGTGAGCCACTTCGCTGGGGCGCACCGGATCACCGACAATCCCCTGTTGGCCGCCGACCCGCGGCTGCCGGCCACGGTCGAGTGTATCGACGAGAACGTCACCCAGGCCCAAGCGAACGGGCTCGCCACCGCGGCCGTCCAGATCGCCACCGATATCGACCGCCGCCTCGTCGCCGCCGGTATCGACCGGCGCCCCGGTCTGATCCCGGGCCACCTCCGCCTCGCCGGCACCACCTCTCGGCTGCTCTCCTCGCTGCTCTACCGCGCCGCGGTGATGGCCAACTACTTGCGCGACCGGCCAGCCGCCGCCCTGCATCTGATCATTGGCGACGGCCCCCGCTTCGACCCGCTGCAACCTTTTCATTTGCCTTATCTGGCCAGCCCCCTACGTCCGCTTGCCGAGGCCGGGTTTTTCGGCGATATCTCGGTGCATCTCGCGCTTCAACCCCCGCCCGCCCTCGATCGCATCAACGACACCGCCCTGGATGACTTGATCGGTCGCCTGGCGCCGCTGCCGATACCGGCCATTTTGTTCGAACTCGCCCATCGCGCGCACCTGCCGTTGCCTGGCCCGCGCGGACCGCTCTTTGTCCTCGGCGAGAACGACACCATTCGCGAGACCCTGCCGCGCCTTGCCGCCCGCGGTTTCGCCATTCGCCGTCTCGGGCGCCTGCATAGCGCCCGTGTCGGTAATCTCGATCATACCGAAACCAGCGCCGGCAACAATTTCTCCGACCCACGTCTCGAGGATGCCCAGATCGCCCAGGCACTGAATGGCAGCCTAGATCAGCATTTCCACGCACTGGACATTTTCGACACCGCTCAAACCGCCGCCCTGGCCCAGGTGACCTTGCTACATCTCGGCGCCGGCTTGGCCCGCCTGACGGCGCAAGTTCCCGAGATCTCCGCTCGACTCCGCACCGCTCTTGCCGGCACGGACAATCCGGTCATCCTCACCAACGGTCTGCTCGGTCCGGTCGGCGCCCAGGTCTTCGGCCTCTGTAAAGCCCTCGGCGCCACCATTGTCGATTTCGAACATGGCACCACGGTCGGGCTGTCAGCCGCCTCCCAAGGCCGCATCGAGTTCGGCGAGATCGCCACCAGCGACGCCCTTATCTGTTGCACCGACCAGTCGCGCAAATCCTTCAGCGCCGCCGCGGCGGCCACAACCAAGCGTCTGGCAGTCGTCGGTGTCGCCGACCAACAGCGCCGAGTCTTGCGCCGCGCCCTGCAACGCCAACGCGCCCGCCGGCGCGTCCCACCGCGTTACCGCGGCGCCGACACGATCATGCATGTCTCTACCTTACTCTGGGGCGGCAACATGCGCGCCACCGTCGATCCGCCGACCGAAAGCCGCATCTGGCACATCGACCAAACGCTGATCGCCCAAATCTACGAAAAACTGAACAAGCCCGTGCTCTTCAAGCCCTATCCCACCCGCCGCTTCGCGTATCAGCCGGACTATGCTGATCTGTTCCCGGGCCTGACCAATGTCGCTTTTCTCAAGGATGAGGATTTCCGATATTGGCGTGCCTTGCCGGCCGTTCTGGTCTCCGCCGCCCCCACCGGGACCCTTGGCTGGTGTGTCGGCGCCGACCGGCCGCTGGTCTATCTCGGCTCGCGCCACATGAACACGGTTCTCGACGACCAACTCCAGGCCGATTTCGCGGCCGCCTTCTTGTATATTGATCTCGACCGGTCCGATTGGCCCGACCGACTCGCAAAGTTACTGCATCTACCGCTGACCGAAATCCAAGATCTCTGGACCGCCAAAGCCGAAGCGCGCACGCCCCTGCTGAACCGGGCGCTGATCGGACCTGCCCATCCTGGCCGCCACGCCGCCAAACTGATCGCCGAGATCGCCAGCCGCCGCCCCTTGCCGGCCGCCAACCCCCACTCGGCGAACAAAGCCGCCACCGGATGAGCCGGTCCTTCGACATTGCCGGCCGTCTTGTCGGCGCTGACGCCCCGGCTTTCATCATCGCCGAGGTCGGCATCAACCACGGTGGCGATGAAGCCAAATGTGCCGAACTCATCACGGCGGCTGCCGCGACCGGCGCCGATGCCGTCAAACTCCAGACCGTCACCCCGGCCGAGAGTTACCACCCGGACACCGAGTCCTACCGTATCTTCAGCCAGGCCGAGCTACCCGATGACGCCCTCGCGCGCCTGCTGGCGCACGCCGCCGCCCTCGGCGTCGTGCTGTTCTCCACCCCCGGCGACTTTGCCGCTTTGGCGACGCTGCTCGCTGCGGACATCCCGGCCATCAAGATCTCTTCCGGCCTGCTCACCAACACGCCGCTGATCCGCCGGGCCGCCGCCGCCGGCAAGCCGCTGATCCTCTCCACCGGCATGGCCCATTTAGCCGAGGTCGAAACTGCCGTTGCCACTGTCCAAGCTGCCGGCAACGATCGTCTGGCGCTGTTGCAATGCACGTCGCTCTATCCAGCCCCGCCCGAGACTCTGAATCTACGCGCTATGCAAAGTCTCGCAGCCAGGCTTGCCGTTCCCGTCGGCTATTCCGATCATTGCGACGGCCCTTTGGCCTGCGTCGCCGCGATCGCCGCCGGCGCCAAACTCATCGAGAAGCACTTCACCCTGGACAGCGCCCAGCGCGGTGCCGATCATCACATTTCCCTTGAACCCGCGCCCTTCGCCGCCATGGTCCGTGACATCCGCAGCGTCGAGGCCATGCTCGGCAGTGCCGAGAAGGCCCCCACATCTGCCGAGACCCCGCTCCGCCCCGGCCGCCATCGTCGCCTCGCTGCCCGCCGCGACCTCGCCGCCGGCGAAACCCTGGTCCCGGAGGACATCGCTCTCATGCGCCTGCTCCCCGATGCCTCCGGCCTCGAAGCCAACCGCCTGGACAATGTGCTTGGCCGCCGCACCCGCCGCCCCATCGCCCGGCTTTCCGGCATCGTCGCGGCGGACATCGAGGGTTTGCCGTGAGCGTCCGCGTGCTGGTCACCGCCGCCGGCGGCGCCTTGGCCCCGGTCAACATCCGCTTGCTGCGCGACAGCCCGCGCCACGACATCTGGGTACTCGCGGTCGATCTTGACGAACATGCCACCGGCCGCTATTTCGCCGACGCCTTCGCCACTGTCCCACCCGGCGATGCACCGGACTATGCCCAGGCCATCGCCGAGCTCGTGCAACGTCATGACATCGACCTCGTCATGCCATGGTCCGACGAGGAGGCCCTGGCGCTGACCCATGCCCGCGAATTGGTCGAGGCGACCGGCGCCACCCTCGCCTGTGCCGCGACGGCGACCCTGGCGGTGATGGCCGACAAGGCCCGCACCTTCCAGACCCTGGCCGGCGCCGGCATCGTCCTGCCCGACTGGACCCTGGCCGACACGGCCGACGAACTGACCGACGCCATCGAGACCTTGACCGCCCGCCATGGCGAGATCGCCCTCAAGCCGCTGGTCTCCCGTGGCAATCGCAATGTCTATGTCATCCGCCGCGACATCTCCGGCATCGTCGATTACATGGGCTCCCGCGAGACCCATATAGATCTCGACAGTTTTCGCCGCGACCATGCCCGGGACCTGTCCGCCCACTTGCCCGTGATGGTCATGGAACGGCTGTACCCGCCGGCCTTCGACATCGATGTTCTGGCTTGGCAAGGCCGCTTGCAGTACGCCGTGCCGCGCCGCCGCATCAATCCCGCCGGCATACCCTTTCGCGGCACCGTTTTCGACCACCGAGACGATCTCCTGGCCCTGGCGGCCCAAATCACCGCGCTGCTCGATCTTTCCTGGCTCTATGATTTCGACATCATGACCACTGCCGGCGGCCAACCGGTCCCGATCGAACTCAACCCCCGGCCCAGCGGCAGCGTCGCCGCCTCCATTATCGCCGGCGTCCCCTTCTATGACGATTTGATTTCGCTGTGCCAGGGCGCCGCCGCGGCGGCCCATACGCCGCCGGCGGACGGCCGCGTTGTCGTCCCCTACATGGCCTGCCACACGCCGACGGACGAGCAACTGCCATGAGCGGCGAGCGCCGTGACCTTGGCGGCCCGGTCTATCTGCGGCACTTGCATGAAGACGATATCGACCCGCGCTACGTCGCCTGGTTCGCCGACCCCGAGGTGACGCGTTTTCTCGACGCCCGTAACATCACGCGCGAGGAGTCCATTGCCTACCTGCGGGCCGGCCGCACCTCCGGCCGCTATTTCATGCATGCCATCTGCCGCGCCGACGACGAGCGCCACATCGGCAATCTTAAGATCGGACCCATTCATCCCCGCCACCGTACATCGGACCTCGTTACGGTCATCGGCGACCGTGCGTCCTGGGGCCGGGGTTTCGCCCGCGAGGCCATCCGCATCGGTGTGCAGATCGCCTTCGGCGAGCACAATATTCGCAAGATGAGTGCGAGCATCGACAGCGCCAACATCGCCTCTCTTAAGGCCTATCAGGCCGCCGGTTTCTTCATCGAAGCCACATTGCAGGATCAGTTCATTTTTTACGACGGCACCACCGACAAAGTGTTCGTCTCTTGCTTCAACCCGGATTACCGAACATGACCGCCACGCTCGCCATACCAAAAATAATCGCCGAAGTGGCCCAAGGCTATGAGGGCAAGCCGGATTATTGCGACTTCTATGTCCGCGCGGCCGCCCGCGCCGGTGCCGACGCCGTCAAATTCCAGATCGTCTACGCCGACGATGTCTCTGAGCCCGGTTATCAATATTACGACTGGTACAAGCAACTGGAGATGCCGCGCGACGCCTGGGTCGCCACGCGCGATCGCGCCCATGAGCTGGACATCCGCCTGTTCGTCGACGTCTCCGGGGCGCGCGCCCTGGACATGGCCCGGACCATCGAACCTGACGGCATCAAGTTCCACTCGTCCAATTTCTTCAATCGCGCCCTCATGCGCGAGGCGCTCGCCATGGCGGAACAACTCTTCGTCTCCATCGGCGGCATCGCCGAACCTGAAATCGCTGCCCTGCTCGAAGACCTGGCGGCCTGGGAGGCCACCGACCGCACCACCTTGCTTTATGGTTATCAGGCCGAACCGACCCCGGTGGAGATGAGCTGCCTGGCTCGCCTGCCCACCTTACGCAGGCGTTTTCCGCAGACCGCCTTCGGCTTTCTCGATCACGCCCCCGGCGACTCGCCGGACAATGTCCATGTCTCGCTGCTCGCCATGGCCCTCGGTGCGGTGTGGATCGAGAAACACATCACCATCAACCGCCATCTCGAGGTCGAGGATTACGTCTCGGCCCTCGAACCCGCCGAGTTCACCGATTATGTCGCTACCTTGCGCCGTCTTGCCGCCGCCTTCGGCCCGCCCGACCTCGCTTTGAATGAAGCCGAGCGCAACTATCGCGACAAATCGGTCAAAAAGCTGCTCGCCGCCCGCGATTTGCCGGCCGGCACGACCCTCGCCGCAACGGACCTGCTCCTCAAACGCACGCCGCGCATCCCGGCTTTTGCGGGCTTTCACGATCCGGCCCAAGTCATCGGCCGCCAACTCAGTCACGCTCTCGCCGCCGATGCCCCAATCCTCGCCGAGGATTTTTCGTGAGGAAGCTCGTCGCCGCCTTGGCCTGCCGCAACGGCGGCAGCCGTCTCTACGGCAAGCCGCTCCAGCGCCTCGATGCCGAGACCACCATCCTCGACCAAATCCTGCAGACCCTCGAACGCCAACCCTGCATAAACACGGCCGTCCTCGCCATCGCCGAAGGCGCCGACAATCACGCCTTCATCGACCTCGCCAAGCAGCGCCATATTCCTTACGTCATCGGCGATGAAACCGACGTACTGCAGCGCCTGATACAATGCGGCCACCACACCGCCGCCACCGATATTTTCCGCATGACCACCGAGTGCCCTTTTCTCTATACCGAGCCCTTGGCCGACGCTTGGCGGGCCCACACCGCCAGCGGCAACGACGTTACCGCCACCGACGGCCTGCCTGAAGGCACCCATTTTGAGATCTATACCCTGGCCGCTCTTGAGACCTCCCACGCCCGCGGCACCGAGCATCACCGCAGCGAGGGTTGCTCCCGCTACATCCGCGAACACCGTGGTGACTTCCAGGTCCAGGCCCTGCTACCCGAACCCGACTGCGCCCGCATGGATCTGCGCCTGACCGTTGATTACCCGGAAGACCTGGTACTCTGCCGCCGCGTGTTCGAGCAGCTTCGGGCAGCGGCGCCGCTGATCCCGTTGCCCGATATCATCGCGTTCCTCGACCGCCGGCCCGACCTGACCGCCCTCGTCGCCCCCTACGTCAAACCTATGCTGCTCTGGGCCAACGGCTGATGTCCGCGTCGGATCAGTTGAGCAACCGTTTCGCTCAGAGCAATGCGTTGTTCGAACGGGCCAGCCGCACCATCCCCCTCGCCAGCCAGACTTTCTCCAAGAGCCATCTGCAGTGGGTCGCCGGCGCCGCACCGTTGTTCCTCGAGTCCGCCGCGGGCTGCCACGTCACCGATGTCGACGGCCATCGCTACCTCGACTATGTGCTCGGCCTGCTACCCATCATCCTCGGTTATGGCGACCCGGATGTCGACAGCGCCATCCGTGACCAGCTCGATCAAGGCATCACCCTCTCGCTGCCCCATCGCCTGGAGATGGAACTGTCGGAACGTTTGGTGCGGCTGATCCCCTGCGCCGAAATGACTCGCTTCGGCAAGAACGGTTCCGATGCCACCACCGCCGCGGTGCGGCTGGCCCGCGCCCATACCGGCCGCGACCGTATCGCCGTCGCCGGCTATCATGGCTGGCATGACTGGTATATCGGCACCACCAGCCGCCATCTCGGTGTGCCGCAAGCGGTCCGCGATCTCTCCGTCAGTTTCCCGTTCAACGATGCCGATGCTTTGGTGCCCCTATTGCAGCAAGGCGACCTCGCCGCCGTGGTCTTGGAGCCCGCCGGTGCCACGGCCCCGGCGCCGGGCTTCCTGCAACGCTTGCGCGAACTCTGCGACCACCATGGCGCGGTGTTGGTCTTCGATGAGATCATCACCGGTTTTCGCATCGGCCTTGGCGGTGCCCAGGCCCATTACGGCGTCACCCCCGACCTCGCCGCTTTCGGCAAAGCCATGGGCAACGGCATGCCCATCTCAGCCATCGTTGGCCGCGCCGACATCATGGCGCTCATGGAGGATGTCTTCGTTTCCGGCACCTTCGGCGGCGAGCTGCTGTCTCTTGCCGCCGCCATCGCGACCATCGACAAGCTCGAGCGCCAACAGATCCCGCAACGGCTCTGGCACCATGGCGACCGCCTCCGGAATGCCGCCAACGGATTGGCCGAGAAACGTGGCCTGTCCGACGTCATAACCTTCAAAGGCGACGGCTGGTGGCCGCGCTTGCACCTCGCCAACGGGCCGGTGGAGAGCGCCACCTTGGTCAGTCTTCTGCGCCAGGAATGCACCGCTCACGGCCTGCTGCTCGCCTCCAGTTTCAACCTTTGCCTGGCCCACACGGCGACCGACGCGATCTTCGACGAGACCGTGCAGGCACTCGACCGTATCTACGCCGAAGTCCGCGATGCCCTAGAGTCATCCGATCCAGCGGGTCGCTTGCGGGGCCGGCCGGTCCAACCGGTGTTCTCCGTACGATGACGATCGCCCTGCGCCATGCCACCGTCGAAGATGAGGAGCGACTCTTCCACTGGGTCAATGACCCCGAATCCTTGGCCAACAAGCGGCTTACCCAAGGCACCATCCCGCGCGCCGAGCACCACGCTTGGCTGCGCGCCACCTTGGTGGACGCCGGCAGTTATCTGTGGATCGTCGAGTCCGACACGGTCCCGGTCGGCCAAGTCAGACTGACCCGCGCCCAGGACGCCTTCGAGGTCGATATTTTTGTCACCGGCTCCCACCGCCGCCATGGTCATGCCCTCGCCGCCCTGAAGGGCGCCTTGGCGGAGCTGGCCGCCTCCCAGCCTGGCGCCGTGGTGATCGCGCGCGTGATGCGCCACAACACCGTCTCTATCCGCCTGTTCGAGCGTGCCGGTTTTGTCACCGACGACGCCACCAACGATCATTTGATCTATCGGCTTGACCAAGGGAGGCGCACGTGACCGGGCGATCCATCGCGGTGGTTGCCGCACATCCCGACGACGAAGTCCTCGGCTTCGGCGGCACCATCGCCCGTCACGCGGCGGCCGGCGATCAGGTCTCTGTACTCATCCTCGCTACCGGCTTGGCCGCCCGCGGGGATGCCTCAGCCTCCGCAACCGCTTTGCTGGATTTACGTCACCAAGCGGACGCCGCATCGCAGATCCTCGGTGTCCATCATCTGATCCTGGGCGACTTGCCCGACAACCGTCTGGACACCGTGCCCCTATTGGATGTCATCAAGCGGATCGAAGCTTTCCTCGCCGAGACCGCGGCGTCGATCGTCTTCACCCACGACCATCGCGATTTGAATATCGACCACGCCATTTGTGCGCGTGCCGTCCTGACTGCCTGCCGGCCGCTTCCCGGCGCCGCCGTGGCACAGCTCTACGCCGGCGAGATTCTCTCTTCCAGCGAATATGCCGATCCCGCAGACCGTTTTTCCCCGACCACCTATGTCGATATCGCCGACCAGCTGGAACGCAAATGCGATGCCCTGGCCTGTTACAAGAGCGAGCTGCGCGACTGGCCCCACCCGCGCTCCGTGCATGGGGTACGCGCCCTGGCCCACAAACGCGGCAGCGAAGCCGGCTTGGCCGCCGCGGAAGCCTTTCGTTTGCTCAGGGAAATCCAGACCTAGTGTCGGCGGTCCTGCAGAAGAGAACGGCTCAGATGCCCGCGCCATTCCTGCTGATGGACCAGCGTCACGGTTGGCGCCGCCACGTCCATGCCGGCCTTATTCTCTGGTCGAAGGGACATTTTTCCAACACCGATGACGCCGCCCTGGCCGCCGCCTTGGCGGTGTCATGGCCGCTGACGGACACCGCGGCCGGCGACCTGATGCGCCACACCCACGGTCATTTTGCTCTCGTCGCCGAATCTGCCGGACAGGTTTTCGCGGCCGTCGACCGCATCCGCAGCATCCCTTTGTTCTATGCCGGCGAGCCGGGCGGCCTCGCCCTCTCGGCGACCCCGGCGCGCTTGCTGAGTCATTGCGGCCTCGAGAGTTTCAACCAAACCGCCGCGCTGTCCATCGCCATGGCCGGCTACACCATCGGCCGTGACACCCTCTATGACGGACTAAGCCAGCTCGGCCCCGGCGAGTTCCTCCGCGTCGATACGACGGGGAGGATCACGCGACACAGCTACCATCGCTACACACCGTGGCACACCACCGAGCATTCCACCGCCAGCTGGCACAGCAGGTTGGCCGAGACCACGCGCGATATTCTCCAACGTCTGGCGGCGGATCTCAGCGACCGTACCATCGCCATTCCTCTCAGCGCCGGCCTGGACTCCCGGCTCATCGTTTCCGGCCTCGCCGATCTTGGTATCCGCAACGTCAAATGTTTCGCCTATGGCCTGCCGGGCAACTTCGAGGCCGAGGCCAGCCGTCAAATCGCCGAACATCTCGGCTATCCCTGGCAGTTCGTTCCCTTCACCCCAAAATCTCAGCGCGCCTTCGCCCGACGGGATCTTTACCGCGACTATCTTGCTTTTGCCGACAGCGCCTGCGCCACGCCGGTCGTGCAGGACCTGCCGGCCATTCTCGCTCTCCGCGACAACGGCTTTCTCGATCCCGACGCGGTGGTCGTCAACGGCAACTCCGGCGACTACATCTCCGGGCTCCATATCCCAGCGGCGTTGCGCACCACGCCGCATGACCCCGACCCCATAGCCGCGCGAGATCATGTGCTCGACGCCATCAACGAAAAGCACTTCCGCCTCTGGGACGCCTTGGCCACCCCGACGAATCTCCAACGTATTAAGCAGCGTTTGGCGACCGAGCTCAGCGCGTTGCCGCCGGAGGCCTTGACACCCGGCGGCCGTCATGGGGCCTATGAGGCCCTGGAATTGCAGGATCGCCAGTCCAAATACGTCATCGCCCGTCAGCGCATCTATGAATTTCTTGGTCTCGATTGGCGCTTGCCTCTGTGGGACGACGCCTATCTCGATTTTTGGCAGTCGGTGCCGCTGGCGCAAAAGGCCGGCCAGCGTCTCTACCGCGACATGGCGCAGCAGGCCAATTGGGGCGGCGTTTGGCAAGGTACCGCCTGGCAGTTTCCCCAGCGTGTCGACCCGGCCTGGCTCCGCGCCCCGCGCCAGCTCTTGCGTCTCGCCCACGCGCCCTTTGGAAAGCAGCGCTGGCATCGGTTTGAACGCCGCTACCTGAGTTATTGGATGGATGTCTTTGCCTGGCAGGCCATCGTACCTTATCGCCAGGTCATCGCCGACCGTCGCGGCGCCCGTCACCTCGTCGCCTGGCATACCGAGGCCTATTTGCAATCCAAGGGCCTGACCTATGGCGGCACCCCGGCCTGAGCGGTAAACATTCTTGCCCGTTCATCCCAGGATCGAGGTCTTTGGCCTTTGCGGCGCCGGCAAGTCGACCGTGGTCGCCCGCCTGTTGCCGCTCATCGCCGCCCGGACCGGCACCGCGATCTGCGCCACCCGACCGACCGCCCCAAGGGGTCCTCAATCCCTGGGCCGCACCGGCCGGCTCGTCGCCGGCGCCGGTCTGCGAAACCCCTGGGCGCTGGCGGCCTTCCTGCGTCATCCCAGCAACTGGTGGTTACCCCTGAAGCTCGGATACCGCCGCGCCGCCCTGGCCAACTTGGCCGACGACCAGGCTCACATCCTGCTTGACAGCGGAGTCCTGCAGCCGTTCATATCCTTCGTCATCGAATGGTGTCGGCGACCCGATCAAGCCGTGCCTCTCGCCGGCCTGCTCCCGGCTCTGCCGAAGACCACCGCCGCCCTCCATATTCACGCCCCAGCGGAAACCGCCATGCAGCGTTATCGGGCCCGCGCCCGCGAAACCGGCATCACCCTGGATCAACGCGACTGGAATCGCCATTTCGCCGCGGGGGCTTCCATGACCGATGCCATTGCCACCGCCTGCCGGGCCCGCCGCTGCCCGGTCGTTACCATCGACAACACCCAGGCACCGTCGCCGACCGACCTCGCCAACGCCGTCGATGCCTTGCTCGCACAGTTGCCCGGGACCCAGCCCCCATCGTGACGTCGCTCAAGGACTACGCCAACGCCGGCCTATATCGTCTCGACCGTCTCGCCTTGCGCGCGCGCCTGTCCCTCGACCTGCGCGCCGGCTTGGCGACCCTCTATCAGCCCAACCCTTTCGACCCGACCCACCGTCAAGTCGCCGCCGGGCGTGCCTGCGCCGACCGCTTTACCGCCTTTGCCAAGTGCCTGCCCACGGACGGCCCGCTCTCCACCATCGATGTCGGCTGCAACATCGGCTATTTCGTATTTCGCATGGCCGAGCGCGGCGGTCTTTGCCTTGGCGTGGATTGGGGCCGCAACGAAATCGCCCTTGCCCGGCGCCTGGCCAGCAAGCAGGACGTCACCAACGCGCTTTTCGCCCAACTCGAAATCACCGAACAAACCGCCGCTACCCTGCCGACGGCGGATCTGGTTATTTGCCTGTCGATCTTCCACCACTGGGCCCGCAAGCTTGGCCTGGACGGCGCCACCCTGATCATGCGCCGACTTGCTGACCATGCCGGCCACTGTCTTGTCTTCGAAACCGGCCAGCCGGACGAGCCCACCGATTGGGCCGGCGACCTGCACTTCATGGGCACCGATCCCGACGGCTGGACGCGGCAATATCTCACCGACCTGGGTTTCGCCAAGGTCGACCACGCCGGCAAGTTCCCCACGTCCCTGTCGCCGGTACCGCGCAATCTCTACGTCGCCAGCCGCGAGCCCTGATGGGCCAGGCACCCCTGCATGTCCTGCTCGTGACCACCGGCTACCCGCCCGAGCATTCCGGCTCCGGCGGCCGTCTGCACGCCATGTATCGGCGCTTGATAAACCAGCACCCCGCTTTGTCTTGGTCGGTGCTGAGTCGCTGCGATGCGCCGGCACCAGCGATCGAGGGCCCAACGACCATCCACCGGGTGCCCCGCGTCAGCCGCGCCCACCGGCCCATCACCGAGTGGGCCGCCGTCCGTCGTCATACCCGCCGCGGCATGCTCCAGGGCTGCGATATTCTCCATTGCGCCGGTTGGTCCTGGCTGACGCTTGCCGTCTGTCGCACCGCCAAGCGCGCCGGCCTGCCGATTTTGCGTGAGCTCACGACGATCGGCGACGGCGCCGCCCACGGCGCCGCCGGCGCCCGCCTCATCCGCCACACCAACCGGCTCGCCGACCAACTCATTGCCATCTCGCCGGCGCTCGAACGGGATGTCCGGTCCACCGGGGTCACCGCGCCGATCTGGTGTCGCCCCAACCCCGTCGATAGCGATCTATTCCATTTGCCTCAGACGGCCGAACGGCAAACGGCGCGCGCGCTGGTAAGGCAATGGCTGCCGAGCTTGACCGACGACGACGTCCTTTTGCTGCAAGTCGGCCGTATTAGGCCCTTGAAGAATCAGCAATTCATGCTCGAATGCCTTGGTCGCCTGCCACCACGGTTCAAGCTGTTGATCGTCGGGCCGCCCCAGGCCCGGGACGATCCCTATCTACGGGATTTGCGCGCCCGCGCTGCGACCCCCGACCTCGCCGGCCGGGTGCATATTGAGGCCACCTTACGCAACGATGTGCCGACACTCATGCGGGCGGCGGATGCCCTGACCTTTCCGTCTCGCAGCGAAGGTTTGGGCAATGTCGTTGTCGAAGCGCTCGCCAGCGGTTTGCCGGTGGTCGCGCATCATCTTCCCGGAGTCACCGATTGGCTCATCGAGCCGGGCGTCAATGGCGCTTTGGCCCCGCTCGACCCCGCCGATTTTGTCGCCGCGATCCTCCAAGCCGAGCCGCAACGTAGCCAGCGCAGCGCCATCGCTGCCGCCGCCGCCACGCGATTCGACCGGTCGCAGATCGATGACCGCTATTGGCGGATCCTGACCCAACTCGCGGCGCGGACATCGCTCGACCGGTCCGCCGCGTGACCGACCGCATCGCCGTTCTGTTGCCGTCCTTTGCCGGCGGCGGTGCCGAGCGCGTCGCTTTGAGTTTGCTCGCGGACCTGCCGCGCACTCGTTACGCGGCGACGCTTATCGTCATGATCGGCGACGGCCCGCTGGCGCCGCTCGTCCCTCGACACATTCCTCTCGTCGATCTGCGTGAGCCGCGCCTGCGTCGCGCCGTCTGGCCCCTACTAAGGGCCTTGCGCCGGCAGCAACCTGCAGTTGTATTCTCCACCATGGGTTATATGAACCTCGCCCTTCTGGCGCTGCGGCCTTTGCTGCCCCGAGGCGTCCGCATCGTCATCCGGGAGGCCAACCTTCCGTCCCTCAGCCTTGCCGCCAATCGCCGGTCTTGGTTTTTCCGCCGCGCCTACCGCCGGCTCTACCGTCACGCCGATGTCGTCATCTGCACCTCCGCCGAAATGCGCCGTCAGATGGTCGACGATTTCGCCGTCGACCCGGATCGCGCACAGTTGCTGCCAAACCCGGTCGACGTGGCGGCCTTGCGCGAACACGCCACACCGACGTTCCGGCCCCACGGCGGTGCGGTGCATTTCGTCGCCGCCGGCCGTTTGCATCGGCAAAAGGGGTTTGACCGCCTGCTCGACCTCTTTGCCACGTTGCCGGGCGCCCCGACCTTGACCATTCTCGGCGACGGCCCGGACGGCCCCGCGTTGCGTCAGCACAGTGCCGCATTGGGCCTTTGTCAGCGTGTTTCCCTGCCTGGCTTCGAGCCCAACCCCTGGCGCCACATCGCCGGCGCCGACGCATTTCTCATGCCCTCCCGCTGGGAAGGCATGCCCAACGCCGCCCTCGAAGCCCTCGCCTGCGGCACGCCGGTGATTGCCACGCCGGAATCCGGGGGGCTGCCCGAACTGACCGCCATGATGTCCGGCGGTCTCACCATCGCCCCCTTCGGCGATCGGTTCGCCACCGCGATGTCCGCCGTCACCGCCGACTCCTGTGCCGTGCCGCGGCCTTCCTGGCTACCCGCCGCCTACCATCGCGACACGGTCGCCGACCGTTTTGCCGACCTGCTCGATACGGTTCTCGCGCCACGCCGGGCCGGCGCCTCATGAAAGTGATGCATGTCATCACGTCGTTGGACATCGGCGGCGCCGAGCAGATGCTGCGCCGCTTGGTCACCGCCAAGACCCGCCCCGACGTCAGCCACTCCGTCGTCACCATGATCCCCGGCGGTCCCCTGCACGCGGCGATCCAGGGCGACGGCATTCCGGTCGTCGACCTCGGCATGCGGCCCGGCAGAGCTAATCTATCCGGCCTCTGGCAACTGCGCCGTCTGATCCGCCGGCAGCGGCCGGACCTTATTCAGACCTGGCTGTATCACGCCGATCTCGTCGCCACTCTGGCCTTGCAACTATCCGGCCGCCGTCGCCAGACCCGGCTCGTCTGGGGCCTGCGCTGCTCCGACATGCACGCCGGTCACGCCACGCCGCGCCACCGCATGATCCTGCGAGTCCTGGCCCACCTGTCCCGCCGTCCTGACCTGATCATCAGCAACTCGGCGGCCGGCATGCGGGTCCATACCGCGGTTGGCTACCGGCCCCGGCGCTGGCAGGTCATCCCCAACGGCTTCCACACCGAGTTGTTCGCACCCGACGACGAAGGGCGCTGTCGGATGCGCGCTGAGCTCGGCCTCGGCGACGACGATTTCGCCATCGTCCTGTGCGCCCGAGTCGCCCCCATGAAGGACCACAAGACATTCGTCCGCGCCGCCGAGATAGTGGCCGCGCAGCTACCCCAAGCGCGCTTTGTCTTGATTGGCCGCAACACCGATCGCTCCGACACCGGCCTCGACCGCATGATCGTCGATTCCGCCGCCGCCGACCGTTTTCTCCGCCTCGGCGAACGCCGCGACATTGCCGCCATTTTGCCCGCCATGGATCTGGCGACCTTGACCTCGGCTTTTGGTGAGGGCTTCCCGAATGTCCTGGGCGAGGCCATGGCCACTGCCATTCCTTGCGTATCGTCCGCCGCCGGCGACGCCGCCGAGGTCATTGGCGACACCGGCTTGATCGTGCCGGTGCGCGACCCTCAGGCGATGGCGACCGCCTGGTTGGAGATGTTCTCCCAAGGCCGCGAGGGCCGCGCCCGGCTTGGCGCCATGGCCCGCGACCGCGTCCTCGACAACTTCGCCATGGACAAAGTGTTCACCCAGTTCATCGATACCTATTCCGAACTTTGCGGCACCAACTGATGTGCGGCATAGCCGGCTTCCTCGATCCTTCCGGCGACCTTGCCGGGCCGGCAATGGCCGCCATTGCCACCGCCATGGCCGACCGCCTTCGCCACCGCGGTCCCGATGACGCGGGTGTCTGGGTCGACCAACAAGCCGGTATCGCCTTGTCCCATCGCCGGCTTGCCATCGTCGATCTCTCCACTGCGGGCCATCAGCCCATGCTGTCGCCATGCCGCCGCTACGTCGTCAGCTACAACGGTGAGATCTACAACCATCAGGACCTGCGCCGTGACCTCGAAGCCGGCGGTACGGTCTTCAAAGGCCACGCCGATACTGAAACTTTGGTCGCCGCCTGCACCGCTTGGGGCCTGCCGAGAACGCTGCAGCGGCTCAACGGCATGTATGCTTTCGCGCTGTGGGATCGGCAGGAACGTCGCCTTCATCTGGTGCGCGATCGCCTCGGCATCAAACCGCTTTATTGGGGTCGCCAGCAGGGTCGGTTCTTTTTCGCATCGGAATTGAAGGCTTTGCACGCCCACCCCGAGTGGTCCCCGAGTCTCGATCGCACCGCCCTCGCCAGCTATATCCGTTTCGCCTATGTGCCGGCACCCCGCTGCATCTATTCAGGCGTGCAAAAACTGGCACCCGGCACGTGTCTGACGATCAATCAAGACGGCACCACCGACATCGACTGCTATTGGAATCTCCGCACCATTGCCCGCGAGGCGTCGGCACATCCCGAGACACTTTCCGCGGCGGAGGCCGTCGACGCCTTCGGCGATCTCCTCACCGCGGCCGTGCGCCGCCAGATGCTGGCCGACGTTCCGGTCGGCGCCTTCCTGTCCGGCGGCGTTGACAGCTCCACGGTGGTGGCGCTGATGCAACAAGTCAGCGCCGCCCCGGTGCGCAGCTTCTCCATCGGCTCGACCGTCGACGATTTCGACGAAGCGACGCATGCTCGGCGAGTCGCCGGCCATCTCGGGACCGAGCACACCGAACTCTATGTCGCCCCCGACGACGCGTTGGAACTCATCCCGAAACTGCCGGATGTTTACGACGAGCCCTTCGCCGACTCGTCCCAATTGCTCACCTATCTCGTCTCCGCCATGACCCGCGAGTCCGTCACTGTGGCGCTCTCCGGCGACGGTGGCGATGAGATCCTCGCCGGCTACAACCGTCATGTCTGGGCCGCCGGCGGCTATCGCCGCTTGGCGCGAATTCCGGCCGGGTTGCGGCATGCCGCGTCCGGCCTCCTGCGCGCCATGCCGACCACCGGCCTCGACCGGGTCACAGGCTGGTTACCGGTGCCGCAATTCGCCGATAAGGTGCAAAAATTCGGCGGCATCGTCGATATCGACGATCAAGCGGCGCTCTACCGCCGCCTCGTCAGCCAATGCGACCGGCCTGAGCACTACTTACCCGGCACCGAAGAGCCCTACGGTCTGGCTTGGGACGACAGCGTCGCGACCGATTTCCCGGATTTTCCGGCGCGCATGCAGTTCCTCGATACCGCGACCTATTTACCCGACGACATCCTCACCAAAGTCGACCGCGCCAGCATGGCCGTCAGTCTGGAGGTCAGGGTCCCCCTGCTCGATCACCGCGTCGTCGAATTCGCTTGGCGCCTGCCCCAATCCCTGAAAATCCGCGCCGGCAAAGGTAAATGGCTGCTGCGCAAATTGCTCGCCCGCCACGTTCCCCCGGCACTGACCGAACGCCCCAAGCAGGGTTTCGCCCTGCCTCTGGCCGCATGGCTGCGCGGCCCCTTGCGCGATTGGGGTGAGAGCATGCTGTCGGAACAGCGTTTGCGCGACACCGGCCTGCTCGATATTGCTGCCGTGCGGCGGCTTTGGCAGGTCCACCACTCGGGTCTGCGGAATGAACAGCACGGCCTGTGGACCCTGTTGATGTTCCAAGCCTGGCAGGAGCGCTGGGGCTGACGCCATGGCCGCCAGAGACAGCGACTATTACGAAAATCCGGCGCACTGGACCGCCGAGCGCTACACCGCCGGCTTTGAGCAGCAGCGGCTGCAGACCTGTGTCGATCTGGTCCCCGCGGACGTGACCTCACTGCTCGACATCGGCTGCGGTAACGGCGCCTTTCTCCGGCGCCTTGAGGAACACGGCCCACCACGCCGTCTCGTCGGCGTCGACCGGGCTTCGGCCGCCGTTGCCGCCGCGCTCTGTGAGGCAACCCTGATCACGGGATCGGCGGACGCCTTGCCATTCCCCTCCCGCACGATCCACATGGTTTGCGCCCTCGACGTCGTTGAACATCTGCCCTGCGGTGTCTACGAGGCGGCCCTTAGCGAAATCGCCCGCGTCGCCGAGCACAATATCCTGATCAACGTGCCGTACCGCGAACGCCGCCTGACCCTGCGCTGCCCCCATTGCGGCTGCGGCTTCAATCCCCACTACCACATGCGCAGTTTCGACGAAGCCACCCTGGCGACCCTGTTCGCCGCCTTCGAGCCGGTACGGATGGTCAAGACCAAGCGCCGCGAGAACCTGCTGTTTCTGGCCACCAGGCCCTTTCGCCGCCGTGTCTTCGGCGGCTTTCCCGCCACCGCCATTTGCCCGCAATGTTCCTACCGTGCCCCGGCCATCGATCCCGGCGTCCCGGACCGCCGGACCGGCCTGCGCGAGACCGTGAAAGCCCTTGCCGAAAAGCTACCGACCCTTCCGGTCGCCGCTGAAATCGCCGTCCTTTACCGTCGCCGTAAGTCGCTCGGCGCCCAGCCCGATCCCGCCCGTGCTTGACCAATATCTCCGCGTCGTCGGTTTGCGCCTGATCGGTCTCGCCGCCGCCGCGGCTTTCTTATTCATCGTCTCATCCGCGGTACCGACCGATGTGTTCGGCCACTACAGCCTGGTCCTGTCGATCCTCCAAGTTGTCGGCGCCGCGCTATTGGCTTGGCCCAACCAAGCCTTGCTGCGCTTTGGCCGCGAGGAATATGTCGCCGAGGCCAGCATCCGGCGGACCCTCGGCAACCGCATCGCCCTGCACGTCGCCATGCTGCTGGTGGTACTGCCGCTCGCCGCTTTCGCGGCGCCCAGGATCGCCGGATGGGCCGGCCTTCAAACCGCCCCGCTGCGCGCCGCCCTGCTGCTCGGTCTTTTCCTCATACCTCTGTCCGACATGGCCAATTTCGCCGCGCTAGCCACCAACCGCTACGTTGGATATGGCCTCGTGCCGCTCGTGCTGCGCTTGTCTCAACTCGCCTCGGTCGTGCTTATCCTGTTGTTTGTCGCCCCGACTTGGCCCTTGCTCGTGACCGGCACGTTGGTCGGTTACGCCCTCGGCGCCGTGCTCGGCTTCGCCCGCATACCCCGCCGCGCCATCGCCGGCACTCGACCCGTCCTGCGCGGCGCCGGCCGCTTACTGGCCTATAGCTGGCCGATTCCCTTTGCCGGCCTCAGCGCCGCTTTGATCAATTGGATGGATCTCTGGTTCCTCCGTCACTTCCTCGGCGTTGCCGAGGTCGGGGTCTACGCCTGGGCCTATCACGTTGTGTTCCTCGCCACCGCCCTGCTGGTCCCCTTGTCCGCCGTGCTGGCACCGCACGCGGTCGACACCGAGGTCAGCACCAACAGCGGCGCGCAACGGGACCTCATGAAGGTGACCTTCGCCGCGTCGGCCATCGCCGCCGCCATTCTCCCGGTCGGCGTGATGCTCTTGTTCCTCGGCGCCAGCGCTCTTCGCCTCGGCGCCTACGCCGCCGCCATCCAGCCGCTCTTGCTGCTCGCGACCGGCACCGCATTGCAGTTCGCCATGGCCCAAATCGAGCCGACCCTATTGGCCCGGAAGGCCTTCGTCCGCGGTTTGGTCGTCGCCTTGATCCTCGCCGCCACCACCAACGCCATTGCCAACTGGCTGCTGATTCCGATCTGGGGGCCCAGCGGCGCCGCTTTGGCTACGATCCTCGGATATGCCAGCGGCTTCGTCGCCCAGGTCGGTCTCGCCCGGCGCCTCACCAGGGATCCCTTGCGCGCCACCTGGCCGCTCTTGCTGCTGATCGCCGCCAACGTTCTCCTGGCCCTGCTCTTTACCAGGATACCCGTGGCTCTTGTTCCCCTGCTCGCCGTCCTCGCCGCCGCCCTGTGCCTCCTTGTTGGCCGCGCCGGCGGGCTATTCCGCGGCGTCGGCGCACTTTCCGGACAATTGCACAGCCTGCCGCGACCCCTCGCGGCGGCGGCCGCGCGATCACTGGCCTGGCTCGACAACCCCTTGCGCGGCGCTGCCGCCCAGTCGGTCTAGGCCATGTGCGGCATCGCCGGATTGGTCTCGCCCCCCGGCCGTTCCATCGGCGACGAACTGCTACGCACCCTGGGCCACGCGCTCGCTCACCGCGGCCCCGATGACGCCGGCTTCCTGTCCTGGCCGGCAGGGGCGACAACACCGACCGCCGGCCGCACGGCCCCGGCGCTGGCCAACGGCGGCGTCGCCTTCGCCCATCGTCGCCTCAGCATCCTCGACCTCACGACCGCCGGCTGGCAACCCATGCTTAGTGCCGATCGCCGCTACGCCATTGTCTTCAACGGCGAGATTTATAACTACCTTGAGCTGCGCGACGAATTACGCGCCCTCGGCGTCCGGTTCCATTCGCGATCCGATACGGAAGTATTGCTGCAGGCATGCATCCAGTGGGGCACCGCGGCCCTGAACCGGATCACCGGCATGTTCGCCTTTGCCTTGCTCGATAGCCACGCACGGACCCTGTTGCTGGCCCGTGATCCGTTTGGCATCAAGCCGCTTTACTATGCCGCCAGCCCCGATCGGGGTTTCGCCTTCGCTTCTGAAATCGCCGCCCTGCTGACCTTGCCGTGGATTGGTCGCGAGGTCTGTCCCCACCGCCTGCTGGAGTATCTGCGCTTCGGCCACACCGACGCCGGCGACCGCACCATGTTCGCCGCGATTCGCAGCCTGCCCGCCGCCCATTGGCTGCGCCTCGACATCGACACGCCGCGCCCCACGACGCCGCAGCGATATTGGGCCATCGATCCGGATCGGCGCACCAGCCTGTCATTCGCCGACGCGACGGCAGCGCTTCGCACCCGATTTATCGATAATGTCCGGTTGCATCTGCGCAGCGACGTGCCGACCGGCATCCAACTCTCCGGCGGCATCGATTCATCCGCCATCTGTGCCGCGGCCCGCCACATCTCGAACGCTGGCGAATTGCACAGCTTTAGTTACGCCGCCGCCCCCCCGGCGCCGAACGAAGAGCCCTGGATCGACCTCGTCGCGGCAGCGACCGGGGCGCACATGCACAAGACCCGGCCTGCCCCGGCCGAGCTGATGCGCGACCTGCCCGCCTTGGTCGCGCTGCAACATGAACCGTTCGCCAGCACCGGCATGTACGCCCAATATCGCGTTTTCAAGCTGGTCGCCGACCATGGCGTCAAGGTCACGCTTGACGGTCAGGGCGCCGACGAGTTGTTTGCCGGCTACCCGACATTCCAAGCCGCCCGCCTGGCCGCGTTGATCAAGCAGGGACGCTGCACCCAAGCCATGAGCCTGTTCCGCCATCTATTGGGCCAGCACGGCCTCGAACGCCCCAAAGGGCTGTTCATGCGCCTTGCCTCGTGGTTACTGCCGGATGCCGTTCAAGGCACCGCCCGGCGACTTGCCGGCGCACCCTTGATGCCGGCTTGGCTCAATGCCGGCTGGTTTCAGGACTGCGGTGTCGAGGCCGCCGCCCCGCAGCGTCCCCGCGGCCGCGAGGCCCTGCGCCATCTCTTGATCGAGACCCTGACCCGCACCAGCCTGCCGGCCTTGTTGCGTTTCAGCGACCGCAACTCCATGGCTCACTCGGTGGAGTGCCGCGTGCCTTTCCTCACCCCGGATCTTGCCCAGTTCGTGCTGTCCTTGCCGGAGTCCTATCTGATCGCCGCCGATGGCACGACCAAATCCGTCCTGCGCCACGCCCTGCGCGGCCTTGTGCCGGATGCCGTACTCGACCGCCGCGACAAAGTCGGGTTCGCCACGCCGGAACGATCTTGGTTGCTTGCCGCCGGCGATCAGGTGGATGATATCCTGGCTACGTTGCACGCGTCCGCTGTTCCTGCCTTACGCTTGCCGGAAATCCGCCAAGCCTGGGCGGCCATTCGTGCGGGCAAACGACCCTATGAGCCGGCCGTTTGGCGGTGGCTGAATGTCATCCTATGGACACAGACATTCCAGGTTCGCACCGCTATGAGTGTGACATGATGACCGCAGTTCGG
Source organism: Alphaproteobacteria bacterium (assembly GCA_021774445.1). GTDB lineage: Bacteria > Pseudomonadota > Alphaproteobacteria > UBA6615 > UBA6615 > SZUA-147. The sequence continues at coordinate 29,957 of JAJFJA010000061.1, forward strand.
GTGCCGCCGGCGTGAAGCTGCTCCTCGTCTCATTCTTCTTCCCACCCTACAACGCCATCGGCGCCGTGCGTATGGGCAAGCTTGCAAAGTCATTGATCGCCGATGGTCATGAGGTTCGCGTCTTGACCGCCGCCGGGCAAGCTCTGCCCGACACGCTGCCCTTGGAGATTCCGCCGGAATGGGTCATTGCCACCCGATGGTGGGACGTCAACCAGATTCCCTACCTGTTGTTCGGCCGTCGCGAGACCGCCTATCGCCGCGGCGACACGCCGATGCCGCCCCTGCTTGCCGGCTTACGCCGCGCCTACCAGGCCGCCTTCAACCTGCCGGACGGACAAATCGGCTGGCTACCCCACGCAGTCCGCGCCGGTAAAAAATTGATCCGCGAATGGCGGCCGGACCTGATCTATTGCAGCGCCTCGCCGTACACGTCTCTGTTCGTCGGCCACCGCCTCAGCCGCTGGTCGTCGGTCCCTTGGGTCGCTGAGTTTCGCGATCTCTGGGTCGACAATCCTTACATCGCCCGGCCGGCATGGCGCCGTTGGCTGGAGCGGCGCCTCGAGGCGGCAACGGTGCCCACGGCAGCCGGTCTCGTCACTGTCTCTGAGCCCATGGCCGCATTGCTGGAGAGCAAATTCGCCATGCCGACACTGACCGTGCTCAACGGTTTCGACCCTGACGATTACCCGCCAACGCCGCCCGCGCCTGGCGACCCCAACCGTCTGACGATCACCTATACCGGCATGATTTACCCGGGCCGCCGCGACCCCACACCGCTATTCCAGGCACTGCAGCGTTTGGGCGACCAGCGCCGGCACATTCGTGTTCTTTTTGTCGGTCGCGCGCTGCCCGAAGTCATGTTGCAGGCCGAGCGTCACGGTGTCGCAGAGTGTGTCGAGAACGCCGAGCCGGTGCCTTTTCATGAATCGATTCGGCTGCAATGCGCCGCTGACATCCTGTTGCTGCTGCTGTGGGATCATCCCTCGGAGAAGGGGGTCTACACCGGCAAGCTGTTCGAGTATGTTGGGGCGAAGCGACCGATCTTGGCCATCGGTTCACAGGACGGCGTCGCTGCCGACCTGATCCGAAAACGCCAAGCTGGTGTCGTGAGCAATGATCCTGCCGCCATCCAATCCAGTCTTCTTGCGTGGTTGGCCGAAAAGCGCCGCACCGGCGTCGTCGCCCCGATTGACGCAGCGACCGACGGTCTCACCCGCCGCGACCAGTTCGCCAAGATTGAGCGACAACTTGCGCAATGGAGCAAGCCGCACGAGCCATAACGCGACTCTGATCGCTATCCGCGGCGCCAATGACTGACGCCCCTGGCCAGGCTACAGTCGCAACCGTCGCCCCCATATCGGGCTTGTCGCCGGGTCTGCTGCAGTTCACCGCGGTGACCCTGGGCGCGAGCCTACATTTGGCATCAACGGTCAGCATCGCCGGCACCAGTCTCCGTATCGGTCTGACCGACCTCTTATTACCGGCTATCTTGGCCCTGATTATTGTCGACCGGCTTTATGCCAAGCACCCGTGGCCGGCGCCGCGCCTTCCCAGTTGCTGGTGGTGGTTGACGGCCCTCAGCGCCTGGATGGTCGTGGCTCTGATAACCGGTCGTTTCTACGCCGGCTCTTGGCAGATCTGGGGACTCGCCAACAAAGGTGTCGGTTGGTTCGTCCTGGTCGCGTATTTCTTGGCCGGTCTGTGGCTGAGCGGTCACGGCAAGACCATTCGGCTGCCTTTTCTGCGCGCCTTCTTTGTCATGGGCTGGCTGGCCAGCGCCTTCAGCTTCGGTCTGTTTCTCTTGGCATTCTACCGGATACCTGTTGACCTGGCCGCCAATTACGATCGCGCCACCGGCTTTCTTGCCAATCCTAATGCGTTCGGCATTGCCATCGCCGCCCAGCTGGCCCTGCAGATTCCACTCATGCGGCAGCGGCTCGTTTTCCCCCCCTGGCTGCATGCGGCCGGCATGGCCTTCTGTCTGCTGGCGCTGTTCTATTCCGGGTCGCGTAGCGCCTGGCTGGGCTTTGCCGTCGCTCTCCTGGCCCTGCTGATCATCCGCCAAATACCGTGGCGTGGGATTTTACTGACCCTGTCATTGGCGGTTGGCATCAACGCGATTTCGATCGACCTACCGCGCGTCATGCCTCATGCCCTCGCGCTCATCCCAACCGCCGAGACCGCGGTCGTGGGCGCGGGCGTGGCTGTGGAGGCGGGTGGTGCGAGTGGGGCTGTGGTTGCGGCTGCGGGCGGTGCGAGTGGGGCTGCCGTTGCGGTTACGGCTAAGGAAACCACCAACGCCAAGCGGCAGAAGTTGAAGCCGTACCGCTATGTCGCGCGTTCCAAGATGATGGCCGACGCCGCGAGCCAACACCGCATCCTGTCCACCCGCCTGGCCATCGAATATTGGCGCGATCAACCGATCCGCGGCATCGGATTGGGTAGTTTCTTGTGGCGCCGCGGCCAGACCGACGACCCCACGGCCGGCACCGGCATCCATGCCACCGGCCTCTGGTTGTTGACCGAAACCGGCCTCATCGGGCTGGTGCTGTTCTCGGCATTCTTCCTCGCCGCCATGAAGGCGCTGATTTGGCGCAATGGCCGATTCGAGGTCGATCCGCTGCCAATCGGCATCGCCGCCGTGCTCGTTACGCTGGCCGCCGCGTCGATCGGCACGGAAATTCTCTACCAACGCTATCTGTGGGTGCTCGGCGGTATTGGGTTGGCGGTCGCGGTTAGTCCCTTGGCAAGCCCGCGGCCAACTGCTAAGCGCACACCATCGATCAACCAAACTCACTAACCAAATCGGGCAAGGACACCACATGACGGCGCCGCCGCGGGCAGCACTGTTGGGTTGCGGTCAATGGGGCCGCCACATCGCGCGCAATTTGGCCGAGCTCGGCGCGCTGGCGGCGGTCCACGATGCCGATGATGCGACGGCACAGCACATCGCCGGCCGACATGGCGTCGCCGCGCGGCCGATGGCTGACATTCTTGCCGATCCCACGATCCCGGCCGTCGCCATCGCCACCCCGGCGATCACCCATGCCGCCATTGCCCAGGCCGCCCTCGCCGCCGGCAAGCATGTCTTCGTCGAAAAACCCATGACCATGAGCGTCGCCGACGCCCAGGCGATCGCGGCTTACGCCAGAACCAGCGGCCGGATTTTGATGGTCGGCCACCTGCTGCAATACCACCCGGCTTTTCTGCGCTTGCGCCAGCTCGTCAGCGAAGGCGTACTGGGCCGGCTGCAATACATCTATTCGACGCGGCTGAACCTTGGCCGCGTCCGCCGCGACGAGAATATTCTGTGGAGTCTGGCCCCCCACGATATCTCCATGATCTTGGCTCTCGTCGACGAGATGCCCGATCATGTGTCGGCGGTTGGGCATACCTATCTGCGCAAGACCAGCCTCGACACCACCACCACCCATCTCAGCTTTCCCGGCGGCCAGAATGCCCACATCTTTGTTTCCTGGCTGCATCCATACAAGGAGCAGAAGCTCGTCGTCATTGGCGAGCAGGGCATGGCGGTCTTCGAGGACACCAGAGACTGGTCCGAGAAGCTGCTGCATTACCCGCACGCGCAAAACTGGCGCGACGGCTTACCGGAGCTTGACCGTGCCGAGGCGATTCCCATTGTCTGCGAGACCAGCGAGCCGCTGAACCTGGAATGCCGACATTTTCTCGACTGCGTGGCGACGGGCGACGAGCCGCGCACCAATGGCCAGGAGGGCGTTCGCGTCATGCATGTCCTTGAGGCGGCGCAACGCTCCCTGACCACGGGCAATTCCCACGCCGCAGCGACGCCACGCCGGGACGGTGTTCACCACACCGCCGTTGTCGACGAGCCGGTAACGATCGGTGCCCGGACAAAAGTTTGGCATTTCAGTCATATCTTGCCACGTGTCACCATCGGACCCGACTGCGTCATCGGCCAGAATGTCATGATCGGTCCCGATGTACGGATCGGCGCCGCGTGCAAGATTCAGAACAATGTCAGCCTCTACCGCGGCGTCACCTTGGAGGATGGCGTGTTCTGCGGCCCTAGCTGTGTTTTTACCAACGTGCGGACGCCGCGCGCCGAAATTGATCGCCGGGCCGAACGCGTCGACACGCTGGTCGGACGCGGTGCGACCATCGGGGCCAACGCCACCATCGTCTGCGGCACCGCTTTGGGCGCCTATTGTTTCGTCGGCGCTGGTGCCGTCGTCACCAAAGACGTGCCCGCGCACGCCTTGGTCGTCGGCAATCCGGCGCGGCGCATCGGTTGGGTGAGCCATGCCGGCGAACGGCTTGGCGACGATTTGGTTTGCCCCCGCACCGGCGACGCTTATGGCCTGACCGACGTGGGCCGGCTGCAACGCCAGGGCGCCGCCGCCGCTGACCGCTGAACCCGATGCCCAACGCCATTCCCCTCATCGACCTGCAGGCCCAGCGTCAATGTCTGCCGCAATTGGCGGCGGCGATGGACCAAGTCTTGGCGCATGGCCAGTTCATTATGGGACCGCAGGTCGCGACGCTGGAACAGGCCTTGGCGCAACGGGCCGGGGTTGCTCACGTTGTGTCCTGCGCCAACGGCACCGATGCCCTGCGCCTCTGCATGCGCGCCCTCGAGGTCGGGCCCGGCGATGGCGTGTTCCTACCGTCCTTCACCTTCGCCGCCACCGCTGAAGCCGTCGCGGCGGTCGGCGCCACGCCGGTTTTCGTCGATGTCGACCCCTCGAGCTTCAATATCGATCCCGCCAGTCTCGACGCCGCGATCACCGCGACCCGGCGCGCCGGCGGATTGCAGCCAAAGGGCATCATTACCGTCGATTTATTTGGCTTGCCGGCGAACTATCCCGCCCTTGAGGAGGTCGCCGACGCCGCCGGCTTATGGATCGTCGCCGACGCCGCCCAATCCTTCGGCGCCACCTTGAACGATCGGCCTTGCGGCAGCTTCGGCATCGCCACGACCACCAGCTTTTTTCCGTCCAAGCCCCTTGGCTGTTATGGCGACGGCGGTGCCATCTTCACCGCTGACGATCAGCTCGCGGCCGCGCTTCGGTCGCTGCGCATGCATGGTCAGGGAAGCCACAAATATGAAAATGTCCGCATTGGCGATAACAGCCGGCTCGACACCCTGCAGGCCGCCATCTTGCTGCAAAAGCTGACGATCTTCGACGACGAACGCGCCCGCCGGCAATCCGTCGCCGATCGCTACGGACGGCAGTTGCCCTCCCAAATCCGGACCCCGACATTGAGCAACGGCGCCACCAGCGCCTGGGCCCTCTACACCATTTGCACGGACCAGCGCGATCATTTGCAAGCGGCGCTGCGACAGCACGCCATCGCCTCGGCCATCTATTACGCCGAACCCCTGACCCGTCAGCCGGCCTATCGCGACTACCCGACCGTCCCCGGCGGCACGCCCATCGCCGACCACCTCTCTACGACGGTTCTTAGCCTGCCCATGCACCCCTATCTCAGTGCCGCGGATCAAGACCGGATCATCGCCGTCATCCGTGCCACCCTGGATTCCTGAGGCATCGTGAAACTGGTCACCATCGTCGGCGCCCGGCCGCAATTCATCAAAGCCGCGGTTGTCTCAAGCGCGCTTGCCGAAACCGGCGGCGTGCAGGAGTGCCTTGTCCATACCGGCCAGCATTATGACCCCGGCCTCTCCGACATATTCTTCCGCGAGTTGGCCATCGCCCCGCCGGACCATACCCTCGGCGTCGGTTCCGGTGGTCATGGCGCCCAGACCGGCCAGATGTTGGCGGCCATCGAAACGGTCTTGCAACTGGAACAGCCGCAAGGCGTGCTCGTCTACGGCGATACCAACAGCACCCTGGCCGGCGCCCTCGCGGCCGCCAAGCTGAACTTTCCCGTCGCCCATGTCGAAGCCGGCTTGCGGTCTTTCAACAAGGCCATGCCCGAGGAGATCAACCGGGTCCTGACGGACCATTTGTCGACGCTGCTCTTCGCCCCCGCGGCCAGCGCAGTCGATAACCTGGCGCGCGAAGGCATCGCCGGCGGCCATGTCGTCGTCACCGGCGATGTCATGTATGATGCGGTGCGCCACTATGGCCGCCGTGCCGAGCAGCAAAGCAACATCCTCGCCAAGCTCGATCTCACCGCGCAAGGCTATGTCCTGGCGACCGTGCATCGCGCTGCCAGCACCGACGATCCGGCGACACTCGCGGCGATCTTCGACGCCCTCGCCACCATCGCCGCCGATCGTCCGGTTGTTCTGCCGTTGCATCCGCGTACCCGCGCCGCCCTGCAAACCGCGGGGCTAAGCGATCTCGCCCGGCCCGGTTTGCGGCTCATCCCGCCCTTGGGTTATCTCGACATGCAACGCCTCGCCGCCGCCGCCGCCCTTGTCGTCACCGATTCCGGTGGCCTACAAAAAGAAGCTTTCTATCATCGCGTCCCTTGCGTCACCTTGCGCGCCGAAACCGAATGGACAGAATTAGTGGAATGTGGCTGGAACACGCTTGCACCCCCGGTGGCCGCAGACTCGATGGCGGCCGTCATTAACCAGGTGCTTGCCGCGGGGCCGCCGGCACCGGCGCCGGCCATATACGGCGACGGTACGGCAGCCCGGCAGATCGCCAGAGCGCTGCAGACATGGCCTTGTTAGCCGGCGGCGCGCTCTCCCTCTACCGCCTGACCAGCACCCTCGCAACGCCGCTTGTGCGGCGCCATTTGCGCCGCCGCATGGCCCGCGGTCGCGAGCATCCGCAGCGCCTGGCGGAACGCTTCGGCGTGCCCGGGCTGCCCCGCCCGGCGACGTCCGTGGTCTGGCTCCATGCGGCCAGCGTCGGCGAGGCCGTCTCCTTACTGCCCTTGATCGCCGCCATCCAGGAACGCTGGCCGGCGCTCACCCTCCTCCTGACCACTGGCACGGTGACCTCCGCCAAAGTCATGGCCGAGCGCCTGCCACCGGGCGTGCTGCATCAATTTGCGCCGGTCGATTGTGCGCCGTTCATTGCCCGCTTCCTCGATCATTGGCAGCCGGCGGCATTGATCATCGTCGAGTCAGAGATCTGGCCGAACCTGCTGCGCCAAGCCAAAGCGCGGCATGTCGCTCTCGCCTTGGTCAACAGCCGCGTCTCGGAAAAATCCCTCGCCGGCTGGCAGCGCCTGGCCCCTGTCGCCCGCCACCTCTTCGGTCTATTTGATCTTGTTCTCGCCCAATCCGAGGAAGATAGCCATCGTCTGGCCCAGCTTGGCGCCAAAGCGCCCCGCTACCTGGGTAATTTGAAACAGGCGGCTTTCCCGCCCCCTGCCGATGCCGGAATTTTGGCCACCTATCGCGGCGTCATCGCCGACCGCCCGCGTTGGCTTGCCGCCTCGACCCATCCCGGCGAGGAGGAAATGGTGGCGCAGGCCCATCGTCGCCTTGTCGAGACCCATCCCGGACTCCTCACGATGCTGGCGCCCCGCCACCCCGATCGCGGCCCTGCGGTAGCCAAGGCACTGCGCCAACGCGGGCTGACCGTCACCCTGCGCAGTCACGGTCGGCACCCCGCACCCGATACTGATATCTATGTCGCCGATACCATTGGCGAGATGGGGTTATGGTACCGCCTGGCCGATATCGTATTTGTCGGCGGCTCGCTCATATCGGACGTCGGCGGCCATAGTCCGCTGGAGGCCGCGAAGTTGGACTCCGCCATGATCTGCGGCCCCCATGTCGCCAACTGCGCCGCGATTGTCGAAGAGATGGCGCGCCGCGGCGCCATCCGCCAGGTCGCCGACGACGCGGCCTTGGCTACGGCCGTGGCCGGACTGCTTGACGACGACGCCGCGCGCCAAGCGATGATCGTGGCCGCGCGCGGCTATGGCGCCGACCAGAATCAGGTCCTGCAACGCAGTATTGCCGCACTCACCCCGTTTCTGGCGCGCGTCGAGCCCGCGGCGGCGGTCACCCCCGAACCCGCCGTCCGATGAAAATCGCTCAGCTCTGCGCCGTCGACTTCACCCTGTACCATTTCCTGCTGCCGCTAATGCAGGGCTTGCGCGCCAATGGCCACGAGGTTGTCGGCATTTGCAGCGACGGCGCTCTCCTTTCCGGCGTCCGCGACAGCGGCTTCCGCGTCGAAACAATCCCCTTTGCGCGTAGCTTGAGCCCGCGCCGCAACGTTGCCGCCTTTCGCAAACTGCGCGCGCTGTTTCGCCGTGAGGATTTCGACATGCTTCATGTGCATACGCCGGTCGCGGCCGCCGTCGGACGTCTCGCCGCCGCGACGGTCGGCATCCCGCGCGTCGTTTACACCGCCCACGGCTTTTACTTTCATGAGTACATGCCCAACCCGAAACGCGCCGCCTTCGTCGCCATGGAATGGCTTGCCGGTCGCTTCACCGACACCCTGTTCACCCAGGCTGCCGAGGATGCCGCCACCGCCCAGCGCCTCGGTCTCTGCCGAACCGGAGATGTAAGACCCATCGGCAATGGCTGCGACCCCGCCTTATTCCGGCCCGCGCCGCAATGCCGCTTGGCGACCCGCGCCGCCCTGCACACCCCCGCGGATCGCATTGTCATTGCCGCCGTCGGCCGCTTGGTCGCCGAAAAGGGCTTTCCCGAACTCGTCGACGCAATGCGCGACGTCGACGCCGAGCTTTGGTTGATCGGTGACCGCCTGGCCAGCGATCATTCCGCCGCCCTCAACGACGTCTTCGCCGCGATCGAAACGGAACCCACATTACGCGAGCGAGTCCGTTTGCTCGGCTACCGCGGCGATATCGCGGCCTTGCTTGCCGCCGCGGACATCTTCACCTTGCCGTCGCACCGCGAGGGCATGCCGCGGTCGGTCATCGAAGCCATGCTGACCGGGCTACCGGTCGTCGCCACCGATATTCGCGGCACCCGGGAGGAGGTCGTGGACGGCAAGACCGGTTATTTGGTGCCTGTGCGAGATACCGCGCGCCTCGCCGCCGCCCTGAACCGCCTGGTAGCGGACGCCGGGCTACGCCAGACTATGGGCGTGGCCGGACGCGCCCGCGCCCGTGCCGAGTTCGACGAGGCTATGGTGATCGCCCGGCAAATCGACCATCTTGGCCTCGCGGCCACGCCTAAGTGAGCGCCTGGAAAAACTGAATGACCGCTCGCGAATCGCCAGCCCCACCGTCCCAAACCACGACGGCCCTTGGCCATGGGCAGCAGCTCGTCTTGTTTCCCCTCGTCGCTCTGGCACTTCTGGCACCACCGCTTGCTGCGCTGGCGCCGCTCGGCCTGGCGCCCCTGGGCGCGGCCGTTGGTACCGCCCTGCTACTGCTCGGCGTCTTTGGCCGCGCGGCCTTGCCGACAATCCGCACGCCGCTAATCCTGCTGCTGGCGGCAATTCTCCTCTGGGCGGCCTTGTCCGCATTTTGGGCCATCGATCCGCAGCGCAGCTTGCGGGAATTCGCCCGCCTCGCCCTGATTGCCGTCGCCGCCACGGTGACCCTTCATGCCGCGGCCAACCTGGATCCGGCGGCCCGCCGCCTGATCGGCTTGGCACTGGCCGGCAGCACTTTCGCCGTCTTGATCTTGCTATTGATCGAGGTCTTCGCCAATGCGCCGGTCACGACGCTACTCCACGGCCCGGCGCCGCAGGGCAATGATTTCGCCAACTATAATCGCGGCGCCAGCGTCCTGTCGGTGACCGTGTGGCCGGCCGCCCTTGCGGCCTGGCGCTACCGTAGCCGCGCGGCTGCCATTGCGCTGGTCGTCGGCAGCATCCTTGTGCTCAGCCGGCTGAACAGCACCGCCCCGACGTTCGCCATACTGGTCGGCCTCTCCGTCTGCACGCTGGCGGCTCTATTCCGCCGCGCCACCGCCGTGGCTCTTGCCGGCGTTGTCATTGTCCTGACCCTTGCAGCACCCGCCTTGCCGCTCATCACGCCATTCTTCGATCGCGCCCTCGCCAGCGCCGATTACGTCGATGCCGGCATCAATCACCGGCTCCGTATCTGGGACTATGTCGCCGGCCGGTCCCAGCAGCGCCCGTGGCTCGGCTGGGGACTCGACGCGTCACGCAGCATCGCCACCACCAACGACCGCGTCGTCATAAAAACTTCCCGCGACGGCCTCACCACCGCCGCCGAGGTCGTGCCTTTGCATCCCCACAACGCCACGCTGCAGATTTGGGTCGAGTTGGGCTTGCCGGGGGCCGTGCTTGCCGGGTTGCTCTTGCTCTGGACCATTCGTTGCGTGCTCACTCACATCTCCGGCCAACTCGAGACCGCGATTTGTCTAGCCACCATCGCCAGCGCTCTGGTCGGCGCGGAGCTTAGTTTCGGTATCTGGCAGGGCTGGTGGCAGGCGACCCTATGGTTGTCCGCCGCCCTCACCCTCGCCATCGCGGCGCCGCCGCGGATTGCGCCCGGCTAGCCCGCATGCCCCTCCCGCTCGCGGCGTCTTTGATTCTGCTCGCCACGGCGCTGCTGACGGCCATCGCGGTCGGTTTCTTGCGCCGCGCCTTGTTGCGTTGGCAAGTGCTCGACCACCCGAACGAGCGCAGTAGCCATAGCCTCGCCACCCCGCGTGGCGCCGGATTGGCCTTGCTCCTCGTCATCATCCCCAGCTGGATCGCCGCGGCACGTCTCGTCGGCGACACCGCCGATTGCAGTTGGCAGATCGCCATTGGCGCACTTGGTCTCGCCGCTATTTCCTGGCTCGACGATCTGCGCGGTATCAGTCCGATACCGCGCCTGCTGATCCAAATCGCTGTCGCCAGCGCCGCCGTCGCGGTCCTCAAAGAGCCGATATTTCAAGGCCTGCTGCCGCTGCTGTTCGACCGTCTCGCGGCAATTCTACTGCTGGTCTGGTTCATCAATCTGTTCAACTTCATGGACGGCATCGACGGCATCAGCGCCGTTGAAGCCGCCGCCATCGGCCTTGGTCTGTTCCTCCTCGGCGTCGTCTCCGGCAATTTCGCCGCCGACCACTGGCAAGCTCTGGCGATTGCCGGCGCCGCTCTCGGATTCCTGGTCTGGAACTGGCCCCCGGCGCGCATCTTTCTCGGCGACGTCGGCAGCGTGCCCATCGGTTTCCTGCTTGGTTGGCTGCTGCTGCAAGCCGCCAGCCAAGGCGCCTGGGCCGCGGCCTTGATCCTGCCGCTATACTACCTCGCCGACAGCACGCTCACCTTGCTGCGCCGCCTTGGCCAAGGCGCCAACCCGCTGCAACCTCACCGGCAACATTTCTACCAACGCGCGGTCCGGCACGGACATCGCCACGCCACCATTGCGGGTCTCGTCGCCGTGCTCAACATCGTCCTTGTCGCCCACGCCTTAGTCGTCGCGGCCCTGCCGGGCCCGACAACCGTGCCGGCCTTGTTTTCCGCCGCCGCCTTGGTTGCCGGGGCGCTGGTCTGGATGGCTTACGTGCCGGCCCGGCGCTAGGCCCATATTTCCCCACACGCCCTGGCCGGGTATGTTATACCGAGCCCGAATTTTCCAGCGCCCCCCGCAGGGATGGTACATGCGTCGGATCAACCCGGCATACGTCGCCTATGGCCACGACATTTTCATGGCGGCGATATCTTTCGTTTTGTCCTTGTTCTTGCGCATGGGCGAGAGCAGCCAGTTGCTGCCGCCGGAATTCGTCGTGCTTGGCACCGTCACCTTCACCGCTGTGGCGGCGGCGGTATTTTGGCCCATGGGGCTTTACCGCGGCGTCTGGCGCTATGCCTCGTTGAACGACGTCATCCAGATCACCAAGGCAGTCACCCTCACGGTGCTGATCTTCCTGCCGGTGATGTTCCTCATTTCCCGCGCCCAGTTTTTGCCGCGCTCGCTGCCGGCGATCAATTGGCTGGTCCTCATCGTCCTCCTCGGCGGTCCACGCTTCGCTTATCGGCTGTTCCGCGACCGCCGCATTGACTGGACGCTGGAGAAGCGGGACGAGCCCCGCGTCCCGGTCCTGCTCATCGGCGCCGGCGATGGCGCCGAGGCCTTCATTCGTGCCATGTCCAGGCGCCACAACGCCGCCTATCGCGTGGTCGGCGTTATCGACGAAAAAGGCTCGCGGGTCGGTCGGAACATTCACAATGTGCCGGTTCTTGGCAGCTTGCACGAGCTTGAGTCCGTCATCGATCAACTCAAGCGCCGCAGCAGCAAGCCGCGGCGTCTCGTCGTCACCAAGGACCAGATCGGCCGCGAGGCCATGGAACATCTGCTCGATCTGGCCCAGCATTCCGGCATGTTGCTGTCACGGCTGCCGCAACTGACTGAATTCAAGGCCGGCGCGGCGGACCGTATTGAGGTCCGCCCAGTCGCTGTCGAGGATTTGCTTGGTCGCCCGTCGGCCGTGCTTGATCGCTCCGCCATGCAACGCCTGATCGCCGGCCGCCGCGTGCTGATCACCGGTGCCGGCGGCACGATCGGTAGCGAGTTGGTGCGCCAGGTCGCGGATTTCGCGCCGGCGGATCTTTGTTTGGTCGAGAACGCCGAGTTCAATCTCTACGCCATCGACCAAGCCGTCGCCCGCAGCCACCCGCAACTGCCACGCCACGCCGTTATGGCCGACGTCCGCGATCGCGGACGCCTCGACACCGTTTTTGCCGAGCATCGGCCGGAGCTGGTGTTCCATGCCGCCGCCATGAAGCATGTACCGGTGGTCGAAGCCCATCCCACCGAAGGTATCCTCACCAACGCCATTGGCACCCGCAATGTCGCGGACATGTGCCGCACCTATGCCGTGCGTGCCATGGTTTTGATTTCCACCGATAAGGCGGTCAATCCCAGCAGCGTCATGGGCGCCACCAAGCGCATTGCCGAGAGCTATTGTCAGGCTCTCGAAATTCAACGCGCCAAGAACGTCGACGGGTCGAGTGACTGGCCGCGCTTTGTCACGGTCCGCTTCGGCAACGTCCTCGGCTCGACCGGGTCGGTGGTGCCCTTGTTCCAGCAGCAACTGGCCGACGGCGGCCCGCTCACCGTCACCCACCCCGACATGACCCGTTACTTCATGACCGCCCGTGAGGCCATGGAGTTGGTCCTGCAAGCCTCGACCATCGGCGCGAACACGTCGGATCGAGACGCCACCGAAACCACGGCCATCGCGCCGGGCACCATCTTCGTTCTCGACATGGGCCAACCGGTGAAAATCCTCGACCTGGCCCGCCAGGTCATTCGCCTCGCCAACAAGCGCCCGGAGAAAGACATCGAAATCGTCTTCACCGGCGCCCGTCCTGGCGAGAAGATCCACGAGGCCCTGTTCCACGAACAGGAACCCTTGGCGGCCACCGATCAGGAGGGCATCCTGCTTGCCCGGCCCCGCACCGCCGACATCAAGCTATTGTCCCATCTCTTGGATGAGTTGGAGCAAACCGCCCGCGCCGGAAACCTGTCCCGCGCCTTGGCGCTGCTGCAGCAGATGGTCCCGGAATACACCCCCGAGACCCATGCCCCCGACCGTGCCGCCGCGGCCATCTGACCGGCCGCCCCCCGTCCTCATTCTCACACGACAGACGCCATGTCCGAGCCCACCCTGACACCGATCAAGCGCGCCTTATTGTCCGTCACTGACAAGACTGGCCTTATTGAACTCGCGCAAGCGCTGGCGGCGCGCGGCATCGAAATCCTCTCCACCGGCGGCACCGCCGCGACCCTGCGCGAGGCCGGAGTACCCCTCACCGAGGTCGCCGAGCGCACCGGTTTCCCCGAGATCATGGGCGGCCGCGTCAAGACCCTCCATCCCGGAATCCATGGCGGTTTACTGGGTCGCCGCGATCATCCCGGCGACCTGGCGGAAATGAGCCGCCACGGCATCGCGCCGATCGATCTGTTGGTCAGCAACCTCTATCCCTTCGAACGAACCGTCGCCGCCGGCGCCGATTATTCCGAATGTATCGAGAATATCGATATTGGCGGTCCGGCAATGACCCGCGCCGCCGCCAAGAACCATCGCGACGTCACCGTTGTCGTCGATCCCCTCGATTATGCCGCTTTGCTCGCGGAACTAGCCGCTCATGACGGCTGTACCGGCTGGGGCTTGCGCCAACGTCTCGCCGCCAAGGCTTTTGCCCGCACCGCCCAATACGATGCCGCCATCGCGCACTACTTGATGCCGTACCAGGGTCCGGAGTATCCCCAACATCTGCCGGTACCGGCCACGCTTGTGCAGACTCTGCGCTATGGCGAGAACCCGCACCAATCTGCCGCCCTCTACGCCACCCAGCCGACGCGGCCTGGGGTCGCCGGCGCCACGCAAATCCAGGGCAAGGCGCTCAGCTACAACAACCTCGGCGACGCCGACGCAGCACTGGAGCTGGTCGCCGAGTTCGAACACCCCGCCGTGGTCATCGTCAAACACGCCAATCCGTGTGGCGTCGCCTGCGCGGACACGCTTGCCGACGCCTATCGCCGGGCCCTGACTTGCGACCCGGAAAGCGCCTTTGGCGGCATCGTCGCCGCCAACCGTCCCCTCGACGCCGGGACGGCAGCGGCGATCACCGCGCTCTTCACCGAAGTCGTCATCGCCCCCGGCGCCGACCAAGCAGCCCGCGACATCTTTGCCGGCAAAAAGAACCTCCGCTTGTTGCTGTTGGACGAAATGCCCGACCCGACCGTGCCGACGCCGGTCATCCGCTCCATCGCCGGCGGCCTTCTGGTGCAGGACCGCGACACCGGACGCAGTACCGCGGCCGAGCTGCGCACCGTCACCAAACGCGCCCCCACCGATGCCGAGCAGGCCGACTTACTGTTCGCCGCCACGGTCGCCAAGCACACCAAGTCGAACGCGGTTATCTATGCCAAGGCCGCCGCGACGGTCGGGATCGGCGCCGGCCAGATGAGTCGCGTCGACGCCGCCGGTATTGCCGCGCGTAAGGCCCGCCACGCCGCCGCCCAGGCCGGTGAGAGCGGCTCTCGTACGGCCGGCTCGGTCGCCGCGTCGGAAGCCTTCTTCCCCTTTGCCGACGGCTTGCTGGCCGTCATCGAGGCCGGTGCTACCGCGGTTGTTCAACCCGGTGGATCGGTCCGCGATGATGAGGTCATCGCCGCTGCCGACACCGCCGGCATCGC
Source organism: Alphaproteobacteria bacterium (assembly GCA_021774445.1). Classification (GTDB taxonomy): domain Bacteria; phylum Pseudomonadota; class Alphaproteobacteria; order UBA6615; family UBA6615; genus SZUA-147. Next base: position 44,957 of record JAJFJA010000061.1, read on the forward strand.
CATGGTCTTTACCGGCATGCGCCATTTCCGCCACTGACCGGCCCCGCACGCCCACCCCGCCTCCGCACACGTCGGCGTCGCACTCCGGTGGGGCAATCAAGACCGTGGCGACGCCTCCGGCACCCGCACGGTCAGCAACAGCAGTCCCCCCACAACCAGGAGCGGGATCACGACCGCCAGCCCGACCCGTTGGCTGGCGAACTGTGCCGTCACCAGGGCCACCAGCCAGGGTCCGACGAAGGCCGTCGCCTTACCGGACAACGCAAACAACCCGAACATCTCGGTTTCCATGCCGCTCGGCGCCAGGCGCGCCATCAGCGACCGGCTCGCCGATTGCGCCGGTCCGACAAACACGCCCAGAGCGCCGCCGAACACCCAGAACCCACCCACCGACTGCACCAGCAGCAGCGGTATCCCGACCGCCGTCAAACCGACCAAGGCCAGCAGGATCGTCGCCTTGGCGCCGATTTTATCATCCAGCCAGCCGAACGCGAACGCCCCCGCGCCGGCGGTCACATTCAGCAATATGCCAAACATGATGACCTGCGGCAGCGCCATGCCGAAGGTCCCGGCGGCGTAGAGCCCACCGAACGCAAAAATCGTGTTGATGCCATCGGTGTAGATCATCCGCGCCACCAGAAACCGCGCCACCAGCCCATAACGCCGCAGTTGGCGAAACGTCGTCCACAGCGCCCCCAGACCGAGTCCGACCGCCGCCAGACCATGCCCACCCGACGTCCGATCCTTACTGAACAGCAACAACGGCACCGCAAACAGCACCGCCCAGATCGCCACCACCGGACCCGCCGCGCGGACATGCTCCGCCGTCGACATGTCCAGACCGAACAGCACCAGCACCAGGCCAGCGAGGCCGCCGAGATAACCCAATCCCCACCCCCAACCGGAAACCCGCCCGATCCACCCCGCCGGCGCCAGATCGGGCAGCATGGCGTTGTAGAACACCATGCCCAACTCGAAGCTCACCAACCCGATTGCCACCAGCCACAGCAGCAGCAGCCCATCGTCGGGATCCGGGCGCACCAGCCACAGCAAGGCCGACGCTGCCGCCATCGCCAGCACCGTCACCGCCAGCCACGGCTTGCGCCGCCCGCCATAATCGGCAATGGCGCCGAGGATCGGGCTCAGCAGCGCAATCGCCAGCGCGGCCAAACCCGTCATCACGCCCCACTGCACGGTGGCGGCGGCCACATCGCCGACCACCGCCCGTTGGAAATAGGCCGGGATGACGAATGTCATGACGATGGTCGGGAAGGGCGAGTTCGCCCAATCGAACAGGCACCACGACAGAATACCACGGCGATCCCGTCCGCCGCCCGCCGCTCCGATTTCAGCACTCAACGGACCGCCTCGTCCTTCGCCGCTTCCCGGTGCCCGAGTTAGTACGATTTATTCGCCGTCGTTGCGAGCGCGGCGAAGCCATCCAATCTCACGATCCGACGAATTGTCCACCGGCCTGGCGTCCCCAGGCACTGCCCCGCCTAGGGTCAGCCGGCCACCAATGTCCTGAGCTGGCGGTTGGCCACGGTCAACATCGCCAAGTCGACTTCCAAGGCACTCCGCATTTCCGCAATCAGCGCCCCTGTGCGCTCGACTGCCGGGCGGCGGCTACTGAGCCATTGCTCGATCAACCGCTCACCGGTGCCGTTCGTCAGCGCCCCGCCGCCGGACCCCTGCAGCACCCCAGTGGTGATCTGCGATTGATGGCTGTAGCTGTCATCGACGATCGCATCCAGCGCCAATCGCTGCCACTCCGACTCGGCCCTGACCATACCGGACGCGTCCCGCAGCCAGTCGGCGCCCAGCCAACTGCCGATCTTGAAGTAGATCCGCCCCGCGTCCACCACCGGGACGCCCGCCGTATCGGCGATCCGCACGATATCGCAAGCCGAACTCAGCAGCTCCAGGCCGGCGATGCGATCCGCCAGTTTTTTCGGCACCCCCTGCTCCACCAGCGCCGCCGCCCGACTTTTCATGCCGTCTTTGTCGTCATCACCGACAATGTCGGCCAATTTTCCGCCTAGCGTTGCGATCCCCGGTTCGAAGCGGGCGATCGTTTCGGTGATGTTCAATGGCTGCTGGTCATTATCCAGGAACCACTTCGTCACCCGCTCGACCAGACGCATCAGCTGGGTCACCATTTGCGCCTGCACATTTGCCGCGACCTTGTTGTCCAATTTTTCCACGTCGCGCCAAACCGGCCGCAGGTCGAACGCATCCCGCGCCGCCACGAACGCCCTGGCGATATCGGCCGCCGGCAATCCGGTGCGCGCCCGCATGCCATGTACGAAAGTAGCACCCGCCCGGTTGATCAGGCTGTTCACCACATAGGTGGCGATGATCTCCCGCCGCAATCGATGGCCGGCGATCTGCTCGGGATATTTATCCCGCAGCTTCTTCGGGAAATAGCGTGCCTGATCGCGCACCAGATAGTCGTCATCCGGTACATTCGTCGGCAACAACTCCCCATAAAGATCCAACTTGGCATAGGAAAACAGCACCGCGGTTTCCGGTCGCGTCAGACCTTCGCGATTGGTCTGCCGGCGCGCCATTTCCTCGTCATCCGGTAGGAACTCGATCTCGCGATTGAGCCGGCCGGTGCGCTCCATGCCGCGGATCATCCGCCATTGTTGATCCAGCAATCCCGCCGCCTGCAGGCCGGCCAGGCTAATCGCCTGGGTTTGCAGATAATTGTCGTTCAGCACCAGCCCGGCCACGTCGTCCGTCATGCCGGCCAGCAACGCATTGCGCTGCTTCTCGGTCATGTCGCCATTGGCCACCACGTCGTCGAGCACGATCTTGATGTTGACCTCATGGTCGGACGTGTCCACGCCGGCCGAGTTGTCGATGAAATCGGTATTGATCAGACCGCCCGCCCGCGCGAACTCGATCCGGCCACGCTGCGTAATGCCAAGGTTGGCGCCCTCGCCGATGACCTTGCAGCGCAGCTCGCGCGCATCGACGCGCAACGGATCATTCGTGCGATCACCGGCGTCCAAATGACTCTCGGACGCTGACTTCACGTAAGTACCGATGCCGCCGAACCACAACAGATCGGCCGGCGCCTGCAACACCAGCCGCAGCAAATCGTTCGGCGCCAATTGCGCCTCTTCGGTCTGCAACAGCGCCTGTATTTGCGGCGATAGTTTGATCGTCTTGGCGTGCCGGTCGAAAACCCCGCCGCCTTCGGAAATCAGCGCCGCCTCATAGTCCGACCAGCTCGACCTCGGCAGCGCGAACAGCCGTTTGCGCTCGGCGAAGCCGACCTTCGGATCCGGGTCCGGGTCGATGAAGATGTGCAGATGGTTGAACGCCCCGATCAGCCGGATATGCTCGCTCAGCAACATCCCGTTGCCGAACACGTCTCCCGACATGTCGCCGACCCCCACCACCGTGAACGGCTCAGCTTGGGTGTCGTGCCCCAATTCCCGGAAGTGGCGTTTAACCGATTCCCAGGCACCGCGGGCGGTGATGCCCATTTTCTTGTGGTCATAGCCCGCCGAGCCGCCGGAGGCGAACGCGTCGCCCAACCAAAACCCGTAATCCTTGCTGATGCCGTTGGCGATGTCCGAGAACGTCGCGGTGCCTTTGTCCGCCGCGACCACCAAATAGGGATCGTCTTCATCATGGCGCACGACCCCGTCCGGCGGCACCACGGCCCCGCCGACAAGATTGTCGGTAATATCGAGCATGCCGCGCATCAAGGTGGAGTAGCAGGCCACCACTTCATCCATCAGTTGCTGCCGGTCGCCGGCGCTCGGCAGTTGCTTGCAGACGAAACCGCCTTTCGAGCCGACCGGCACGATGACCGCGTTCTTCACCATCTGCGCCTTGACCAGACCCAGCACTTCGGTGCGGAAATCCTCCCGCCGGTCGGACCAGCGGATGCCGCCACGCGCCACCTTGCCGCCACGCAGATGACAGCCTTCCATCTTCGGGCTGTAGACGAAGATCTCCACCATCGGCCGCGGTTCGGGCAGCCCGTCGACCGCCCGGCTGTTCAGCTTGACCGAAAGGTAGCTGGCGAACGCCCCGGCCTCGTCGGTACGGAAATAGTTCGTCCGTAACGTCGCCTGAACGACATTGAGGAAATGCCGCAGGATGCGGTCTTCGTCGAGATTGGCGACTTGTTCCAGCCGCGTCTCGATCTCCCGCACCAAGGCGCTGCTATCCGTGTTCTCACCGGCGCCGGGGCCCGCCGGATCGAACCGGGTTTGGAACAAGCGCACAAGCAATGCCGCCAACCCCGCGTTGGCGGACAAAGTTTCTTCCATATAAGCCTGGCTGAACGGGATTCTGGCCTGGCGCAGGAATTTGCAATAGGCCCGCAGCACCAGCACCTCGCGCCACTCCAGCCCGGCACCCAGTACCAGCCTGTTGAAACCGTCATTCTCTACATCGCCGGAGAACACCCGGCCGAAAGTGGCGTGAAACTTGTCCTTTACCGTCGCAATATCTGTGATCGCCCCGGCCTGGCTGGTCAGCTCGAAATCGGTGACCCAAACCCGTTCGGCGCCGCCCGTCAGCGACACCTCATAGGGTTCCTCGCTGATCACCCGCAGACCCATATTCTCCAGCATCGGCAGAATGTCGGATAGGGGCAGCGGCCGGCCGCCGTGATAGAGCTTTAGCTGCAGCTCGTTCTCTTGCGCTTCCAGAGCCCGGTAGAGATTCATGCCGAGCACGCCGTCGGCCAGGCATTTTTCCGCCTCGTCGATATCGAGAATGGTCTCGTCCGGCGAGTAATTGTCGCGATAGCCGGAGCTGAAGGCATGACTATAGCGGTGGAACAGCCGCAACCCGGCTTCTTCGCCCTTGGCTTCCACCAGCGCCTCGCGCAGCCGGTCCGCCCACGACCGTGCCGCTTCCACCATCGCACTTTCGATATCGGCGATGTTATAGCTCGCCATCTGGCCGGGCGTCGTCTTGACGATAAACAACACTTGGGCGAGCACGGAATCGCTCGCCAACTGCGGCGTGAAGGCCACGACCGCGCCGTCCAGGGCATGTTCCAGTATTTCGCCCAGGCGTTCCCGCAACTCGCTGCTATAGCGCTCCCGCGGCACATAGACCAAAGCCGTCACGAAGCGCTCGAAACCATCCTGCCGCATGAACAGCGCAATGCGCTGCCGCTCTTGCAGTTGCAGAATGCCGATAGCGTTGTCGTACAACCTGTCTTCGTCGATCTGCAGCAGCTCATCGCGCGGATAGGCCGCCAGAATATGGGCCAGTGCCTTGTAGTCATGGCTGGCCCGCGGGAACCCGGCCCGCGCGATCACTTTTTGCAGTTTGTGGCGAACTTCGGGAATGCTGTGCGGGTTCCGCCCATAGGCCGTGGAAGTGAACAAACCGACGATCACTTCCTCGCCGACCACCTGGCCCTTTTTATCGAACCGCTTGACCCCGATCAGGTCCAGATGAACCGCCCGATGCACCGTCGATCTGGCGCTGCCCTTGGTGATCATCAGCAGTTGCGACTGCTGCATCAGGGCCCAAGCCTCCGACGGCAGCGCCTCGCCGTCCCGCCAATTCTCCAGCACCTCGCGGTCGGCCGCGCGTAGCAGTCCCAAGCCGCCGTCCGCGACCACCATGCGCATCCGCTCGCCTTGGCCTTTGTAGTCGTAGCGGCGATAGCCGAGCAGGGTGAAATGATCGTCGAGCAGCCAGCTGATGAAGGCGTCCGCTTCCGCGACGCTTTCGGCCGCCAATTTGGCGGCGCCGTCCTTGAGGTTCACGGCGACCGCCGCCACCGCCTCCTGCATCGCCGGCCAGTCTTCGACCGCCGCCCGCACATCGGCCAGCACCTGGTCGATACCGGCCTTGATGTCTTCCATCATCTTCGGGTCGGATTGCTCATCGACCTCGAAATGCATGAAGGACTCGCGGCCGCCGGCGCCATTCGCCGCCAATTCCTGCAGGCCGGTAATTTTGCCCTCTTGGTCGCGCTGCACGGGGACCGTGGGGTGAATGATAATATGGACAGTCAGATTGTGCCGATTGAGTTCCGCCGTCACCGAATCCACCAAGAACGGCATGTCGTCATTGACGATTTCAATGACCGTGTGGTGTGACTTATAGCCATGGTCGGCGAGCCTGGGGCTGAACACCCTGACTTTCGCTTCGCCCGCGGCGCGGCTCTGCCCGAACTGCCACAGCGACAGCGCGGAGCCATATAGCGCCTCCGGGCTGTGGGCGGCCATGTCCGCCGGCGCCACATTGGCGTAATAGCGCCTGATGAAGGCTTCGGCTTCCACGGCCCGCGGCCCGCGCAGCTTCTTCTGCAATATTGCGACGACGTGCTCGGTGAGCTCGTCCTTAAGATTTTCGATCCTGGGCGCCATAACGAGTTCCCCTACGCCTCATTTTCGCTGCACCAGCAACAATGGACGCATGTTGATAGCCAAGGAAACCTCAAAAGCGATTTAATATTGGTGAATTCGCGCCGATTCGGCAGCGCCGACGCAACCGCTGGACGGCTGCCGCGGCGTCACACCCGCAAGGGCGCCCCAAGTATTTTCGACGCTTCCTCCGGCGCGACCCCGCTCGCGATCAGCCGCACGGCAAACGTGTAGCGCAGATCGCGCAATTCCAGATGTTTTAGGTTGGCCTTCTTGCGCGCGGCGCGAAAGCCCGGCTCGGCGTCCTCCAGCGGCATTCTGCCGCCGACTGAGCGGCTCGCCAGGAAGACCCGGTCCAGGTCGGCAGCCTTCAACCGCAGCCTGGCCAGTAGCTCGCGAACCGGCCCCGGCAGCGCCACCGTCCGGCCGGTCCCCGCGCCATCCGCGCCGAAATGCACGACCGCGACATCGCCGTCGAGATCGACGGCGCCCCAAGTCAGCGCCTTGGCTTCCTCTGGCTCCGCGCCCGTACCCAACAGGAAGACCATGAGGTCTTGCAGGAAGGGCGGCGCCGCGGCGAGCAAGCGCGCTTCTTCCTCTTGGCTGAGGCAATGGCCCTGCCATCCGGCCGCGTCTTCGCTCTCGGTGGCCACCGGCGCCACCGCGCGGGATCGTTTCAGGCGGCTGCTCAGCCGCGCCAGCGCCGCCACCCCCAACGCCGCCCGGGCCCGCAGCCGACCGCCATGCCGCAAGGCATCGCGTGCCAGTGCCAGGCTACGCCCGCGCCAGCCGCTCCTGCCGTCGGCCAAACTGATCTGCGCCGTCCTGGCGACGTTCGCCGCCGCCTCACGATTGTGCTCGGCCTCATAGACCTCAGCCTGCAGCAACCGTAGCGCCGCCAGCGCCTTTTCTTTATCGAGTGTGCGTGCCGATCGGGTATAGCACTTGCCGTCATGGGTGACCTGCAGATACCAGGTCTGCCCCGGCCGAACGCGCCCCGTCCGCTCGTCCAGCAGCTTTTCGCGGTATATCGACGCCCTGCCCACGTACCTCCCCCGCACCGGTCCTATGGGGTGAAGCCATGTACCGGTGGTACCGCGCGCACCTCCCCGCGAGCCCCCGACCGGCGAATTTGCAACGCCAGGGCTCGCAGCGCCAGGGTATTGGAGCGGGAGACGGGATTTGAACCCGCGACCCTCACGTTGGCAACGTGATGCTCTACCACTGAGCTACTCCCGCGCGGGATACCGGTCGGCAAGTAAGCGCACCCACGCCCCGATTGCAAGGGGAGACTTGCCGAATTTACGACATTGAGCGGTCGTCACCCAGACGCTATAGAAATCGGCCATGATTACTCTTGATCAGCAGGAACGGTCGCTGATGTCGCGATTGGCGCATCTGGGCATCGACACCACGATCCATCGCCATCCGCCGCTGCACACCGTCGCCGAATCCAAGCAGCTGCGTGGCACCCTGCCCGGTGCCCACATCAAGAACCTGTTCCTGCGCGATAAGAAGCGCACCCTATGGCTGGCCACGGTCCTGGAAGACCGCGCCGTGGACCTCAAGCGGCTCCGCACCGAACTCGGCGCCCGCGGCAACCTCAGTTTCGGCAGCGCCGAGTTGCTGGCCCAGGCCCTTGGTGTCGCCCCCGGGGCGGTTACCCCCCTGGCGGTGCTCAACGACCCGACGCAACGCGTACAGCTTGTCTTCGACCGGGACGTCCTGGCAAATAGTCCTGTCAACGCCCACCCGTTACACAACCAGGCCACCATCGCCATTGCCCCGGACGATCTCTTGCGCTTCGTCCGCGATTGCGGCCATGAGCCTCAAATCCTTGATTTTGCCGCCCATGTCGGTTCACGGACTTGAGAAAACCCTGTCCCAGCGCCATTTAAAGGCTGCAAAGCCGCATTGAGGAAATATGGACCAGATTATCGCCGGCGAACCAGATCAAGTGGCCGCGCCGATCAAGGATGGCGACACCGCCAGTTTCATGGCCGACGTCATTGAAGCGTCCCAGGAAGTTCCGATTATCGTCGATTTCTGGGCGACCTGGTGCGGCCCCTGCAAACAACTCACGCCGGCGCTGGAAAAAGTCGTGCGCGACGCCCGCGGCGCCGTCCGCCTCGTCAAGATCGATGTCGACAAGAACCCGGACCTGTCGCAGCAACTTCGCATTCAATCGATCCCGACGGTCTACGCCTTTCACGGCGGCCGCCCCGTCGATGCTTTTCAGGGCGCCCTGCCGGAGAGCCAGATCAAGGCCTGGGTCGATAAGCTCATCGCCACCGCCGGCGGCGCCGCCGGCGCGTCGCCCGTAGCGGAGGCGCTGGCCGCCGCGGAAGCCGCCATCCAAGCCGGCGATAACGGCAGCGCCACGACCATCTATGGCCAGGTTCTCACCCACGAACCCGATAATCTTGCGGCCCAGGTCGGCCTCGCCAAATGTTATCTCCAAACCGGCGACAGCGAAGCGGCCCGCGAGGTCATCGATCAGGTGCCGGCGGAGTCCCGCGACAGCGCCGAGGTGAGAGCGGTCCTGTCGGCGCTGGAGCTCGCCGAAACCGCCAGCGCGGCGGCCGGGCGCCAGGATGAATTGCATGCCGCTCTGGCCGCCAACGAGAATGACCACCAGGCCCGCTACGACCTGGCGCTCGCTCTTTATGGTAACGGCGACACGGCGGCGGCGATTGCTGCGTTGCTGGAGGTCGTCCGTCGCGACCGTGCCTGGAACGACGAGGCCGCCCGCCAACAGCTCTTGAAAATCTTTGAGGCACTCGGCCCGACCGATCCCCTGACCCTGGAGTCCCGGCGCCAACTATCGACAATGCTGTTCTCATGACCCTCGGCTCGTTCGAACCCAGCTTCGCCGACCTGCCGGCCGAACTGCCGATATTTCCCTTGCCCGGCGCGCTGCTGCTGCCCCATGGCCAGCTCCCCCTCAATATCTTTGAGCCCCGCTATCTCGAGATGATCTCGGCCGCCCTCGCCGGCCCCCGTATGATCGGCATGATTCAGCCGGCCGCCGACGTCGATCAAGCCGGTCCGGTCGCCGATGAGGTGCCGATTTTTTCCGTCGGCTGCGCCGGCCGCATCGTCGCTTTTCAGGAGGCTGACGATCATCGCCTGCTGATCACGCTCAAGGGCATCTGCCGTTTTGCGGTCACCGAGGAGCTGCCGGTCTACCAAGGCTTCCGCCGGGTCCGCCCCGACTACGCGCCCTACGCCGCCGACCTCGGACCGGAAGTCGACGCCGACATCGATCGCCTCCGCCTTCTCGGTGATCTGCGTGCCTATTTCGACGAAAGCGGCATCGCCGCGGATTGGGATGCCATCGAGCGCGCCCCGACCGCCCGTTTGGTCACGACGTTGGCCATGGTTTGCCCTTTTGAGACCGATGAAAAGCAGGCCCTGCTTGAAAGCCCCGACACCGCGCGCCGCGCGAAACTGATGATTGCCCTGATCGAGGCCGCCCTGCGCAGCGACGATTTGACCACCCGCACGGCGCGCCACTGAATGACCGAGGATCCGCAGATGCCCCCAGCGCGCGCCGCCATTGACCCCAAACTTCTCGAGATCTTGGTCTGCCCGCTCACCAAGGGGCCGCTGCGCTATGTCCCCGACCAGCAGGAACTGGTCAGCGAACAAGCCGGCCTCGCCTACCCGATCCGCGACGGCATCCCGATTATGCTGGCCGAAGAGGCGCGCGAACTCGAGGATAACGAGCGTTAGCCGGTGAGCACGCCGGAGACCCAGCACTGGCCGCAAGAAATCGACTACGATTCGGCATCGAAACGACTACGGATCGTTTTCGATAACGGCGTCGACGTCAGCTTGTCGGCGGAGTTGTTGCGGGTCGAGAGTCCGTCCGCCGAGGTTAGGGGTCACGGCGCCGGACAAAAGACCATCGTCCCCGGCCGCCGCCATGTCGGTATCATGAAAGTCGAACCCGTCGGCAACTACGCCGTTCGGCTGGTCTTCGACGACCTGCACGACACCGGTCTTTACAGTTGGCGCTATCTCTATGAACTCGGCCAGACCCAGGATCGGCTCTGGCAAGACTATCTCGCCGCCCTCGACCAACAGGGCCTAAGCCGCGATCCGTAGCCCGCCCCGTCTTTGCGAGCGACTGTAAAGCAATCCACCCGCCTCCGCCGGACGAGCGCGGCGCCCCGGGCCGGCCCTACAGCGCCTCGCCCCGCGCCAAGCGCGGCAGCGTCCCCACTACCCCCATGGCGTGGCGCATGAACAACCGCCGCAGCGGCGGCACCGCGTTCACCGCCGCCAGTCCGAGGTCGCGGCCCAGCCGCACCGGCGCAATGTCGTTGGAAAACAGCCGGTTCAGTCCGTCGGTGACGAACATCAGCAGCGTGTTGTCGAAGCACCGCCACTGCTCATAGCGCCGCAACACCGCGGCACTGCCCACATCGAGGCCGAGCCGCCGCGCATCCACCACCAACTCGGCCAGGGCCGCCACGTCGCGCAGCCCCATATTGAGGCCTTGCCCGGCAATCGGATGGATCGCATGCGCCGCATCGCCGACCAGTGCCATGCGCGGCGCCGTGTAGCGTTCGGCATGCAGCACCCCCAAGGGATAGCACCAGCGCGGCCCGATCACCGCCGGCGCCCCGAGAAAGTCGCCGAACCGGCGTGCCAACTCGGCCTCGAACGCCTTGTCCGGCAGCGCTGTCATCGCCGGCGCCAGCGCCCGCCGCTCCGTCCACACGATCGATGACAGATGGCGGCCTTGATCGTCATCCAGCAACGGCAGAATCGCAAACGGCCCGGCCGGCAAGAAGCGTTCATGGGCAATGTTGCGGTGCGGCCGCTCATGCGCGACGGTGCAAACGATGCCGGATTGCCGGTATTGCCACTCGGCAACGGCAATCCCCATACGCTGCCGCTGCGCCGAATGCCGTCCGTCACAGGCGAACAGCACCGCGGCGGTGATCTCCCTGCCATCCTCGAGCGTGACCCGCACCCCCGGTCCCTCCTCGACGACCTGCGCCACCGCCACCGGTGCCAGCAAGTCGAGCCTGTCGAGACTTGCCGCCAGTTGCAGCAGGGCCGCGCGGATCACCCGGTTCTCCACCATGTAGCCCATCGGCCGGTCGCCGATCTCCGCATGGTCGTAATGCAGGAACCAAGGCGACTCCTGATCGCTGACCCTAATCTCCTTGATCGGGCAGGCTTGCCCGGCGAGCCGCGGCCACAACCCGATCCCCGCCAACACCTGCTGACTGCCATGGGCGATCGCCGAAGCCCGGCCGTCGAACTCGGCCGCAAGCCACTTTGCTGGCGTCCCGCTGTCGAGCACGACCACCTTGAGCCCGGCCCCGGCCAAGCCGCAGGCCAGGCTTAGCCCGACCATGCCGCCGCCGATAATCACGACCTCGCTGCGTATCGGATCCCTCATCACGGGTCGCTCTCATTCTGTACGAGATGCCGGGCCACCATGGCGCCTCCACTCTCCTACCGGAGCCATCGCCTGTCCAGCGATCGCCGACCGGCCGCGTCATCGAGTCGCCGCGCCCGCGCTCATTATTTAGTCACGTCTTTTACCCGTGCCTATTTCCTAGGCATAATCTCGGGGCCGGCCCGCCGCCGGCCCGCCAACAGCGCCCGACGAACCGCCGCTACGGCGCTTGGCACGGTTCTTGAGTTGGTGTCCCCGGGTTAACGCGCCAAAAAGGTCAAGGAGAGGATTGTGTACGTGTCCGCAACTCGCAAATACGCCGGTCTGGTGGCTCTGGTCGCCGCCGCCGCAACCACCCCGGCCATGGCGCAGGAAACCGCGCTGGACAGCGGCGACACCGCCTGGATGATGACATCGACCGTGCTCGTGCTGATGATGACGATTCCCGGTCTCGCCCTCTTTTACGGCGGTATGGTGCGCAAGAAGAATGTGCTCACGACGATCATGCAGAGTTTCGCCGTCACCTGCCTGATGACGGTGATTTGGATGGTTGTCGGCTATTCTCTCGCCTTCTCCGATGGCGGTGCCGCGAACACCTTTGTTGGCGGTTTCAGCAACCTCTTCTTGGGCAATCTCGGTATCGACGCCCTCAGCGGCACCATTCCCGAGACCGTCTTCATGACCTTTCAGATGACCTTCGCCATTATCACGCCGGCGTTGATCACCGGGGCCTTTGCCGATCGCATGAAGTTTTCCGCCATGCTGCTTTTCCTCGGCGCCTGGAGCGTCATCGTCTACGCACCGGTCACTCATTGGGTTTGGGGCGGCGGTTTTCTCGGCAATCTTGGTGTGCTCGATTTCGCCGGCGGCACTGTCGTCCACATCAATGCCGGCATCGCCGGCTTGGTTGCCGCGATGGTCCTCGGCAAGCGCCGCGGCTACGGTACCGAAAACATGGCGCCCCACAATCTGGTGCTCAGTGTCATCGGCGCCAGCTTGCTGTGGGTCGGCTGGTTCGGCTTCAACGCCGGCTCGGCGCTCACCGCCGGCACCCTGGCCGGCATGGCCATGACGGTAACCCAGATCTGCACCGCCGCCGCCGCTTTGTCCTGGATGTTTCTCGAATGGGTGCTGCGCGGCAAGCCCAGCATCCTCGGCATCATCTCCGGCGCCATTGCTGGCCTGGTCGCGGTTACCCCGGCGGCTGGCTTTGTCGATCCCCGCGGTGCGCTGATTATCGGCATCGCTGCCGGGATCGCCTGTTACTTCGGCGCCACCTGGCTCAAGCGCGCCGGCGGTTACGACGATTCCCTCGACGTCTTCGGCGTCCATGGCGTCGGCGGCATCGTTGGCGCTCTGCTCACCGGCGTCTTCGCCGTTGAGGTCATTGGCGGCACGCCTGGGCTGTTGGAAGGCAATCCGGGCCAGGTTTGGACCCAGTTCGTCGGCATCCTGGCGACCTTGGTTTGGTCCGGATTGGCCACTTTGGTAATTCTGAAGGTTGTCGACCGGGTCGTCGGTCTGCGCGTCCCCGAACAGGCCGAGATCGAAGGGCTCGACATCAATCTCCATGGTGAAGTGGTGCAATAGCGGCCGCCAATCCCCCCCACCGGCACTAAGGGCCGTCACCATCGTGGCGGCGCTCTCTTTTGTGTTAGCTTTATCGATCTCTTAGCTTGTCTAGCCAAACCATTGAGCTTACGATCCGATTCCGCCGCAGCTAGCCATGCGCGATGCATAACGACCGCCTCGACACCCTGACGGACTATCCTTTTGATCGCCTGCGCAGCCTTTTGCGCGGGATCGATCCGCCGTCCGCCGTACCCCCGGTGCTGATGCACATTGGCGAGCCCAAACACCAGCCCCCGGCGCTGATCGCCCCGATCGTTGCCGAGCATGCCGACGATTGGCGCCGTTACCCGCCGCCGAACGGCACCCCGGCATTTCGCGAAACCGTCGTCGCCTGGCTCAACCGCCGCTACCGCTTGCCCGCCGGTATGCTCGATCCGGACCGCCATGTCGCCCTTGTCGCCGGCACCCGGGAAGCCTTGTTTCTCACCGCCCTCGCCACGGTTCCCACCGCCAAGCGGGGTCGCCGTCCGGCGGTCCTGATGCCCAATCCCTTCTATCAGGTCTATGTCGGTGCTGCCGAAATCGCCGGCGCCGAAGCGGTTTTATTGCCGGCGTCCGCGGCCAACGGATTTCAGCCCGATTTGGCGACCGTGTCCCCCGAGCTGCTCGATCGCACGGCGCTTGTCTATCTCAACTCACCGGCGAACCCGCAGGGATCGGTCGCGGATCTTGCCCAATTGTGCGCCGCCATTCGCCTCGCCCGCGATCATGATTTTATGCTCGCGGTGGACGAATGTTACGCCGAGATCTACACCGCCGATCCGCCGCCGGGCGGTCTTGAAGCCTGCGCCACCCTTGCCGGCGGTTGCGCCAATGTTTTGGTGTTCCACAGCCTCAGCAAACGCTCCAGTGCCCCTGGTCTACGCTCCGGATTCGTCGCCGGCGACCCCGACTTCATCGCCCGTTTTATGCGCTTGCGCCAATATGCCGGCGCCCTTGTCCCATTGCCCGTGGTCGCCGCGTCCGCAGCTTTGTGGCGGGACGAGGCCCATGTCGAAGCCAACCGCGCCCTCTACCGCGAGAAATTCGCCCTCGCCGGGGATCTCCTCGGCGACCATCCGGCCACTCGGCCCGCCGGTGGTTTCTACCTCTGGCTCGATGTCGGTGACGGTGAGGCGGCGGCGCGGCGCTTGTGGGCGGAGGCCGCAATTCAGGTCATGCCCGGCACTTATTTGGCCCGCGACCAAGCCGGCGGCAATCCCGGCGCGGCCTATATCCGCGCCGCCCTCGTCCACGACCTGGACACCACAAGCGACGCGATAACGCGTTTGAATCACGTGCTGGCCGGCCGGCTGGCATGAGTTTGATGAGGTAGCACCATGGCGGCAAAGCGCAAGACACGAGCAACGGCCTCAGGTTTCGTGCCCCAGGTCTTGCGGGATTATTGCGCCCGGCGCCTGACCGACGCCACCGGTTGGTCCTTGCTGGTCATGGCCGGTTTCATGGCCCTGGCGGTGCTCAGCTTCAATCCTGCCGACCCGTCTCTGAACCACGCGGTAGAAGGGTCGGCCAGCAATCTGCTCGGCACCGGCGGCGCGGTCACCGCCGATTTGCTGATCCAGTTCCTCGGTCTCGCCGCCGCCTTACCGGTCCTGGTTTTGTTTGCTTGGGGCCTGCGCATCCTGCTCGGCCGTGAGCTCCCGCGGCCCACCCGCCGCGTCGTACTGCTTACCATCGCGATCGCCGCCACCGCTTTTGCCCTGACCGTGTTCGACCGGCCCAGCACCGACCAGCTCGGCGCCTATCCCGGCGGCGCCATCGGTGTTCTGTTGGTGCGGCCGCTCAATCATTTCGGCGCCGGTCTCGGCCTCACGCCGGGCAGCATCGCCTTGGTTGCCGCGACCATCGCCCTCTTGCTCGGCCTCTACGTGCTCGGCATCACCCCCGGCGAATGGCGCCAGGCCGGCCGCGCCGCCGCCGGCGGGGCCCGGGTCTCCGCCGCCGCCACCGGACGCGCCGCGCGGCTTGGCGCCACCGCGGCCCGCCGCGGCGCCCGTTATGTCAGCGAGGCCAGGGCCCGCGCCCGCAGCGAGCCGCGCCTGAAGATCGAAAAATCCCCTTCCGTCAGGGCCAAACAGCCCGCGCCCGTACCGGAGGTCGAGACCACTGAACGGCGCGCGCCGATCGTCGAGACCAGAAGCTCGCCGCCACGTGTCAGCAAGCGCGCCCTTTCCGGTCGCCAGAAGCGCCTCGATTTGCCGGTCCCGGTTGGCGAGTACGAGTTGCCGCCGCTGGATCTGTTGACCCCGCCGCCCCATGACGGCGCGGCCGCGCAAATCAACGAGGAAGCTCTCGAAGAGAACGCCCGCTTACTCGAATCCGTGCTGGAGGATTTCGGCGTTCGCGGCGAGATCGTCAAAGTCCGCCCCGGCCCCGTGGTCACCTTGTACGAACTCGAGCCCGCGCCCGGCACCAAGACCAGCCGGGTCATCTCCCTCGCCGACGACATTGCCCGTTCCATGAGCGCGGTATCCGTACGCATCGCCGTGGTTCCCGGCCGCAACGCCATCGGCATCGAGCTCCCCAACGCCCACCGCGAGATGGTCCATTTGCAGGAGTTGCTCGCCTGCAACGAGTTCGAAAAATCCCAAGGCGCCCTGACCCTTGCGCTCGGCAAGGACATCGGCGGCACCCCGGTGGTCGTCGATCTCGCGCGCATGCCCCATCTGCTGATCGCCGGCACCACCGGCTCTGGCAAGTCGGTGGGCGTGAACTCGATGATCTTGTCCCTGCTCTACCGTCTGCGTCCCGACCAGTGCCGCTTCATCATGATCGATCCCAAAATGCTGGAGCTGTCGGTATATCAGGGCATACCCCATCTCATGGCGCCGGTGGTCACCGATGCCAAGAAGGCGGTCGTCGCCCTGAAATGGGTCGTGCGCGAGATGGAGAACCGCTATCGCGCCATGTCCAAACTCGGTGTCCGCAATATCGCCGGTTACAATCAGCGCCTCGAACACGCCCGCAGCAAAGGCGAAATCTTACAGCGCCGCGTCCAGACCGGCTTCGACCCCGACACCGGCAAGCCGGTTTTCGAGGAGCAGGCCCTCGACACCACCGCCTTGCCTCATATTGTCGTCATCGTCGATGAGATGGCCGACCTTATGCTGGTCGCCGGCAAGGATGTCGAAGCGGCCATTCAGCGCCTCGCCCAAATGGCCCGCGCCGCCGGTATTCATCTCATCATGGCCACGCAGCGGCCGTCCGTCGATGTCGTCACCGGCACCATCAAGGCCAACTTCCCGACCCGCATCAGCTTCCAGGTCACCAGCAAGATCGATAGCCGCACCATCCTGGGCGGACAGGGCGCCGAGCAACTGCTCGGCATGGGCGATATGCTCAACATGGCCGGTGGCGGCCGCATCACCCGTGTGCACGGCCCCTTTGTCTCCGACGCCGAGGTCGAGGATATCGTCATGTTTCTCAAGCAACAGGGTGAGCCGGACTATATCGACGAGGTCACCGAGGACGACGACGTCGCGGCCGGCATTCCCGGTTTCGAGATCACCAGCCTGGGCGACTCCGACGGCGGCGAAAACTCCCTCTACGATCAGGCCGTGGCCTTGGTCACGCGCGAGGGCAAGGCCTCCACCAGCTTCGTCCAGCGTCATCTCCAGATCGGCTACAACCGCGCCGCCCGCATTATCGAGCAGATGGAGAAGGAGGGCGTCATCAGCGGCGCCAATCATGTCGGCAAAAGAGAAGTCCTTGCCGGCGCCCCGCCGGAGATCTGATCCGCCGCAGCTGAAGGCGGTGAGCGCGGCATGGCGATCCACCGGGGCCGGCCGCGGCAACCGGGGTCTGGCCGGCCTCCCTGCCACCCTTGGCATTGCCGCGGACCGTCCCCATCTAAGCCATCATGATCGCCGGTATTCTGTCCAAATCTCTCGCCCTGCTCGCCCTGGTTATTGGCCTTGCCACGGGTCCGGCGGCCGCCCAGAGCGGCGGTCCGATCAGCCTCAGCGAGGCCGATTTGGCCGATATCGCCCGCGTCGAGGCTTATCTCAATCGCATCGACACTCTCGAGAGCCGCTTCGTTCAGTTTGCCGGCGCCGCCGCGGCCGAGGGTCAAATTTACCTGTCCCGTCCGCGCGAGATGCGCATCGAATATGACCCGCCGACACCGGTGCTGATGGTCGCCAGCGGCCGCATGCTGATGTTCTACGACAGTGCCCTGAAGCAGACGAGTTTTCTGCCGGTCAACCGCACGCCGGCGGCGTTTTTCCTGCGCGACAACATTAATCTCACGGATGGTCTGACCATCACCGATTTTCAGCGTGGCCCCGGATCCCTGCGCATCACCTTGGTCGAGGCCGAGAACCCCGAGGCCGGCTCAATCTCCCTTGTCCTCGAGGACCAGCCGCTGCGCCTGGTCAAATGGCAGATCGTCGACCTCCAGGGCCAACAAGTCGAGGTCGTGCTGCTTGAGCCTCGTTTCGGTGTCGATCTCGACGATGATCTGTTCGATCTGGTCGATCCCAATGTCCTGGCCCGCGATAGCCTGGACAACTGACAACCGCGCCACCGGCGCGGCATAATCCCGCCGAACTTACTGGATCTTAGGCCCGATCGGCCAAACTTGGATGCTGCCTCGCCGGGCCGGATACCGGTCTCGCGATCGCCGGCCAGCCAAGCGGAGAGACCCTATGCCCCCCACCTTGAGCCCGCGCCCGATGATCGGGGTTACCGGTTGCCACAAGCACATCGACGGTGGCAGCTACCATACTGCCGGTCATAAGTACCTGGCCGCGGTCGCGGTCGGTGCCGCGGCTCATCCGGTCATCCTCGGCGCCCTCGGCGATGCCGCGGCCGCCCATGACCCGGGTCATTACGATTTCGCAACGTTACTCGGCCGCCTCGATGGCTTGCTCGTGACCGGCAGCCCCAGCAATGTTGAACCGCACCATTATGGCGGCGCCGCCAGCCGCCCCGGCACCGCGCACGATCCGGCGCGCGATACCACGACCCTGCCGCTGGTCCGGGCAGCGATCGATCACGGCCTGCCGACTCTGGCCATTTGCCGTGGCCTTCAGGAGCTCAATGTCGCCTTCGGCGGCACGTTGCACCAGCATCTCCAGGAACTGCCTGGCAAACGCGACCATCGCATGCCGCCGAGCAACGACATGGACGTTCGTTATGGTCCCCGCCACTCGATCGCCGTCACACCTGGCGGGCCCCTCGCCGCCATCGCGGCCAGCGCCGGCGAGGACCCCGCCCACATCATCATCAACTCGCTGCATGGTCAGGCCATCGACCGGCTCGCCGACGGTCTAGTCGTGGAAGCGGTCAGTGACGATGGCGTAATCGAGGCCGTATCGATCCCCGGCGCATCGGGTTTCGCTTTAGGGGTGCAGTGGCATCCGGAATACAAAGTCGCCGAGAATCCTTTCTCCCGTGCCCTGTTCGCCGCGTTCGGCCATGCCTGCCGACAGCATGGTAATGCTTCGCCTGCCGGATAGTTGGATCAGCAAACTATATCGCCTATATTCAGTTCAACAACCATAGCGGGCACATGAGCTTCCAAGTCCAGATTCGCCAAGTCGGCGCGTCCATTTCGGTGCAGACGGG
This sequence comes from Alphaproteobacteria bacterium, assembly GCA_021774445.1. GTDB lineage: Bacteria > Pseudomonadota > Alphaproteobacteria > UBA6615 > UBA6615 > SZUA-147. Next base: position 63,932 of record JAJFJA010000061.1, read on the forward strand.
AGAGACCATCCTCGCCGCGGCGCTGCGTCAGGGCGTGTCCTACCCCCACGGCTGTCAATCGGGCAATTGCGGCGCCTGCAAATCCCGTCTGCTTGCCGGCGATGTCGAGCTGTCGCCCTATTCCGAGTTTGCGCTCAGCGCCCAGGAACGCGCCGACGGATTGATCCTGGCCTGCCGCGCCGTGCCCTGGCAGGACAGCCAAGTCGCTTGGCTCGACGCCGACGAATCGATTGTCCATCCCCGCCGTCAAATGCAATGTCGCGTCGCCCGCACGCAGGATGTGACCCACGATATTCGTCGGCTCTGGCTCGACGTGGAATCCGGCGGTCCCTTCGTCTTCTCCGCCGGTCAGTTCGCCAAGGTTACCTTCGCCGGCCAACCGACCCGCGATTATTCCATGGCCAACCGGCCGGACCAGCCGCAGCTCCAATTCCACATTCGCCACCTACCCGGTGGCCGGACCAGCGGTCATGTCGCCGGTGCCCTGAAAGTCGGCGACCCGGTACAGGTCGAAGGCCCGTTCGGCACGTCCTATCTCCGCGAGTTGCACACCGGCCCAATCCTTGCTCTGGCCGGCGGTTCCGGCTTGGCACCGATCCTGTCCATCGTTGAGACCGCCCTCGCCAAGGGCATGCAGCAGCCCATCGAATTGTATTTCGGCGTCCGTGCCGAGCGCGACGTCTATCACCAGCAGCGCCTCAGCAAACTCACCGCCCGCCACGCCAATCTTACGGCCCACACCGTACTGTCCGAGCCGTCCGGCGAAACCACCCGCCCCACCGGCTTCGTCCACCAGTTCGTCCGTGCCCGGCGCCGGGATTTCGACGGCTGCAAGGCCTACCTCGCAGGGCCGCCACCCATGGTCGAGGCGGCCTCGGAGATGTTCACCGCCGGCGGCATGCTGCCCCGCGATATCCATGCCGACGCGTTTTATACCGAGGCCGAAAAGGCCGAGTTGGAGACCGTGACTTGAGCGGCGGGACGACCCTCGCCGGCCGGGTCGCCCTGGTCACCGGCGGCGCCCGGGGCATCGGCGCCGCGATCGTCCGCGGCCTCCATGAGCATGGCGCCAAGGTGATCATCGCCGATAGCGGCACTGGGATCGACGGCCGCGCCGGCGATCCCGCCATCGCCACGGCGCTGGCCGCCGACCTCGGCCCCGCTGCCGCGGCCTATACCGACAGCATCGCCAGCCCTGAACATGCCGCCGCGGCCGTCGCCATGGCCACGGCACAATTCGGCGGCCTCGACATTGTCGTCAACAACGCCGCCATCCTCCGCGACGCCCTGATCTTCAAAGCCGACCCCGGCGACTGGGATGCCGTCATCCGGACCAATCTTTCCGCTGCCTTCTACCTATGCAACGCCGCGACACCGGTGTTGCGCCAACAAGCTAAGGATCGCCGCGGCGCTGACGCCGACCGGCCCTATGGCTGGGGCCGCATCGTCAACATCGTCTCCACGGCCGGGTTCTATGGCAATTACGGCCAGGTTGCCTATGCCAGCGCCAAGGCCGGCTTGTTCGGTCTCACCCGGGTCGTCGCCCTCGACATGGCGCGTTCCGGTGTCACCTGCAACGCGGTGGCACCCTTTGCCGCCACGCGAGTGACCGAGACGATCACCCCGGCCAACGAGGCCCAAGCCGCCTACAAGGAGCGCGCCCTGAAACTCTCCCCCGACCATGTCGCGCGCCTGGTCTCCTACCTCGCCGCGCCGGCCGCCCAGGCGGTCAGCGGTCAACTCTTCGGCGTCCGCGGTCGTGAGGTCTTTTTGTTCGGCCAGCCGCGGCCCACCGCGCGGATCGTCAGCATCGACCAGGATTGGCAATTGCCCGACCTTGCCGCCGCCATTGACCGCGATTTCGCCGGACATTTCGCCGAACTCGCCACCGATTTGGAAGCGTTCAACACGGAACCCGTGATCTAGGAGTCGACGATGACGACCACCGCCTATCCTCAGGTCAGAACCCTGGAGGAATTCCAGACCCAGCCGGACGATTACAAACTGGCGATCCGCAAGATCGTTCGCAGCCACGCCATCAACGAACTCTATGGCGCCCGGGTGTTCGACGAGCCGGCCATCGCCTTCGCGCCGACCCCCTACGCCAAGTGGCTGACCTGCCGCGTCGCCATGGAAGAGTACGGCCATCATGTACGCTTCAAGGAGCTTGGCGAACAGGTCGGTCTCCACGAAGCCGACATGCTCCCCGGCGGCGATAAGAGACCGCTGTCCATTTTCGAGTTTGAGTTGAAGAGCTGGGCCGAGTTCTGTGTCATCAAGCTGCTTGCCGATCTGGCGGAGATCCTTCAGGTCGAGGACCTGCTCCACTGTTCCTTCCACCCTTTGCGCAATCTCGCCCGCATGACCATGCCGGAGGAGCGGTTCCACGCCCAGTTCGGCGAGGATTTCAGCAAGGATTTGATTGAGACCGAGGCGGGTCGCACGGCGGTACAGGATGCCATCGATCGCTACTACCCCCTGTTGCCGCCTTTCTTTGGCCGCGCCAAGTCGGCCAACAACGCCGCATTCCGGCAATTCGGCATCAAGCAGCGGACCAACGAGGCAATGCGCGAGGATTACGTTGGCCGCGCCCGCACCCTCGTCGAGGATCAGCTCGGCCTCACACTCCCCATCGCCGCCTGACCGCGCTGACCGGCCGGACCGTAGGATCGTGACAGCCGCACCCGACAGCCTTGCCGCCGTTCACCGCCACGGCACCCAGCTCGCCCGTGCCTCCTGGTTCGCGGCGGTCGGCGAACCCCTCACGGCGGGCGAGCGCGATGACGCGGCGATCTATCTTGCCGGCGTCGCTTTTACCGCGACCCCTGTCGTCGGTGTCGCCGGCTGGCCACAGGCCTCCGAGCTGCTGCGCCGGCCCGGCTGGGACGAACGGGTTTGGGATAACGAGGAAGAGCACCGCCGACGACTGTTGCGACAAGCCACCGCAATTCATGGCGAAGCGGCCCTGATGACCGCTTTGACGGCGGTTTCGGTTGCCGCCAGCGATCTCGTCCACGGCGCGGCGGCCATCGCCGCCACCCGCGGCGGCACCGCCGATGAAACGCTCACGCGGGTCGCCGCCGGTGCCGCCACCCAGGCCTGCTATCTTGCCGCTCTCGCCACCGCCGCCCGCGATCCAGCCGCGGAACCGCCGCGGGCCAACGACGACGACCATCCATTTCACGCCAAATATCGGTTGTTTGCTGGCGGGCGGTGGCCCCTTACCATAGCTGACGATCACTTCTACATATTCTGACCTCGACCGTACCGCGGTCGCCCACAAGGAGTTTCTTTCTATGGCTTACGTCGTCCCAACGCTGGAGACACCCGCCGTCGCCGTCGCTGGTACGTCGGACCGATTTCCGGTGCGGCGCATCTTTTGTGTCGGCCGCAACTACGCCGCGCATATCCGCGAGATGGGCGGCGACGAGCGCGACCCGCCTTTCTTCTTCACCAAGCCTGCCGACGCTATTGTCGCGGACGGTTCGACGATCCCCTATCCGCTGGCGACCGCAAATTACCATCATGAAATCGAGCTTGTTGTGGCCGTCGGCAAGGGCGGCGCCAAGATCGATCAGGCACGCGCCAAGGAGCATATCTACGGTTATGCCACTGGCCTCGACATGACGCGCCGCGACTTGCAGATCGCCGCCCGCGACAAGGGACGGCCCTGGGATATGGGCAAGGCCTTCGACCAGGGCGCCCCCATCGGGGCCATCCATCCGGCCACCGCCGTCGGCCACATCGACACCGGCACCATCTGGGTTAAGGTCAACGATAAGACTCGTCAGGAGTCGGTGCTCGAGGCGATGATCTGGAATGTCCCCGAGGTCATTGAGCACTTATCGGCCATGATCGCCCTGGCCCCCGGCGACCTGATCTATACCGGCACGCCGGACGGGGTCTCCGCGGTCGTCGCCGGCGATCATTTGCAGGGCCATATCGACGGTTTGTCCGATCTCCGCATCACCATCACCTAGCATAGGATTTTCGCGCGCCATGCGCCTGGTTACCTGGAACATCAACTCGATCCGTTCACGGCTGCCCCTACTCGAACAGCTTGTCGCCGACCTCGCGCCCGATATTGTCTGCCTTCAGGAGACCAAGGTCACCGACGAGTTGTTTCCCCACGAAGCGGTCGACCGCATGGGTTTTGGTCATCGCCACGTCGCCGGCATGAAGAGCTATAACGGCGTCGCCATCCTCTCGCGCCTGCCCCTCGCGCGATGCGGCGTGCAAAACTGGTGCGATCGCGCGGACTGCCGTCATATTTACGCGACCCTCCCCGGCGGCACCGAGCTGCACAACATCTATGTCCCCTCCGGCGGCGACGTGCCGGACCCGGAAGCCAATGACAAGTTCGCCCACAAGCTGGGTTTTTTGACTGCTTTGGCAACCTGGTGGCGCGACGAGAAGGCCGACCCGGGGGCGCCCAGAGTAATGCTTGGCGACTTCAACATCGCCCCCTTGGAAAGTGACGTGTGGTCCCATCGCCAACTCCTCAAGGTTGTCAGCCATACCCCGGTGGAGGTCGAACATCTGGCGCAACTGCAACGCTCCGCGGCTTGGATCGATGCCGTGCGGCATTTCGTACCGGCCGAAGAAAAGCTCTATAGTTGGTGGAGCTATCGGGCCCGCGACTGGCAGAAATCGGATCGTGGACGCCGTCTTGACCACGTCTGGGTAACCGAACCTGTGCAACCGCGCCTCCGCGCCGCCCACATCCACAAAGTGGCCCGCGGCTGGCAGACCCCCTCGGATCACGTTCCGGTGGTGGTCGATCTGGAAGATTAGTCCGGTGACGAGCAAGCTCTCCGCATTTCTCACCCCGCGCAGTATCGCCCTGGTCGGCGCCGGCGAGCGCCCGACGTCGTCCGGCGGTGCCACCATGCAGCTGCTGATCCAAAGCCGCTATCGCGGCGCCATTTATCCAATCAACCCCAAGGGCGGCACGATCTTCGGTTTCCAGGCCTACACCGCGTTGCGCGAACTGCCGGCCCCGGCCGACCTCGTGGTCATTGTCATCCGGCCTGATCTTATTCTCGACGTCGTCGAACAGGCGGCGGACTGTGGCCATCGCAATATTCTTATCCTGCCCGGCGGTTTTGCCGAATCCGGCCCCGATGGCCAGGCGCGCGATCGCGCACTCCGCCGCCTGGTCGCCGACCGCGGCCTGACCCTCACCGGCCCCAACTGCGCCGGCATCGTCCATTTGGACCGGCAATGGCCACTGGCCCCGGCCTTCTTCCGCACCTTGCCGAGCGGGCCGGGGCCGAATGGCGGTATCGCCCTAATTTCTCAGTCCGGCGCCCTGGCCGAGGAGGCCATCGCCAAATCCAACCAATGGTCGCTGCCCATTAGCACGGTGATCTCCGTCGGCAACAGCCTGCAACTCGGCATCGAGGATTTTCTCGATGAACTCGGCGACGACGATGGGATCAGCAGCGTCTTTCTCTATATCGAGTCCGTCGCCGACCCGGCCAAGCTTCAGGCCACTGCCCGCCGCGTCGCCACCCGCAAACCTGTTGTCGCGCTGTTCGGTGGCCGAACCATCGCAGGCGCGGCCGCCGCCCAGGCTCACACCGGGGCCGTCGCCAATTCCGATGCCGCGGTCGATGCCTTTTGCGTCGCCAGTGCCATGGTACGGGTACACACTTTTCGTGAACTTGCGCTGGCCGCCAAGGGTTTTGGCTTCTATCCGGAAGGCATCGGGGCTCGCAGTCTGATTTTGTCGAATTCCGGCGGCCCCGGCGTCCTGACAACCGACATGGCGGCCTTGCGCGGCTTGGACTTGCCGCCACTGACCAATGCCATGACGGACACCTTGGCCAACGCGTTTCCAGGCGAAGCCTCCGTCGCCAACCCGCTCGACATTCTTGCCGACGCCCGCGGTGAGCGTTTCCGCACGGCCATGCAGGCGGCGATTGATCACGGACCCGGCACCTTCGACACCGTGCTGGGTATCCACGTCACACCCTTCATGGTCGAGGCCGGCGACGTGATCGAGAACTTGGCCGGCCTCGCCGGCGCCGCCAAAGCCGCCGGCTTTGCCTTTCTCCATTCCATGATGGGAACGGTGCTGGAGCGCGACGCCTGGTTCGCGGCCATGGAAGCCACCGGTGTTCCGATGTTCGACGATGCCGAAGCCATGGCCGAATGCGCCGCCATCTTGGCGCGCTATCCGCCGGCGCGCGCCCTGGCCAAGTCCGACGCCAAACCACCGATCAGCTTGCGCGGCAGTAGCTAGTCCGCGTTGCCGCGGCTCTCGACCCGATAGATGAAATAGCGGCCCGGACTGACCCCGTCCGGGAGTCCCTCGGCGTGCCAACCCGGCTGCTGGAACGCCTGATCGCTCAACACCACACAGCCCGGCAACGCCATCGCCTGCAACAGCGGTGCGATCTCCGTCGCCAGCGCATCATCTTCGGCCGCCCGGCCCGAGCCCATGTCGCAATGAATCAGCGCCGCCCGCCGCCCTAGCCGCGCCGCGGCCAACGGCAACTGTTCGCGGATATCGCCAAGAAACATATGTGCCTTGTCGGGTATGCAATCGGGATGGGCGGCAATCCGACGATCGAAAACAAAGATCTCCCGATCCGGTAGCCGTTCACGCAGATGGTCGAACGTGCGGCCGTTGCCCAGGCCCAATTCCAGCACGATACCCGGTAGCGTCGCGATCTCGCGCGTTACCGCGTCCAGGCACGCCCGCTGCGCGCTCATGCGCCGGATAAAACTATCGAGTCTGCTCATCGCGCGCCCATTGCCCGACGGCCCGACAGCCGCCCTAATCGCCGGCCCGCGCCTCGAGCAGATCCGCGGTCGTTTGTTCAAGCCGGTGCGCCAACTCGCGCATGACCTCGACCGCCATCTGCGGAAATTCCGCAATCAGGCGAAAGAACAGCTCTTTCGATATCCGCAACGTCACCAGTTCGCTTTTTGCCAACACCGTTGCCGTTCGTGGTACGTCACAGAGAATCGCGATTTCGCCGACGAAATCGTTCCGGCTCAACGTCGCGACCCGCAGCTCACCCTTTGGCGTATTCACCAGCACGTCGGCCTCGCCCTCGACGATGATATAGGCGGCGTCGCCCATGTCTCCCTGGTCGAACAGCTTATGTCCGGCCTCGTAGGTCAGCCGCTCACTGGTAAACGCCAACAGCTTGAGCTTCGAAGGTTCCAGCTTCGAGAACAGCGGGATCTTTCGTAGCAGTTCGACTTCTTCGTTGAGACTCACGTCTCTACCCTCCCAATCGCCCCAGTTTATGTCATCTGGGATTTCAATAAATCATCGAATGCCGTGCCCTCTTTTTTCAGGTCACCCAGGCTGCCTTTTTCCACAATCCGCCCCTCGGCCATGACCACGATTTGACCGAATTCGTCGGCCAAACTGGCATTGCTGAGGACCCAGACCACCCCGACGCCGTCGCGTGCCGCCAAAACGCGTGACAGCAAGCGCTGCTGGCTTTGGGCGTCCATCCCGGCCGCTGCGTCATTCAGCACCAATAGATCGGGCCGCTTCAAAACGGCCCGGGCAATGGCCAGTTTTTGCCGCTGCACCGACGAAAGGCGGCTGCCGCCGACGCCAACCTGGAAATCGAGACCCGCCAACATAACGCTACCGCGTAGACCATGCTCGTCCAACGTCTTGGTGATCAGCGCGCCGATGGCTTGCGCCGCCTGGGCCTGACCATACGCCACCTTGCCGAACAGGATGTTGTCCTGCAACGACGCCGAAGAATTGTATTTCTCTCGATCGAAGAACTCGACCGAACCCCTCAATTCCGCCGGCAAATCGGCCTCGAACTTTTCCCGGGCCTTCAACACTCTTTCCTGAAACGTCTTATCATCGGCCAAACCGAGACGATGCTGCGCCGGAATCAGCTTGAACGGCAGCGACAGCAGCATCGTCTTGTCTTCGTCGCTCAACTCCTCCACGCCTCTCTCGGCACGGGCCACGACCGCCTGATAGAGCGGTAAGTCGTCTGAACTGATGAAGGAATATTGCTCGAAGAACTCGTGCCCCGGCGGCAGGTCGGCAAAGATTTCGATCATCGTGCCGGCGAGCTTGCGACCCATCTCCAGCAATTCGTCATAGAGATCAGCGTCCCGCAGGACTTGCAGCACGTAGGAATTCTCGGCCAAGCGCTCCACGTCGAAGCCGTTGCCCACCGGGTTGCCAAACATCAGGTTTTCCGCAACCGACGCATTGCTGTTGTAACGGGTTCGATCGAAAGGCTCCACCAACGCCGCGTAACTCTCGTCCCTCAACCGTTCCAGCAGCGCCCCTCGCGCCCGCAAAACATTGTCGGCGATATCCGGCCGGGCGGTCGGATCTATCGTGCTGCGCAGACCCAGCTGATAGACGTCGTCCCCCAGGTCGACGACGTCGAGCGCGCCGACCAAATACTCGAACAACGCCGCCTCGTCCGCCGCTTCCACCGCCGCCAGGTCGACCCAATCCGCGCCATAGTCATAATCGCTGTTGCCGGTCCTCACCGCTGCCGCCAACTCGGCCACGCGCGCAACCGCTTCTTCCTCGCTATACGTTGCCGGCCGCATCGGTCGATGCTTCAGACCATACAGCAGATTGTCTCGTACCGAGGACGATTGCAGCACCGTGTTTTGACCCACATAGGCGATCCGCCGGCCGGTAACCGCCTCCGGCAGATCCGCCAGGTTCTTGCCGCCGATCCGCACCCGGCCCTGTGTCGCCACCGCCAGCCGTGCCAGCACCAGCGCCAGATACTCCTTGTTACTATTGGCGTGCCCGACGACGGCGACATGGCCGCTCAACGGGGCGTTGAATCCCACATTGGCCAACCGCCGCACCTCGTCCTCGTCGACCAGTGTCACGTTGTCGAGCTGGATTTCGCCGCTCAGGCCGGCCTCATCTTCCGGCTCCGCCGATTGCAGGGCCGGATCGATCATGTTTTCCGGGCTGAACTGGCTGACCACTTGCTCGTATTTTACCCGCGCATCTTCGCGCTGCTGATACCAACCCAGCAATTCCTTCCACGGACCGGCCATATCCTTATGCGCACTGATGACGACGACGAGCGCGCCCAGCGTGAGGTTCCCCTGCACGACCAGCACCCCGCCGATGAGGTAGAAAAAGAACGGCGCCAGTTTGTCCATGAAGTTGTTGAGGAACTTGATCATATATTTCCGCCGGAAGATCTCCAGGCGGATGGCATAGATCCGTCCCATCCGGTGGGTAAATCGCGACAGCTCGTATTGCGAGGTGTCGTGGGCGTGCACTTCGACCGCGCCAGCCACCGACTCGCCGATATGATCGGACAGCGCCCTGACCTCCCGCAGGCGCGCCTTGGCCAACTGGCTGACTCTCTTTTGCAACCGCGGAATGACAATAATTTGTATCGGATAGAGCGCCAGCGCGGCCGCCCCCAACAACGGATCCTGGATCAGGATGAAGCCGAGCGCCACCAGCCACTGCCCGCCCAGCAAGGCCGGATCGGCGAAGGCGCCGGCGGTGAAGTTGCCCACCTGCTCCGCCTCGCCCGTGATCATCGAGATCAGCTCGCCTTGGCTGACCCGTTTGAAATGCGGCAAAGGAAACCGCAGCACCCGCGCATAAAGCTGATACCGCATACGTCGCAGCAATTGCTCGGCCAGCGTGCCTTTGTAGACATTGATGACGTATTTCAGCCCGTTATTGAGCAACACCACGGCCAGAAAAGCGAAGCACAGCATCACCAGGAAGGGGATCTGTGCCATGTCGAAGCTCAATTCGAGACCAAGAATTGGCGCCGAGAAGGGCGGCCCGTCGCCGCCGATGGCCCGGTTGATGATCGCTTTCGGAATGTCGTAGAGCAAAAACCCCAGGGGGTAGGTCACCACTGTCAGCACCAGCAGAATAATCTGCTGCCTTCGGCTGTGCCGCCAGATGAAGCGAAAAAGGCTCTTATCCATACCAAACCCCCGAGGGCGCAGAGCCTCCGACTCCGGTCGCCGCACAAGCCCCGACAATAGCCCATAGCCGCCCGTTCGGGTAAAGATGTCTCAGGAAAAGCTGACCTAAGTCATTGACCGCCGTCACAATGGGCAGTCAAATGCGCCAAAAGAGTAATTGGCATTGTATGCGAGGGGAACGCCATGTCCCGCATCGGACGGCGAGTTCTAATCTACAGTCACGACAGCTACGGTCTCGGCCACCTGCGCCGCTGCCGGGCGATCGCCCATAGCCTGGTCCGCCACAGTGCCGAGACTAGCGTCCTCATCCTTTCCGGTTCGCCGATTATCTCTCGCTTCAATTTCCAGCAGCGCGTCGACTTCATTCGCCTGCCCGGCATCATCAAGCTGCCGAGCGGCGAATACGGGTCCCATAGCCTCCAGCTGCCCATTGAGGACACCGTCGCCATCCGTGCCGCGGTCATCCGCGAGGCCGCCGCCGCTTTCGACCCCGACATTTTCATCGTCGACAAAGAACCCCATGGCCTGCGCGGTGAGGTCCAGGAAACGCTGCATCTGCTCCGCGAACGCGGCACCCATTTGGTCCTCGGCCTGCGCGATATTATGGACGAACCCGAGTTGTTGGCACCTGAGTGGGAGCGCAAGCGGGCGATGCCGTCGCTCGAACACCTGTATGACGAGATTTGGGTCTATGGCCTGCCGCAGATCTGCGACCCTCTCGACGGCCTCGATGTCCCCGACACCGTGCGCCGCAAGATGGTCTTCACCGGCTATCTCGGCCGCCGTCTCCCGGACAATGCGCCGCGGCCCTTCGCCTTCGCCGATCGCGATTACATTCTCGTCACCGCCGGCGGCGGCGGCGACGGCACCGCCATGATCGACTGGGTGTTGCGCGCCTACGAGTCCGACCACCAGCTCCCCATGCCGGCCTTCATCGTCTTCGGCCCCTTTCTTGATTCTGAGACCCAGGCCAGCTTCAACCGGCGCATCGCCGAGCTACCCAATGTCGAGGCGACCGCCTTCGAGTCCGCCCCCGAACAACTGATGGCCGGTGCCGCCGGCGTCGTTTCCATGTGCGGCTACAACACTTTTTGCGAAATCATCTCCTTCGACCGGAAGGCCGTGGTGATCCCGCGCACGCGCCCGAGATTGGAGCAGTTCATCCGCGCCACCCGCGCCCAGGAACTCGGGTTGGTGAATGTCCTGCTCGAAGAGGGCGACCGAGAAGCCACCGACATGGCCACCGCCCTCCGCCACTTGCCGCAACAAGGATCGCCCTCCCAAGTGGTCATGCCCGGATTGTTGGACGGGTTGCCAAACGTCAACCGCCTCGTCGACCGTCTCTTCGCCAGCGGCCGCCAGCGCCGCGGCCTGCGCGTCGCCGCCGCCCCGTGACGGTCTCGGCTCTTTGATCGGCGCCGCCAAGACCGCGCCGGCACGGCTCGATTGCTTCGCTGGCGCTCTCGCAGACCAATACCCGCGCCGTCATTGCGCACGAAGAGCCGCGATCCAGCCGCCGCTGGCCCCGGATCGTCACGGCCTGATACGGTCGCTGATCCTGGCCGTCGGGCTCATGGTTGCGGCCACGGGATGCAGCTCCGTGCAAGTCAACGCCGAGGGCTCGGAGCGAGAGTTTGACTGGGGCTTCAGCGTGCTATTCTAGTTCGCCCATGGCTCAGAACATAACCACCAACACCATCGCGGTCGTCGTTAAGGGGTATCCCCGCCTGTCGGAGACCTTCATCGCCCAAGAACTGCTCGGCCTGCAGCAATCCGGCCTCGATCTCCATATCTACTCCCTGCGCCACCCCTATGACGCCGTCACACATCCGGTCCATGCCGAGATCACCGCGCCGGTTACCTACCTGCCGGAGTATCTCTCCCGCGAACCGGCCCGTGTCTGGCGTGCCTGGCGCCGCGCCGCGCGGCTCCCCGGATATGCCCGGGCCAGCCGCCTCTTCCGCCGCGATCTAAGCCGCGACCGCACCGCCAACCGCGTCCGCCGCTTTGGCCAGGCTTGCGTGCTTGCCACCGAACTCGCCCCCAGCGTCCAGACCCTCTACGCCCACTTTCTCCACACCCCGGCGTCCGTCGCCCGCTACGCCGCCGCCATGCTCGGCCTGCCCTTCTGTGTTTCAGCCCACGCCAAGGATATTTGGACCACGCCGGAGTGGGAGCTACGCGAAAAACTGGCCGACTGTGCCTGGCTCACCACCTGTACCGCCGGCGGTGCTGCCCATCTGCGCGCCCTGGCCACCGACCGCGACACCGTCTCCTTGCACTATCACGGCCTCGATCTGGCCCGTTTCGCCCCCCGCTCCGCGCCGCCCTCCCGGCGCGACGGCAGCGATCCATCCGACCCACTACGTCTGCTTTCGGTCGGCCGGCTGGTCGAAAAGAAGGGGTATGACGATCTGCTTGACGCCTTGGCCCGTCTGCCCAGCGGCTGCCATTGGCGCTTTCGCCATATCGGCGGCGGTCCGTTGGCGAAACCGCTGCGCGACCAAGCTGCGCAACTCGGCATCGCCGACCGCATCGACTGGTCCGGCCCCCGGAACCAGGCCGCCGTGCTCGCCCAGCTGCGCGGCGCCGACCTGTTCCTGCTCGCCAGCCGTATTGCCGCCGATGGCGACCGCGACGGCCTGCCCAATGTGTTGCTGGAAGCGCAAAGCCAGTCCTTGGCTTGTGTCGCTACCGCCGTATCCGGCATCCCCGAACTCATCGACGACGGCGTCACCGGCGTCCTGGTGCCGGCCCAGGATCCCGCCGCCCTCGCCGCTGCCATGACCCCGCTGCTTATCCACCCTGAAACCCGCAACCGCCTTGGTGCCGCCGGCAATGTCCGGCTCCGCGAGAACTTCAACATGGCCGCATCCATCGCCGCCCTCGCCGCTAAATTGCAGCCCGCCGCCGCCGCCGCCCAGGCCGCGCAGTAGTCTTTCGATATGCGTGTGGCCTTCTATGCTCCCATGAAGGCGCCGGACCACCCGGTTCCGTCCGGCGACCGCGCCATCGCCCGCCTCTTTATGGCGGCCCTCGCCGCCGCCGGCCGCGAGGCCGAGTTGATCTGCCACTTCAGCAGCCGCGACGGCACCGGCGATCCCAGCCGCCAAGCCCGGCTGCGCGCCGTCGGCACCGCCTTGGCCGACCGCCTGGCCGCGCGCCTGCGCCGCCGCCCGCCCCACCACCGCCCGGCGGCCTGGCTGACCTACCATCTCTACCACAAGGCCCCCGATTGGCTTGGGCCTGCGGTCTGCCAGCAGCTCCGCATCCCCTACCTGATCGCCGAAGCATCCGTCGCCGCCAAACAAGCCGGCGGACCCTGGGACATCGGTTTCGACGCCGCGCGGCAGGCGGTCGCCGCGGCCCAGCGGATTTTCCTGCTCAACCCGAACGACGCGGCGGGGTTGACGCCGCACCTCGCGGCCACCGCCAAAATCGTCCCCACCGCCCCGTTCCTCGACCCCACGCCCTATCGTGCCGCCGCGACGCAGCGCAGCGCCAATCGGCGCCGGCTGGCCCACCGGCATGACCTGCCCGCCGGCGATACCTGGCTGTTGGCCGTCGCCATGATGCGGCCCGGCGATAAACAAGCCTCCTACGACCTATTGAGCGCCGCGCTGAACGATCTGCCAGCCACCGGCTGGCAGTTGCTTGTGGTCGGCGACGGCGCCCACCGCCCAGAGATCATTTCGGCTCTGCAACAAGCTGCGAAAGGGCGCCTACATTGGCTCGGCGCCCAGTCCCCCGAGGCTATGCCGGAGATTTATGCCGCTTGCGACATCATGGTCTGGCCGGCTGTCCGCGAGGCCATCGGCATGGCTTTGCTCGAGGCCCAAGCTACCGGGTTGCCGGTCATCGCCGGCACGGCGGGCGGGGTCGCCGGCATCGTCGAGCCCGGCGTGAGCGGTCTGCTCACCCCCGCCGGCGACGTCGCCGCCTTCGCCGCCGCGATCGGCCATCTGCTCGCCGATCGGCCGCTACGCGACCGCATGGCCGCCGCCGCCGCCGCCCATGTTCTGCGGCATCACAGCCTTGGCGCCGCTGCAACGCTGCTCGACCGCACCCTGACCGAACTGGTGCCGGCACCATGACCACCCTGGCGCTCATCCGCCACGGCCCCACCGACTGGAACGAGCGCGGCCTGCTGCAAGGTCGCCGCGATCTGCCGCTCAGCGCGCGCGGCCTCGCCACCGTGCGCCAGTGGCGATTGCCGCCGGAACTCGATGGTTTCGCCGCGGTGTCCAGCCCACTCGGCCGCTGTCAAGAAACCGCGGCGGCACTGGGCCTTGTCGACCTGGATATCGAACCGCGCCTGATCGAGATCGATTGGGGCGCCTGGGAGGGCCCGGACGGCGCCGCCCTGCGCGCCCGCACCCCGCGGCGCCGCGAGGCCGAGGGCGGCGGTCTCGACCTGCGCCCCCCCGGCGGCGAAAGCCCCCGCGAGGTTCAGCAACGATTACGGCCCTGGCTGCACCAGGTTGCCGACGCCGCGCAACCCACCCTCGCGATCAGCCATAAAGGCATCATCCGCGCCATATACGCCCTCGCCACCGGCTGGCCCATGCTCGGCAAACCAGCCCATCAATTGCACTGGGACTGCGCTCAACTCTTCCTCTTGGACGAACAGGCCAAACCCCGGATCGCCCGTCTGAACATCCCTCTCACCGCTGCACCACGGTCATGACCGGCCGCCGCCCTCGCATTCTTTTTCATTGCCAGCATCTCCTCGGCATCGGCCACTTGGTGCGCGCCGCCCGCCTGTGCCGGGCGCTCACCGACGCCGGCTTCGCGGTCACCTTCGCCTCCGGTGGCGCGCCGGTGCCTGGACTGTCCGTCGCCGCCGACCATTTTGTCCAACTGCCGCCTATGCACGCCGCCGACCCGCAATTCAGCGCCCTGCTCGATCAGACCGGTCGGCCCATCGACGAGTCTTGGCGGAGCCACCGGCGCGACCAGCTCTTGGCGCTGTTTGCCGCGACCGAACCCGACGTGATTGTGCTCGAAATGTTCCCCTTCGGCCGCCGCCAGCTAGCCTTCGAACTCGATCCTCTGCTCGCGGCAGCCGGCCCGGCGGCGCCCCGTCCCCTCGTCGTCAGTTCGGTGCGCGACATCCTCGTCCCGCCCAGCCGCCCCAAAAGGATCGCCGAGACCGTCGACCGCGTCCGGCGTTATGTCGATCTGGTGTTGGTTCATGGCGACCCGAACCTTATTGCCTTCGACGAGACCTTTCCCGGCACGCCGGCGATCGCCGACCGCATCGTTTACACCGGCTATGTGATCGATCCGCCACCACCACCGCCCGCGGCACCGCCAAACGGCGAAGAAGTATTGCTCTCGGCCGGCGGCGGCGCCGTCGCCGAGCCCCTCATCGACATCGCCTTGGCGGCCCGTCCACTCTGCGCTCTGGCAACGCGGCCTTGGCGCGTTCTCACCGGCGCCAATATGGCCGCGCCGCGCCTCGCCGCCTACCGCCGGGCAGCGCCCGACGGTGTCATCTTTGAACGGTTTCGCGATGACTTCCGCCAATTGCTGGCGGCCGCGTATTTGTCCATATCCCAAGGTGGCTACAACACCGTTGCGGAAACCTTGAGCGCCGGCACCCGGGCCTTATGCATGCCCTTCGCCGAGCAGCGTGAGAGCGAGCAAACCCTGCGCTGCCGTCTCCTCGCCAAGCGTGGCTGGCTGCACATGATCGAACAAGCCGCCGCGACGCCACAGTCCTTTGCCGCCGCCATCGACCGCGCCGCGGTGGCCCGACCGGCCCCATTGACCCTCAAAATGGATGGCGCGGCGACCAGCGCCCAATACCTCACCGCGGCCTTGGCGGAGCGGCGGCCGCACGATCGCTGACGCAAAGGTGAACGCCCTTCGCTTCGAGAGTGGCGCTTATACAGGCTAGCCTTTAGTCTGGAGACCAAATTGTGGTTAATCGACAGCCCGGAGAGCCATCTTTGAACCTCGCCGCACCAATGATCGGAGTCCCGACCCGGTCCGCCGGAGATCCCTGGCGCGACTTGCAGGTCGAGCTCGACTGTTGGTCGGCCCTTGGCCGCCCCGCGACCCTGTGGTGGCGCGACGACGATGCCGCCGTACCGACCCCCGAATTGCGGCGCGTATTGGCGCTACAGGGCGAGCACGACTTGCCTTTGGCCCTCGCGGTCATCCCGTACACCGCCTCGGACCAGCTTGTCCGTGTCCTCGCCGATCACACCGATCCGACCTCGCCGCCGTTATTGTTGCAGCATGGCTACGCCCATCAGAATCACGCCCCGCCGGACGAAAAGCACAGCGAGTTGGGCGGCCATCGCCCGACCCCGCACATCCTGGCCGAACTCGCCCTTGGCCATCAGCGTTTGAGCGCGTTTCCCGGCGCCCTGCCGATCTTGGTGCCGCCCTGGAACCGCATCGCGCCCCACTTGCTGCCGCTGCTGCCGGAGATCGGCATTTTGGGCATCAGCGCCTTTGGCCCCCGGTCGGCGGACCGCCGACAGCCGGGCTTGTCCCGCACCAACGCCCATGTCGATATTATCGACTGGCGTGGCGGTCGCGGTTTCATCGGCACCGCCACGGCGCTCGACCGGCTCATTTCCCATTTGCGCCGCCGCCGCGCCGGCCCCCCCGATGGTGACATCGACGTTGCCGAGCCGACCGGTTTGCTCACCCACCATCTCGACCACGATTCGGAACATTGGCGTTTTCTCGACGCTTTGTTTCGGCATACCGTCTCTCACCCAGCCGTTCACTGGCTGTCCGCAACCGAACTGTTCATGAGCGACCATGAGTGAGCACCGTTATCCTCTCGATTCATTGACCGGCGACTATTTGCGCGCCGGCGCCGGCGTCACCCTGTGCGGTGGTCCCCTTGTGTTGGTCAATGTCGGGTTTTGGCCTTTTGTCGTGCTCGGCGGCCTCACCACCCTATTCGCCTATTTCGGTTGGCGCACCTGGCGGCGTCATATGACCGTCTTGACCCTCAGCGAAACCGGCGTCGCCGCCCACAGCCAAAAGCTGCCGCAACTGTCCTGGCTCAACGCCACCCTGCCCTGGCCGGAACTGCGGCGTTATAAGCTCAGCTATTTCTCCACTAAGCGCGACAAATCGGACGGTTGGATGCAGCTCACTCTACGCGGCGCCGGCCGCAAACTTCAGATCGATTCCGCCATCGAGGGCTTCGATGAACTGGCGCGCCAGGCCTTCCGGGCCGCGCGGCGCAATGGCATCGAGTTGTCGCAAACCACCCTTGGCAATCTCGACGCCATTCGCATTGCCGATTCCGAAGCATCCGAGGGTTGGGGCGACCCGGCAGACTGGGCCGCGCCGCGCCCCGAGCCCTCCTCCCCCAGCGGATCTGACCGGTGAACGACCTCCTGCAGATCCGCGACCTGGCCGTTGATTTCAACATTCACGATGGCATCTTGCGCGCCGTCGACGGCGTGTCGTTTCGCATCGCGCCGGGCAAGACCACCGCCTTGGTCGGCGAATCTGGTTCCGGCAAGTCAGTCTGTAGCCAAGCCATCCTGTCCATCCTGCCCAAGGTCGCCCATATCGCCGGCGGCCAGATTCTATTCGACGATCCGCAGAACGACGATGCGCCGATCGATCTTGCCCAGCTCGATCCCGACAGCCGGGAGATTCGTGCCGTCCGCGGTGGCCGAATCTCGATGATTTTCCAGGAGCCCATGACCTCCCTGTCGCCGCTCCATACCGTCGGCGACCAAGTCAGCGAAGCGTTGCTCCTCCACCGCAATGTCGATAAGGCCACGGGGCGCGAGTTGAGTGCCGACATGCTGCGCCTCGTCGGTTTTCCCGATCCCCAACGCGCCCTGTCCACCTATCCCTTCGAGCTCTCGGGCGGACTGCGCCAACGCGCCATGATCGCCATGGCCTTGGTCTGCCGGCCCGCCCTGCTGATCGCCGACGAGCCGACCACGGCCCTCGATGTCACCATCCAGGCACAGATCCTCAAGCTGATCCGCGATCTGCAGGCTGAACTGGGCATGGCGGTGTTGATGATCACCCATGATTTGGGTGTCGTCGCCAATGTAGCCGACGAGGTCGTCGTGTTGTATCGCGGCCGCGTCATGGAGAGCGGCACGCTCGACGACATCTTCGCCCGCGCCTCCCATCCCTATCTGCATGCCCTGCTGGCCGCGGTGCCGCGTTTTCACATGGCCCCGGGAGAGCGCCTGGTGCCGCTGCGCGAAATCAAGGCCGACGGCGGTATGCTGATGGCCGGGAAGAAGCCGTGGCCCGCCGACGCCGACAAGGCCGGCCCATTGCTTGCCGTCGCTGGCTTGCGCAAGACTTTCCATATTCGCAAGCAGCGCACCCTGACCCGCACCCACGCCGACACCATATTGGCGGTCGACGATGTCTCGTTCCACATCGAACGTGGCGAATGCCTGGGTCTGGTCGGTGAGTCCGGTTGTGGCAAGACCACGGTATCGAAGATGATCTTGCGGGCGCTCACCCCCGATGTCGGCACCGTCACCTATAATGACCATGGCCGGGCGATCGACGTTCTCGCGCTCGCCGGCAAACCCCTCAAGGACTTCCGGCAGCGCGTCCAGTTCATTTTCCAGGATCCTTTCAGCTCCCTCAATCCGCGCATGACCCTGTTCGAGATCGTCGCCGAACCGCTGATCATCCATCAGATCGGCGACGAGGCCTTCCGCACGGAAATGGTCAAGGAGCTGTTGCGTCTCGTCGGTCTCGACCCACGCTTCCTCAACCGCTATCCGCACAGCTTCTCCGGCGGTCAGCGTCAGCGCATCGGCATCGCCCGCGCCCTCGCCCTGAAACCTGATTTGCTGATCTGCGACGAGCCGGTGAGCGCCCTGGATGTTTCCATCCAGGCCCAGATTCTCAACCTGCTGAAAGATCTCCAGGCCGAACTCGGCCTGACCTATTTATTCATCAGCCATAATTTGGCGGTGGTTTATTACCTCGCCGATCGCATCGCGGTGATGTGCGCCGGCCGCATTGTCGAGACCGCCCGCCGCGATGACTTGTTCGACAATCCTGTCCACCCCTACACCAAGGCACTCCTGGCCGCGGTGCCGGAACCCGACCCCAACCATCCGCTTGACCTTTCGGCGTTGATGGAGGGACGCGCCTCGCAACCCGAGGCCTGGCCGCTTCCCTACACCATCGCCGATGATTGCAGCTCGCGTCTGTGCGATCTCGGAGGCGGCCACCTCGTCCGCACCGTTGCCGAAGGCGCGACCATGGAGAGTACCTGAAATGTCCTGGCGTAACGCCTTCGCCTTGGCCCTGACTTTCGCTTACGGGCTGAGCCTTTCGGTTTCCGCCGCCTCGGCGCAAACCTATACCGACTCCCCCTATCTCAAGGAGATGGGCCTGCCCCCGGTGGTTGAGCGCTTGCCGGCGACCCCACGGGTCATCGGCGATCGCGAAATCGGCCGATACGGCGGCGATTTGCGGCTGATCATGGCGAGAAGCCGCGACACCCGAATGATGACGGTTTATGGCTATGCGCGCCTCGTCGCGTTCGACGATGATTTTGAGATCGTGCCCGACATCCTCGAATCGGTGGAGGTCGAGGAGGGGCGTATCTTCACCTTCAAGCTGCGGCAGGGCCACAAATGGTCCGACGGCCAACCTTTCACCACCGAGGATTTGCGCTATTGGTGGGAAGATGTCGCCAAAAATGCGGAACTCTCGCCGTTCGGCCCCCCGGTCTTCCTGAAGGTCGAGGACGAATGGCCACAGGTGGACGTCATCGACGAAACGACGATCCGCTATAGCTGGTCGCAGGCCAACCCGTTCTTTCTGCCCCGCCTCGCCGCACCCCGGCCCGCCTTCATCTACCGTCCGTCCCATTTCCTCAAACGCTTCCACACCAACTTTGCCGACCCTGAGGAACTGAATCAGCTGCAGCGCAAGTTTCGTATTCGCGGCTGGGCCCCGCTACATAATTCGCTCGACAATCTCTACAACAACGACAATCCGGAACTGCCGACGCTGCAACCCTGGGTGAACACCGTCCGGCCGCCGTCACAGCAGTTCATTTTCGTCCGCAATCCATATTTTCACCGCGTCGACGAGGACGGTCAGCAACTGCCCTACATCGACCGCGTCGTCATGAATATCGCCAACGGTAAGCTGATACCGGCCAAGGTCGGGGCCGGCGAAGCCGACCTCCAGGCGCGCAGCCTGTTCATGACCCATTTCACTTTCCTGCGCCAGGCCGAGGAGCGCGAAGGTTATGAGACCCGACTTTGGCATAACGGCAAAGGCGCCCAAGTCGCCCTGTTCCCCAATCTCAATTACAAGGACCCGGTTTGGCGCGATCTCTTCCGCGATGTCCGCTTTCGTCGCGCCCTGAGCGTCGCTATCGACCGGGACGAGATTAACGAAGCGATTTTCCTCGGCTTGTCCCAGCCGGCGAACAACACCGTGCTGCCCCAGAGCCCCTTGTTCGACGATGAATACCAGCAAGTCTGGACGGAGTACGACCCCGACCTCGCCGAAGAGCTGCTTGACGAACTTGGCCTCACGGAGCGCAACAAAGACGGCATTCGTTTGCTCGCCAATGGCGAACCTCTCGAGATCGTCGTCGAAACCGAAGGGGACGCCACCGAGCAGGTCGATGTCCTCGAACTGGTCCATGACACTTGGCTCGACATCGGCATCAAACTCTTCACCCGGCCATCCCAGTCCGACGTCTTCCGCAACCGCATTTATGCCGGAGAGACCCAGATGGCCGTTTCTGCGGGCGCCGACAATGGCATTCCGACGGCCGATATGAGCCCGTCCGAATTCGCCCCGACGGAACAGACCCAATATCAATGGCCGAAATGGGGACAGTTTTTCGAAACCTCCGGACAAGCCGGCGAGGCCCCGGACCTTCCCGAAGCCCAGGAGCTGTTCCAGCTCTATGAGGATTGGCGGGTCGCCACCTCCACCGACGAACGCGAGGAGATCTGGCATCGCATGCTGTCGCTCTATACCGATCAGGTCTATTCCATCGGTATCGTCTGCTGTACACGTCAACCGGTGGTTGTATCGCAGAAGCTGCGCAACGTTCCCAAGGAAGCCATGTACAACTGGGACCCCGGCGCGCATTTTGGCATATTCCTGCCCGACTCCTTCTACTTCGCCGAGTAAGACGACCGAGCCCTGAGCAAGCCCAGATCAGCAGATGAACCGCTAAACGAATGATCGGTTATATCGTCCATCGGCTCATGGTGATGATTCCGACGTTGCTGATCGTCAGCGCGCTGGTCTTCATCATCATCCAATTGCCACCCGGCGATTTTTTTGAAACTCAAATCGCCGAGATGAAGGCCCGTGGTGAAGGTGTCGACCTCAACCAGATTGAGCTGCTGCGCCGCACCTATGGTTTCGACAAACCGCTCTATGCCCAATATTTCGGTTGGCTGTTTGGCATGGTGCAAGGCGATTTCGGCCACTCTTTTGCCCACAACCGCCCGGTGACCGAACTCATCGGCGAGCGCATGCTGCTCACCTTTATCGTCTCCTTCGCCACCATCGTTTTTATCTGGGTCGTCAGCTTCGCCATCGGCACCTACACCGCCACCCGGCAATACAGCCTCGGCGACCATTTCGCGACTTTCATGGGCTATCTCGGCCTCGCCACGCCGAATTTCTTGCTCGCTCTGGTGCTGATGTATTTGGCGAACGCTTGGTTCGACACCTCCATCGGCGGCATCATGGACGACCAGTTCCGCAACCAGCCCTGGACGTGGGCGAAGGCCTGGTCGGTGCTGGAGCATTTGTGGATTCCGGTCATTGTCATCGGCACTTCCGGCACCGCCGGGATGATCCGACGCTTGCGCGCTAACCTGCTCGACGAACTGCAAAAGCAGTATGTCGTGACTGGCCGGGCGAAGGGATTGCCGCCGCGTCGGCTGCTTTGGAAATATCCGTTGCGCGTGTCCCTCAATCCGTTCATCGCCGACATCGGCTCCATTCTGCCCGACGTGGTCTCCGGCTCGGCCATTGTCGCGGTGGTGCTCAATCTCGATATCACCGGACGCATGTTGCTTGAGGCGCTGGCGGCCCAAGATATGTTCCTCGCCGGGTCTTTCCTGATGTTCTTGTCCGTGCTGGTGGTCATCGGCACGTTGCTGTCCGACCTCGCTTTGGCCGTCTTGGACCCGCGCATTCGCCTGACCGGGGGACCGGCCAAGTGAACGATCACGGCGCCGGCGGCGAGCGCCTGACCCACTTTGTCTCTCAGGAGCCCTTCAATCCGGTCATCGATGCCGAGCTGACGCCGGAGCAGGAGCGCTTCTACATGGCCTCCCAATGGCGGCTCATGTGGTGGAAGCTCCGCCGCCACAAACTGGCGGTCATCGCCGGAGGCATCCTGTTACTGCTTTATCTTTCCGCCCTTTTTGCCGAGGTCGTGTCGCCCTACGAGCTCAGCCACCGCAACCGTACCCACATCTTCGCCCCGCCCCAGCCCATTCATTTGTTCGATAAGGGTCGGTTCGTTGGGCCTTTTGTCTACGGCTTCGACCGCAGCGTCGACCCCAACGACCTGCGCCGCGTCTACACGCCCAATCCGGAAAAGGTGCAGCCTCTGCGTTTCTTCTGTAGTGGCGGCTACCGCGGCGCCGATTATGAGTTCTGGGGCCTGTTCGACGGCGATTTCCATCTCTTCTGTCCCGCTGAAAAGAGCGCGACGGTGTTTCTGCTCGGCACGGACCGGCTCGGCCGCGACATGTTCTCGCGCATCATCTACGGCGCCCGCATCTCCCTTTCCGTCGGCCTTGCCGGCATCACCCTCAGCTTCCTGCTCGGCATCGTTATCGGCGGCATCGCCGGCTACTACGGCGGTTGGATCGACAATGTCATACAGCGCTTTATCGAGGTGCTGCGCTCATTCCCGCGCTTACCCTTATGGATGGCGCTGTCGGCGGCGATCCCGGCCAAGGCATCGCCGGTCGCGGTCTATTTCGCCATTACCTTGATCATCGCGCTTCTCGACTGGCCCGGCCTCGCCCGTGCGGTGCGTTCGAAATTGCTGGCCTTGCGTGAGGAAGACTTCGCGACGGCTGCGGAACTGCTCGGCGCCAGCCCGCGCCGCATCATCGGCCGGCATTTGGTGCCCAGTTTCGCCAGTCACCTCATCGCCTCCGCCACCCTGGCCATTCCCGAGATGATCCTCGCCGAGACCGCCCTCAGTTTCCTCGGTCTCGGGCTGCGGCCACCGATCACCAGTTGGGGCGTCTTGCTGCAGGAAACGCTGAACATTCAAGCCATCACCATCACGCCATGGATCATGACGCCGGTGATCCCGGTTATCCTGACCGTGCTGGCTTTCAACTTCCTTGGTGACGGCCTACGCGACGCGGCCGATCCCTACAAGTAACGGGCGCAGCCAAGCAATCCATGCCCGGTCCGGCGCCGAATTGCCCCTAGCCTGACCCGTTAGATCGCCGCGCCGTGCTCGTGATGACGGTGGAAAGCTGTTCGGCGGCGGCTGATCAGCAGTATTATTGGCGGCGCGGGCGGTCGTTGGTTCCGGCGATAGCGCGACCGGGAAGACCGTCTAAAGCGGCAAGGCCATGCCTTCCCGTGCCACGATCGTACCGGGGCGCCGTACTTCGGCCTCGGCCGCAACCTTGTCCATGAAGCTGTCGTCATGGCTCGGATCATGATGGAAAATAACGAACGTCTTCACCCCGGCAGCATCCGCAAGATCGGCACCGGCCTGCCATGTCGAATGGCCCCAGCCGCGATACGTCGGATATTCCTCGGCCGTGTAGTTGCTGTCATAGACGAAATAATCCGCGCCCTCGATCAGTGCCAGGATGTTCTCATCCAACGCCCCGTCCACATGTTCGGTATCCGTCACGTAGCACAGCGATCTGCCATCCATTGACAATCGGTATCCGGTGGCGCCATTGGGATGGTTGAGTGGGCAGGTTTGTACGCCGACCCCGCAATCCAACTCGAACGCCTCGCCGCACTTGAAATCCACGAATCTGACGTTCGCGCCCATAACATCGATGGGAATGGGAAACAGCGGCGCCATCATCAGTTCGCAGAGCACTTCCTTAAGCGTATGCTCCGGCAGCAAATGCCCGGCCCGCAACCGAAACGCATTGCCCGGCAGGAACATCGGTTTGAAAAACGGCACGCCGGATATATGGTCGAAATGGGTGTGGGTGAACAGGATATCGGCATCGACGGGGCCATTTTTGACCAGTTCCGCACCGAACGGACGTAGTCCCGTCCCGCCGTCCAAAATGACCAGCTTGCCGTCGCAGCGGACTTCCAGGCATGACGTATTGCCGCCGTAGCGCAGGGTCTGCGGTCCGGGAGCCGCAATGCTGCCGCGCACCCCCCAGAACTTTACGTAAGACCCACCCTGCGACAAGAAACCACCTCCCAGCGGCAAAAAAATCTCGCCGCTGGCGCAGTTTGCCGCAATCTATGGGCGAAAGGAAGTGACCGCTGTCACAATCCTGCCAATTGCACCCCCGGCTCTGGCACCGCCGGCGGGTGTCTAGGGCACCAGCTTGTAACCGCCTGTCTCGGTTACCAAAATCGTGGCGTTCGAGGGGTCTGCTTCGATTTTCTGGCGCAGCCGATAGACATGGGTTTCCAGCGTATGGGTCGTTACGCCGGCGTTATAACCCCAGACCTCGTTGAGCAGCGTGTCCCGGCTCACCACCTTGTCGCCGGAGCGATAGAGATATTTCAGGATCGACGTCTCTTTTTCCGTCAGCCGGACTTTCTTGTTGGTCTCCCCCTCGAGCAGCAATTTGGCCGCCGGTTGGAAGGTATAGGGCCCGATCGAGAACACCGCGTCTTCGCTTTGTTCATGCTGCCGTAGCTGCGCCCGCAGCCGCGCCAACAGCACGCTCAGGCGGAACGGCTTGACGATATAATCGTTGGCACCGGCATCGAGGCCGAGAATTTGGTCGGAATCGGTCGCCTGACCGGTCAGCATGATGATCGGCGACTTGACCCCATTCCGGCGCAGCAAGCGGCAGGCTTCCCGCCCATCCATGTCGGGTAGACCGACATCGAGTATGATGGCGTCGTAATATTCGTCCTCGGTCGCCTTCAGGGCGTCCGATGCCGTCGGCGCCTCGCCGATGGTGAATTCCTCATGAAGCTGTAATTGCTCCGATAGCGACTGCCGCAAACCTTCGTCGTCGTCGACCAGCAATATTTTCTTGCCAGTTGTCATTGCATCTCCTCGAATCCGGCTTGGCCCCGGCAGTCCGGCTACTGATCCTACGCCTCGACCTCAACGCCCCGCCAAAACGCGACATAACCCTTGATATTGGCCGCCGCTTCCTTGGTATCGGGATAATACCACGCCGCGTCCGGGTTTTCAGCGCCATCGACAACGATGGTCCAATAGGACGCCTTGCCCTTCCACGGGCACACGCTTGTATGACCGCTTTCCTGAAAATAGTCGCGGTGAATCGAGCTCATCGGAAAATAGATGTTGCCGTCGACGGTTTCATACGTCTCCGACTCAGCCAGCACGGCCCCATTCCAAACTGCCTTCGCCATCATTTCGCTCCCGATCGTTCTTCGCGCCCCGGCCTGACCCGGGTCTGTGCCGCCTTCGCAAGATTTGTTCAATCCGCCGCGAGGACCAATCACATCAACGCGAGCAGTTCTTGATGGCCGACGGAAAGGCTAAGCTTTCCGCGGCGCAATTGCCGCCGCCGGCTTTGCGTCCACACCGAGAGTCGCGCCCCATCACGGGGCGCCTGACGTCGTGCCGCATCCGAAACGAAATCGATCATCGCCCCCAGCATCGCCGGTTCGGTCGGCCTGATGGTCCAATCGCTGGGCACCTGCATCACCTGGTAACCTTGGTGTGCCAGCAACCCCGCAAGCTGCCGCGCCGCATCGACCCCGGCCGCCGGGCCGAGCCCTTTGTCCCGCGCCAGGTCGCGGTGAAACAGTGCCGCCATCCGACGGTCCGTCTGCCGCGCCGGCGTCCAGCGCAAACGGCCGTCCGCCGACAGCGCGAAATAGACCGCGGTACCACTGTTTCCCAACGCCGCGGCAAGCTGTGTCAGCCAGGTCTTCGAGACCAAGTCCAACAGCGCCGACCCGGTCACCAAGTCATAATCCGCCAGAGTCAGCCCGCCTAAATCCTTCAGGTCATGACGGCGCAGTCGCACAACGAGGCGCCGACCCCCGTCCGATAGGATCAGGTTCCGGCCGTTCGGTTGGACAGCCCAACCCTGTTTACGCGCCCACTTTGTACAGGCCTGTCCAACCCGGGCGAGTAGGTGTCCATCGTTGTCCACCAGTGTCCAATTCTGATCACCGGTCAGCCGCGGCCCCAGATATCGCAAATTGCTGCCGGTCCCGCTGCCTAGGTCGATAATATTCGCGCCGCCGCGCGCCCGCAGCCGCTCCGCCAGGGTTGCGACCAGCCCCACCGGTCCCGGCGCCGACCGCGCCCGGTGATCGTGCGGCTCCCGCAAGCGCAGCCACTCGCCGCTGAATCGATTCACCACGGCGCGCCGGAGAGCACGCCGGCAAACCGGGCGGTGGTGTCATCCCAGCCGGCGAGGGACGCCCGCGCCCGCAGCGCCCCCGCTGTCAGCGCCTGCCGCAGCCCCGAATCTTCCAGCACCCGCCGCAGTGCCGCGGCCAACGACCTGGCGTCGCCGCCGGGCACGATCAGCCCGGCATCTTCCGGCACGGTCCGCGCCACCGCGCCGCCTGCGGTCGCCACGATCGGCAGCGCCCGGGCCAAGCCTTCTGTCAGCGCCATGCCGTAACCTTCGTAGTGCGCCGCCGACACCAGTATGTCGGCGCCGTCATAGGCCCTATCCATCGCGTCGTCGGCCAACTCGCCGGTAAACGTCACACGGTCTGCCAGTGCCGCTTGTTGCACCGCCAGCCGCACCGCCGCCGCCACGACCGGGTCGCGCGTCGCGCTGCCGGCGCACAACAGGTGCCAGTCCAGGTCCGTTATTTCCGTCAGCGCGGCAACCAACAACCCATGTCCTTTGCGCGCCGTAACGGTCCCGACACAAAGCAAATTCGGGACGCCATCTCCCGATCCCGTGGCGACCGGCGCCCTGTCCACCCCTGGTTCCACCACCGTCAGTCGCGCCGGCAACACCGCATAGTCAGCCGCTAACAAGGCAGCCGTCGTCGCGCTGGTCACGACCACCCGGTCGCACGCCGCCAAGGCGGCCCGCTCTCCATCCGCCAGCGCCCGTGCCGCCGCCGTCGAATATCCGGTTTCCAACGCCGCCGGATGATGCACCAGCGCGACCGTGCCGATCCCCGGCGCGAGCCCCGCCAATAGGGGTCCGGCGGCGCTTAAACACAGCCCATCGACCACGGCGATTTCGCCGGCGGCCACACCGGCCAAGGCGGCCGCCACCGCGGCGCGTCCCGCCGCATCGGGTTCGGGGAAGTTGCCCGCCAGTTCATGCACCGAAACCGGCCAGCCCAAGCCGCGCAGACCGTCGACGATCCGCGCATCGTAACGATACCCGCCGGTCCGCTGTCTGATCGATCCCGGCAGCAGCAGATGCACCTTGGCTCTGTTCACCGGTTTAGCCGCAGATCTAGCCAACGGGGCCCTCGAACGCCGCCCAGGCCCGCGGCGATTCCCGCAGCATCACCCGCACGCTGTCCAACCCCCCGGCATGCGGCCCCAGCGACCCGGCGCCGATGGCAGTCACCGTTCGCTGGTAGATTTCCCGCGCCAGGAATTCCGTCGTCGTGTTTTGCCCGGCGAATTCCGGCACCTCGTCCAGATTGCGATAATCCAGCCCATCGAGCAGCGCCCGCAAGACCTGCGTCGCCAGACCGATGTCGACCACCAGCGCATCCGGATCCAATGCCGCGCGCCGGAACGCCAGTTCCACTTCATAGGTGGCGCCATGCAGCTTCTGCGCCGGTCCGAATACTTCGCCCCGAAAACTATGCGCGATCATGAAGTGATCCTGCACGGCAAGCGTATACATGGCGGCCTCCCAGCCCTAGCGGTACGATATGATGTGACACAGCGCGCCGGCCGGGTCCAACGCCAGACCCGCCATGACCGCCGGCGCCGCCTCCAGCGCGCATGAGCCGCTGATCAAGGCGTCATAGCGCGGGTCTTCCAGCAACCTCAAAGCCAGCCGCAGGCGCGCCGCATGACTGTGTCGCGCCCGCCGCGCCGGCGCCACTTGGCCCACTTGCGACGACTGCAACCGCAGCCTCTTATGATGGAACGCTTCCCCCAGCGGCGCCGCCACCAGCCGGTCGCCGTACCAGCTCATCTCCACGATGGTGGCCTCGAAGCCGGCGACCGCCAACGCCGTCGTAAGTCCGGCCGGGTCGCCGCTGGTGTGAAAAACGACATCCGCCCCGCCGAGCCCATCGTCCGTCGTCGCCGCGTCCGGCAACCCGAATGAAACACCCAGCCCGTCCGCCACCGGCGCCCGACCGGCATCCCGGTCTACCAGCGTCACCGAGGTGCCCGGAATCTGAGCCGCAAGAGCGGCGACCAAGCATCCCACGACGCCGCCGCCGATCACACAGATCTTGTCGCCCAAGCGCGGCGCGCCGTCCCACAACCCGTTCAGCGCCGTTTCCATATTTGCCGCCAGCACCGCCCGTTCGTTCGGCACCCCGTCGGGCACCGCGGTAACACTCTCCACCGGAACCACATAGTCGCTTTGGTGCGGGTACAGGCAGAACACGCGGCGCTTCAGCCATGTCGGCGCCACCTCGGCCCCCACCGCCACCACCACCCCCACCGAGGCATAGCCATATTTCACCGGCCCGGGAAAATCGCCCTCTTGGAAGGGACAACGCATGGCCGCCGTCTGGCTCGCCGGCACATGACCCCCGAACACCAGCGCTTCGGTACCCCGACTGATACCGCTCAGGGTCGCCCGCACTTGCACTTCGCCCGCTCCGGGAGCCGGCAGCGGCGCCCGGCGGATTTCCGCCTGTCCCGGCGCAACGACCCAGAATGCCTGGCTTTCCACCTTTCTTCCGGAACCGGAATGATTGCGCCCGGCCATGCCCCGATCAGTCATGCAGCGCGCAATCGAACAGCATATCGTCGCCCAGCTTGAAATGCCGTGTCGCCGGCCGCAAACCTTGATCCGGATGGGCGATCTCCGGCAGCGACAGGCCGGCCCGGCCGGCCCCCAGCAGCAACGGCGCCACCGTGATATGCAGCCGGCCGACCGCGCCGGCACGCAAGAATCGCGAAACGGTAACCCCGCCGCCCTCCAGCAACACCGCCGCTCGCCCCCGGGCCCGCAGCAGGTCGACCACCGCCTTCGGGTCGACCGCCGCCTCATTTTGCGACCACCGCGGCACCCCGACCACCTCCGCCGTGCCATGTCGTGCCCCAGCCGCCGCCGCAAGGTCGTTGGCGCAAATCAGCAGCGTCGGCGCGGCCGCGTCCTGAAACAGCGCGAAATCGGTGCCCAAGGTCCGGTTGGTGTCGATGACCACCCGCCATGGATGCTCGCCGCTGACCAATCGCACCGTCAGCCTCGGATTGTCGTGATGGACCGTACCCGCACCCACCACCGTGGCATCGAAAAGCGCCCGCAAGCGATGTTTGTGGCGTAGATCGGCCGGGCCGGTGACATAGTGGGAGGCACCATTCGCGGTCGCGATCATGCCGTCCAGGCTCTGCCCCAAATGCGCCAGTACCAGCCCTTGCGCCGCCGCCCGCGCGATCAGCGGCTCGAACAGCGCCGCCAGGTCGTCGGACTCCCCATCACCAGCCGCCGCGTCGGTCAGGACAAGATCGCCGCCACGGCGCCGCGCCTCGGTCAACGCCAATAACCGCTGCCACTCGGCGGCAGCGCCCGCATCCGCTGTCATGCCCAGCCATACTCCTCGCAGACCCGGGTCGTTGCCGGGACGTGACTTGTAGCCAATATTCTGGACAATAATGGCCCATCTGGGGCACGGCGCAAAATCCCGCCCGCCAGCGCGCCTTTTTTGCCGATTGGAGACGTACTTGTCTGCCACCTCAACGCGAAATCTGCCGCCACCGGCCTCGTTACAGGCCGTCGAACGAGCCATCGGCGACCTCAGGCGCGGCGCTTTCGTCGTCCTCGCCGGCCAGGGTGCCTTGCTGATCCAGGCCGCCGAAGCGGTCAGTCCGGCTAGTCTGGCCCGCCTGCGCGCCCTCGCCCGCGGCGGTCCGCAGCTCGTCCTCTCGGCCCAGCGCGCCCGCATATTGGGCTTTTCCGACCGCGACACCGGCGCCATCCGCATCGTCTTGCCCGGCGGGGTCAACGCCGACGTGGTGCGGCAGATGGCCGATCCGCTCGCGGCGCCCCCGGCGCAATTACCGGAACCGTTGGCGATAACGCCGGTCGCGGCCGGCCATGCCAGCGCCGGCGCCGTCGAACTGACCAAGCTCGCCCACCTGCTCCCCGCCGCCGTCGTCGCCGATCTACCGGCCGACCGGCTTACCTACCTCGCCGCCTGGGCCAACTCGGAAGGACTGCTGGTCACGGAACTCGACGAAGTTCTGGCCTATCGCGAGGCCGAAGGCCGGTCGCTCGAGATCGCCAGCGAGGCCACCGTGCCTTTGGGCACCGCCGCGGACTGCCGCATTATCGCCTTCCGCCCGCCCGATGGCGGGCGCGAGCATCTGGCCATCCTGATCGGCGAACCGGACTTTGAGCAGCCGGTCCTCACCCGTCTCCACTCCGAATGTTTTACCGGTGACCTGCTCGGCAGCCTACGCTGCGACTGCGGCGATCAACTGCGCGGCGCCATTGCCGAAATGGACCGGCAAGGCGGCGGCATTTTGCTCTATCTGGCCCAGGAAGGGCGCGGTATCGGCCTGGTCAACAAGCTCCGGGCCTATCAATTGCAGGACGCCGGCGCCGACACCATCGAAGCCAACCTCCAGCTCGGCTTCGAGGCCGATGAACGCTTGTTCCTCCCGGCCGCCGAGATCCTGCGCCGGCTCGGCGTCGCCCAAGTCCGCCTCATGACCAATAACCCGGCCAAGATCGAGGCGCTCGCCCGCTGGGATATCGCAGTCGTCGAGCGGGTGCCCCACAGCTTTCCGGCGAATCCCCACAACGCCGGTTATCTCGAGACCAAAAGAACCCGCGCCGGCCACATATTCTAGGCCCGCAGCGGCAAAACTTGCCCAGCGTCATCTCAGCGCCCTCGCCTAAGTTATTGAAAACACGCAAATCGCCCGTTGGTACGAAGTTTGCGTGTCACCCGTTCAAATGGCAGCATCCGTTAACATTACCGCACCGCCGCTGGGCGCGGACCCGACCCTCACCAAGCCACTTGAACGGCCCGAGTCCGAGGCCAAAGGCGGCGATTTCTTCCGCCATCTGCTCGATGTCATCAACCCACTGCAGCACATACCGGTGATTTCGACGATCTATCGCGCCATCACCGGTGACGAGATTTCCCCCGCCGCCAAATTGGCCGGCGGCACCCTGTTCGGCGGCCCCATTGGGGCGGCCGCCGCCCTCGCCAGCATCGCCGTTGAGAGCACCACCGGCCGTGACGTCGGCGAACACATGATGGCGGCGATCATCGGCGACGATGATGTCCCCGACGATCCGCCGCAACAGGCAGCGCTGGCCGGCGTTGCGCCCGCCGAAACTGCCCCGCAACCGCAGGTCCAGCAACAACGACCCCTCGACACCATCATTTGGAACGGGCTACGGCGCCAGCCGGTCGCCGCTTCGGTCACCCCAACGCCGACCGCGGCAACCGCCCCCGCAACCAAATCGACGGCGGTCGCGACGACGGTCCCGAGCCCATCGACGGCGGCCGCGACCAACGGCCTG
Source organism: Alphaproteobacteria bacterium (assembly GCA_021774445.1). Taxonomy (GTDB): domain Bacteria; phylum Pseudomonadota; class Alphaproteobacteria; order UBA6615; family UBA6615; genus SZUA-147. The sequence goes on from JAJFJA010000061.1 coordinate 95,644, forward strand.
ACCACCGCGCCAAGTCTCACCGCCGATCCCACGCCGAGCCCCGCGCCAAGTCCCACGCCAAACGCCGCGCCGGGCCCCACGCCAGGCCCCACCCTCGCCGGCACCACGCCGTCGGCCGCTTGGCTCACCACGGCGCTCGCCCAGGCCGAGACGCTGGAGGCCGCCAACGCTCGTGGCGATACCTCGGTTCGGCCCGAACCGCAGCCCTGGATTGCCGATGCCATGATGCAGGCGCTCGATCAATACGACGCCCTGACCCGGCAACGGAACCGTCAGGCCGAGCCCGCCCCCAACCCCTGACGGCTGGGTGGCACGAACGGACTTCCACGGGTCGGAAAACCGCCTTAGAGTGCCGCGAATCCGAAACAAATGAACGGCCATGCACCCACCATGGACTTGATCGTTCTGCCACCGAAACAAGCTACCTGGGGGCGTCATCGGCTGCGTTGTGCCATTGGCCGTAGCGGCGCCACGGCCGCCAAGCGCGAAGGCGACGGCGCCACCCCCTACGGCGCTTTTTCCTTCCGCCGGCTGCTCTACCGGCCCGATCGGGTGACGGTGCCGCCAACCGCCTTGCCGCACCGACCGATCGCGCCCGACGATGGCTGGTGCGACGCCTCCGGCGACCCCAACTACAACCGCCCGGTACAGCTGCCCTACCCTGCCTCCTGTGAGCGGCTCTGGCGCCAAGACCACCTGTACGACTTGCTCGTCGTGCTCGGCCACAATGATGATCCGCCCATAGCCGATCTCGGCAGCGCCATATTCCTGCACGTCGCCAGCCCGGAATATGGCCCGACCGCGGGTTGTGTCGCCCTGTGCGTGACCGATCTGCTGGCCGTGATCGCCACCGCCGATACCGGCAGCCGGGTTATCGTCGTGGCACCGCCGACCTAGCCGACCCGGCGCGGCAATCTTTCGCCGAAGATACCGGTGCCCACGCGCACATATGTCGCGCCCAGTTCCACCGCCGTCTCGTAATCGCTGGTCATGCCCATGCTGAGCTCCGTCAGCCCGTTGCGCCGCGCCATTTCGTGCAGCAGCGCAAAATGCAGGGCCGGCTCCTCGTCCGCCGGCGGGATGCACATCAGGCCGACCACCGGCAAGCCGAGTTCATCCCTGCAAGTTGCGATGAAGGCATCCGCTTCCGCCGGCAATACCCCGGCCTTCTGCGGTTCTTCGCCGGTATTTACCTCGATGAAGCAGACCTTTGTTCGGCCACCCGACGCCATCGCCGTTGCGACTTTTTCCGCCAATTTACGCCGGTCGATTGTCTGGATGACATCGAACAAGGCCACCGCATCCTTCACCTTGTTGGTCTGCAGCGGCCCGATCAGATGCAATTCCAGCCCGTCTTCCATTGATCGCCGGTCCCGCCAGTGTTCGACTGCCTCCTGCACCCGGTTTTCGCCGAACACGCGCTGTCCGGCCGCCAGCGCGGCGTCGATTTTTTCCATCGGCTGCGCCTTGCTGACCGCGATCAGCGACACCGCCGCCGGGTCTCGCCCCGCAACCGCCGCCGCCGCCGCAATGGCGGCGCGCACCCGCGCCAGGTTTTGCCCGATTTGCCGTTCTATTGGTTCCGTCATTACCCGCGATCCGCTGTCCTGCAGCATCGTCCTAGCACCATCTCCGGCGCCGGGCGACGCTAGACTTGGCCGGGTGGCGGTGCTGTTGTATGACCGACCCTATGGCGCGACCGTCCCAAACCCCGCGAATAGCCGCCTTCGGCGACCTCATTGCGCCGCTCGACGAGGCCGATTTCTTCGCCACCTACCATGATCGGCAGCCGGTACACATTCGCAGCGAGCGGCCGGACCGCTTCGCCGACATCATGTCCTGGGATATTCTCACCCGGCTGCTCAACATGACCTCGGTCTGGACCGAGGACACTTTGCAACTCGTGCTCGACAAGGAGCCCATCCCCGCGGCGCATTATTGCGTCGAAGGCATCGGCCACCGCGCCGGCGACCGGCTCCAGCCTGACGCCGAGCAGGTCAAGACCTGGCTGCGCCGCGGCGCTTCGCTTGTGGCCAACGACATCGACACCTTGTCGCCGGGAATGTCTGCCGCCTTCGACCTGATTGAAAAACGCCTCGGCGCCAAGGTGCAAAGTAATTTGTACTGCTCGTCCGCGCAGCACCAAGCCTTCGACGCCCATTTCGACACCCACGAAGTGTTCGCCCTTCACATCGAGGGCGAAAAGACCTGGCGTGTGTACCAAGGCCGCACCGATCGCCCCATCGCCCATCCCGGTTTTCGCGAGCTGACCCAAGATTTTCACGCCCAAAACCGTGGTGCCGTCCTCTTTGAGGCAACCTTACGGCCCGGCGATGTCCTCTATATTCCCCGCGGCTACTACCACGATGCCTTGGCCGACAGCGCCAGTGTGCATTTGGCTTGTGGCGTCACCTACCCCATTGGCGTCGACATTGTCGGCATTTTGCACCAGCACACCTTCAGCCACAGCGCCTTCCGCGGCAATCTCCCGCTCACCGGCACCGGCGACCAGGCCCTCCGGCGACACCTTGCCGACCTTGCCGCGCGGCTCGCAAAAATCGCCGAGAGCGACAGTTTTTTCGCTGATGTAAAGCGTTTCCAAGACGAGTTCGGCTATCCCCGCGGCGGTTTCGACTTGCCGGCCGACACCCTCAACCGGGAATACCACGTCCATGCCGGCGGGCTCTCCATCGTCCAGCGCGACGGCAAGCAATTTCTCTATGGCGCCAAGGGGGCGGTTGCCATTCCGCAGGGCCTCGAGACCGCGGTCGCCTGGATGCTCGACCGCCAAGGTTTTCTCGGCTCCGACTACCTGGCAGCCTTTCCCGATATGGCGTCGGACCAGCGCCAGTCGGCTCTCACCAGCATGATCGCCATGAAGGTGGTGAGCGTCGCCTGAGCTGTACACGACTTTCCCCGAAAATCGAGTCAATGCTGAGTCATGGTCCTGATGGCCGCACAATTCTCTGCGCAAAAGTGGTATCAGCCGGCGGTCTCAATGATCAAAGGTCGGCGGCGCAATTGCCTATTCGACCATCGGCGAGACTCACTTCATAGCGACTTGGGGCCGCGTCATGACGATACGGCCCCTTTTTTTCGCGGTTTCCGCCGCGGCGCAATGACTCATTTATGACTCAGCAACATTTCGCAGCCGGCGATTAACCTTATGTCTCAAAGGGGTTAGGCAACGAACCTTCGCCCCCGCATCAGAACAGCTCCCAAGCGAGAGACCCCATGCGCGTATTATTGGTTGAGGATGATTCGACGACGGCACAAAGCATTCAGTTGATGCTGAAGTCGGAGAGTTATGTCTGTGACACCACGGATCTCGGCGAGGATGGCCTCGAGATCGGCAAGCTTTATGATTACGAC
>JAJFJA010000062.1 GCA_021774445.1 Alphaproteobacteria bacterium
ATGGAGGTCGATCCGGAAACCTATGAGGTGCGGGCCGACGGCGAGCTGCTGACCTGCGAACCGGCAACCGAGCTGGCGCTGGCCCAGCGTTATTTCCTGTTCTAGCGATGCGGCGCGCGACAGCAGCCTGCCGAGCGGGAACCTGGCCTGAGGCCGAGGCTGTGGCCACGGTGACGCTGGACTATGAGGACCGCTACCGCCGCCGTATCCGTTTGCACGATGACGACGGCATACCATTCCTGCTCGACCTGGCCGAAGCGACCCGGCTGGCAGAGGGCGATGCGCTGGCGGTAACCGAAGGCGGTTATATTCAAGTCCGCGCCGCCGCCGAGCCGGTTGACGACGTGCGTTGCCGCAGCCTGAGCGACACCGCGCGGATGGCCTGGCATATCGGCAATCGCCATGTGCCCGTACAGGTCTTGGCCGACGGCACCCTGCGCATCCGCCACGACCATGTCATCGCTGCCATGGCCCGCCGGCTGGGGGCCGACGTGGAACCGAAGACCGCACCTTTTGCGCCTGAGCCCGGCGCCTATGCCCAAAACAACGGCCACGATCACAGCCATGGCCACTGACCTCACCGTTACCGGGGTGGACCTCTTGCGTGTCCTGGCCTGGTTTTCGCCCGCATTCCCGGTGGGCGCGTTCAGCTACTCCCACGGCATCGAGTACGCCGTCGAAGCCGGCTTAGTCGACGGCCGCGACGGGCTCGTCCACTGGGTCGAAGGGGCGGTTACCCGAGGCGCTGGGCGCGTCGACGCCGCGCTGTTCTGTGCCGCTTACACCGCCATCGCCGATGGCGACGAAGCCGATCTTATATGGGCGATCGAGCGCGGCGACACCATGCGAGCGACCCGCGAACTTGCCGTCGAGAGCTTTGGCCAAGGGGAGGCTTTCCTTGAAACGATCCGCGCCACTTGGCCGCAACCCCATCTCGACCGGCTTGTCCAAATCGCCAGTGATCAACAGCGGCGGCTCGCCTATCCCATTGCCGCCGGCGCCGTCGTCGCGGCTCATGGCGTGCCGCTCGCGGTGGCCTTGCCCGCTTATCTCCATGGCCTGGTGGCCAACCTCATCTCCGCGGGAGTCCGCTTGATTCCTCTCGGCCAGACCGATGGTCAACGGGCCGTCGCAGCGCTGGAACCGGTCGTGCTGGAAGCGGCGGCCTCTGCTTTGACGCGCCCGCGTGAAGATTTGGGCTCGGCCGCCCCGATGATCGACTGGGCATCGATGCAACATGAAACCCAATACACAAGGTTATTTCGCTCATGACAAAACCTCTGAGAGTTGGCGTTGGCGGCCCGGTGGGCACCGGTAAGACCGCGCTCGTGGACGCCTTGTGCAAGTGCCTGCGCGACCGTTTCGAGGTCGCCGCCATCACCAACGATATTTATACCGAGGAAGACGCGCAGTTTCTGATCCGCTCCGGCGCATTGCCGCGCGAGCGGATCATGGGGGTCGAGACCGGCGGCTGTCCGCACACTGCCATCCGCGAAGACGCTTCGATCAACCTAGCCGCCATCGCCGAAATGCTCGGCCGCTTCCCGGCCCTGGACCTCATCTTGGTCGAGTCCGGGGGCGATAATCTGGCCGCGACATTCTCGCCCGAATTAGCCGATCTGACGATTTACGTAATTGACGTGTCGGCCGGCGACAAGATTCCCCGCAAAGGCGGGCCGGGCATTACGCGTTCCGACCTGCTGGTCATCAATAAGACCGATCTCGCGCCGATGGTCGGCGCCGATCTCGAGGTCATGGACCGCGACGCGCGGCGCATGCGTGGCGAACGTCCGTTTGTGTTCACCAACCTGAAGACAATGACAGGGATCGACACGATTTTGGACTTTGTCGTCGCAACGGGAGGATTGGGCGTGGGCAAAGCGGCGCTGGAAATACACTCGGAATTCTCGCCGGTCCGCTATTCCGGCGCTGAATAGCGCTTCCTGACGTCCGCTCCCTGTTCAAACCCGATCTGTGTTGGGTTGGGACCCCTGCGTGGGCACATGCGGGAGGGGAAGCGTCGGATGCCGGCTCCGGGCCGCCTTTCACTAGAAAATTAAAAATTTTAGGTTCCATATTTTAAATTCTTGCGTTACTTTTTATCGCAGGGAGTTACAGGTGACCCAGACCATCGTACGGAACACTATTGGTGAGCAAGTCTTCTCGGAACTGCGTGGCCGCATCGCCGCAGGCCAGCTAAAGCCGGGGGAGAAGTTGCGTCCCGAGGAGATTGCCAGCGAACTGAATGTTAGCCAAACGCCGGTCAAGGAAGCCCTGCTTCGTCTTGGAGCCGAAGGTCTGGTGGAGACCGTCCCCCGGCGTGGCACTGTCGTGCGCCGTTTCTCAAGTACCCACACCATCGAACTTTTCGAGGTGCGCGAAATGATCGAGACCTGGGCGCTTTGGGCCGGCGACGCCGCCGACCGAATTACCCCGGACTTTCTCGACCGGATCGCGGCGACCATAGAGGATCTGGGCAAAGCTGTCGGCGACGGCCGCTTCACCGATGTTGAGGCCGCCATGGCGGCGGACCGCCGCATGCACCATTTGATCGTTGGCCTCGGCGGTAACAGCATGATGATGGATTGGTACCGACGGGTCAGTTCGCAAACTGAGTTTATTCGACTGTACGCGTTGGAACCGGAACGCGCGGTTGAAACCGAAGCCGAACACAAAGCCATCTACGCAGCGCTAAAAACTCGCGATCTTAAGGCCGTACGCCAAGCCATTCACGCGCATTTCGAGTCCGCGTGTGGAAGCCTTCTGCCTGCCGTCGTAAGACGCGAGTCCGACGAAATCGACCAGTGAAGTAACGAACATCCGTAACTAGGGAGGAAAGAATGAACACCAAGTATTTACGCTTTCTCGCCGGCGCCGCCGGCCTCGCGCTTGTCACGGCGACCGGGGCCTCGGCCGCTGAGGGGACACGTGTTGCACTCGTGCCCGGTGGGCCGCACCCGTATTTCGCCGCCTGGGAAGATGGCGGCCGTGACGCCGCCAAGGATTTTGAGCTCGGCGCCGCCGACTACAAAGTCCCGCCGGATTGGGAACTCAGCCTGCAGAACGAACTCATCGAGAGTCTGGTCTCCCAGGGTTACAACTCGTTCCTGGTCTTCCCCGGCGATTCTGTCGGCACCAACAGCACACTGAACGAGCTAGGCGACTTTGGCATTCCTTCTGCCGCCCTTGCCGGTTGTGTCGAAGAGCCGACCCAAGCTCTGTTTTGTCTCGGGACCGATACCGGCAACTCCGCTTATCTCGGTACGAAGGAGTTAATCAATGCGCTCGGTGGTTCAGGCAAGATTGCCCATTTCACGGGCTTCTTGGTCGATCCTAATACCCAGCTGCGCATCGACGCGGTCGAGCGTGCCGTCGCCGAGGCAGGTGGCGGCGTCGAGATCATTCAGGTGATCGCGGACATCGATGCGCCGGAGCCGGCCGATGAGAAAATCAACGCCTTTCTCGCAGCGCGCGGCAGTGAGGTAGACGGTATCGTAACCACCGCCTGGATTCCGGCCGTGGTGGCGTCGACCGCGCTGCGCAATCTTGGCGATAAGCGCATTAAGATGGTCGGCATCGACCATGATCAAGTCGTCCTCGATGCCATCAAGGATGGCTTCGTCCATGGTACGATGCTGCAGAACCCCTACGGGCAGGCTTACATCGGCTCCTACGCCATGAACCTGTTGAACGAAGGGTGCTCCATCAGCGACGACGCACCTTGGGCCACGACGGCGCAAACCTCGAAATTCATTGATAGTGGCACCGCGTTCGTTGGGGCTGACCAGATCGCCAACTATCAGGATGCGATGGTAAAGGTCACACAGGAGATCATGACGACCTTCAAGGACGCCTACCTCTCTTGCAAGTAATCGTGTGATGATGAGGCGGGCCATATGTTGTGGTCCGCCTCATCACTAACGGTCCCTTGATCCGTGACCACGGATACCCCCATGACAAATCATCGGCGCCCCGTCGCTATCCTGTTCTCGTCCAATCAGTTTGGCCTGCTGCTTGTCGTGATTGGCTTTGTCCTGGCCTTCACCTTCGGCACCCAGGGCTTCGCGTCGAAATTCAACTTGTTCACCCTGGGCCGGGTCGTCGCGATCGATGTTATGATCGGCTACGCGATGATGGTCGTCCTCGTTACCGGCGGCCTGAATCTTGCGGTCGGGGCGATTGGCGTGGCCTCGGTAATGTTTGGCGGTTGGTTGATGGAGGTCGTCGGTCTGCATCCGTTGATCGCCGTCCCCGTTACCATCGGATTTGGCGCGTCCCTCGGCTGGATCAACGGTTATGCCAGCGTCCGCAGCGGCGTCCATAGTTTCATTATTACCCTGGCCACGATGAGCATTTTCTTCGGCGCCATGATCGTCCTGACGGGCGCCCAGCCGTTCCGCGCGCTGCCCCAGGAATTTATCCAGTTCGGTAAGATGCGCGTTTTCGGTATCGTGTCTCCACTGTTGTTTGTCACGTTGGCGGTGACGGTTCTACTGGTCTACGTGTTCAGCTACAGCAGTTTCGGCCGCAAGATTCTGGCCGCCGGTGCAAGTCCGGCGGCCGCCGAGCTGTCCGGCGTGCCGGTCGGGCGTATGTTCATCTACGGCCACGCCATATCCGGCGCGCTGGCGTGCGTCGCCGGTCTCATGCTGACCATGCGCAATGGCGCGGCTCTGCCGTCGATGGCGGGGCAACTCGGCGCCGATTGGCTCTTACCGTCCTTCCTGGCCCCGGTACTTGGCGGGACGCTTCTTACCGGTGGCGTCGTTTCGGTAATTGGCACCCTGTTAGGAGCGGTTTTGGTGACTATCATAAACAACGGCCTGCTGCTGCTGCAGATTGGCGAGTTTTGGGTCCAGATGTTCCTCGGGCTGATCCTTTTGGCGGCCGTCGTGCTCGACCGCCTGCGCAGTGTCCTGGCCGAGCGCCGTAGGGCGACGGCGTGATGCGCGGCGCCTGGGAAAACCTCCGCCGTACCGAGTGGTTTGGCCTGCTGCTCATTGCGATCGTCGGGGCCCTTATCCTCGCGGCCGTCAAGCAGTCCTTCCTGTCCACCTTCAACGTCTACGTGATGTTGTTGGGTTTCTCCATTTCGATCATGGTCTCCATGTCCCAGATGGTCATCATTGCTATCGGGCAAATGAACCTGTCTGTCGGCGCCATCGGCGGCCTGGTGGCCATCTCCTTTGCCGGCTTCATGGAGGTTTGGGGTTTGCCGATCCCGTTAGCGATCCTCGCCGGCCTCGCCATCGGCGTCCTTTGTGGCTTTCTCAATGGCATCCTTACGGTGATCACCGGCATAACCGCTTTCATCATCACCTTGGCCACACTATCGATCTTCAAGGGCATCAACCTCGGCATCACCGAAGCACAGCCTTTCTATGAGGTGCCGGCGGTCGTGAAATGGTTTGGCAACGCCAGCATTGGCCCGATACCGTATCTTGTAATTCTGCCGATCTTGGCGGCGATTGCGATGTGGTATCTGATGAACAGGGCGGTCATCGGCCGCCAGATGCTGGCTGTTGGCGGCAACGCCCATGCGGCGGGATTGTCGGGCATTTCCGTCGGCCGTACGGTCGTCGCGGCGCACGCCATCTCCGGCGGATTGGCGGCCATCGCCGGCATGCTGGTGGTCGCGCGCCTGCAGATCGGCCAACCGACCATTGGCGATGATTGGCTGATCATCTCCTTTGCGGCCCCGGTAATTGGCGGCGCTGTTTTGACCGGCGGCCACGTCTCGGTTATCGGCACCTGCCTGGGCGTCATAATCGTGACCCTTGTCAGCAACGCCCTGGTGCTCCTCGCAATCGATCCGTTCTTCGTCCAGCTCTTGCTGGGCGCCCTGATTCTCGGCGCGGTGGGGCTGAATCGCTATCGTGAAGTCAAAGCCGAGGCTCACCGTGGTCGGACCCAAGAGGCCCACGCATGACGGATGCGTTTTTGGAGGTCCGCGGCGCGACCAAAGACTTCCCTGGCGTCCGCGCTCTTGACGATGTCTCCATGCGGCTTGAGCCCGGCCAGATTCATGCGTTGCTTGGCGAGAACGGCGCTGGCAAATCGACGCTCATCAAGATCCTGACCGGCGTATATCAACCTGACTCCGGCGAAGTACGGCTATACGGCGAACGTCAGCGTTTCCAGACGCCGCGTGACGCAATCGCCGCCGGTATCGGTGTTGTACATCAGGAGCGAAATCTGATTAACCGGTTCAGTGTCGGCGAGAACATCCTCTTGGAGAATCTGCCGACCAAGTCCGGCCTCGTGGACTATGCCGCCATTTTCGAACAGGCCCAGCCGTGGCTCGACGCCCTCGACCTTCATGTCGATCCGCGAACGCCGGTATTGCAACTCAGCGCTGCCCAAATGCAGTTGGTCGAAATCGCCAAAGCCTTGTCCTTGCAGACAAAGATACTGCTTATGGACGAACCGACCGGGTCTATCACGCCCCATGAGACGGAGGTGCTGTTCAATCTCTTGCGCAAACTGCGCGACGACGGCGTGTCTATCGTCTTCGTCAGTCACAAACTGGAAGAAGTATTCGCCCTATGCGACCGCGTCACCGTGCTGCGCGACGGACGTAATGCCTGTGAATCGCGCCCGCTTGCCGGATTGCGCCGCGCCGACATCGTGAAGCTGATGATCGGCCGCGACGAGCAGATCGGGCGGTTTGGCGAGAAAGTCATTCATCGCGACCGGCCGGCGCTGGTCTTGCAAGGCGTCGCAACCGGACGGGGCCACCGAGACATCAACCTGACCCTTAACAAGGGCGAAATCGTCGGCCTATACGGCCTGATCGGTTCCGGCCGCACTGAATTGGCCAAAGCCATCATCGGCGCTGAGCGTTTGACCGCTGGACACATAGAGGTCAGTGGCCGGCGTGCAAACATCCGGAACGTGACCGAAGCGCTCCGACGATATCGCATCGGCTATGTTAGCGAGGATCGTAAGCGCGAAGGCCTGATATTGATCCACACGGTTCTGCGCAACGTCGGCATTACGATCTGGGACCGCGTCGCCCGCGTGCTGGGCTTCACCACAGAGCGGATCGAGTCCGCCAGCGCTCTTCCCTACATCAAGCGCCTTGAGGTGCGCACCCCTTCGGTGCATCAGACCGTAGGCAACCTGTCGGGCGGCAACCAGCAGAAGGTCAGCGTCGCCAAGTGGCTTGCCGCCGAGGCCGAGATACTGATCATCGATGAGCCGACGATTGGTATCGACATTAAGACCAAGACCTATCTTCACGAGCTTATCTGGGGCTTGGCTGCCGACGGCGCCGCTATTTTGCTGATTTCCAGCGACATGCCGGAAATGATCGCCCTGGCCGATCGCATTGTGGTCATGAATGATTTCGCCGTTGTCGGCGAAGTCCAAAACACGCGTGACTATGACGAGGTCAGTCACCGGATCATGGCCCATATCCATGATCCGTCGGAGGATGCCGTGCCTGCGCCTACAGCCGCGGCTGCCATTGCGTAGCGGCGGCGGTGCCGATAGCAGGGAAGGGGCGACCGGTTCAATTTTTCCCAAGGGCCCGCTGAATCAGGCCGACCAGTCCGGTCACCAGCACTTTTCCATCGGCAACACCGAAAAGCACAGGCAATCCTCATCATCGTCCATGACCGGGTGGTGTGTCACACCCGGTGGCACGGCCAACAGGTCGCCCCGACGAAAATGTCCGTGCTGATCCGTCATCCCACCCGCGAGAACGAGGGTCAGCTCGGTTCCTCTATGGCTGTGGCGCGGTATCGCACGACCGGCGCGCACGTGCATCAGGTACACTGCCGCCCCATGGTCGTCCATGTTGGCGAGATCGACGACGGAAATCCAAGGCAATGGTCGGCGCCACGACAAGTCGCCCTTAGGAACTGCTGCCATCGCGCGCAGCGGCGCGGGCACCAGTTGCGCCCATTCCGAATCCGCCTCCGGCGGCGGCGCGACCATCGATACTGGCGCCGGTTCGTCCAACCGCGCCAGAACGCCTGTCAGCCCGTCCTCGGTAATCGACGCGCCTTCCAGTTCTTCCAGGATCTCGCCGCCTACCATCTCAAGATCGGCGGCGGCGTCTCGGCAACGGGGACAAAGCGTCAGATGCGCCGCCATGACAACCTCCGCCGGGTAGGACAGTGCCCCGGTGACATAGCCGAGCAGAAGCTCGTCGTCGGGATGGTGATGAGTCGTCATGGCGCCTCTCCCATGGCGCCCCGTAACCGCGCCAGTCCCAAACGGGTCCGCGACTTCACCGTCCCCAAAGGCAGGTTCAGCTCTTCTGCGACCAGACTTTGCGATTTGCCCTGGAAGTAGGAGAAGCGCAACACTTCAGCTTGTTCTGTGGGTAAGGCGTCGAGGGCGTCCAGCAAGCGGCCCGCCCGCCGCTCGTTGTCGATTAAAGCTTCGACCTCCGGATGTTCTGCTTGCTCCAAGGCTGGGTCTTGTGGATCGACCTCGGCGCGTTTTTGCTTCCGCATACCGTCGATGACGCGATTGCGCGCGATCGCATAGATCCATGTCGAGACGGCGGCTCGTGTTGGATCGTAGCTACGCGCGCGGCGCCACACCGCCAACATGACTTCCTGGGCGACCTCGTCGGCACCCGAACGTTCCACCCCCATGCGCACGGCCAAGGTTGTGACTTTCGGTGTATAGTGGCGGTAAAGCTCTGAGAAAGCGCCGCGATCCCGACGCTCCGCAACGGCGATAAGCAGCGCGACAAATCCCTCTGACTGGTTTGTGGCCTGTTTCAGCGTTCCGACCTGCCCATTCCCCATCCGGTGCCCGCGAATGCAAGACCCTATGGCCTAATGTCAACGCATCGCACCGTCTGTCAAGACCGGAATGACATGCCTTTTGCACTCACGGCGAACCGCACTGCGATGCCACAACGGGCATCTGGGTTGCAAGGTGGCAAAGCGCGGCCCGAACCGGCCACACCATATCTGCGTCTCTGCCATCGAACCTCGGGAACCAGGCATGGAGGGATACCCAAACAAAGTAGTTACACCGACATATCAGCGCTGAATGGTGGTCGTCCGACGCTTTTGTTTTGCACCAAAATGATACGAACGCTCATTTGTTGACCACTCATGAGTATAGCTTCAGTCACAGTGAATAGCGGCAAAGGTTTAGGATAGTATTCGCCGCAAGATTCACTTAGGTCGCCAATACCATGACACCAAAAGTCGCCAATTTCCTCGCCAGCAGCGCGTTAACGACCCCATGCCTCGTGATAGACCTGGAGGTTATCGAGCGTAGCTTTTTGCGCTTTCGCGAACTCCTGCCGCAGGCAGCGATGTACTATGCCGTGAAGGCCAACCCAGCACCTTCGATCTTGAACCTGCTATCGGCAGCTGGAGCGGGCTTTGACGCCGCCAGCGTCCCGGAGATTGAGAGTTGCTTGGCCGCCGGATCCCCGCCCGCGTTGATCTCTTACAGCAATACCATCAAGAAACAGAGGGATATAGCCCGCGCCTACGAATTGGGCATCAAGCTCTTCGCTTTCGATAGCAAGGAGGAACTGGCCAAGATTGCGGCGGCAGCGCCCGGTAGTCGGGTCTTCTGTCGCCTGGCCGTGGAGAGCAGCGGCGCCGTGTGGCCCCTCGACGGCAAATTCGGATGCTCCTCCCGTATGGCCGGTGACTTATTGCGGACGGCGCCGGATTTGGGACTCGAGCCCTACGGTATTTCCTTCCATGTCGGCAGTCAGCAATGTGACCTTGTGCCGTGGAACCTGGCCATTGGCCGTGCCGCCATGATTTTCCGCGAGTTGTCTGCCGAGGGTTTGGAGCTGAAGATGCTGAATCTCGGCGGCGGGTTCCCGGTACCTTACCGGTCCGAAGTTCCGCCACTCGACGATATTTGTGCGACCATTCGCACGTCTCTGGCACAACACTTCGGCAACCGCATCCCCGACATTGCGATTGAGCCCGGACGGGCCATCGTCGCCACATCGGGTGTTATTCGTACGGAGGTGGTTCTGGTCTCGCGCCGCGACGAGAGCGTCCCTGAGCGTTGGGTCTATCTCGATATCGGTAAGTTCGGCGGTCTCGACGAGACAGCGGGGGAGGCGATCCAATACGCCCTACGAACGCCGGCGGATGGCCAGGAGTGTGGACCCGTCGTTCTGGCCGGACCGACTTGCGACAGCGTCGACGTGATGTACCAAAACGCCGGATATCAGCTTCCCCTGTCGCTGTGCCCCGGTGATCAAATCGACATACTTGCGGCCGGCGCCTACACGACGACAACGGCGACCGTCGGCTTCAACGGCTTCTCGCCAGTTCAGCAATACTACATTTAGGGCGCGGGTCATGGCATTTCGGCTCAGGGATTTTGTCTTCTACCCACCGCAAATACACGCTTACCACAAGCGACTGCGGGAAAGTCAGTACTGGTCACCACAACAGCGTCGCGCCGACACTCAGGAAAAGCTGGCGCGTCTCCTGCATCACGCCGTCTCCAGGGTGCCCCATTATCGCCGCACGCTGGCGCCCTACCAAAGCCGGTTCGCCAATATGGTCGAGCGCCTCGATTTAAGCGAATTGCCAATACTGACGAAGCAGCAAATCCGCGAGCACGGTCAGGAGCTATGGGCGGAGAATTACGCGGAGTACCGGCCGTCCGTGACCCAAACCAGCGGCACCACGGGAACCCCGACGAAATTCCTCGTCGATCGCCAATCCCATGTCGTCCACTTCGCGTCCATCTGGAACATGCTCAACTGGGTGGGTTACCGCTTCGGTGATCGTTTTGCCGATCTGACCGGCGGCGAGCGTGCCGGCGAGCCGATTTATGCACGTGACCTCCGCCTCAACTGCCTTCGTATGTGCTCATCGCACTTGTCCCACGAGAACGTGCGTGACTTTGCCAACCGGCTACGGCGGTTCGAACCCGTGGTTTTTAAGGGCATTCCGTCGTCAATGTACATCTATTGCCGGTGGCTCGAGGAGAGTGGTATCGCGCCTTACCAGCCGACCGCGATTCTGACTTGTGCGGAGACCTTGCACGAACACTATCGTTCCAAACTCAAGGAGCTATTCGACTGTCGGCTGTTCGACTTCTACAACCAGAACGAACGTGCCTGTTTGTTCAGCACCTGCGAGCATGGCCGCTATCACATCCACGAAGATTATTCTTTCGTCGAACTTGTCGGTGCCGATGCGCCCGGGCGGGCCCAGGTCGTGACCACGACCACCAACAATTTCGCCATGCCGCTCATACGATATCAAACGAATGATTTGGTCGAGATCGGCGACGGCTCGGATTGCCCGTGCGGCCGCTCTTATCCAACCGTCAAGAGTGTTAAGGGGCGCATGGACGATGTTGTGGTGACCCCTGACGGCCGGTTCCATAATAGCTTCGAGTTCATCTTCGAACGCATGGACCACATCAGGATGACCCAGATCGTCCAGGACGATGTCGATCGCATCGACGTCCGCATCGTGCCTACGCCCGCTTTTGACCAGCGGGCCGACACACGCCGGCTAGAGGACGAATTACGCGCCTGGCTCGGCAGCGAGATCGCCATCGATTTCAGCTTCCATACCGCATTGCAACCCGGACGCACTGGCAAGATTCCCTTCGTCATATCTTTGCCGGGCCGGGAGTTGCTCCGGCCGGCGGCGGTCTGAGGCATGAGCTGATGGCATTGCCAGACGATCACTCGACAGTGGGAAACAGCACTTCCCAAGGCGTTCGATCCGGTCTTACGGCCATGCTAGCCAACGCCCATGTCAAATTCATCGCCAAAATACTTGTCACCGGCGCCTTGCTATTCGTCCTGTTTCGCACGATCGACCCCGGCCTGGCGTTGCAGCGGCTGCGGAGTGTCGACCCGATCTTACTCATTTTGGCAGTAGTCCTCGGCGCCTCTCAAGCCGTGCTCATCATGTCGTCGCGTTGGACAATAGTCCTTGAGCTTCTTAAGACGACGGTGCCCTGGCATCGGCTTGCGCATTTCATGACAGTCAGCCTGTTTTTTAACGAGCTGCTACCGTCCACAATCGGCGGCGACACGATGCGGGTGCTGCTGCTTCGTCGAATTGGCACGCCGACCCGGCTTGCCGTGCAATCGGTCCTCTTAGAGCGCGCTCTCGGATTGGCCAGCTTGCTTCTCTTGGCGCTAGGGGGTGCCGTGGCACTGCTGCCTTCCACGCCGGACAACGGACCGTTGCTGATCATCATCGCGGTGGCTTTGACCGCTCTGATATTTGCCGCCACGCTGATATTGCTGACCCGGTTAGGCGTCCATCTACCCCTGGGTTTTATGCAAGATATTGCCCAGGTGTTGAATGAGACCATCCTGGCGCTCAATCAGGACCGCGCCCGTTTAACAATTCTTATCGCACTTTCCTTTGTTGGTCAGCTTCTTATCTTCCTCACGGTCTGGCTCGTCGCCCAGGCGCTCAACATCCCACTGAACTTCTGGCACGTCATGGCTGTCATGCCGGCGATCATTCTTGTCGCTAGTGTGCCGGTCAGTCTCGCCGAGTGGGGCGTCCGCGAAGGCGCAATGGTCGTCGGTTTGAGCATTGTCGGGATCGCGCCAACGGATGCGCTGACATTGTCCCTTGTCTATGGTTTTGTCTTCCTTGGTCTAGGCATGGCCGCTGGCGTGATCTGGCTGTTCTCGAACAAGTTTACTGGCCAACAGGGTCTCCCTTAAGACGCCACACCCGTTGGATAGCGGTTAGCGCGGACAAGACCGATGCTCTATCGATCGGTCTCCGTATCGAAATCCGTCTTTGACGTTTCTTCAGCGCTCGCCGGCAAGCGCAGCGACCTCCGGGCCTTCGTCAGCCAGACTGTTGACACTTGAATCTCGCCCCCGCAGTATACTTGCAAATTCACCACGCGGGACCGCCCTGCTTGGTCGATAAGCGGATTACGTAGGGGAGATCGTACCGCGTGATGTCCTGCAACAAGTTCCTGCGCCCCAAACTCGGCCGGATCAGTAGGGCCGTTTTTCCGGCGGCCTATTTCCAGCGCCATTGATGCGCGCGCTCGTCCGTTTCAACGACGTATCTCTTCAGATCGGCCGGACTTTGGCGTGGATCCTCCTCGCCTTGATGACGTTCATCGTCCTCTATCAAGTATTCTTTCGTTACGTCCTGAACGATGCCCCGTCTTGGAGCGAGGCTGCGTCCCGTGCGCTTATGGTTTGGATGACGTTTCTGGTTGCGCCCACGGCATACCGCTGGGGTGCTTATGTCAGCATCGATATGGCGGTGCATTCGTTGCCCTTCCGTACGCGCACCCTGCTCGCCCTATTCATAAACATCGTTGCGCTATTCTTGATCGTCATCCTGTTCTGGCTGTCCCTGGATTTCGTCGATCGCGGTTTCACTCGTCGCGCCGCCGGTTTACCTGCCACTTTCTTGGGTCTGCCTATCAAGGCTGCTTGGACGCGCGTACCGATGCCGATCGGTTTCGTAATGATGGCGTTGGTATCTATTGAATTGATATTGCGAGATGTTTTCCGGATACGAGGTCCAGAGGAGACGGAAGAGACCGCACCGATGCCCGATTTCATGAGGATGGACTGATGGCACATTTTCCTGATCGAGGCGTGCCGGAATGATTATCTTTCTTCCGTTCTTTCTGATCCTACTGGTCATCGGCATGCCAGTGCTATTCGCACTGTTGATCGCGCCTGGCCTGGTAACATTTATCATCGACCCGCGTGGGCCGGCGATGATCAACGTTCTCCTCCGCAACGTCTACAACGGTATAGATTCCTTCATTTTGATGGCGATCCCGTTCTTCATTCTCGCCGGCAACCTTATGAACCGAGGCGGCATTACCATCCGTCTAGTTGACTTCGCGCAATCGATGATCGGCCATGTACGCGGTGGTCTGGCCCACGTCAATATCCTCAGCAGTATGCTGTTCGCCGGACTGTCCGGCTCGGCGGTCGCCGACACATCGGCCCTGGGGTCCATGCTGATCCCGGCGATGGAAAAGAACGGTTATACGCGAAAGTTCGCAACCGCCGTAACGGCCGCATCCTCGGTAATCGGGCCGATTATTCCGCCCAGCGGCATCATGATTATTTACGCCGGAACGATCGAGGGGACGTCCGTCGCCGCGCTTTTCGCAGCAGGAATTGTACCGGGCGTCCTCGTCGGCATCGGCCTGATGCTGGTAACCACTGTTTTGGCAAAGAAGCGCAATTTTCCGGTAGCGTCGAAGCGCGCAACCTTGCGCGAACGTGGCGTCGCCGCATGGCGTGCGGTCCTGCCGCTAATGACGCCCGCGATAATTCTCGGCGGTATTTTGGGGGGCGTCTTTACGCCAACAGAAGCGTCCGCCGTCGCCGTCGCCTACGCCCTGGTCTTGAGCCTCTTCATCCTGCGGACCGTGACCTTTCGCGAAATTCCACTTATTCTTGTGCGTTCCGCCATTGCCTCCTCTGTCGTCCTGCTATTGGTCGGCGCTGCGGTCGCCTTCAAGACGGTAGTATCTACATCACACGCCCCGCAACTGATCACCGGATGGTTCCTGGCGATAAGTGAGAATCCGTTGATACTGCTATTCTTCATCAACATTCTTCTGTTCATCGTCGGTATGTTCCTCGACGCCGGTCCCGCGATCGTCATCCTTGGCCCGATCTTGGCTCCGGTGTTTACCGATCTCGGCGTCGACCCAACCCATTTCGCCATTATCATGAGCGTTAACTTAACGGTCGGTTTAGCGACCCCGCCAATGGGCCTTGTCCTCTTCACCGCCGCAAGTATCTCCGGCCTCAGAGTCGATGTCATCGCCCGGGAAATGATTCCTTTCCTGGCGGTTGAGGCGTTGGCCATATTCCTGATAACATTCGTCCCGGCGATTTCGATGACCGTGCCTCGGTTATTGGGGCTGGCTTAGAGCAAAGGGTATTCAGACAGGGACGTCAAATGGGTCCGGTCTGAATGGGATGATGAGATATGACGATCGCTAAACTTCGCAATACACTATCGGCGGCGGTCCTGTTGGGACTAGCCGTGGCAACGCCTGCATCGGCAGATTTTCAAGCCGCCATGGCGGCTTGGCAGCAACAGGATTACCGCCAAGCTATGTCTGAGCTCGTGCCTGTGGCGGCGGCCGGTAACGCCGACGCCCAGGAACTAATCGGCGTGCTCTATGCGCTGGGGCTGGGTGTAAAGCAGGACCGGGTCAAGGCGTTCGAATGGTACCTAGTCTCTGCGGAGAATGGTCATGCCGGGGCGCAATCCGGAGTTGGCTGGTACTACGAGCTTGGCTTGGGCGGTGTGCCTATCGACTTCGTCCAAGCACATATGTGGTACACATTGTCCACGATCGGCGGCGACATCGACGCAGCCATATCGCTCGAAGATATTGAGACGCAAATGACCCCGGAGCAGATCAGCCAAGCTCAGCAGATGGCCGCCGACTATTTGGCGCGATAATCATTTCGTCAAGAAGGAAAGGGGGGCCGAAGCCCCCCCATAGAGTTGTTGGATTGGTTCGCGCCTAGTTAAGGCGCCGCTGGTAGTCAGCGTCGATCTCTGCTTCGGCGGCAGCGGCGGCATCGCGCAAACGCTTGAGCCAGGCGTCACCGTCTTCGACGTTCTGCGAGAACCAGTCGTAGACCGGCGCGGCCGCTTCCTGCCACATCGCCTTCTCTTCCGGTGTCGGCACATAGATCGTACCGCCGCCAGCCACGAAGTCCTGATATGCCTGGATCGACTTGCGCTTTGGTGAGGCGAGTGTGGCCTGACGCAGTGCATCGAAACCATCCAGCACAACGCGCCTCTGGTCCTCAGACAAGTTCAGGTAGCTGTCGTTGTTCATGTACCACAGGGCCGCCATATAGGCATGGCCATCAAGGGTAATGTGTTGCAGCCCGGCTTCCGGGAAGCTCATATTCATAATATCGGTAATGCCATTCTTCGAACCTTCGACAACGCCCGTCTGGAACGACGTGAACAGCTCTGGCCAGGCGATTGGCGTCGGGCTGGCGCCCACCGCTTCTACCAGGATCTGCGGCAGATCGGCTTCGATCGTCCGAATTTTCAAACCAGCCATGTCGGCCGGGACCTTAACTTGACGTTGCGTGTTGGCGAAATTACGCCAGCCGCCCGTGTTGCCGATCGTCATGAGACGGACGTTGCCGCCGGTGGCTTCCAGGGTCGCCGCGCTCATCTGATCACGGAACTCCCCATCCAGGGCAATTTCCGCGACCCGATCATCCCGTAACACGTAGGGAAGGTCGAGTACCTGAACGAATGGCATCACCGCCGCGGCGCCGCCGCTCGTGCTTATATAGATGTCCAGGATACCGTCTTCCGTCGCCTCAAGGCATTCGAGGCCAGGTTTGCATAACTGGCTCCCCAGCACGATTTCCACGCCGATCTTGCCATTTGATCGCGCCTCGACGAAATCCTTGAACACCACCATGCCGTCATAGTCCTCGTCCTCGACATTCGGGACTTGGGTGCGCAGCGTGATGTCCTGAGCACTGGCCGGCGCCGTCGAAAACCCCATCACGGCGGCAATCGCTGCGGCGCCTACCGATGCGCCGAGAAGTCGTTCCATACTCATCTGTATCCTCCCAGTTGTTTAGGACAGGCGTAGTCCGGTCGGCCGTCCCGCCGACACTTCGTGCCTGGTACGGTTGTCCTCAGCCACACCAGGCAAATCACGTAAGCTCCATGGTCGCCAGCCCCAGCTTTTCCGCCAAGGCGCGCAACACTGGCCTATGTTCGCCATAGACAAACCCAAAATGATGCTCCAAAGCCTCACCCATAATCCGGTCCAAAACCAATCCGGCCGGCTGATCGAACCGGACGACGCCGGATGTCCCGGAGTAGCTCATCGGCGCCCGCAGCATCTCACCGCCGGCCAATACTAGCGTCTTTTGGCCCTTTGCCTGGCTCAGTCTCGCAATCGTAATGCGGCCGGGCTTTAGAGGGAACTCATTGAGCAAGGGCTTGACCCGGTTCGAATGTAAGCCGCCGCGGGGCTGAAACTCGGGATCGGCCATATCAAGCGGAGCCAGGCCGCAATGCCAGAACACCCCGCTATCGCCGTCGATATCAATGTCCACCAGGTCCGCCATCAATGCCGGGCGATCCGCTGCCCACTGCAGCATCAGCGTACTGACGTTGCCATAGACGTCCGCCTCGCAGGCGCAGGGCGTCATGTCTTGGTTGAGCATGGCCATCGGCCCGCACGCCGCGCATCCGTAGTCGGTGAACGTCTCCGGCCAACACCGCACGGCCAGGCCTGAGAACCGCTCGGTATCGGCAAGGGCCCGAAGCGCCGTATAGAGCTTCAAGCTCTTCTCCAACGGCTCCTGCTCCAGGGCATCCAGGCCCTCGAGTTCGTCCTCGGCGCGCCGCCGTACGGCGGCCACTTCCGTCTCGGTAACTTTGCGCGCCGCCGAGAATAGTTCGGGTAAATCTATTCTCTCGACCTGGACACCGGTCAACGTCGCCAGTTCATCGCCGTCATACGCGCAAGTGTCGAAGCCGACCGGGTGCTCGCCGATCAGACCGACCCGAGCCTGGCCAAGTCTCTCGGCCACGATTGCCGCCCGGCTCGCTGCCTCCGGCGATGCGCCGACCGGCGCCAAGGTCCGCTCAACCGTGTCCGGTGCGTCGCTATCTCCGGCAAGAACCTCCATTAGTCCGTGCGCCGCTGCGGGCCCGGGCGCGCTGTAGAGATAGGCGTAACTTCGCCCGCGCTGACCCAGCGCATGCGCGGCCAGGTTGATCCCGCACAGTCCATTAAGCCGTAGCCGTCCGCCGGTACGCGGTTCGGGAAAGGCCCACAGCACCAGTGGTGCCGAGATCTGCCGGGCCAGCGTGACAGTCATAGAAGCATCGGTGAATGTGACTTGCAGGACCAGCATCAGGTCCAAGTCTTGCCCACGTAGATCGGCTATCGCCGCCTCGGCTTCCGCAGCATCGAACAACAGGTCGCGCGGTCCGACAATGCGCGCCGGCAGGGTATCCAATGTCGCAAACGCATCCCGCGCCAATTGTTCGGCAAACGGCACGTCGAAAGTGGGGCGCGCCAGCGCGACGACCCCAACCGTCGGTGTGTCGCTCATAGGCCCAACTCACTCATGTCGATGGGCCGCCGCTCGGCGATTGACCGCTCGGCCGCTACCCCCATGGCTACCGACATCAAGCCATCGGCAACGCTGACCTCGGCCTGCCCACCATTGCGGAACGCTTTTTGGAACGCCAAATGCTCGAAATAAGTCGAACCGTGATGATGACCCGCCGCCAGGACTTGTTCGTCGACCGGGATATGTTCGCGCGTGATGCGCGTGGGGTTACGCCGGCCGATGATCACATCGGAGTCCGGGACCGTGCAGGCGATGCGGCCCAAATCGCCAGTGGCCACAATTTCCTCTTGGTTAGGCGCCGCCTCCGCGAACATGCACAGGTCCAACATGGCCCGGCAGCCTTTTTCAAACTCGACCGTGATGAACGCATTGTCGATCATGTCCGGCGTTTTGCCGTCATAGCGCTCGTCCAAATGATTTACGTCCTGCGCGCCGGACGCGAAGATGCGAGTCGGGCGATCTCGCACGATCAGCCGCATCAGGTCGAAGAAATGGCAACATTTTTCGACCATGGTGCCGCCGGTATTACGCGCGAAGCGATTCCAATCCCCCACCTTTTCCAAAAAAGGAAACCGATGCTCGCGGATTGCCAACATGCGGAGCGTGCCGGCGGTACCGCCGTGTACTTCCGCGATAAGTCGGGCGACCGGCGGAATAAAGCGATACTCCATCGCCACCCAAACGAGGCCCGGTCTATCCTGCACCGCCTGCGCGATCTGCTGGCAATCCTCCAGCGTCGTGCACAGCGGCTTCTCCACCAATATGGCTTTGTCGGTCGCCAGCAAATCTCCCATCACGTCGATATGCGTATGGTTCGGCGTGGCCACCACGACCGCGTCGACCACCGTTTTTTCGAGCATGCTGCGGTAATCGTCGAACAGTTCTAGGGGCCCGTCGACAAGAGATCTGGCGGCATCGAGCGATGGTCCATGCGGGTCGGCGACCGCGACCACCGCGGCTTCCGGCAATAGCCCGATATTCTGAATATGTTCTTGGCCCATCGTGCCGCCGCCGATGATCCCATAGCGGAGCGTCTCATCCACGATACTGCCCTTCAAAATCCGCATAACCGGCGCGGAACCCGATCCCGGCATTTGCTAAGCCGGGGCCGTCTTCAAAACACTCATGCTCATGCCACGGTAAGGCCCGCAAATCGGTCAGACTATTAAGCGTTTCCATATAGGGGACGCCGTCCTGCGCCAGCATTTCGGTCATGCCGTCGAGATCTGGAAACCGCTGAAAAGCCTCCCACCAAATCGCTCGACCGGCAAGATAACCGGACGCGCCGGCACGATAGGCATATTGCAGCACGCGCTGAAAATCGGTCTTGCCTGCACCGGCGGAAAGCATCACCCAAGGCCGTCCGGCAGCCTTGCCTAAAGCATCGAAATGCGCCTGTACGGTGCCATCGTCTTGTTTTGGGTCTGGAATATCCGCTGCGGGAAGCGGGCTTTCCAGCTTGAACAAGTCGATACCAAAGCGCGGATCCGCGAACGTGTGGACGCTTTCGATGACCAGTTCCGGGCGTTTTTCCGGGTGTTCTACATAGTCTGTCGTCTGACTGGTATCTTCGGCCAATGGATAGACCAGCAACTCGAACACAAAGGGAATGTCATGGGTTCGGCAGGCATCCCCGATCGTTGCCACAAACGCCTGTTGCTGCGCGCAGACCGCCGCCGCCGCGTCGGGCCGATACCAGGCCAAGACCTTCACGGCGTCCCCGCCGGCGCGCTTGATCTTGCCCACCGACCAGTCCTCAATCGCACTGCTCAGGCGCCCACCCGGAGTCTCCACGAAAACGGAGTCTTCCAGCGTCAAAATCAGGCCGCTTCCCGGGCTCACATCGGCGATACAGGCAGGGTAGGCGAAATGCGGGTCCAGCAGCACCGCCGACGCCGATCCGCTCAGCGATTTCGCCAGCGCTGCCTTAACCGAGCAGACATCTTCGTAGGGCGCCTCGGCGACCTGCCGGCGCTCGGCCACCAGGGATTTGATTGGTGGCCGCTGGTCGACGGCCAACATTTTGTAGCGTCCCGCCGCATCGGCGAGGCGCCGCATCCCCCAGAGTTTCCCGGCGGAAATATCGGTCTTCATCGCGGCCCGGCCTCGGCCGTCAAGGCGCGCCGCACATTGTCAGCCGTAACCTGGCTCACCAGAACGTTGGATTCACCGGTCACGCCGGCAATATGGGGCGTCAGGATCAGTCGTGGCGCATCCCTCAGATGAGCCGCGCTTTCGGCACTGACCGGCTCGGTCTCGAACACGTCCAGCGCCGCGCCGGCAAGCCCACCGTCGGTCAAGGCCGTCGCCAGCGCCCTTTCATCGACGATGCCCCCCCTGGCGGTATTGATCAGAATGGCCGTGTCTTTCATTCCCTGCATCGCCGCCGCATCGATCATGTGGCGCGTCGAGTCGTTCAGGGGAACATGTAGGCTCAACACGTCGGCCTGTGCCAACAGCGCCGGCAAATCCAAGTTGACCACGCCCTGCCAAGCGGCATTACCCGGCTCGACATAGGGGTCATAGGCCGCCACGGCCATGCCCAGCGCCTTCGCCCGGATTGCCACCGCTTGCGCGATCGCGCCGAATCCCAGCAAGCCCATCATCCGGCCGTTGGCGTCGCCGCCGATACAGTCGTTGCGTGGCCAATCGCCGGACAAGACCCTGGCTGTCGCCCCGTATGCCTGCCAGCGCAGCAGCCGCAGGGTCATACCGACGACATATTCGGCAACCGCGATCGCATTGGCGCCCGTCGCCGGACAGACCGCGATACCGCGTGCCGCGCAGGTGGCCAGGTCGATATTGTCGAGACCCACGCCCAGCCGCCCCACCACCCGCAGCTTGGGGGCATGGGACAACAGATCCGCCGTCACCTGGGTTCGATTGCGCACGATCAGCGCTTTGGCCCCTGACAGGGCGTCTTGTAAGGCCGCGGGCCGGTCGACCAGGGATGCCTCATGCAAAACCGTAAAATCGGCCCGCAATCCGCCGACGGCCGATTCATCCATGAATTCCGATATCACGATGTCCGGCCTTGCGGTCCCGTCGGTCCCACTACCAAGGGTCAGGGCAACCTCCCGAATCTTCGGACCTCCTGCCTGGTTCGACTAGTCACGCGGAAGCCTCGAGTACCATTGTGTAAACGGTTACTTATTATGTCAAGATTAACCACGCCAGCGCAACGATCACGCTCAATGGTAGAAAATATGCCCGGAATTGCCAAGCTTACATTGTCATTCTGGTGCATGTATCCTTTAATGCGGGCGGAGATCCCATGCCGAGAAACCGTTTACATAGCCCAGGTCGGAAGGTTGGAGTCCGCGAAGTTGCCCGGCTCGCCGGCGTGTCGACGGCGTCGGTCTCGCGCGTCCTCAACAGCCCGGAGGCCGTTGGCATCGAGACCCGAATGCATGTCGAGGCCGCGGTTCGTCAGCTTGGATACATACCCAACAGCGCGGCTCGAGCGTTGTCGCGCCAGCGCACCAACAATATTGGCGCCATCGTCCCGACCATCGACAATGCCATCTTCGCCAGCAGTATTCAGGCCCTGCAGAAACGGGTTGGGGAACGTGGTTACAGCCTCCTTCTCGCCGTTTCCGGCTATGACCCCCAGACGGAGTACGACCAGGCGCGCAGCCTGATCACGAGCGGCGTGGAGGCTATTTCATTGCTTGGCGAGTATCACTTGCCCGAGACCTACGCCTTGCTGCAGCGGGCCAGCATCCCGTTCGTCAACACCTACACCTATCGTGCGGATGCGCCGTATCCGTGCGTCGGGTTCGACAACCGGGTCGCCGCGTCGCGCGCGACGCGTTATCTGATCGATCTTGGTCACCGCCGCATCGGCATGATTGCCGGTATCGAGCAGGACAACGACCGCGCCGCGGCTCGTCTGGCCGGTGTTCGCGAAGCCATTACCGAAGCCGGATTGCCGATCGTCGAGGCGTGGATTGTGCAGCAACCCTACGCCATTGGCGACGGCGCGGCCGGATTGCGCCGCATCATGAGTGGCACAGATCGCCCGACGGCGGTGCTCTGCGGCAACGATCTCCTCGCGTCGGGGGCATTGTTGGAAGCGCCGAGCTTAGGCCTGCGGGTACCCCAAGATTTGTCAATTGTCGGTTTCGACGACCTCGAACTCGCCGCCCAGTTGCGTCCGAGCCTGACGACGATCCGGGTCCCGACCGCTGAAATGTCCAGGCTCGCCGCCGACTATCTGTTCGGCACGCTGGAAGGCCAGGCGATGCCGCGCAATACTGAGGTCAGTGTCGAACTGATCACTCGTGAATCGACCGCGCAGCCGCCGCCGGAATAGGGCAGGGCTGTTATTACCGTTCCAGCAAGGACCTACCCATGAACCAAGCGGACACCGACTCCATGCCCGCCCATCGGATAACCACGGTTGCGGCGTTGGAGGAACTCTATGGCCCCGCTCTACCGAGATCCCTGCTCAAGGAGATCGATTACATCTCCGAGCACTACCGGGCCTTCATCGAAAAGGCACCCTTTGCGGTCATCGCCACGATCGGTCCTGAAGGTCTCGATTGCTCGCCCCGCGGCGATCCCCAGGGTTTTGTCCGTGTGCGGGACCCGAAGACCGTCCTGGTCCCTGATCGTCGCGGTAACAACCGGCTGGATTCATTGCGCAATCTCGTGCGCGACCCCCGGATATCCTTACTTTTCCTCATCCCGGGGATCAACGAGACCCTGCGGATAAACGGCCGCGCACAAATCGTTAGCGATCCAGCCCTCTGCCAGTCCTTCTCGATGCAGGGGAAGGCGCCGAAGACAGTGATCGTCGTGACCACCGATCAAGTCTACTATCAGTGCCCGAAGGCCCTTGTGCGCTCGCGGTTATGGAGTCCTGACAGCCAAATCCCGCAATCCGAACTGCCGAGCAAAGGCGAAATGATCGCCGCCCTTTCGCCGCAACCCTACGACGCCGCCGAGCATGATCGAAACTACCCGGCGCACATGAAAAAAACGATCTACTAACAGGCTGTGCCGCGCCTATTCAATTCGGCAAAGCACCGTATCGACATAAGTGGCAAGCTCGCTTCTACTCAGATATTTCGACATGACGTCGAGCCCGTAGGTGCAGCCC
This sequence comes from Alphaproteobacteria bacterium, assembly GCA_021774445.1. GTDB lineage: Bacteria > Pseudomonadota > Alphaproteobacteria > UBA6615 > UBA6615 > SZUA-147. The sequence goes on from JAJFJA010000062.1 coordinate 23,178, forward strand.
ACCAGGAACAAAGCGTTCTCCTCCGATGCGGAACTCTCGGCTATTTCCTGCTTCCTTACCGCGCGGCGAAGCACGGTTGTAAAGGCCGTTTTCATTCTTTCCAGAATACCGCACATTATTTGCGACGCCTCAGGCTCTCTCCCAATACTCTCCACCGCATTGTGCATGGAAAGGCAGCATACCGGCTCGCGGCCGGAGTCCAGGCCCGACTTGACGCCATCAATATAATCCGTAAAGAAGCGTTTCAAGCATGCAATCCCGCCGTCGCTTTGTTCTAGGGCCAGCATACGGCTTTCCATGACGGTACGTTGGTATCGCTCGAAAGCCTCCAGGTATAAATTTTCCTTGCTCTCGAACTCATGATACAGGCTGAAGCGGTTCAACCTGGTTTCCGTGACCAGATCGTTCACCGAGGTCGCGCCATAACCCTTCCGCCAGAAGACATGCATGGCCCGCTCTAGGCTTTCATCCCGATCGTAGTTCTTTGACCGCGGCATGACCTGAATCTAGCTGCTCTCGATCAGTGTCTTGAGACTCTTGAGGTCGGCATCGAACCCCGGTGAGAACATCTCCGCGAGCGCGTCTGGCGCGACGTTCGTCGTCCAGGATACGGTGGTGCCGTCCCGGTCGGGGCACACGTCGATCAAGGCATTGTGGAATTCGACCGGGAAGGGGGCCTCGGCCACGCTGTATTCCAAGCGCATCAGCCGGTCGTCCGACGCCAGCAGACGCTCCTTCAGGACCGCCCCTGGTGCTGGCGAAGCGTCGCCCAATGTGCAAATCCGAAACTCACCCTCGAGCCGCGATTCGCTAAGCATATTGGACCAGGCTTGATTGTCGCCGAACTTCCGCACGACGGCCCACACATCCGGCGCCGGCCGATCGATAAACACTTCATTCTTGATTTTCGCCATCAACGTCTCCTCTGGTTCCGCAGACCGCTATGAAACTAAACGAACGTTCAGTAACAATCAAGAAAAAACCGGTAGCCCCAGCGCCACGTGCGGCTCAGGCCCGACTTTGGTCTTCCTCCAACTCGGAGACAGGCTCTTCTCGCAGCGTTCTGCCGCCCATCCAGGCGATAACAATGCCGACGATAAATCCGAATAGATGAGATTCGAAGGAAACAAAGGGCCGCGTCGGCAACACGCCCCAAATCATGCCGCCATAGAGCAACACCACAAGCGCCGTCACGGCCAGCGAACTCAAGCTGCGCGCGCGAAAGCCCACGTCAGCAGCCCGCCATCCAAGATCCCGGCAATTGTCACATGCCAGAACCGCGATCCATTACTCGCCAGCAGCAAGCCGCCAAGCACCGGCATGGGTAGCGTGTTGGAGAAGGCGTGAACCAGGCCGAAATGCAGGAACGGCGCCAACGGCACGCCGACAAGGCCGCCAATTGTCCTCGGCTGCGACATCCCAACCACCCACAGTCATTGCGAACGCCAGCCAGGCAATCCATGTCTCGGATTTGGTCGCGGGTTGGCCGTGACGAACGTTGCGACACTCACGGGTTTGGCAGTTCATCCGGGGTGAGGGCCCTGATCGACAAGGCATGGAGGCCGGCGGCGAACTCATCGGCCAACAGGGCGTAGACCTGGCGTTGGCGGGCAACGCGGGATTGGCCGGCAAAGGCGGCGGCGACGATGTCGACGCGAAAATGGGTCTCGCCAGCCGGTCGGGCGCCGGCATGGCCGGCGTGCATGTGGGACTCGTCGATGACGGTTATGCTTAGTGGCGCGAAGGCATCCGTCAGTTTCGCTTCGATGGTCGCGGCGATGGTCATGGGTAATCCGCTGAGGCCTCGTCTGGCGGGGTCATAACATGGCCGGGCCGAGGCGGCCAGAACCGCCGAAAAGGCGGCGGCCGCTGGCGCAAGAGCTTGCCTGATAAGGGTGTTATGGCCATATTTAGTCGGTGACGGAGCAGGAAACATCGGATGATATCGGCGTGGGCGCCATGGCGCCCGTCGAGGGCGCCAGCGGGGTACGGCTGTGCGACCGCGACGGGTGCCATCTGCGCGGCGCCTACCGGGCGCCAAAGGCCCGCGACGCCCTGACCTCGTACTACTGGTTCTGTCTGGAGCATGTGCGGGAATACAACAGCGCCTGGAATTATTATGCCGGCATGTCCGACGATGAGGTCGAGCAAGAGCGGCGGGCGGATACCATCTGGCACCGCCCGAGTTGGCCGCTGGGCAAGCAGCAGCCGGGGGTTATCGAGGACCCGTTATGGTTAATGGGCAAACCGGTCAACGGGTCGCCCGGCGAGCCCCCCGCGCCGCCGCCGTCACCGGCCGAGCGCCAGGCGCTGGCGGTCTTGGGTCTGGCGGCGCCGGCCAACCGGTCGGAAATCAAACAGCGCTATAAGGCGCTGGCTAAGAAGCACCATCCGGACGCCAATGGCGGCGACCGGAAGGCCGAGGAAAAACTCAAGGCGATCAACCAGGCCTACGACCAGCTTATGACAAGCTTCGCCGGCCAATCGCACCGCTAGCAACACACGAATACTGGATTTTCTATGGCACCAACGAATGACGCAAAGGCCGAGGGCTTGGACGATACGAGCCTGCCGGACATCAAGATCTCGGCGCAGCAGGTGTTCGGCATCGAAACCGACATGACCATCCCGGCTTACTCGCAGCCGAACGAGCATGTGCCGGAAATTGACGATGCCTACCGCTTCGATCATGAAACCACGATGGCCATCCTCGCCGGTTTCGCCCACAACCGCCGGGTGATGATCCAGGGTTATCACGGGACCGGAAAATCGACCCATATCGAGCAGGTCGCCGCGCGCCTCAACTGGCCGTGCGTTAGGATCAACCTGGATAGCCATATCAGCCGGATCGACTTGGTCGGCAAGGACGCAATCGTGCTGCGGGACGGCGCCCAGGTCACCGAGTTCCGCGAAGGTCTGTTGCCGTGGGCGCTGCAAAATTCCTGCGCGCTGGTGTTCGACGAGTATGACGCCGGGCGGCCGGACGTCATGTTCGTGATCCAGCGCGTGCTGGAAGTCGACGGCAAGCTGACCTTGCTGGATCAGAACAGGGTGATCCGGCCGCATCCGGCGTTCCGGCTGTTCTCGACCACCAACACCATCGGGTTGGGGGACACGACCGGGCTCTATCACGGTACCCAACAGATCAACCAAGGCCAGATGGACCGGTGGAACATCGTCACCACGCTGAACTACCTGCCGCACGACGAGGAAGTCGCCATCGTGCTGTCGAAATGTCCGGACTATGACAATAGCGAAGGGCTGGAAACGATCCGGGCGATGGTGGCGGTCGCCGAATTGACCCGCGCCGGGTTCGTGGCCGGCGATATCTCCACGGTGATGTCGCCGCGTACGGTGATTACCTGGGCGGAGAACGCGCGGATTTTCCAGTCGGTGCCGATCGGGTTCCGCATGACCTTCGTCAACAAATGCGACGAGGTCGAGCGCGGCATTATCGCCGAGTATTATCAACGTTGCTTCGGCAGCGAGCTGTCGTCGGCGGCGCAAGCCTGACCGCCGCCGCGTGCCGCGATGAACAGCTCAGATGACGGACCGGTAGAGGAATTTCGACGGGTCACCGGCGCGGCCATGCGGGCGATCTCGCGACATGCGGATCTGTCGGTAAATTTCGCGGCGGAGACGCCGCAGCTGCATGGCGAAGAGGCCAGCCTGCCGCTGCCAAGCCGCGATCTGCCGGCCGAAGAAGTTAGCCTGGTACGCGGCGAAGGCGACGCGATGGCCTTGAAACTGCGCCATCACGACCCGGCGCTGCACGCCCGCCGCCAACCGGCAACGGCGGCGGCGCGGCCGGTGTTCGAAGCGCTCGAACAAGCCCGGGTCGAGGCTTTGGGCGCCCGGCGCATGGCCGGGGTCGCGGCCAATCTGGACGCCGCGATCGAAGCGCGGTGCCGCCGGCAGGGCTTTGCGCGGATGACCGAGCGCGAGCAATTGCCGCTGGCGGACGCGGTGTCGTTGCTGGCACGCGAATTGCTGACGGGCATGCCGCCGCCGCCGTCGGCGCGGCAGGTGGTGGATCTGTGGCGGCCGTGGCTGGAGGGGCGGGCCGGCAAGAGCCTGGCCGACCTGGGCGATCAACTCAACGACCAGGAGGCCTTCGGCGATACGGTTAGGCGGCTGATCAACGAACTGGGGTTGGCGGACGACGACTCTGCGTCCGCCGACGACGAGCAAGATACCGGCGAGGACGACGACAAGGACGGCGGCGACGACGACCAGGATGGCGACGCGGAAGGCGACGGCGAAGCGAGCAGCCTGGAGGGCGTCGGGGCGCAGGACGATTCCAGCGAGCAATTGCAGGAGGCGGAGAGCGAAGTCCAGCAGGGCGATGGCGAGCTAATGCCCGGCATGGGCGACGAAGACCCGGAGATGCCGGGCCATCCTTGGCAGCTGCCGGACAATCTGCGCAACGAGCCCGGCCAGAACCAATATCGCGTTTTCTGCGACAGCTATGACGAGGTGGTGGATGCGGCCGAGCTTTGCGACCCGGACGAACTGGCGCGGCTACGCCAGCAGTTGGACCAGCAACTCGGTCACTTGCAGAGCGTGATTTCGCGGCTGGCGAACCGCCTGCAACGCCGGCTGATGGCGAAGCAGTCGCGGTCTTGGCAGTTCGATCTCGAGGAAGGATTGCTGGATACGGGACGGCTGGCGCGCGTGGTCACCAACCCGATGTATCCGCTGAGCTACAAGCGCGAAGACGAGACGACATTCCGCGATACCGTGGTGACGCTGCTGATCGACAATTCCGGCTCGATGCGGGGGCGGCCGATCTCGGTGGCGGCGATGAGCGCCGATATCCTGGCCCGCACCCTGGAGCGCTGCGGCGTCAAGGTCGAGATCCTCGGCTTCACGACACGGGCCTGGAAAGGCGGACAGGCGCGGGAGCGCTGGCTCGCCGCCGGCAAGCCAGCCGGCCCCGGCCGGCTCAACGATCTGCGGCACATCGTCTATAAGCCGGCGGACTCGCCCTGGCGGCGGTCGCGCAAGGCCCTCGGTCTGATGCTGCGCGAAGGCCTGCTGAAAGAGAATATCGACGGCGAGGCGCTGCTGTGGGCCCATGAACGGTTGCTCGGCCGCCCCGAGCAGCGGCGCATCCTGATGGTGATCTCCGACGGCGCGCCGGTGGACGACTCAACCCTGTCGGTCAACCCGGGCAATTACCTGGAGCGGCATTTGCGGCAGGTGATCGATTGGATCGAGCGCAGCTCACCGGTGCAACTGGTCGCCGTCGGTATCGGTCATGACGTGACCCGCTATTACCGCCGCGCCGTGACACTGGTGGACGCCGAGCAGCTCGGCGGGACGATGATGGATCAACTGGCCGACCTGTTCGACGAAGACGACGAGACCCCGACCGGCCGCGGCGGACCGCGACGGCGGCGGGCGGCGTAAGGCAGCGGCGATCCAGGCCACGGGGCCTGGGCGGTTCGGTGACCCATGGATTGCCGCGGCGGCCGGCGGCCGTCTCGCAATGACGGCGTGGGGCAACTGGCAGCGCGGTGGGACCATTTGCACCACCTTATTTGCGCCGAATTTCGATACAATGCTGCGCGACCGGATTAGTCGAATCGGGGCTGTCCTAGCTATGCCGTTCATCGTCGTTCTGCCGATGGTTTTTCTGGCCCATCCATCGGCGGCGCAGGAGACTCGTGGCAAGATCGACGGCTGGCCGACGGCGTTCGAAGGGCGTCAACCGGTGGGCATGCCGCCAGGGGAGGGCTGGAAAGCCGTTTCCGGCGATGGCAGCCTGCAGACCAGTGACTGCGTCGGCCTACTAACGTCCCCAGAATGCCTGCTCGACACAATCATGGCCTGCGAAGCCTGGTCCCGGGTCGACGAGATCACCGCCGTGAATACTTACGGCGACGAGTATTATTGGCACCCCGTCTGCTACAGTTTGCGCGGCCGGCCCGGCGTCGCCGACGAGGTATCGACCTTCGAAGGTGGCAGCGGCAATCCCGAGGATTTCAGCTATTATTACAAAACCGTATCCTTTGCGCTCACGGTGGAGAATACCCACCCACGGCGGCGGCTTTATCCCGAGGGACGGTCATGCAGTTGGTGCCCCGGCGACGTCGTTGTGGCTTTTCTGGCCGTTATTTGCTCACCTGATCCGGCAATTATCGGCCAAAAAAAGGATGGTTGGCCTGTTTTTGGCGAGTTTCCTGACGGCAGTCCACTTTCCTACTGTGTCGACTGGTCTAGGGACGATGCCTTAATCACCAGACAAGACGAACCGACCGGCCTTTGGCGCATTGTCGAGCCATACCGGCCGGGCCTGAGCGATGGCAGCGGCAATCCCGAGGGATGGCCCTACCTCAAGCGCTTCTATCAGGGGATCCGATAACTGTTGTTCCGCGCCTTCTCATCGCCCCGCTCTTTATTGCGAACGTCCGCCAGATTGCCGAGAAAGGACCTGCGCGTCACTGGATCAGCCGCCAGCTCGCCGGCCGCTTCCAGCGTCCTTCGAGCTAGGATGCCGTCGACAGTGAGCGGGTCAGAATGCCCCAAACCCTGCTTGCCCGAGTTCTTCTTGAGCCATCTATTTGATTGTTATTTTAGTTTGGTCTCGGTCCGTTGATCACGCGATATGTTGGCGCAGGAAATCGAGCGAGCGGGACAGGGCCAGTTGGGCGTCGTCGGCATCGTAGGCGCCGCCGGTGGGGTTGGCGAAGGCGTGGTTGGCCTCGTACCAGTGGGTCTCGAAGGGCTTGCCGGCGGCGGTCATCTCGGCCTCGAAGCCAGTGACCATGTCTTCGTTGATAAAGCGGTCGAGGGTGCCGAAATGGCCCTGGACCGGGCTTTGCAGGGTGGCCAGATCAGCCGCTTTTTTCGCCACATTGCCGTAGTAGATCACGGTGGCGTCGACCGGGCGAATGAGAGAGGCATTCAATGACCAGCCACCGCCGAAGCAGAAGCCCAAGGTGGCCACCTTGCCGTTGCCACGGGCATCTTGGCGCAGCCAATCGATCCAAGATCCGAGCGTCGCATCAGCCTGCGCGGGGACAACGGCTTGCATTTGCTTGCTGGCCTGATCAGGTGTGGTGGCAACCTGTTCCTTCATGATGTCGACGGCGAGACCAAGGAAACCTTGCTTTGCGAGTTCACCGGTGAACGCCTTGATCTGGTCGTTGAGCCCCCACCATTCGTGGACAACCAACACCGCCCCCGCCGGGGTCTGGCTGGGGACCGCAAGGGCGGCGGTGACCTGCTGCCCAAGTCCATCGGTAATGGAGACGGTTTCGAGTTCATCGGCGGCGGCGCGGGCGAGCTTGGGATCGGCAAGGATCCGAGCCAGCGGCAGCCCGGCAACGGAACTCATGGCGACGGATTTCAGAACTGTACGACGTGCGAACATGTTGGCCCTCCCCGGCCGGTTAATAAGATCAGTTGCCGGTGACATTAATCGGTCATCCGCGCGCGACAACATCACGGATTCGCGAGATGCTCCGCGCCGCGACCCACGGCGGCTATAAGGACATTCATGCGTAGACATTTCCGGTTCTTTCTCGTGCCGCTGGTCATGCTGGTGCTGTCGTGCGAGCCGCGCGCCCAACCGGTGACGCTGAATAGCGGCGCGCCGGGCCAAGTGGCCGTCGGCGCCCTGTCCTACCGAGGCGGGTTGCAGCTGGATTTCGACGACGACCGGTTCGGTGGCCTGTCGGCACTGGATGTGAGTTCCGACGGCGCGACCCTAACGGCCCTGAGCGACCGCGGGGATTGGTTCGAGTTGGCGCTTGGCTACGATGCGCGCGGTTGGCTGGCCAGAGCCGAGCGCCGGCAGACCGGACGTCTGCAGGACGGTAATGGGCGGGCACCGCGACGAAAAATAGACGCCGATGCGGAATCCATGGTGCGATTGCGGGATGGTTCGGTGATCGTGGCATTCGAAATCAATCACCGCCTGTTGCGCTATCCGCCGGCGGCGCCGCCGTTCTCGGTACCACCGACGGCGCTGGCAGACCCGCCCGGCGTGCGGCGAGCGCCGGGCAATAGCGGTATGGAAGCGCTGACCCTACTGGCGGACGACCGCATGCTGGTAATCGCCGAGGATGCCGGAGTCGGCGACACTACCGACGCGTGGATCGGCGACGGCGCCACCTGGGAGCGCGCCGGCTATGTGCTGACACCGCCCTTCCTGCCAACCGGGGCCGCTCTGCTGCCCAACGGCGATGTGGTGGTGGTGGAGCGGCGGGCGTCGTTGCTGGGCGGTATCGGCGCGCGGCTGGTGCGGCTGAAGGCGGCGGATGTCGCGGTGGGGGGCCGGCTGACCGGGACCGAGATCGCGCGGCTGGAGTCGCCGCTGACGGTGGATAACCTGGAAGGGATCGCCGTGCGCGAAAATGGCGACGGCGAGACGCTGATCTATCTGATCAGCGACAATAATTTCTCGCTGTTCCAACGGACGCTGCTGCTGGTGTTCGCGCTGGAAGGGTAGTCCTGTCGGGTTCTCACCCGGCCGGTCCCATGGATTGCTTCGCTTGCGGTCGCAATGACAGAGACCGGGACTCTGTCATCGGCCCGCTAAGCCGGTAGGCTGGCCTCTTCGTCTTCGTCCGCCCGTCGCCCGCCCATCCAGGCGATAGCAACGCCGACGATAAAACCGAATAGATGAGATTCGAAGGAAACGAAGGGCCGCGTCGGCAACACGCCCCAAATCATGCCGCCATAGAGCAACACCACAAGCGCCGTCACGGCCAGCGAACTCAAGCTGCGCTCCACGATGCCGCGTGTGACCAGATAACCGAAATAGGCGAACAGCAAGCCGCTGGCGCCCACATGCACGTGCGGTACCCCGCGGGCGAAAGCCCACGTCAGCAGCCCGCCACCCAAGATCCCGGCAATTGTCACATGCCAGAACCGCGATCCGTTACTCGCCAGCAGCAAGCCGCCAAGCACCAGCATGGGCAGGGTGTTGGAGAAGGCGTGAACCAGGCCGAAATGCAGGAACGGCGCCAACGGCACGCCGACAAGGCCGCCAATTGTCCTCGGCACGATGCCAAACTGCGCCAACGCATGGCCGGTGACCAGATTGACCAGCTCAATAATCCAGATCACCGCCAGCAGCCCCAAAACCGGCGAAAGTTTTCTGAGAATTTTATCTTTCATGCCGACCCTCATTTCGCGTCAAAAGCTATCCTATCGATGAGTGCGCTGACCCTACCGGTGAAACCATCCGGCATGTCCCCGACGCCACGCCTGAGCGCACTGTCTGAGACAAGGTCAGTCTAAGCAAGTCTCTGGTTCCTCCCAGAAATGGCCTGAGCGCCAGGTTTCCTGCAGCCGTACCTAAATCGCTCCAATTTTAAATAAACAGAGATAAAACGACTAATAAAAACAAAAGAAAAGCACGAATAAATCCAAGTGAAAACCCTTGGTTAATTTCATATTACCGTCGTACCTATGACTTTATTGGGGCACCGGCAAAATACTGCGGGAGGTAGTTCATGAAGTATTTCCATTTAGCTACGTTCGTTCTTGGGATTACATTTCTTGGCATCTCCGCCGCGGAAGCGAGTGAGCGTTTCTGGACGATTTCTGCCATCGAGGGCGACGTCCAGGTTCGTACCGATCAAGGATCGCGAACACCCGTCGCCGGAATGCGCGTCAGCCCGTCTGAGACGATCGAAACCGGCGCCAACGGTAAAGTCACGCTGGTCCGAGATGCCAACTCGATTGCGGCATTCGAGAACAGCAGCTTTCAAGTTAAATCCCCGCCGGCGGGCGGTATTCTGACACGGGTTTTGCAGACTACCGGTCAACTACTGTTCCAGGTGGAGAAGCGCGCTGGCCGACATTTCGAGGTCGAGACGCCATATTTGATTGCCGGCGTAAAAGGGACGACCTTCGGGGTTGAGGTCGCTGAGGGCGACGCCTCCGTCAGCGTTGTGGAGGGCCTTGTCGGCGTATCCGATCGGGACAGCGGCGAGGAGATCGACGTTGCCCCAGGACAAACCGTCCAGGGGGGTGGAGCCAGCGGACTAGACTTCGTCGATGAGGCAGGCGCCTCGACATCCAAGAAATGGAACGAGCGTGCCATCCAAGTATCGGAGGCAATAGATGCCAACGGCAACTCCGGCGGCAACGGCAACGGCAACTCCGGCGGTAATGGCAACGGCAACTCCGGTGGCAACGACAACGGCAACTCCGGTGGTAATGGCAACGGCAACTCCGGTGGCAACGACAACGGCAACTCCGGTGGTAATGGCAATGGCAACTCTGGCGGTAACGGCAATGGCAATTCAGGCGGTAATGGTAATGGTAATGGTAATGGTAATGGTAACTCTGGCGGCAATGGCAACTCTGGCGGCAACGGTAACGGCAATGGCAACAGCTGATCGCAAGCGAAGCTGAGGGGAGGGGGGCCGCGAGCCTCGAGGCTCGCCGCCCCTCTGGCTCGCACCTCTCATTGCGCCGCGATCAAGCCGTTCTTTTCTTACCTATTTTGCCTGTTTGGCCCGTAGCCGCGCCAAGACATCGTCACCGCTGGCTTTGGATGAGACGATACCTGCCGCTTTAAGGCGGGAATCGAGCGTCTCGTCTTCGGTGGATTCGGCCAGTTCCGCCGCTGCCTCGAAGCGCGCCGAACGCTCCGCTTGCTTCGACTTCAAACGCTCCAAGGAGTCCAGCGCGCCGCGCATGCTGGAATCCGCTCCGGAAAACCGCGCCGCCACTGAGGCTTGCGCCCGCTGCACGCTTTCCGTCGCCTTCACGGTATCGACCTGATGTTTCAGCCGTTTCAGATTGGCTTCCGCGGTCGAAACTGATTTGCGCAACTGCGCTTCGCTCTCGCCATAGGCCTTGGCCATGGCATTCTCATCGCCCAGTTGACCCTCCAGGCCGGCAATCTTCTGCGCGACCTCTGTCGCCAAGGTCTCGTCTCCCTGGTCCAATGCCTTCATCGCATAGCCTTCATATTCCGCCATCGATGTTTGCAAGCTGTCTACCTTCCTTTGCACCAGCTTCCGTTTCGCAATGATCCCGGCCAAGGCGGATTTCGATTTTGCCAACTCGTTGTCGGCCTCACGGATCTCCTGGTCGAGAATACGCAAGGCCTGATGGTCCACGATGGCCTCGCCGGCTTCGCTGACGCCGCCGCGAAACGCCGTCGCCACTTTTCCCCAAATACCCATATTTGAACTCCTTTGCTCCGTGGCGCGCTATGCCGCCTGGTCCAGGTCGGCTTGGTAGGCTTCCACGGCCTGAATGGCGGTATCCGCCAGGGTCTCGATCTCGAACAGCACACTTTCGAAAATCGACCCAGAACTCAGCGACCCGAAAATCTCGTAATACTCTTTGCCGCCTGGCCCGTTCGTAATTCCGAAGGTCGACAGCGGAAACAGCTTGTGGGTGCGCAGCAGCATCATATTGAACGCGGCGGTATCCTTGACCGCGGCCACCGGCCACAGCAGCGTATCGACGATAATCTGGCTGCCGCTGACGCTCACATAGATCGGCAGATCGCCATATTCGGCCATCGTCAGTAACAGGCTCGGATCAGCACCCTCAATCAGCTCAACACCTATTTCCCCGTCTTTGACGGGTGCCGTTTCTTTGAGCGCGTCAAGCAGGCCCAGGGTGGTCCAGTTCTCCTGTTGGCTCATCCTTCTCTTCCTTTCGACTTTCGGAATGATCGGCGTGATGCCCTCACGCAGGGCCATCTCACAATCCTTGATAACCTTCGTGCTCTCCGGCGGAATCCAGACGTCTCGTTTAACGAATCCCTGTCGTCGCAAGCGATCTCGGTAGCGAGTCTGGTAATAAGATGAGGTCCTTGCAGCCACTTGCTCGACCTTTGTAAGAGCACTGATACCGCCAGGAACATCCTCCGGCGGCGATGAAATCGACCTTTACATGTAAGATATTACGTGTAAAGTTATTTGCAAGAGAAATCTATTGCCTGGACCGAGCCAAACAGGCTAACGCAATAATCAGTTCAGGTCGTTCTGCTTAGGGATCACGGTGCCAATATTTTTGTCACGGCTCGCCAAGGCCATATATATCAAGGTTTCCGGCCTCGACTGGAGTGTCGTCATTGCGGTCGTGCTGCTGCATTTCGTTGTTTCCTGGGCCGGTTTGGCTTGGCTCGATGGCGGCGAGACCGCCGATCCCGGTATTTTTTGGTATTTCTACATAACCACGGCCACAACGGTCGGATACGGCGATTTTTCCCCGGCGACGACGGCAGGGCGCCTGGTAACCACCCTATGGATCATGCCTGGCGGAATCGCCCTGTTCACCACGATCATTGCCAAGGCAATTCAGGCATTCACGGATGGATGGAGAAAGAAAGTGCGCGGTTTGGGAAGTTATGAGGACCTCGAGGGCCACATTGTCATTCTCGGTTGGCAGGGGGCCCGGACCCGCTGGATGGTCGAGCATATTCGCGGCGACTCCAGCGGCGCACGGGCTGACATCGTTTTATGCTCCGCCCAGGAAATTGAGAATCCTATCCCGGACGAGGTCAAATTCGTCCGCGATGTGTCGCTCAACTCCCCGGACATCATGCGACGCGCCGGCCTTGCTCATGCCGACAAAGTCATCGCCCTCGGCCAGGACGACAACGAAACTCTGGCCGCCGCTTTGGGTGCCGGCGCGGCAAATCCCCGCGTCCATCTCGTCGCCTATTTTCAGCAGAAATCGTTCGCGGCACTTCTTAAGGCACATTGCCCGCAAGCCGAATGCAATGTCTCCCTGACCATAGAACTCATGGTTCGATCCGCGCAGGATCCAGGATCATCGCGCGTCCAAAGTCAGCTCCTATCGACCCTAGAGGGCCCCACACAGTACAGCTTGAACGTCCCGGGGTCCGTCGGTGAGCTGTCATACGGTGTGCTCTTTGCGGCCTTCAAAGACCGCCATGACGCCACCCTTTTCGGCGTCGCCGGCAGCCGGCTTGGGGACGACCTTATTCTCAACGCGGCCAAGGACCACCGCGTGCCACCGGGCTCGTTGCTCTACTTCATGGCGGCGACCCGGATCGAGAGCAGCGATATTGACTGGCCAGCTTTGGCAACGGCCCAGGCAGGCTGAAGACGGAGGGCAAGGAACATGGTCGGCCGCGCGCTAAAATCACTGTTTCGCAGCAACGTGCAAAGCGTGAAGGAGCGCTTGTCCAAGTCAGGCGAGGATGACGAGTTCGCCACGCCCCTCGGCCTGCGCCATGGTGCCGCCGTTGATATCGACACGCTGCCCTTGCGCATGCATGCCGATGACCTACATTTGGATCTGCCTGAGCAGACTAAATTGATCGTCGCCCAGGGCTTCGTCGATCTCGGCGACGACACCTACGTCCATCGCTACTATGCTGCCGACGATACCATGATCCAGGTTCTGACGGCGCGCGGCGTCGAGGATGAGCACATCGAGGAAATCACCCTCTACGTGCCGTATGAGAGTTTCTACCCCTCCAGCGAGACTGAGTGGGCCCAATGGACCGGCCGAGGCGGCAAGTTGGGCGCCCCGACCTACCGTTTCGCCGATGGCACCGAGTACGCCCGCATCTGGTTCGATGACAGCGATGGCCATGTCGACCCGGTCGAGTTCAACGAAAGCATTTATGACGACGCCGAGGCGGACGAGGGCCGGGAGATCCAACAGCAGGTCATGCTGTTCGGCCGCAACCTGGAAGCCGGCAAGAAGAACGAGTATCTTCTGGTCGCCGTGGAATCATATGATGGCGAAACAACGGTGGAACTCATGGTCGGGGTCGACCTGGAAATCACCGGGCTCAACGTAATCTAGCACCAGCTTCAAGGGTCAACACGGGGAACGATCGTTATGGCTGCACAGATCGCTGACTATCTTGCCGGATTGCCGGCCTTCCTGGCGTTTTTCGTCGTGGCGGCCGTGCTCACCATCCTATTCGTGCTGATCTACACACGGGTCACGCGGCACAACGAGCTGACCCTCATCAAGCAGAATGTCACGGCCGCCGCCATCGCCTTCTCCGGCAGCCTCATCGGCTTCGCCCTGCCGCTGGCCAGCGCCATCGACAACTCCGCGGATCTGCTCGACATGATCCTCTGGGGCATCGTCGCCCTGGTCGTTCAGCTTGTCGTGTATGTGGTCGTTCGCCTGTTTATGCCACGCATTTCGGAACGTATTGAAAACGGCGAATTGTCCGCCGGCATTTGGTTGGGTGCGACGTCATTAACCGCCGGCATCCTGAATGCCGCCAGCATGACCACGTGACAGCAGGAGCTTTAGCATGAAGCGTTCACGCTCCGTCAAATTAGCCTTCATGGGCGCCGGTGCCCTGACCCTGACCGCGTGCGGCCAGGCCAAGGAGGAAGCGGCGGTCTATGACTCGGTGGCCCAATGTACCGAAGCGGGCGTCGTTGACGCCGCCACCTGCGCTGAGCAGTTCGAACAAGCGCAGCTCGTTCATCAAGAGGCCGCCCCCCGTTATGCCCGGGCGGAGGACTGCTACGCCGACTTCGGCTATCAACAATGCAATGTCCAACGCCGCAGCGACGGCTCGTCTTTCTTCTTGCCCTTCATGCTGGGCTATATGTTCGCCCCGCGTATCGGTTCCGGTGTTTTCACCCAGCCGCTCTATCGCTCCGCCGACGATCCGAACACCTACCGCACCAGCGCCAACAGGAAGATCGCTGCCGTCGCGCCCAACGGCCAGACCCAAGTGGCCAAATCGACCGCCAGGCAGCCCAAGGCACGCACCCGCACGGTCTCTCGCGGCGGTTTCGGCGCTCGGGCGGCGCGCAGCTCGGCCGGTTAACGCCAGCCCCTATGCAGCGCGTAGCCTGTCGCGAAAGACCGAACTGGCGCGACGTGGCCGACGAGCTTGGCTTTCTCTTCCACACCGAAGACGGCGACACCTACTGGGATGAGCGGGCGCACTATCGCTTCACCCTGCGGCAGATCGAGGAGGATCTAGAACAGGTCACCGCCGAGCTCGACCAAATGTGCTTGGCTTTCATCGATCGCGCCGTGGCCGACGAGGCAATGCTCACCAAGCTGCGCGTCCCACGCTATGCCTGGCCCATGATCCAGGCATCTTGGCAGCACCGCGAGACGCCCCTCTATGGCCGCATGGATTTCGCCTATGACGGCACCGGCCCGGCAAAGCTCTACGAATACAACGCCGATACCCCCACCTCCCTGTATGAGGCCGCCATATTCCAGTGGGTCTGGCTGGAACAAGCCATGGAGCAGGGCATCGTTCCCCAGGGCAGCGACCAGTTCAATTTCATCCATGAACAACTGGTGGAAGTGTTTGAGGGCCTCAAGATCAAGGGACCGCTCCACTGCGCCTGCGTCAAGGATACCGTCGAAGATTACGGCACCGTTGAATACATCCAGGACTGCGCCCACCAGGCCGGTCTCGAGACCAAGTTCGTTTTCATCGAGGACATCGGCATCAACGCCCAAAACCTGTTCAACGATGGCGATGACGAGGCCATTCTCAATCTCTTCAAACTCTACCCCTGGGAATGGATGCTCGATGAGGAATTCGGCCTATTGATCCCAACCAGCGACACCAACTTCATTGAGCCCGCCTGGAAAGCCCTGCTCTCCAACAAGGGCCTGCTGCCCTATCTGTGGCAGATGTTCCCGGGCCACCCCAATCTCCTGCCGGCCTATTTCGAAGACGATTCCGGCGCCACCGAGTTGGGCGAGACCTATGTCCGCAAGCCGCTATTTTCTCGCGAAGGCGCCAACATCCGCATCGTCATCGACGGCAAGGAGCAAATCAACGTCAGCGGCCCCTACGGCGCCGAGGGTTTCATCCTCCAAGCCTACCAGCCCATGCCCAGGTTCGACGGCAATAACGTGATTATCGGCAGCTGGATCGTCGGCGGCGAAGCCTGCGGCATCGGCATCCGCGAAGACGACACCCTGGTTACCCGAGACCTCGCGCGCTTCTTACCCCACATCATCTTGGACTAACCCGGTCCCGCCGCTAGGATAGCCTCCAGATTGCCCTGAGGCCGGGAGGATTCCATGAACGCGCGTATGTCCTGTGGATTGGCGTTGATCGCCCTTGTGGCCTTGCATCCTCCGGCAAAGGCTCAAGGATTCGGCGATTTCATCGATGTCTTCAAGCGTGATTCGAAGGAACTACTCGAGACCTTAGGCGTTCCGACGGGCAAGAAAGAACAGCAGCCGGATCAGGCCGCACCGGTCGCCCAGCCGGCCCCGGAGACGGTCTACAACCGCGTGCCGGAAAGGGTGCGACAGGCCCAGGAACTCCTCAACAGCCTGGGTTACGGCGCCGGGATCGTGGATGGCGCATATGGGCCCAGTACGGCCAAGGCGATACGGGCCTTCCAGGCCGATCAGGGCCTGCCGCAAACCGGTAATGTATCGGCAAGCGTCATCTACGCCCTGCAGGATCGAACCGGCACCGGAACCGGCCCCATCACGCTGCCCTCCGAAGCCGTCGAAGCCGCCACCGGCGCGGCGGCGCAGTCACCCGACTTCGCGGCGGATTTCGCCACCGCGCTTGGACCTGATTACCACAGCCTTGTACGCCTGCTCGTCGCCGCTCGGCCGGACCTCCTGGAGGGCAGGCGACCGTTGGCCTACTACGCCAGAACGGTGCCAAGCGCCTCCTTCGAGTGCGATGCCATCAGGGCATCGACCGACATCGCACCCGACATTCTCCAGCGCGCCCAGACATTAGCCCGGACAGACTTCGGCACCGCCGTGGGCGGACCGGCCGAATCCATTATTCGACTCACGCTAACGGACTTCAGAAAGACTTACGACGCCGGCCGCGGCGGTTTTCGTTTCGAGTTTTCCGGCGGCGGGGCTACGAATTTTCGCCGGCAGACTGAATCCAACCGTTGCCAAGTATCGTCCTTAGCGTCGAATTCGGTGCCATCTCTGCCGGCCGACAATATTCAGGTTACCACGCCCTATCGCCTGGACGAGTTTTGGACCGTATCCGAAGACGCCGTGCGGCCGTTCGGATACGAGCAATTCGCAAACTCCCAGAACGTTACCCTCGACATGACGCTCGAGGGACTCTTCCGGATTCAGGCGCAGCAGAACTTCAAACTCACCGGTGAACTCGTTGCCGCGCGCGTGGTCAGTCGAAGCGATGGCCGCGTTCTTTACCGATTCCCCATCGATGCCGCAGCGCAAATAGCCGCCAATGAGCCCATCCCCTATCGTCGGGAGTTCGGCGCGCAACTGCTGGTGCGCTTCAGTGAAGACAGTATCTCTGAGTCCCAATGGACAGCTTGGACAGAGCAACAAGTTGCCAGCGACCAATCCTTTTACGGCGGCCAATCTCCCCGTGTGGAACCGGTCTTCTCCATCGAACAGGTGAAGGACCGCGTGCCGGGATTCGTCAGCGAATCGCTTATGCCGGAATTCCGCGCCCATGTGCGTGAAGTTGCTCAAGACGCACCCACGGTGTTTCGTTTCAGCCACCGTTTGCCGGCCGTCGAGTACGATCTCGGGCGCCAGGTCCTGCACCGCCGGGGCTCATCGTCGGGACTGCCTTTATGGCGGGCCGACGGTCCGTTGCAGATCCAAGGCTCCAGCTCGAATACACCGGCCAAGGCGCCGTTCGTGACCTTGCCAAACCTCTCCGGCCGAGGCGTGGAACTCGCGCAGAACGTGGTGATTCCGGAGGTGCCGCTGGCGCGGGACCGCGCCGAGGCCTTCGTCCGCGAAAACCGATCCCTGACGATGACGACCGTGGTGCGGATAACCGGCGTCAGGGCCATGGCACGCCAGCAGTCCGGGGGCACCGAAATTGTCCTGCTCGCCTCGGTAGAAAGCTTGGACATATCGGACTCGGCGGGTGAGCACATCCTTTCCATAGACCCGGAATCCCTGGACCTGAAATCGGACCGGCCGGCGCAAGACGCACCTCAGCTTACCGCACGCCCGGCCCCCCTGGTGCCGGACCGGCCGTTCGCGACCGCGCCACCGGCAAGCTACTTGGCCCTCTATCCCTTATTGCTGCGAGCCCAACCCACCCTCGCTGAGACCGACGGCGCCGCCATGGTGCATGGCGGCCTCTATGTCCCCGCGAACGCCGACCAATGCCGGCAGATAAGAAAGACCCTGGAGAACGACATCCGGCGGCTCGAATATGTCGACCAGTCGCGCCAAACCCTGCTGAATGAGCTGGCCGATGCTCAGCCGCCGCCGAATATATTCCGGGTCTCTTCAACCGATAGCCTCGGCAGTTATCAGCTCGACCGTGGCGGCTTCGATCTCGTCTCTAAGGATCGCTTGTCCGCGCTTCGGGAGGATCTTACGATCCGCTTCAGCCCGACCCAAACCTCCTGCACGCCCGACCAGAAAATCCTTGACCGCCAGGATCCCGTCCGCCGCATAGATCTGCCCATAGCCGGTGGCGGTGCCATCGACCTGCTGCCCATGTCGCAGGAGAAGGCCACGTCTTTGCTCGACAGCATTGGTGGCCAGGAACGCAAGGTCCGTGTCGACACCCTGGTGCAGGTCTCGGCCGTGGACGGACAGCTCAGGGGCACGGTCATCGCCGCCCGGATCGTCGATCCCCGCGACGATACCGTGCTGCACCAATATGACCCCAACCTGTTCGACGCCCAGAAACTCGCCCTGGCCACCCCCGAGATTGCGTCAGCGCCGCCTGCGCCGCCGCTTGCCCCCGCCGTCGAGCGCCTGCAGAGCGCCTACGGTCCCGACATCGTCGGCCTGCGATTGGGCATGAGCTTCGCCGAGGCCGAGAAGATTATCCGCGACAGTATGGATGTCGGTACCGTCCTCGCCGGCACCCGCGGCCCCGAGGAAGGCGCCCGCGATATCCGGCCATACGGCTCGATCCGCATCTTCATCGCCCGCGGTGCGAGCGAGGCGATCGCCCTCTTCGACGAACCACCCGCCGCCCCCGGCAAGATCGTTGCAGTGGCCCGCACCCTGACGATCGATGACCCCAACCTCTTGCCCGAGGACATCGCTGCGCTGCTAAGCGAGAAATACGGACCGGTCGATCATACCGCCGGGGCCAGCCAATGGGCCTGGGGCGCCACCAGCGCATCCGCCCAGTGTCGCCAGCGCATCGGCTCGGCCCACGATTTGAACCGCCTCGACACTGTCGAGGGTTTCACAGATCCAACCAGGACGCGCCTGATCTCAGGCTTCTTCCTGAGCGGCTACACACCGGGCACAAAACCCGAGTTTTTGGCTCAGCCGCAATGCGGCCCGGTCGTCCAGGCCCGGTTCGACGGACGCGGCCTCCACACTGCCATCACCGACCACGCCGCCTATGGCGCCGCTTACGCCCGTACCTACGAAAGTCTCCGTGCCAACATCACCGGCGCCGACGCCGAGAAAGCGAGCAAACCAAAACTGAAGCTGTAGGGGAGGGGTGAGCCAGGCCCTACTCCCGCAAGAACCGCAATACCCCCGCTCGGCCCGACCGCGCGCCCATTTGCCGGTCCGAGGGGTGTTGCACGCCATCGGTCACCACGACTTCCTCGAAATCGAATGGGCTGAGGCCCTCGAGGCAAGCGACGTTGACGCCATATTGCGCCGGATTCGAGCGACGCTGGTGGTGCGTATAGATCCCGCACACCGAACAAAAAAAGTGCTTCGCGATTTTCGTGTTGAATTGGTACAGCGTCAGCAAATTCTCGCCCTTGACGATTTCAAGGTCGCCGACGTTGGCTGACACCGCGACCGCCCCGCGCATCCGGCACATCGAACAGGTACAGCGCCGGGCCGTGTTCAGACCTTCGGTGAGGCTAACTCTGAATTCAACGCCGCCGCAGTGACAGGCGCCTTTGTAGGGCTCTTTCCGTTCACCCAAATCTTGAACTCCTTATGAAGAAGGTCGCTTCATCTCCGGCCACCGCTATTGATTTGCGGCGGCGCCAGAAGCAATCCCCGCGCCGCTGCAACCACCTGCCTGTCGTTTCATGGCGACGGTCTCGGTAAAACTTCCACAGCAACGAACCCTATGCCCACAAAGCCACTTGCCAATAAGAACATCGCGCTCTAAGTTGTGCACAATGTGCACCCAGCGCACAACTTAGAGGCGAATCATGGCCAGACCAGAGACACAGGCAATCTCGCTCCGCATCCGCTCCGAAAAGGTCGACATGTTGGAGCGCTTGGCCAAGGCGACCGACCGGCCACGATCCTGGCATATCGAGCAAGCTTTGGACGCCTATCTCGACCTCCAGGCATGGCAAGTTGCTCACATTGAGAAATCCATGACCGAGATGGACGCGGGCCGAGGCATACCGCACGAGGAAATAGTAAAAGAGCTCCTCACCTGGGGAAAAGGGAATAAACCAAAGACCACAACATGATTTTGATCTGGTCGCCCACGGCTCGGGCTCAGCTCAGGCAGGCGGAGGCATTCATTGCCGAAAACAACCCGCGTGCAGCCGTAAAAACGGCGCAAAGGATATTGAACGCCACTGCCCAATTAGTTGACTTCCCCGCCGTTGGACGTCCTGGAATGCTGCCCAATACGCGTGAGTTGGTCATCCCCGGAACGCCGTATTTTCTTCCCTACCGGGTGAAGGGCGATGTTGTCCAGATCCTCGGCGTCATCCACGAAGCACGAAAGTGGCCCGAGGACTAGGTCGGTCCCAGACGAGCTCACTATCGGGAAACGCGTTGTTCATGCACCAGCGAGCCGTCGCACCGTCGCCACCACCAGCCGTAGGGCATCGGTTGTGCCGTCGGCATCGCCCTTCTCGAAGTCGCCCTCGATCTGCCCCATCTGGTTGGTGACGTGGGCGAAACAGATCACCCGCTTGCCGCGCGCGCGTGCAAAGGCGTAAAGCGCGGCGGCTTCCATCTCGACGGCAAGCAGGCCGCGCAGACGCATGTCTTCGATCGCGGCCTCGGTCTCCCGGAAGGGCGCGTCGGTGGTCCAGGTCGGGCCTCGCAGGACCGCAAAGCCGAGATCGTCAAAGGCGCCCTCAAGCACGTTGAGTACGGCCTCTGGCGCTTCGCTATAGGTCGCCGGCGGCAGGTAGTGATAGCTCGTGCCCTCATCCCGCAACGCCCGGTCGATGAGTACGAAATAGGGCGGCGTCCGCACCGGTGCGATTTGCCCCGACGACGTGACGCTGATCAGCAGGGTACAGCCGGACACGAAGAGTTCCTCGGCGACCAGTACCGCGAAGGATGAGCCCACCACACAGCCCACGATACCGAGTGTCACGCCGGCCTCTTTGAACACATAGAGATCCGTGTGGTAGCACACCCAGCCCTCGTGCCGCCGCGCCCGGCCCTCCGCTTTCAACCGCCGGACGATGTCCCCGTCCGGGTCGAGCAAACAGATGTCCGGTACCGGCTCGATGGCGGCCGCCTTCTGCCGCCGCGCTTCCCGCAGCAGGCTCTCCGGCGTAAAGGCCGAGGGCAGGTCGTAGCGCTTACCGGCCAGGATCGGCGGCAATTCGTCATCTGTCGTCAACTTCGATCTCCGATCCGCTCACTGCATAGCGCAAGGCGAGGCCCCCGGGATCATGCCCTCGGCAGGGGCTGACAAGCAATGGTGAGCGAGGAGATCTCAATGATCCGTGGGGCACTGCTCCCAATCGGGGGCGGCATAAAGCCTCAGAACATTACGCCGCCGTTCCCGGGGCTATTGTCGAACTACGTGCCCCTTCAAGCTAAAGAAGATATAGAGCACCTCTTCTTTCTCCCGCTGCCCCACATTGTTCTTCTCCAATGCCGCCATGGAGTCATCAAGCACAGCCATGAACTCGTCATTATCGATGTTCATACCTTTATGCACTGAGGTCATATCCTCGCCTTTGTAGACATCTGGACCGCCGCTTCCCGCGATGAAGAACTCAGCAGCCACCTTCTTCAAATTCTCCAGATCGGTCTCCGCAAACCTCTTGGAGATCCGCGCATTCGCCGCATGATTATCCACCAGATCATTGGCAATCCGCTGAATACTTTCCGAACCGCCGAGCCGTTCATACAATGTTGCAGTCATGTCCCAAAAAGTCCCTTTGCACAGTTAGATCTCGTTATCCTGAGATTCACCCTATGGCCTCGCTATGGCAGCGTCTAGTTCAGAAACTGAACCGTTGGCACGAGCCGTGATCTTACCGTAACGTCCGTCTGTTTGGCCTTTGGACACATCAATGAAATGGACGTCGCACAATGCAAACAGGGTATAAACAGTTCTGTCCGGTCGCCATGGCTGCCGAGGTGCTGTGCACACGTTGGACAATGGTGCTGCTACGCGAACTCATTGCCGGATCGACCCGCTTCAACGACTTGCGGCGGGGAGTGCCGCGCATGTCCCCCGCGTTGCTGTCCCAAAGGCTCAAGGAACTTGAGGCAGCCGGCGTCATTGAGCGGATCGGAACGTTCGGCGGGCGCAGCGGTCACGAATATCGCCTAACCGAAGCGGGCAGGGATCTGCAATCCGTGGTCGAGACGATTGGCATCTGGGGGCAGCGCTGGGTCGATGCCGAACTCTCCCTGGACAACCTCGATCCGTCCCTCCTCATGTGGGATATGCGGCGTAGTCTGAACACCAACCCGCTGCCGAAGCGCCGCAGCGTCATTGAGTTCCTCTATACCGACCTCCCGGCCGCGCAAAAATACTGGTGGCTCATCGTCGAACCCGCACGGGACGTCGATCTGTGCTCCGTCGACCCAGGCTTCGAAATTGACCTCTACATCTCGACCAAACTCAGGCCGATGACGTCTATTTGGATGGGCCTATCGACCGTAGAGGCCGAGCAAAAAAGCAGGAACCTTGTGCTTGACGGCGACAGGGAGCTGGCCAAGAAAATGCAGACCTGGCTCGGGCTCAGCCCCTTCGCCAGCGAGCAAAAGCGCGTTTAGGGCACGTCTCAGTCGGCCTCGCTCCCCCGCACCCTATCGGTGAACCGCCGCAATTGCTCCCGAATACCCGCCGGCCACGTGACGATTAAGTCGTCGAAGGCGTCAAAATCCTGGGCGAACAGGGCCCGCGAGGCCTCTTCGAAGTCCGGCAGATCGCCGGCGATGTCCCACATGAAACGATGGCCCGCCTCGATCGCTCGGCGCGCCTGCGCCTCGGCCGTATTCTGTTTCCGCGCCGTGTCCACCAGCCGGCGTAAGGCGGCCGACGCGCCGCCGCGTTGCTCGGCAAGCCAGCTCCAGTGCCGCGGCAGCAGCGACACCTCGCGGGAGACCACGCCCAGCTTCGGCCGCCCCGGCCCTCTTTGACTGTTCGCTTTAGGACTCTCGCCAGCCGCCGGATGATCGCCAAGCCTGGCCAAAACAGCGGTCTCGCTGCCACCGAGATCGACATCGACCACCCGGCCGGTGTCATCGTCATACAACGCGATTCTCTGATCCTCTCCGCCGTCGAAGCGGCCCTTGCTACGCAACACCATCTCAGCCAGCCCACCGCGGGCGATCACGCTCGTACCGGCAAAAGCGACGAACGTCTTCGGTTCGCTGGTCATTCGCTAGCTCCAATTCAAATTCGGGGCTATATTACCCGGGTAATATAGAAAGTCAATAATACCCGGGTATTATTCGCCCACCGGCTCGCCCAACGGCGGTTTTTAACGACATTTTTAGGTCGGCGGCCGATATTGGGCGGATTGATGAGGAGCAATCGAGTGCGTATCGAGCGTCGCGCCCTATCGCCCAAACAATCCAGCCGGTTACGCGAGGATCTCGCCGACGCGGTGGTCGCAAGATGCATCGAAGGCCGGGTCTGCGGTCAGTGTTGCACTCTCAAATGCCGCCAATGCGGTTCGACCTCATGTCAATGCACCTGCTCGCCCTATTGTCCGGACGCCGCGACTCACCTCTCCTCCGACCCCGACAACCACCCGGTGGAACGCGGCATCGTTCCGCTGGTGTACGAGTTGACACGGCTCGGGGTGTTCCGGCCCTGTTGGTCTTGCGAAGGTCATATCGGCCCCGATGGTGCTCTGTGGAAACTGCCGCGTGTCTGGTTTTATTGCGATTCACTCGTCCACGTAAGACTGCTTGCGGACGTTGTCGGCGAACTGAAGACACTGGAACGCTTATCCGCGCCTTGGCAGGTTGTCGTAAGTTTCTCTAACCCGCATAACCCGGAGGCAACCTTCTCGCTGGAGCCCGTGCCTCTGACCGGCGACGCCGCGACGTTGGCCTCCTTGCAAGCCGATGCTGTGCAAATCTCGCAGTCGCTCAAGCCGCTGATGTCGAAGCACGCGCGGTTGGTACAAAGCCAGTCCGCGATTTGAAATCGCCGGGCGGCGTTACGCATATTGTCCGCCGGCCGACGCCACCGATCCTTTGACGAGCCACCACTCCGCCTGCCATTCTCGGCTGAACAGGTCGATAACCCCGAGCATGAAGGCGGACCAGGCGATGACCATGAAAAAGATCCTCAACGACCCCTATGCCTATGTCGACGAAATGCTGCAGGGCCTTTGTGCGGCACATCCGGAATATTATCGCACGACGGGGGAGGGCGGACGTGTCGTCGCCCGCGCCGCGGCGCCGACCCAAGGCAAGGTCGGCATCGTGTCCGGCGGCGGTTCGGGCCATCTGCCGGTCTTTACCGGCTATGTCGGCACGGGCCTGCTCGACGCCTGCGCCATCGGTGATGTCTTCGCCTCGCCTTCGGTGGAGCAGATGGCCGACGCCATGCGCGCCGCGAATGCCGGCGCCGGTATCTTGCGCCTCTACGGCAATTACGGCGGCGATGTCATGAATTTCGATATGGCCGGCGACATGCTGGAGATGGAGGATGTGCCCTCCACAACCGTTTTGCTCGCCGACGACGTCGCCAGTGCCAAACTGGACGAGCGCGAGAAGCGCCGCGGCGTTGCCGGCATGGTCTATGCCTTCAAAATTGCCGGCGCCAAGGCCGAGCAGATGGCGGACTTGACCGAAGTCACCCGCGTCGCCCAAACCGCCGCCGACAACTGTCGTTCCATCGGCGCCGCACTCACCTCCTGCACCGTGCCTCAAGCCGGCAAGCCGACCTTCCAAATCGGCGATGACGAGATGGAAATGGGCATGGGCATTCACGGCGAGCCCGGTGTTTGGCGTGGCACCATCAAGAGCGCCGACGATATCGCCAACGAGATGTGCGACATGCTGCTCGCCGACATGCCGTTGGGTGCCGGCGACCGTGTCTCGCCTCTGGTCAACAGCCTCGGCGCCACGCCCCCGGAGGAGCTCTACATCCTCTATCGCACCGTCAAGGCGCGGTTGGAGGCGCAAGGTGCGAAGATCGTCATGCCTTTGGTCGGTCGCTATGCCACTTCCATGGAGATGGCCGGCGTCTCCTTCACTTTCTGCAAGCTCGACGACGAGCTCGAGGCCCTGCTCAAGGCCCCGGCCGAGTGCGCCTTTTGGCAGGTCTAGCCATGGGCCTGACCACCACGAACTTGGCCGATGGCCTCAAGCGCATCGCGGCTCGCATGGAGACCGAAGCCGACGCCCTGAATAGCGCCGACGGTGAGCTTGGCGACGGTGACCTCGGTGTCACCATGGTGCGCGGCTCGCGGCTGGTCATGGAGACGGTAGACGACTTGCCGGAGGATCTCGGCATGGCGCTCATGAAAGTCGCCCAGGCCTTCACTAAGACCTCGGGCTCCAGCTTCGGTACGCTGCTGGCCACCGGTCTTCTCGCGGCGGCGAAAGCCACCAAGGGTCGCACGGAGATGCCCTGGCGCGAACTGTCGCCAATCCTCGGCACGGCCATAGCGGCCATGATGGCGCGCGGTAAGGCCAATCTCGGCGATAAGACCGTCCTCGATGCCATGGCGGCCGTTCAGCACGCGACTGACGGCGTCGAGGAGCCGGCGGCGCTCCTGCAAGCCAGCCGCGATGCCGCGAGCGCCGCGCTGGACGAGTTCCGGGGCCAGCCCAACAAAATCGGCCGGGCGCGAATATTCGCGGAGAAGAGCGTCGGTCTCGACGACCCGGGCATGCTGGCCTTCAAGGCCGTCCTCGACGCGCTAGGTTAGGCGACCATGCTCGAGGGACGATCATGAGCTGGTCTCTCTTCAAGACCATCCTGATCCTGCCGGGGACGGCCGTTGTACTAGTCCCAGCCGCCATATTATGGGCCACCGGCAGCGATCTCAGCCTCGCCCCACTCAACAGAATAACACTATGGCTTGGTCTGTTATTCGCCCTGGCCGGCCTCGCCATGGCGGTTTGGACGGTCCGCCTGTTCAGCAAGCTCGGCAAAGGCACCCCGGCCCCTTGGGATCCGCCCCGCAAGCTGGTCGTCCACGGCCCCTACCGGCATGTGCGAAATCCCATGATCACCAGCGTCCTGGCTATGCTGACCGCGGAGGCTCTATTGCTGGAATCCTGGGCCGTGGCGTCCTGGATGGTCTTGTTCTTTGCTATCAACAGCATCTATTTCCCGCTGTCGGAAGAGCGCGGCCTGGAGCGGCGCTTCGGCGAGGAATACCGGCTGTACAAGGCCAATGTGCCGCGCTGGATACCGCGCTTGACCCCGTGGTCACCGCCGAAATCCGAAGACGGCGGTCGGTCGCGTGCTGATGCACCGCCACCCTCGACAAAAGACTAATCCAGCTCGAAGGCGTCCTTGTATTCGACCCGTAACGTCGGATCCTGATCCTCCTTACGCAGGACCAGATTACCCAAAGCCAGGAATTCGATATCGGTGCCCATAAGGCAACGAAAGGCGTCCTCCGGCGTGCAGACGATCGGTTCGCCGCGCACATTGAAGCTGGTATTGGCCACCACCGGGCAACCGGTGAGGTCGTTGAATTTTGTCAGCAGCGCGTGATAGGTCGGATTGACCGCCTTATCCACGGTCTGCACACGTGCGGAATAATCCACATGCGTCACCGCTGGGATCTCCGAGCGCGCGACATTTAGTTTATCGATGCCGAACAGCGCCTGTTCGTCCTCGCTCACCCGGCATCGCTTGGCTTCCAGCACGTCCGCGACGATCAGCATATAGGGGCTCTCGCGGTCCAGCTCGAACCACTTCGAGACGTCTTCCCTGCGCACCGTTGGGGCGAACGGTCGGAAGGACTCCCGATATTTGATCCGCAGATTAAGGGTCCTCTGCATGTCCGGCGAGCGCGCGTCGCCAAGGATCGACCGGTTGCCCAGGGCGCGCGGTCCAAACTCCATGCGCCCCTGAAACCATCCCACCGCCTTGCCGTCGGCGATGGCAGCGGCTGTCTCCTGCAGCATCGCCTCGCGGTCCAGCCGCCGATACCGGCCGCCGATTCGCTCCAGGCACTCCGCAATCTGATCATCGTCATATGCCGGGCCAAGATAGGCGCCCTGCATGCCATCGCCGGCGCCATTCGTCCGGCGGGGCTGACCTTGATAAATGTGATACGCACACAAGGCCGCCCCGAGCGCACCACCGGCGTCCCCGGCGGCCGGCTGGATCCAGACATTCTCAAAGCGGCCGTCGCGCAGCACTTTGCCATTGGCAACGCAATTGAGGGCGACGCCACCGGCCAGACATAAATTCTTCGCGCCCGTCTCCTGCGCCAACGACCGGGTAATGCGTAGCACGACCTCTTCCGTCACCGCTTGCACCGACGCCGCCAAATCCATGTCGCGCTGGGTCAGCGGCGCTTCTCGGTCTCGCGGCGGGGCGCCGAACAAGTCATCAAACCTTTTGTTCGTCATCCGCAGCCCGGTGCAATAGTCGAAAAACGACTGATCCAGCCGGAACGAACCGTCCGCTTTCAGATCGATGAGATTATCCAAGATCTTCTGGACATATTTCGGCTCCCCGTAGGGAGCCAAACCCATCACCTTGTATTCACCGGAATTCACCTTGAAGCCGGTGTAGTAAGTGAAGGCGGAATACAGCAAGCCAAGCGAATGCGGAAAGTGCAATTCCTTGAACACCTCGAGTTTGTTGCCAGAGCCCCGGGCCACCGACGTGGTCGCCCATTCTCCGACGCCATCCATGGTCAGCACGACGGCCTCATCGAAGGGAGACGGGAAAAAGGCACTCGCGGCGTGGCTCTGGTGATGTTCGGCGAACAGCAATTTGTTTTTCCAATCGAACTCGCTGTCGTATTTTTCGAACGCCTTTCGCAGCAGGCTCTTCTGGAACAATTTTTCGCGCAGCCACACCGGCATTGCCATCCGGAAGGAACGGAACCCTTTGGGCGCGAAGCTGACATAGGTCTCCAGCAGCCGCTCGAATTTGAGAAACGGCTTGTCGTAGAACACGACATAATCGATAGCCGCCAAATCGACGCCGGCTTCGGCCAAGCAGTATTCCACCGCTCTCGCCGGAAATCCCGAATCCTGTTTGACGCGGCTAAAACGCTCTTCTTGCGCGGCCGCCACGATCACGCCGTCGGCGATGAGTGCCGCGGCGCTGTCGTGATAAAATGCCGAAATGCCCAGGATGTACAAAGAGATCGCCTCAGAACTGATTCTTGATGCTGTCCGGCGTCGGCCCGGGTGGATCGCGCTCGATCCAATAGCTGCCTTTGTCCCGATCGAACCGAAGGGGAATAGGCCGCTTTCCCAACAGCCGCATCAGCATGCCCACGGGTGTAACCGTCAAATAGAAGACAACACCCATCGCGATCGGGCTCACGATCCCATGCAGCAAGGCGCCGAACCGCAGCCACAACCGGTTGGGTAACGCCAACATCTGCGGCCGTATAACGGCGGTTCCAAGAAAAACGGCCGCCACGATCAACCCCCAAAGGCGCACCGGCTCGCGGCTCCAAAGCGGCCACAGGGCGATGATCGAAAAGGCCACCGCGAAAACGATCCCAAACGAACGATCCGAGCTCTTACCGTCGGGACCCGCACGGCTGAAATCCTCATGAAAACCGTCTACTCTGCGCATGGTGGTTTGGTCGCCCGCATGATCCTGTTCGTCCTTTGGCGGCAATTTACCGTCGGACTGATTTGCTATAACGGTACCTTGATACACCAACCGCTGATTTCGGCTAGAACAAATTGCCATGGGTTCACAGATCGCCCGACGGCTCTTGGCGCGGGCGGCCAACCTCCTCCCGAGGTCGCAATGCCTCAGAGCGTATTTCCTTCACCTGTAGAGAGATATATCCTCCACCTATGAGGACCTTACTGCTCCTGAGACATGCCAAATCCGCCTTGGACGGGGCAACAATCGCCGACTTCGACCGGCCGCTGTCGCCCGACGGCGAACGCGTTTCGCCGATCATGGGACGGCATTTACGGGATACCATCGGCGCCCCCGACCATGTGCTGTGCTCGGCTGCTTCCCGGGCGAAACAGACCTGGGAACAGATGGCAGGTTGCTTTGACACCGCCATCCCCGCGGAAATAAGCCGCGACCTCTATCTCGCCTCGACGGAGGGGCTGCTCGACGCAATTAAGCAAACGCCGGACGACGTGCAGCGCCTACTCGTCGTCGGCCACAATCCCGGCATGCACCAGCTCGCGGCCCAGATTTCCGCTGGCGGTGATCGGGCGCTGCTGGCCAAGTTGCGGGATCGTTTCCCCACCGGCGCAATAGCCGAAATCCGCCTCGACATCGATAGTTGGGGTGACGCGTCAGCACCTGGCGAACTCTGCCGCTTCGTCACCCCGAAAGAGCTAGCGCCGAAGTAGGGCGACGGAATCCGTTGGCTATACGAGGCGGTCAAGACAGCCAAGACTTTTGCGTCTTAGGTGACCGCTGGACGTGCTCTTAGACTCTGTGGCACGTCTGCGGCCATGAGATGCCGTCCAGACCGCGCGGGAGGTAGGTTGTGCGTATCGCCATCGTTGGCTGCGGCTATGTCGCCGATCGGTACCAGCACACGCTGGCCTCATATCCTGAGCATTCCGTCATCGGCGTCTACGATCGATTGGCGGAGCGTTCGGCGGCCTATGCAGCAACTTACAACGTACCCGTGTATGAAACCCTAGATGCACTACTGGCCGACAACCAAGTCGACATCGTCCTCAACCTCACCAATCCACGCAGCCACTACGAGGTCTCCAAAACCTGCCTGGAGGCCGGTAAACATGTGTATTCGGAAAAGCCGCTGGCAATGGACGTCGATCATGCGCGGGAACTCGTCGACCTTGCCACCCGCCATGATCTCTACCTCGCCTCCGCGCCCTGCAACATGCTCGGTGAGACGGCTCAAACCGTGTGGAAGGCATTGCGCGAGGGCGCCATCGGGCGGGTTCGGGTCGTTTACGCCGAGATGGACGGCGGTATGGTCCATCGTGGCGGCTACCGTCGCAGTTTCAGCGTGTCCGGCGCCCAGTGGCCGGCCAACGACGAGTTCGAGGTGGGCTGCACCTTTGAACATGCCGGTTACTACCTGGCTTGGCTCAACGCCTTTTTCGGTCCGGTTCGTCGGGTCACCGCCTTTTCGTCCTGCCTGATCGAGGACAAGCTCACAGACCAGCCACTACAGCAGATTACGCCGGATTTCTCCGTTGGCTGCCTGGCGTACGACGACAATATCGTGGCCCGCTTGACCTGCGGTATTGTTGCCCCGCGTGATCACACTTTGCGCATTGTCGGCGACGACGGCGTGTTGTTTGTAAGCGATTGCTGGGACTTTGGCTCAAAGGTCTATATCGGCCGGCATAGCTCACGGGTGGCCCGCATGGAACAGCGCTGCCTGCGTTGGCTCGGCTTTCGCGGTAGCTGGCCGGGGCGCAAATATCCCCTGGTCCGCAAACCCGATTTTGCCATGCCCTATACCATGGTCGGCTCACGGCGCATCATCAGCAACAAGATGGACTACGCTCGCGGCGTCGCGGAGATGGCGGCTGCCATCGAAGAGGCCAGGCCTTGCCGACTTTCCGCCGATCTGGGCCTTCATGTCACGGAAGTAACGCTCGCCCTGCAGCATCCGGAGCGTTTCGAGCGGCCGCACCAAGTCTCGTCGACTTTCGATCCGATCGCGCCGCAACCCTGGGCGACATAACGTGGCGGGTCACTAGCGCTTCCAGCAGGCCCGCGCGGCATCGACGATTTCCATGCAAACGAGCGTATCGCTTAGCGGCATGATCTCGCTTTCGAGCTTACCAGCGGCAAGACAACGCATGACCTCTTCAATCTCGAATTGGATGCCCGTGCCGGGGAAGGGCCGCCGGATGTGCTGCGGCTTCGGCCCGATGAAGCCGCGGACAACCCGGTACGCACTCCTTGCACAGGGAACGCGAGCCGCCAGTCCGCGTGCCCGGCTTGGCGTTGCCGCGCCGGGAGCGCGCGGCGTAAAGCTTGTGACCGTCAGCCGCTGCGGGTTGACCAGCGGTGCGTCAACGTGAACGCGGCCCCGCGAGCCCATGATATCGGCATCGTTCGAGGCTCGGGTCTGAAAACTGCAGGATAGTTGCGCCAGCTGCTGCGGGTAGCCCAACGTGACTGTGGTGTGCTCATCGACCCCGCTGCGGCCGAGGATGGCTTGGCTGGTAATCGTGGTCGGCTTGCCGAGCAGCTGCACCATAAGCGCCAGCGGGTACACGCCAAGATCGAACAGGGCACCACCGCCGAGGTCTGGATCGAAGAACCGACTCTCGGCCTTGAAGTTCAAAGGAAAGCCCAAATCCGCACGCACCATGCGGAGGTCGCCAATCCTGCCGGCCTGCACGAGATCGACGAGCTCGCGCATGGCGGGTATGAAGCGCGTCCACATTGCTTCCATACAGAATACCGAACGCTCATGCGCCGTCGCTATGACCGTTCGAGCCTGTTCCGCGGTCAGCGCGAAGGGTTTCTCGCACAGTACGGCCTTGCCATGCTCCAGGCAAAGTACGCTGTGCTCCATATGCAAGTGATTTGGCGTCGCGATATAGACGGCATCAACGGATGGGTCCGCGACTAAGGTCTCATAACTGTCGAACGCCTGTTTGGCGTCGTTTTCGCGCGCGAATTGCTCGGCATTTGCCATCGTGCGCGAGGCCACCGCCTGAAGCGCGGCGCCATTAGCCAGCTTGAGGCCAAGCGCGAACTTTCGTGCCACGGCGCCCGTTCCCAGGATCCCCCAACGGCAACCCGTCATTTTATCGAGTTCACTGCATACGACCGGTTCGTGCTTGGCAACATGGCGTAAACATAACGCGGGCACCGCCGGCCCGCGACCTCTTCCTTTCGCTGGGGGTGAGCGCCCGACTGCCGCCCGGAACTACGACCGCGACGTTCGCAACGGATGGGGATAGACCAACGGCTTGTAACCGGGTTTTGGCTCCAGGCGGTAGTCGCGACCTTCCCGGATAAGTTTCTTGGCCCGCCTTTGCACCTCCCAGAAAGAGGGCTTCCGGACGGGCACACCATCCACCAGGTTATTCCAGATCCACAGATCATGAATTTGATCTTTCACCGGATACCGCATGCGCCTGTTATATTTTTCGACCATCAACATGACGCCGTGGTACACGCCGTTGAAGCGATTGTTGAAAATCACCCCCGAGCCGCCACGTGGTCCGGCACCCGCCCAGCGCTTTATCGAATTATCGACCTGGTTCTCGTAAATTTCGTAGCTCCTGGAACCCCGCGGCCAATCTGCCAGACCATGCGCGTCGATGGCCGCCGCATCCTGATAGTTGTCCACGATCCTGTTATATCGGAACACATAGCGCGCGCCGTTATTGGCCGCGACCGTGTGACGATGCCGCTCGAATAGGTTGTCTTCGATAACCACCACGTCGGCGGTGCCGAGCTCGATCGGCTCGTCCCAGGCGTTCTCATGGCCCACGACCTCGATCCCGTATCCCAGGCCGGGATACCATTGGTCGATGAACTCGTTGCCGTAGACGACACCCACGGCGGCGCCTTGCACGGTCCCGACATTGCCGCGCAACTGGATCCCGGCGCGCGTGAATTTGGTGAAGCGGCTGTCATGGATTTGGAAGTCGACACAGGCGCCCCGAAGGTAGAGGCCCAGATCGCGGATTGGCCCCTTTTCCCGGTTAACCGGCTGTACGAAACGCCCCTTGCCTTGCAGCGTAATGCCCGAGAACACGAACGGCTCGCCAGTTGAGCAATCCACATTGATCATCGCGTCCCACTCGGTGAGCTCATCACGCTTGATCAGCCTCGTCTTGTCGCGCCCCATCCCCCTGATTTCGATGCCGTCGGTGGCGAAGACCTGACCCTCGAAATCGAAATCTCCTTCGGGGATAAGCACCGTATCGCCCGGCTGTGCCTGATCGACCGCCGCCTGAATGTCGACCGATGAACCGCTCGCGGCCGGAATAGTCGCCGCAGTGCCGGCGCCGCTAAAGCCCGCAATGGCGACCAAAAGGCACCATACGCCAACCGCACCACGAGGTGTCATGTCGCGACCACCCATTTCCCGTCCGCGAGAGACGGCGAGTTAGAGCCTCTTAGGCTCGTGAAAATGATCCCGAATTGTACGGAAGAACCGGCCGTAGCCGAACCCCACAAAAGCGGTAATACGCACTACGCCCGTGATATCCGTTGGTCAGCGTGATCGCCGCCGCAGTAATACGACAAAGAACACACCGCCGAATAACCCGGTGAGAATACCAATGGGCATATCCTCCGGCGCCAGGACGGTCCGCGCCAGGACATCGGCCCACACCAGGAAAATCGCCCCAAACAGGGCCGAGAAGGGCAGCACCCGGTAATTGTCCCCGCCGACCAAGAAGCGGACGCAATGCGGCACCATCAGACCGACGAACCCGATTGTGCCCGAAAAAGCCACCAACGAGCCGGTCAGCAGGGCTGCGGCGATAAACACCTCGACCCGGAACCGGGCGACCGGGACGCCCAGCGTCGCCGCGCTCTCGTCGCCGATTGTCATCGCGTTCAGGTCGCTCGCATGGAATTGAAAATAGCCGCCGCACAGGCACAAGGCGGCGAGCGGGTAAATAAGATGGCTCCACTGGGCCAGCCCAAGGCCCCCCAATAACCAGAAAACCACTGTATTCGCGGCCCGCGGATCGCCGAGAAAGATCAGAAAGTTCGCCAGCGCCATGATCACGAACGACACCGCCACGCCGGTAAGCACCAATCGATCCGCACTCATCGCATTGGCGAACCGCGACACCGCGACCACGATCGAAGTCGCCACGAGGGCACCGGCGAAGGCCAGCAACGGCACGGTAAACAGGCCGAGAAAGAGCCCGGTATGCAGCAAGGCGAGAATGGCCCCAAACGCCGCCCCCGACGACACGCCCAGCAAGTGCGGGTCGGCCAGGTGATTGCGCGTGATCGCCTGCAGCGCCGCACCCACCATGCCAAGTCCGGCACCAACGATCGCCGCCAGCAGGGCCCGCGGGAAACGGATCTCCCAGACTATGTTCTCCCAACCCCGCGACCAGGTGACATCGACCGAACCGGGAAAAACCTTGTTGGCCACCACCGACCAGACCACGTCCAACGGGATCGCGACCGCCCCGAACCCACCCGCCAGCGAGATCGATATCAGCAAGACGGCGATGCCACCGAGAAAAAGCGTGGCCAACCGGCTGATTTGGATCACCCGGGCCGGAAGCCGTTGGGTCGCGACTTCGCTGGTCATGGGTTGGCCTAGAACTGGGCGGAACGAAACGCGTCTGCGAGGCGTTTGATGGCGGCGATATTGCGCGGTCCGGGCGTCGCCTCGACATAATCCAGCGTGATAAACCGGTCATTCTTCACCGCGTCGAGGTCCCTAAAGGCCGGGTTTTTAATCATGAACGCCCGTTTCTGTGCCGCCGTAACCTCTCCGTAGTTCACGATCACAATGACCTCTGGGTTTCGCTCGACCACCGACTCCCAACCGATCTTGATCCAACTGGACTCCAAATCGTCGACGATATTACGGCCTCCCGCAGCCTCGATCATCGCCGTCGGTATCCCATACCGGCCGGATGTAAACACCTGATCCTCACCAGAGTCGTAAACGAAGACCCGCGGCCGCTTCTTGTCACTGGGGATGGTAGACTGAAAATCGGCCAGTTCCGCCTTGTAGGCATCGACCAGCGACTCGGCGCGCTCCCGAACGCCGAAGATCGTCCCAAGGTTGAGGAGATCGGCATACAAGTCGTCCATGGACGCCTTTTCCTTATCCATGATGTGTATGCAAGATTCCGACAACTCGTAGACTTGGATACCGAACTTACCCAGCGTTTCGGGCGTAACGTCGCCGCCCACGCGCATGCCGTAATTCCAACCGGCGAAATAGAAGTCGGCATCCGCCCCGAGCAGAACTTCCTTGGTTGGGTATCTGGGCGAGAGTTCCGGCAACGCCTGCACACCCTCTCGCAGTGTTTCGTCCAGCGTCTTCCAGCCTGAGACGCCGGTATAACCGACCATGCGGTCTTGCAGCCCCAGGGCCAGCATCATCTCTGTCAGATTGACATCGTTCGACACCGCCCTTGTCGGTGGCGCGTCGAAAGTGACCTCCCGATCGCAGCTCTGCACGGTGACCGGAAAGGCCTGTGCGGTCGTAACCGACAGGGCCCCGGCCACGAATACAAGAGCGAAGCGACAAAACCCGGATGCCATGCAAACGAACTCCCTTCAGCGGAACGTTGGTAGATGAAACGAAAAACGCGGCGCCCCATGCACCGGCTCGGTATCGATGGTGGTTTCGACCTGAAACGCCTCGCGAACCCGGCTGGCGGTCAAGACCGCGGACGGTGGCCCGTCATCCAACACCTTGCCGCCGGCCAGCACCAAAACTCGATCCGCATAGGTGGCCGCCAGATTAAGATCGTGCAGGCTGGCCACAACGGTCGGACCCAGGCCGCGCATCATGGTGAGCAACTCAAGCTGATGACGGATATCAAGATAATTCGTCGGTTCGTCCAGGATGATCAGCGCCGGCTCCTGCGCAATCGCGCGCGCGACCATCACCCTTTGCCTCTCGCCGCCGGAAAGCGACGAAAGATGGCGGTCGGCAAACCCGTCCAGCGCCATGCGGGCCAACGCGGCCGCGATAACGCGTTCGTCTCGCGCACCATTGGTCGCGAAGCCTTGCCGGTAGGGTATCCGGCCTAGGGCTACGATTTCCCGCACCGTCAGCGAGAACTCGCCAGGTTGCTCTTGCAGTACTGTCGCGATTTTTCGCGCACAGGCGCGCGCACTCATGCCCCAGATATCGTCGCCATCGACCCGGACGCTGCCGTTGCGCGGCTTATGATAGCGGTAGAGGCATCTCAGCAAGGTGGTTTTGCCGGCGCCGTTCGGTCCGACAATGGCCAATGTCTCGCCTGAAGCGACCGAGAAGCTGGCATCGCGGAGGATTGCATCCTGGCCGCGTGGACCCCACGACAGATTTCGCACATCGAGCGACGCCTGCCTCACGACCCGACAAACCCGCAATCACATTCCTGAGACAATTCGCCACCCCTCCGAGCCACCCCGCCCGGGTTGAGTTGAAGACACCGATGGCAGGTCTCCTGGCTCGCGGGTCTTGGCCTTGCCGGGCCTTCCCAGCCTATATTTAGGCCAGTGGCTATTCCCGGATCGGCTCGCCGCTTACAGTTGCGGGGGCAGCCACGGCATTGGCCTCACCTCGGAAGCTTCACCGTGTTCCCATTTAATCCGGCGGACGTGTCGCCAGCCGGAACCATCCCCGTAAGCTGTTCAGAGATGAATTTCGATGTCAAGCCTGCTATGCTCCAGCGCATTGTCGTCGCGCTTTATTACTTGGTTGCATGTCCAAAGAAATATTCTGACAGATTATCGCACATGTTTTTCATGTCACATTTTCACGAAGGCGCACGTCGCTGATGCCGGCAATGGGCTATCTCACCTTCGCTTGGCACAATAGACGGTTTCTCGGCTTCGGCTTTCTGATGACCTTCTTTGCCAGTTTCGGGCAGACGTTCTTTATCGGCATTTACGGCGGTGAGGTGCGCGCGGAATTCGGTCTCAGCAACGGCGAATATGGCGCCTTTTACTCCGGCGCGACCTTGGTCAGCGCCCTGAGCCTATTGTGGCTCGGACGACGCATCGATCGCATCCAACTACGCCAGTTCGCCTCGCTGGTATGTGCCGGCCTTGTCGTTGCCATGGTCCTGATGGGCAGCGCTGTCGGTCCCGTCACACTGTTCCTCGCACTTTTTGCCCTGCGGCTGACTGGTCAGGGCCTAATGGTTCATACCGCTGTGACCAGCATGGCACGGTATTTCGAGGCGGCGCGCGGCCGGGCCGTCAGCGCGGCCATGCTTGGCGTACCCGCCGGCGAAGCCGTGTTACCGGCCCTCGCGGTGGTCCTAACCGGGGCGGCCGGTTGGCGCGCCAGTTGGTGGGGTCTCGCGCTGGTTCTGGCGCTTGGTCTGGTTCCTACCGTACGGTTCCTGCTCCGGGACCATGCCAGCCGGGATGCGGAATTCCACCGCGCCGCGACGCGTTCCGCAACATCACCCAGCGCCTGGCCTTTGTCCCGGGTTATCCGCGACCCACGTTTTTTGGTCGTGATCGTCGCGACTTCGGCGCCGTCCTTCATCATTACCGGTATCTTCTTCCACCACGCCCAACTTGCCTTGGCCAAGAACTGGTCGCTTGCCTGGCTTGCCACCGCTTTCATTGCTTACGCCGTCGCCACCGTGCCTGCGTCCCTTCTGGCCGGCGCCTGGGTGGATCGCTGGCGCGCCTCCGGCATGTTGCCATTCATGATGTTGCCACTTGCCGCATCGCTGGTCACGATTGCGGTTTGGGATGCCCCTGTCGTTGCCATCATCTATTTGGCCCTTGCTGGGGTCGGCGCCGGCAACACCGCGCCGATTCTCGGCGCGCTCTGGGCGGAGCTCTATGGGGTCGCAAATCTCGGCGCCATCCGCTCCGTCCAAA
Organism: Alphaproteobacteria bacterium; assembly: GCA_021774445.1. GTDB lineage: Bacteria > Pseudomonadota > Alphaproteobacteria > UBA6615 > UBA6615 > SZUA-147. The sequence goes on from JAJFJA010000062.1 coordinate 60,847, forward strand.
CGGCGATGATGGTTTTTTCTAGCGCCTTGTCGCCCGTGGTCGTCGGCGAACTGTTGGACCGAGGCACTTCCATCGAAGCGATCGCGATCGCCTTCATTGCCTATATTCTGGTAGGCAGCACCGCCCTGGCGATAACTTTCACCCGCCGGCGTTCCACCGAAGGGACCATTACGTAACGGCCCCCGGGTTTGGCCTAGGATCCAGTCGTCGACTTGTTGCCGCGCATCTTGCCGTCCCAGCGCTTCGCGAAATCCGCCGGCAACCCAAATTGATCCATTGTCCGAGCAACCGTGTGATCGACAATGTCCTCGACGCTTTTTGGCAAGCTATAGAACGCCGGCATCGGTGGTAGGATCACCGCGCCCATGCGCGCTAGCTTCAACATATTCTCCAGATGTATTTCATTGAGCGGCGTTTCCCGTACCACCATGACCAATTTCCGCCGCTCTTTGAGGACCACGTCAGCGGCCCGGTGCACGAGGTGGCTCGCAACGCCCTGCGCGATGGCCGCTAGGCTACCGACGGAACATGGAATAACGACCATGCCATCTGTCCGGAAGGATCCCGACGAAATCGCCGCCGCCATATCACCTGAACCATAGGCAACCGAGGCCAGGTCGCGCACGGCATCGACCGTCCAGTCAGTCTCATGAGTAAGTGTCTGCTGGGCCCATTTCGACATCACTAAATGGGTCTCGACCCCGGCATCCTGCAGGGCTTGCAGCAGCCTAACGCCGAGGATCGCCCCGGAGGCCCCGGTCATGCCGACGATCAGTCGTTCTACAGCCATTTACGCGCACCAAACCGTTCCTGGTGTCCCATTGGAACCATATTCGAGCCCACCTCGAGGCGGGTCAAGCATGCTGCAGGATCGCGATAGATTGATCAAACTTCATCCCTATATTGCCTATTTCCATATTGGATAGCCGATCATCTTAAGAATACGCCTCCCTCGGCTGGAGGCATGGTTTGAATGCAATAGACGCAGCGGGAGACTAGCATCGTGAGTTCTTGGCAGCTTAGGGGTGGCGTACTGGCAATGGCACTGGCCGCAGGTCTGAACACGACGTCGGCACTCGCCGCCGGCGACGCCACGGTCGGCAAGACCGTGTTCAACAATAACTGTCGGGCCTGCCATCAGGCTGACAAAGAGCGTAACGGTGTCGGTCCGAACCTCGTCGGGATCGTCGGCCGTCCGGCCGCTTCGGTTGAGAAATTCAACTATTCCAAGGGCATGCGCGAGTCCGGTATCGTCTGGGATACCGAGAAGATCGGTACCTTCGTCAAGGCGCCCAGGAAGTTCGTCAAGGGCACAAGAATGGGCTTCCGCGGATTCAAACCCGAGGACGAGGCTATGATCGAAGATCTCCTGGCTTATTTGACCGATCCGTCGACCGCCGAGTAGCCTCTTGCCGAGTAGCCTCTTATTGGGCCAGTTCTCGCTGACTCTTTAAATCGACATGTTCCCGGCGCTCTGTTGCAGCCCCGGCGCGGCGCGGTGGGCCGGCAAGCGTACCGTGACTGTCGTGCCGATACCGACCTCGCTCTGCAAATCAAGCGAACCGCCGTGCATTTCGACGAACAGCTTGGCCAGCGGCAGGCCCAGTCCCGTCCCATCGAAGCAGCGGTTACGTTCGTTGTCGATTTGCTTGAAGGGAGTTAGCGAGGCGGGAATGTCCTTCAGGGCAATGCCGATACCCGTGTCCACGATCTGGAACACATAGCCGGAGTGCAGGCGGAACCATGCCCTCAACTGAACATTACCGCCCTCGTTCGTGAACTTGATCGCGTTCGAGAGAAGGTTGATTAGGATTTGCTTGACCTTGCGCTCGTCGGCATTGAGCGGCGGCAGATCATCCGTGACGTCCGATCGCAAGAAGACGCCACCCGCCACGGCGCGTGCGCTTACCATGGTTAAGCAACTTTCGAGCGCCTTGGCGAAGTCGAACGTGGTCTCATGCAACTCGGCCTCGCCCGCCTCGACCTTCGACAGATCCAGGATGTCGTTGATGACATTGAGCAAGTGTACGCCCGACTCATTGATGTCGTCGGCATATTCCGCGTACTTGGCGTTCCCGATCGGCCCAATGCCTTGCTTCGAGATGATTTCGGAGAATCCTATGATCGCGTTCAGCGGCGTGCGCAACTCGTGGCTCATATTGGCGAGGAAGCATGATTTCGCGTGATTGGCCGATTCGGCAGCCATCTTCGCCGCGATGAGGTTCGCCTGAACGGCCTTTTCCGGGCCAATGTCCCGAACGATCATGGAGTAGAAAAACCCCTCGGGCGCCGCAAACTTGGACAGGGAGATGGCGGCGGGAAATTCCTCGCCGGTCTTGCGCAGCGCCGTTAACTCTCCACGTTCGCCCATGCGCAGGCTTGTTTCCCCACCAACCCGGAAGTGTTGCGCATAATCTCGGTGCGCCGCCCGCAGGTGCTCCGGGATGAGGATTTCGATCGCCAGGCCGAGCGCCTCTTCGGCTGGGTAGCCGAATACCCGTTCGGCGCCGCGGCTGAACAGCCGGATCCGCAAATCGTCGTCGGCAAGAACGATCGCCTCCTCTGAGATTTCGAGGATACCGGAAATCGTTGCTTGGCTTTCGCGCAAGGCATTCTGCGTTGTCCAGTCCTTCGTGATGTCCTCGACGGTGCCGCGCGATATGACGGGTTTGCCGTCGGCGTCGAATTGCGTTTCGCAGCGTTCCTCGACCCACTTGATGCGCCCATCCGGCATACGCAGCCGATGCACGACCTGATAGGGAGTGCGGTTGACAAGGGAATCGTTGTACGCCTTGTCGACCATATCGCGGTCTTCGGGATGAACCATTTCGAGGAAGGCTTCGTAGGAAGCGCCAAAACGCTCTGGGTCGATCTCGAACATGCGATAGATTTCGTCCGACCAGCAAAGGACACCCGCGGCCAGGTCGAGTTCCCAGGAGCCGATTTGAGCGATCCGTTGCGCCTCGGTCAGGCGCCGCTCGCTCTCGCGCAATTGCGTTTCGGCTTTCAGCCGCTGGGTGATGTCGACGCCGGAGCCCACGACCCCGCTGATGCAGCCGTCGCTGGCGCGCAACGGGCCGAACATGGCATCGATGGTGATGAACTCACTCTCGCCCAAACGCACGACGAAGTCCTCGCGCACGACCTCCCCGCCCGCCGCCCGGCCTAACGCCTGGCGTACCTGCTCCTGCACCTCGGTTGAATGCGACCACCAATAGGCCTCGCAGAAAGGCTTGCCGATCACCTCGTCGCGCTCGAGCTTGGCGGCTTCCAGCGGCGCCCGATTTACATCAACCAGGATACCGTCGGTCGAGTACAGCCCGACAAAGGCGAACAAACCGTCGAGAATCGATTGCAGGCGCGCACGCTCCTGCTCTTGCTCAGCAGCGAGCCGCTGCTTTCCCGTGACATCCGATCCGACCGCCAGCAGCGAGGCGATCTGGCCTTCCTCGTCGCGCAAGACGGCGTCCGACCATTCGATGTCCCGCTGCTCGCCATCCCGAGTCAGGATGGAGTTGATGTTGCCATGCGTCGTCCGCCCCTGGATAGCATCGTCGAAAAGGGCGCGGACATGCCCGCGGTCGCGGTCGGGCAGGAAGGTCTCGAACCAGTCCTTGCCTTTGATCTGGTCCAGGCGGCAGCCAGTCAGGCGCTCGAAATAGGGATTGACGAAGTCGATCGCCCCTTCCGGTGTCAGGATTAGGACAACGATAGGGGCGGCCCCAACGAGGGATTGCGCGAAATCGCGCTGCCGGCGCAGATCCATCGTCCGCGCCCGGACGGTCGTCCAATGCCTCGCGAACCCATAGGCGGCCGCAATAGCCAGCCCAATGACGATCAAATAGAACGCCAGTTCCGGGGACAGCGGTCCCCAGGTCATTGCTTCATCCTCGAAGCAGCCTCCACCACCGCACAGTCCTCTCGCCTCTCCCAGCCGGCTGCCCACCTTTGGCGTGCGGTCGGCACAGCTTGAATACGTAAGCATGCCAAAGTCGGGCTAATAAACTCCTAAATTGAACGGAACACCGCCGCCGGATACCTTGCGCCTACAGGCGTTTGCCTGGCCCTTTCAAGCGCCGGCGGATAGCGTGCAGAAACGCCCCTCAGCCCGTCTCATCGTCCTCAATCCGTCCGGCCGGGTTCTGCTTTTCCATTTCGTGTTCCATGAAGGGGCTTTGGCCGGTAAGGCGTTCTGGGCAACCCCCGGCGGCGCCTTGCGGCCGGGTGAGAGCTATCCGGAGGCCGCACGACGAGGACTCGTGGAGGAAACCGGTATTTTCATGGATATCGGTGCGGAAATTGCCCGGCGGGAAGCTATTTTCCGCACACCCGACGGCGTAGATGTCGCCGCCGACGAGCGCTATTTCCTCGTTCAAGCGACGAGCGATCAGGTCAATCAGGACGGTCAGGAACCCCTCGAGACGAAGGTCATAGCCGCATACCGTTGGTGGTCCCGAGACGAGCTACGGGACACGTCGGAAACGGTCTATCCGGCAGATCTTGCCGAGATTGTGGAACAGCAACTGTAGTTCGACCGGCTCATTGCGTATCCTGCTTGTCCGCCACGGCCAAATACGGCCGGTCCAGCCACGCACCCAGTCGGAACTATTGCATGTCCCAGCTATCCCATGGTTCGCCGCTGCCGCCTGAACTCCTTCTGCAGGTACGCGACCGCTTTCACTATGTCGATCATTGCCCCGTCGTCGATCAACCCCGTATTTTCTTTGAGAGCGGCGGTGGTTCGCTGAAGCTGAAGGCCGCCATAGCGCGCAGCGCCGAGATCGCCGCCATACCGGATCAAGAGGGCAGGGACAACGACGCCTCCCGTCATATGACCGCCGTCCTCAACCAAGGGCGCGCCGACCTTTCCGACTATTTCGGCAGTACCGACGGCATGGTGGTTTCCGGTGAGACCGGCACTATTTTGCTCTACCGCACGATCCGCGCCATCGCCCTTAGCAGCCCTCCGGGCCCGGTCGTGTCGTGTAACCTGGAGCATCCGGCAAGTTTTGACGCGGCCCGCCAATGGGCGCAAAGCACGGACCGCGATTGGCTGGAAGTACCCTTCGATCCGCTATCCGGCAAAGTCGAGCCTGAGGACTACGCAAAAATCGTGACCCCGGATACCCGCATCGCGACGGTCATCCATACCAGTCAACTCACCGGCCTGCGCGTCGATCTGGCTGGGATCTGCACCGCCATTCGTACCGTTGCGCCCGACTGTTTCATCGTCGTCGACGGCATCCAGCATGCGCCACACGGCCCGGTCGACGTGGCGAGCTATGGCGCCGACGCCTACGTCTTCTCGCCCTATAAGGCCTATTCGCGCCTCGCCTGCGGCTTCGCCTGGCTGTCGCCGCGCATGGTCAAGGTGCCCCATGAGCACATGCTGGGCAAAAGTCCGGACATTTGGGAACTCGGTTCCCGCGACCCCGGCTTCTATGCCTCGCAAAGCAGCGTCATCGATTATTTCTGCTGGCTCGGCGCCCATTTCACGCCCGCCACCCTCCGCCGCGACCAACTCATCGCCGCCGGCAAGGCCATCGCCAACCACGAGAAGCACCTCATCGGCATGCTGCTGTTCGGCGACGGCAATCTGGCCGGCCTCGCTGACATGCCGGATATCGCCGTCATCGGGCCCAACGACACCGCCGACCGCGAAGGGATCGTCTCTTTCACCTTGCGCGGTAGCCGCTCGCCCGACCTGGTCCGTCGCCTCGCCGATCGCGGTATCCGCGTCCACGCCCGCATCGACGACGGCTATTCCGGCCACATCCTGTCGGCCCTCTCGCTGCCGGACTGCCTGCGTGTTTCTCTATGCCACTACAACAGCCCCGACGAGGTCAGAACGCTGCTAACCGCACTGGCCGAAACCGCCGCCGGACCTTGACCCGGCATACCGCGACTGCGCAGTGAAGGAGCCTCAGCTCGCCACTCGTTCTGCCTGGTCGAACGAGCTCTGATCGGCCGGCGATTCGACGATCCGACCGGCCGGAAATCGCAGCGTGACCGTCGTGCCGACGCCAAGTTCGCTCTGCAGATCCAGGATACCGCCGTGCAGTTCGACCAGCGCCTTGCTGAGCGGGAGACCGAGACCGGTGCCCTCATACTGGCGGTCCAGAGCACCCTCCACCTGACCGAAACGCGACAACGACTTGGGAATGTCTTCAGGCGCGATCCCGATGCCGGTATCGACAATCTGTACCACATGGCCGCTATCTGGCCGACACCAGGCCTTGAGCGTCACCGTGCCACCGTCATCTGTGAATTTGATTGCGTTGGAGAGCAGGTTAATCAGGATCTGCCTCAACTTACGTTCATCGGCACGCAGCGCTGGGAGATTATCTTGAAAGATGAGGTCAGGCTCGATGCCTTGCTCGAACTGTTGCCTCACCAACTTCATGGCGGAACTCACGAGCGCCGGGATTTCGAGCTCGTCTTCAACCAGTTCGTATTTCCCGGAGTCGATGTTGGACAAATCTAGAATATCATTGATGAGGCGGAGTAGATGATGTCCCGAGTCATGGATATCGATGGTAAACTCTCGGTATTTATGATTGCCGAGCGGCCCGAAGATCTCGTCCCTAATAACTTCCGAGAAACCGATGATGGCGTTCAGGGGGGTGCGTAGCTCATGCCCCATATTCGCCAAAAAACTGCTCTTGGCGCGATTAGCGGTCTCTGCCTGATCCTTCGCAGTCCGAAGCGCGTCCTGGTGCTGCTCCAACGTATCGAGCAGACTGTTGTAGGTTATGGCAACATCGCCGATTTCATCATGGGCCGACACCGGCGCACGGGCCATCGAGCCGCCCGAGCCCCGCTGTGTCATAGACTTTCGAAGCGTGCCGAGCGGCGCCAGGACGGCTCTCTCGATGAGAAAGTAGGCCAGCGACATGATCACCGCGATTCCGGCCAGCAGCGCATAGAGCTGGCGCTGGAGTATACTGGCGGCCGCTGCCTTGGCCGGTCCCTTGTTCAGTTGTATAATAATGCTTCCGCGCGAAGCCGGCGCCTCGACATCGCCTCCCGGCGAGTGAACCTGATCGGCTGCGTACTCGTCGTGGCCCACGCCGGTCTTCGATCCAAGATTTGAGATTAGCGTGAAATCATTGCCACTGGCATTGAAATGGTCAGAAAAACTGTCGTTATGTTCGACCGTCGCTAGGTGCTCGCGCAAATGGATGTCGTCAATCTCACTGGCCGGACCGCTGACCCAACGCGGATCGGAAGCCGCCAGGACAGTGCCATCGTTGGCAGTGATAACGATGCGCCCAACTTCATGCGAATCAACCATGATTTGCTCGACGACATGCTGTATCTCGGACTCGGTGGTGGCCTCCATCGTCACGTGATTTAGGACGCTGACGAGCAATCTGCCGGATTCTTCGATCTGCCGCTCGAGCTGGATCTGGGTGGTCCGATAGGTGAACCAGGTTCCCGCCACGGCGGCGACGGTCCCCCCAATCAGTAGGGGAATGAGGATCTTCATTCGCAGGGAGCGAAACGATCGTCGCGCGAAAACGGAATTCATTGGCGTTGGGCTCAAGATTCGAATGTCCGTATCGGCGGACCTGCACAGCCAAATAGTTACTTTGTCATCTTGAATAAAGTATTAACCGACAAGGCGTATATGGAAGCGTGGCTTCACATATGATCGGACCAGTTAGATATGCACAGCTTCAGCCCGTCCGACCGCGCGTCCATCCATATCGAAAAGGTAAAGACTTTGCTAACGGCTGCCTGTTGGGGAGATCGCCAAGGCGCCGCACTCCCTAACTTCGGAGACCTGCAGAACCGGCATACAGCGAACTATGAGTGCCTTTTTAGCTTTTCGGGTCTCGCTCCCATCTATAACGAACATCCGGCGTTTTTTCCTCATTACCGCTACCGTCCGTAAGCTGGATGGCGCGAAAGCCGTGCGCTTCATAGAACCGCCTGGCGCCTACATTGGCTTGAAAACACCACAATTCGAGCACCGACGTGCCGGAGTCCTTGGCCATATGCAGCAACGCCGCTCCCACACCGCGTCCGATAACATCGGGATGGGTATGCAGAAGTCGAATTTCCTCGTCCTGGCGCGCCAAGAACGAAACGATCGAGCCGCCAAGCTCAGCCACCGTTACCTCGCACTCCTTAAGGATGGTATTGGCGATGAACCAACGATCCTCTTCGACTGTGTGGAGTACGGGCAGAAAGGTCAGCAATCGCAAGGACGGCGAAAACACCTCCGCGATGGCGTCGGCGTCCCCGGCCAGGGCTATCCTGTACGTAAAGCCTTCACCCATTCCGATATCACACCCGCTCATGATGTATCGCGCGCGAATTCGTGACATTTCCGGCTCAACGGTACAAGTTAGTGCCAGCCAATATGGGCCATATTACGCTCGAATTTATGGGCCTGCAGGCGCCGCTCGTCATGTGCGATCTGGCCGGCCATGATTTCAGGTATAGTCAATCCGATGCAACGTAAGCTCGCCGCAATCGTCGCCGCCGATATGGTCGGATTCAGCAGCCAGATGGAGGCTGATGAAGTTGCGACCTTGTCTCGGCTGAAGCTGGTTCACGCCGAACTGATCACGCCGGAAATAACGGCGCACAGGGGCCGCATATTCAAGACGATGGGGGATGGATTCCTCGCCGAATTCGCCAGCGCGATTGACGCCCTTAGGTGCGCCATCGCCATCCAACGCGCCATTGGCATGCACAATTCGTCTCTTGACCCCGAGGAGCAAAGTTTGTTCCGCATTGGGATCAACATTGGCGACATCCTCATCGATGGCGACGACATGTTCGGCGACAGCGTCAACATCGCGGCGCGGCTCGAACCGCTCGCGGCACCGGGGGGTATCGTGGTTTCCGATGCGCTCCGCAGCCAACTTTTAAACAAGGTCGACGCAGGCTTCGAACCGCTCGGCCGACCCCAGCTGAAGAACATATCGACGGAAATCGAAGTCTATCGGGTTACGGCGAGTGACATTCCGACCTACGACAAGGTGCCGGCTCGCGCGGACACGGCACCCCAGTCCAAACCGGTGCTTGCCATCCTTCCGTTCGACAATCGAAGCACCGATCCGGAACAGGAGCATCTCGCCGACGGCATCACCGAGGATTTGATTACCACCTTGTCTCAGATCGGGCACCTCTCTGTCCTGTCGAGGAACTCTGCTTTCACTTTCAAGAACCGCGTGGCATCGGCCCAAGAGGTCGGACGAGAGCTCAACGCGCGCTACGTGCTGACCGGCAGCCTGCGCAAATCCGGTAACCGCATCCGGCTCTCCGTGCAACTGACGAATACCGATACCGAAGCGCATCTATGGGCCGCGCGCTACGATCGTGACCTGGACGATATCTTTGCGGTCCAGGATGAGATCACTCTGACCATTGCTACCGCCCTGCAAGTGCAGCTCACCGAGGGAGAGCAGGCCAAACTCCGTTATACGACGACCGACAACGTCGCCGCATGGACGTCGTTCACCCGTGGGCTCACCTTGTTCCGCACGGTCAGCGCCGACACCTACAGACAAGCCCGCCAATGCTTCGAGGACGCGCTCATAGAGGATCCGAAATCGGCCCAAATCCATGCCATGCTCGCCTGCGTGCATGCCATCGAGGGGCGGTTTTATTGGACTGATGATCGCGATCGGTCACTTCAGCGGGCGAAAGAACACGCCGACCACGCCCTCGCCATCGCCGACGATAATGCCGATGCCTGGGGTGCCCTCGGGTACTGGCATATGGACAATCTGCGTCTCGACGAGGCCGTTGAGGCCTACCAGCGTGCGGTAACGCTCGCCCCGGATCATGCCGACCTCCGCGCGTTATATGCCCTGGCTTTGACCTTTGCGGAAAGGTCCGACGATGCGGTGCGGGAGGCGGAGACGGCGATGCGGCTGAACCCTCTCGACCCCGGCTGGTACCACGGCGTGCTCGGTCATGCCTACCGTTATGCCGGCCGCTACGGCGACGCCCTATCAATTCTCTCTGAATATAACCGGCAAAGCCCGGGCTTTGGACTGGTCGATATCATCCTGACCTACGCCGACATGGGGGATGCGGAAAAGGCTGGGCAATACGCCAAGACCCTGCTTTCAGTGCGTCCGGACTTCACCGTTGCCAACTGGGCACGCACGCAAAACTGCGCCAATCCTCAACGCCTGATCGCTGATCGCCAATCTTTGACCAAGGCTGGCCTGCCCTAGAAACCGCCGGTATTCTCACGCATCTGGCGTGTTTTCAGGCATTTTGCCGCCACAGCGGTCGACCCTGCCTACGGCCGACTGACATTTCAGCTTTGCTATAGCGCTCGTTGGCTTTATGTATTCTCCGTCATTCTGCTTCGGACTGCCGACCTGGCGCCTTCGCGGGCACCTCAGATCGCTGCTAATCCAAGGGACAGTTTGATGTGCCACATATGGTATGTGGCACCACCCTTCACTACCGGAGGAACAGCGATGCCCAGTGGCACCGTCAAATGGTTCAATAGCACTAAGGGTTTTGGTTTCATTCAGCCGGACGACGGCGGCGCGGACGTCTTCGTCCACATATCTGCCGTCGAACGCGCTGGCATGGGAAATCTGGCCGAAGGTCAGAAGATCTCCTATGAGCTCCAGACCGATCCTAAGCGTGGCAAGACGTCTGCGGAAAATCTGCAGGCCGGCTGAGCGCTAGGCTAAGATCCGGCATGGGGTGCCGAGAATTCGGCACCCCATGTCTCTCTCAAAATCCGGGCAGGACGGCCCGCCCGAGCGATGAGGTCCGATGGCGTTCAAGCCCAACTACAACCACCAGCGCCGTGAGCGCGAGCGTGTCAAAGAGCAAAAGAAGCTGGACAAACAGCAGCGCCGCGAGGAAGCCGCCGCGGAGCGCAAACTCGCGCGCGAAGGTACGGAAGAAGAGTCAGCCGAGCAGCCGGATGAGACTGAAGAGGCCGAGGGCTGACGGCATATTGACAACGGCCGCAATGTCGGCCGGTGGGCTCAACGCCTGCGGCTAATGAACCACGTGCCGGAAATTTGTCGCTGGCAAACAGAAAAACGAGCCAAAACAAGTCTCTACCCGTCGACACTTCGATATCTAGCCGCCATTGCCGCGGGTCTGTCCGCCGTATGGCAGGGTCTATTTGCCTTTTCGCAGAACAGCGCATATAGTTGCATCATACAACTAACCTATGTCCTGTTATGCCACCGCCGTCATCCCGCCAGATAACGAAGATCCGTGCGGCCTCTCGCGACCTCGTGCGCGAGCTTGGCTTCATGAATAGAACCATCGGCGGAACCGATTTATCCGCGTCGGCGGTCCACGCGCTCATCGAAATCGGTGCCAATGGACGCCTTTCGTCGAGGGCGCTGTCGGAGAAATTGATCCTCGAGAAATCCACCATCAGTCGCCTGATCAAATCCCTTGTCGACCGCGGCGAGGTTCGCGAGGTCCGATCCGACCAGGACGGCCGGAGCAAGGACCTTCTCTTGACCGCCCAGGGCGAAAAAACGGTGTCGGCGATTGCAAGATTCGCGGAGCGGCAGGTTGGCACCGCAATCAATCCGCTCAGCCATGCCGATCGGGACAACATCGTCAGCGGGCTTGCCGGTTATTCGGCGGCACTGCGCGCCAGTCGCATGTCCGGCGATGCGGATGCAGGAGCAACCCGCGAACCACTCCCAATAGACCAGGGCTATACGCCGGGCATCATCGGCTGCATCGTCGAAATGCATGCATCCCATTACAGCAAGCTGGTGAATTTCGGCGCCGCATTTGAAACCAAGGTGGCCGCCGGCCTCGCCGAGTTCGCAACCAGGCTGGACGCCGATGAAAATGCCATCTGGCATGCTGATCATGACGGCAGGGTCGTTGGCAGCATCGCCATTGACGGCCAGGACTTGGGCAATGGCAAGGCCCATCTCAGATGGTTCATCGTCGACCCGGATTTGCGCGGCACCGGCCTCGGAAAATCCCTTATTCGGCAGGCCACCCAATTCTGCGACGAGCGGGAATTTCGCGAGACCCACCTATGGACCCTAAAGGGTCTGGAGGCGGCCCGTAGTCTCTATGAGAGCCACGGCTTCGTACTCGCTGAAGAGTATTACGGTGATCAGTGGGGTAACCGCATTCTCGAGCAGAGATTCGTCAGACCACACCGCGGCTAGCCGCGGCCCATCGGCGGGCGCCCCGGATTGGCACTTGATCGACGAGATCTGACCCATGTCAATGCGCCCGGGCGATCCCCGGAGCATACCCGGCATTGCGGGGCTTGACCTCATCCCACAATGCCACAAATCTCGGCCAATGACGATCGAACGTTCACTTGTTCATCTGACCGGTAAGCTTCGGATACTCGTCCGCCAGCGCCTGTGGTTGCAGGTTCTGATCGGCATGTTCGCCGGCGTTGCCTTCGGCGTTTTGATCGGACCGACCGCCGGCCTGATCAAGCCGGACACCGCCGTTCTCATTGGCAATTGGGTGGCCCTTCCTGGTCGGCTTTTCCTCTTGGCCATTCAGTTCGTTGTGGTGCCGCTGGTTGTCGCATCGGTAATTCGTGGCATCGCGGCACATGAGACCGATGTGAGCCTTCAGCGATTGGGTGGTTGGTCTGTCGGTTTTTTCCTGGCGACCACCCTGGCTGCGGTCGCCATCGGTCTGACCGTCGCCCTCATCGTCGCGCCGGGCACCTACATCGACGGCCAGACCCTTGCGACCGCCATGGCTGTGGAGGCAACCGACGACGCTGCTGTCCCAAGCGTTGCCGAACTCCCCCGGCCGGAAGAAATTCCCGAGCTGATTACCAGCCTGTTCCCCCGCGACCCCCTAACGACCTTCATCAGCGGCAACATGCTGCAGGTTGTGATGACCGCGGCCATAATCGGCATGGCCCTTGTGATGACCCCTGTGGACCAACGCAAGCCGCTCCTCGACCTGTTGTCCTCGGTACAAGCCGCCAGCATGGTGATCGTCGGCTGGGTGTTACGCTTTGCACCGGTCGCCGTCTTTGGGCTCCTGGCCCACATAACGGCGCGCGTCGGCCTATCCGCCCTGATCGGCACGGGGGTGTATGTGGCCACCGTTTTGCTCGGCCTGATACTCCTATTCTTGCTCTATTTGGCAATCGTCGTCAGCGTCGGCAATCTCAGACTGACTAAGTTCCTTGGTGCGATCCGGGAGGTCGCGATTCTGGCCTTCTCGACCTCGAGTTCGGCAGCGGTCATGCCCCTGAGCCTCAGCACCGCTGAACACAAGCTCAATGTCAGGACCTCGGTCGCCCGCTTCGTCGTGCCGATCGGCACGACGATCAACATGGCGGGCACCGCCCTCTATCAAGGCGTGGCGACGATATTTCTCGCCCAAGCCTTCCAGATAGACATTGGCTTCTTCGGCATGCTGTTGGTCGTCGTGATGGCCACCGGTGCGGCCATCGGCTCGCCGGGCACGCCTGGCGTGGGTGTCGTGATCCTCGCCACCATCCTCAATAGCGTCGGCATCCCGCCGGCCGGCATCGCCATCATTCTCGGCGTCGACCGCCTGCTTGACATGTGCCGCACCGCGGTCAATGTGACCGGAGATTTGGTGGCCTGCGTGGTAATCGACCGCCTATTCAAGGGACCGCTTGACCTGGCCGGGGGAAAAATGCCGAAGGTCCCGACACCCGCGATGGTGTCCGCTGAGACTAGAGAGCCTCCCAATAACCCGCCCCACGGGTAGCGTCTTAGAGTGCGTTACGAAACTCATGCTGACCGTGCGACAAAGGGGAAGGGCCGCCGCTTTCTGATGATTGCCGCGCTCGGCGACGGAATCCCGGCCAGCGCGCTCGCGGCGCTCATCACGAGTAGATGGTTGGCGCCAACTTAAACTGGCTATTTCTGGTGCGTCTCGTGCACCATTCCCGGCGCCGCGCTCGCCACATAACCCCGCATCTGGTCATAAAGCGCCACTTGCCCAGGCGTGAGGATGCGTTTCATTTCGAGATGGGCGGAAAGGTGCACGATCCGCAACTTTCCCTCCGCTCCAGCGATATCGCTCACCAGAGCTTCCAGGCGATTTCGGTCAATGTCCCCCGCAGCGAAAGCCGCATCGAGCGCTTTTTCTCTGGCCACAATCGCTTTACCCAGCGAAATGGCCGCGCTCTCCATCTGGTCGAACACGGCTCGCGTGTTCGCCAGCTGCCCGGGAGTCAATTCAAGTTCGGCGGCCATATCCAGAGTATGGCGGGGGCCGGGATAATGATTGAGCTCGGCGGCGAGCGCGTATCCGCTACCCTTACCTGACATCAGTCCGTCGGTTTCTTTCTCGGAAAGTGCCTTGATTGTTCTCGTCTGCATCCCCGCATAAGGCTGGTGTCCGGCTGCGGAGTCTTGACGACCTTCTGGTTTACCGTCCCCCAAATGGCCGCCCTCCATCTGGCCCCTGTGGTTCATGGGTTGGTCTGCTCCCATCTGCTCGCCCATGTGGCTCATGGACTGGTCCGCGTCCATCTCCGAGGAGACCGATTTCGCGGTTTCCGTCAGGTATTCGGCGCGCGGCCACGCGCCGTCGGTTTCGCCTCTCGCCAACGCCAGATGGAAGGGCTGATGGTGCCCGCTGCCCGCGGCCATCAGTCCAAAGAACCCCAGCGCCTTCATGTGCCGGACTTCTTCCTCAATATCGCTGGTCAGCGTCAGGACGACGCGGTCCGCTTCGACTTCGACTGCGGACTCCCAGGCATTGATTCTGCCCAGGGTGATGGCTTGCTCGGGAATAACCCGAAAAAGAGCCTCAAGCGTTCTGGGCGCTCCAGTCAGCACCATTGCGAGGCCGTCGTCCAGATCCCGGGTCACAACAGTCGTATTCAGGGAGATTTCGTTCATATCGATCAAATGGGTGTACAGGCGATCGAGGTTGAATTTGGCCCAGTCGGTATCGGCTTTGCCCTCCAACAGCATCACCATTTCCTGCATGGCCGCAAAAGTTCCCTGCCCGGTCTCGAAAGGTCGCTCCGTACGATCGTGTTGCCCATACAGGTCGCATCCCGCGCACGGCGGATGGCCGAGCGGCGACTTGTGACCGCTATGATCCCGGGGCTCGCCAAGCGCCAGGCCCGGAACAACGAGAAGCGATAACCCGACGACAATCGGGGCCAACCTTCCGACGAGTTCCGCTTGCGCTACCTTAAATGGGCTTTGATTCTGGGCGCGCATGAACTGTTTGCTCCTCGGCAATGTGTGCAACTGTCTGATTGCCGGGATTATCGCGGTTCCATCAAATCTCATATGATTGAAATCATACGGCATTGCCGGGAACTAAGAAGATTGCGGTCGGCGTTCGTTTGATCCCGCCTTCCTTCTCCAGCTGCGCCAAGGTTCTGTAAAGCACTTCATGAGTCAGGCCGAGTTCTGCGGCTAGGTCTTTTAGCGTCCCCTCAAGAGGGATCGTCCGCCCGTCGCCTTCGGCGGCTAGAAGCAAATACTGCATCAGCCGCTCGCGGGCGGAGCGTATGTTGCGCTGTTCCAGCCGCGTGCGAAGCCGCTGCACCTGCCGCGCCTGCCGCGCCATGAATTGCTCGGCCAGATCCGGATCGGCGCGGAGCGCTGCGAGAATCGGCACTCTGTCGAAAACGATAACGTCCGATGCTTCCGCCGCGACGCCGTCACAATGGTACACATCGGAAAACAGGGCGGCCTCGGCAAAGAGCTCGCCGGCGCGTGAGGATTGTATGACCACGGCGCGCCCCTCAATCGTGTGACGCACCATGTGCAGTCGTCCGGACACCACTTCGATGATGCCGTAAACCTTGTCCCCGGTATGAAACACCGGGTCGCCGGCCGCCAGCGTTCGCGGTTGTGCTCCTTCCCTCAGGCTTTGCGGAAGCCAGTCAAGTGACGACCTACTCATGTACGACAACAGTCAACTGGGGCGCCCGAGCGGTAGGGGGGTCTGACGATGCGACTTGCTTACTTGTTATACCTCCGCTGCGCACGCTCGATGATCCCCTCTTCTTTCGACGCGGACATTGGCACCGGGGATCGTTGTAGTCTACGTGCTGCCTCCAGCTCGGCCTCGACAATCGGCTGGAATCACCCAAAGTCCCCGACCCAGCCACTTTCGAAACGGCCTCTTAGCTCGCCACTCGAGCCTCGGGCTCTAACGGCTCCATACAGGTGACCGTTCGCGCTATCGGCATCCGAACTGTAACCGTGGTACCGACCCCGAGTTCGCTCTGTATGTCGAAAACACCCCCATGCAACTCAACCAGCGCCACGCTCAGCGGTAAGCCAAGGCCGGTGCCCTCATAATGTCGGTTGAGGTCACCCTCGACTTGTCCGAAACGTGACAGCGCCTTGGGAATATCTTGCGGCGAGATACCGATCCCCGTATCGACAATTTCGAAGACATGCCCACCATCGTCATCACAGGAAATCCTAAGACTGACCATGCCTCCACCGTCCGTGAACTTAATCGAGTTGCTCAGAAGGTTAATCAAGATTTGTCTTATCTTACGCTCATCGGCACGCAGAGCCGGCAACTGATCCGACACTTCGAGAGCAAGTATGACACCGCGCTGTTCGGCTCGCGGTCCCATAAGGCGCAACACAGATTGGGCCAGCGTCGGCACCTCAATGACGTCTTCGAACAGCTCATCTTTACCGGACTCGATCTTGGAAAGATCGAGAATCTCGTTGATTAGGCCAAGGAGATGTTGCCCGGCATCGTGAATATCACTCGTAAAAGTTTGGTACTTCGGGTCGCCAACTGGACCAAAAGCTTCATTCTTGATGATATCCGAAAATCCAATAATCGCATTTAAAGGCGTTCGTAATTCGTGACTCATTGCCGCGAGAAATTCCGATTTGGCACGATCCGACGACTGCGCTTCATCGCGTGCGATAAGCAAGTCGTCCGTCAACTGGGTAAGGATTTCGGCTTGAGTCTCGAGGTTCCCTCGCGCATTCTCTAACTCGGCAACGCGATCCTGTAACATTTGCTCGCTCGTGAGCAACGCGTTCTCGGCGCGCCGGCGTTCGGCATTCTCGATCTTAAGTTCCTGGTTCCGAGCCCTAATTGCCTCTTCATTGCGCCGCAAACCGTGATACTGTCTCCTTAGAATATTGTCCGCATGCTGCACGATTAAGAAGAGTACCCCATACAATAATCCCAATACCAGTAACAGGCCCGCGGTAAGGCTAATAGTGCCGCCAGTAATATCCATAACCATCGGAGAAACATCAGTGTAAATCTCGAGGATCCCCTCGATCTCACCATCGGAACTCCGAATCGGAATATAGCTCTCCACCACATCCTGATCCGTGTCGAAGAATGTGTGGAAGCTATCGCGATAGGGAAACACACTTGTCGGTAATCCCTCGCGCGCGGCCTCAAGATACCCCGGGTTGTGGCTCCCGTCAGTTCCCATCTCACTAGGTTCCGAGGAATACACGATCAATCCGTCGAGGTTAAATATTCTGACCCTGACAATTGGCAGGCCAGACGTGATCTGCTCCAGGGTGTCATGAATGATTCTGGTTTCCGGCCGAGTCCGCAAAACATTACCATCCATGGTGTTCGTCGACGTGACATATGCGGAAAACCGCGGCCGTGTCATGTTGGTAAACACTCGCGACAACACGATGTTATCCGTTTCGACCATTTCGACGACATGCGTCATCGAGTGCCAGTGGAAAAGTCCGGCCAAGAGTACCGTAACCGTAAGGATGGCCGCTGCGTTCGCGAGCAAAAAGTAGCGCCGAAGGTTAAACATGAATGCTCATAACACTGTCGTCCACAAGGGAGCCGCCACGCAAAACGGGCGTCTTAACGATCTATGATAGAGCAATCGAATAAAGGAACTATTAGCAGTTGTTGGGCCTGACCGCCTTACTCGGTTCCGGCGAAGTCTACGGCGTCTCGCCGTAGTCCCGCGCCGCCGCGTCGGCCGTGACGAAGCCCGCCGCCACGTCCTGTGCCACCCGCGCCCTGTCCCGGGCCTTTGGGTCGCCGAACCCGCCGCCGCCCGCCTCATGCACGGTCAGAGTGTCGCCCGGTCGCAACACGTAACGGCCCTTCGGCGCCACCTGTTCGCCATTGATGGCAAAGCGTCGACGCTGCCCATCGCCCCCGCCATGGTAGCCCCGCGCCGGATACACCGTGCGCATGCCGAATAGGGAAACCGTATAGGGATAGCCGGAATCATTGCGCAACACCGCCTCTTGCCCCACGCCGCCGCGAAACTCCCCCGGTCCGCCGGTATCCGGCAACAAACGCCGGCGCACGACGGTAATGCCGGTCTCGCTTTCCCATACTTCGCTCGGCACCACGGCATTGTTGGTGGGTGAGGGCGTCGTTTGCCGCCCATCCAGCCCGGCCATCGCGCCTAGTCCGCCGGCCAGGAAATACTGGGTTGCCACGTCCCGTCCGTCCGGCCGCTTGCCTTGTAGCAAGAACAGCGACGCCATCCCTGGTTCCGCCTGCACTCGATCCGGTATCGCCGCCGCCAGGGCCCCCATGATCAGCGGGACGATAAACCAGCCGATGGTGTGCCGCCCACCGGTAGGGGAGGGCCGCTGGGCGTTTAGAATACAGCCCTCCGGCGCGGTGACCCGTAGCGGATTGACGGCTCCCTGATTGTTCGGAATGGACGGCGTGGTCAGGCACTTGATGGCGTAGGTCGAAAACGCCCGTGTGTAGCAAAGCGGTACATTGATCGCCATCGGCACTGACGGCCCGGAGCCGGCAAAATCGATCGCCACCTCGTCACCGTCCACGGTAATGGCAACGGCCAGCGAAACCGCCCCCTCAACCGCTTCGACATCTACTTCGTTGCGATAGACGCCGTCGGGAATGGCGGCAATGCGTTCCCGGATCGCCCGTTCCGATTGCCGGATCACCCCATCGGCCAGCGCCCGCAGGTCCGTCAGCCCATACTCCGCCATAAATTCGCGCAATAAGCGTCCGCCGACGGCCGTGCCATTCACATTGGCCATCAGATCGCCGAAGACCTGGTCCGGCGTCCGCACGTTGACCCGCAGCAGGTCATGAATGTCCTGATTGGGTTCGCCCGCCTGGTAGAGCTTGCAGATCGGCAGGATCAGTCCTTCCACATAGATCGAGGTCGCCTGCGGCGACAGGCCGGCGCCGCCGATGTCCGGCAAATGGCTGATCGTCATGACGAATCCGATCAGCTCGCCATCGGCGAACACCGGACGCATCACGCAAATGTCCGGCGTGTGCCCGGTGCCCAGCCAGGGGTCGTTGGTGACCACCACGTCGCCCGGCGCGAGCGTCTCGGCGGGAAACCGCCTCAGCATATGTTGCATGGTAAAGGGCGCCGTGCCGATAAAGGCCGGCATGCTCAGAGTGGCCTGCGCGATCGACCGGCCCTCGCGATCGAACAGCACGCAGGCCAAGTCCCAGGCCTCGCGCACCCCGACGGAAAACGACGTACGAACGATTGACAGTAGAATCTCATCGGTAATTGCCGTCAGCCGATCCCACATGATGCCCAGATTGACCGGATCGATATCCTTCACGATAACGCCTCCTGCTGCACCGTCTGCACGATCAGGTTGCCCAAATCATCGATCACGGCCCGATCGCCCACCCCGATGACACAGGTCGATTCCCGCTCCTCGACGAGCGCGGGGCCGGTAAACCTGGCGCCCACCGCAAGCGTGTAGCGGTCATAAACCGGGCAGCTTACGAAGCCATCGCCCTCGGGGAAATACGCCAGCCGGGTTCCCTTGAGC
The DNA here is from genome assembly GCA_021774445.1 of Alphaproteobacteria bacterium. Taxonomy (GTDB): domain Bacteria; phylum Pseudomonadota; class Alphaproteobacteria; order UBA6615; family UBA6615; genus SZUA-147. The sequence goes on from JAJFJA010000062.1 coordinate 80,553, forward strand.
GCTTGCGGCCCCGGCGCAACGTCCAGCCGATAGTGACCATCGCCGATCGGTCGTGGCCCCGCTGCCTCGACTTTCCAGTTGATGATCTCGATCGGCTCCTGATCGAAGCTCCTGCCGAACACCGCTTCATAGGCCTCGGCAAACAGGCTCGGCAGGGCCGCCAGCAGCTCGCTCCCGTGCAGATCCGGTAGACTAACCTCGATTTCATAGCCTTGGCCACGATACCGCATGTCGAGCCAACGACTTACCCGGATCTCGTCCTCGGCGATGCCCTCCGGACGAAGGTAATCGCTGACCTCCTCAACCAGCGGCGCAAAGCGCGCGGCCAAATCCTCTGCAGTCAGGTCCTCGAGAGCCACTCGCTCCGAACGTGCCGTCTCGAATGCCAGCGGACTGATCAGCAGACCCACCGCGGAGGCCACGCCGGCCCCCACCGGAAACACCACCGTCGGTACCCGCAACTTGCGCGCGACCCGAGCCGCATGGACCGGCCCGGAGCCGCCGAAGGCGACCATGGCGCAACCGCGGTAGTCGAAGCCGCGCTCCGACGCGTGGTTACGAAACGCCCGCGCGATATCCTCGTTGACCGTCTCATGAATGCCCCACGCCGCCCGCGCTTCGGAGACGTCGAGCGGTCCGGCCAAGACGCGCCCAACCACGTCCTTGGTGTGGTCCGTATCCAGCGCCATGTCTCCGCCAAGAAAGAAGTCGGCGCTCAAATAACCAAGCAGCAAATTGGCATCGGTCAAGGTCGGCTGCTCGCCGCCTTGGCCATAACAGATAGGTCCGGGGTCCGCGCCCGCGCTCCTCGGGCCCACGCGGATCATGCCGCGAATGTCCACATCGGCGATGCTGCCGCCGCCGGCCCCGATCTCGATCAGATCGATGACCGGTATCTTCGCCGGCAGGCCGCTGCCCATCTTGAAGTCATGCGTCCGCGCCACTTCCATTTCATAACGCTTGAGCGGCGCCCCATGGCGGATCAAGGCCCCCTTGGCCGTGGTGCCGCCCATGTCGTAGGCCAGCATGTTCGGCTGCGCCAGCAACGCCCCCAAATGCGCCGACACCAGCACCCCGGCAGCCGGCCCGGATTCCAGCATTCGCACCGGGTACCGCCGGGCGGTCTGCGGCGTTACCGTGCCGCCGCTCGACGTCATGATGTACAGCGATCCCTTGAACCCAAGCGCCTCGAGACCGCCCTCTAGCCGGTCGAGATAGCGGTCGAACATCGGTTGCGTGAAGGCGTTCATGGTTGTCGTGGTCCAGCGCTCATATTCCCGTATGAACGGAAAGACATCCGCTGAAGTCGAGATATAAAGCGCCGGAAACCGCTTCCGCACGATATCCGCGATCGCCAGCTCATGCGCCGGGTTGGCGTAGGCGTTCAGCAAGCACACCGCAAGCGCTTCCACCCCGTCGTCTTCGACCAGCTTCTCCACCGTCGCCGCAACACTCTCCAAGTCGAGCGCCGTCCCGACACGGCCGCCGGCGAGCATACGCTCATCCACTTCGCGCCGAAGCTGTCGGGGCACCAGCGGGTCGGGATAGGTAATGCGGAGATCATACATGTCGTATCGCCGCTCCATGCCGATATCCAGCACGTCCATGAAACCCGCCGTGCACAGCATGCCGGTCACCGCACCCTTGCGCTCAATTAACGCATTGGTGATCAAGGTCGTCCCATGGACGACGGCTTCCACCACGCCGATATCGCTGCCGGCCTTGGCCAGCAGCGCCGGCACGCCACTAAGCACGGCCTCGGAAGGGTCGGCCGGCGTCGTCAGTTGTTTGTGAATAACCAGCCGGCCAGAGCCGACTTCCAGCAGCGCGAAATCGGTAAAGGTCCCGCCGATATCGATTCCGATCCGAAAACTCATGGACACATCCTGTTACCCGGGCGGCGGCAAGCCATCATCGGCGTGCCTCGCGCCACCGCGCCAGCGGCACCGCGACCCGTGGCGCATGTTGCATCACCCGGTGGGCCGGCACCGTCGCCAGTTCGCTTAGCGGCATGGCGAGGCCTCGTCCATGGCCTTGTTGCGCCGCCTGCGCCAAGACTTGGCCCAGGACGGTCGTCATGGCGATACCACGCCCATTGCACCCCAGCCCGGTGTGCAGTCCGGGCGCCAGCATGTGGAGCCGGGGCAGGAAGTCCGGGGTCACGGCGGCGGTGCCATGCCAGATATGTTCCACCCGTGGCACCCCGCCAAGGTCGAGCATCCAATCCAGGCGCCGCGCGATGTGACGTGACATCCGCGCCTCGGCGCCCCACGGCAAGGCCGCCATGCCGCCGCTGATCAAACGGTCGTCCCGATCGAGGCGGAACGAGAAAAGGTTTGTGCTCGTATCGGACACGGCTTGTCGGCCCGGCAAGATCCGTCGCGCCTGCGCGTCGGTGATCGGCGCCGTGGCCAGTTGATGCACCGTCAGCGGTATGAAGGATCGCCTCAGCCGCGGCCATAGCGGACCCACGGTGGCGTTGGTACACAACAGCACCTGATCCGCCCGAACCTGCCCATCTGCCGTCTTCAGTCGCCAGCGACCGGAGACCCGTTCCATGTTGGCAAGTCGCGATCTCGTATAAATATGGGCCCCGGCTACCAGTGCCGCTTTGGCTAATCCCCTGGCATATTTCAGCGGATGAAGTTGACCGCCGCTGCGATCGATCCAGCCGCCGAAGAACTTCTCGCAACCGGTCATCTGCGCCAGTTCGTTGCGCCCCAACAGCGTCACGGGTCGGTCCAGCGCCGCCCATTCTTCGCATCGGCGTTCCATCGCCTCGACAGCGTCCGCCCGATGCGCGGGTTGAATCCAGCCGCTTTGCTCGGCATCGCAATCTATACCCAGCCGTTTGATAAGCCCGAATACCGCGTCCCCCGCGCCCCCGATGAGCTTCAGTAGGCGCCCGCCGGCCTCACCACCCAGTCTCGTTTCAACCACATGCGGGTCCGCCTTGGCAAAATTAGGGACGACGAGGCCGGCATTGCGGCCCGACGCGTATGAACCGATTTCTTCCGCCTCGAGCACGCACACGTCGACGCCTTGTTCGGCCAAATGCAGCGCCGCGGAAAGCCCGGTGAACCCCGCCCCGACCACTGCCACGTCGGCATTTTGCTCTCCGGCAAGCGCTATGGTTTGCGGCGCTGGATCCGCCGTGCTGTGCCACAAGGTCTTGCGAAATTGGTCCATCCGGAAAGCCGGTTGCAGCTACCGCCGGCGCAACGCCACGACTTCGATCTCCACCTTCATAGCCTCTTCCGCAAACTCGCAAATCATCGTCGTGTTCGTCGGCCGGGTCTCATCGAAGTTTTCTTTCAAAACCCGGCACATATCCGCCACATCCCCGCGGTCCTTCAGATAGACCCGCACCTGCACCACGTCCTTTAGGGTGGCATCGGCTTCTGCCAAGGCCGTGGTTATCGTCTTCAGAGCCTGCTCGGTCTGCTCGCCGACGTCGGCGGAAATCGCGCCGGTGGCGAAATCGTAGCCTGTGGTGCCGGACACAAAGACCCAGTCGCCGTCCGCGACGGCCCGCGAATACCCGGCCATTTCCTCAAAAATCGAGCCCGACGAAATAAGCTGTCTACCCATCCATATCCTCTTTCTTGCACTCCCCTCCGCCGTCAAGGCCTGGCGGGACGTTGTTGTGCTTAAGATCCCGAATAATATATGAAGCCTCATATATTTGTGGGCAAAATAGCATGCGACCGTACCCCTGCAAAATACCGGAGGCTAGCCATGGCTGACGATGAATTCTCAATCTACGACCTCAAGGTCGAATGGCTGCCGGGTGAGCGGCCATGCTGGTGCGGTGCTAAGCCAGGCGATCACTTTACCCTTGAGGGTGAGAACATCCATTTCCCGGCCGGGCAGAGTTGGTCCATTTATACATTGGCCGCCTTGCTGCCCATGCTCCCGGCCAAGCAGCGTGTCTCTCATCCCAATGATTGGATGACCACCGACACCGACGTTGCCTGCCCGGACCCAAGCTGTGGCTCTCGATTTCGTATTTCCCGCACCCAGGAAAGAACGTTCCGCCACTCCGAGACCACCGCGGTTCCCTTGAAAAAGCCTGAGGCCAAGTAATGAGCATTATCGAGCGAGCGGAGCTTACCCCCGGCTACAGCGTTTCCCGCTTGCTCAAGGGCGGTTGGCATCTCGCCGGCGGTCATGGGACCGTGGATCGGGACAACGCCATCAAAGACATGGCCGCCTTCGTCGAGGCCGGCATCACCACCTTTGACTGTGCCGACCATTACATCGGCGTCGAGGAGATGATCGGCGATTTCCGCACCGCCTATCCCAGCTTGGCATCCCAGGTCCAGATCCACACCAAATTCGTGCCCGACTATGACCGTTTGGGTTCCGTCGACATGAATTATGTCGAGGGCATCATCGATCGCTCCTTGCGTCGGCTGAAGGTCGAAACCCTCGATCTTGTCCAGTACTACTGGTGGGATACCGACGTACCCGGCTATCTCGAAACCGCCCAGATGCTCTCTGCCCTCCGCGACGCGGGCAAAATCAGGCATCTCGGCGTCACGAATTTCAATGTGGCGAAACTCCAGCCGCTTCTGGAAGCTGGCATCCCCTTCGTTGCCAACCAGCCGCAATACTCACCCATCGATCTCCGTCCGGAGAACGGCATCATCGAGATATCTCAGGCCAACGGCATCAAACAGTTATGTTACGGGACCTTGGCCGGCGGTTTCTTCTCCAAGAATTGGGTCGGCAAACCCGAACCCATGGGCCCTTTCAAGAACCGCTCTCTCACCAAATACAAGCTCATCATCGAGGATTTCGGTGGTTGGGATCTATTCCAGGAACTTCTTGCGACCTACGCTCGCATCGCTGCGCGTTACGACGCCACCATTGGTCAGGTCGCGCTGCGCTGGGTGCTGAGGCGGCCAAATGTCGTCGGCGCCATCGTCGGCGCTACCTCGACCCGGCACCTCGCCGAAAACACCGGTGTCTTCGCTTTCGAACTGGATGATCAGGATCTCGCCGAGATCAAGGCGATCACCGACCGCCGTACCGGACCCGAGGGCGACTGCTACGACCTGGAACGCGACAAGACCGGCCGCCACGGCAGCATCATGCGCTACAACCAAAATGAGGGTGGGGTCTAGGCCTTCAAGCGGTCAGCGCATCCAGCGCCGTTCCCGTCACCTCCATTATGCGTAGCTCCGGATCGCTGGACCCATGCCTCCGGTAGAACGCCTGCGCGTCGACATTGCCCGGTGACACGCACCAAGTAACGAAATCGCCGCCAGCAGCTCGCCGCCCTGATACGCACGACACCGGTCATTCGCATCCCCCAAAAGAAAGAGGCCGGAAAATGTCCGGCCTCGATCCATACCACCAGAAGCGCGGCGATCCTATTGGGTCAGCGCCTTGACGTCCTGCACATCCTGAAGGGAGATTTCCATCACGTTCTGGAAATCGCCGTCGCGGATCTGCATCCCGACAAACGGCACCGAAACATCGCCATATTCATCGAAGTCGATAGGACCCGTGGCCCCGACGTAGTGGATCTTCTTGCCTTCGTTGAGCAATTTAATCGCCTTCTTGAACTCCTCAACACCGGCGAAGACCGGCTCGCCTTCCTTGCCTGTGATTTGTCGCACATGCTGAGCCAAGGTCGTGCCATCGGCCTGACCACCGGCGGAAATCATGGCCAGCGCAATCAGTGCACCGGCGTCGTAGCCGGATGTTCGTCCCGGACCCTTCGGTGAGAGGTCCCAGCGCGCCTGATAGTCAGACTCCATCTGCGCCAGTGACGGCGTGTCGGGAGAACCTGGGCTGATGAACCAACCCTCCGCGAAGAACTCATGCCCGATGGTGTCGACAAACGCTGAATCGTTCATGCCCTGCGGAAAGACATATTTCTGCGGCCCTTCCAGTCTAAGCCAATCCCGGAAGATCTTCGTCCCGTCCTGCGGCGTGCTGAGCAGATACAGGCTGTCCGGATTGCCCTCCAAGGCCTTGTTCACCTCGGAGCGGTAAGACACCTGGTCCGCATTGTATTGCACGATATTGCCGACTTCGCCGCCCAGCGCCTCGTAAGAACGGACGAATTCTGCAACGTTGTTGTTACCCCAATCATTGTTCAGATTGATGATCGCGACTTTCCCCATCCCCGCGTCCGACGCCATTTTTGCGGTCGCGACGGCCTGCAGGGAGTCGGCGGGCAGCGTCCTGAAGAACAGGCCTTTCGTCTCGCCGCGGCGTCCCATTTCAGTAAATGTCGACGACGTCGACGCGGTGGCGATCATCAGCATATTGCTGTTCACGGTGACCGACGTCAGCAGCGGCGCTGTGATACCCGACGAGACCGGTCCGACGATCGCCGTCACCCCTGCCAGATCGCCCAGCTTCCGCGCTGCGTCGACCGCGACCGAGGCCTGCGTCTGCGAATCCCGCACGTCGTATTTAAACGTGCAGCCACTATCACCGACAGCCTCCGAGACCTGTTCGATCGCCAGTTCCGCAGCCTTCGATATCGGCACGCCAAAGGCCCCATAAGACCCGGTGAGCGACAGCACCGAGCCGATCGTGTAGGTGCAGTCCTGCGCATGTGCCGCCGGGGCCACACCGACCGTCGACCCGGCAAACACCGCGCCCGCCAGGGCCAATGGCCAAAATACTTTCGAGCTAACCATTCAACGCCTCCCAATCGCTTTCTTCTGACAAGATATTTGCAACTTCATACAATCTTACCATAATAGCCGCCGGCGCAACCATCACGAAGCCATTCTCGCCGACAGAGCAACCGGGGCAATGCTCAAAATCACTAACCTGGCTAAGGATTTTGGTGGCTTGCGGGCGGTCGACGAGGTGTCGTTCGAGGTCGGCGAGCGCACTATTACCGGGCTTATCGGCCCCAATGGCGCCGGTAAGACCACCACATTCAACATGGTCGCCGGTATGTTCCCGCCTACCTCCGGCGAGATATATTTCGCCGGCGAACGCCTCGACGGCAAGCCCGACTACTACGCCTTTCGCAGTGGTTTGGTGCGGACATTCCAGATCCCACGCCCCTTCGGGGAGATGACCGTTCTGGAAAATCTGATGATGGCGCCCCAGCATCAGCTCGGCGAACAGTTCTGGAATACCTGGTTCCGCATGGGTGCCGTACGCGCCCAGGAACGCAAGCTCCGCGACCAGGCGCGAGAGATATTGGAGTTCCTCAACCTCGACCACCTCGCGGGCGAAGCGGCCAAGACTCTTTCCGGCGGCCAGCACAAACTCCTCGAACTGGGCCGGGTCCTGATGTCCGACCCCAAAATGATCCTGCTTGATGAGCCCGGCGCCGGGATCAACCCGACCTTGCTGGGTGAGATCGTTGAACGCATCACCGCCCTCAACGAGCGCGGCATCACCTTCTTGATTATCGAGCACAATATGGATCTGGTGATGAACCTCTGCCAACCCATCCTGGTGATGGCAAACGGCAAACTGCTGATGGAGGGCGACGCCGATAGCGTGAGGGAGGATCCTCGCGTGCTCGAAGCATTTTTGGGTGGCGTTCCGGCATGAGCGTAGTTCTCGAGGTGCGCGACGTCGTCGCCGGATACAGCCCGACCTTGCCGATTCTCAACGGTGTCTCGCTGACCGTCTCGGCCGGCGAGATCGTCACCATCCTCGGCCCCAACGGCGCCGGAAAATCGACTCTGATCAAGGCCATCGCCGGTGTGGTGAAAATCACCTCGGGCCAAGCCTCGCTGCTCGGCGAAAACCTCGTCGGCCTGCCCACCCACGAAATGGTACGCACCGGCCTCGCTTATGTCCCGCAAACCGAGAACGTCTTCGCCAAACTCTCTGTTGAAGAGAATCTGGAGATCGGCGCTTTCACCAATCGTCACGCCTACGTCCGCCAACGCGACCATGTCTTCGGGTTATTCGCGGACTTGGCGCGCCTCCGTCGCTTGCCTGCCGGCAAGCTCTCCGGCGGTCAGCGTCAAATGGTGGCGGTCGGCCGGGCTTTGATGGCGGATCCCAAGCTTCTCATGCTCGATGAGCCTTCCGCCGGCTTGTCGCCGAAATTGGCCGAGGTCGTCTTCAGTCAGCTCCGCAAGATCTGCTCGGCCGGCATCACCATTCTGATCGTCGAACAGAACGCCCGTGCCGCGCTGCGCATATCGGATCGTGGCTACATTCTGGCCGAGGGACAGAACCGCCTCGACGGCGATGCCGGCTCTCTGCTCGACAATCCTAAGGTCGGCGAGCTCTATCTCGGGGCGGGATCGAGGCTCAACAAATGATGCAGTTCGTCGTCGACGGCTTGATCAACGCCTCGCTGATCGCGCTCGGCGCCATCGGTTTGAGCATGACCTACAACATCTTGCGCTTCGCCAATTTCGCCCAAGGCGAGATTTTGGCAACCGGCGCCTATTTCGCCCTCGCGGTCGTCGTCCTCATTGGCGCCGGGGCAGGGGCCCTGGGCCCGCTTGCCTTTGGCTGGCCATTGCTGGTCGCCATGGTCTTCGCCATCGTCGCCACCTCACTCGTGGTCTTGGTTGTCGACTGGCTGCTCTTCCGCCCGCTGCGCAGCAAGAACGCCTCACGCATCACCCTGATTATGGCGGCGTTTGGGTTGTCACTCATCGGCCGCAACGTGATCACCCTGCTTGTCGGCGGCGATCCGCAATATTTCAGCTTCTATATCCCCAAGGCAATCACCGTGTTTGGCGTGAAGGCGACGCCCGACGAGATCGCCATGTTCGGCATCACCGCCTTGGCGGTGTTTGTCCTGCACCTCTTCCTGACCCGCACGACCCTTGGCAAATCCATGCGCGCCACTGCCGAGAATCCGACCTTGGCCCAGATCAATGGAATAGACACCCGGTCTGTCATTCGCTGGACCTGGATCATCGGCGCGTCCTTGGCGGCGATTGCCGGCACCCTGCAGGGGCATACCATTCAGCTTCGGCCCGAGATGGGCTTCGACCTGCTACTGCCCATGTTTGCCGCCCTCATCGTCGGTGGCGGTACCAGCATGTATGGCGTCGTCGCCGGCGCATTATTAATCGGCCTCAGTGAGGCCCTGGCCGTTGGCGTCGGGCTGTCCGCCTATCGCCTTTCTATCGCCTTCATGGTGATGTTGCTTGTCTTGCTGGTCAGGCCCCAGGGGCTATTTGGGGAAAAGGCATGATCGATCTGCTGTCTTTCCTCGTTTTCTTTTTGATCTTCGCGTCCTTCTATTCGTTGACCTGTCTTGGCCTGAATATGCAATGGGGCTTCACCGGGCTGTTCAACGTCGGCGTTGCCGGTTTTTTCGCCATTGGCGCCTACACCTCCGCCATCCTCACCGGCCCGGCCTATGACGATACGATCCTCGGCGGTTTCGGACTGCCGGCGCTTGTCGGCTGGGCTGGCGCTATGATAGCGGCAGGGTTGGCGGCACTATTCATTGGGTTCGTCACCTTGCGCCTGCGCGAGGACTATCTGGCCATCACCACCTTCGGCATTGCGGTTTCGATTCAGCTCACGGCTTTGAACTTCAAAACGCTCACTCGGGGCGCCGACGGCCTTTATTCGCTGCCAAAACCGCTCTCAGGCGTCTCGGACTCAGCGTTCGTTGACAATGCACTGTTCTTGGCTGTGTGCGTCGTCGTTATCGCGATCGTCTATGTTGCCTTGGAACGCATGATGCACTCTCCTTGGGGGCGCGTCCTACGTTCAATTCGCGAGGACGAGACGGCGGCGGCGACCCTTGGTAAGAATGTCTTCGGCTACCGGTTGCAGGCTTTCACCATCGGCTCGGCGATCATGGGCCTCACCGGTGGCCTCTATTCCAGTTTCGTCGGTTTCATCAGCCCCCAGGACTTCCTGCCGATTTTCACCTTCCAGGTCTACGTCATGTTGATTGTCGGCGGCAGCGGCAACAATCTTGGCGCGATCGTTGGCGGCGTGGTCGTTTGGGGGATTTGGTCCGGCAGCGGCAGCATCATTGCCGCGGTGCTCCCGCCTGGCTTGCAGACCCAAGGCGCCGCCGTCCGTATTGTGCTGATCGGTTTGATGCTGATCTTGATTCTTCTGTTTCGCCCGTCGGGGCTAATTCGAGAGAAGCGCGTCATCTCGGAAGAGGCTATACTCGATCCAGCGAAATAGAAGTCAGCACCAACGCCATGTCGTTGCATTCCGACACCGCCGCCGAGATCACGCGCCTGCATAAGACCATAGAAGTCTGGACCAGAGGCACGGTCACTGAATCGGATCAGGAATTTGCCGCCTTCGCCAACGTTCTGGCGCCCAGCTTCACCATCATCAATCCGGACGGCAAAATAGAGAGCCGTGCGAAAGTGGTCAGCCGCTTTCGCGCCAGCCACGGGGCGCGGGCCGGGCAGGGTTTCAGCATAGAAATCAGTGATGTGAGCCTCGTTCACGATATTGGTGAAGCTGCTCTTCTTTGCTATCAAGAGCATTGGCTCAATCACGGCAAACGCACCTCGACGATCCTCGCCACCGTGCTTCTCCGGCGCCAGGAGGACCTGCCGCAGGGCATCACGTGGTTACATTTGCACGAGATTTGGGCGTAGCCTCATCGCGTGACAGGCAGCGAACGTGAAGTCGACTGCCTGACGGCGCCGTCTGGCTCGAGGCTGCCCGATTCTTGACGAACCGGAGTTACAGGCGATGGAGCGTAGAGCGGTCAACCTGAGAGAAAAACTGGCCCTTGTTGACGAGCAATGGACGCCAAAGGTCGTTGCCGAAATGAACGACTACCAATTCAAGGTCGTCAAGTTGACGGGCGATTTCATCTGGCACGACCACCCGGAGACTGACGAAACATTCATAGTTCTAGAAGGGCAGTTGCGGATCGATCTCAGGGAGGGCCCGGTGCATGTCTCAGCAGGCGAGATGTATGTCGTACCCAAGGGGGTTGAGCACAAGCCTTACGCCGAGAAAGAGGTCAAAGTAATGCTCATCGAACCGCGCGGCATCCTGAACACCGGCCATGAAGGCGGCGATGCCACCGCGGAAAATGACGTGTGGATCTAGTTCGGAACATGGCAAGCGGCATCGGAAATCCACGCAAGCGACCCGATGAACTATTGGCCTGAGATCTTCGTCGCCTATTCCGCCTATGTCGTGGCAACGGCCAGCCCGGGTCCGGCGAACCTCGCCATCGTCGCGACCTCCGCCGGCGCCGGGCGCCGGGCCGGAGTTCAAACCGCCATCGGCGTCATGGGTGGTTCGCTTGTGTGGAGCAATCTGACGGCATTCGGTCTTGCAGCAATATTAAGTCAGGTCGCATGGCTCCTGATCGCGCTCAAGATCGCTGGCGGATTGTATCTGCTCTGGTTGGCCGCCAAATCGTTCCGCTCCGCGATCCTTGGCACTCAGCGAGGCACCGCGATCGCGGCACCGGCGCTCGGTTATTACGCGCGCGGTTTCGCCATCCACATGACCAATCCCAAGGCTGTGTTCGCTTGGATCGCCATCATCACGCTCGGTCTGCGCGAGGGCGCCCCGTTTTGGGTGGCCGGCGCCATCGTCGCCGGCTGCACCATGCTCGGCATCCTCATCTTTGGCGCTTATGCGCTGGCGTTCTCAACCAACCGTATGATGCGGCTCCATCTGGCCGCACGACGCCCGATCGACGGCATCGTTGGCCTCCTATTTGCCGGCTTCGGCATCAAACTGCTGACGGCCCGCCTTTAGCGGCGGCGCTGAGTATCGCTCCACCCATGTTGCAAGTATGGATAACAACCTCCAAGTATGGCACTGGCGAGCCATAGAAAAGTAACGATATGCCGCTAAACATAGCAACCAAATGACACGCTGCGTGGCGTAGTCTAAGGCCGACAGGGGGCGAGTGGAGACGGGCGCAGAAGCTGGAGATCTTCATGACTGCCGTGCAACAGGATCGCGCAATACCGCAACATCGATCTGACTTTACCATCGACCAGGGCTGGGAAGCCTATACCGACGCCGAACACGCCGTCTGGCGCACCCTCTACGCCCGCCAGGAAAAGCTGTTGCCCGGCCGTGTCTTACCGGCGTATTTGCAGGGTTTACGGGAACTGCCTATAGCCGCCGAAGGAATTCCCGATTTCCGCCGCCTCAGCGAGAGCCTCATGCGGGCCACCGGCTGGCAAGTCGTGGCCGTGCCGGGTCTGATCCCAGAAGAAGCATTCTTCGAGCATCTCGCCAATCGCCGGTTTCCCGCCGGCAATTTCATCCGCCGCCCCGATCAGCTCGATTACCTCGAGGAACCCGACGTTTTCCACGACGTATTCGGCCATGTTCCGCTGCTAATGGATCCGGTTTTCGCCGATTATATGGAAGCTTATGGCAAAGGCGGCCTCCGGGCCATGAAGCTCGATGTGCTCGATAATCTGGCACGTCTCTATTGGTACACCGTCGAGTTCGGTCTCATCGACACCGCCGAGGGCATGCGCATCTATGGTGCCGGCATTGTCTCATCGCGAACCGAAACCGCCTTCAGTCTCGGGTCGAATTCCCCGAACCGCATCGCCTTTGATCTCGAACGGGTTTTGCGCAGTAACTACCGGATCGACGACTTTCAACAGACTTACTTCGTCATCGATAGCGTCCAGTCGCTGCTCGATCTGGCCAACCAGGATTTTGCCCCGATCTATGCCCGGATCAAGGCCATGCCGGAACTTCAGGCCGGTGAAATTCTCCCCACTGATAAGATCATCACCCGCGGCACCGGCACCTATCACGCGGCCTGAAGCCGGCCGGTCAGTCCAGATCATCCTCGTCGAGCAGAATCCGCTGGGCGGCCCCGTCCATGTCGTCGAACTGACCCGAGCGCAATGCCCACAAGAATGCGGCGAGCCCGGCCAGTCCGAGCATTAAGGCGATCGGGATCAGCAGCAATAATCCGCTCATGCCCGCCGCCTCAGGCCCAGCCTCAGGGCGTTGCCGACCACCACCAGCGATGAGGTGGACATCGCCAGCGCCGCGAACAGCGGCGTCACAAAACCCAGAACCGCCAGCGGTATGGTGACGGCGTTGTAGCCGAACGCCAGGCCAAAATTCTGCTTCACGAGGCGATCCGCGCGCCGTGCCACCGTCAACAGATCGACGACCGGCGCCAACCGCTGGCCTTGAAAGATCGCGTCCGCGGCCGTCTGACTGATATCGGCCGCTGTCGAGGGCGAGAGGGAAACATAAGCCGCCGCAAGGGCAGGGGCGTCGTTGATCCCGTCGCCGACCATCAGGACCCGCCGCCCGGCCGTCGCCAGCATTTCAAGGGCCGCTACCTTGTCCGCTGGCTTCATGGCGCCCTGCCAAGCTTCGACCCCGAGCCGCGCCGCCACGTCCGCCACCGTTTCCCGACGGTCGCCCGACATCAGTCTAATTTCGAAACCGCGCTCCTTTAGCGCCGCCACGGCTTCTGCCGCGTCAGCCCGCGGTTCATCGGCAAAACCGAAGCAAGTCGGTGCGGCGCCCGGACGTTGCAGCCAGAGTTCCGGCCCCGCCGCCGGTGACGTGTCGCCGACCCCGCACCAGTCGCGGCTGCCCAATCTAACCTCGCCGTCGGCCGTTTCGAGCACCAGACCGCTTCCCGGAACCTCCCGGACCCCTGCTGCCGGGGATGCCGCCGGCGCGGCTCGAGACAAGGCCCGTGCCAAAGGATGCCGGCTGGCGCTGGCGAGACGGGCGGCTATGTTAAGGTCCGCCTCGCTAGCGCTGCCTTGTAGTACGAGCCGTCCTTCGGTGAGGGTGCCGGTTTTGTCGAACACCACTGTGTCGACCTGCGCCAAACGCTCCAATGCCGTCGCTGACTTGAGCAGGATACCCTGCCGCATCAGCCGTCCGCTCGCCACGACTTGCACCACCGGCACCGCCAACGCCAGGGCGCAAGGGCAGGTGATAATCAGCACCGCCACGGCAATGAGCAGCGCCGGTTGCCAGGCCAGACCGCCGAACAGCAGCCAGCCCAGGAACGTTGCCAGTGCCAGCCCATGCACAACCGGCGCATACAGGCGAGCAACGCGATCTGCCAGCGCGACAAAGCGGGCGCGTCGCTGTTCCGCAACTTCGAGCAGCCGCACAATTTCCGCCAGCAGCGTACCCTCGCCAACCGCCCGCACCGAAAGGGTTAAGGGCACGCCGATATTGAGGGTCCCGGCATACACGTCATCGCCCGGCGTCACCTTGGCAGGGTGTGTTTCGCCGCTGATCAGGCTGCTGTCGATCTCGGATCGCCCGCTAAGCACGACACCATCTGCCGGTATGCGCTCGCCGGCGGTCACCAGCAGCCGCATCCCGGTGCTGACCTGCTCGACGGGCAGACCATAGGCTTGGCCATCTTCCGTCAAAGCGGTGACGGCCCGCGTCCCCAGGGCCAGCAGCCGTGACGCCGTCTCCCGCGCCTTTCCCCGGGCCCGGTTGTCGAGATACCGCCCCAACAGCAAAAAGAACAGCAGCGCCACCGCGGAATCGAAGTAGGTGTGCGGTCCGCCGCGGACTGTCTCGAACAAGCTCATGCCGGAGGTCAGTAGGATTGCCAGCGAGATCGGCACATCCATATTCGTGCCCCAGCCGCGCAAGGCTCGGGTCGCCGAATAGAAGAACGGCCGACCGGAATAGGTTATCGCTGGCAGGGCGATGAGAGCTGAGAACCAATGCAGTAGATCGCGGGTCGCGGGGCCCATGCCCTGGCCGTGACCGGCCCAGACGGCAATTGAGAGCAGCATGACGTTCGCGGCGGCAAATCCGGCAATCGCCATGCTCCGCAGCAATACCCGATCCTCCCCGTGGCTACCGGAGATATCAGCCTCCCGCAACGGCACGACACGGTAGCCAAGCCTGGAGACGAGGCTGACCAATTCGTTTGCGCGCGCCTTACCACCTCGCCACACCAATGTCAGTCGCCGGGTTGAAAGGTTTAGTCGCGCGGTTTCCACATCCGCTTGGCTTCGCAGCGCACGTTCGATGCGGGCGATGCAGCCGCCGCAATGCGCGCCTTCGACCAACAACAGCAGTTTGTGTATCCCGTCGGAGCAGCCCTCCGCGTAACCCGCATAGTCGACGCCTGGATCGTCCGGGTCGCGAACGTCTGCTGCGCGGGTGTCGGCAAGTGTCACCGCTCCGCCACCACCCGCTGCGTCGCTTGAAAGGCCTTGCCGTCGCGTCTCGCCGCTACCTTCACATCCCAAAGCCCGGCAAGGGGAAGGTCGACCTCTGCTTGGTAGCGCCCGCGTTCGAGCTCCCGCATCTCCACGGTCAGGTCGCTCCCGGTATGGGTCGGCCTGACAAAAAGCGCGCTGACCTTCGCCCCGTACAGTGGCGCCCCGTTCTTATCGGCCAATGAAACCTCTAATACGGCACGCTCGCCGGCGCCCGCCGTCAGAACAATGGACGATTGCCAGCCCAACTGGTCTTGTGCTCTTGCCGCCGCCAACGCGACATTATAGCTGACCCCCTTGCGATAGGCGTCGTCGGTTTCCAAACCGGTCCAGGACGTCGCTGCGAACACCACGAGGATCACGTTCGCGGTCAGCACCACCAGAAATCCCCCTACGAAGACCCAAGGGATCCACCAGTCCGCGCGTTTTTGGGCTCGGTCGCTCACTTGGTCGGCCCTCTGAACACCGTCTCATGGGCTGCCGAAACGCTCTCGGTGGCGGCGGTCAAGGTGAAGGAAAACGGTATCGTTTCATCGTAGATCTCGCCACGGGGCAGTTTGACGAACACATGATAGGTCGTAACGCCATCCGGATTAGCCAGCAGCGCGACCCGTTCCCGGCCGGTGGTTTCCTGCCCGGTCACCTGTAGCGCCGCACCGGGAAGCCCATCGGCCTGCAGGATGAGCTGCCGCTCTTCCCGCACCTTATTCAACAGCCGGATCGTATACCCGTTGCGTACGCTACCGTCCGATAGCATGACGAACAGAGGATTCCGGTCATGCAGGACATTGATCTCTAAGGTCGTACGGTGGGTCAGTCCCCATAGCAGCAATCCAGCGGCGATCAAACATAACGCCCCGTAAAGCAGCGTTCTGGGTCGCAGCAGCCGGTAAGTCGCATCGGTCCCAACGATGCGGCTTTCCTGCCGCCGTTCGGTGTCATAGGAAATCAGATTACCCGGCAGGCCCACCTTGGCCATGACCGTGTTGCAGGCATCGATACACAGCGCGCAGCTAATACACTCAAGCTGTTGTCCGTCACGTATATCGATTCCGGTCGGGCATACCGCCACGCACTGGTTGCAATCGACGCAATGACCCAGTTCGCCCCAATCCTGGCCCTTCTTATGATGGCCGCGCGGCTCCCCCCGCTCGTTCTGGTAGGAGACGATCAGCGTGTCTTCGTCGAACAGGGCGGCCTGGAACCGCGGCCACGGGCACATATAGGTGCAGACCTGTTCACGCGCCCAGCCGGCCAAAACATATGTCGTTGCGGTAAACAGGCCGACAAACAGGTACACCGTCTTCCCGGCTTGGCCGGTGATAAATGCCGGCAGCACCGTCGGCGCGTCGTTGAAATACATGATCCAGGCGCCGCCGGTGAGCACCGAAATCAGCAGCCACACACTGTGCTTAGCGACTTTTAGGACGGCTTTACGCAGGTTGAATGATGTCCGATCCAAGCGCATCCGGGCGTTACGATCGCCCTCGATCCGGCGCTCCACCCACATGAACAAATCGGTCCATACCGTCTGCGGGCAAGTGTAACCGCACCAAACCCGGCCCGCGATACTTGTCACCAAGAACAGCGCCAACGCTGCCAGGATCAGCAGGCCCGCCAAGAAGTAGATTTCCTGCGGCCAGATCTCGATCCACAGAAAATAGGCCCGCCGCGCCGGCATATCGATAAGCACGGCTTGGTTGGGTGCATCCGGTCCACGATCCCAACGCACCCACGGGACCAGGTAATAGATCCCCAACAGCACCGCCAGAACCATCCACTTGACGCGGCGGAACGTGCCCGACACGCGCCTCGGATAGACCCGGTTGCGCGACATGTAGAGCGGCGGGTCGACCTCCCGCAGCTTCGTCGAAACGACATCGACGACGGGAACATCCGGCTCTGCAACCGGTTGGTTGATCTTATTCACCGCCACCTAGCGAATGAACATAGACCGCTAGCATCTTGATCGTTGCCTCGTTGAGTCGCTCGCCCCAGGCCGGCATCTTCCCGTGACGGGGCTGGTTTATTTGCGAAACAATCGCCGACTCCTCATCCGCATAAAGCCAAATCTGATCGCTCAGACGGGGCGCGCCCAATTCGCGATTGCCCTGGCCGCCGACCTCGTGACACGCCACGCAATTGTCCTCGAACAGCGGTGCCGCCCGTTCCACCGCGGCGAGATCGGCCCCCGGTCGGGATAGCGACAGCACATATTGCGCCAGATCCGCGGTCTCTTGTCCGCTGAACACACCATCGTACGCCGGCATTTCCGAGAACCGGCTCTCGTCATTGTCGGCCCGTACCCCAAAACTGATCGTATGGCTGATCTCCGGCAGCGTACCGCCCCACAGCCAGTCGTCATCGGCCAACACGGGGAAGGCCGGGCGACCCGCGCCGCCGGGCGCGTGGCAGGGTGCGCAATTATCGGCGAAGGCAGCTTTTCCGCCAACCTGCGCCACCGTGAAAAGCTCGTTGTCGCCGACGATCTCTTCCAACGACGCCTGATTGATTCGATCGAGGAAGCCTGCCTGCGCCGCTTGTGCCGCCGTCATCTGCTCTGCGACTTGATCCCGCGTCGTCCAACCCAGCACGCCTTTACTGTGCGAGAATAGGCCCGGTATCGCCGGATAGAGGATGAATAGTCCAATCGCCCAAAGAATAGTGGCGTAGAACGTATAGACCCACCATTTTGGCAACGGTGTGTTGAGCTCGCGAATACCGTCCCATTCATGGCCAGTCGTGTCCGACCCGGTATAGGCGTCTTTTTCGATTTTCGTCGGCATTGGCTTACTCGTCGTCGCGGAATGGAATGTCGGCGTGCTCCTGAAGCTTGCTCTTGCGCTTTGGCCAATAGGCCCACGCCACGATCCCCAGGAATAGGGTTGTCATCCAGACCACCCAAAAGGACCGAAAGAATTCGGCTACTGCTTCCATCTCGACCCCCGTTTACTGACGCAGCGCCGGCGCGGTGACCGTGGTGAAGTCCACCATCCGGCCAAGAATCTGCATATAGGCGATCACCGCGTCCATTTCGGTGACTTTCTCGGGCTGTCCATCGAAGTCGCCCACGGCGGCTTTCGGATACCGCGCCAGCAACCCGTCATGATCGCCGAAAGGATCGGCCTGCGCGGCAACATCGGCGGCGGCGGCCTCGACCATTTCCCCCGAATAAGGCACACCCACGGCAATATTCGCCTTCAGATGCGCTGCCATATCCGTGGCCTTCACCTCGCGCTCCAACATGAAACCGTAAGGCGGCATGATCGATTCCGGCACCACCTCCCGCGGATTGATCAGATGAGCCACATGCCATTCGTCCGAGTATTTGCCGCCAACCCGCGCCAAATCCGGTCCAGTACGCTTGGAGCCCCATTGGAAGGGATGGTCATACATGCTTTCGGCGGCCAGGCTGTAATGGCCGTAACGCTCGACCTCGTCGCGGAGTGGCCTGATTTGTTGCGAGTGGCAGGTGTAGCAACCTTCCCGCACATAGACATTGCGCCCGGCCAACTCCAGCGGCGAATACGGTCGCACCCCTTCCACCCGCTCGATCGTCGATTCAATCGTGTAAAGCGGCACGATCTCCACGATTCCGCCAATCGAAATGGTGGCCAGGGTTAACACCAGCAGCAGAATCGCGTTCGTCTCAATACGTTTGTGCTTCATTGCGACCCCCTTACTCTGCCGCCGCAGCAAATGCCGACACCGGCGCTTCGCCGCGAACGTCGCCGCGGATCGTGCGCCACAGGTTGTAGACCATGATCAGCGCGCCGATCAGGAACAGCGCACCGCCCGTGGCTCGGATCACATAGAACGGATGCATCGCCTGCACTGTTTCGACGAAGGAGAACTGCAGGAATCCAAGTTCGTCATAGGAACGCCACATCAGGCCCTGCAGAATCCCTGACACCCACATCGCCACGACGTACAGGACGATGCCCACCGTCGCGATCCAGAAATGCACGCTTACCAGCTTCATCGAATACAACTCATCCCGCTGCCAGAGTTTTGGCACGAGATGGTAAATCGCGCCAAACGACACGAAGGCGACCCAACCCAGCGCCCCGGAATGCACATGGCCGATCGTCCAGTCAGTGAAATGGGAGAGCGCGTTGACCGAGCGGATCGACATCACCGGTCCCTCGAACGTGCTCATGCCGTAGAAGCCGACTGACGCAACCATGAAGCGCAGCACCGGATCCGTGCGCAGCTTGTGCCAAGCGCCGGACAGAGTCATCAACCCATTGATCATCCCGCCCCAAGACGGCATCCACAGCATCAGCGAGAATGCCATTCCCAGTGTCTGCGCCCAGTCCGGCAGTGCCGTGAAATGCAGGTGATGCGGGCCGGCCCAGATGTAGAGAAATATCAGCGACCAGAAATGAACGACGGAGAGCCGGTAGGAGTAAATCGGCCGGTCCGCCCGCTTGGGGATGAAATAGTACATGATCCCCAGGAAACCGGCGGTCAAAAAGAACCCGACGGCGTTATGCCCGTACCACCACTGGGTCAAAGCATCCTGCACGCCTGAAAACAGCGAATAACTCTTCGTACCCGTCAGCGAAACCGGCACCGCTAGGTTGTTGACGATGTGCAACACCGCAACCGTGACGATAAACGCCAGGAAGAACCAGTTCGCCACATAGATATGCGGCTCGCGGCGGCGCAACAGCGTCCCCAAGAACACGATCAGATAAACAACCCAAACCAGCGTGAGCCACAAGTCGACGTACCATTCCGGCTCAGCATATTCCCGCGACTGCGTCGCCCCGACCAGATAGCCGATGGCGGCCAGGACGATGAACATCTGGTAGCCCCAGAACAGGAAGTTTGCCAGTGCCCGCCCACCAAACAGCGGCGCGCGACACGTTCGCTGCACCACATAGAGCGAGGTCGCAAACAACGCGTTGCCACCAAACGCAAACACCGCCGCCGATGTGTGCAACGGGCGTAGTCGACCAAACGTCGTAAAGGAGTATTCCAGGTTGAGCACTGGAAAGGCGAGCTGCAGCGCAATCAGCAGTCCAACCGCGAATGCTGCCACACCCCAGAAAACGGTGGCGACCACAAATAGCCGGACGACGTCCTCGTCATAAGGAATCGCCCGCCGTGGCGTAGCCCCAGCGGCGTCAGTCATGAATTTCCCCCGTTACCCCCGTCAACCCGAACATACCCATAGTTGGCAGCAACCGCTGCGAGCCGCCTTGACCTGGATCAAGGCAATAAGACAAATAGGTCTGGTATCACGAGCCAACCACTGCACATCATGTACCCGTGATTAGGTGATTCGCGAAAGAGGGAGATGGGCGTTGCGCGGAAACTATGATACCTGGGCGGTCGGCGCCGCCATGGTGGTCTTGAGTATCCTGGGCGTCCTTATGGCCGCCGCCGCCGCAGACCGGATATTCTATGCTTCGGGTCTCGGCCTCAGCCTATTCGGGATACTCTTCATATTCGGCTTGATCGGCCGGAATGTAGGGCGATAACGGTCTTCAGGCGTTACTCGGTGCCCGGCGGAGTTTTGGCGGTGGTAGGCGCTTGACTGCGGCCATACTCTCCGATGCGGCTCTGATATCCAACATGGCCCGTGTCGAGACCGCACAGTACAGCACCCAGAACAGTTCGTTCTGCTTTAGCAAGGTCGCTTCGGTCATGTTCTGCAGGAAATACATGCCGAGAAAGATTAGGACCCAGTAGCCCTCCTTGCGGCCCGGCAGCCGCAACAGGCGAGTACCGTCCCTAACCGCCATGACGTAAGAAGCCAGCAGAACCAGCAGACCGACGCCGCCGAAGCCCAGCAGCACATCCAAGAAACCGTTGTGGGCTCGTTCCTCTTGTACGGTGGTCACCCAAAACGCTTCGTATCCATAACCAAGCCACGGCCGCTCGCTTGCAGAGTCTAGGATCCCTGCCCAAATCACGCTGCGTCCGGTCAGTGTTATGTCGCGCCCCATCGATGCCAGCAGCGGCTCGATAAGGAATCCGCCGGCGATGGCGACGGCGAGCGCAACCGCCACCGCAATGGCCGTCATCGGAACCGCATGGCGTAGTGGCAGGCTCATCAACCTTGAAAAGACGAACAGCCCCGCCAACAGGATGCAGATCAGCACCGCGGTTTGTGAACTCGAGAGCACGACCAGCGCAAAAGCCGCAGCGGTGGCAACGATCGCCAGCTTGCGATATCGCTTGGTCTGGTAGGCCAGCAGCGCGTATACCACCACCGCCAGCAGCATCGTTGATCCTAGCTGGTTTTTGTGTGCGAAGACCCCACGCCAAGCCCCGGCCAGAGTTCCTTTCATAACGCCGATATCCGGCAGTGCCACGCTGACCAACAGGCTCATCACCAGGGTGATGCCCAGGCCCCAAGCCAATAGGCGCAGCAACTCCTCCTGGCGGAAGCGCATCCCCAAATAGAGGCCGCACAGGGTCGTCATAGTCAGCGCGATCGTCCGTCTCAGCGTATCGTCCGGCGACACCGACCAAATCACCGACGCGCCGGCAATCATGCACAGCACGACCAGCGGCCAATTCAGTACGAGAATAGGCAGGAAGTAACGCAAGCGCAGGGTAATGAGGCCGAGTACTAGCAGATAGATCGGGATCCAGATCAGCCGTAGGATCGGCGAATTATCGGCAGCATTGCCCAGCGCGCCGAGATCGTCCGGCTTGACGATCAGAGTTACCCAGGCTCCGATAAACCAAAACAGCAGGAAAAAGCTGGCAAACCGTTCCAAAGCGATAATACTGATCTTCACGAACGAAATCGCCTCCAGCTGAAGAATCGCGCCACCGCGCTAAGACTCCCATACCGCCTCATCAGCCGACAACCGTGTCAACTGGACCGTAGGTAAACGAAATCGGTGTAGCAAACTGGAGGTGTCTACCTCTTTCGCGTAGATCCCGCAGTCGTCTCACGGACGACGATGACTATGCTAATAACCTGTTACCAAAAATCGGCTGACAGGCGACTATATGAGGCACCGGCAATGCCTGGTGACAAATGCGCGAAGTCGATCTGCAAGCAACATGGCTCATCGGATGAATCCCACGACAACCGATGCCCCGTCGTACAGGGGCACCACTGGTGACGAGCAAGATCGTTTCAACGCGGGCGCCACGCCGATCGATCGGCTCTTCCAGCTTGGATATATTTTGGCCTACCGGCTGCTCGTCATCTGGTGGTTCTTTACCCATCCCAGCACCGAAGGCGCCATTTGTGCCGTCTGGCACCGCGGTCGCGTGCTCCTGGTTCGCAGTCCTTATCGGCCGTACTTCAGCTTTCCCGGTGGTTTCGTGAATCGCGGCGAAACCGGGGTTCAGGCGGCCGCTCGCGAACTCGGTGAGGAAGTGGGCATCTCGCTGCCGCCCGACCGACTGACCTTCGTGCGCCGTACCGAGGAACACCGGGAACGCCGCTTGGAGCGCACCCAGATCTTTGAAATCGAGCTGGCGAGTGAGCCGGACGTCAAGATCGACCATCGCGAGATCATCGCGGCCGCCTTCCGGCTCCCGTCCGAAGCCCTGGCGTTGGATCTCTTGCCGCCGGTTCGAAATTATATAGTCGACAAAATCAAGCCGGCCAACATCGAGGTGGATGGCAAAAAAACGGCAACAGAACAATAGCATAGAACGCTTTATTCAAGCTTTCCACTGGCCTGGCGATTAACTGAACGTAAACTCGTTAAGCCTACACCTTGCGCTCCCCGACCTCGACGGAGCGCCCCGCCGTATGCTGCCCAGGAATCTAGTTGCGCTGACGGCCGCCCTGATAATTGGGTCGGCCACCACCGCCACTGCAAGAGACAATTATCTCTCCGGCGCTATTCGCGAAGCGGCCGGTCTCGCCCCGGCTTATGAATTTGCGCAGCAATGCGCCGCGCGGGGCGAAATCTCAACCATGGCGTTGTCGGATTATCGCGATCGAGTACTCTCCGCGATCGAAGAGAAATACACCCTCGATTTCGATGAAGTCACGGTTGCCGAGGAATACCTGATCGGCAGTGCCACGGCGTCCCTGCCTTTGATCTACCCCAGTGCCGGCACGGACCGCCAAGACAACTGCGCCACTGCCACCAGTTTGATGTAGGACCGACCGGTGCTGAGAGGCCTTCGCACATTCGCTCTACTGGCCTCGGCGCTATTGCTTCTGAGCGCCTGTTACCTGCCGACACAATTCACCGCCGATATCCGTATTGACCGCACTGGTGCTTATTCCGTCGATTATGTCGGCCGGATCGCCAACGCCCCTCTTCTCGGCGCTTTGCAGACATCCAGCCTAAGCCCGGATGAGGAACGGGAGCGCGTCGATAGCGTGGTCGCCGACCTGCGCCGGGACTCAGGGTTCAGCGACGTGCAATATGTCGGTGGCGGTGTGTTTGAGGTCAGCTACCACCGTACCGGTAATCTTGACAGCCAGCCGGCTGTAACCTTCGTGCGCAATGACTCCCGTATCCTCACGATCACCTACTTGAAAGACGCCGGGACCGTGACCGTGACTGGCGGCACCGTGCCACTGGCCGCTCAAGATCGTGTCCGGGCTCTCAATATCGACATTCGCGGCGTGTTTCGCGTCCATACCGATCTGGCGGTCCGCACCCACAACGCGACCTCGGTAACCCAGGGGCCAACCTCGACCTATGCCTGGGTAATTGCCGGTTTTGACGGTCCCGCACCCAAGTTGGTGATTCAATAGCGCCCGGCGCCATCTTTGTGACTTGCACCTGCCACAGTTTGGCCCCCAAATAGTCTGAGGCTCCGCAGCGCTAGCGTACCGGCTGGCCAGACGACGTGGGAGCGGGCAGCATGATCAACAAGTTAGCGTTCTTATCCGGCATCGTCATCGCCGCGACTATTGCCGGCGGCGGCACGGCGCACGCCCAGCGAAATACCGCGCGGGGTTGTGACGCCGCGGTGGATCAGGTCCTCGCGCAAATTCCGGATATCTCAGATCGTGTGGAGAGCATCAGCTTCAATCGTCAGCTCGCCCATGGCGACGGCGCCGAAAACAGAACGATTGGTTGGGATGTATGGGTGCGCCTTGCCGACTTCGACGGCGCCTTGGTTATCGACCTGACCACTCGCTGCCGAACCCGGCAAGTCTATACGCGCGGCAAAGATAGTTTACCGGACATAAGGGCCCACTGCGTGTGATCGGGTGGCTCCCACGATTATGGCCCAACACTCATGCCGCCGCGGTCGCCATGCTGGTGGTCGCCGGCTGCACCCAGGCACCACCGCAGCAACAGCGCATTCCGACCGACCCCGCCTTGCCGGCTCTCGAATGGCAAACCGATTTGCAGGGCGACGCCGTCGAGGTCGTCCTTATTGACCGCAAGTCGTTCTACACCGTCGAAAAAATCGTGCTGAACGGCCCCGCCGGGCAGGCATATGAAGCCACGGAAATCACCCGCCGGATCTTCGACGATGACGGTTATCTCAGCGGCACCCGGGTTGGTGTCGGCGGTGGCAGCGGCGGGGGAGGGATACGCACTGGCATCGGCCTCAGCTTCCCGCTTGGTCGCACCAGATCTCGCGACCATGTCAGAACCGAGACCACGATCTTTCTGCCCAATGCCGAATCCTACCGCAATACTGTCGCTGATTGGACGATTGCCGTTACCCTCGCAGACAAAGCGGGCGCAAAGAGCACCGCTGTCGTCCCGGCACCGAGCAACTAGCATGGTCCGCGGCGTCCGACGCGCCGCGCTGCTGGCACTGTTAGCGCTGCTCACCGCCTGCGCCGGCCTGCCACTCTATCAACCGGCGAGTGGTCCGGGCACGTTCGGCTATTCGGAAAGGGCTGTCGGCGCCGATCTATACGAAGTTAGTTATCGCGCCCCGACCCGTACCACATATGCCTACAACAACGCCGACCGGGAGTCCGACCGGCGGATCGGCTTGGCCTATGACCTGGCCCTGCTGCGCGCCGCCGAGCTAGCCTTGAACAGCGGCAGTCCTGTCTTTGCCGTGCGCCGCCGTGACAATGACGTTGCCGTCGACCTTCGCCGCGGCCGCAGTACCTTCCCCAGCTACTACGGGGGCTACCGTCGCTATCCGTATTCCCGATACGACGATGAACCCCTCGCTGTGATAAGGACGCAAGTAACTTTGCTCGTGGGTCTTTTCGATGCTGCCACACCAGGCCCGTTTGATTCAGCGGAGATGGCGGCGCGACTTCGCCGGCAATACGCCGACGAACTGCCCCCGGGGCGTTAGGCATAAGTTAACCAAGACCCGCCTGAAGCGCCCGGGTGTTAGCGAAATCTTCATCGGCCAGCGGTGAGGATCGGTAGTTAGCCGGATCTCCCGTCCGGCCACCATGAATCTCGGGAAAAGACACCCATGCAGCGCGTAACGATCCTGCTCCTGACGGCATTCTTGTTCACCGGGCTCGCGACGGAGTCTCATGCTCAATCGCCGGGCGATTCGTCGGCCTTCGTTCAGGACTTGGCTGATCGGGCCATCGCCAACTTGACCGAACCCGGACTCTCGGACGTCGAGCGCGAAACTCGGTTCCGCGAGTTGTTCCGCGAGGGTTTTGCCATCCACGGGATCGCTAAGTTCACCCTCGGGCGCCACTGGCGGACGGCCAGCAAGGAAGAACGCTCAGAGTATCTCACTTTGTTCGAAGACGTCGTCGTTGACAACTGGGCAGCACGTTTCACCAAATATTCCGGCCAACGTTTCGAAATCAGAGACGAGTCCAAGATTGCCGGCGCCGCCAACGAAAATGTCGTTATCGTCAAAAGCCTGGTTTGGACAAGCCCGGAAACACCGATCCGAGTGAACTGGCGGGTCGCCAACGCCGGCGAGATATACAAGATCACCGATGTGATCATCGAAGGCGTCAGCATGGCGAATACCCAACGCGACGAGTTCGCCTCACTCGTCCGAAAGAACGGTTTGGCGGGGCTTCTTGAATCCTTGCGCAAAAAAAGCGGCCAGCCGAGCAAGCTGGCGAAACTTGTCGATTCCCAGCAATACGAAATTCTGCCGGCCAGCGGCGATACGCCCGACCTCAGGCAACCGGATATGGTGGCACAGGAGCCGGCACCAATGCAACCCGGCACCTTGGCCATACAACTGGCCTCCATGCGCTCATCGGAACGCGCTCGACTGGCTTGGAAGCGCCTGCTGGCGAAATACCCGGCCATGCTGGGTAATTACACGCTGTCGCTCGAGCGCGTTGATTTGAATGAGCGCGGTGTGTTTTACCGGGTCCGGACGGGAGCCTTCGCCCTGTATGCCGACGCGGCGCGCACATGCCAGCGGTTTGCCGATCTCGATCAGGACTGCCTCGTCGTCCAGCGTTAGCGCGCGGCGCACCTGTAAGGCTGCGCCGTTCGCGCTTGCACCAAGCGACATCATCCAGTAGAACCTCGCGGTTCGGGGCGGTACCTGCTCCGACCGATAGGGGACGAAGAGTGACCATGGTGAGCGTGTCCAACGCCATCGCTGCGAACCGGCACTTCGGTGCTGTACGGCGCCGACGACGAAGCTAGCCGCCGCGACAGCGGTCGGCATCCGCTTGCCACAGGCAAGCGTGGACGCCGCAATGCCAGCTTTGCCTGGCGCCGTGCTCTTCTTATTGGAATATCCCGATGCATTGCGAATGGACCCGCGCCGGGTTGTCGGTAAGCACCGACAAAGGCCGGCTGAATATTGAGCTAATTCACACGCTGCTTTCCAAAACCCACTGGGCCGCGGATATCCCGCGCGCGGTCGTCGAACGATCGGTCGCCAATTCGATCAACTTCGGGCTCTATGATGCAGCCGCAAGCCTCATCGGTTATGGCCGCGTGGTCACTGACCGCGCCACCTTCGCCTATATCACGGACGTCGTTATCGTGCCGGAGCGCCGGCATCAAGGGCTGGGTTCATGGTTGATCGGCTGCATGCTGGCTCATCCGGAACTCCAGGACCTGCGCCGCTGGCAACTCACCTCCCGCAACGCAAGCGGGTTCTATGAGCGGTTTGGATTTTCCGTTCCACCCGAACCTCTTGTCGGCTTGGCGAAGATCAACCCGACGGTGTATTCGCGCCGACGGTCACACTCACCTCGGGGGCAGGATATCGCATCACCCTGACGCTGGCGGTGAGGGCCGGGGCGCCCGACGGCGCCCCGGTAACGGTTCTATTTGAAGACGACGACTTCAACGCGCCGATTGCCTGGCTCTGCCACGCCATCGTTCGTTTGAACGGCGGGCCGTTTTTCGCCGAGCGCGTCAACATCAATATTTCCGGCACGCACGCCAGCTTTACGGAAGCTGTCGGCGATTAGCCGTGCCCGCAGCTCGGCCAAGGTCATGTTGTACTCATCTTCGCCCGCGCGATCCGTATGGCCAAGAACCCTGACTTTGGCATCGTCACCCAGGCTGGCGGCGAACGCCATGGCTTCGTCGAGCTTGCCTTTGTCTTCCGCCATCAACTCGCTTTCGTCGAAGTTATACATCAGCACGAACTGACGCGGATCGGGCGTCGGCTCAGGTGCCGGCTCGGCTTTTGCAACCGGCGCTGGCGGCGGCGCGAGGCCATCCTCGACCAACGCGATAGCCGTGATGAAATTCGACTGGCACGCGGCGATGTCATCGGGCTGGATATTCTCTTCCTGCTCTTGCATCCAGCAATCGAAGGCAACCTGCGCCTGCGCCGTCTCTGTCGGCAATTTTTCAGCGGCACCTTGCGCGAGCGCCGCGACAAGGCGATCACGAGAACCACTGAGGACGTCGACGCGGTCGGCCGGCAAACGCCGGGCGTCGACGGCTTCGGGCTCTACTAGAGAGCCGGCGGCCGCCAATTTTGCCCGTCGCGCAAAGGCATCCGCGTCACGAAAATCAGACTCGGCATACTCGAGACGCGCAAGATCGACATAACCGCCATAAAGTCCTTTCGAAAACTCGGTGCCGCTCGGCTCTAGCCGCTCGGCGCTCTGAAGCTGTGCGCCACAACCTGCTAATGCCAACATCATTCCTGATAAAACGATACGACTTGCTTTCATCCCGCCCCTCCTGTCTGGTCCGTTCACGACTATTCTAGTCACAACGACATCACACCGCACGCCCATTACCTCGAACGGGTCTTGCCGTGCCGCGCCAATATCCATGGGTTACCACCAAATGTCGAGCCGGATCACGAATATTCGGCGCGTCCCCAACTTGTCACGATGATGTGGCGGATCGGGGGCGAGGCTGGCCAGAACGGACGATTTGGAGTATGAAGCGTCCCCGGCGCTTCGCCCAGGTCAAGGGAGATTCACAATGGCGGTCACACCGAACAAGGACCAAAAACGGCTCGAGCGGGAGTGGCGGAAGGCTGCCAAGCGGGCCGAGAAGCAAGCTGCGCGTGAAGAGAAGCGCAAAGCGGAAGAGAGCGAAAAGAGTCAGGAGGCCGATTGAGCACCTTCGCCGCCCGGCAGAGCGTCCCGCTGCGCTTAGTAACTCGTACGCCCGCTCCCCGGCCGACCGGCCGGTTCGGTCGGCTTTATTCGGCGGGATTGTTCTGCGGAACACCCGGGCCAAGGCCGTTATGCAATGCCCAGATCGCGGCTTGCGTACGGTTGGCCGCCCGGATCTTCCGCATCAAGCTCTTCATGTGAACCTTCACGGTCGCTTCGGTGATCTGCAGCCGATTGGCGATTTGCTTGTTCGAATCGCCCTCCGCCAGACAACGGATAATTTGTCCCTCGCGCTGGGATAGACCATAAGAGTCTACCGGCATTTTACGCAACGGCTCGACGCGGCTGATCCCGTTTACCAGCAAGCTCGCCAGGTTCGTCGGAAACACCGTCTCGCCAAGCATGACCAGACGCAGCGATTGCAGCAGCGCCTCTACGGATATGTCTTTGATGAGAAAACCGTTTGCGCCGGCACCCAAGCACGCCGACAGGATCTGCGGCTCCAATACCTCGGCCAGCACGACAATCTGCCCGCTCGGCATCCGCTCCCGCAGCAGGCCGATGTCGTCGGTCGCATGCTCCGGCTTGTCTGACATATCGACGATCACGATGTCCGGACGGTCACCGTTTGTGAGGTTCGCGATATGAGTCACGTCGTCAGCCTCGCCGATAACCTTGAATTGCGAACCGTTGAGGAGGCTCTTGAGCCCCTCACGAAATAGCTTGTTCCGTCCAACTAGCAGAACCATGGTTTCAATCATCAAAATGCCTACTCAAATAATTGCCGAACCGACTATGTGGCCCCGGCAAATGGGCGAAAAACACTTAGCTACACAAAAGGCAGCACCTGCCGCATCTTCAGATCGCCAAACCTATCGTAGCTAACACCAGCGTATGTGCGTCCATAAGTAATAAGCACTCGAAATTTGGGAGTATCGACCGGCTCCTTTGATCCAGTATCTACGATCTCGCGGCCGTTTGGACGGCCTGAACACTGACGGCCACTACCCCTTTCGGCGCATTGAACCGCCGACGGAAAACAGCTCTATCGCCCAGTGACAAAGCTTTCTAAGCAATGAGCCAAAGATACCCTGTATCTCCAGCCGCCGCGATGAGATCGGATGGCGGAGCCTGGCGTCCAAAATGGGGACGGCCCTATGCCTTCAGGGCAATCGCGATATGCGCCGGGGCGGCGAACGCCACCGCGCCGTCGATCGGGTCACGTCTCCAGCACCTTCTAGTTCAGCGGTAAAGTCTTCATCCCATCGAACAGGGGTGGGGTGGGGAGGGCAGGGCTCTGCGTTGCCATCCATCTAGCGGTTCAAGCGGTTCGCCCCAGCAGCAGCCGCGCGGTTTCCACCATCACCTGGCACCCCAGTATGATGTCTGCCTCGGCGCTATCCTCCGCCGTATCGTGGCTGCGGCCCCCTTCGCTTGGGATGAACAGCATGCCGCTGGCGACCTTATCGGCGAGATGCATGGCATCATGGCCGGCGCCGCTCGGCATCACCAGGGCCTCCACACCGGCCGCCGCCGCTGCCGCCTGAATGACCGCGCCGACCGCCGGGTCCATATGCGCCGGCCGCGCCGCCTCTAGCAACACCGCCTCGGTCCGCACGCCACCACCACCGTCTGCCGTCTCGACGGCGGCTCTGATCGTGGCTTCCATGCGGTCCATCACGGCAATCTCCACGTCCCGGTACTCGATCAGCAATTCGGCGCGCCGGGGTACCACATTGCTGGCACCGGGGTCGAAGGCGATACGGCCGAAGTTCCAAACCGAGTCCGGCCCGGCCACATCCCGCAGCCTCTCGGTCAGATCATGCGCAAAGGCGATCAAGCGCGCGCCGGCATCCTTGCGCAGTCTCATCGGTGTCGTACCGGCATGGTCCGCTTGGCCGTGGAACGTGGCCAACATCCGGCGCATGCCGACAATGCTTGTCACCACGCCGATCCGTTTGCCCTCGGCTTCTAGTCGCGGCCCCTGTTCGATATGTCCCTCCAGATAGGCGATATGCCGTGCCGGATCGAGCCTCGCCCGATCCTGATGACCGTAACCGGCACGCACCAAGGCGGCGCTAAGTTCCTCCCCATCCCCATTTTCCGCCCGGGCAATATCGTCCTCGCCGAGCGCGCCGACAAAGGACCGGCTGCCCAGAGTGCCGAGAAATGTACCTTCCTCGTCCGCGAAGGAGACCACATCGACACCGCCGTCTTTGCCCGCCTCAATGATCGTACGGGCGACCTCGAGGCCGTAAATGACACCCATGGCGCCGTCCAGCCAACCGCCCTTCGGCACCGTGTCGGTATGCGAGCCGATGATCACCGCCTTGCTCACGCCGGGCGTCTGGCCGTACACATTGCCGACCCCGTCAATACGCGCTTCAAGTCCGGCCGCCCGCATGCGCTCCAGCAGCCACTGCCGGGCCGCGATATCCTCGGCGCTAAAGGCCAGTCGGTTCACGCCGGTTCCGACCCTGCCGAAAGCCGCCAACTCGCGCAGGTCGCTCAACAATCGCGCCCCGTCGATATCCATTCGTTCCAACCTCCCCCGAGAATATAAGCCAGATAAAAAAGAGGACCCGGGATGCCGCGCCACCGCGGACGTCCCGAGCCCCTGATTGATACGATTCTTACGGCAACGCCAAGCCCTACTTGCTGACGATCCGTCCCTCGACCGCCGGCGCGACCGAGCCCGCCGCGGTGATGTAGTCCATCACCATCGACGCCATCAATTTTCCGCCGTCGCCATCGATGATGACGTTACCATTGGCGAGGGTCGAATAACCGTCGCCACCACCGAGAATAAAGTTGTTCGTGGCCAAGCTATAGGTCTTGTCCGGGTCCAGCAGTTCTCCGCCGACCTTGACCTCTTCGATGCGCGCACCGGCTTCTTTGGCCGGATCGTAAACGAAGCTCATGCCGGAGACCTGCGGAAACCGGCCCTGCACGTCTTCGACACGGCTGACTCCATTCTCCAAAGCCGCCAGCAAGTCGGACCCTTTCAGCTCCACCACGACCGTGGTGTTGCCGAACGGCAGTTCGGTAACGATATCCTTGCGCGTGAGAGTGGTGCCGGCTTCATAAACTCTGTCGCCACGTATGCCGCCGCCATTGGCGATCGACACATCGGTGCCGGTCTCGGCTCGAATGGCATCGGCGATCAGATTGCCCATAGTCGTCTCTTTTGTCCGGACGGACGCTCGTACGGACTCTAACGCCGTATCCGTCTTACCGATGGCGATGTTCAGTTCGTCATCGAGCTGCTTGTTGTATTTCTCGACGAGCACTGCGATTTCCGGGTCTGGCGCCACCCCCCTTGTCGAAACCATTCGCCACTGCGGATAGGTCACGACCGAAACGTTGCCACGCCGCTCGACCTCATCGATCACGATATCCACGACGCCGAGAAACTGGGCATCGGTTCCCGACTTGTGGATCAGGACATTGTTTGAATAGAAGGTGATCGGAATGTGCTCATGGCCGCCCAAGATGACGTCAATGCCGTCGACCGCGGCTGCCAAGGCCCGATCGTCGGCGATTGTCAGATGGGTCAGCGCGATGATGACGTCGGCACCGTCTTCTTGTAGCGCCGCAACGGCCGCGGCGGCGGCTTCCACGGGCGGCGTAAACGACACCGTATCGCCTGTGCTGGAGAGTTCCTCCGTCTCTGGTGTCACCAACCCGAAGAAACCGACCTTGTATTGCCCGACCTCCGTCGTCCACAGCGACTGCGCACCGCCGAAGGGTGTGCCGCCCGCGCCAATTACATTGGAGGCCAGCCAGGGAAATTCGGACTCGCCGACGCGGGTGGCCAGGGTATCGTCGCCGAAGTCGAACTCGTGGTTGCCGTAGACCGCCACATCAACGCCCATGGCGTTGAACAGGCTGACCATCTGCTCGCCCTTGGTCAGGCCGGACATCACCGACGGAGACAACAGATCGCCGCCAAATGTCAGTAGGACCGCGTCCGCGCCGGCCTCCTCCGCTTTGATCAGTGTCGTGACCTCTGCCAGGCCTCCGTGACCGCCGGCCGGTGAGATCTGATAAACGTCGTTCAAATGCAACAGTCTGAGTTTTGCGGGCTCGGCATTGGCCGTTAGCGCAAATCCCGAAACAAGCAATGTGCCGAGGCAAACGCCGGTGACATTCCTCAATTTCATTGCCCTTCCTCCTCTTATCGTTGGCTGGTTTCTAAGGGCAATACTATGCGCTCTAAGCGCGCGCCTGGGCAAATCCGATCACCCGCTACGGCACGATATCGGCCATGTCGGATCGAGCGGCCGTCCGTTGACGGGCAACTTGGCTGCTGGCCGTTAGTCGAACAGGGAGTCGATATCGGCTTGTTTCATGGTCTCGGCGCCGGATTCATCGGCATTGGCCTTGTTCTCATCTTCGAGGACATGGCCATTGATCACGGCGCTGGCCTTGGAAATTAGGCTTTGGAGCTCGCGCGAAGCGATTTCGACGACGATGCGTAGAACCTCCTTCTCACCTTCCCTTAGGCTCTCTTCGACCTGAACTAGGCTCAAGTTAACCTGTTGGTCCAACGCCACGATGAGTTCGTCGAAGGGTCCACGGAAGGCGACTGGCGCCTGCTCATAGGCCCAAATCGCCAAATCCTTCTCCGGAAACACGCTCTCCTCGAAATGTTCCTGATAACTCATGGGGCGCCACGCCCGGGCTTCTTCCAGCATTTCCGGCATATCGACCATCATGTCGAAATACATCACCATCTCATTGAAATGATTGAGATAGTCGGTCGCAAGAAGCGTCGTATCGTTGATGGTCGTTCCCGCGACCAGCCTTTGGAAGGTCCGGGTATGGGTCGGTTTTTGCATGGCGGCCGCACAGGGACTCTGTGGAAAGTCTGAGCGGTATCCTGCGAGAGAACGGTTAACCTGTTATGAAGTAGCGGCTTTCGAAAAAAGGATGGGCCGGGTTTCTACCCGGCCCTGAGTTTGGTCGGACGCGTATGAGGCTCACCACGCCCAACCCGCCATTCGCGAAAGCAATTGTCCTGACGGCTACGGACACCCACCCACTCTACGGTTATCGGCCGGCCGATCCACAACGATGCCGGGAGATCGCTACGCCGAAAGAATTGCCCCGCCGGTGCCAAAATCCCGGACGCGAAAATCCGGCCATTCCGGCATTGTTCGTTGGCGCCCGACCCCGCTTTCTCTTTATGATACAGTCCAGGCGGCGGGGACTTGCCTGGGAGCACGCTGAATGTGGCACACACTGGCCCGATTGAGGCGCCATCTTGGCCGCGGCCACGGCATTGCTGCCTTGTCTGTCTTGCTCCTCCTGTCGCCTGCACCGTCCATGTCCGAAGAGCCGCTGGCCAAATTGACCGGCAAACTCCTGGTCGCGGCGGAAACAATGGGCGACCCGCGATTCCGCGAAACGGTGATATTCATCGTCGATCATGACCAACAAAGCGGCGCCCTGGGCCTGGTCGTAAACCAGCCCCTTGGGGACATGCCGCTGGAGGCGTTGTTCGACGGCATCGGTGCCGACGCACCGCCTGGAACGGATCAAATTCGCGCCCACTACGGTGGTCCCGTTGAGCCATGGCGGATTTTTCTATTGCTGCCGCCATCGAGCCAGCAGGAAGGCAGCCCCACGCCGGCGGTGGTCGCAAGCCTCGACAACATTCTTCGGGTCATTGGTGATAAGGACCGGCCCGCTCAATCCATGTTCGTACTGGGCTATGCGGGCTGGTCACCCGGGCAATTGGAAGCGGAGATAGCCGCCGGGGATTGGGACATCATCCCTTTTGAGGAAACCCTAGTCTTTGGTGGCGAGTTCGAGCAGATGTGGGATCGCGCCATCCTCCGCCGAGCCGTCGAACTATGATGGCTCGGCTTAATTAACGGATAGCAATTACCAATTGGCAATTGGCCGTCGAGGATTCATGGCACGGTGGTCCGGTAGTGTCTTACCGATGACCACCGGACCAACTCCCTTCAAACCCGCGCCTGACTGGGGTTCTCGCGGCTACCCCCAAACCCCGTGGATAACCCTGTTGAAATGATCCTAGCCAGTCACAGAAAACCGCGCGCCTCTTGGGCTGGATACCCTTTGCCTATTAATTAGGCAGTACTGTAAAGCATTGAAAACATGAAAAATATAAGCACTACTGCCCTTCGACGGCACCCAGACATATAAAAAATCTGAATAAGAAATGGTTGACAGCACCCCAAAAGATAGTGGTGCCTTGTCCAACGACTAAAGCAGGTCGATCAGGTCCAGATATTTGCCCGCTTCCCGCATCAGATCTTTCTCGCTCCGCCGCACAAGATCCACCAAAACGGCTGAAACCGAGGGCCGGCCGCCCCTTTCTTTGGCGCGTTTCAAAGACACCGCCCGCAACAAGGCGTGGACATCGGCAGGCAAGTTGATACCCGTTGTCCGAGTCTCGCCGCTCTCGCGGTCCGCAAGATCCGCCCCGGCTTTTGCGCGGGCCGCTGCATCCAACACGCTACCCACGGACTTGCGCTTCCTCATCGCCGAAGTCTTCCCCGTATGAATCGTGCCAGGCCCGCAATCTCCTCGGACGCCGGCCCGCGGCCTGCGTAATCGCCGATCCATTGGCCGGCGGTAAAACTGTCCACGAAGGCGGTGCGCTGGCGAATTGCCGGTCCCACCGGTTCGCCGAGTTGTTTCAGTGCGTCGCCGATCTCGCGACCGGCTGACGTACGGAAATCGATTCTCGACGGCACCAGGACACACTTCGGCGCCCCGTTGTGTCGCTTCGTTCGGGCCTCGCGAACCAACTCGAGCGCCTTTGCCGTGGCGATCAAATCCGCCCCGGAAGCAGTCACCGGCACCACCACGATATCGGCGATGCCGATCGCCGCTTCCGTCACGGCTTGCAGGTGAGGAGGGCAATCGATCACCGTATACTCGGCCTCGATATCTAACACGCGTTCGATCCACCGCTTCGCACCACGTGCACTCTCGAGTGGCAACGAAAGCAAATCCACCGGAACGCCTCCGCTCGCCAACCAGTGCGTTGCGGAAGCTTGCGCGTCTGCGTCGACGACCGCGACCGAAGATTTAGGCCCGCTCAATTGGCCGGCCAAATTCACGGCCAACGTCGTTTTTCCGACGCCTCCCTTAAGGTTGGCGACTGTTAGAATTCTGGTCAATTTACCAGCTGCACGGATGAGTGACGTGATACTTGCCAAGTATAGCGTCACTAGGCGGCAAATGTGAATTGGCAAACGATATTAATTTGGGAATTGTCACTTAACAACACGGGGGCCGATGCAAGCCGCTAGACTTTTGCCGATCGCCTACGGCGTGCTAATCAATGCAACCCGTATTCAAACGCGCCCGGCTGGAGACGACTATGACGCAAGCGCCATCAATCTCAGCGGCGGACGCCCGTACCGGTCGAGACGTGAGATTGGCATGTCGAGCCGGAAAGCATCGCCGACAGACATCCGGTTTGGCACCGGGATTTGTGCAGGCGAACTTGGCCATCATGCCGTCCGCCTTCGCCGATGACTTCCTGCGCTTTTGCCAACGCAACCCGAAGCCATGCCCGGTACTCGCGGTATCGGAGCCCGGTTCGACCAACTTGCCCGATCTGGCCAACGACCTGGACATCCGCACGGATGCTCCGGGCTATCGGATCTTTCGCGATGGCGAAAACCGCGGCGATGTGGTCGACCTCCTCGACGTGTGGCAAGACGATTTGGTCACCTTTGCGCTTGGCTGTTCATTCTCTTTCGAAGAAGCGTTGATGGAGGGCGGTCTCGGCGTGCGGCATATTGAGCAGGACGTGAATGTCCCGATGTATCGTTCCAGCATCCCAACCGTCGCCGCCGGCCCGTTTGCCGGACCGATGGTCGTGTCCATGCGGCCCTTCGCCCCGGCCGACGCCATTCGCGCCATTCAAATAACCAGCCGCTTCCCCGGCGTCCATGGCGCCCCTGTCCATATCGGTTTTCCCCAACGTATCGGCATTGTCGACTTGTCCCAACCTTGGCAAGGCGATGCCGTTTCGATCGGTGCGGACGAGCTTCCGGTATTTTGGGCCTGTGGGATTACCCCGCAAGCCGTCGCGCTCGAGGCTCGGTTGCCATTCTTTATTGCCCACACGCCGGGGCAAATGCTCGTCACTGACATGAAGAACTCGGCGCTTGCGGTAATATGAGCCGCCGGGCCGCGCCTGATTCCTTTGCGCTTGTTCGCCGCCTGGAAGACATCATTGGCCACGACCCCGGCGCCCGACGCGGCATTGCGCCTCTCATCTCGGCCACCCGCGGCAGCTTGCACGCGGCGGCGCAATCATTGCGCCAACATCCCCAGCCGGACATCCGCATCATGACCGGTTTTTTCCTCGCGCATGGCGACCCCCCGGCATGTGAAACCGACGGCCCCCCGGGGGCGGTGCACCTTGCCGCCGGCTTTGACCGCTTGGGGATCCCTTGCCGGCTCACCACCGATGCCCCCAACGCGGCCGCTGTTCGCGCCGCGGCCGCCGCGGCCCTTCGAGCTGACTTCCCCATCGAGGTCGCCGCGGTACCGGATTACCCTGAGGGCGAAGAACTTTCCGTGCTATCGGCAAGCTGGCGGGCCCAACCACCAAGCCATGTAATCTCGATCGAACGATGTGGTCCCGCGCACGACGGTATTGCGCGCAATTCTCGGGGCGCGGAAATGACGGCGCATAACGCCCCGCTTGAGCAACTCTACATGGCGGGTGACTGGACGAGAATTGCCATCGGAGACGGCGGCAATGAAATCGGCATGGGTGCCTTACCCCGTGACTTGGTTACCGAGAACATTCCCCGCGGCCTAGAGATCGCCAGCACCGTGCCCTGCGATCACCTTATCGTGTCCGGCGTCTCCAACTGGGGTGCGATGGCACTCCTCTGTGCTCTTGGCCTGATCCACCCTGAAGCGGCCGCAGACCTAACCGCAAGTCTGACACCGGAAATCGACCGCCGTATCCTGACTCAAATGGTAGCGAACGGCCCAGCGGTGGCGATCCAAGAGTGGGGCGCCGATGCCGCCCCCCGGCCCACGCTGGCGGTTGATGGGCTACCCTGGGAGTATCACGCGGAAATAATGCGAAAACTTACCGATATATTACCCTGATCTACCGGAATTTACTAAGCACTCTCATCATAGCTAATAGCTTGGTAACGCTTTTTCAGGACAATCCACGTTACCGCCAGGTCCTATCTTCCAGGGTATTCTCAGTCGATGCAGGCCCGCAGACGCAAAAATGACGACCACTCTGCTGACAGTGGAACCGATGCGCATGGATCAGCCACCCCCGACCAAGCTCTGATTTCCCATCAGATCTTGGCTGGCCAGTCGCAAGTTCTTGCTCTGGTGGCCGCCGGCGCGCCCCTTAATGAAGTTCTCTCGCTCCTCCTGACCACGACGGAGGAGATCTGTAGTGGATTGGCTTGCGGTCTTCTGCTTCTGGACAGCTCCGGAAATTTGCGCCCGGCCGCGACGGGCAGCCTCCCCGGATCTTTTTTGGACACGCTCGGCGAATTGCCCGCCGGCAGCACGATAGCCACGCTCTACGCACAAATCGAGGCCGACCCGGCTTGGCAACTCTTGCGCCCTGCCGCATCCGGCGCCGGCATCGCCACCCTGTGGTTGGAACCTATCTCAACCGGTTCTGGAGCCCCTCTCGGGGTGATCTGCACCGGGCTGAAAAAGGCCAAGGAGCCGACTCAAACGGACACTCTCGCGGTAACGCTAGCGTGCCAACTCTCGGGTATTCTCATTGACCGGCAGCGGGCCAAGGACCTCGACCACCAGGCTCGGGCGCGCCTCGGTGATTTCGCCGATGTGGCATCGAATTGGTTCTGGGAAATGGATGCCGACGGTCGCTTCACCGACATCGTCGGCGGCACCTCCGAAGATTGGGCGCCAGGCAAGGTTATCGGCAAGAC
This sequence comes from Alphaproteobacteria bacterium, assembly GCA_021774445.1. Lineage (GTDB taxonomy): Bacteria > Pseudomonadota > Alphaproteobacteria > UBA6615 > UBA6615 > SZUA-147. The sequence continues at coordinate 118,991 of JAJFJA010000062.1, forward strand.
CCCGCAGCAGGTCACCGACACTGGCGCCGCACTGGCACCCGTGCTTTGGGGTGAACTCGAGCCGTTGGCCCGCCGCGAGGCGTTCCACAATCTGCACTTTACTCAACCCAATCCGGCGGGAGAAAACCGGCACTTCAAAGTCAGTGGCCGGCCAGTCCACAATGCCCAGGGCATGTTTGTTGGTATGCGTGGGGTTGTTCAAGACGTCACCGCGCTCAAGCAGACTGAGCAGAAATTGTGCGACGCCAAGGAGCATGCGGAACTCGCGAGCCGCTCCAAGTCCGAGTTTCTCACCAATATGAGCCACGAACTGCGCACGCCGCTCAACGCCATCATTGGCTTCTCCGAGATACTGCAAAATCAGATCTTCGGGCCCGTCGGCAACGAGCAATATCTTGATTACACAAGGGATATCTACGATAGCGGCAAACATCTGCTCACGCTCATCAACGACATTCTCGACTTGTCCAAGATTGAGGCCGGTCGTTTCGAATTGTCCGAGGAGGAGTTCGATCTTGAGGACACGGTTCGCACCGCCGTTCGGTTGGTCAAACCACAGGCCGAGGCGGCTGGCCTGACCATAATCTGCGACTGTCCGCAGGGTTTGCCGCGCCTCAACGGCGACCCCGGCGCCATCAAGCGGATCGTGCTCAATCTCTTGTCCAACGCGGTGAAGTTTACACCGCCGGATGGCAGAGTGACCGTCAGCATACGTTCCCGAGAGGAGGACGGCGGTCTCGAAGTCATTGTGTCCGACACCGGTATCGGCATACCGCCCGGCCATTTAGCGACCATCATGGAACCGTTTGTCCAAGTCGATCGGACCTTCCACCGACGCTTTGAGGGCACCGGCCTTGGTTTGCCATTGGCCAACCGCCTGCTCGACCTCCATCAAGGTAGTTTGATCCTGCGGAGTGAGCTCGACGTCGGCACCACCGCAGTGATCTCATTTCCGGCGGAACGCGTAATCGGCCCCGCCACCGCGTGATTAGCTAACTAGCCCTAGCGAAGGGTGGACCTGCATACCTTTGTGCACGGCCTGTGGATGACCTGTGAATAACTGAAAAAGTTATGCACAGATATTGCGACTCGGGCGCGGTTGTCGGGGCTATTCACCATTGCCGCCATCTCCCAGAACCGTGATGATAATTGCCGAAGGTTGGTCTCCTAACCGAGACGAACCGGAAGCAGATGCCGGCTCGGTGAGCTTGGTTCGCAACGCGGCACCGACGGGGGCTAAGATGCGTTCCGGCGAATTGGCGGCGGAAGCAAACGCGCCAAAGCTGACGGGCTAAGGAGCAAAACGATCTAGCTGCCGCCGGGCGGATAGGTCGGACGGGACCGGAAGGGCCCGGGTTGGTTTGGTCTCTCGCGGATACTGACGGGTATCGGCATCAGAGTGGCCTGGCTAACGAAGGTTACGAAGGTCTTGGTGGTCATGGTGCCGACGGGCGGCAGGACCGCACAACGGATCAGGAAGCCGACGGGCGGACTGGGCCGGTAAGCGACGGGAAGTAACGCGGGACCTGACTTGCCGGTTATGATGAGGTGCTGCTCTTGGGCGGACTGGCTTGTTGGTCCGAGTTTCGGGAGGTGCGCGGGTCGAACGATGTATGTTTTGGTGTTGACGTTGCAGCGTTGCATCAACGGCGTATAGACGGGAGATCCTGTTGCATGACTGGAATGACGAGCGACGTAAGTTTGGTTCGTTGAGTATCGCGCCATTGTAAACGGCGGCCTTGGTCACGGCGGAATGACCGGTCGCGGATCCGGACTGGAACGTGTTGAAGCGTTTCCATGGTCCAAGAGACGCCAAGAGTGCTCCTAACGGAGCGCGCTGCGAGGGCTCCCGCGTCCGCGCACTTGGCGTCTCCTCTTTTTTTGAAGCACCCGGTGCTTTGACCCACCACATGGCGCCCTGCCTATGGATCTGCTAATACCCCTTTAGCGGTCCGCATCCTCGCCAGTCCGGCCCCCCTCATTTCGAGGCCACGAACATGCTCCGGCGCATCGCGGTGTCCTACGGCCTTTTGCGCTCGGCCGTGATTTACTATGGCCAGCCTTTGAAGCGTCGGCGCATGCGGGCGTTCTATCGGCAATTCGTCCAGCCCGGCGACCTTTGTTTCGATATCGGCGCCCACATCGGCGGGCGCGTCGGGACTTTCCACAGGCTTGGCGCACAAGTCGTCGCCATTGAACCGCAGCCAATATTCATGGCAATTCTCGAGCGCCTCTATGGCGGCCGCCCCACGGTCACGCTGCTGCAGACAGCGATCGGTGCCGCGCCCGGTCGCACCACCATGTTGATTAGCGACTGGACGCCGACCGTCTCCACGCTCGATCATGGCTGGGCCAAACAGGTTGGTGCGACGGAAAGTTTCCGGCACGTCCGTTGGAACCAGCGCCTCGAAGTAGAGGTGGTGACGCTAGATAGCCTGATCGCCGAATATGGCCTGCCGGCCTTTTGCAAGATCGACGTCGAAGGCTTTGAATTTGAAGTACTAAAGGGTCTGAACCAACCTATTCAAGCCTTGTCGTTTGAATTCCTTAGCGCCGCCCCCGATACCGCCTTTGCCTGCCTGGAGAAGCTTTGCCAGCTCGGCAACTACGAATTCAACGTCGCGACAGGGGAGACCATGCGTCTGGTGTTTTCCCACTGGCAAGATCCATCGGCCATGCGGGTCTGGCTACAACGGCCGCCGGCCTCCTCCGGTGACGTTTACGCCCGCTTGCTGGCCTGACGACGACGCGGCACTATCTTGCGGTCGGACCAAAGCGCTTGGTGGCCACACTTATGCGCAAATATCAGTGCGGGAGGGCAAGTCGTTGCAAAAACTAGCCGTAATCGTGAAGACAAAAACCAAGCCTGGGAAGCGTGACGAAGCCTACGCGCTTTGGGAGGCGCATTTGAAGTCGCGGGCAGCTGCAAATCCGGCTCAGGAAACCTACTTTTTTTGTTATGACAATGACGACGAAGACACCTTCCACCTCTTTGAGGTCTACAACGACCCGTCGTCGCTTGCGGAGAATGCTCAATCCACCTGGTTCGCTTCCTACATGGCAGAGGTCTTTCCACTTCTCGACGGTCCGCCGGCCTTTTCCCAAGCCACGCCGAAGTGGATAAAGGGCGTTTCCGAGTGATGCTCGCGGCCTAGTCCGCCTGCGCCGCCGCCCTGACCAGCGGCGTAAGCTCGGCGATGCTCCCGATTGCAGGCCCAACTGGTCGCAAGCCGGACTGGAACCCAACGCCCACGAAACCATCTAGTGTCTTGCGGTCACTGGCAAAGACATGCACTGGCACGGCCCAGGACGCATTCGCGCCCGTTATCAGCGCCGGCGGCTGATGGTCGCCAAGCACCACGATCACTGCGTCATCGTCGGCTATCCGTCGCAGGAATCCGCCGAGAACGGCCAGATTATACTGTACGGCTGCGACATAAGCGGCGCTCCGGCTGTCCGCTTGCTCCTCTACGTTGGCGCCGTCGAGGGTTGCCGCCAACTGCCCCCAGTCCTCACTGTAGGGCGGCGTGGGGCTGAATGGCATGTGGCTCATCACGGTGGGGTGGAGCACAAACAAAGGTGCCCGATCCGCGACATCGATCTCCTGCCGTTGCAGGAATGCGAGGCTGTATTGATCGGGGATCTCCCACCAACCGAAGCGCGGCCCGTCATAACCAATCGTCTCGGCGTCATAGATCCGGTCATAGCCGAACGCGGCACCCTCCGGCCACTCCTGCGTGATGCCGGGCATCAGCGCGATGGTCCGATATCCCGCCGCACGGAAGTCGTGCGACAACAACGGTCGGCCGCTTTCGATCAACGTTAGATAGTCTCGCTGATCGCCAATCTGCCGACCGGAAAGCAGACTGGTATGGGCCAACCAGGACGCGCCCCCGAAAGTCGTGGAATCTACCGCCGCCGATACCGCTGTCCAGGCGGTCTCCTCCAGAATCCGCTCGAGGGCGCCGTACGCGCCGTCCAGTTCGGCGTCGCGCGCTGGATCGTCGAACACGGTCGCACCATAGGATTCGAAAAACACCACATAGATGTCACGCTTCGGGAACCAGTCGCCGTCCACGGCCGGCGTAGCATCAACGGCCGGCGAAAGCCGTGGGTTTCTCGCATGGTCGAAGACCAGTCCCACTTGGCGTGCATATGCCGGAGAAACCGGCCGCGCAAATAGCCCGTCGCTGCTCGATTGCCCTTGCGCGACCACGAACCCCGCCAGCAGCACGATACAGACCCGCACCGCCCATTTGCGCAGGACCGGACCTTCCAGGCCCCTGGCCACCGCCCTGACGCACCAGCGGACCGCCATGATCAGCGTCAGCAAGGCGGCAGCACCGGCCCCTATCGACCCCGCTATGAGCCATGGCGGGGTCGTATCGAGCAATAGCGCCGCCACGTCGGGTAGCCGCACGGCCTCCCAGTAGAGGTTGACCGGCCGCCCAAACAAGCCCTCGGTCGTCACGATTGCATAACGGCCGCCCATCAGCAGCAGCACCACCGCCGTGGCCAGCCATTGCCAGGCTGGCCGCAGGCGTCCGGCGAATCCGACCAGCACCGCCATCGCCAGTACCAACAGGACGAGTTCAGGCGCCAGCAGCGCTGTCGGCCGCACCCAAGCCGTCGGCCAGCTGTTCGCCATGGTTAGGGCACTGTTCAGCAGCACGACCCCGACCAGGAGGATGAAGGCAGCCACTATCGAAAGGGCTAATACAGCATGATGTCGAACAAATTCGACAACAGAACGATCACCCCAAACAGAATGGCCACGAGGACGATGGCGATGATCGCTATTCGTAGGCCCTGCGTTAGGCTTTTGGGCATCCCATGGCTCCTACGCGTCAATACGCCGGCCGACCCGCACAAAAGGGGTGCGGCGACACCCGGCTATCCTACACAGCCTGCTGACCTCGACAATCTCCTTACCATGCGGAAGGGGTCGCCCCATTCTCACAGTCTCGACAACACAGATTGAATTAGACCAACAGCTCGGTTGCCTGTCCCAGGCGCATCTAGTAATTAGGGCCTCGAATTCCCGACCCGTGCGGCTGTGGCGGAATCGGTAGACGCGCAACGTTGAGGGCGTTGTGGGGGAAACCCCGTGGAGGTTCAAGTCCTCTCAGCCGCACCATCGGAAAGCTTGATGCCGGCCGGTGGCTGACGTATCAAGCCGCGAATTCGCGGCTGTGGCGGAATTGGTAGACGCGCTAGCTTCAGGTGCTAGTGGGCTTTATGCCCGTGGAGGTTCAAGTCCTCTCAGCCGCACCACCACTCTTCCTTTGCGTGGCCGTTAGGCTCGACCGACTTTCGTCGGGCACTTGCTGACTGGGAATCCGGCCGCAGCCGCGCGCTCAAACCAAGCCTCGACAGCGCCGCTCGGTGAGCAAGTGCCACGTCGCCTAACCCGGATATCGGCTCACAGCTTCTCGCAGCATCATCCTATCGGCGCACGCGCTCCGCTCACGTCACCCTTGCACCGCCGCCAACGCGTCCTTCGTCGATATTCTAAACAGCAGCGTGTAGAGCGCCGGCACGAAGCCGAGGGTGAGAACCGTCGCCACTAGCAGGCCAAAGGCGATCACGCTCGCCATGCCGAAGAACAACGCGCCGCCGAACAGGATCAGTGGGACAAGACCCAGTACCGTGGTGAGCGTCGTCATCAGGATCGGACGCAACCGCGCCAGACAAGCCGTCACGACTGCATCCAACGGCTCGAGCCCTGCCGCCTGCTCGGTCTCGATGCGATCGATCAGTACGATGCCGTTGTTGATCAGAATGCCTGCGAGGCTGAAGAAACCCAGAATGACCATAAAGCTGAATGGGGCACCCATTACGATGAGCCCCAATGTGCCGCCGATCAGGATCAGCGGGATGGTCGCCAGAATAATCCCGCCTTTTCGGAACGAGTTGAACTGCCCCACCAGCAAGATCACGATACCCGCCAACGCCAACGGCAGCAGACCAAATAGCTTCGCATTAGCCTCCGCCTGGTCCTCGACTTCGCCGCCGATCTCGAACCGATGACCCGCCGGCAGGGCCAGCGCATCGATTGCCGGCGCGATTGCCTGCAACAACGTCGGTGCGGGCAGCCCTGGGTTACGCGCCTCCACCGTTAGCGTGCGTTGTTGGTTGCGCCGCTCGATCCGCCCAAAGCGCCATTCGGGCCGGATATTCGCGACCTGACCCAGCGCAACGAAGCTGTCTGTTGCCGAAGAATAGACCTGAATGCGCTGCAACCCGGAAAGAGAGAACCTCAGATCGTCGTCGCCGCGCAGGATAATCGGGATGATCTTGTCGCCTTCGCGATAGTCGCTGATCGTTGTTCCCGCAAATGTCGTGCTCAATGCGCCGGCAACGTCGCCCGATGTGACCCCGGCACGGCGGGCCCGCGCTTGATCGACGTCGGCCACCAGCGTCAGAACCTTGTTCTCCCAATCCTGTTTAATGCCCACAGTACCGGGAACGTCGTGCAAAGCGGCGATAAGCCGCTCAGCGCGGTCGGCCAGAACATCGCGATCCGGACCGATTAGTCGAAGCTGAATCAGGCCGGGTTCCGATGACCCAAACCACATGCGTTTTGCATCGACCTGGGCGGCCGGCAGATTGGCGTCGGCGAAACCATTCACTCGATCGATGAGAGCGCCGACATCGTCGACGGATCGCGCATTGATCAGGACAAACGCCCGATGTGGATCGGGATCTGGTGGCGATAGCGCCAGAAAAAACCGCGGTCCGCCATAGCCAACATACCCAACCTGGCTGGTGATCTCCGGATTCACCTCTTCATTGGCCAGCCACGCCGTCAAGGTGCGCAGGTCAGCTTGCGTTTCACGCACGTCGGTGCCCGCCTCGAAATCAAGATAGATCAGCAGCTGATTCCGGTCGCCGAGCGGAAAGAACTCGGTTCTGATGGTCCCAAGCAACTGGGCCGAGAGCACGAGCAGCCCGACAAGCGCCGCGATCGCGATCCACCGCCACCGCAGAAAGGCGCCAAGAATCCGCCGATAGAGCGCATAAACCGGCCCGTCATAGATCCCCTCACTCGACTGATCGCCCCCCGGCACCGGCACCTTCATAAACCACGCGCACATCGCCAGCGTCACCGTCATCGATAGCAGCCAGGAGCCGAGCAGCAGAATGGCGACCACCTGAGCAAGCGAGCGCACGAACTCGCCGGTTGCGCCCTCGATCAACAGCATGGGTAGAAAGGCAAAAATTGTCGTCAGCGACGATGTCAGCAGCGGCACCGCTAAGGTTCGCCCCGACTCTGCCGCTGCGCGGGCCCGTTCGACACCGCGTCCGAGCCTTACCCTTATGTCCTCGGCCACGACGATGCCGTTATCCACCAATAATCCCAATGCGATGATTGTCGCGGCAATGGACATGCGTTGTAGCTCAACGCCCATAAAACGCATGACGATGAGACCAAAGAGCATAGTTAGCGGCACGAACGAGCCGACGATCAGGCCGGTGCGCAGGCCTAGAAACACCATGACCACGATCAGCACGATGCCGAGCGTCTGATAGACGTTCGACACCGCCCCCTGCACGGCAGCGTCAATCAGGTCGGGCTGAAAGGTGGCATAGTCCAGGACGTAGCCGATCGGCAGATCCTGTTGGATGTCCTTGACAAGTTTCGTCAGCCGCGCGCCAAAAGCCACATTGTTGATGCCCTCGACCGTGGACACCGACAAGATTATGGCCGGCCGGTCGTTGTAGAAGGACGGAAACTGCGGCGGGTCGACGAGTGCGCGACGAACCGTCAGAATTTCCTCCAAGCGCAGCACACGGTCCGTGTCCGGAATGCGGAACACGACATCGCGGATCTCATCGACTGACTCCAGGTTGCCCGACGGTTCCAACAACACCGTCCGGCCATCGGCAACAATCTGCCCACCGGGTTCGATGATATTCTGCTGGGCGAGAGCACCGAATATTTCCCGCGGCGAAACGTCGAGCTGCGCGAGCCTCGCCGGCGTCGTTTCAAGATAAATGCGCTCTTCCTGCACGCCAAGAATGTCGATATTCCGCACGCCATCAAGCGTATAGAGCAGGTCCCTCGTGTCGCGTGCGACGTCACGCATCTCCGCCAATGTGAACCCATCCGCCCACAATGCGATGGTGGCAATGGCGGTCAGCCCTATGTCGTCATCGACGACTGGCCCGCTGGTCCCCTGCGGTAAGTCAGGTTTGATGTCATTCGCTTTGTTGCGAATCTCCTGAAAAACCGGCTCCAGATCCGCCACACGATCATGGATCTTCAGCTTCAGCAGCGCTTGGCCGGTCTTGGATGTTGATTCTATGTCCTCGATCTCCGCGATTTCGCGCATTGCGGCTTCCAGCGGCTTGGTGATCAATTCTTCGACCCGGTCCGGCGACATGCCTGGAAAGGACGCGGTGACATGCGACTCCCGGATCGTAATCGTCGGGTCTTCCGCGCGCGGATATGACAAAAAGGTCGCAATACCGACGACAAGGATAATCAGGACCGCGCTGACCGTGATTCGTGAATTGTCGAGGGCGAGTCTGGCGAGATTCATCGTCATGCCTTCCGATCGGCTCTATTCGCCCAGCAGTTTTACGCGCTGACCGTCACGCAGAAAGCTGACACCGGCTGCCGCGACAATATCTCCGGCATCCAGGCCCACTGAGATGCTAACCAGATTTCCGCGGACGATGCCGTCACCCTCGACCGCGACCGCGACCTTCCGCACGACACCGTCTGACTCGTCATACTTGAAGACATATCCGCGGGCTTGGTCGTCCCCCGGTGCCAACGCCACAAGCGGCACTAGGAGACCCCGCGACCCATCATCATCCGACAAGACCAGGCTCGCTTCGACGCCCATGCCCGGCAAGAGTCCACCCGGGGTCGCCAGAATCGCCGCGGTTACTGGCACGGCGTTCGCGGCACCTGCGGCAACCCCGATCTCTGTCACCCGCCCAGTGCAACCGCAGCCGGGCACGGCAACCGCGTCAATTGTCACCGGGGCGCCGACCGACAAGCGTCCCACAATGGAATCTGTTACCGACAGATTGACCTCAAGCGCACCTTCGGAATCGATTTGCAGAATTGTCTGCCCTTTCTGGATTTCGACAAAGGGCTCGACATCGCGGCGCGATATAACGCCGTCAAACGGCGCCAATAGCCCGGCGTTTGCCAACTCACGTTCCGCCAGCCCAAGTCGCGACCGGGCCAGATTAAGCTCGCCATCGGCCGCGTCGAATGCGGCGATGGCTTGGTCATAGGCGGCTCGTGCTACCCAGCCGCGTTCATACAACTGCCGTTGTCGGTCGAGTTCGACCCGGCTATTGTCGAATCCGGCCTGCGCAGTCGCGACTTGCGACTGCGCCGCCTGCACATCCAGCTCGAACGGTTCTGTGTCGAGTGCCGCCAAAAGTTGCCCTTCGACCACTCGCTCGCCTTGGTTGACCTCAACCGCCTGCACCGTCCCGGCAACCGCAAAACTCAGTGCCGAGCTATTGGCCGCCACGATCGTCCCGGAAAACCGCCGTACATCGCCGCCCGACGGTTCGACCACGAAATACGGCTTAATTGCCCGCACCCGTTCGACTTCGGCGTCGGACCGGTCCTCGCCACATCCGACCAACACCGCGGCAGTAAGAAACACGGCGCCCGCGCAGTGGACGTTGTTCATGGTCATTCCAGTCGGCTAGTTCAATGTATCCGCGTCATGATACTAGGCTGACCTCAAAGGTCTTGGCTAACCGATGGAATTCGGTAGGAATGAGCCCGTCAACGCCAACCCGACGCGCTACCGCGACTGCTCCTCAAACCGATCGTTCGCCGGCGCCGGTCGTCGCGACAGGGCGCTGATTTCCGCACGCAAACCAGCGTCCATCGCAACATCCAGCGCCGCCAGCGACGGCTGTAGCTGCGTGACGCTGCGCGCCCC
>JAJFJA010000063.1 GCA_021774445.1 Alphaproteobacteria bacterium
GCGGCCGACGGCACCGGCTCGGGCCACGGGTCCGGTTCTGGTTATTGGCACGCCGCCGCCTCGCGCCGGCGGCGGTTTTGCCTGGCCGGTCAAAGGCGAGCTCCTGACCCGGTTCGGACCGTTGGAGAGTGGCCGGCGCAACGATGGACTGAATATCGCTGCCCCTCGGGGCACACCCGTTCAGGCGGCGGAGAACGGCGTAGTCGCCTATGCCGGCAATGAGATCCGTGGATTCGGCAACCTAATTTTGCTCAAGCACGAGGGTGGCGTCATCACCGCCTACGCCCATGCCGAAGCGCTTCTGGTGCGCCGCGGCGACATCGTCAAGAAAGGGCAAGCGATTGCCCGCGTCGGATCCAGCGGGGGCGTCGCGGCCCCGCAGCTCCATTTTGAGATCCGCACGGGCGCCCAAGCCATTGATCCGTCGACCTTGTTGGCCAGTAGTTAGTCCAGCCGCTTGCCTTGCCGCCCGGCGAGATCCTGCACGAACTGCCACGCCACCCGGCCCGACCTCGCACCGCGTGTAACCTGCCATTCGCGCGCTTCCGCGATCAGCGTTTGCCGGTCCACGGCCAGCCCGAAATGGGCGACATAAGCCTCGATCATCGCAAAAAACGTGTCCTGGTCGGTATTGTGGAATCCAAGCCACAAGCCGAACCGATCCGACAACGAAACCTTCTCCTCCACCGCTTCTGAAGGATTGATCGCCGTCGACCGTTCATTCTCGATCATGTCGCGCGGCATCAGGTGACGTCGGTTTGACGTCGCGTAAAAGATCACATTGCCCGGCCGCCCCTCGATACCGCCCTCCAGAACCGCCTTCAGCGACTTGTAACTGGCATCCGCGCCGTCGAAGCTCAGATCGTCGCAGAACAGCACCACCCGGCGTTGCGTCGCCCGCAGCTCCGCCAGCAGGGAGGGCAGCGAGCCGATATCCTCCCGGTGGATTTCCACCAATGCCAAACAACCCGGCTCCTTCTCGTTCATATCCGCATGCACCGCCTTGACTAGGCTGGATTTGCCGGTCCCCCTGGCGCCCCACAGCAGTGCGTTGTTCGCCGGCAAAGCTTGGCTGAAGCGGTGGGTATTCCCGGCCAAGATATCCCGTTGCTGATCGATCCCTTGCAGCAGGGAGAGTGGCACATGGTTCACCGCCGCCACGGGTTCGAGCCAACCGTCTTCCGCATGCCAAACGAAGGCATCCGCCGCCGCAAGGTCGCTGCGGCGCCCAGGTTTTGGTGCCAACCGATCCAGCGCATCAGCCATGCGTTGCATTAGAGAAAATCGAGGTTTAGAAGACATCTCTTTGAAATAGCTCAGAGTTTTCCAGGACTCAAGCTTAGCACGGCGGCCGCGCCATGTCCGTCCAAGATCTGGCGCCGAAATCGGCTATAAGATATCCCGTATTTGATCGGGCCGGGATCCAGCTAGCATTGCATTTCCGGGCATCGTGGCTATGATCCCGCGACTGCTCCATAGCGGGCACCCGGACCCTGGCAGGTCCTTTCAGGAGTCATCTATGCTAATCACACCGGCATACGCCCAAGTCGGAGGCGGCGGTAGCGACGCTCTGGTGTCGTTTCTTCCAATCGTCCTCATCTTTGTGGTGTTCTACTTCTTGCTGATTCGGCCGCAAATGCGGCAACGCAAGGACCATCAGCAGATGTTGGGCCAGCTTCGCCGCGGCGATCGGGTCGTTACCGGTGGCGGGATTATCGGCACTATTACCAAGGCAACCGCCGACAACGAGGTCACCGTAGAGATCGCCGAGGGGGTCAAGGTCGTGGTCGCCCGGCACACCATTTCGACGGTGCTCACGAAGCCCGATCCGGCGAAGAGTTCAGGCTCGGCGCCGACCGGCGGCGGCCAGCAGCAGGCGCCGAAGGGTCTTGGCGGTCTCCTTGGCGGTTTCCTCGGCGGCCGCAAATAGGCACCTGACGAGGGAGCCCATCTGAATGGTCAATTACGCCCGCTGGAGCATCGTCGTTACCCTCTTGATCTGCCTATTCGGGCTCATCTTTGCGGCCCCGAATTTCTTCAGTCAGGCAGAAGAATCGTCGTTGCCGGGTTGGCTCCCGCAAGAGCGCTTGAATCTGGGTCTCGACCTTCAAGGTGGCTCGCACTTGTTGCTCGAGGTCGAAGTCGACGACGTCATCAAAGAGACGCTTGAGACCACGGTTTCGACGGTGCGGGAGGGCTTCCGCAACGCCAGGAGGGATGGTCCCCGCATCGGCTATACCGGGCTTGGCGTGCAAGGTAACTCCGTCGTCTTTCGGTTGCGTGATCCTGCCGATATCGAGCGCGCGCGCGCCGCGTTGCAGGACGTTGACCCCTCCTTGAGCATGGTCGTTTCCGACGACGGTTCGTTCGAGTTGAGCATGTCGGATCAGGCCATCATTGACCGCCGCTCCTCCGCCGTCGAACAGTCCATTGAGATCGTGCGCCGCCGGGTCGACGAGACCGGCACGTCCGAGCCGACGATCCAGCGCCAGGGGGATGAGCGTATCCTCGTCCAACTGCCCGGATTGCGCGACCCTGAGCGCCTGAAGCGACTGCTCGGGCGCACCGCCAAACTCACCTTCCACCTCGTCGATTCCTCCGTCTCTTTCGAGGATTCGCAAGCCGGACGCATCCCCGCCGGATCACAGCTTCTGCCGGACCAGGACAACCCCGGCAACTCGCTGGTGGTGCGCCGCAACGTCGAGGTTGGCGGCGAGCGCCTCACCAACGCGCAACCCTCGTTTCAAGACGGCCAGCCGGTTGTATCCTTTACCTTCGACTCGGTTGGCGCCCGGGTTTTTGGCGAATTGACCCAGCAGAATGTTGGTGAACGACTCGCGATCGTGCTCGACAACCGGGTGGTCAGCGCGCCGCGCATTCAGTCGCCGATCCTCGGTGGTAGCGGCATCATCACCGGCCAGTTCACGGTCCAAGGCGTCCAGGATTTGGCGCTCCTGCTGCGTGCCGGCGCCCTGCCGGCGCCGCTGACGATTTTGGAAGAACGTACCGTCGGGCCGGGCCTTGGTGCGGACTCTGTCGCCGCCGGCAAGATCGCCGCTGTGATTGGACTTGTGCTTGTTATCATCTTCATGGCCCTCAGCTACGGCCTTTTCGGCCTGATGGCGGACGTGGCCCTGGCGATGAACATTGTCCTGATCGTCGCCGCGCTCTCGGTTCTCCAGGCCACCCTGACATTGCCTGGAATCGCCGGTATCGTCCTGACCATTGGCATGGCCGTGGACGCGAACGTGTTGATCTTTGAGCGCATTCGCGAAGAGGTGCGCAACGGTCGCACGCCCATATCGGCGATAGACGCCGGCTACAAACGAGCGTTGACGACGATTATCGATGCCAATCTGACGACTCTGATCGCCTCGATCCTGTTGTTTCAGTTCGGCACCGGCCCGATCCGTGGCTTTGCGGTCACCTTGTCCATCGGTGTTGTCAGCTCGATGTTCACCGCCATTATGGTGACGCGCCTGCTGGTGGTGCTGTGGCTAAAACGCACCAAACCTCAGACCTTGACGGTATAGGTGAGTACCCGTGCGTAGCTTGAAGCTCGTTCCCGCTGAAACGAAGATAGATTTTGTCGGTAAGCGGAAAATTGCCTTTGTTTTCTCGGCTGCCTTGGTGATTCTGTCCGTCATTGTTTTTCTCGTCCAGGGCCTGAATTTCGGTATCGATTTCCGCGGCGGTATTATGGTCGAGGCGCAAACCAACGGCCCCGCCAACATCCCCGAACTGCGCGCGATCACCAGCAACCTTGGCCTCGGCGAAGTGCAACTTCAGGAGTTCGGTGCCCCGGACGATGTCTTGATCCGGGTCCAGCGCCAGGAGGGGGCTGAGGCCGAACAACTGGCTGCCATCAATATTCTGAAACAAGGTCTCGGCGACCGCGTGAGCGAGTATCGCCGCACTGAATTTGTCGGCCCAACTGTTGGCGCCGAACTGATCCGCGGCGCGATTCTAGCCGTTAGCTTGGCACTCGGCGCCATTCTTCTCTACATTTGGTTCCGCTTTGAATGGCAGTTCGGCGTCGGTGCGGTGATCGCGCTGACCCATGACGTGCTAACGACGGTCGGGCTGTTTGCATTTACCCAGCTTGAATTCAACCTGGCAACCGTCGCCGCGATCCTTACCATTGCCGGTTACTCCATCAACGATACTGTGGTCATTTACGACCGCGTGCGCGAAATGCTGCGCAAATACAAGAAGTTGTCGCTGCCGGAGCTGCTCAACCTATCGGCCAACAGCACCCTGTCGCGCACCGTCATGACGAGCGTGACGACCTTGCTCGCCGTCACCGCATTGATCGTGCTGGGTGGACCGATCATCCGAGACTTCGCGCTCGCGCTTGCCTGGGGTGTTGTCATCGGGACTTATTCGTCCGTTTTCGTTGCCGTGCCGGTACTGCTGTTCTTGAAATTACGCCCGGAAAACGTCCTGCTGGACGACGACGAGGCTGACGAAACCGAAACCGCCGCCGACGGCCAGGAGGCTTAAGGCAGACGGATCCATGGCCAATGCGGACGCGCCGAGCCAGCAGATCGTCCAGAGTTACGGGGTTGGTCTGTTCCGAATATCCGCGACGACTTACACCAGTTCCGTCATCGTTCTGCCGGGCCGGACGCTGCCATGGGCGGTGACTCAGCTCGGTGAGGTGGACGAGGAGTCCCTCCAGCCGGTGCTCGTTATGGCGGCGCAGCTGGATATTCTTATCCTCGGCACGGGCAACCGAATGCACCTGGCGGACAGCGAACTAATGGATGCCTGTCGCGCCTGTGCGGTGGCGCTTGAGGTCATGGATACCGGCGCAGCCTGCCGCACCTTCAACTTATTGGCAGGTGAGCAGCGCCGCGTCGCCGCGGCCCTCATCGCGCTTACCTGAGACGGACCAATATTGTCACAGGTGCGTTGCCCGGAGCCCCTGCTAGAACGGCATTAGGGCTATTCGGTAGGGAGACGGCGCGATCATGGCTCAGCCATTGGCAGCCAGCTTGGACTATCATCCGACCCACCGCGCCAACCCACGGCGTGGCGGCCGTCGCGTTGATGCTCGCTTGCGGGCGATCACGGCCGAGGTGGATTTTCGCGGCAAGACCGTGCTCGATCTCGGCTGCAACGGCGGCTATTTCAGTTTCGGCGTTGCCGGTGCTGCAAACCGCGTCCTCGCCATCGATGGTGAAGCGGAGTTGATCCGGCGCAATCGGGTCAAGCAGACCCAACTCGGCATCGCCAATATCGAGTTCCGCCAGGCTCTTATTACCCCTGAGTTCGTCCATGGCCTGCCGGATTTCGATATTGTCCTGTTTCTCTCTGTCTTCCATCACATGCTCTGCGCTTCCGCGGCGCACGACTGGAATACGGAGCAGCACCGGGCCAGTGCCATGCAGGTTATGACCCGCCTCCGCGACAAGGCGGAAACGCTGGTATTTGAGATGGGCTATCCCGGTGAGGGCTTTGACTGGTCCGCCAAACTGCCGCCCATGGACGATCCCTGCGACTGGATCAAAAGCCAAATCTTCGGGCCCGGTTTTGACATCGAGATACTGCCGCCGCCGGCCTATCGCGGCGCCGGCGGCACAATTCGCCGGCTCGCCACCCCGGCGCTTCGCGGGACGACGCCGGTAGCCGGCATCCTCCGCCGCTCGCTTCGTGTCGACCCGCGTGACGGCCGGCACATTTTTATCGGCCGTCGAAACTGACCCTAGACGCGAAAACGGGGTCCACCGGACCCCGTTCTCTTCAACCAAAAAGTGGTTTTCCGTTAGAACGGCATATTCTGTGCCCCGACCATGGCGAAGAGCATGGGGATGGACAGCAGCGTATTCGTCCGTGAGAACAGCATCGCCGTGCGTGCGGCCTTGGGCTTTTCGGCGGCATCGACCTCCACCATACCCAGCGCCTTCTGCTGATTGGGCCAAATCACAAACCAAACGTTGAAGGCCATGATCGCCCCGAGCCACATGCCAAACCCGATCAACGAGTGCTGCGGCACGCGGTCGCTCAGGCCAAGCACCAGCGCCTGCCAGAAATACCCGTTCATGAACGCCAGGATGATGCCGAAGACTATTGTCGAAAGCGCCGCCCAGCGAAACCAGAACAGCGCCGCCGGCGCGATCACCTTGCCGATCGCCGGTTTCTGCTCGTCCGGTATTTTTGGCATCGATGGCATCTGCACAAAGTTGAAATACCACAGCAGCCCAATCCACATCACGCCACTGAGCACGTGCAGCCACCGCACGCCGAACACCCAGAAAGAAAAATCGAATGTCATTTGTATGTTCCCCTGTCTTTCCGTTTGCTCAGGTAATCGCCAGGACCAACAGGACTTCCACGACCGTGGCAATCACGCCAAGCACGATCGTCGACGTCAGCGATTCAAGCGGATTCTTCATGCCTTCCCCCGTATGTTAGCGCCTCAGGCGGCGCGCACGCTCCATATGCGGTATCACTATACCAGAAATGGCGGCAGCGAAGAAATTCCGCTGCGCCAAATAGCAAGCTAGGCTCGATGGCTGGAAAATCCAACAGGGCGACGCGACAAGCCACGGCACCGGGTGGCGGGTCAGCGGCGGCAATAGCCTATTGCCGAGACCTGGTGTCGGTCAGGCGGAGCCCCCTGGTCCGGGTCGCGGCTGCCTTGCCCGCCTTTCGCCAGGATCTTTTTTATCCGGCCTATGCGGCTATGCGGATCATCGACGACTTCGTCGACGATGGCTTCCTTGCTCTGCCCCAAAATCGGCGTGACCGTGACCGCGCCGCGGCGCAAAGCCACCTTGCCCATTGGTGTCTGCAGACCGAGGCGGCTAGCCAAGGCCGTCACGCGGCGCCACCGGCAGGCCAGGACGCCCCGGTGTTCGAAGCCCTGCGCATCACCTTGGGGCAGGGGTCGTTGGGGCCCGCACCATGGCGAGCGCTTGCCGTTGCAATGGGTCGTGATTTGGCTGAACGCCCGTTGCAGACTTGGGCCGATTTCGACAATTACGCCGACGGCGCCGCCGTAGCGCCCGCGGCGGTGTTTATCTACATCCTAAGCTGTCGCCGGGGCCCGGATCGCTCGTCCACCCTACCCGATGATATCTCGCCCCAGACGAGCGCTCGCGACCTGGCGAAATTCTGCTACCTCGTGCACATCCTCCGCGATCTGAGCAAAGACGCCCAGCGCGACCAACAGCTCGTAACCATTCCCAATGAGGTCTTGGCAAGCTGCGACCTCCGTAAAGCGGATCTCTCGACAGTCCTGCCGGGGCGGTTGGCGCCTCTGGCAAAGATTCTGTGGGCCAGGGCGGCCGGCCATCGGGCCGCTGTCACGGAGCAGATGGCGCAGTTGCTGCCACGGCTTGGGGCCGTTGAACGCGGCGCTTTGAGCGCCCTAATTCGCCTCTACGACGACCAACATGCCGAAAACAAAGGCCGCGTCCAGCCCAACGCCAGCCCATGAATCGAGCGACCGGCCTGTCCTACAGCGGCAACCAGGTCCGCCGCCACGATCATGACCGCTACTTGACCACGTTGTTCGTTCCCGCGGCGGACCGGGAGGCGGTCCTCGCCCTTTTTGCCTTCAATCTTGAGATCGCCCGCGTCCGCGAATCTGTCAGTGAGCCCATGCTTGGCCAGATTCGCCTGCAATGGTGGCGTGACGCCATAAACGAGATCTATGCCGGGACGGAGCGGCAACACCCGGTCGTCCAACATCTCGCCATTGCCATCCGCGGCCATGGACTTACCCGAGAGAAACTCGATGAACTCGTTGATACTCGGGAATTTGACCTCACCGACGGTCCGCCCGCGACACTACCGGAGCTTGAGGACTACGCCGCCGGCAGCTCCGGTGCCTTGCTGGAACTGGTCCAAGAGGTGCTGGGTCAACACGGTCGGGCCTCGCCGATTACCGCCGCGCGCCACATCGGCATCGCCTGGTCCTTGGTCGGCTTGATCCGAGCCTTCCCCTATCACGCCCGCACCAAGCGCCTGTTTCTCCCGGCGGGGCTGCTGGACTCCGCTGGTATCGACCGCCGGCAGCTATTCGAGCGCGCGACGGCGCCTGGTCTCAGCCAGGTCGTCGAGCAGCTTGTCGTTGCCGCCGAGAAACACTTGACGGGCGCCCGTGCGCTGCGCCCGGAGATCCCCACCAACGCCCGCGCCGGCTTGCTATTGGCGACCCTGGCAACCACCTACATACGGGCGATCCGCCGCGCCTCCTACGAGCCGAGCGAACTTCCTCAAAACGTCCCCGGCCGGATTGCAAAGCTGGTAACGGTATCGCTCCTGCGGCGCTATTAGGACAGAATGAGAGCCATGAGCTGGAGCGAGCAGGACAGCCGGGGATTCCTCGATCTCGGCGACTATTACGTACCGCAGCGCGAGCGCCAGATGGCAATAATCGGCGACCTCGTTGCCTCTGCACCGAGCCCGCGCAACCTCGTTGAACTCTGCTGTGGCGGCGGCCTATTGACCCGGACTTTGTTGGCACGTTTCCCGCAGGCTCGGATGCACGCATTTGACGGCTCGTCCACCATGCTGGCCGCGGCCCGAAAGCAGGCGGGCCAGCATGCCGACCGCCTGACGACCCGGCCCTTTGACCTCGCCGCGGAGGATTGGCGTTCTTTGCCCTTCCGGGCGGACGCCGTAGTCAGTTCCTTGGCCGTGCACCACCTGGACGGGCCGGGCAAGCGGGCACTCTTCCGCGATGTCGCGGCAATGCTGGCGCCTGGCGGCATCTTTGTCCTGGCCGACCTGATTGAGCCAACGACGGCTGCCGGCAAGGCGGTCGCCGGGCAGATGTGGGATGATGCCGTACGCGAGGCCGCTTTGGCCCGCGACGGCAACCTGGCCGCCTATGATCATTTTCGCGACGACGAGTGGAACTTGTACAACCAACCACAGCCACCTGATTCCATCGACCAGCCGTCCTCACTCATCGACCAACTCGACTGGCTCCGCGAGGCCGGCCTCGAGACGGTAGATGTCCACTGGATGTATGCCGGCCACGCCATTATGAGCGGCCGCAAGCTGGGCTAGCCGTTTGCAACGCATTATGGTCGCCGGCGAATCAGACACAAAAGAGAGTCCGCATGATCAACTACCTAATGATTGGCACAAATGATCTCGAAAAAGCAGCCGAATTCTATGATCGCCTGCTGAGTGAGATGGGAGCCTCACGGGCATTTTCCACGGACAAACTGGTGGCCTGGAGCTTTGGCGAGGGCAAGACGATGCTCGCCGTCACCATACCCTTCGACGGGCAGCCAGCTACTGTCGGAAACGGAACCATGGTTGCGCTCAGCGTCGAGAATTCGGCGCTGGTGGACACACTCCACGCTAAGGCACTGGAGCTTGGCGGCGCAAACGAAGGTGACCCGGGATTACGCGGCGCCAGTTTCTATGCCGGCTACTTTCGCGACCTTGACGGCAACAAACTGAACTTCTTCTACAATCCGTAAATCATGGCCGACCTTGTATTGGCGAACGAGCCGCTCATCCGCCTCTCTTTCACGTTCGGCATCCTCGTCGTGATGGTGGTATGGGAAGTTGCCGCGCCGCGCCGGCGACGCGAAATACCCCGGCTGTTGCGCTGGACCAACAATTTGGGCGTCGTTGTCGTTGATACGATCCTTGTGCGTCTGACCTTCCCCATTGTGGCCGTCGGCTTGGCGCTGGCCGCCGAGGAGCGTGGCTGGGGACTATTCAACATCGTCGAGACGTTCCCATGGCTCGCCTTCTTGCTGTCGCTGCTGGTGCTCGATCTCGCCATCTATCTCCAGCATGTGATGTTTCATGCCGTGCCCTTACTCTGGCGGCTGCACCGCATGCACCATGCGGATCTGGAATTCGATGTTACGACAGGGCTACGCTTCCATCCCTTCGAGATCCTGCTCTCGATGGGTATCAAACTTGCCGCCATCATGGCGCTCGGACCGCCGGCGGTCGCGGTCCTTATCTTCGAGGTGCTGCTGAACGCTACCGCAATGTTCAACCACAGCAACGTGCGCATTCCGCTTGGGGTGGATAGTGTCCTGCGCTGGTTTGTCGTGACGCCGGACATGCACCGCGTCCACCATTCCATTTACCCGAGCGAGACCAACAGCAATTTCGGCTTCAACATACCTTGGTGGGACCGGCTGCTCGGAACCTACCGGGCTCAGCCGAGAGCAGGCCACGAGGGTATGACGATCGGCATCGGGCAGTTCCGCACGCGCCGCGACCTCTGGTTGGATCAAATGCTGATCCAACCGGTACGCGGTCCCGCGAGCGGCTACCCGATAAATCGCGGGGAAGGGGAGGATTGAGGCTCAAATGGGCCAAAATCCTCAGCCGGACTGGGCCCGGATCCATGTGCGCCCCGTTAACTGGGCCTTGACAACATTTGGATAGATTCGCCGGCTCAGGAGAGCAGGAGCATCCCAAATGACCCCCGATCAGATCAAGTTAGTCCAAGAGACGTTTAAGAGCGTTCTGCCGATCAAGGACACGGCGGCAGAGCTATTTTATGGCCGCCTGTTCGAGCTCGACCCGAGCCTCGAACAGCTGTTTACCGGCGACCTTCGCGAACAGGGACAGAAGCTCATGAGCGCCATCGCGATGGTGGTGGGCGGGCTCAATAACTGGGATCGCATCGAGCCGGCAGTGCGCGATCTTGGTAAACGCCATGTCGATTACGGTGTTTTGCCGCAGCACTATGACACGGTAGCCACGGCGCTGCTGTGGACTCTGGAGCAGGGGCTGGGCGACGCCTTCACCGACGACGTAAAAGGGGCCTGGACCAGCGCCTATCAGGCGCTTGCCAAGACCATGATCGACGTCGCCAAGATCCAGGCGGCCTAACCCACCCGACCGTTCTGCAAGCAGTCGGTCCGACTTCGGTCGGACCGGGTCGGCAGAGGTTTTTTGTCACACACCGCACCGCCGGGCTGTCTAACCTACTGTACGTGGTTGGAACCGATACGGGCGGACGCCGTGAGCGAAAATCTGAACGAACGGGTAGAGGCTGCCCAGCAAGGCGATCAAGACGCCTTGGAGCGGGTCGTGCGCGCAATTCAGGACCGCGTGCATCATTTGGCGATGCGCATGCTGGTGAACCCGGATGATGCCTTGGAGGCGACCCAAGAGATCCTCATCCTTGTCATCACCAAGCTGTCCACCTTCCGGGGTGACAGCGCGTTTCACACCTGGGTCTACCGTGTCGCGGCGAATTATCTACTCAGCGCGAAAAGCATACGGGACCGTGACCACGGCCTGAATTTCGAGGCGTTCCGCACTGATCTGGAAAGCGGCTTGGTACCCGTGCACGCCGACACGGCGGAAGATGTCGTCATGCTCAACGAGCTGCGCATTTCCTGCACCATGGCCATGCTCCTGTGCCTCGACCTCAAGCACCGCATCGCTTATGTGCTGGGGGACATCTTGGAACTTGAACATGGTGACGCGGCCAACATTCTAGGAATCTCCAAGGCGAACTACCGCAAGCGCCTGTCGCGGGCCCGGGGTGAGGTCGTCGCTTTCACATCCAGTAGCTGTGGTGTGGCAAATGAGGCCGCGAAGTGTGCCTGTCCGCGCCGGCTGCCGGCGGCGCTGGCCTCGGGAAGAGTACGCAGCGGGCACACTGCCTACGCCTTGCCCGATGCGCCCGGTTACCGGGACGTGTTGACCCAAGTGAAGCAAGCCGAAGGGGCCTTGCGCACCCTGAAACTGCAGAACGCCACGCCGCAGTTCAAGAGTCCGCAGGATTTGGCGGCGCGGATCGCCGAAATCGTCGCCGCCCCCACCTAGCCGTCGCCGACCTCGACGGCATCATCACAGACATGCATCACCCGGTCGCCGTAGGGCGAGTGTCGGCGCTCGTCCATCCGTCAACCACTGAGGAGCCCAGGACCATGTTGAAACACTTGTTGCCGCTGGCAATCGCCGCAGCGACCGTGGCCTTACCGATCACCACTCACGCACAGCAAGGAGAACCAATGACCAAGGACCAGCGCGACGTCCTCGCCGTTGTCGAACGCATGACGTCGGCCTTCCAACAAGGCGACATCGACCAGGTCATGGCCAGTTACGAAACATCGGCGGCCGTTCTGTTCGAACCCGGTACGCCGGTATCGGAGCCGGCGGCGTTGCGGCAGATGTTCGAAGCGTTTTCCGCCATGAGTCCGAATTTCACATACAGCGGCCACGAGGTTGTCGTCGCCGGCGACGTGGCGGTCCACTTCGCGCCATGGACCATGACCGGTACCTCACCGGAGGGGCAAAAGATCGAACAAAACGGCCTGTCCGTCGCGGTGATGCGCAAACAGCCTGACGGCCGCTGGCTGATGGTGATCGACAACCCCCATGGCCAGCGGCTTATGCAAAACTAGGCCAAAGACGCTCGATATGCGCCACTCAGCTTGTCGATGCTGTGACTATTGGCCGAAAATCGCTACCCTGCGGCCATGGCGCACCCGCTCTCGGACCGCACATATCGCCGGCTTTTCACCGCTCAGATCGTCGCCCTAGTGGGCACGGGGGTTTCCACTGTCGCGCTCGCTCTGCTGGCCTACGATCTGGCCGGAGAGAACGCCGGCGTGGTCCTCGGCATTGCGCTCACCCTCAAGATGGCGGCTTATGTCGGCATCGCCCCGGTTGTCGGCGGCTTTGCGCATAAGCTGCCGCGCCGCCGGCTGTTGATCGCCCTCGATATCGGGCGTGCCGCGTCCGTCGGATGCCTGCCGTTCGTAACACAAATCTGGCAGATCTATTTGCTGATCTTTGTGCTGAATGCCTTCTCGGCGGGCTTCACGCCGACTTTCCAGGCGACAATCCCCGACGTGCTGCCGGACGAAAGCCGGTACACCAGGGCGCTCTCCCTATCTCGCCTAGCCTATGATCTCGAAAATCTATTAAGCCCGTCCCTAGCCGCCGTCGCGCTGGTTCTACTTAGTTTTGACGCCCTGTTTGCCGCGAATGCGGTGGCGTTCCTGATCTCCGCATTGTTGATTTACGCCATCAGGCTGCCGTCGGCCAAGCCCCACCAGCGCGAACGCGGCGTATGGCACAACATAAGCTTCGGCGTTCGGGCTTATCTCAAGACACCCAGATTGCGCGGTTTGCTGGCACTTTCATTTGCCGTGGCGGCTGCCGGGGCCATGGTCATCGTCAACACCGTGGTCTATGTGCGCAACAATCTGGGTGGCACGGAAAGCGACACCGCGCTGGCGTTCGCTGCCGCCGGGGCGGGCTCGATGGTCGTGGCATTGCTGTTGCCCCGGCTGCTGGATCGCCTACCCTGCCGCCCATTCATGCTTGCCGGTGGCGTCGTCCTGACAGCCGGCCTCCTGCTTGGCATCGCCGGCCCCGGCTTAGGCGGCTTACTGTTGGTTTGGTTCATTCTCGGCGCTGGCTCGTCGCTTATTCAGACGCCCGCCGGCCATTTGCTTAAACGCTCCGCCCACGATACCGATCGCCCCGCCATCTATGCGGCACAGTTCGCCTTGTCCCATGCCTGCTGGTTAGTCGCCTACCCACTCGCCGGTTGGGTCGGGGCAAAGCTCGGCCTGACCGCCGCATTCGCGATTCTCGCGGCCGTGACTTTGACCTCGACGGCCGCCGCGCTGGTCCTGTGGCCGGCTCGAGACCCCGACGAATTGGAGCACGCGCATGAAACATCGGAACACGCGCACATGCATGTTCATGATGAGCACCACGACCATGAACACCACAGCCGGGAGGGGCCCGAGCCGCACTACCATCCACACCGCCACGCGCCTGTCAGACACAAGCACGCCTACGTCATCGACCTCCACCATCAAGTGTGGCCCAGCCGCTGATCCGATCGGGCCGGACTAAGCCGCCGCGCGGCCCACACTGAGCCAGCCATCGAGATCGGCCAGAGCACGTAGCGCCACCAGGCGCTTGCGATCTCGACCCTTTGCTTTCGGCGCGTCTGCCGGTAACGGCGGGAACAGCCCGAAATTCACATTCATGGGTTGGAAGTTCCCGGCGTCGGCACCACCGGTGATGTGGGCCAGCAACGCGCCCAGCGCTGTCGTCAACGGCGGCGGGACAGTCTCCGCGCCGACCCGCTCGGCGGCGGCAAATCGGCCTGTCAGCAGGCCCATCGCCGCACTTTCCACATACCCTTCGACACCGGTGATCTGCCCCGCGAACCGTAGCCGTGGCATGGCCTTGAGTCGCAACGACCCATCGAGCAGCCGCGGGCTGTTCATGAACGTATTGCGGTGGATTCCGCCGAGCCGTGCGAACTCCGCGCCCGCCAAACCCGGGATCATGCGGAAGATCCGCGCCTGCTCGGCATATTTGAGCTTGGTCTGGCAGCCGACCAGGTTGTAGAGCGTGCCCAGGGCATTGTCCTGGCGCAGCTGCAGCACCGCATGCGCCCGCCTGCCGGTATTGGGATCGGTCAGTCCCACCGGCTTCATCGGTCCGTAGCGCAATGTATCGAGGCCGCGAGACGCCATCACTTCAATCGGCAGGCAGCCCTCGAAATAGGGGGTCTTGCCCTCCCACTCATGGAATTCGGCTTTATCGGCCACGACCAAGGCGGCAATAAACGCCTCATACTGCGTCTCATCAAGCGGGCAGTTGATGTAGTCCTTGCCGTCCCCGCCGGGCCCGACTTTGTCGTAGCGTGATTGGAACCAAGCCTTCGAGAGATCGACGCTTTCCCTGTAGACGATCGGCGCGATCGCATCGAAAAACGCCAGATCATCCTCGCCGGTAAGGTCGCCGATCGCCGCGCTTAGGG
This sequence comes from Alphaproteobacteria bacterium, assembly GCA_021774445.1. Taxonomy (GTDB): domain Bacteria; phylum Pseudomonadota; class Alphaproteobacteria; order UBA6615; family UBA6615; genus SZUA-147. Next base: position 14,741 of record JAJFJA010000063.1, read on the forward strand.
CATCCGAGGTCAGCGGTCCCGTCGCTACGATAACGCTGTCCCAATCTTGCGGCGGCAGTCCGGCCACCTCGCCGCGGGAGATCTCCACCAGCGGATGCGCCTCGAGGCGCATCGTTACCTCGGCGGCGAAACCCTCGCGGTCCACCGCCAGCGCCCCCCCGGCGGGCAGCTTATGGGCATCGCCGGCCGCAAGGATGAGCGACCCGCAGCGCCGCATCTCCTCATGCAGCAGTCCGACGGCGTTGTATTCCGCATCATCGGAGCGAAAGGAGTTGGAGCAGACCAACTCCGCCAGCCGGTCCGTTTGGTGTGCCGCCGTACCCCGTACCGGTCGCATTTCGTGGACGATCACCGGCACGCCGGCCCGCGCCAGTTGCCAGGCAGCCTCGCACCCGGCCAGGCCGCCGCCGATGACATGCACCGCCTTGGTCATGCCCGCCGCCGCCGCGTCGCCGGCAGATACGGTGCCAAATACTGGCCGGTATAGCTCTCCGCCACCCGGGCGACATCTTCCGGCGCCCCGGCGGCAACGATCCGGCCGCCCTTATGGCCGCCCTCCGGACCCAGATCGATGATCCAATCCGCCGTCTTGATCACCTCCAGATTATGTTCGATGACGATCACGGTATTGCCCTGATCCACCAAGCTGTGCAGTACCTCGAGCAGCCGCCTGATATCCTCGAAATGCAATCCCGTCGTCGGTTCGTCGAGAATGTAGAGCGTTCGCCCCGTGGCCCGCCGTGACAGCTCTTTGGCCAGCTTAATCCGTTGCGCCTCACCGCCGGACAGGGTGGTCGCCTGTTGCCCGACCTTGATGTAGCCCAGGCCGACCCGCCGCAGCGTCTCCATCTTTTCGCGGATGGACGGCACCGCCTTGAAGAAGGTCGCCGCCTCGTCCACGGTCAGATCCAGGACATCGGCAATGGATTTGTCCTTGAATTTGACCTCCAAGGTCTCCCGGTTATAGCGATGGCCCTTACAGGCGTCGCACTGCACATAGATGTCCGGCAGGAAATGCATCTCGATCTTGATCAGGCCATCGCCCTTACAGGCTTCGCAGCGGCCGCCTCTGACGTTGAACGAGAAGCGCCCTGGCTTATAACCCCGCGCCTTGGCTTCGGGCAGCCCTGAGAACCAATCCCTGATCGGCGTGAAAGCACCGGTATATGTCGCCGGATTCGACCGCGGCGTGCGGCCGATCGGCGACTGATCGATATCGATGACCTTATCGACATGTTGCAAGCCCTCGATCGCCTTGTGCGGTCCGGGCTTGGTCCGCGCCCGGTGCAGATCACGCGCCGCCGCCGCGTACAGCGTATCGATAATCAGCGAGGATTTTCCCCCGCCGGACAGACCGGTCACGCACACGAAAGTACCCAGCGGTAGCTCCGCATCCACATCCTGCAGGTTGTTGGCACTGGCCCCGAGTATCTTCAGCTTCGTGCCGTTACGCGCCCGCCGCCGTTTCGTCGGCACCGGGACCTGTTTGAACCCGGTCAGATATTGCGCCGTCAAACTGTCCGGCGACCGCATCACCTCATCCGGCGTGCCGCAGGCGACGACCATGCCGCCATGCACCCCGGCGCCAGGGCCCATATCTATCAAGTAATCCGCCATCCGGATCGCTTCTTCGTCATGCTCGACGACGATCACCGTATTTCCCAGGTCGCGCAGGCGCCGCAGGGTGTCGAGGAGCCGCGAATTGTCGCGCTGATGCAGCCCGATCGAGGGTTCATCCAGAACGTAGAGCACACCGGTGAGGCCCGAGCCGATCTGCGACGCCAGCCGGATGCGTTGGCTCTCACCCCCCGACAACGTCCCCGAGGCGCGATCCAGCGTCAGATAATCCAGCCCGACATCATTGAGGAAACCAAGCCGCTCGTTGATTTCCCGCAAGATCCGCTGCGCGATTTCATTCTGCTTTTCGGTCAAATGATTGCCGAGATCGTTGAACCAGGCGCCGGCGATATCGATCGACATCTTCGAGACATCGGCGATATGCAGCTTGTTGATCTTGACCGCCAGTGCCTCCGGTTTCAGGCGTGCGCCCTCACAGCGCTCGCACGCCGACAGCACCTGATACTTGGACAATTCGTCGCGGACCCATTGGCTGTCCGTCTCGCGGTAGCGCCGCTCCATATTGCGCACCACGCCTTCGAAGGCCTTGGTGGTCTCGTAGCGCCGGAGGCCATCATCATAACGCATCGTGACCCGCTCGCTGCCCGACCCGAACAGGATCACCTCCTGTGCTTGTTCCGGCAGATCCCGCCAAGCCACGGCAGTCGAGAAGCCATACTGCCGGGCCAGGCTGTCCAGCGTTTGTTTGTAATAAGGACTGGTCGAGTTCGCCCACGGGGCCACCGCGCCGGCTCGCAAACTGAGTCCGTCGTCGGGCACGACCAAGACGGGGTCCACGACCACCTTGGTCCCCAGCCCATCGCAGGCCGGGCACGCGCCAAAGGGGTTGTTGAAGGAGAACAGTCTCGGTTCGATCTCTTCAATCGTGAACCCGGAGACAGGGCAGGCGAACTTGGCGGAAAATATCGCCTCGTCGCCCGTCTCCGCATCCTCGGCGAGCAGCAGCCCATCGGTCAGCTCGAGCGCCGCTTCCACGCTGTCGGCGAGCCGGGTTTCCAGGCCCTCACGCACCACCAACCGATCCACCACCACCGCGATATCGTGCTTGCGCTTCTTGTCGAGTACCGGTGAATCCGCGATCTCGTACATCTCGCCGTCGATCTTGACCCGCTGAAAACCGCGCTTCTGCAGTTCGGCCAACTCTTTGCGATATTCGCCTTTTCGGCCCCGCACGATCGGCGCCAGCAGATAGAGCCGCGTGCCCTCGTCCATCGCCATGATCCGGTCGACCATCTGGGTGACCGTCTGTGCTTCGATGGGCAGCCCCGTTGCCGGCGAATAGGGTACGCCGACTCGTGCAAACAGCAGCCGCAGATAGTCGTAGATCTCGGTGACCGTGCCGACCGTCGACCGCGGATTGCGGCTGGTGGTCTTCTGCTCGATTGAGATCGCCGGCGACAACCCCTCGATCGAGTCGACATCCGGCTTTTCCATCAGTTCCAGGAACTGCCGGGCGTAGGCGGACAGGCTCTCCACATACCGCCGCTGGCCCTCGGCATAGACCGTATCGAACGCCAGCGAGGACTTGCCCGAGCCGCTCAGACCGGTGATCACCACCAGCTTGTCTCGCGGCATATCCACGTCGATATTGCGCAAGTTATGTTCGCGCGCGCCGCGAACGAGGATCTTATCCATCAACGGATTCAGCCATTTGCCAATGAGACCGGATCGGCGCCGTCTGGGCGCCGCTCCCATAAGGAGATAACACGCCCCGCGTGATCGTCAAATGGCACCGGTCCCGGGTCTGCTGCAACGCCCCTGCCACACTGTTGGCAACCGTCCCGCCTTGTGTCAGTTTGCGGCCCGGGCGTTGGCACCATCAGCCACTATGGCGCTAGTCGAATATCGTGCGAGGGGAGGGCTCATGGCCGGTAGCATAAATAAGGTCATACTTGTCGGAAATCTCGGAAGGGATCCGGAAATCCGGTCGTTGAACTCAGGCGACAAGGTCTGCAATCTGTCGATCGCGACCTCGGAATCGTGGAAGGACCGCAATACCGGTGAGCGCCAGGAGCGCACTGAGTGGCACCGCGTCGTCATCTTCGACCAGCAGCTTGTCGACGTCTGTGAGCGCTTCCTCAGCAAGGGCCGCAAGCTCTATATCGAAGGCCAGCTCCAGACCCGTAAATGGACCGATCAAGCCGGGGTCGAAAAATATAGCACCGAGGTCGTCTTGCAGCGCTTCCGCGGGCAACTGGTCATCCTCGATAGCCGCGCTGAGGCCGGCGGCGGCGGTGGTGGCTATGACCGCGGCCCCTCATCTCCGTCCGACCATGGCGGTTCTAGCGGCAGCGGCTCAAGTGGCGCCACCGGCGGGGGGTCCTTCAACGATCTCGACGACGAGATCCCGTTCTAACCTTCGCTTCCGCGGTATGCTCGAGGCCAGTGTGGCTATTGCCGCAAGGTCCGGATTCCGCTATATTTTGTGCAGTGCAGAAAGGCCTTGGACGAATCGTGTTCCGGCCCGATCTGGCGCTGACATCGACCTGCCCCAACCAAGCATAGATACGTGAGTTCAGACAGCTCCGCCCAGCCGCCCGCCGAGGACATTTCGCTAATCACCATCGAGGAGGAGATGAAAAGCTCCTACCTCGATTATGCGATGAGCGTGATCGTCAGCCGTGCCTTGCCCGACATCCGCGACGGCCTCAAACCGGTCCATCGGCGCATCATTTATTCCATGAAGGAGTCCGGTTTCGAATATAACCGGCCCTACCGCAAATGCGCCCGCATCGTCGGCGATGTCATGGGTAAGTACCATCCCCATGGCGACCAGGCGATCTACGATGCCCTGGTGCGCATGGCGCAGGATTTTTCCATGCGCCTCGAATTGATCGATGGCCAGGGCAATTTCGGTTCCATGGACGGCGACCGCGCGGCGGCCATGCGGTACACCGAGGCACGCCTTGCCCGCGCCGCCCATGCGCTGATTGAGGACATTGACAAGGACACCGTCGATTTTAGGCCCAACTACGACGAGTCCACCGACGAACCGGTTGTCCTACCGGCCCAATACCCGAATCTATTGGTCAACGGCGCCGGCGGTATCGCCGTCGGCATGGCGACCAATATCCCGCCTCACAATCTTGGTGAGGTGATCGACGCCTGTTGTGCCTATTTGGACAACCACGACATCACCATCCCTGAATTGATGGAGATTGTTCCCGGCCCCGACTTCCCCACCGGTGGCATCATCCATGGCATCAGTGGCATCCATGCGGCTTACGCCCTCGGCCGTGGCTCAGTCGTTATGCGCGGCTGTACTAATTTTGAAGACCAGCCCAATAACCGCACCGCCATTATTGTCACCGAGATTCCCTATCAGGTGAACAAATCGCGCATGATCGAGCGCATGGCGGAGCTGGTCAACGCCAAGGTCATTGAGGGGATATCCGACCTCCGCGATGAATCCAACCGGCACGGCGTGCGCGTCGTCATCCTGCTCAAGCGTGATGCCGAACCGGAGGTCGTGCTCAATCAGCTTTATCGCTATTCCCACCTCCAAAGCTCGTTTGGCATCAATATGCTGGCCCTCAACGCCGGCCGGCCGGAAGTACTGACCCTCAAGAGCGCGATTGCCGCCTTCATCGAATTCCGCGAGGAGGTGATCACCCGGCGCACGACCTACGAGCTTGCTCGCTCCCGCGAACGCGCCAACGTTTTGCTCGGCCTTGCCGTAGCTGTGGCAAATCTCGACCCGGTGATTGCCCTCATTCGTAGTGCGATGGATCCGGCTGAGGCCCGCGAGGGCCTTATGGCCAAGGCTTGGCCGGCTGGCGACGTCGCACCGTTGATCGCGCTCATCGACGAGCCGGGCAGGGCAGTGGCCGAGGATGGCACCTACCAGCTGTCCGAGGGGCAAGCCCGTGCCATTCTGGAATTGCGCTTGCATCGCTTGACCGGGCTCGAGCGCGACAAGATCGCTAAGGATCTTCACGAGATTGTCGCCAAAGTTAAGGAGTATCTGGAGATCCTCGGTAGCCGTGAGAAGCTCTACGACGTTCTCCGGTCCGAGTTGATTGAGGCCCGCGATGCATTCGCCACGCCGCGCCGGACTGAGATCATCGAGGGCGAATTCGAACACGATATTGAAGACCTGATTCAGCGCGAGGACATGATCGTCACCGTCACCCATGGCGGTTACATCAAGCGCGTGCCGTTATCCACCTATCGTGCCCAGCGTCGCGGCGGTAAGGGCCGCGCCGGCATGAGTACCCGCGACGAGGATTTCGTCTCCAGGCTGTTCGTGCTCAATACCCATACGCCGGTTCTCTTCTTCTCGTCGCGCGGCATGGTCTACAAGATGAAGGTCTACCGGCTGCCCATCGGCACGCCTCAGGCTCGCGGCAAGGCGCTGGTAAATCTCCTGCCCTTGCAAGAAGGCGAAACCATTACGACACTCATGCCGTTGCCCGAAGACGAAGAGTCCATGGCCGACAACTGCCTGATGTTTGCCACCGCCCAGGGCACCGTGCGGCGCAACCGCATCAGCGACTTCACCAACGTCATGGCCAACGGCAAGATCGCTATGAAGCTGGACGAGTCCGATCGGCTTGTCGGCGTCGCCCCATGTGATGAAGACGACGACGTGTTGTTGGCGTCTGCTGCCGGCAAATGCATTCGTTTCCCGATAACCGATGTCAGGCTCTTCAGCGGCCGCACGTCGACCGGCGTTCGCGGCATCCGGCTTGCCAAGGGCGACAGCGTCATCTCCATGTCGATCTTGCAACACGCCAAATTCGATACCGATGAGCGCGATTCCTATCTCAAGCAGCGCCGGGCCGAGCGCGCTGAGAACGGCGACGAAGTCGACACGAGCGGGTATCTACCGGCCGAGAGATTTGCTGAGCTGGCAGACCAGGAGCAGTTTATTCTGACCGTCACCGCCAACGGTTTCGGCAAACGCAGCTCCGCTTATGAGTACCGCGTAACGGGACGTGGCGGCCAGGGCATCGCCAATGTCGATCTGGGCCGCCGTGACAATTCTGTCGTCGCCTCCTTCCCGGTGCCGGCAGACATCGATTTGGTTATGGTCAGTGATGCTGGCCAACTCATCCGTACCCGGGTCGGCGAAATCCGCATCGCCGGCCGCAGCACGCGTGGCGTAACGTTGTTCCGCGTCGCTGCCGGGGAGCGCGTCGTTGCGGTCAGCGCCGTCGAGGAAGGCGACGATGAAAGCGACGATGAAAACGGCGAAACCGAAGAGACGCCGTCGACGGCCCCTGAACCAGAGCAATCATCGTGAGCATCAGGCCGCGTATCGGTGTCTACCCCGGCACCTTTGACCCGATCACGAATGGGCATATCGACATAATCGTTCGGGCGACGACCATCGTCGACGAGTTGATCGTCGCTGTTGCCACCAATGCCGGCAAGGGTCCGATGTTCAGCGCCGAAGAACGCACCACCCTGGTCCGTCAAATTATCGACGAGCAAAAAAGCGACATTGCCTCCCGGGTTCGCGTTCAACAATTCGACACTCTGTTGATGGCCTTCGCGACCGATGTTAAGGCCTCCTGCATTGTCCGTGGCCTCCGCGCGGTTTCCGACTTCGAGTACGAATTTCAGATGGCCGGCATGAACGCGCGCCTCAACCCGGATATCGAGACCGTATTCCTGATGGCGTCCGAGCGTCATCAATTCATCTCATCACGCTTCGTCAAGGAAATTGCTGGGCTTGGCGGCGACATATCAACTTTTGTCGCCCCGGCCGTTGCTCAGCGCATTGCCGAGAGTTTTCGAAAGTAATGCGCGCCTTTGAAACAAACAGGCGGACTCATGACACTACGGAATCTCACCAAGCGGGCACTGGCGGCACTACTAATGCTGACTTGGGCAGTGGCCGCACAGGCACAGGATAAGGACTTGGAAAACACAATCTACTTAGATCTGAAAGATGGCCGCGTCGTCATTGAGCTTAAGCCCGAGCTGGCGCCCAACCATGTCGCCCGCATCAAGGAACTGGCTCGCGAAGGTTTCTACGACGGCATCGTCTTTCACCGCGTGATCGACGGTTTCATGGCCCAGACCGGCGACCCCACGGGCACCGGCAGCGGCGGATCCGGGAAAAATCTCGACGCCGAGTTCAACAACGGCAAGCATCAGCGCGGCGCCGTCTCGATGGCGCGGGCGCAAAGCCCCGACAGCGCCGATAGCCAGTTCTTCATTGTCTTTGACGATGCCGCGTTCCTCGATGGCCAGTATACGGTCTGGGGCCAGGTCACCGAAGGCATGGAATATGTCGACGCCATCCGCAAGGGCGCCGGCCAAAACGGCATCGTCGATGACCCTGATAAGATCATCCGCATGCAGGTTGCCGCGGACGCCGAGTAGGCCCAACACGCCGGCGGCCCGACGGTCGCCGGCAACCACGTTATCTGACTAGGTCGGTCTGTGCCTGAAAACTGGGACGACCATGCAACGGGCTGGGATCAAGACGAGCGAGTCCGCTTCTATGCCGAGCAAGCGTTTGCATCTCTGATCAAGCATGTACCCGTCCAAGACGACGGGTGGCAAAACAAGCGCGTTCTCGACTTCGGCTGTGGAACGGGTCTTCTCTCTGAAAAGCTGGCGCCGCTTGTCAGGGAAGTGATCGCCGTCGACGTTTCGGAGCCAATGATCGGCATTCTGCGTCGTAAGGGGATCGACAACGTCACGCCAATCTGTGCCGACATCGACAAAGTACACTCTTCGGCGCCGTGGTTCTGCGAGTTTGACCTAATTGTCGCGTCATCGGTATGCGGTTTCCTACCGAACTATGAGGCAACGGTTGGATTATTATCCAAGGCCTTGCGTGATGGCGGATACTTCACGCAGTGGGACTGGCTATCATCAGGCGACGATCGGGACGGGATGACTTTGGAAAGAGTATCCGACGCATTTCGCACGGCAAACCTGAAGCCCGTTCAGGTCGAAACAGCGTTCTCGGTCATATTCGATGGCGAAACCATGCCGGTCTTGATGGGGGTCGGCTTCGCAACTCAACCAACAAGCGAGCGACCCTCGTCCTCCAATGACTGAAGACGCCAAAGCGCGCCCCAGGGCACGTGGTCTCGGTGTCCCGACCGGGTCCTTGGAACGCAGTTACCGATGTCACGGGCGTTGAGGTCGGTCACAAAACGCTGATCCGCGGCGGTGGACCGCGCATCGTCGGGGAGGGGCCAGTCCGCACCGGCGTCACGGCAACACGGTACTTGCCCTGCCCCATGATGAACTAAAGAGGATATTGGTTAGGTCGCTGCCCCTGTCATGACCAAGTCATCAGCGATCATGCCAAATCAGAGACATGTTTGATAACCCGCGACACCAGGCCATACTCGATGGCCTCGTCGGCCGTCATCCAATAATCCCGTTCGATGTCAACAAGCACGCTGTCGAGTTCACGTCCCGTTTCACGCGCAATAATCCGCGCAATTCTCTCACGCATCTTGATTATTTCTTTGGCCTGAATCTCAATATCCGTGCCGCTGCCGCCGATACCACCGCTTGGCTGGTGGATTAGGAATCTGGTATTTTGCAAACACATCCGGCGTTCTATCGGGGCCGAAAGGAAGATGTGAGTGCCCGCGCTCGCGACCCAACCGGACCCGATCATCGTAACTGGTGCGGGAACAAAGCCCACCATATCATGCACCAGATCGCCCGACTCAACATGGCCGCCGGGTGAGGAAACGACGACGTAAATAGGATCGTTCGAGTCCTTCGAAAGCGCGACGAGTTGTTTCACCGAGTCTCTCGCAAGGGAATCGGTAATCGCCCCAACGATGAAGACAAAGCGAGATTCGAAAACTTTCTTGTCGATAATGTTGAGACGGGCAGCGTGATCGGTCTCGGCTTCATCTGCCATAATTCCATTTCCCCCGGGTAAACGCGCGGCATATTCTCATATCAAGTGGACCACATTGCTATGCGCAGAGTCGCGATCGATCAAGCCCAAATCTGGGCTTGTCGCAGTTGTGTGTCTTAGCGCGACTTACCGAACCCAATCGCCTCGGCGTTAGGAACCAAAACCGGGTCGAGCGTCCCAGTGAAGAAATCGAGAATGTTCTGGAGTGCACCAACCGCCATGCGCTCGCCGCACTCCAAAGTCAGCCCCGCGGTATGTGGCGACAGGATCACTTGATCCATGGCAAAAAGACGATGGTTCGGTGGTGGCGGTTCGTCGACAAAGACGTCGAGTCCCGCGGCCGCGAGCATACCGCTCTCCAGGGCATCGCCAAGCGCATCCTCATCGACGACACCGCCGCGCGACGTGCTCACCACGATCGCCGTCGGCTTCATGACCGCTAACTCCGCGACGCCGATCAGCGCCTTCTCGCTGGTCTTCGGGGCATGGACCGAAACGAAATCCGCCTGTGCGGCGCCTTCCGCTAACGATCCCACAAGAGTTGCGCCCGCCTCGCGCACTATATCCGTTGTCTGAAACGGGTCGAAAACCAGCACTCTCATATTGAAGCCGCGAACCATATCCGCCAGCCGCCGCCCGATACGCCCGAAACCAACGATCAGGAGCGTTTTGCCGCTGAGTTCGATGGCCTCAAGAGAGTTCCTGATGTCCCATCCATTCTCCCGGGTCGCTCGGTCATAGCGGATCGCCCGCTTCGCCGCCGCCAGCATCATCATCATGGCATGCTCGGCGACGGTCCGGGAATTCACGTCCCCGACCACTGCCAGTGGGATGCCGCGCTTGTTCAGCGCGGCGACATCCACTGAATCGTATCCGACACCATGGCGTGACACGATCTTCAGCTTCGCGGCTTCGGCAATAACCTCCGCCGGCATGGGTTGCGTGCGGATCAGGACCGCATCGGCGCGCGCGACGAGCGGTCTATAGGACGCCGCCGAGACTTCTTCCACATAGTCGAATGTGATGTCAGGCGACGAGCGGGCAAGCTCGAGACCGCTATCATGGAGTTTTCCGGCAAGCAGGACATGCGGCATCTCAGAAAGCCACCTGGCTCAGCTTGACGTTCAAATAGTCGTGGACGCCTTCGGTTCCGCCCTCGCGCCCCATGCCGCTCGACTTGACGCCGCCGAACGGCGCTTCCGCGGCGGCGAGGGCGAAACTATTGATCCCGACCATCCCCGCCTCAATGGACGCTACGGCCTCCCGCGCTCGCACGGGATCGCTGGTAAAGGCGTAGGCCGCCAGTCCGAGATCGCTGCTATTGGCGCGCCGGTAGACATCTTCCGCAGCCTGGAATTGCGTAATCGCCGCAATCGGACCGAAATTCTCTTCCGCCAGCGCCGGCGCGTCGTCCGGCAAACCCGAAATCACCGTCGGCTCGTAATAGTAGCCCTTGTTCTTGTCCGCCGGACGAGCACCGCCGGCATGGAGTATCCCCCCGCGTGCCCGGGCATCATCGATGATCGTTTCCACCGCGTCGAGCCTACGGGTGTTGATGAGCGGACCCATCTGGTTTGTCTCATCCAGACCATTACCGAGCGTCAGTGCTTTGGCCCGTTCCGCAAATCCCTCGACGAATTTGTCGTGCAGGGACTCATGGACATAAAAGCGGTCGGGTGTCACGCAGACCTGCCCGGCATTGGCGAACTTGGTCGGCACCGCGACGTCGAGTGTCTTGTCCAGGTCGGCATCCTCAAACACGATCATCGGCGCGTTGCCGCCCAGTTCCATACTGACCCGTTTCACCGTATCGGCGGCATCTCGGATCATTTGCTTGCCGACCGCCGTGGAACCGGTCAGCGATACTTTGCGAACGCTTGGTGACGCCATGAGCGGCCCGTAGGTCGTCGCGGTCGGCCCAACCACCAGGTTAGCCACCCCCGCCGGTAGCGCGGCGGCCCGTAAACAGTCGAAAATAGCCATGGCAACGCCCGGGGTTTCGCTTGATGGGCGCACGATGACCGAGCAACCGGCGGCCAACGCCGGTGCCACTTTGCGCGCGATCAGAACCGCCGGAAAGTTCCAGGCCGTAAACGCCGCAACGATGCCAACCGGCTCATGTGTCACCTCGATCCGGCCACCGGGCGCCCGACTTTCGACCACCCGGCCGTACAGCCGCCGCGCCTCTTCGGCGCACCACCGGAATTGGTCGACGGACAAGGCCCATTCACGCCGCGATTGGGCAATCGGCTTGCCGGTCTCCAGCGTGATCGTTCGTGCCGCCTCTTCGACCCGATCTGCCATGATACTGGCGATCTCATGTAGCCGTTCCGCCCGGTTCCAACCCGCTTCAGCGCGCCAAGCCGCCAGTCCACGCTCTGCTGCGTGGATCGCTGCCTCGGTATCGGCCGCGGTGGCGACCGCCGTTTGGCCGAGCACCTCCTCGCTTGCCGGGTTTATCACCGGCGCGCGGCCACCAGCCTCCGATTGCCGCCAGCCGCCATCGATAAACAGGCCTCGATCCTGATAGATGTCGGTCATCACCCACCCTCCCTTCTTCAAACTGCGCCTAAACGCCCCTTCATCCGCCAAATGTATGGGGTTCAAGGCAATAGCGATAGACCCCTCTTGCCCAGCCCCGGCCCGTCGAACCATCCTTCGATCGTCGGAATTTGGTGGCCGGCGAACTTGGATTTTGTCGGGCGAGATGTCGGAGAAGGTCCAGTCTCGAGATTATGGCTGATCGGGTCCTTTTGCGACGCGTATACGGAGATCGTTCCAACTGCCTTGCGCCAGCGCCGCGACCCGACTTACTTTGCTCGCCGCACCCTGCCAGCAGGCGCCCACCCAACCATCGCCGCCCCAGCGGCGGCAGAGTACAGAGAGGAAAGAAAGTTGAGCAATTGGATCAAAGCCTGCGCGGCGGACGATATCGATGAGGAAGATGTTATCGGGTTCAACCATGATGGTCGCGCCTTCGCCATCTACCGCTCCGCATCAAGCGAGTATTTTGCCACGGACGGCCTCTGCACCCATGAGGCAGTCGACCTTTCGGATGGGTTGGTCATGGACTACATCATCGAGTGCCCTATGCATAACGGGCGGTTCGATTATCGAACCGGCGAAGCGAAGGGTGCGCCTGTCTGCGTCAACCTGGTAACGTATCCCGTGAAGGTCGAGGCCGGCTCTATCTTCATCGATCTCGGTTAAGCATCCCGCCTTTTCCAGAATCACGCGTGGGTCAGCACCAGACCGCAAGGTCGTGCCGACCAAGCTGACGCTTGCCGACCAGGAATTGCGCCGCCGCCGGGGCCGGAACTTCGATTGCGGTGTCGCCATAATTGAAGGCGAAATTTAGGTTGCCCCGCCGGAGCAGGCGCAGATCTTCGGGCAGCCGCTGTACCGCAAGACCCCGTCTTTCCAGTAGCCCGGCTCGGTCAGTCGCTTCTATGCCGTTTTCCGTCAAGCGCTGGGCAAGACGCCACGAGAGTTTCGCCGCCAATTCTCGACACCGCGGAATCTCGCCTCAGCGACGGCAGGCTAAGCCCCACGGCTCGCCGGCGGGAAAAACAAGATTCGGTTGTAACAACCGGCGTCCCCATGACATCTGATCTGGGAGCCGAGGCGCTTTTTTGAATGCGTCGTTCATCGGAGTATCTTGATGAATAGTCTAGCTGGGAGCGAACCATGAACGACCAAAACCTCGAGTGGGTCTCCGTCGGCCGAGACACCGACTTGCCGGAGGGACGTGTCAAGACCGTCACGACCCGCACGGTGTCGATCTGTTTGTCCCATTTCGATGGCCGCTGGGCCGCCATGGACAATCACTGCCCGCACCAGGGTGGCCCGCTCGGGGAGGGCTCCATCGAACGTGGGAATGATGGAACATGTTGGATCCGCTGCCCCTGGCACGGTTGGGATTTTGATCCCCTAACCGGCGCCCCGCCCGGTGGTCATGAAGATTCCGGCCAGAAGCTTTACCCCGTCGAGGTTCGCGACGGCGAGATATTTATCGGTCTTGAGCCCGAACCGCCACGGGCCCGCACGGTGACCGACGTTGTCGCCGAAACCATGGTCAATTGGGGCATCAAACGCGTCTTCGGCATGGTCGGTCATTCCAACCTCGGGCTGGCGGATGCCATCCGCCTCCGCACGCTCGACGGTACGCTCAGCTATGTCGGCGTGCGTCATGAAGGCGCCGCGGCATTCGCCGCCTCCGCCTACGGCAAACTTACCGGCCGGCCGGCGGCCTGCTTGACCATCGCCGGTCCCGGCGCCACCAACCTCCTGACTGGTTTATGGGATGCCAAGGTCGACCGTTCGCCCGTACTGGCCCTTACCGGACAGGTGCAGACCCAGGTCTTCGGGCCCGGCGCTTTCCAAGACATCGATCTGAAATCGGCCTTCCAAGCGGTTGCCCGGTTCTCGCAGCCGGTGCTGGGCACCTCGAACCATGCCGAACTTGCCTCGCTCGCCTGCAAGAACGCGCTCGTCGAACGCGATGTGGCCCACTTGATCTTCCCCGACGACATCCAGACCTTGCCCAGCGCTGCAACCGCCGGGAAGCCGGCCGGGCGGATGGGAGGATCTGTCGTCGTCCCGGCCGCAGCCGACGTCGCCCAGGCGGCGCAACTGATCAATGGTGCCAAGCGGCCCATCATTGTCATGGGCCACGGGTCGGTCGAAGCCCGAGACGCGGTCATCAGCCTAGCCGAACGTCTTGGGGCGCCGGTGCTGACGACCTTCAAGGGCAAAGGACTGATATCGGACGGTCATCCCAACGCCGCCGGCGTCCTCGGCCGCTCCGGCACGCCCATCGCCAGTTGGTTCATGAACGAAGCCGATCTCCTGATCTCGCTTGGCGCATCCTTCTCGAACCACACCGGCATCGACCGATCCAAGCCAATCATCCAGGTCGACTTCGAACGCATGCAGTTGGGCAAGTTTCATCCGGTAACCTTACCGATTTGGGGCGAGATCGCCGCCTTCTGCGCTGCCGTCGCGCCGCAAATTTCTGCCGGCCGAAAGGCGGACGACCAGATCGATGAACTTGCCGATCGCTGGCGTATATGGCGCGCCGAAAAGACCTCTCGCCTGTCAGAAGAACGTGGTCGGGGCGTCCATTCCGCCGCGGTCTTCCAAGCCCTTTCGGAGCTTTGCCCAGCAGACGCCATCATCGCCGTCGACGTCGGTAATAACACCTATTCCTTCGGCCGCTATTTCGAAACCAAAGGCCAACGTGTCTTGATGTCCGGTTATCTCGGTTCCATCGGCTTCGGCTTTCCCGCCGCCATGGGGGCATGGTCGGCAACTCAGGATTTTGCGGAATTTTCCGGCCGCAAGGTTATCTCCATCTCCGGCGACGGCGGATTTGGCCAGTACCCCATGGATTTCACCACCGCCGTCAAATACGGCATGGACATCACCCACATCCTTCTCAACAACGCTGAACTCGGCAAGATCTCCAAGGAACAGCGCGCCGGGGAGTGGCCGGTTTGGGAGACCGATCTGCACAACCCGTCCTTTGCCGCTTTTGCCAAGCTGTGCGGTGGGCGCGGTGTGAAAGTAACGGAGACGCAGGCGCTCAAAACCGCGATTAGCGAAGCCCTGGAACGTCCAGGCCCGGCACTGGTTGAGATTATCACCGACGCTGAGTTGGTTTGAACGCAAAATCCCGCCGGTCATAATGCAGTAGCGGAGAACAAAACCATGACGACCCGAAATGTATTGCAGGAATGCCCGCCCGCGACTCTGGCGGCGGCACGGGACATGGCCCACAAGGCGGTTCAACTCGTCAGCAAAGCGGCCCGGGCGAACCTGCCCGCAGTGCCGGACGACAGCCATTCCAATCTCGGGTGGGACACGGCGCGCGGCGTTTTCATGTCCCAACCCATTACGGCCGCTGACCAGGGCCTTGCTGCCGGCCTTGTTGTCTCCGACCTGACCCTTCAGATCGTCAAGAACGGCCAGGTAATGAGCAGTCTCGGTTTGGCGCGCGTGGCCGACAGCGACGCCCTGCAATGGTTGGATGCCGAACTTATCCAACAAGGATTAAAGCCGGCGTCGCCGGTAGCACTGCCCTACGAGTTGCCCGCGACGGTCGCTGAGATCGGCACTTACGCGACTGACGGGTTGAGCCGGTCCCTGGCGACCCTGGGCGCCTGGTATGGGCTCGCTGAGTCAATACTCGCGAAATTCGCCGCCGATCAGACCGACATCCAGCCCGGCGCCAGTGCCGTGCGTTGCTGGCCTCATCACTTTGATATCGCAACCTATGTCAGCCTGGAAGCTGGCGACTTCGAAACCGCGCGCGGTGTGGGGGTAGGGATGTCTCCCGGTGATGACAGCTATCCGCAGCCCTACTTTTACGTCAATCCCTGGCCCCATCCGGCCGTCGACGACTTGCCCGAGCCGCCGGTCCCGGGTCACTGGCACACTCAGGGCTTTGTCGGCGCCATCGCGACCGGTGACCGGGTTCTATCGCTACCCGATGTAGAGACCGGATTGGCCAAGTTTATTGCCGAAGCATTTGCGATTGGCCGCCGGAAATTGGGAGCCTGAGCGACGATGGCCGCTGCCCTGACCATCGCTGTCCTGTTCGCCGTGTCATTCGCTGCGGTCCGTATCTCCGCGGTGACCATGCGTCTTACCGGCCTGCCGGAGAATGTCGCTCGTTTCCAATGCGTCTCCGCATTGACCGGCACCGGTTTCACCACCAGCGAATCAGAGATGATCGTGAATTATCCGGTTCGGCGCCGGATCCTCGCGATATTGATGATCGTCGGCAATCTCGGGCTTGCATCGGTCGCCGCGACTTTCATCGTGTCCTTCGTCGGGACGGAGCCCCGGGCGGGCGCCTTTGTTGCGCAAGCGGCCTTGATGGCAATCGCTATTGGGGTGACCGTGCTGGTCATGACAAACAAGACACTGGACCGGGCCATGTGCGGCCTGATCGGCATCGTGCTGATGAAGA
This sequence comes from Alphaproteobacteria bacterium, assembly GCA_021774445.1. Taxonomy (GTDB): domain Bacteria; phylum Pseudomonadota; class Alphaproteobacteria; order UBA6615; family UBA6615; genus SZUA-147. The sequence continues at coordinate 31,198 of JAJFJA010000063.1, forward strand.
CCACCACGCTCGGGTCCCGTCACTATAGCCGCGTGCTGCAGGTGGATACCGGTTTCAGCATTGCCGAGCATATCTTCTCGGGTGCCGAACCGACGGTCCTCAAGGCTCTCGAACCGACGGGTCACGATCTGGTCGTTCTCGCCATTCGCGGTAAGGCGCAACATCGCGGTGAGCACATATCCGAGGACACGGAGATAGCGCCCGGCGACACCTTGATATGCTATGGCCGTGACCAGGCGCACGATGACTTTGCGGCCAGCATGCCAACAGCAACACTTTCGTCTTGATCGGACCGGTGCCGACCAACCGGCATCGGCGGTCCATTTAGCGTGCGCGCCGACGCCCCAAGTTCGCTAGACTGCCGGCAGCAGTGCTGGGGTGATCCGATAAAGATCCCATCCCGGACAAGATAGGGCGAGAATAGCGCAGCACCGCATGGATGCTATGTCGGAAGCAGGTCTCGTGGCCGCCCTTCAGGCGGGAGACGACAACGCGGCCGAAACGCTGGTCCGCACCCATGCGCCCCGTATGCTGGGTGTTGCGACGCGGGTCTTGGGCGATCGTGCCCTCGCCGAGGACTGTGTCCAGGAAGCCTTCGTCAATGCCTTCCGCAAGATTGGCGACTTCGAGCAGCGCTCCAGCCTGTCGTCCTGGCTGCGCCGCATCGTGGTCAATCAAGCGCTGATGAAGCTCCGTAGCCGCAAGGCCAAGGCCGAAACCTCGATTGATGCCCTGATGCCCATATTCGATGGCGATGCCTGCCGGATTGAGCCGGCTTGGCCACATCTCGCCACCCCGGACGAGATCTGTGAACACGCCGATCGGCGCGCCCTGGTTCTCGCAAAAATTGCGGAACTCCCGGACAGTTACCGGATCATCCTCAAACTCCGCGATATCGAGGAAATGAGCTCGCGTGAGGTCTCCGAACTCTTAAACTTGTCTGAGGGCAATATCCGCGTGCGGCTCCACCGGGCACGGGCAGCACTGAAAGTATTGCTTGAGCCCATTCTGAAGGGCGAGGAATGATGGCCCCAAGCACGATCAACTTTTGGCGATACCCCGTAACGTCGGTAGCCGTTCGACGCATCAACAGATTGATGCTAGGTCTGTGATGGCTCGACGTAGCACAAAGAGCATTCGTAACTGGGCCCGCGGCGTCGCCTACAGGTACGTGCCGATGATGATAACCTGTCAGGAGTTTGAGGATTTTGTCATCGCCTATCTCGAGGGCGAGCTACCACGTCGCCAAACTGTCGTCTTCGAACTTCACCTCAAGGTCTGCCGCGAATGCCGTGACTATCTGACGTCCTACAAACGAACCATCGAGGTATCGAAGCGCGCGTTCCAGGAACCCGGTCAGCAGATTCCCGACGAGGTACCCGAAGATCTCGTGCGGGCCATTCTAGCGGCACGGCAAGCTTAAGCGCCGCCCACCCATTCTATTAGGTGATCGGCCGCCGCCCGCAAGATGGCATCGACCCGCCTGGCGGCTTCTTCCTCTTTTGCGTCTCCATCATCATGGCGAATAACCTTGCCTAATTTCCCCGCAATAACACCGGTGGTCGGTTCCGTAGATAGGCGACCGCACTGACCGGTTTGGCCGGGTCCCGTCCTAGCGCCTAGCGGGCGCGCCGCAACATCGGAATGTGATTCGCTGGGCGCCGGTGAGTCATTTGGAACATATCAAAAACGGCACTGTGGGGAGATTGTGCCACGATTGTGCCGCAATGGCCCGTTTCGTTCCCCTTTTCGCCTATTTGACGATTGACACCTCGCCCGAAAACCCGCAGAAATCCGCGCGGGGGCCCGTAGCTCAGTTGGTAGAGCACCTGACTTTTAATCAGGTTGTCACAGGTTCGATCCCTGTCGGGCTCACCATATTTTCAAGGGGTTAGGCGATACCGCACAAATATTTTCGGCGGGTTCTACGGCATTGCCGTTGTTAGGGGCCGGTGTGTTCCGGATTGCGGTGCCGGAAATTTCGATCCACCGCTGGTTTGCGGGCTACCTGTCTCCGAATGCGCCGGCGTCGGCCAGGCGCTCGATGTCTTCATCCGAGTAGCGAAGCAGTTCCTTTAGAACCGACGGTCGATCCCGATCCAGCGGCGGTGTAGGTTGCAGTGCCGGGGGTTTGGCGACGCCGCGCGGTCGGATGGGCATGCGCGGCACCATGGCCTGTTCCCCCTCTGCCGTCCGCACCGGAACGACCAGATCGCGTGCCTCGACATGCGCGGTCGCGACGGCCTCGGCCACCGATAGGATGGGCGCGGCGGGAACATCCGCCGCGTCGAACATTGCCAGCCATTCTGCCTTTGTACGACGTCGTAGAACGTCACCGAGAATCTCATCCAAAGCGGCGCGGTTGGCGGCGCGCGCCGCGTTGTCGGCAAACCGCGCGTCGGCCTCGAGATGCTTAAGGTCCAACGCCGTCAGCAAGTTGAGCCAGAACTTCTCGACGCCGACCGCCGCGATGACGATCCGGCTATCCGCCGTTTCGAATGCGCCATAGGGGGCCAGCGCCGGATGACCGGAACCGTGCGGCGAACCCGGCCAATCGGTGGCGTGGTGGAACGTCACCTCGTCACTGAGCAAATGCAGCTGGCTATCCAGCATCGCGACCTCATACGACCGACCTTGGCCGGTCTCGCGAGCCTGGTGCACGGCCGCCAGAACCGCGACCGCGGCATAGAGGCCACCGGCCGTGTCGCCGAGATGATAGGGGATATGAGCCGGGCCGGTATCCGCATGCCCGGTCAGACTCATCCCGCCACCGAGCGCCTGCACCAGGAGATCGTAGCCGGGCCGCCTGGCCCAGGGACCGTGTTCGCCGAACGCACTCAACGAAACGGACACGATCTTGGGATTCCGCTGGACCAGAGCGGCATGATCGAGCTGCAGCCGCGCCATTACGCCCGGTCGAAAATTGTCGAAAACGACATCGGCAATCGCGACCAGGTCGAGCAACACATTTCGCCCGGCCGCAGATTTCAGGTTCAGCACCATGCTGCGCTTGCCGTGATTATAGGTGTCGAATTGCGCGCTCGTTTCGCCGATCGCGGGGCCGATCTTGTTATTGCGCATGGGGTCGCCGCCCGGCGGCTCGACCTTGACGATTTCGGCGCCAAGCTCGCCGAGTAGCGCCGTCCCAAAGGGGCCAGCGACGAACATCGACAGGTCGACGATGCGCAGCCCCGCCAGCGGTTTTGGATCGCTGTCCGTCATCTTATTCGGCGTCACCCCAGCGCCAAATGCGCGCCGCGTTACCGCCCAGGAACGCCGCCTTGGCGTCCGGCTTCAGCGCCAGCGCATCGACCTCGCCGAGCGGTCCGGCGAAGTCCATGAGCGGATAGCCCGTCCCAAACAGGACTTTCCGCGTACCGTAACTGTTCAAGTACCGCGTTAGCTCGGGTGGAAAGTATTTCGGCCGGTGCCCCGATGTGTCGATGTAGAGATTCTCATGCTTCCAGCTCAGCGAGATCAGCTCCGGGGTCCACGGATAGCCGGCATGCCCGGCAATGATCGTCAGTTCAGGAAAGTGCAGCGCCACATCGTCGAGATAGCCCGGTCGGCCAGGCTCGTTCGCTAGGGCGACGGCGGTATGGCCGGTGAGAATGAGAACCGGTATGTCGAGTTCGACACACGCCGCATACAGCGGGTAGTAGATCGCGTCGTTTGGCGGCACGTCATAGAGGAATGGCAAAAGTTTTAGCCCGCGGAATCCCAACTCGCCAGTCGCTCTGTGGAGTTCGCGAACGGCTGTCATCCCGTCTCGTGGGTCGACCGACGCGCAGCCGACGAACAACTCGGGCCGCCGGGCCACGACGGCCGCGACCGCCTCATTGTCAACCGGACTCCGCGGGGTGGCGGTCGCCGAAATGATAATCTTTGATACCCTGCCGGCGTCGGCCTCCGCGACAACGTCGCTCTCGGTGAGTTGCGTCCGGTGCCGCAGGTTCAGCCGCTCATAAAGCTCATCGAACATCAGTTCGTGACGAAAGAAGGCCTCGGGCCACCAATTCGCCCAGACATCGACAACTGACACGCGCGCTGCACCAGCCAATGCGCACTCCGGATCTCTCTATGCGGCCAATGAGAGAGGTGATTGAGAGCATACCCTCGGGGGCCAGGACCGCCTGACTTTGCAGGGAAAGTTATCGCGACTGACGCTGCCCGGGTCAAGGTGACGCGCCGCGAAACGTCCGCCGTTTGATTGTTTCGGCGGTCGCTCTAGGCGCTCGCCGAGACCAATCTCGCGGCAGCGGTGCCGGCGAGGCGGCCTAAATTGGTGGCCATCAACAAGCCGCTGCCGGAGAGATAACCCCAATCCGCTGGACCCGATAGGCCACGTGCCGCGCCGCCGCCGGCGAACAGGTTCGGCAGCACGCTGCCGTCGGCCGTCATGACTCGGCCCTCGCCATCGACATCCAGGCCGCCCTGGGTATGGAAGAGCGCACCTGTCACTTTGGCGACATAATAGGGCGGCGTCAGCGGCGGATGGGTACTGAAATCGCGGCCGAGCGGATCCCGCCTTTCCGCTCGCGCCATAGCCTCGACGTCAGTCATGGTTGTCGCCAACCCGTCCTCTGGGCAGCCGATATACGCGGCGAGTTCGGCTAGGCTCTGGACACGGCGGATTGCACCGGCGGCCTCGGCATCGCGGTGGCTGTGCAATTGCATGGCAACCTCGTGGCACCGTGCGTCGAATACGGTCCAGGCCAGGCCGCCGGGTTGCGCCAGCACCTTGCGGGCTTGCTCGGAATACCCCTCGTTCTCATGGGAAAAGCGCTCGCCGCGCTGGTTGACCTGATATCCGCCCTCGGTGATGCAAGCCCACCCCAGATGAACCATGTGCGGCGTCACGACGGCACCATGGCCCTGGTAACTTCCCATGTCGGAGACCGTCGCCCCCAGCGCCAGCCCCCACGCAACCGCATCGCCTTGGTTCCCGACATGGCCATGATAATGGGCGTCCGCCATGTCCGGAATGTATCGTTTGATCATCTCCGGATTGCCGCCGTAACCGTTGCAAGCCAGGATAAGAGCGTCGCAACCGACCGATTCTAAGCGGCCGTCGGGGCGACGGAAGCGAACGCCGGTGACGCCGCCGGAGCCATCGGCGTAAAGGTCGGTGGCGTGCGCGGCCGTGAGGATATCGATGTTCCCCTTGGCAACCGCCTGAAGCAGTGCCTCAAGAAGCTCGGCACCGTGCAGGCCGGGTGTCGCATGCATGTGCGGTGCCGAGTGACCGGGATATTGAAATGAACTCAAGGCCGAGAGCGGGACCTCATGCCGGTCGACCAGCCATTCGATGGTCTCGGCCGCCTCGGCGGCAATGTGGCGTGCCATCTCGGCATCGTTTTGTCCTTTTGCCTTGGCGATCAAGTCCTGCGCCAGCAGCAGCGCGGAATCGGCGATCCCGGCCTCGTCCTGCAGCCGCGTGCCGCCGGCGGGTATCTGACCGCCGGAAAGAGCCGTGCTGCCACGCGGCTGATTGTCCCGTTCGAGGAGTACCACGTCCGCACCGCCCTCATGCGCCGCCAAGGCGGCACAGCAACCACACGCCCCGGCACCGATGACGACGACGGGAAAGTGGACTTCGAAGGCCTCGGCAACTTCTGTGATTATGCTCATAAGCCGTGGCTCCTTGGGCCTCCTGGTGCTGTAGAATGCATGCTAGCCGCCGCGTCGCCGCTGCGCCATGGTAACCCATGCTCAGTCATGCCGCGGAACAGCAGCAGAGATTCGAATGTCGGAGAAGATTGTCATCAATGAGGTGGGCTTGCGAGATGGGCTGCAGATGCAGCCTGTTTTTGTACCCACGGCGCGCAAGCTCGAGTTGGCACGGGCCTTGCGGGAAGCCGGTATTCACTCGTTCGAGGTTTCCAGCTTCGTATCGCCGAAGGCGGTACCGCAAATGGCCGACGCCGCCGATGTCTTCGCCGGATTGCCGGCCCTCGCTGGGGTCGATTACTGGGCGCTGGTGGCGAACGAGAAGGGCTATGAGCGGGCTATCGAGGCGGGGGCCGGGAAAGTTGGACTCGTGCTGTCGGTTACGGAGACGATGAACCGGCGGAACATCAACAAATCTGTCGATGAGTCGGCGGCCGAGTACACGAGGATACTGGATCGATGTGCCCGCGACCGCGTCCAGAACCGGGTTTACCTCGCGGTAGCCTTCGCCTGCCCTTATGAAGGAAAAACGCCTGCCGAAACCGTCGTCGAATGGACCGATCGCATGCTGACGGCGGGGGCCGGGGAGATTGCTCTCGCGGACACGATCGGCGCCGGGGCACCGGCCCAGTGCGAAGATTTGCTGGCACTGCTTCTCCGGCATTGGCCGGCGGAACGCTTCGCGCTGCATCTGCACGATACCCGCGCGATGGCGCTCACTCTCGCATGGATCGGCGCCCAGCATGGCGTGCGCAAATTCGACAGTTCGATCGGTGGCCTCGGTGGCTGCCCCTTTGCCCCCGGTGCTGCGGGCAACGTGGCGACGGAGGATCTGGCGTTCATGTTCGAGGCATCCGGCTTCGACACCGGCGTCGATATGGCCGGGTTGCGCCGTGCGGTTGGCGTCGCCGAGGCTATCACCGGGCTTACCCTCGGTGGCCGGGTCACCCGATTTCTCCAATCTCGAGAACCGGATACCCACTAAGTCGCCGAGGTTAGACGGGCCGGTCGCCGATGACCGTCGTTCGGTGCATGTGCCTTATGTACGAGCTGTCATAGGGGGTCGCGTGGTGCATGAGACAGCGGTTGTCCCAGATGACAAGGTCGTGGCGCCGCCATTTGTGGGTGTAGATGTTTTGCGAATGCACGCTTGCCTTGAACAGCGCGCCTAGCAGGCTACGGCTGTCATCGTCCGACAGACCGACGATGCGGGTCGTGAAGCCGGGATTCACGAACAAAGCCTTGCGGCCGGTCTCCGGATGGGACCGTACGACCGGATGAACAACCTCCGGCAGCATTGCCTTCTGGTCATCCGTTAAGGTCGCCCGGTTGGCGCCCGCGGCAGTCTCGCCGGCGAAGCTTGCGGCATAGGAATGCACGGCCGTCAGGTCCGCGATGCGTTTTTGGGTCGCTCCGTCCAACCCGTCGTAGGCTGCATACATGTCGGCGAACATCGTGTCGCCGTCAGATGGCGGGATTTCGAGCGCATAGAGTAGCGAGCACATCGCCGGTCGCTCCACGTAGGAGATGTCGGAATGCCAATAGCGGCCAGCCTCTTCGAATCCGACCGCCGCGCCGTCGGCGCTCTTTTTGTTGGATATTTGCAGGATCTCTGGATGACCCGGCAGCAGAAAATGCGCCGCCACGTGAATTTCCAGATCACCAAGCCGCCGGCTGAAAGCAATCTGTGCCTCTGGGGTAAGGTTTGTCTGGTCGCGAACGGCAATCACGCCATAATCAAGCAAGGCGCGATGCACCAAGACAAAGTCATTTTCGTCGAGCTCAGCCAAATCGACACCGACAACCTCCGCGCCGATCGACCGTCCGAGAAGACGAACCTGTTCGGTACCGGTCGCCATCAAACGCGCGCCTGTTCGGACAATTCAATATCAAAGTGCCGCCTGAAAATGTCCCGTAGCTGGTCATAACAGGCGCCGACGCGGATGGTCGAGAAGTCGGAGAGATCGACAATGCTGCTGCCGCGCCCCAACGCGTTATGGTACTTGCACAAACCGTAGTCGATTTGCAGGTTGGCAATATCGCGCACCGGCTGCTCGACACCTTCAAGGCGAAACTTGCTGCCCGTAAGTGAGGTGTTCGCCGATGAGCCAAGGACCGGCATCATGCGTTCCAGGCTAAGTCGCGCCACCTCCTTATGAAGCGTTCCCGCATTCATAAGCAGATCGATCGTCCCGGCCTTTGTCGAGTTGCCGATAACAAAATCCGTCAGGCCGGCGAAGATCGGGTGGTCGGCGTCAAACGGTGCAACGATCGAAAAGGGTAGGTCGTAGTCGAACAAGACGGTGCGGACCACCTCTCGCTCACGCTCGCCGACCATGATGAATTCGTTGAACATCTCCCAACTGCCGAACATACCACAGGGCTTGGAGAAACTTCTCTGCTTTGCCTGGTAGATCGAGCGAATCGCCGGTTCGGCGTTGCCGACGATGGCGTACCCGACATCGACGGGAAATATGGCGACGCCACCATCCGTAACCGCGTCGACGATTCGTTTTCCGTCGGCATTGATGTCTTGTTCGGTCACCGGATCTTCCTCAATAGTCTGTTATGCCTCAGCGCGGAAACTCATCGACATGCTCGGCCGCGAAGTCGAAATAAAGGTCGCGCGTAATCCCGGCGACGAGCCTGGAGACGCCGAACTTCATCCCGGTGATAGAGGACCCGGTAACACCCATTGAGGCCGTCGAGCCCCAATTGAAGATATGGATATCTTTGAGCGCCGGCGCCGTCCCCGGTTCTCGTTCGGTCAATTCGAAGCCGCGACCGAGATAGGGGTATTTGCCAAGCGGCTCGCATTCCTCTCCCGCGGGCGGTTGATAGCGGTCTTCCCAAGTTGCAATCTTGCCGGCGACGGGCCTCAACTCCGGCCGCAGATCCGGATCGACCGCCAGGCCGGTCCCAAAAATCAAGAAGTCGAAGTCATATCCGGCCTTCGCTGTGGTCACTCGCACACTATCACCAAGCTCTGCCACGGCTTGCCATGGTTCGCTTGGGTGGAAGCGGCAATTCTCGAATGCGCGCAGACGCTCCAGGCTCCACGGCGGTGGCGGCGTGCCGACCTCGCATAGATACCGGATGGCACGCCATTTGAGCGCATCCTCAAGTTCGGCGAAATGTCTCAGAAACCCGTTATTCTCCAGCCAGTGGCGCCGCTCGCCGCGCGGTAACTTGGATCGGCGGAAGAACAAATCGACACTCTGCGCCCCCTGATCAAGTGCCATCGCCGCATTGTCGACCGCCGACGCGCCGACGCCGAGGACCGCGACCCGTTTCCCCGCCAGGGTCGAAAAGTCGATCGGCCAGGCCGTGTGTGCGTAACGATGGCTGGGTACGCCTTCCACGAGGTCGTCCGGGACATACCAGCGACCCGACCCCTCCAGACCGTTGGCCATCACGACCTTGCGGGCGAGTATTGTCTCAATCGTTCCTTTGGCGGTGCAGCGCAGTCGCAACAGGCCCGAGGGCAGCGGTTCAATCTCTTCGACCTTGAGGTTGTTGCGCGTCGGCAGGTCGACCGTATCCCTGAACCAGTTCAGGTAGTCCATCCACAGCGGCGTCGGAATCCGCGCCAGCTCATTCCACGTCGGCACCGCGTAGCTGGTGTCGAACCACGCGCGGAAGGTCAGGTCCGGAATACCGAGATCGGGGCCGGTGAGATATTTCGGTGTGCGCAACGTACGCATGCGCGCGAACGTGATCCATGGCCCCTCCGCGCGTGCCGGTGACGCGTCGATGATCAGGGTGTTGCGGACGCGTTCGCGATAGAGCGCGAAGCCGACGGCGAGCCCACCCTGTCCGGCACCGACGATCGCAACATCATAGACGTGCTCTTTCGTCGGCGGCCGAACCGGGCGCACCCAATCAAGGTTGGGATAGTCGAGATAATCGAGATCACGGCGAACTTTCTCGCGCAGTCGTTCCAGATCCCGCTGCGCCGTTGGTCGCTGCTGCAAATCGACGTTATCGCTTGGTATCGCTGCAATGGCTGTCATGTCGGCAGTATAGGTCTATTGCACCGGCCGCGCATCGTCACAGCCATCAACGATCATTGGATGATGCCCGTCATGCGCGGAATGGCCAGCGTAAGGTCGGGAACGAATACGATCATCGCCAAGACCGCGATTTCGATCAGCAGAAACGGTATCACTGCAAGCGATACCTGCTCCAGCGAGACTCTTGCAATCGGCGAGACAATAAATAGGACTAATCCCAACGGCGGCGTGATCACCCCGAGCAGCAGCCCGATCATCAAGAACATACCGTATTGGATAGGGTGCATTCCCATGCCTTCGAGGGCAACGGGCATCAGCAATGGCCCAAGGATAATCATGTTGGCGATGGCGTCCATGAAGGTGCCAACGAACAAGAAGAACAACACGATTATGACGAAGAGCATCACCTTGTTGTCGGTGATTGAAAGCATGAACTTAAGCAGATCCTGCGGAAATTGGTGGAAGATGAGGATTTGCCCGAACACGATCGCCGCGCCGACGATGATCAGAGACGACCCGGTGACGCGTGCCGTGCCGATCAGAGCCGCCTGGAGCTTGGCAAAATCGAATTTTCCATAAAGCAGTGCATAGAGGCTGCCGAGTATCAGCGAATAGAGCGCGGCGGCCGCACCCGCCTCGGTCGGTGTCATGATCCCGCCGAGGATCCCGTAGAGAATGATGAACGGGATGATCAGGACCGGCAGGGCCTTAACGGACCCCTTGGCGACCGGCGTTATGCCCGCGAACCGGTGCACATCGCCATACCCCCTGAACAGCGCGAAAAAAAACGACGTCACCATCAACAGGAACCCGATCAGAATACCGGGAATGATACCCGCGGCAAATAACCCGCTGATCGAGATTTGCAGAGAGCCGCCGACGATAATCAACGGAATGCTCGGTGGAATGATGGCGCCGATAACCGCGCTCGATGCGGTCACGGCCGCTGAAAACGCGGCTGGATAGCGCTCGCGAACCATGGCCGGAATCAGAATCGGACCGATCGATGCGGCATCCGCCAGCACCGAGCCCGAGATCCCGGCAAAGAACATGCTGGTGACGATATTGACATGCGCCAGACCGCCCTTGATCCAGCCGACCAAGAGCCGCGCGACATCGATCAGCCGTTCAGTCAAATCAAGCCGGTTCAGTAGCTCGCCGGTCAGCACGAACATCGGCAGCGCCAGGAGCGCGAACGAATCGATACCGCCATACATCTGGGTGACGAGGATGAGCGGGGGGATTCGGGTCCCCGAGAAAAACAAGAAAAAAGTCGATGCGAGGCCGAGGCTGAAAGCAATCGGCACGCCGAGAATCAGCGATACAAAAAAAGGTAGAAAGAGATAGGTGACGACGAGCTCCATGCCCCTATCGCGCCGTCGTCAGCAAGGTCGGCATTTGTGGCCGGTCAAGATCCATCTTGGTCCAGGTCCATCTTGCCGTAATTGGCAAAATAGTCCCAATCCGCCGATATCAGGCGCTGTACGTCTTCGAGAATTTGCACGCAAACCATCAGCAGCATCAGTCCCGCGCCGACGGGAATGGACAGTTTCGCCCATTTCGACGAGACGCCGATATTGTGCGAGAAGGCGTTCGACGGGCCGAGGAAGACCACGACGCCATAATACAGTATCGCAGCCAGGAAAATCGCCGCCCCGACCTTCGAGAGGATGATCAGGAAAGGTCGTAACTTAAGCGGCAATACCCTGATAAACGTTGGGATGTAGATATGTTCCCACTGGCGGATGACGACGATCGAGCCGACGAACACCAGCCAGATCATCGCCCATATCGACAACTCTTCCGACCATTGCAGAGAGCTGTTGAGCCCGTAACGGAAGAATATCTGTGCTGACATGACACCCAGTACGATCAACACAAATGCCATCGAAGCCAAACGCGCCGCGTCATCCAGAATCTTTATGACGGACGCAAGAAAGCCCATAGCGCGGTCGACCTATCGGGTTGGTGGCCGTGGAGCGGCCTCCGGAAGATGTCCGAAGGCCGCGTTACTGCAATGGACGATTAGGCGCTACGCAATGCGACCAACCGCTCTATGACTTCTGGATCGATATCGCCTGCGAAGTCGTCCCACAGGGCCTCGCCGGCGCCCTGCCACTCAGCTTTTTCTTCCGGCGTCGGCGTATAGATCTCCATGCCGGCATCGATGAGTTTTTGTGTGAATTCCGCCTCGAGCTCGCGATCGAGCGCGTTAGCTTCGTCGGCGGACTGAACGGCGGCTTTCCAGAAGGCATCCTGGAACTCGGCCGGCATCGCATCCCAGGTGTTGCGGTTCATGACCTGGAACTGAACGGAAAAGACCGCATCGGTCCGCGTGGCATAGCGCAGGACTTCCTGGAAATTGAAGACGAACGTCCAGATCGGCTGTACGTGGAATCCATCCACGACGCCGTTCTTGATTGCTTCTTGGGTCTCGAAGAACGGCACGGGTGTCGGGTTGCCGTTCCACGCCTGGAACAATGCCTGGTCGATCGGCGAACGCGTGGCGCGGAACTTGAGCCCGGTGACGTCGCCCGGCACGCGCAACGGCCGCTCGTCGTTCCAGAGCAAACGAAAACCGCCGGCGCCGACCGGTGGCAACACCTTAAGCGTCGGCACGGCAGCCTCGAACTTCGCGGCCTGCTCAGCCCACAAATCGGACTTGAACAGACGTAGCGCCGTATCCCAATCCGGAATCGCATAGGGTAGGTCGACGAAGTTGAAGCTTCCGTCGAACACGGAAAATTGCGCGGTCGTATTACTCGAGATGTCGACGAACCCGTTCTGAACGGACTCCAGCACGTTGATATCGTTGCCGAGCGAGTTTGGCGGAAAGATCTGCACATTGGCCTTGAGACCGGAATTCTCCTCCATAATCTCAGGAATGCGCGAGATCGCCAGAGTAGTCGGATTATCCGCCGGTGCGTTCAATGCGGCCACGATCGGCTTGGCAAAGACGACATCCTGCGCCCGCAGGACAGTCGGGAAGCCCAAAGTCGATGCCGCCGTAACGGCCGCCGTCGATTTGAGCATGGTGCGTCGCGTAATTTTCTTACTCACTGTTTTCCTCCCTAGACAGAAGCCCGCAATATACCGGGTCTAGTGCCAATATTTGAACAGCCACGCTATCAATTGGTTTTTGATACCACAATCCATTTTCGCTCTTTGGGCTATGGTCAGGCTCGGAAAATCCAAATAAGCTACTGATCTTGGCCGAAAAGCCGCGCCCTGGGGACGTAAAGGAGGGACCGAAACTTGGACCTAGAACTGGCGGGCAAGTCCGCGCTGGTTACCGGCGCGTCGAAGGGTATCGGCCTCGCCGTCGCGCGCAAACTCGCCTCGGAAGGCTGTGACCTGCATTTGAATGCGCGCACCGCTGCGGACCTGGAGGCGGCGCGGTCGGACATCATTTCGCTGTCTAACGTCCGCGTCGATTGTCATCCGGTCGATCTGTCGGTGCCGCAGAACGTCTATGATCTGGCTAGGGCATGCCGGGGTGTCGATATCCTTATCAACAATGCCGGCGCGGTGCCGAGCGGTCCGCTGGAGGAGGCCACCGACGAAAAATGGCGCGAGGGCTTCGACCTGAAGATCTTTGCGACCGTCAACCTGACCCGTGAAATCTATCTCCAGATGAAGGCGCGCGGCGACGGCGTGATCATCAACGTGATCGGTAACTGCGGCGAGCGTCCGGACCCTGAGATCATTATCGGGACGATAGCGAACTCCGGCCTAATGGGTTTCACGCGGGCGTTGGGCGCGGCGAGCGTCAAACACGGCGTGCGTGTGGTTGGTATCAATCCGGGCCCGACCGCGACGGAACGGCTTGTGCTGCTGATGCGCAAGAAAGCCGAGGACCGGTTTGGTGATGGGGAACGCTGGCGCGAATTGCTGGCCCCGCTGCCGATGGGCCGTGCCGGCGAGCCGGATGAAATCGCCGATTTGACGGTTTTTGCCGCCTCGCCGCGGGCCAGCTATATATCCGGCACGATCATGACGGCAGACGGATCGGTGGCCGCTCAAGGGCACATATTCTGATGCGGCTCGCGGCGAGCCTACTATTGCTGAGGCGGGACGGATGCCACTTCTCCAATTGAATGGCCATGACATGTACTACGAGGTGCACGGCTCGGGGCCGCCGGCGCTGTGCATGACCGGTTGGGGCACCTATTGCCACGGCAATGAAGGTGGTTTGTCGCGGGGGTTAACGGATCGCTATTCGGTCGTCGTTTTCGATCATCGCGGCCTCGCGAGTTCTGGGGACGATCTGTCGGTAGAGCCCACGATGAGGCTCTATGCGCAAGATGCTGCGGCGCTGCTCGATCACCTCGATATGGCCGACGCCCATGTGGTCGGGCTTGTCGGCATGGGCGCCTGTATTGGTCAGGAACTGGCGATTTCGCGTCCGGATCTCGTGCGTAGCCTGACCAATATGGGGGCGTGGTGCCGGGTCGACGAATATCTCTACGACCAACTTGATTTCATGCGCGTCGTGCACCGCGATCTTGGATTCCTCGCTTTTCAGCAATTGGTGACAATCCAATCGTTCGATCCGGAATTCTATATGCGGAACAAGGATCGGCTGCTCGGACCCGGCAAGGGCTGGGCAGACCTGGAAGGAAACTTCCAGGCCCATTCAAGACTCATCGACGCCTGCCTTAGCCACCATAGCGAGGAGCGGCTGGAGAATGTGACCGCGCCGGCACTGGTGATCCATGCCGCGCTCGACCAGGTCACGGGTCCCAGGACAACCATGCCGATCGAGCGCGCGCTGCCCAACGCCCGCGGTGTGACGATCGAGGACGCTTATCATGTTATTGCCGGCAAGGAATTGAAGATGCGGTTTTGCGATATTTTATTCGGTTTCCTCGACGATGTCGAAGCCGGCCGAGCGGCAGCTTGAGCGGGCCGAAATCGGTGGCTAAGACAGGATATGACACCGGGCCGCTGCGCGGCGTAAGAGTAATCGAGATGGGCCAACTCCTCGCCGGCCCTTTCGTCGGCAGCCGGCTCGCGGATTTCGGCGCCGAAGTCATTAAGGTCGAGCAGATCGGGGCCGGCGACCCAATGCGTGAATGGGGACACCATCGCCACAAGGGTCGGCCCTTATGGTGGCCGATCTTGGCCCGGAACAAGAAGAGTGTGACCGCCAATCTGAAGGAATCGGCCGGCCAAGACCTCATCCGCAGGCTTGTCGTCAAGGCGGACGTGCTGGTGGAGAATTTCAAGCCTGGAACGTTGGAGAAGTGGGGACTGGGCCCCGAAGAACTCCACAAGATCAATCCGGGGCTGGTGATTTGCCGGGTCTCCGGCTTTGGGCAGACCGGCCCCTATGCCTCGCGCCCCGGATTTGCCAGCGTCGGCGAGGCTATGGGCGGAATTCGGTATATCAACGGGTTTCCCGACCAACCGCCGCCGCGCAGCGGCATCTCGCTTGGCGACTCGTTGACCGGCATGTTCGCCGTCCAAGGCGTCTTGATGGCACTATACTGGCGCGATGGGGCAGGCGGCGGTAAGGGCCAAGTGGTCGACGCGTCGATTACGGAATCCTGTTTCGCGATGCTCGAAAGCTCGTTGCCGGAGTACGATTTCCTCGATGTCGTACGGAAACCCAGCGGCACCGGCCTGCCCAATGTGGCGCCGTCCAACATTTATCCGACCAAGGATGAAAAATGGATGGTGATTGCCGCCAATCTCGATCGGATGTTCCGCCGTCTGGCCGCGGCAATGGGACAGCCCGAACTGGCTGAGGACCCACGCTACGACACCCACAAGTCGCGCGGTGAAAACGCCGACGAACTGGACGCCTTGATCGCCGACTGGACCAAGACCAAAACGATCGAGGAATTGGCCGCGGCACTAGAGCAGCACGGCGTCGTCTACGGGCCGATCTATTCCATTGCCGATATCGCCAAAGACCCGCAATTCCTGGACAGGGATATGATTTTGCGAATACCCGACGACCATTTCGGCGAAATCGCCGTGCCGGGCATCGTGCCGAAGCTAAGCGAGACGGCAAGTGGTGTCGGCTGGCTCGGACCGCCGGAACCCGGGCAGCACAACCGGGACGTCTATGTCGGTCTGCTGGGTATGAGCGACGACGAATTCAGCTCCCTCCAGGACGAGGGAATCATTTGATCCGGCGACAGTCCAAAGGATCCTAAGGGGTAAACACGGGTATGGGAGTCCTCGAAAACCGCATGGTCGACTACGCCCGATCGCTCGAATTCGGCGATCTCGGCGCGGCCACCGTGCATCAGGCCAAACGGCGCATCATCGACACCATCGGCTGCGCCATCGGCGCCTATGCCGCGCCGACCAGCCGCATCGCCCGTCACTGGGCGGCGCCGGTCGCCGCCGGACCGGTGGCCCGTGTCTTCGGTTCGTTGGTCGCGACGACTCCGGAGACCGCCGCCTTCGTCAACGGGACGATGCTGCGCTATCTCGACCTCAACGACACCCACCGGACCGTCGATGGCAGCCACCCGTCCGATAATCTCGGCGGTGTGCTCGCGGTCGCCGAGATGCTTGGCGCCGGCGGCCGCGACTTCATCCTCGCGTTGGCGATTTCATATGAGATCCAATGCCGCTTCGTCGACAGTGTACCGTTCAACGATAACGGCTGGGATCAGCCGGTCCCCGGCGTGATGGCCTGCGCACTCGCCTGCGGCCGTCTCATGGGCTTGGATAGAGAGCAGATGCAGCATGCGTTGTCGCTGGCGATCATCCCCAATCTTTGTACCTATCAGACCCGGGCCGGGGAACTATCCATGTGGAAGGGCAGCGCCGCGGCAAACGGCGCGCGCCAGGGAGTGTTTGCGGCTCGGCTTGCGGAGTTCGGCATGACCGGCCCCTACGAGGCATTCGACGGCGTGTTCGGCCTGTGGAACCAGACCGTGGGCAAGCCATACGAAATCGCCAAATTCGCCACCGCCGGCGAAACATTCGGTATCGGCCAGACAAATATCAAGAAATACCCGGTGCGCGATTCCTGCCAGTTGCCGGTCGACACCGCACTGGAATTAGGCGCCCAAGTCGCCGCCGCCGACATCAAGTCGCTGCAGATCGATACTTACGCTTCCGCCCATAAGGGGGCGGTCGCCGATCCCGAGCTATGGGCACCGAAGACCCGCGAAACGGCGGATCACTCCATGCTGTTCTCCGTCGCCTGCGCCCTTATCGACGGCACCGTCACCGCCGACAGTTTCGCGAACGAGCGCTTCCTCGATAGTGACATTCTCGATTTGATCGGCCGCACCAACGTCGAGATCAACAGTGACTTCTCGCAACAGACCCCGGGCACCCGAAATTCCCGATTGATCGCGGAGACCCATGATGGTCGCCGCTTGACCGCCCATATCAAATGGACGTCTGAGGATATCGCCAAGGGACCGCCGGACGAGATGATTACCGACAAATTCCTCGGCATTACCGCGACCTTCCTGCCGCGTCAGGATCAGGACAGGCTGCTCGATATGCTGTGGGACCTGGAAAACGTCGACGATATTCGCCGGCTTGTCGACGCCTTGAGAATATGACGGCGCAGCCATGATCCGTGTCGGCGTCGATGTCGGCGGCACGCACACGGATCTCGTTCTCCTGAACGAAGATACCGCCGCCATCGCGATTGCCAAGGTGCCGACCACTGTCGACCCGGCGGAGGGTGCCGTTCAGGCCTTGCTGGAGGCTTGCGACAAGGCCGAGTGCGTCGTCGCCGATATCGACTACTTCATGCATGGCACGACCATCGCGACCAATATCATTATCGAACATGACGGCGCGCGGACCGGCCTGATTACGACCGCAGGTTTTCGCGACATCCTGCACATCGCGCGCCACAAGCGGCCGTACAATTTCAGCTTACAACTGGATTTGCCGTGGCAGACCCATCCCTTGGTGCAGCGTCGCCATCGCATTAGCGTGCCGGAACGTGTTGTCGGCCCCGACGGTGCCGTCGCCGTGCCCCTCGACGAGGCGGCGACCCGGCAGGCGGTGCGGGAATTGCGCGATGCCGGCGTGGAATCCATCGCTGTGTGCTTCCTGTTTTCCTTCCTCGAGCCGGCGCACGAACGCCGCGTCGGGGAAATTATCCGTGCGGAGGCACCTGGCTTATTTGTCTCGCTGAGCCATGAGGTGATACCGCAATATCGCGAGTATGAGCGGTTTTCGACGACCTGCCTCAATGCCTTCGTCGGACCCAAATCAGCGACTTACCTGCGAAACTTGGATACGTCCTTGCGTGACGAAGGCCTTGCGGCCGATCTCCATCTGATGCAGTCGAGCGGCGG
Organism: Alphaproteobacteria bacterium; assembly: GCA_021774445.1. Lineage (GTDB taxonomy): Bacteria > Pseudomonadota > Alphaproteobacteria > UBA6615 > UBA6615 > SZUA-147. The sequence goes on from JAJFJA010000063.1 coordinate 49,169, forward strand.
CTGCGCAACGGTGGGCGGCGCGGTACAGCGTCCCGTCAGTCTGCTCATGTCCGGCCCGGTCGCCGGCCTTATCGGCGGCATTTGGTGCGGCCGCAGTGCCGGTTTCGACAATGTCATTACTCTGGATGTTGGCGGCACATCGGCCGATATCGGTGTCGCGCCAGGGGGCGAGCTGCAATACCGGCACTTGGTCGACACACGCATCGGCGATTACGACGCCATGGTGCCGATGGTCGATGTCGATACGATTGGCGCCGGCGGCGGTTCGATCGCCTATATCGATTCCGGTGGCCAATTCCAAGTCGGTCCCAAAAGCGCCGGGGCGAATCCCGGGCCCTGCGCTTACGGACGCGGCGGCGCCGAACCCACGGCGACGGATTGTCAATTGGTGCTCAGGCGCCTCAACCCGGATCGGTTTCTTGGCGGTGCGCTGCAGCTACATCCCGAGTTAGCGTCTGACGCGGTGATGAAGAAACTTGCCGCGCCGCTGGAAACCTCGACCGAACAGGCGGCGTCGAACGCGCTGGAGATCCTGACCCACAACATGGTCCAGTCGATCGAGGTCAACAGCGTACGGCGTGGTTACGATCCGCGCGATTTCGCCTTGGTCGCATTCGGCGGTGCCGGACCGTTATTCGCCTGCGACATCGCCCGTGAGCTTGCGATTCCGAAGATCATCGTGCCGACCATACCGGGATTGACGTCGGCGCTCGGGCTGCTGACCTCCAACGTAGCCTACGACTACGGGCGAACCTTGTTACAGAAATTAAACGAAGCCGATATCGGTGCACTGCGGGCCGGCTTCGAGGCTCTCGAATCCCAGGCAATCGATCAGTTGGAGCGCGACGGATTTAAGCCGGACGAAACCCAGCTCGTTCGTTATGCCGATTGCCGCTATGTCGGCCAAGGCTATGAACTGCGCAGTGGCGCCCCGGCCGGCGTGATCGACGACACCTATGTTCAGCACCTGATCTCCGGTTTTCACGCGGCACATGCTCGGGAGTATGGGTCTTCCTTCGCCGAGAGGGACGTCGAACTGGTCAATATCCGGGTCTTTGGCGTCGGCACCATTCCTGAGGTCACGGCGGCCGAAATGACCGCCGCGACGTCGGCCAGGCCGGACGCCGCTTTGACCGGCAGGTCGGTCTGCTTCTTTGGCTCGCACGGCGGTATCGAGGAGCACGAGACTCCTCGTTATGAGCGCTCGAAACTGGCGCCGGGACATTGTATCGATGGCCCGGCGATCATCGAGCAATACGACACCACAACGGTCTTAATGCCGCCCGATACGGCAGTGGTCGATCGTTGCGGCAATATCGTCATCACCATTGGGTAGTCCATGACCGCTGCCACGCATAGCGAACGTGAGCTGAGCCAATTGCTCGACGAAAAATTCGGCGACGACTGGCGTTTCGACGTCACCATCAATGGCTTTCGACATAGCGACGCGAGCGTCGACGGCACGTTGACGGCGAATGGCGTCGCCACGCGCCACTCGATGAAACTCGGCGACGAAGCGCCTGATGCCGATATCAATGCGGCCTCCGGTCGCGTATTTGCGGTCTGCGCACGGCAGATCCTTGCCGGCAAGGAGCGTCCTGGGCAATCGCCGATCGATCTGTTTGGTGGCAACTTCGACCATATCGACGTCGTCACCAGGCGCGTCGTCGGTGGCGCCTTCAACGCCATCGCCCGCGAGATGGCCCAGGTTTTGTTTCGGATGTCGAACTCCAGCATCATCCGTGAGTCGGAAGATTTGGGCTGCGGCATATTCGATGCGCAAGGCCGCGAATTGTGCGAAAGCGAAAGTTCACCGATGCACATCGGGTCGCTGCCCGCTTATATCCGCGGCTTCATGGCCCGCCTCGAGGGCACGCTGTTCGAAGGCGATATTATCCTTCACAACCATCCCTACTTTGGCGCGTCCCATACGCCCGACATGTGCGTCGCCATGCCGATCTTTCACGACGGGAGGTTGCTGGGATTCGCTGCCGCGACAGCCCATCTCATAGATACCGGCGCCGCCGCGCCGGGCCTGAATATCGACTTGATCGATGTTTTTGCCGAGGGCACCTTGTTCAACGGCGTCAAGCTCTACGAACGGGGCGTGCGCAACCAAGGCGTATGGTCGCTGTTGCGCGACAGCGTGCGCACCCCCGATAGCAACGCCGGCGATATCGAGGCGATGATCGCCGCCGTGCGGCTGGGCCGCCGGCGTTTCCTGAAGCTGATCGACCGTTACGGCGTTGAGACCATTCTCGGCTCGGCCTACTATTGGATGGACTATTCCGAACGCCGGCTGCGGGCCGAGATCGAGAAAATCCCCGACGGCGATTACCATTGCGAAAGTTGGCTCGACAATGACGGGCGCAACTGGGACACGCCCCTTAAGGTCAATGTAACGGTGCGCATCAAGGGCAGCGGCGTGACCATCGACCTGACCGGATCGGCGGACGAAGTAGCAACCGGATTCAACGTGCCTTTCGAAGGGTCGTTGAAGGTCGCGTGTTTTTACATCATCCGGACCCTGTTGCTGGATGAGGTCGGCATGGAGGAATTCGTGCCGCAGAACGAAGGTATGTTTCGGCCGGTTGACGTCGTGGCGCCAAAGGGCAGCATTTTCAATCCCAATTTTCCGCGCGCCTGTTTCGCGCGGATGGCGCAGATCCAGCGGGTTCTCGATTGCGTGATTCGCGCCCTGGCTCCGGTCATGCCCGAGCGCGCGACCGCCGGAAACTCGGCGACTGTCATGAGCACCTCCTATAGCGGTATCGAGCCCGGCCGCAACCAGTATTGGGTCTGTGTTGAGGTGAACGAGGGCAGCTATGGCGCGCGGGCGTCGAAGGACGGTTTGGACTGTGTCGATAATTTGATGGCCAATACGCGCAACGTTCCGATCGAGGAAATAGAGCTGCGTTATCCACTCCGCGTCGAACGCTATGAACTGCGCGACGACGAGCCCGGCGCAGGCCGCACTCGCGGCGGCATCGCCGCCGTGCGCGACGTACGGTTCCTGACCGACGGTTTTATTTCCTGCAATGGTGATCGGTTGCTTGAGGCGCCGGTCGGCGTATTCGGGGGGCGGGACGGTTTGCCGGGAAAATTGACGCTCAATCCGGGAACGCCGGGGATGGAGCAGTGGCCCTCGAAGGCCACGGGCAAGCGGGTGAAAGCGGGTGATGTCGTCCGCATCACCGGACCCAATAGCGGCGGTTACGGTGATCCGACGGAGCGTGATCCCGAGAAAGTCCATGCCGACTACCTTGACGGCTACCTCTCCGCTGAGACCGCGCGCACCGTCTATAAGGTTGTCATAGATCCGGAGAGCGCGCAGCTCGACCAAGCCGGCACGCAAGCGCTGCGCGGCGCCGGGTCGTGATGCCCGCGGCCGGTCCCGCACTTTCGCGGTTGTCGGCCGCCGCGGCACGCACCGCCGTCCAAGCCGGCGACATAACGGTCGCGGAGCTTGTCACAAGTCAGTTGGAGCGGATCGAGAACCGTGAACCGGTCGTCAAGGCGTGGGCCCATATCGACGCCCAAGCCGCCATCGATGCGGCGCGTAAGATCGATGCGGCAAGTGAGCCTATGCCGCTGCGCGGCGTTACCGTCGGCGTCAAGGACGTGATCGATACCGCCGACATGCCAACGCAGTACAACTCGCCGATCTATCGCGGCCATCGCCCCGCCGTCGACGCCGACTGCGTCGCGCGACTGCGCGCGGCGGGGGCCCTAATTCTCGGCAAGACCGAGACGACCGAGTTCGCGCATGCTCAGCCAACGCGGACGACCAATCCGCATAATGTCGCGCACACACCCGGCGGTTCGTCGAGTGGCTCGGCGGCCGCCGTCGCCGATTTCATGGTGGCAACGGCGCTCGGCACCCAGACCGGTGGATCGACCATCCGGCCCGCCTCGTTCTGTGGCGTATACGCGATCAAGCCGACCTTCGGCTTGATCGACCCGACAGGTGTCAAGCCGCTGTCGGCTTCGTTGGACACGGTCGGTCTTTTCGGACGCGAACTGGCGGATCTCGGGCTCCTCTTGTCCGTTTTGTCGGGACAGGGCGCTTTTGCCGAGCCCGTACCGCAAAGCTTTACCGTCGCGGTCTGCCGGACCGGGGCATGGCAGAGCGCCGAGCCCAGCGTGCAGGCCGCCGTGGAGGCCGCCGCGGCAGCTCTGCGGAACGACGGAATTCCTGTCCGCGAGATCGCGCAACCGGTGTCGCTGGTCGACCTCGACCGACTTCATCAAACGATCATGGCATTCGAGACTGCCCGGGCCTTTGCCGAGGAATGGCGCCATCACCGGGCTCAACTCAGCGTTTCATTTGCCGGCTTCATAGCCCAGGGCCATAGGATTTCGCGCACCGCTTATGATGAAGCCGTTGGCAAAGCCGCCGAGGCACGTGCCGAATTCGATCATGGGCTTGGTGCGGATGAAATCATCCTGACGCCAAGCACCACGGGTGAGGCACCGCGGGGATTTGCCAACACCGGCAACCCGGTCTTTAATCGCATGTGGACCTTGTTGCATGTCCCGTGCATCCACCTGCCATGGCGATGCGGCCAAAGCGGACTACCGATCGGCGTGCAGATAGTCGGTAGGCGCGGTGCCGACCTTTCGGCGCTGATGGCAGCCACACACTGCCGGACACTACTTGACGCCGCGGACATAGTTGAACCGGCAACCCGGACCGAGGAATACAGTTGATGGACACAGAAGCTCTGCCCGCCAAGATGGTGGATTTCGCCCATGCCCTGAAATATGACGACCTGTCGGAAAAAGCGGTGCATGACGCCAAGGCGCGGGTGCTTGATTCAATCGGCGTCGGCCTCGCGGCGTATATGGCGCCGCCGGTTCGCGTGGCGCGTCAGGTTGTCCAGCCGACGGCCGGCGAGTTCGCCGCCCGCGTTTGGGGTACGCTAATGTACACGACGCCGGACATGGCGGCGTTCGTCAACGGCACGATGGTCCGCTATCTCGACCTCAATGACGCCTACCGTACGCGCGACGCCTCGCATCCCTCCGATAACCTGCCGGGCATCCTGGCGGTCGCGGAGGCGACCGGTGCGACGGGGCGAGATTTCATTACGGCACTGGCGATTTCTTACGAGATCCAGTGTCGGTTCACCGACGATGTCCCGTTTAACGATGCCGGGTGGGACCAGCCGGTCGTCGGTGCGATGGCGGTGGCCTTGGCGACCGGTCGCCTGCTGGGCTTGTCGCCGGAGGCCATGCACCATGCGATATCGCTGGCGGTGATCCCGAACCTTTGTACCTACCAGACCCGGGCGGGTGAACTTTCGATGTGGAAGGGCTGTGCCGGCCCCAACGGCGCGCGCAACGGAATCTTCGCCGCGCAATTGGCCAGCGCTGGAATGACCGGGCCGTACAGCGCCTTCGAAGGGATATTTGGCGTCTGGAATCAGACGGTCAAAGAACCTTTCGACGTCGCCATTCCAAAGCCGGACAAGTCGCTGGTCTACGGTATCAGCCAATCCAACATCAAGACCTATCCGGTGCGCGATTCCTGCCAGCTGCCGATCGATACCGCGCTGGAGCTGCGCGCCAAGGTCGCCGCCGGCGACATCGCCAGCTTGCGGATCCGTACCTACAAGTCCGCCTATATCGGCGCCGTCAAGGATGCGGAGCTGTGGGCACCGCAGACCCGCGAAACGGCCGATCATTCGATGCCGTTCTCAGTCGCGGTAACGCTTTGCGACGGCGAAGTCACGCCGGACACCTTCGATAGGGCACGTTTCCTCGACCGTGACGTGCTGCGCCTGATCGAAAATATGACCGTCGACATTGACGACGACTTCTCGTCGCAGACCCCCGCCATTCGTAATTGTTGGATCGAGGCGACACTGAAAGACGGCGCGACGGCACAGACGCACCGGACGCTGACCCAGGAACGGATTGAGCAGGGTATGGACGACGCCGTGCTGGCGGCGAAGTTCCGGCAATGCACTCGGCGCTGTTTCAGCGAGCGCCAGCAGGACATGGTCATGGCGGCCTGTTGGCGGTTGGACACGCTCGATGAAGTCGGCGACCTGGTCGACGCGCTGGCGGTCTGACAGGGAACGGCATGCCACAAACTCTGGCGCAGAAGATCATCGCGCGCGCCGCCGGGCGCAAGACCGTCGAATCCGGCGAAATCGTGACCTGCGCCGTCGATCTGGCGATGTTTCACGATTCCAGCGGACCGCGCCGCGTCGCACCGCGGCTCGAGGCCCTGGGCGCCGGCGTCTGGGATCCCTCGAAGGTTGTTGTGGTCACCGACCACTTCGTGCCGGCGGCCGATGTCGAGAGCGCTAATATCCTCAAGTTGACGCGCGACTGGGTCCGCGACAATCGCATCGGGACTTTCTATGACATGGAGGGAATCTGCCATATCGTCCTGGCGGAAAACGGCCACCTGACACCTGGCCTGTTCGCCGCCGGCGGCGATTCCCATTCCACCACCGCGGGTGCCTTCGCCTGCTATATGGCCGGTTATGGTGCCACCGAAATGACCGGCATCATGGTCACCGGCGAAATCTGGGTAAAGGTCCCAGAGACGATCCGCATTGCCTGGTCCGGCGAATTCTGTACCGGTGTCTGTGCCAAGGACGTCATGCTTTTCTTGTGCGCCGAACTGGGCATGGATAACAGCTTTCGCGTTGTCGAGTATGACGGCAGCACCGTCGCCGCCATGGACATGAGCGAGCGTATGGTCCTGACCAACATGGCGGCGGAGTTGGGTGCCGAAACCGGCATCATCGGCGCCGACCGGACCACGGTCGCGGCGATCGAGGCTACCGGGGCAGACGTGCCGGACGATGCCCTCGACTGGCGCAGCGACGAAGGCGCGCCCTATTGCGCGGCGCACGCGTTCGAAGCGTCGGACTTGGTGCCGATGATCGCGGCACCTCACGCGCCGGCGAATACCCGGGCGGTGGACAGCTTTGCACGGGTGTCGGTCGACCAATGTTATATCGGCGCCTGTACCGGCGCCAAATATTCCGATCTCAAGATGGCTGCCGCGGTGTTGAAGGGCAGGCGGGTCGCCGCGACAACACGGGTGCTGGTGGCGCCGGCCTCGACCCAGGCAACCCGACGCGCCGCCGCCGACGGCACCCTGGCGGTGCTGACCGAGGCCGGCGCGATTATGATGCCAACCGGCTGCGGCGCTTGCCCCGGCATGGGGGCGGGTGTGTTGGGCGACGGTGAGACTTGCATCTCCAGCACCAATCGGAATTTTCAAGGCCGGATGGGGTCGGCGTCCGCAAAGATCTATCTTGCCTCGCCCTATTCGGTTGCCGCGGCGGCGGTGGCTGGGCACATCTGCGATCCACGCGATTTCTTGACATGACGGCGATCGCGGGCCGTGCCTGGGTTTTCGGCGACAATATCGACACCGACGTGATCGCCCCGGGGGCTTATCTTAAGTTCAGCCCCGAGGAAATGGCGCGGCATTGCTTTGAAGCGATTGCCCCTGACTTCGCCACCAAGGTTGAGGTCGGCGATATCGTTGTCGGCGGGCGGAACTTTGGCATGGGGTCGTCGCGGGAGCAGGCGCCGCAGGCACTCAAGATCCTCGGCGTTGGGGCCGTCGTCGCGGTGTCCTTCGCCCGTATCTTTTATCGTAACGCCCTCAATCTGGGTCTGCCGGTACTCTTTCTCCCGCAGGCTGAAGAGATCGCCGCCGGCGATCACCTGTCCGTCGACCCGGTAGCGGGCGCCGTCGTCAACGCGACCCAGGATCGAACCTATCCCTGCGACCCGATACCGGACCATCTCATGGCGATGATCGCCGACGGCGGCCTGATGCCGCATCTAAAAAAACGGATTGAGGCGGGGTTGATCAAGCAATGACGTTTCGTGACCTATTGCAGCGGCCGGGCATCGTTGTCGCGCCGGGTATCTATGACGCCCTGACCGGGTTGCTTGCCGAGCGCGCCGGCTTCAAAGCTGCCTACCTGACCGGCGCGTCGATTGCCTACAGCCGCATCGGCCGGCCGGATATCGGGCTTATTGGCATGGATGAGGTCGCGTCGACATTGGGCAATATCGCCGAGCGCGTCGGCGTCCCGATCGTCGTCGACGGCGATACCGGGTTCGGCAATGCTCTCAACGTCCAGCGCACGGTCAGGCTCTTCGAGCGTAACGGTGCCGCCGCGATCCAGCTCGAAGATCAGACTATGCCGAAGCGTTGCGGGCACCTGAAGGATAAGACGTTGATCGCCGGCGGCGAGATGGTCGGCAAGATCAAGGCCGCCCTCGACGCCCGTACCCGCGATGATTTTGTCGTCATCGCGCGCACCGATGCCATCGGCGTCGAAGGCTTCGACGCCGCGCTGGAACGCGCCGAGCGCTATCTGGACGCGGGCGCCGACATGCTGTTCGTCGAGGCGCCGGAATCGGACGCGCAGATGCAGGGCCTCTGCGCCCGGTTCAAGGACCGTATTCCGCTTATGGCGAACATGGTTGAAGGCGGCAAGACCCCCGTCCTGCCCGCCACCGAACTGGAAGCCATCGGCTATGCGTTCGTGATTTTCCCCGGCGGCACGGCCCGCGCCGTCGCCCACCACCTGACGAACTACTTCGGCAGCCTTGCGAAGCACGGGACCACGGCGCCATTTGCCGATGGGATGCTCGATTTCAAGGGCATTACCGATCTTGTCGAGACCCCCGAAATGCTGGCGCTCGGCAAATCCTATGAACAGGATTAATAGCCGTGCCCCGTCCGAACCCGCTACTGGATCGCTTCACTTTTTGCTCGCGATGACAACGGGTTTGGCAAAGGCCGCCTGGTAAATCTTCCGGGCTAGGCCTGCTGCGCCCGCCACGCCGCGAGAATATCGGCACCTGTAGCCGGCCACACGTCATCTTTGGCCAGCATGTGCGCCAAGGCACGCTCGAGCGCCTTGATGCGGTGTGGCTGACCGATGATCCAAGGATGGACGGTGATGGCCATGATCCGGCCATCGTCGGCCGATGCCTCACGATACAGTACGTCGAACTGATCGATGAGCTGTTGAGTGAACGCCTCTTCCGAATGTTTGTTTTGGAAGATGATCAGCAGGTCGCTCATTTCATGCGAATGCGGCATGGCGACAAGCTGACCGTTTGCGGTTGTGATCGGATACGGCATCTCATCATTGACCCAGTCGCAGACATAGTCGATGCCTTGCGCCGCCACGAGGTTCATCGTCTGCATGGATTGCGAGCGTGCCGGAGACAGCCAGCCCGTGACAGCCTGGCCGGTCGATTGGCGCAGCGTCTCGACGCAGCGTGCGATCCACTCTGATTCCGTCGCCACGTCGAGATCGCCGTGGTGGATATGCCCCATATCGAGTCCGCCGGCCAAGATCTCCCAGCCGCGTTTGACGATCTCGTCGATCAGGCGTGGAGTGCGTTCGGCGACCGCCGAATTGACCGCGGCGCTGGCCCTGATGCCGAGACCATCCAGCACCTTCATGATCCGAAAAATGCCGACCCGATTGCCGTAGTCCCGCAAGGTGTAATGACGCAGATCCGGATACGGCGTCGACATGGAGCCCGGCGCCTTGAACGGCACCGTGGGCGGGTTCAAAGGAAAGAATTCGACCGCGGTCGAGACCCACAAGGCCAGGCGCGCCCCATTCGGCCATTTGACCGCTGGGCGCTTCGGCAGCATCGACCAATCGTACCAACTCTGATCCATGCCATAGCCACGGCGGGAATATTTGAGGTATTCCGGCGGCAACGGCATATCAGCGGCCCCCGTTTGCAGCGCCAATCGCCGTGACGGTTTGATCGTAATAATTCTCGAAATAGTACTGCGCGATTTCGCGGCCGGTCGTCACCCAGACATCTTCATGGCTGACGATATATTCCAGGGCCTCCGCAAACGGTCCGATGCGGTGCGGATGACCGACCGCGTATGCGTGCAGGGGGATACACATCACCGTGCCGGATTGCGCCCCTTCCTCGAGGAGCTGATCGAAATTGGCCTTCAGAATATCGGCGTAGCGTCGCGGCGAGCCGAGATTGACGTTGTAATGAATGATGTCGTTCATCTCGAGCGAATAGGGGATCGAGATGAAACGGCCCTTGCGAACGTTCACCGGTTGCGGCTGGTCGTCGCAAAACAAATCGCAGGTGTAGAGAATTCCATACTCCGCCAGCAGGTCCATTGTTCGCTCGGTATGGGTTAGGGCAGGGGCGAGCCAGCCGGCGATCATCTGCCCGGTGTGCTTTTTCACCGTTTCGATCGCATCCTCGATAACCGCCCGCTCCTGCGCCTCATCCATATTGTAGCAATAGCGCGTGTTATAGATGCCGTGGGAATAGAACTCCCAGTTGCGCTTGACGCATTCTTCGATGATTTCAGGATGATGCTCGCACAAGGCGACGTTGAGCGACACGCTGCCGCGCACGCCCAGGCGATCGAACACCTCCATCATCCGCCAATGCCCAACCCGGTTGCCGTAGTCGCGCGCGCTATAAGTCAGGATGTCCGGGACTGGTCGCGGCCAAGGTTTGCGCGACGGGTTCACCGGCGGGTCAAGTTCGTAGAACTCGATATTCGGCGCGACCCACAGCGCGACTTTAGCTCCGTTCGGCCACTCGATTTTCGGCCGGTCGATATACGGCCAATAGTCGTATAAGCCGGGATCGGACTTCTGTGCGTCCGCCATCAGTCTTTCACCGGCGCGTAGGCATCGAGATAGTCCAGCACTTCCCGGACCGACACGACATCGGCATATTTAAGAGCCAGGTCACACAAATTGGCATAGTGCGGTATCTCGTGCTTATCGGCGACGCACTCTTCGGGCACGATGGTACGGTAGCCACGGGACAGACTGTCGACGGCGGTGGCACGCACGCACCCCGAGGTCGAACCGCCGGTAACGATGACCGTATCGACTTGGTGCCAGACGAGCAGGGACGGCAGGCCGGTCTCGAAGAAGGCCGACGCCATGCGCTTGATGTAGGTGACATCGCGGTGGTGGTCGATATTCAACCGGTCGTCAAATTCAAAGCGCCGCGACCCGACTTTGATGTTCTGTAAGCTGTCCGGCGTATCGGTCCGAGTACCCCAGACACCGGCATCCTCCGCCGACTCTAAAAAACCGACATGGGTCCAGACGACCGGCAGACTTTTCGACCGGGCGAGATCTGACACCTTGTTGATATAGTCGATCTGGTTGGGGTCGGTCTCGTAGGCGGTCTTGAACTCGTCGACCCGAGTATAGGCGTTTTGCAGATCAATATTGACGATTACCGGCTTGCGGCCAAAGCCGAACCGAGCGCGGGTTGGGTTGGCCTTGATCTGGGCAAAATACTCGCGCGGGGTCAGGGAAGAGTCTTCCATGGGTAAGTTTCCGTTTCTCGGCGCCTCGGCCGGTAGCTGCGGTGGCTCTGCGGGCACGTACTTTAATCCCCTGCCGCGCCAGTTCAAGCAGCGCCTAAAGCGCTTTCCCGAGGCCACACGCTGTTGCGGCCGGTCGTCGCTACGGTGAAGATGCGCCCGGACGCCGCCGCCTATTTGCCGAACAGACCGCGCAGAACCCCCACCGGATCGGGGGCCGGCGCCGCCGGCGCGTCCGCACTCGGCGGTGGCTCCGAGCCGTCGGCGGGCGATGCCACGCCACCTGGCGCGATCAGTTGCTGAAAGAGGGTCACGGCGCCTTCCGGCCCCCGCGCGCCATCGCCCGCCGCCGTTGGCGTTGCGGCCGGGTCGGTCGCCGCCTCGGATGATCCGGTAATGGCTCCCAGCACATTTTCAAGCCCGCCACCCGCCGATCCCGGGTTCGGCAGCGCCACCCCCAGGCTCGCACCCAGTTGCCTCAGGTCCGTCGGCAAGTTGGTGAGCCGCTCCGGATCCTGGGCCATGGCCTGAAAGACATTCTGCCAGTCGACACCATAGCGTGGTTGCGTCCACGGCCCGGCGATGTTGACCGGTATCGGCAGGCCGGCCAGTGCGTCCCGGCCGCTTTGTCCCTCCAGCGAGGCTACAAGCTTGGCCTCGATCTGGTAATCTACAGTCTGCGGCGGCAGCGCCACTAGGCCTTCGCCGGTCAGCCGCAGCAGCGGCGCCAGCAGTTTGAAGTCGCGGTTGTCGACCACGCCGTCCTTAATCTCGAAGCTGCCCGCCATCTCCGCAAAGTCGGTCCTTTGTGCCTCGCCGGCGGACGCCTCGAACCCCAGGGTTCGCACCCGGCGCAGCGTTGCCGGCACGTTAATGCCGTGGATGGCACCATCAGCGACGCGGAACTCCCCGTGCCCATCGAGGCTCGCCACCAGCTCCTGTTGGCTGCGCCCGCGCGCAGTCCCCTGCGCGGCTAGCGTGGCCGTACCACTCAGGCGATCGGTAGTTCCGAAGCTGCGGAGCACCGGTCGCGCCGCGATATCCTGCGCCGCCGCTTCATAACGAAGTGCCGCAATATCATCTGAGGCATCAAGCGTGGCCGTTCCGGACATCACGCCGTCAGCGACTTGAAGGGAGTCGATATCCCCCGTAAGCACCCCGTCTCGCAGCACCACATTTACGACCCCGTCGCGAAAGTCGAGTTCGCCGAATCGGAGTGAGCCGATCTCGACCCGCACCTCGCCCTCGATCCGCCGCAGACCGGTAAGGTCGAGCTGCGCCTTGCTCCAGCCGCCGTCCGGTAGCGCCGACACCTCCTCCTTCTCCGTTGCAGGCGGTGTCGTTTGCGAGGTCGGCTCCTCGGCCGGTCGCTGCGGCAGAAAACGGTCGAGGTCGATGACTCCCCCCTGCACATCTAGCGTGATCTTGGGCACCGTGCCGCTGGCGTCGACACCGCCACTGACCCGCGCCTCCAACCCTTCGCCCGCGACCGTAAGCTTCTCCAGGTCGAGCGTCATGGCCCCCGCATCTGCGGCAAAGCGCGCGCTGACCGTCAGGGGGCCGGGGTCGGACGGCAGTGTCGTCAACGGACGGCCCAGCCATTTACTGAGGTCGGCGACGGAGCCGATATCCACGTCGAGGTCTCCGTCGACGCCAAGCGACGGCGCCAGCAACACGGCCCCGTCATAGCGTGCACTTACCAGCCGTGACCCGGCGGTGGCGACGATCTCCAGGCGGTCGGACGACAGGATCTGATCCAGCGGGTCCAGCGTCAGGGCGAGCGACGTTGGCTCGCCGTTATAGGTGACATTGCCGTCCAGTTGAGGCCGCGCCGCCGGTCCCGGCAGGTCGACAGTGAGTGACAGGTCGGCCACGGTGCCGAGGCGCGCATCCCGGACATCGACCTGATCCAGGGTCATGGTGAGCGCCCCGGTGAGATTGGCCACCAACGCCCGCACGCTGACCCCTTGCGCCGACAGGTCAAGCGTGCCGTTCCCCACGCCCGACAGCGGCGCCTCGCGCATCAGCGCACCGACCTCAATCCCGCCGAACGTCAGCGCGGCCGACAGCGCCGGCATCGCACTGGCGCCATCCAGCGTTCCACCGCCGCTTAAGACCCCGCCTGCCAGGCCAAGCTCTGTGATCGTCACGGTCGCAACTCCAGCGTCCAGACCCAGCGAAACATCGATCGGGCGCGCGGCCATCGCCGGCACGGAGAGTTGCCCGATCCGCACGCGGACGTCGGCATCCACGGCCTGCAGTCCCGTCAGATCGAGCGGCGTGTCCGGCAGGGCCGCGCGTTCGCCACCTTCCGCCGTATCGGTGGGCGCAGGCGGCGTTCCTCCCTGGTCTACTACGGCAGTCGACGGCAGCAGACGGCCGAGGTCGATGCTGTTGCTGACGAGGTCGAGGCTCACCTTGGGCGTTGGGCCGCTAACGTCGAACCGGCCGCTGCCACGCGCATCCGCAAAGGCGCTCTCGACCGTCACCTCGTCCAGCGTGACGGTGAGCGCACTCATATCCAACGCGAATTGTGCTCCCAGTGCCACGGGGCCCGGATCCTCGGCCAGGCCGTCCAGTGGAAGCCCTAGCCACGCCCCAATGTCGTCAACCGAAGTCACATCTGCCACGATCGTCCCGCCGGCGCCCAGTCCGGGCCGCAGCATGACCCGCCCGTCAAAGGACGCCTTGGCGACGCGCGAACTCACCGATGCTGCGACGGTAAAGTTGTCGCGGTCAAAAATTTGATCCAGCGGGTCGAAGCTCAGCACGAGATTGGTTGGTTCGCCGTTGTAGATCACGTCGCCGGCAATCCGTGGCTGCCCCGTCGGTCCGGGCAAATCGATGGTGAGCATGACATCGGCGAGCGTTCCTGGTGCGGCCGGCACCACCGGATCGTTCAGGCCCAGCGTCATTTTTCCCACGGCACCGGCCACCAGGGCCCGCGCACTGACGCCACTGGCCGTGGCCGACAATGTCCCGGCGGCGACACCTGAGAGCGGCGCCTCACCCAGCGCCGCGCGGGCTAGGTCGTCGACCACCACGCCGTCAAAGGAAAGGTCCGTCTTCAGAGCCAGTGCGTCATCGGCGGCATTCAACGCAACACGGCCACGCAAGACGCCCCCATAGACACCGATTTCGGCAATATCTGCGGTCGCCACACCGGAGGTGAGGCCGACCGCCATGTCGATCGGGCCGACTTCGAACCCTGCCGCCCGAACCCCGCCCAGCTGTACGCGCACTTCCGCATCCGCCCCGCGCAATCCGCTCAGGTCGAACGGCGCGTCGGATAGGGCCGCGAATATGTCCGGCGCGGCAGCGGGCGCTTCGGCCTGTACCGCCGGTGCCGATGGTCCAGTCTGTGCCAGCGTGAGATAGTGGTCGACGTCGACCAGCCCGGTCTCAACGTCAAGAAGCAGTGCCGGCACTGCCGCCCCATGATCGATCCGGCCGCTGGCCCGCGCATCGACGCCATCCCCGCGGATCACCAAATCTTGCAGCTCGAAGACATCGCTATCGGCCGCGAAGCGCGCACTCAACATCATCGGCCCGGGGTCCGAACGCAGCCGCGGCACCGGCATGCCCAACCAGTCGACCAACCCGGCCAGCGACCCGATATCGATCTCGAAGTCGCCGTCCGCCGCGGCCGCCGGCCGGTTCCGAAAATTGCCGGTGTAACGCGCGTTCAGCAGCCGTGACTCCAGTGACGCCTCCAGCCCGAACCTTTCGCCGCGCAGCACGCCGCCCGGGGCCTCCCCGGAGACAGCGACGGTCGTTGGTTCGTTGTTGAGCAACAGGCGCCCGGCGAGGGAGGCGGGGTTGCCGGGCTCGGGCAGCGCCGCCGTCACGATGATGTCGTTCGCCTGCAATGACCGGCCGGTCCGCAAGTCCTCATAGGTGACCTGCCCGCCGTCGATGCGCACGTCTGCCAGCAATATGTCTCGGATCAGCTCGTTGCCGCCCGCGTCGCCGGTTTCCGGCGGCTTGGTATCGGGCCGTGCATCGACCCAGTTGGCGTGCCCGTCGCGGTCGACCGCGAGCGATAGCATCGGCTCTCTGATGACCAGTTGATCAACCACCAGCCGCCGGGAGAGCAGGGGCCACACCCGCGCCGTCGCGGCGATCTCCGCCACCGACAAGATCTCGGCCGACGGTCCGGTCGCCGGATCGAGCAAGTGGACGCCGCTGACCGAGAGTGTGAGCTTCGGCAGCAGCGACAAAGTCACATCCCCGTCAATACGCAGCTCTTTGCCGGTGGCCTCGCGTACCGCGCTCGCGATTTGCGGTTTGAAGCTGTTCCAGTTGATCAAGCTTGGGGCGATCAAGACAGCCGCTATGATCACCACGATCGATCCGGCGCCAATCAGGACGATGGTACGCCAGTTATTCGATGCCCACGCCATGATGCTGGCCCTCCCGAAGCAGAGTTGGCAAACGCCCGCAAGCCAGCTTATCGCGAATCGTATCGCAATACCCGCAAAACGCGAGTTCGGCGCAAGAGTTCTCGCTGTGGGTGGACGAGGTTGCCGTCATGGACCGCGGCGAGATAGTTTTGAGTGGTGCAGTCGGCGATTTCGCGGAGGCCGACATTCGCCGGCATCTAACGGTCTAAGAAAGCGGGCGATGGTAGACGGCTCGGCGGCAGTCAGTTTTTGCGTGCGCGACGGCATAACCGCGCTGTCCCATCTCTATCAAAGCGATCCGCTACGCGTTCTCTTCCCCCGGCCCGAGCCGCGTGAACCGGCCACCGGCGTCTTGGTGACGACCTCCGGCGGGCTCGTCGGCGGCGATCGGCTCAACGTGACGGTTCGCAGTGGCACGGGCGCCGCGGGCCGCGTGCTGGGACAGGCGGCAGAGAAGATCTACCGTTCCGTGGGCGACGATTCACACATCAACATTCGCCTGGAAGTTGCGCGCGATGGCTGGCTGGAGTGGCTGCCGCAAGAGACGATCGTCTTCGAAAACGCCCGATTGCGCCGCCTGACGGTCGCCGACGTAGCGCCTCGGGCGCGGTTGCTGTCCGGGGAGATCGTCGTGTTCGGACGGACCGCCATGGGCGAGCAGGTGACTAAGGGTTTGGTCCGCGAGGCCTGGGAGATTTATCGCGACGGTCGGCTGGTTTGGGCCGACGCCATTCATATCGACGAGACGTTGAAGGCGATCCTCGGCGCACCGTCCGGCTTCGATGGTGCTGTAGCGTTTGCCAGTCTGGTCTATGTCGGCGACGATGCGGCGGCCCAACTGGCGACGGCCCGCGATCTGTTGGCCGCCGTCGGGCACGACAGCAACTTGCGCGTTGGCGCGACCCATCTCGGCGACGTCCTCGTCGTTCGCTGGCTGGGCCGCGAGACGCGCCGCCTGCGCGAGGTCTATGGTGGTTTCTGGGCGACATTCCGCCATCGCTTGGCCGGCTATCCCCAAACCATGCCGCGCCTCTGGCAGATCTGATCAAGATGATATGGGAGAGACACCGCGATGCACCTAACGCCCCGTGAAAAGGATAAGCTGCTCATCGCCATGGCCGCCGATGTGGCGCGCCGGCGGCGCGAACGCGGTGTAAAACTGAATTATCCGGAGGCCATTGCGCTGATCTCCGACTATGTCGTCGAGGGCGCCCGCGATGGCCGAAGCGTCGCCGATCTGATGAGCGCCGGCGCCAAAGTCATCGGCCGTGGCGAAGTGATGGACGGCATCGCCGAGATGCTGCACGACATCCAGGTCGAGGCGACCTTCCCCGATGGGACCAAACTGGTCACTGTTCATAATCCGATCCGGTGAGGCAGCCATGATTCCAGGCGAAATCTTCGTCGCCGACGGCGACATAGTTCTCAACGAGGGGCGCGACACCGTTACTCTACTTGTCGCCAATACCGGCGATCGGCCGGTTCAAGTCGGCTCGCACTACCATTTTTTCGAAACCAATGGCGCGCTTGAATTTGACCGCGCGGCGGCTCGCGGCTTTCGCCTCGATATTCCGGCCGGGACCGCGGTTCGCTTCGAACCGGGGCAGACCCGTGAAATCACCCTGGTGCGCTACGCCGGTGCCGGCCGCGTGTTTGGATTTAACGGCGCCGTCAACGGCCCCTTGGAGGTTTGAGCATGGCCTATGCGATCGACCGCGGTGCCTATGCGGCGATGTTCGGCCCGACCGTCGGCGACCGAGTACGGTTGGCCGACACGGATCTCATCATCGAAGTCGAGACCGACCGAACGGTCTATGGCGAAGAGGTCAAGTTCGGCGGGGGCAAGGTCATTCGCGACGGCATGGGCCAGTCGCAGGCGAGCCGCGCCAGCGGCGCCGTCGACACGGTGATCACCAACGCCCTGATTGTCGACCATTGGGGTATCGCCAAGGCCGACATCGGCATCAAGGACGGACGGATCGCGGCAATCGGCAAGGCCGGGAACCCTGATATTCAACCTGGCGTCGACATCGTCATCGGGCCGGGCACGGAGGCGATCGCCGGTGAGGGCCGTATTCTGACCGCCGGCGGGATCGATGCCCATATCCACTGGATCAGTCCGCAACAGATCGACGACGCACTTTATTCCGGCATTACCACGATGCTCGGCGGCGGCACCGGACCGGCGGACGGCACGAATGCAACGACCTGTACGCCTGGTCCGTGGCATCTGGGGCGCATGCTGCAGGCGGCCGAAGGCCTGCCGGTCAATCTTGGGTTCTTCGGCAAGGGCAATGCTACCCGGCCCGAGGCCCTGGTTGAGCAGGTGGTTGCCGGCGCCTGCGGACTCAAGCTGCACGAAGACTGGGGCACAACCCCGGCGGCCATCGACAACTGCCTGTCGGTCGCCGATGAGATGGATGTGCAGGTGGCGATCCACACCGACACGCTGAACGAGTCCGGATTTGTCGAGAACACCGTCGCCGCCTTCAAGGGGCGTACCATTCACGCCTTCCATACCGAAGGCGCCGGCGGCGGCCACGCCCCCGACATCATCAAGCTGTGCGGCGAGACGAACGTCTTGCCGTCATCGACCAATCCGACCCGCCCGTACACGGTCAACACGGTCGACGAACATCTCGATATGTTGATGGTGTGCCACCATCTCGACTCTCGCATTCCCGAAGACGTGGCGTTCGCCGAAAGTCGCATTCGCCGCGAGACCATCGCCGCCGAAGACATCCTGCACGATCTCGGCGCGTTCTCGATGATCGCTTCGGACAGTCAGGCCATGGGCCGGGTCGGCGAGGTGATCCTTCGCACCTGGCAAACCGCCGACAAGATGAAAAAACAGCGCGGCCGGATAACCGGCGAAACAGGCGACAACGACAATTTTCGGGTCCGCCGCTATATCGCCAAATACACGATCAACCCGGCGATCGGCCATGGTATCGCCGCTCATGTTGGATCGGTCGAGGCCGGCAAGCTCGCCGATCTGGTGCTGTGGAAACCGATGTTCTTCGGCGTCAAGCCGGACCTGGTGCTGAAATCGGGCACCATAGCCGCCGCTGCGATGGGCGATCCCAACGCCTCGATCCCGACGCCGCAACCGGTTCACTACCGGCCGATGTTCGGCAGTTTCGGCCGCGCCCAAACAGCCGGCGCGGTGTGCTTCGTCTCGCGGGCGTCACTGGATGCCGACATCGCCACCACGCTTGGCCTCGATAAGACCCTGCTGCCTGTCACCGGCACCCGCACTGTCGGCAAAGCCGACATGGTGTTGAACGATGCGGCGCCGGAGATGGAGGTCGATCCGGAAACCTATGAGGTGCGGGCCGACGGCGAGCTGCTGACCTGCGAACCGGCAACCGAGCTGGCGCTGGCCCAGCGTTATTTCCTGTTCTAGCGATGCGGCGCGCGACAGCAGCCTGCCGAGCGGGAA
>JAJFJA010000064.1 GCA_021774445.1 Alphaproteobacteria bacterium
TATTCCGTGCGCAGTCCTCATTTCGACGATGCCGACCAAAAGCCCGGGCAACCCCACTGATCGGAGTGCGGCCACCTGTCCGCCACGGTGGCACCGATGAGATCTCGATCATCTTGGATCGATTAAATAGCAGCGACAGCCTGATTGACTGCTGAGCGTCACGTATGAAATGCAGGCGGGGTGCAGCGCACGTCTGCTCTCTGGGGTGAAGCGGAGGTAACCGGCACGGAAGCCGAGGCACCGTTCGAATGTCGGCTCTCCGGGCTAGAGTGGTCGTACCGACGACGTGGCCCTGACTTCCGGTTCTAGCTAGGGCGGCGCACTCCGGCTGACACGTCAACCAATCACCGGCTTCCCCCGGCGGCGTCGATCGGCCGGCGGTCGACGATACGATCGCCGTCGACAATGGTGTTAACATCGCTGCTACTACGAACTAGACGTGGCAGAAGGGTGACTACGATGACGAACAGAATTATTACCCCGACAGACGTGTATGAGCCCCAGGGACACTATAGCCATGCTGTGGAGATAAGGCCCGGTGCACGGTTGGTCTATGTGTCCGGGCAGATAGGTACAAGGCGCGATGGGTCGATGCCCAACAATGTTGGAGAACAAACCGAACTGGCACTTATCAATTTGGTCAACACGCTGAAATCGGCAAGTATGGATATTTCAAACATTGTGAAGCTTAATGCCTATTTGACCTCGCGAGATGACGTGCCGGCATACGCGGAGGCGCGAGCGAGATTTCAGGGCCCTCATAAGCCGGCCTCAACACTTGCGATCGTGGCAGCGCTAGCGCTGCCAGAATATTTGGTTGAAATTGAGGCAGTTGCTGCGAAATCTGAGTAGCCGTCGAACTGTCGACGGGGCGGTCCGACTCCTTAAGCCGGACGAACCGAAAGTCGCTGTTTCGCCGATACCGTCAGGAATTACCGGACCATTCTGCGACAATAACGTGAATCCGATGACGCCAGGGCGGCCCTTATCGCGTTCAGCATAGCCGGATCGGATGCGTGAGAAGCAGCAGCCGTAGCGTCTAGTGATGCGCCCGGTAGAGGCGGTGAGCTACCGGCGCACGACGAAGTCGTTTTGGCCGCAGGCGTCTTGGCCGCGCATGAGGTACAGGGTGCGGTCTCCGTGGTCGATGAGCCGGCGGCGCGCCGCGTCCAGGGCCGCCACCTCGCGGTCGTACTTCGAGGTCGTGGGCATGTAGCGCAAGGTCATGCCGCGGCGCGGCTTGTCGGAACGGTTGGGGTCGGAGCCGTGGGAGAGGAAGATGTCGTGCAGCGACATTTGCCCTGCCTTCAATACTAGATCCACGACCTGGGTCTCGTCGATCTCATCCAACTCTTGGTCTAAGGTGACGTCTGGGGCGCTGGTGGTGTGGTGACCAAACAGGCGGCGCGCCTTATGGGAACCCCTGACCACTTGCAGGCAGCCGTTCTCCCGTGTCGAGTCGTCCACCGCGATCCAGACGGTGCAGTTGGCCAGCGGGCGAATGGGCCAATATTCCCCGTCTTGGTGCCAGGGCGTGCGCCGGCCTTTGTGGGCAGGCTTGGCAAAGATGCTGGAATTCCACAACGCAAAATCGGGCCCCAAAACCTGGCCCACCATCTCGAGGATTTCCGGGATGCGCGCCACGCCCAGGAACCAGGTGTCGTAGGCCAAAACCGCCGGGCAGTAGTCCTCAAACTCCGGATGTTTGGCGATCAACCTGCTGTGGGCGCCGCGAATCTCCTCCAGCACATGCTCCGGCAGCTGGAAGTCGGGGATCACAAAGCCGTCTTCATGATACTGCGCCAGCTGTGCTTGGCTCAACATACCGCTGGCGTTTACATGGCCATCTTTCATCACAGCACCGATACGAATGTCTTTGAGCACACAATAGTACCTATCTCACAATAGTACTTATCTGAAGTTCTTATCTGACATTCCCAGATGAACCAGGCGTCGCGGCCGGGACTGTATTACCGGGCTCCGCCCAGCAAACTATGCGTTCAAACGACGGAATCCAGATTTTGCTCGGGTTCGCCGATCTGTCGCGCCCCAACGGTGGCGGCAATGGTGATCAGCTGGCCGGCACCGGAAAAGGGTAGTGATCGACGCCGGGTCGACGGCCTTTTTCAGCGCGATTGGTGCGTGTCTTGACCCTCAGATCATTTGGTTGTTAGTGTCATCGGTGCCAGGCGGCTTGTGGGTTAGCGCGATACCTGAGGCCACTCAGCGCATCTCGGGGCATTTGGGGCTGCGGGTGGATTACACTTTTCGGTTCCGAGACGTTTGGCGTCACCAGGATTTGCTGCTCGAAGGCGCGGTGTTAACCCTGCAATTGTCGGGCTCGGCGATCGTCTTTGGTGTGTTGATCGGTGTGCTGGGGGCCGGCATGAAGACCAGCCAGTTCCGCCAATTGCGCTGGATTGTCGAAGTCTATGTCGAAGTCATTCGCAACACACCGCTGCTGGTCCAGTTGTTCATAGTGTTCTTCGGCTTGCCAAGCTTGGGTATCAAGCTAGACGCCATAACAGCGGCGCTCATCACGCTATCCATCAACCTCGGCGCCTATTTGGTGGAGATCATACGGGCCGGGGTCGAAGCGATCGCAAAAAGCCAGATTGAGGCAGGTCTGTCGCTCGGTATGTCGCGGCTCCAACTTTTCCGCTATGTGATCCTGTTTCCGGCCGTGAAGATCATCTATCCCGCAGCCGCCAGCCAGTTCGTGCTGCTGTTGATCGCCAGCAGCGTCGCTTCGCTGGTCGGCGCCGTCGATCTGTTCCATGCCGGTGCGTTCATTGAATCGAGGACATTCAGAAGCTTGGAGGCTTATCTGGTGATCACCGCCATATATCTGGTGATGGCGCTGTTCTTTCGGGCCGCGTTTGCGGGCATCTACCACGTCGTTTTCGTGCGGCGCTAAGGGGCGGGCCGGTGCGAGAACTCGTAACCGGCGATTTCATCTGGCTGTTGTTCGCTGCGCGTTGGACGCTGGGGCTGACCGTTGTGGCGATTGTCGGCGGCAGCTTGATCGGTGTGATCATCATGGTGTTGCGGGTGGTGCCCCTTGCGCCGGCCAGGGCCGTGGCAATCGCCTATATCAACGTGTTTCAGGGCACGCCGGTGCTCGGACAGCTGCTCATTATCTTCTTTGGCATCCCCATTTTAACCGGCGCCAACGTATCGCCCTGGGCCGCGGCAATCGTGTCCTTCTCGCTTTATGCCGGCGCCTATCTGGGCGAAATTTGGCGTGGCAGTGTGCAAGCGATTCCCAAGACCCAGTGGGAAGCGTCGGCGTCAATCGGCCTGAGCACCATGGAACAGCTGCGCTATGTCATCGTCCCGCAGGCGTTCCGCATCAGTATCCCGCCGACCATCGGCTTCTGGGTGCATCTGGTGAAGGACACATCGCTGGCCTCGATCCTCGGGTTCATCGAGCTGACCCGTGCGGCCCAGATCATGAACGCCGCCACGTTCCGACCGATGACGGTGTTCCTAACGATTGCCTCTATTTATTTCGTGATTTGTTTCGTGCTGACGCGGTTGAGCGCGAGGCTGGAAGGGAGATTACGTGTCGCTCGTTGAGATCGAAAACGTGCACAAATCCTATGGCCAACTGGAAGTGCTGCGCGGCGTATCGTTGAATATCGATGAGGGTGAGATCGTCGCCGTTATCGGCCGCAGCGGCTCCGGCAAGAGCACGTTACTGCGCTGCATAAACGGGTTGGAGCCGATTCAATCGGGGACGATCCGATTCGACGGTGAGCAGGTGAACGCACCGAAAACCAATCTGCGCCAGCTGCGGCAAAAAGTCGGCATCGTCTTTCAGAGTTTCAACTTGTTCCCACACCTGACGGCCGAGCGCAACATCACGCTCGGGTTGACCGTCGTTAAGAAGATGCCGTTGCCCGAGGCGAAGGAAATCGCGCGCAAGGTGATTGTGCAAGTCGGCCTCGAGGACAAGCTCACCGCCTATCCCGATATGTTGTCCGGCGGCCAACAACAGCGCGTCGCGATCGCGCGGTCCCTGGCCATGTCGCCGAAGCTCATGCTGTTCGACGAGATTACATCGGCGCTCGACCCGGAACTCATCGGCGAGGTGCTGCGGGTGTTGGCCGATTTGGCCAAAGACGGCATGACAATGATGCTGGTCACGCACGAGATGGGGTTTGCCCGCAACGTTGCGCACCGCCTGGTCTTTATGCATGATGGCGAAATAGGAGAGGAAGGCCCTGCACGAGCTGTTCTCGACGCGCCGAAGACGCCGGAACTGAGCAGCTTCCTGGGCTCGGTCCTGGTCTGATGCCGCCCGGCATGGATCTGAAATAGGTTTCTGTTCAACCGGCCGCTACCGGGCGCGGGGGAATAGCTGACACTATTTGCCCACTGCCTGTTTTTCCTACATCATAACGAACAATGGGAGGAAGGCTCGGCGCGAACTGTTATCGACGAGCTGAAGACGCCAGAGCTGAGCAGCTTCCTGGCTCGGTGCTGGTCCGATATCAATAACAAGCCAAAAGAGGTACAAAATGCGTTCATTGACAAAATTCTTTGCCCTCGCTGCGCTGGCATTCGGTCTTACAATCGGCACGGCCAACGCCGACCTTCAGGACATTCTGGACGCTGGCGTCGTGCGCATCGGCGTGCCGCTCGACGTCCCGGTCTTTGGGGTTCTCGACGAAAACCAGGAGCCGGCCGGACTCGATATTGACGTCGCCCGTATGGTCGCCGAAGCACTCGGTGTGGAGCTCGAGATGCAGCAGATTACAGGGATCAACCGCATTCCCTTCCTCATCACGGACAAGCTCGACATTGTCATTGCCATCATGGGCGCATCGTCCGAACGGGCCAAGTCGATCATGTTCACCTCGCCCTATTCGGCTGTTTTGGCCGGTGTGTTCGGGCCGGCGGAGATCGGCCTGCTCACTGACCTCACGGAGGTTGGCGATATGAGTATTGGCCTGCCGCGCGGCACCACACAGGACATCTGGGTCACCGATCTGCACCCCGACGGCAACATCGTCCGTTTCGAGGACGACGCGACATCCGCCGCCGCCATGATTGCCGGTCAGGTCGACCTCATTGCGACCGCCAATATCGTCGCCCTGGACCTAGCCAGACAGAACCCCGACGTGGAATTCGAAAACGTCTATATTCACGGCGCGGCCTCAGCGCATATGGGCGTGCGGCAAGGCGATTTCGCCATGCTACAATGGCTCAACAACTTCATCTACAACATAGAGCTTGACGGTACGCTCGACGAACTGCACCAAAAGTGGATGAATGTGGATTTCCCCGATCTGCGGTCGTTCTAATCAGACGGGGTCCTAAGCGGGTCGAAGCCCACCATTCGCTGCACCGCCGGCGAATGGTGGGGCGCCCCGTCTTGTTTCCCATCTGGTGCGTCTCCAGGGCGCCGGCTTAGCCGCGTGCGCGATTCGGACGCAGCCAGAGGATGTCGAAACGGTGATCCAGGACGGCACCGGTCCCCACTGCGCCGGGCGGATGTGGAGCGGACCGCCGCGATCGCGGGCAGCTATTTGGGTGCCGCACCGCCCGTGCACGACGCGGTCCATGACACGGACCGCGCAACCATCGCCGCGACAATAATTGGAGCCCGCATCGCATGAAGAACGGCACGATTGATTTGCGCAGCGACACCGTGACCAAGCCCACCGATGCCATGTGGGATGCAATGCACCGCTGCGAGGTCGGCGACGACGTCTTCGGCGAAGACCCCAACATCAATGCCCTGCAGGAGGAGGCCGCGGCGTTGCTGGGCACGCAGGCAGCCCTGTTCGTGCCCAGCGGAACCATGGCCAATCAGATCGCGCTGCGGGCCCACACCCAATCCGGCGACGAGGTGGTGGCCCACCCCCGGTCCCATCTGGTGCGTCTCGAGAGCGCTGGCTCTGCCGCGTTGGCCGGCGTGCAGTTCAGCCTCGTGGGCGACCCGGATGGCGGGATCCAGCCAGAGGATGTCGAAGCGGTAATTCAGGACGGCACCGATCCCCACTACGCACCCACCACCTTGATCTGCATGGAGAACACTCACGCTAATAGCGGGGGCCGCGCGTTACCGCTGGAAATGCTCGAGGGCATGGCGCGGGTCGCGGCGCGCCATGGGATTCGCATGCACATGGACGGCGCACGTCTGCTCAACGCCTGCGTGGCGCTGGACGTTCAGGCGGAGGCGATCACGCGCCACTTCGATTCCGTTACGCTCTGCCTCTCCAAGGGGCTGGGTGCGCCGGTGGGCTCGGTGGTCGCGGGCACGCGCGAGTTCATGGTCCGCTGCAACCGATTTCGCAAGATGTACGGCGGCGCAATGCGCCAAGCCGGTCCGCTCGCCGCGGCGGGCCGCCACGCGATCGCCCATCAGGTTCAGCGCATGGCCGAAGACCACGACCACGCGCGCCTGCTCGCGGACGGACTGGAGGCGATTGCAGGCATCGCGCTGCCCCGCGGCCGTCCGCAGACCAATATGGTGTACATCGCCAGCGACCACCCGCGCATCGGCACCGACGCGCTCGTCGCTGGGTTGCGGGAGCGCGGAATCCTGGTCCTACCGGCCGCAGATGGCGTCGCGCGCGCCGTTACCCACCTCGATGTGAACCGGGCCGACGTGGAGCAGACCGTTGCAATCACCCGGGAGCTATTGGGTGCCTGAGTTCCGCGCCTCGGATACGGCGGTCTCATAACCTCGAGTCCCAAGCTCAGGCATAGGGCGACATAACCAAGCCAACTTACTGGCAGGAGGATAGGCATGCCCCCCGTGAACATGCAGGAAATCGATCTCGCCAAACTGCCCCGTGGTGTCAAGCAGACAGGCTGGCTCGACGTCGCCCCGCGCCCCGACGGCAGCACCTGGCGCCTTCCGTTCCTGTATGTGACCGGAGCTGAGCAAGGCCCGTGCCTAGCTGTAACCGCAGGCGTCCACGGGGACGAGTACGAAGGCATGGAGGCGATCCCCAATGTCTATCTCGAGACGGAGCCACAGACGCTGAAGGGAACGTTGTTCATGATCCCGGTCTGCAATGTCCCTGCCTTCGAGACTATCACCCGCAGCAGCCCGATCGACGGTCTCAACCTCGCCAGAACATTTCCAGGTGACGGAGCGGGAAGCATCACCGAGCGCATCGCTCACCTGATCGCGACGCAGGTATTGCCCGAAGCGGATTTTTTCATCGATCTACACAGCGGCGGCATGGCGCTTGATGTCGCGACACTCGTTGGATACATCCAGGACGGCGCGGCGTACGGAGCCAAGTCGCTTGCTGGAGCCCAGGCCTTTGGAGCTCCGGTGCTCTGGGGCCACCCCGGACCCATCCCGCCCGGCCGAACACTCAGCTCCGCCGTCGAGTTGGACGTCCCCTGCATCTACACCGAAGCAGCCGGCGGCGGTCTGGCCAGGCCCGCTGACGTTGCTTGCTTCACGCGCGGAGTCATCAATGTCATGAAATGGCTCGGCATGCGCGAGGGCGATCCGCAGCCTTCGACAATCAGTCACCACCTGTTCGGCCACGCAGATTACGACCACCCAATCCTGTCCCAATCAGCAGGATACTACAAACCAGCAGTCGCCTTACTTGACGACGTCCAGGAAAACCAAACCCTGGGCATTACCCACGACCTCTTCGGCGAAGTCATCGACGAAGTACGAGCACCCACAGACGGTGTCGTTGTCGCGCTACGCAGACTCCATCGCGTGCGGGTTGGCGACGGGATTGCCCTGATCACTAGGCACCACACCGGATGAAAGAGAGGGGGCGAGCAGCGTCTGTTCCCGCCGGGATGGCTCTAGATGGACGCTGGTGGGACGGCCCGAAGGCGATGTCAGGGGAAACCGACTTGAATGGGTGAGGCGGGATTTGTAGCGTCCCTGGATGAGAAATCCATTCCGCTATTTCGAGACTTCACCCGAGATCATCCGTCTTGCCGTGATGATGTATGTGCGTTTTTCCGCTGTC
>JAJFJA010000065.1 GCA_021774445.1 Alphaproteobacteria bacterium
GTCCTCGACCAGCACCGTGTCGGCCTGGTGGCGCGCCGCCTCGGCGGCGATGCGGCGCTTGAGAGCCGGGTATTCCCACCGCGCGCGCGTCACATCGACGAGATAATAGTCGTTGTTGTCGACGAGCCAGGTGGTGCAGACGGAATAGTCGTGGATTTCCTCGGCTTTCGAGGCGGTATCCCAGCTCTGCACGACCTGGGTTTTGGCGGTGCGTTCGGGCAAGCGGTCATAGAACCGGAACCAAGCCCATTTTATGAGGTTACCGCCGAGTTGCACCGGGGCTTGCTGATACTGGGCGGAGAAGGCGGCCGAGCCCATCTGGGCCTTGATATCGTCCAGCACGCATTGCGGTTCGCGTGCCGGGTGCAAGAGTTCTCCCGCTTCGCGATGATAAAACTCGCCGGGGCCAATCGGAACCAGTTGCGCCTCTTCGGCGATCGCCGGCAGATTCAGATGGACCCAATCGCCACTCAGACCAAGGAGGTAACCGACCAGGTCGTCGACATGGATGCGCTGCATGACGACGATAATCACGTCGTTCTGTTTGTCGTCGAGGCGTGAGTACAAGGTGTTGCCGAACCACTCGTTGGCGGCCTTGCGCTTGGTATCGGATAGGGCGTCGCCGGGTTTGAGAGGGTCGTCGATAACGATGAAGTTGCCACCACGGCCGGTCAACGCACCGCCCAGGGAAGTGCCATAACGATAACCATGGCGGGTCGTCTCGAACTCAGTCTCGGTGACCTTCTTGGGGTTGAGGCGGGTGCCTGGGAAGATCCGCCGATACCATAGGCTCTCCATGACGGCGCGACAGTCGCGGGCATGTTTTGCGGTGAGGGCTTCCGCGTAACTTGCCGCAATGATGCGGGCACTGGGATCATGACCGAGGACCCAGGCGATGAAGGCCACGGATGCGGAGATCGACTTCAGGTTGCGCGGCGGCAGCGTGATGATCAGGCGGTTGAGGTTACCGGCATAACATTGCTCGAGATGCCAGGCGACCGCCTCGATATGCCAATTGGGCAGGAAGACGGCGGCCGGCGC
Source organism: Alphaproteobacteria bacterium (assembly GCA_021774445.1). GTDB lineage: Bacteria > Pseudomonadota > Alphaproteobacteria > UBA6615 > UBA6615 > SZUA-147. The sequence continues at coordinate 1,042 of JAJFJA010000065.1, forward strand.
GACTGTCTGGACGGTGCGCTGGATGAACAGGGCGAGGTCATGGCGCAACATGATCTCGAGCTCGGCACGGGAGAGATCGGTCATGGCTTCTTCGCCTTCCTGCTGCGTTTGGGCTCGGCCGCGGCCTTGCGCAGGATCCGCGCCTCGAGCGCTTTGGCGACGGCCTGCTCGTCCTCGCTGAGAGGGGCGCTTGTCTCGTCAGCCTCGGCCTCGAGGCCGTGTACGCGCGTCATGAGATCGAGCAGTTTGGCGGCGGGCCGGTCATGACCTTTCAGTCCCCGCGCCATCTGGCTCTTCACCAGCGCCCGTTGTTTGCTGGTCTTGATCGTGTGGTTGCCTTCGCGAACGAGGATCTGCTCACCGAACTCCTCGAGCAAATCGGTGCGAAGATTCTTCGTGCCTTTGGGTCGTCCCTTGGGGTTGCCCGATCGCCCCTTCTTGAACTGACCCTGCTTGGGCGGCTTGCCGTAACCGACTGTATAATGGCCGCCAGGTTTTTTGGGTTCCGCCATCACGCAGATTCCTCGGCGGCGCGTGCGTCGGCCGCCGGTTCCACTGCCCGCTCTCGCGCGATCTCAGGGAAGGATTTGCCCGTGGCGCTGTGGACCGCCTCGATGCCGGCCACCCCCTCGAGCCGCCGGACGATGAGATCGCAATAATGGGGATCGAGCTCGATGCCGTAACCGCGCCGGCCGGTCTTTTGTGCGGCGACCAGGGTGGTGCCGCTGCCGGCAAAGGCATCGAGCACGATGCCGCCCCGCATCGAACAATCGAGTATGGCGTCGGCGACCAGTGCCACCGGCTTGACGGTGGGGTGCAAGGCGAGCTCGGCGTCCCGATCCTTACCGAAGCCGTTGATGCCGGCATAGGACCACAGGTTGGTGCGATAGCGGCCGTGCTTGCCGAGATCGACGTTATTGATGTGCGACCCCTTGCCGGCCTTGAACACGAACACGAGTTCGTGCTGGGAGCGATAGAGCGAGCCCATACCACCATTCGTCTTGGCCCAGATGCAGAGATTCTTGAGCTCGGTATAGGCCCTTCCGCCGGCCGCCCGCACTTCGCCGATATGGCGCCAGTCCATGCAGACAAAGTGAATGGCACCGTCGGCGCTGCGATTGGCGAGGTTGTCGAACACCGTGGTGAGGAACGCGGTGAACTGTGCTTCCGTCATCTCACCCGAGGCCATCGCGAACGCGCGGTGTTTGACCTTGCCAAGGCCCGAGACGTGCCCGTCGATGGGGACGTTGTAAGGCGGATCGGTGAACACCATCTGCGCCTCTCCGCCGTCAAGCAGCCGGGCGTAGGTGTCGGGGTCGGTCGCATCGCCGCAGATCAGCCGATGTTTGCCGATAGACCAGATATCGCCTGGGTGCGTGATCGCCGGGCCATCCGCGATCGCGGGCACTGCGTCGGCGGGATCGTTCTCTATGTCCAGTTCGCCAATGAGAATGTCGATCTCCGCCATCTCGAAGCCGGTGATGGCGACGTCGAAGTCGAGCTCGATCAGCCCCTGCAGCTCGATGGCGAGCAGCTCGCGGTCCCAGCCGGCATTCTCGGCGAGCTTGTTGTCGGCGATGACATAAGCCCGGATCTCGGCCGCGGTCATATCGGCAAGGCAAAGGGTCGGCACTTTGTCGAGGCCAAGCAGCTTTGCCGCCGCCACCCGGCCATGCCCGGCGACGATGCCGTCTTGATCGTCGATCAGGATCGGATTGGTGAATCCGAACCGCTCCATGCTGCGGGCGATCTGGCGGATCTGCTTCGGGCTATGGGTGCGCGGGTTAGTGCCTCGTGGCTTCAGCTGGGCAACAGCACGGGTCTCGATCTTGCGTCCGTGTTGCTTGAGCGGCAGGTTCATCATTGCTGACCTCGATGGGGGTTTCAAAATAAGTTTATCTGCCGCCGGCTAGGGACGGCCGGCCGCGGCGGACCAAAGGGGCTTGGCGGAGGTCGCTCTCGAGCAACACTGAGATCTCGGCGATCTCCATCACCAGTACCTTGCGCTCGCTGTAGTTCAGCCGGTCGAGTTCCTTGGTAAGCTGTTCGATGCCGTAATAAAACCGCGGCTGTAGGATCATCGGGTTCGGCGGATTGGTATAGATTTCCCGCAGCTCGACCTTGTTCAAGGTCATGAAGATGCGGGGATCGGCCAAGGTCAGTCCGTTCATCTCGTATGTCGGGCACCCGGGGAGGTCTTCAGCCGCGATGTACTTTCGCGGTGCCGGCGGGTAAAGCTGCATGCGCTCATATTGCTCGCCAAGCTGCAGGCGGAGGTGCTGCAGCAGAAAGACCACTTCACTCTGCTTGAACCCGGTGTCGAGCAGGTCCAGGCCGATAGCTAAACAAACGGCATCGAAGACCGAAAACGACACATCGCGACCGTGACCCTCCGAGTGCCCCTCGGAGAAGGCATGTCGCTGCAGGGAGTTAGAGCGCGGTGGGATCGGTGTTGCGCGGTCGAGATCGAGCAGCCGCTTGATGCGCGTGCGGAAGACTTGCGGTGGCTCGCCGGGATTGGGCGGACGATGCACGAAGGACGACCACAGGGCCCATTCGACCTGGTTGCGCTTGAACGTCTCCATTACTATGCACGCGGCCTCGATCCAACGACTCGGGACGTCGAGAAATTATACTAAACCCCAGTCAAGGTTTCAATAGATCACGTCAAAGTATGGCTGTCGGATTCGCTCGTGGCGCTTCACCAAAATGGCTCAAGCGTGTCAACGCATCACTGCGGACCCGACGCTAAGCCCGTCGGCGGGGACCCGGCGCAAGAAACTGTCGACAAGCCCGGCGTCATCGGACGCAGCTGCCGGGCCAACGGGAACGACCAGCGAGACTTCCTCGGCAATGGGGATGCAGATCTGGGAACAGGCCACCCATTGGAGGGCCGCGCGGATTTCCAGCGGTTTGCCCCGTTCGGCCGAGCGGATATCGATGGGGAAGACGATACGATCCTCGTAGCCGATGGTGTCGTAGCCGTGAACCTCATACCAAGAGGGCGCCGGCCAACGCACCGTGGTGTAGACACGTTGCCGCTGCCTTGGAAATCGATGTTGGGCGGCGGTCCGCCGGAACCACCGGCGCGCCAGTATGTCTTAAAACCCGGTGCGAGCTTGATTTCGAGGCCCAAAGTGACCGTTTCGAGCTGCCCGACGCTGGTGACGGACGACACCAGTCGTGCCTCCGATTCATCGATGCCCACCCAGTCGCTGGCCAAGGGGGCGGCCTGCGCGGCAGTCGGAAGTGCCAGGCCGAGCAAGCTGGCACCGAAACCTAATCGTGTTGCCATGTCAGTCCCTTTGTGCCGCCTACGGTCAGCTTGGTCCGCGGCCGGATGCGTCGATGTAGTATTGCAGCAAGGCGATTGCCTCGGGTGAGTCCCACTCCGCGCCGCTGACCAACCGGCCGACCTCATTGCCCTCGGGGTCGAGGATTGCGACAACCGGCAGGCTGCGCACCTGCATGGCGCGGCTGAACTTCAGACCTTCGTCGAGGAGGCTATTCTCGAAAGTCAGGTTGAGTCTCTTCTCCAGGAACGGCCCGATGCGCTTCCAGCCGTCACGGTCCTGGCTGACGATCGCGACCGCGAAGTTATCACCGCCGAACCTGTCCGCAAGTCTCGCAAGAGTTGGCATCTCGCGAACGCAGGGGCCACACCAAGTCGCCCAGAAATTGACCAGAACGACCTTGCCGCGCAGATACTCGAGGGTGCGCGCGCCGTTCTCCTCAGTGCTCAAGGGTATCAGCGGCGCCGCGGCCGGCGCGTCGAAGGGAGTGAAATTCTGCATCGATCCGGATATCGGCGGGTCTTCGCCGGCGACGCTCATCGGCGCCGATGCGAGCACCCAAAAAGCCCCAAAAACAGCGATTGCAGCGATCTTCATTGCGAAACTCTACCGTCCAGCGTGGCGTCATGGCGGCCCGAGCCGGCGAGAAAGGGTTTGAAGATGGCCATGCCGGTTTGCATGCCCTGGTCGACGGACATGCGATAGCCGCGATCCTGGCGGTTGTCGGCCCGCCAGGCGTCGAGGTGGGCATCGCAGCAGAAAAAGGCCGTCACGGTGCACAAGGACGTCGCCGCCTGCCCCTCATATTGAATACCCGTCCAGGCGACGGTTTCGGCCGGCGAGACCTGGCCGATCGCGTGGCCGTTGCGGCGGGTGGTGATGCGGATCGGAGTGGTGCAGTGTCGGCACGACGACTCGATCCGGGTATCGCTGCCAACCATGGCGCCGGCACCGAGGGCATCTATCGCACACATGGCGTTGACCGAGGTATCCCCGAGCTTGACCCGATGGCCGGTGTTGCGCTCGGTGAACGGATAGGCGCCGGTGAGTCGGCGTTGGGTATCGTCCAGCACAACTAGGTCGCGGGCTTTTAGGTCCTGGAGGCTTGCTGCGATCTGGTCCTCCGCCATGTCGCACAGCGCGGTCAGCTCGGCGATTGTCGGCGCCTTGCCGTTCCGGCGGTAATGGGACAGGACGGCGGTGCGCACCGTGTCCTCGGCCGCGGTGTAACCGTGCCAAACTCGGTCCATGTCGAATACTTCGAAGATCGCCAGCAGCGCGTCGCGGGCGACCGGAGACTCGACGACGGACCAATCGGGGAAAGTCACCCCCGGCTTGATGGGGTAGGATGGTAGGCCGTCAATGGCGGTCCGTGGGTTGGATTTCATGTCGAGAAGACCTTCCTTGTCCGGGGTCCGTTGCGGCCCCGACGCTGCAGGGTAGGGCCCTGTACCGACTACAGATTCAACCAAAACCCGGTAACCTTACCTGAAAATTTGGTGAAGCCCGCGGCGGGGCTCACTACTTCTGGCGGTTAGGCCGCCCGGTATGGGTTGCTACCGTCGCAGCGGCAGAGCGTTGTCCGCCCACCGACCGGCGCCACATATGCAGACCGGCGGCGAACAGGATGGGGACGGCGGCGAGCCAGATCCAAGCACCGTCGAGGAGCCAGGCGCCGACGCCGCTCAGGGCACCGCTGGCAAGGAGTAGAGGGCCGCCGCAGCAGAGCGCGACGAGGCCGCCGAGCAGTGGTAGCGGCACGCTGCCGCCGTCCGGCTTTCGCTGCATGTCGTTCTCCGTTCCTTCGCTCAACTAACCGGCGCAGCAGGATAACTTCGAGACGTCTTTTTCGAAGGTCTGCGCCGCCAGCTTCAGCCCCTCGACCATGGTCAGATAGGGGAAGATGGTGTTGCCAAGGTCGTGGGCGGTCATGGCGCACTTGATAGCGATGGCGGCGGTCTGAATGCTGTCGCCGGCCTCCGCCGCCAGCATGTGAGCGCCGAGCAGCCGGTCGGTCTTGCGGTCGGCGACCAGCTTGATCAGGCCGCTGGTGTTGCGGGACGCCAGGGCGCGCGGCACGTGTTTCAGGGCCAGGACCGATGTCTTGACGGCGTGGCCGCGTTCGCGAGCGGCGCGTTCGGTCAGGCCGACGGTGGCGACCTGGGGGTCGGTAAACGTCACCTCCGGCATGGCCGAGGCGTCATAACGCCGGCTGTCGCCGTTCAAGGCGTTTTCCGCCGCCAGCTTGCCACCATAGGCGGCCATGTAGACGAACATGTCGCGGCCGGTCACGTCGCCGACCGCGTAGATGTCGGGATTGGTGGTGCGGAGGCGGTCATCGACGAGGATACCGCCGTTGGGCGCAACATCGACGGCGAGGCGGTCGAGGTCGAGCCCCTCGGTGTTGGGGCGGCGACCGATGGCAACGAGCAGTTTGTCGGCTTTGATCGTCTGGCGCCGGCCGTCGGCATTGACGGTCAGGGCGATACCGTTTCCGGCCTGATCGATGCGGACATATTCGACGCCAGCACGAACTGTCATGCCCTCACCGGCGAGGATACCGGCGAGCGCCGCGCTGATTTCCGGTTCACCATGGGGCAGCAGGCGGCTGCGGCAGACCAGTGTCACCGCGACACCGGCACGGGCGAACATCTGTGCCAGCTCGACACCGATATACCCGGCGCCGATGACCAGCAACGAGCCGGGCAGTGTTTCAAGTTCCAGCGCGGTCGTGCTGGTCAGGTAGGGCACATCCTCGACGCCGGGGATGTTGGGTATCGCGGCGGCGGCGCCGGTCGCCACGATGGTTTTCTTGACCGGAATGGTCGTGCCGTTGATGGCAACGCCTGTAGGCGTCAGCCGGGCGGCGCCCGCCATATAGGCGATGTTGTTGTAGGACGGCAGGATGTCGATGTATTTGGCCTGGCGCAGATCCGTGACCAACTCGTCCTTTTGGGCGATCAAGGCCGCCCAGTCGGTAATGTGGGCTTCACTGGAAACGCCGGCAAAGCGGGATGCCGCGCGCGCGTGGTGTACGGACTCGGCGGCGCGAATCAGTGTTTTCGAGGGCACACAGCCAACGTTCACGCAAGTCCCGCCGATCGTGCCGGTGCCGATGAGGGCGACTTGGGCGCCCAGCTCCGCGCCCTGGATCGCGGCGGAAAACCCAGCCGAGCCGGCCCCGATGACCGCCAAATCATAACCGCCGTTGCCGTTCTTGAAGCCTGTCGTGACGTTGCTGGCCATCTTACCTCGCCTCTGGGGGTCAATTACCGGCGGCCGCGCTTGACCTGGCCGCATCTCTTAACGACATATAGGACCTGTATCAACTACAGGTTCAAGGGGTGGTGCGTCATGGCGTCAGAAGATCCGAGCGCCCCAGTCTCGATCGGCGAACTGTCGCGCCGAACCGGCTGCAACGTGGAAACGGTTCGGTATTACGAGCGGGTCGGGGTCATGCCGAAACCACCACGGACGGCGGGTGGCCACCGCTTCTATCCCGCCGAGCAGGTGAAGCGATTGATGTTCGTCCGGCGGGGCCGGGAGCTTGGTTTCACCCTCGATCAGATCCGCGGCCTGCTGCGCTTTGTCGATTCCGGCGACTTTAGCTGCGCCGACATCAAGGCGTTGACAGATGTTCATTTGAAGGAGCTGCGCGACAAGATTACGGATCTGCGTCGCATGGAACGGGTGCTGAAGGACATGGCTGCGCAATGTGATGGCGGCCGCGTGCCGGAATGTCCGATCATCGACGCCTTGTCGGCGGACGCGCGCTAGGCGTAAGGCGGATGTCGCAAGCGATCACGCGCGAGGCGCTGAAAACCCTGTTGGACACGGGAAAGGACGTCGTTTTGGTGGAGGTCATCGGGCCGAACACCTACCGTGAATATCACCTGCCCGGGGCGATCAGAATCCCAGTCGACGAGGCCTTCGAGCGAGAGATTCGCCGGGCGGTGCCGGACACGGGTACGCTTGTGGTGGTGTATTGCCTGAACCATGCCTGCCAGGCTTCGCCAAAGGCGGCACGGATCCTGGATCAGCTCGGCTACGAAAATGTGTATGACTACGAAGCGGGCAAACAGGATTGGCGGGCGGCTGGGCTGGCAATCGAGACGGGGGCGGCCGACGGCTAGGTTGGGCAACGATGGCGCCGGCACGGGGCGGCGCTGGTGTTCGCCTGCATGACCCGAGACGCGCTTGAAAAGCGCCAGATCACCATCTACCTGGCAGCCATCGGATTTGCGTTGTTTGTCGGCACCGCGGCGCGATCCCATGCCGATTTGCTGGAACCTGCGATTCTGCCCGCACTGGTCGGGCTGCTTTACGTGACCTTCCTTCAGGTCCCGTCTGCGGGCCTGCGCCGTTGCCTGGCCAATGGGAGATTTTTGGCGGCGCTGCTGACAACGAACTTCGTCGCGGTGCCGCTGGTGGTTTGGGGGCTCGGATTTTTGCTGCCGGAAAATCCAGCCATCCGCCTCGGCGTGTTCATGGTGCTGCTGACGCCGTGCATCGACTATGTGGTGGTGTTCACGCGACTCGGCCGTGGCGACGCAGAGCTGATGCTCGCCGCGACGCCGGTGCTGCTGGTGGGCCAGATGGCCTTGTTGCCCATCTACCTGTTCCTGATGCAGGGCGATGGCGCATTTACCCTGGTCAAAGCCGCGCCGTTCGTGAAGGCATTTTTCTGGATCATCTTGATCCCGCTCGGGATTGCCTGGCTGACGGAGGGCTGGGCGAAGCGTAGTGTCAGGGGGCACCAATTTACTCTGACCATGGGGTGGCTGCCGGTTCCGTTGCTGGCGGTCACCTTGTTCCTGGTGATCGGTGCCGAGGTCGGCCGCGTCGAGGAGGCGGCCGGCGAGATTGCCAGGGTCGTGCCGGTCTATGTCGGGTACCTTATTGTCATCCCGATCGTCGCCCGGTTGGCGGGCTGGCTGTTCAAGTTACATGCCGGTGCCGGCCGCGCACTGGTGTTCAGTGCCGGCACGCGCAATTCTCTCGTCGTGCTGCCGCTCGCCCTGGCGGTGCCTGAGGTCGGCGGCCTGGTCGCCGCCGTGGTGGTGACGCAAACACTGGTCGAGTTGGTTGGCGAGGTTGTCTACATCCGCTGGGTGCCGAGGCTGGTACCCGAGTAGCGCGGGGTCTCAGCCTTATTCGGGCATGGCGCCGCCCGCATTGCCGATGCGCTGTTTGCGGCGTCGCACCGCGTAGACGGTCAGACCGATGAAAAAGAAAAGAGCGGGAAACAGGACAAAGTCGAGCCAGCCGACTGTCGCCGACAGGCCGACCACCGTTACCCCGACAACCAACAGCGGCGTAAAACAGCACAGCGCCGCGATGACGGTGCCGATAACGCCAAGACCGATCAATTTCCGATCGCTCATACTAACTCCCTGTGATAGCGGTCGCCTATGCCTCGGGAACACGGCGGAAACCGCTCATACGATAGATCGCGAATAGCAAAGTAATGACCGCCAGACCGGCGAAGAAGGGCGCCACGCGGCTGAGGATCACGTTGACCCCGAGCGGGAGCCAAGCCAACAGCTGCTTTGATGAAGACAACCGCAAAAACAATATCTCAACTCCAGCAATTCGAACTCTTGGGCGAATATGGGGGCTGTACCAACTACAAGTTCAAAGGGTTTTGGTTCGAACGCCGTTCGTAGCGTTGTTCTATTGAGCATCGCCCGGTAGATGACACTGTGTCACTCGAGGAAGAGAGTATTTCTGGCCGGCGCAACTTGAGGAATAGGAGCTTGGGCGCTGCACGACCCTGGCTTTGCCGCCACCTAAGCTGCCAACCCGCCATCAACCGCGCCGCCGAGTGCGGGCGAGCAAGAACTGCTGCTACGGTTTCAGGCCTCACCCGCAATTGATTCGAGAGTGAACGGTCGTCAGCGCCATCCTGTGGTGGTGAAAGCGACAGCCACCCGCCAGATCTGTAGAATGGTAGGCGCCGTTCTCTGCGGCCTGGTGCCCTTGGAATGGGCTCTGGCTGGGCCAAAACTGACGGTTGTTGAGCTTTTTTCGTCCCAAGGCTGTTCGTCCTGCCAGGCTGCCGACGCGAACCTGCTCGAATTGACGCGACGGGATGACGTTCTCGCTCTCAATTTCCATGTGGACTATTGGGACTTCGCGGGATGGAAAGATCCCTACGCGGACTCTGCTTACACACGGCGTCAGCAGGCTTATGCAGAACGTTTTGGGCAGCCGTATCTCGTTTCGCCGCAGACCGTGATCAATGGGAAGCTTCATACCCCGGGGACGGACGCACGCCGCCTCAACAGCCTGGTCGCCGCTGCGCGCAACGAAAAGGGCTCGTGCATAAACGTGCGGCTAACGCGGGCGGGCAGCCGAAACGTCAGAGTGCGGATTGACGACGAGAGTTGTTGTGGTGTGGCGGAGGTTTTGCTTGCGCACTATGACGCGGAACACGCCACGCGCGTGACGGATGGGGAGAATAGCGGACGCACGCTGAAGACATTCAACGTCGTGCGACAACTGGCTGCCGTCGCGGTGTGGCAAGGCGGTTCGCTCGACCTGACCATTTCACTCCAAGATCTCGCCGGGGCGGGTGAGGATGCAGTTGCCGTGATTCTCCAAGAGCAGGCCCAAGGGCGTATAATTGGTGCCGCGGTTCTGGATCTGCGGATCGGTCCCTCCGACTAACGGACCATGCTCATCGAATTATCGTGGAGGGGCGCGTCACTTGGAGGGTGATCTGTAAGCGCCAGCTACGCACGCGGCACGTCGCGGGCTGGTTTTGGATTGGGAGTTATCCTAGTCGGGAAAAGATAGCGTCCCACGTGCCTCGGCACTGAGAACGCTGAACAGGGCAACTATCGCGAAGCCACCTCTTGGAGGCGGTCTGCGCACGGCTCACCCGTGCTGGCGTGCGCTGCGATGCTGGGGTCTTAGGAATGCCAAGTCGCGTTAACGGGGCGCGTTGCTTGTCGTTCGTGGGGGGAGGTTTCTGCGACGGCGGGCGATTCGCTGTCTTGATCCAGATCAGTGAAGCTGATCTCTCCCTATCGGAAGATCTCCAACAACATTGGAGGATTGATTCTATGACCAGAGAACGAGTCCTTGCGATTGCCGCAGCGCTTCTAATTTCAGCCAGCCCAATTGCCTGGGCACACGGCCCTGGGGGACCGGGCAACCCCGGTTTTGGGCCAGGCGGGCCGGGGATGATGATGAATCCCGGCATGATGATGGGCCCAGGCATAATGGGTTCCATGATGATGAAGGGCCCAGGCGCCATGCACGCGTCTGGCGCTCTGGCGGACCGGGATCTTACGACAGACGATGTTCGTACCATGTTCGAGCGCAACCTCGCCTGGCATGGCAATACACGCTTGCAGGTAGGGGATGTCGTCGAGCAGGACGTCGATACAGTCGCCGTGGAGATCGAAACCGTGGACGGCTCATTGGTGCAACGGCTCGAGGTCGATCGTCACACCGGCTTCGCGCGTCAGGTGAACTAGACGGCAGTCCGACGGGCTGATGCCCGCACCGCCGCATGATCGGACCGGCCACTTGGTGCCGTCTATCACCCGAATCTAAAGTTCGCCACATAATGTTTGGTCGGTTTTTTGGCAGAAGCGTTTGACGGAGGCGAGAATTTCGTCGGCGGACTTGGTCCATTGGTAGGGTCGGGGCTGTTTGTTGTGGGTTTCGATGAAGGCCCGGATATCGGCTTCCAGCTGCTTGACCGAGGTGTGGACGCCGCGCTGGATCTGCTTGCGGGTCAACTCTGCGAACCAGCGCTCGACCTGGTTGATCCAGGAGGCGGATGTCGGGGTGAAGTGGACATGATAGCGCGGCCGTCGGATCAGCCATGCCTTGATCCTCGGCGTCTTGTGGGTGGCGTAATTGTCCAAGATGATATGGACGTCGAGGTCTTCCGGAACGCGGGCGTGCGCCGTTCGGGCATGCCCGGCATCATCGGCAACACCGGCTGTTCGCGGTCGAGGGCCTGGATCTGGCTCTTCTCATCGACGCACAGGACCAACGCCCGATCCGGGGGCGACAGGTACAGCCCGACGATGTCGCGGACCTTGTCGACGAACAGCGGATCACACGAGAGCTTGAAGGTCTCGCTGCGATGGGGCTGCAAGCCGAAGGCCGTCCAGATGCGCCGGATCGTAGTGTGGGAGAGGCCGGTCTCCTTGGCCATCGAGCGGATCGACCAGTGGGTCGCGTCATCCGGCGTCGCATACAGCGTGCGCTCGATCACCGCCGCCACCTGATCGTCTTCGATCGTGCGCGGCCGGCCCGGACGGGGCTCGTCCAGAAGGCCGTCGATGCGGTCCCTCAAGAACCGCCGACGCCATTTGCCGACCGTGTGTTCGTGGACGCCGAGTTCCGCCGCCACCACCTTGCTGGAAAGCCCGTCGGCGCAACGCAAAATGATCCGGCAGCGCGCCGACAACGACCGTGCCACCCGATGGCGGCGAACTTGGCGCTCCAGATAGCTCCGCTCCGCATCACCGAGGATCAGTGGTTCGACTGGCCGACCACGAACACGCATCACAACTCCTCCCATGTGTCCGGGAGGATGATACGCTATATCATGAACTTAATGAACCGCACTTTGGTTCCATGTGACTAGACCGCCGTCCACTGTTGCGATTGGGTCGACGACACAGCCCTTCAACTTTCCGCGAACTATGGCGCCCTCGCTTGACCTTCTAGCGGCTGGAACCTGGAGGATTAGCGACGATTTCCTAGGCGCGCGTATCCGAGGAGCTATTTGGAATGCACATAAGCACTTCGGCGAAACGCTCTGGCGTGCCTGCAAAAATAGTTCGCTACTATGAGAGCGCTGGTCTCATCCCGCCATCCTAGATCTCCGTGAGCCTGGTCGCTTTGGCAATGCTGTGCTGTCTTCTTGAAAAGTCGGCCGTAACATCAGCGATGCCGATAATGTCACTTCGCGGGACGATCGTGGGCCAGTCAAAACCCGCCACGGCTCCCATTTATCGCCATCGGATATCGCCTCTCACCGGATCGTTAGACCCGTTTGTGCAAACGTCATTGACCTGTAACAGGTCATAGCCCCAACTATTCGGCACATGAATCAGGATTGCGAAGCGACGTAGGGACAGATGATGAAAGGAACAACAGCAATCACTCTCATCGGCGCGGCGCTCATTGTTGGACTGGCCGCGCCCGGTGCAGGCGTCGCCGCGGAGGGCCCACCGATTTCCGGATCGGTGCAAAATTTCGATCTGCGCGGCGAACCTGTATCGATGCCTGCAACGCCATTTCTGACGGCCTCCAACGAACAGCAGACGCTGGCCGATTTCAACGGCAAGGTGGTGCTGGTCAATTTCTGGGCCACCTGGTGTTCGGGAAGTTGGCGCGAGCTGCCAACCCTCGAACGCCTTCAGGCCAAGCTTGGCGGCGATGCCTTCTCGGTCGTGATCGTGAGTCAGGACGTCGAGGGCTGGCAGAAGATCACGCCATTTCTCAAGAAGCGCCGGCTTAGTTTTCCAGAGAGCTACTACGACGAGGGGTCGAAGCTGGGCGGCGCCATCGGTCTGCCGCCTCAGATGGGGTCGATATTGATCGACGAGAACGGGCGTGAGGTGGGACGCCTGGAAGGTCCCGCCGATTGGGATACGCCGGAGGCGGCGGCACTCATCCAGTACTTTATCGACGAAATTGGCGGTGGGTCGACTTGATGCCGTAACCTTTAGGTTTGTCATCACACTTCGAGGAGGAGAACAATGAGAAGATTGCTGGTCAGTCGGCTAAGGATGCTGGTCGCGACCGCCGTCGTGTTCTTGCCGTTGGTTTCCGCCGCGCGCGCCGACGCCCCGCCGATCACCGGGTCGGTGCAGAACTTCGTCGTCTTCGACGAACCGGTCCCGGCGTCGATCGTGCCGCTGGAGACGAAGGACGGCGGCGAACAAACGTTCGAGGACTATCGCGGCAAGGTCGTGGTGGTCAACTTCTGGGCCACCTGGTGCGGTCCTTGTGTGCGCGAGATGCCGACACTGGCCCGTTTGCAGGAGAATTTCGCCGATGTCGATGACTTCGCGTTCGTGATCGTCAGTCAGGATCGCGGCGGCTGGAAGGATATCGGTCGTTTCATGAAACGGCTGAAGCTGGATTTTCCCAACAGCCTGCTGGACGACAAGTTAAAGCTCAGCCGGCCAATGCAGGTGCGCAGCCTGCCGGTCGTCGCGATTATCGATCGGCAGGGCAATGAGGTTGGGCGCCTGGTCGGTGGGGCCGAGTGGGACTCGCCCGAAGCCTTCGAACTGATCCAGTATTATCTAGATAACGATGGGGACGGCGACGGCACCAGTTGACACGTGACAAGCCCGGATAAAGGCAAGCCTGGATAAGGGACCGAATCGATGAAGAAGATGACAGCCTTCCGAATTGGCCGCCTGCTCACGCTGACTGTGGCGGCACAGGTCATCGCGCTCACCGGCGCGCTCGCCCAGGCGGGTGGCGCTGCCAGCGACTGGGTCGGCTCGCTTGAGGATTTGCCTGCGCGAGCCCGGCTCCTTGCGGCGACGACGGGTGTCGGTCAACTGGACCAAGTTCGCGTCGGGCTGGAGATCGAACTGCAGCCGCCAGGCTTCAAGACCTACTGGCGCGGCGTCGGACAAAGCCATCACGGTCTCATCGACAACCAGTTGGGCCTCGACCAGCCGTGTCTTCAGGTTGAGCCCCTCGAACTCGCCCGTGCACAGCAGCACGATGGCATCGAACCCCCCGCCATCGAGACGCGCCAGCAATGCCCCCAGCAGATCATGCATGCGGTGCTTGCCGACGGCCACTTCGCGCCCGTCGGCAAGACGCGTTACCAGACGAGCGTCGCCGGGTTTCGGCGCCAGCTCCCATTTCAATCACGAACGTCACCTCATCGGCCGCAACGATTTCAAGCAGAACCGTTCGGCCGCGCTGGCCGAGTGGCGTCAGCTGGCGGCCTGAGCCGGGGGGCGTCGGCTAGTTTGGAGACTAGTTCGCAAAGGACTGACACCACCGCCACCGACTTAACGTGTCAACACCGTTTCACCTGCTGGTAGAGCGGCCAGCGGGCATCGTGGGTTAGTTTGTCGCGGCTGGACGGACGCGCGGCAAGTTGATCAGATGCCAAGGATCGGGCATTTCCCCGACGGGCACCTCAATCAACGATGGTCCAGGTTCGGCAAATGCCGTGCGCAGAGCCGCTTGCAGCTCATCGGGCGTCTTCGCGCGAAATGCCGCCGCGCCGAAGGATTCGGCGAGTTTGACAAAATCCGGGTTCTGCAGGTCCGAGCCCAATACGCGACCCTCGTATAATTCCGACTGCATGCGCCGGACGTTGCCAAAGGCGTTGTCGTTGAACACCACGGTCACCACGCCGATGCGGTGTTTGACCGCCGTCGCGAGTTCCTGGATATTGAACATGAAGCCGCCATCGCCGCAGATTGAGAGGACCTTTTTGTCCGGGTTGGCGACCTGGACGCCGAGGGCGGTCGGAAAGCCGTAGCCCAGAGTACCTTGATAAGCCGTGGTGACGAACGTGCGCGGTTGGTATACGGGGAAGGCAAATCGCGAGACATAGCCCACTTGCGTCAACTCATCGACAAAGAAGCCGTCCTCGGGCAACTCTGCCCTGATCGCTCGCAGGTAGGCCATCTGCGGGCCGAGCTTGGCGAACTTAGCCGCCATCGCCGCCTTGAGGTCGCTAAGCTCCGTCTTGCGCGAGGCGCGCTGCCTGTTTTGGCGGATCGTAGCGGGGATGAGCGCCTGTAAGGCGCGTCTTGCGTCGGCAACAATGCCGACCGCCGGTCGCGAGAGGCGGCTCATTTGCGTCGGATCGATATCGATGCGGACAATTTTCTGCCCCTCGTCCGTTCCCCAGGTCAGGCGCTGGAAAAGTCGGGTACCAATGCCGAGCACGACATCGGCGGCGGCCCACAATTGGTGGCCGGCCGGCGATGTGTGGGCCAGGTAATGCCGGTCGCTGATGGCGCCGCGCCCGGCGCGAGTCGAGACCACGGGCGCCTGTAAGAGTTCGGCGATTTCCAACAGTTCCGCGGGGGCATCGAGCGCGCCGCTACCGACGATGATCAGCGGTCTCTCAGCCTGACCGAGAAGCCGCGCGGCCGCGTCGACGAGGTCGGGATCAGGCTCCACGGCTGCGTCTTCCGCCGCCTCATCCAACAAACTGACTTGCGCTTGCAGGCCCATTACGTCCATGGGCATTTCGATCTCGACCGGTCGGGGGCGACCTGTCGTTAGTTGCTTGAACGCTTCGCGGACGCGGTCGGGCGCCTCACTGGGATGATCGATCCGCTGTGCCCATTTGGTCAGTCCCTGGGCAATAGTCAACTGGTCGGGTATTTCATGCAGCGCACCGAGGCCGCGGCCGATCATTGCCGAGGGGATCTGTCCGACGATCGCCAATACTGGCGCGTTGCAGGCATAAGCGGTCGCCAACGCGGCGGTGGAATTGAGGAAACCGGGGCCCGGGACAACCGCGTAGGTGCCGACGCGGCCGGTCGACTGCGCGTAGCCGAGGGCCATGTATCCGGCGCCCTGTTCGTGGCGGGTATTGATTACGCGAAGTCCGTCGCCCTCGTCGTAGAAAGCGTTAAACAGGTGATCGATCTGCACGCCCGGGATGGCGAAAACCGTATCCACGCCGCGTTGCCGAATGGATTTAACAATCGCCTGGGCGCCGGTCATACGGGGCATCACTTCTCCTGAGCGTTCGACGCGTCCAAATACGGACCGAGCAGATTGGCAAGGGCCGCCAGGACGGCGTCGGTATCCTCGGCCAATCCGATGGTGATGCGAATACAGTCCTCGTATCCCGGCGCGGACAAGGGGCTGACGACGATGCCCCGCCGCGCCAGATTCTGCGCCGTATCTCGTCCGCTCGCCGGTAGCCGCACCGTCATGAAATTCGCGACACTGGGCAAGGGGCCAAGACCCAAGCGGGCGCAGCCGTCCAACAATCTCTGCCGTTCATGAGCACAGTCGTTGAGGATCTGGTCCCGGTAATCGTCGTCTTCGAGAGCGACGGCGGCGGCGGCGAGAGCCATGGCATTTATTTCGAACTTCGAGCGTGCCTTGTAGACCGTCTCAGCAATCTCTGCCGAGGCGAAGAGCCCGTAACCGATCCGCAGTCCCGCCAATCCGTACGCCTTTGAGAATGTACGTAGCACGGCCCATGGCCCAGCCCGCCCAGCCATGAGCGGAAGCACGTCCGGACCACCAGCCTGCACGGCAAATTCGTGATAGGCGTCGTCGATAACCAGCAGGGCCGATGCCGGTACATCGCGGATCAGACGATCGAGGTCGTCGCGCCCCAGCATACTGCCCGTGGGATTGTTGACGGGTGCGCAAAAAACGATGCGCGTTCGCGCGGTGATCGCCGCAACAATTCCCGCCAAATCGTTGGCGCCGTCGCCAAGAAGCGGGACGCGGACCGCCTTCGCGCCGATGATGCGACAAGCGTCGGCGTAACCCGGATAAGATGGTGTGGACATCACCGCTTCGCCATCCGGGTCGAGGGTGGCGAGGGAGAGAAGATGGATGAGCTGAGCCGATCCGTTTCCAACGACGATGCGATCGACGGCATGCTTCGTTCGTTTAGCCAAAGCGGCGCGAAGTTCCCGGCAACGGGGGTCGGGATAACGGTTCATGGTGGATGCGGCGCTTGCTATGGCGGCAATAACCCCGGGGGCAGGCGGGTACGGGCATTCGTTAAGATGTAGGCGCCGGATCTTCCCTGCCGGTGCGTACTTTTCGCGAATGTCCGCTTCTGTCGGGGGAAACATGGATTTCGCCATCTCAAGAAAGTGCGATCGGATCGGTCCGGTCGGCGGTAGACTCTTATTCATTCGTTTTGGTTCGTTCTTGCTGCGCTTGGTGCCATGACGGAATCTCTAGTGGGAAAGGATCTGTTCGAGGAAATTTCTTGTCCGTTCATGTTGCGGCGCCTCAAAGAACGCGCGGGGCTCGTTCTCCTCGATGATCTGGCCGAGATCCATGAAAATGACCCGGTTTGCGACAGTTCGCGCAAAACCCATTTCATGAGTGACCACCAGCATGGTCATCCCTTCATCGGCGAGACCAATCATCACGTCCAGCACCTCCTTGACCATCTCCGGATCAAGCGCGGAAGTTACCTCGTCGAACAACATGATTTTCGGGCTCATGCACAATGATCGGGCGATGGCGACGCGCTGCTGCTGACCGCCGGATAATTGGCCTGGATATTTGTTGGCCTGATCCGGAATGCGGACCCGTCCGAGGTAATTCATGGCAATTTCCTCGGCCTCGGCCCGTGGCATTCGTCGCACCAGGTGCGGCGCCAGAACGAGATTCTCCAGCACGGTCAGGTGGGGAAACAGGTTGAAGTCCTGAAACACCATGCCGACTTCGCTGCGGATGGCGTCTATTTGCTTCAAGTTGTCGGTAAGCTCGATGCCATCGACGATAATGTTTCCCTGCTGATGGGCTTCCAGGCGATTGATGCAGCGAATTAGGGTCGATTTTCCGGACCCCGAGGGGCCGCAAATGACAATTCGCTCGCCCTTGGCGACGGTCAGGTTGATGTTCTTCAAGACGTGAAAGTCGCCGAACCATTTATGCACGTCGCGTATTTCGATCATGGCAGCGCCCTGGGCTTCGTTCATAGGGTTTGTAGCGCTTGGTTTTTGCCGCTCACCGAATGGCGTTCAAGGTGGATCGAGTAACGTGACATGCCGAACGTGAATGCCCAAAACGCCAAGCCGGCAAAGAGGTATCCGCTGGCATAGATATGGCCGCCGCCGATCCAGTCGGTGTCCGATAGGCCGAGCTGGATGACGCCGAGCAAGTCGGTCAGGCCGATGACCAGCACAAGGGTGGTTTCCTTGAAAATCCCGATGCAGGTGTTTACCAGCGCCGGTATGACATGGCGAATGGCCTGGGGCAGAATCACGTATCCCATCATCTTCCAGTAGCCAATGCCGAGTGACTTCGCGGCCTCATATTGGCCTCTGGGGATGGCCTGCAAACCGCCACGAAAGACCTCTGCCATGAACGCCGAGGAGAAGATAGCGAAGGCCAATAGCGTGCGTACCAGCTTGTCGAAGTTCACACCCTCGGGCGTGAATAACGGAAACAGCGCCGATGCCATGAACAGCACCGCAATAAGCGGCACGCCGCGCCACAACTCGATGAACGCCGTGCTTACCGAGCGGATCGCTTTCATTTCGGACCGGCGTCCGAGCGCCAAGATCAAACCCAGGGGTATCGAGCCAACGATAGCCGTCACCGCAACCACCAGGGTCAGCATCAGCCCGCCCCAATTGTTGGTCCCAACAAATCGCAGGCCGAAGACACCGCCAACGAGCAGCAAAAATGCGACGACAGGGAAACCCGTCAACATGAACAAGCCGACCCATTTTCGCCCTGGCGTCCGCGGGTACATCAGCGCGACTAGGCCGCCGGCGAAGATCGCATACAGGACATTGATACGCCAAAGCTGGTCTAACGGATAATCGCCGTAGACGATTTGACGGAACCGCGCCCTAACGAACGCCCAGCACGCGCCATGCCCATCCGGGCAGGCGTCAGCTGACGTGCCGGTCCAGACGGCGTTGATGAACGCCCAACTGATCAGCGGGTCGACAATCCGGTAAATGGCGTACAAGACAATGATTGTGACCAGGGTGTTGATCGGCGACGAGAACAGGTTCTGGCGCAACCAGCCAAGGACACCGGCTGCGGCAACGGGTGCTGGCAGGGTCGGCTCGGGACGGCTCGCGACAAATGCCATGGCCTAGCGCTCCACCAGAGATGACCGCCGATTGTACCAGTTCATGAACAGGGCGATGAGCAGGCTAATGGCCAGATATGTGCCCATAACGATTGTCATCACCTCGATCGGCTGGCCGGTCTGGGCGAGTACCGCGCCGCCAAGCACATGCATTAAGTCGGGATAGGCGATGGCGGCCGCCAAGGCGCTACTCTTGGCAAGGTTGAGGTACTGATTGCTCAGCGGCGGGATGATGACCCGCAGCGCCTGGGGCACGATGACCTCTCGCATGATTTGTCCGGGTCGCAGACCCATGGCGCGCGCCGCCTCGACCTGACCGCGCCGTACCGAAAGGACGCCGCCGCGGACAATCTCAGCGACGAACGATGCATGGTAGATCGACAACGCCACGACCATGGCAACGAGTTCGGGGATGACCGAGAACCCGCCCGTGTAATTAAAGCCTTTGAGGGCCGGCACCTGCCAGGACAACGGGAAGCCAGCGACTGCCGCGCTCACCAGAAGCAGGCCGATAATAATAATCAGAGACGTCACCAAGACCGGGAATGGCTGCCCCGTTCTGGATTGTCGAACGCGGGCCCAGCGGCGCAGCGCGATCGCGACGCCGAGCGCCATCACCAATGCGGCAATGACGATGCCGAAGCCGGGCTCGAAGACCGGGGATGGCGCGTATATCCCGCGGTTGTTGATGTAGATCGTATCGAAAAACGCGATGCTTTGCCGGGGCACCGGTAAGGCGCGCAGTACGGCGAAGTACCAAAAGAAGATTTGGAGCAGGAGCGGCATGTTGCGGAAGATTTCGACGTAGGCGGTCGCCGCCCTGGATAACAGCCAATTGCTCGACAGGCGCGAGACGCCCACGACGAAACCGATAATCGTCGCAAAAACAATGGCCAGCAGCGACATCAGGACGGTGTTCAGCAGGGCAACCAGAACTGCCGAACCGTAACTGGACGCCTCGTTGTAGGTCACGAGAGTCTGCCCGATATCGAAACCGGCCTCCTGTTTGAGGAATCCGAATCCGGTCCTGATACCGAGCCGATTGAGGTTGGTGACGACGTTGTTGATGATCCAGTAGAGGGATGCGAACAGCAAACCCAGCACCAGTACCTCGTAGAACTTGGTACGGTATTTGGAGCTGCTCCAAAACACGAAGCTCGTGTTCCTCACCCGATCGTCGGTCGTCTCAACAGCCATTGCCCATTCTTACCATGAGGGTGGAAAGCGCGCCGGTCGAAACGACCGGCGCGCTGCTACTAACCCTGGGCTAATGGCTCAACGGAACGGCGGGGCTATGATCAGGCCACCATCCGTCCACAGGGCGTTCCGGCCACGCTCAAGACCGAGCCGGGTGTCCGGCCCAAGATGGCGGTCGTAGATCTCGCCATAGTTACCGACGGCTTTGATCGCATTGTACGCCCAGTCGTTGGAGAGTTCGAGCCGCTGCCCGAAATCACCGGTCACGCCAATCAACCGTTGCACCTCCGGGTTTTGGGAGTTGGCGCGCATATCGTCGATGTTGCCTTGCGTGACGCCAAGTTCCTCGGCGGCGATCAGCGCGTTGAACACCCAGCGCGCAGTGTCGGCCCACTCATCCTGGTTGTGGGCGACCAAGGGGCCGATAGGTTCCTTGGAGATAGTTTCCGGGAGAATTACGTGGTCCGCTCGGTTCTTGAAGCCGAGACTCCGCGCCGCCAGGCCCATACGGTCGGTCGAAAAGGCGTCACAGCGTTCCTCGTCGTAGGCAATTTGCGCTTCCTCTTGGGAACCGAAACTGACGATGTTGTAGCTCAAGTTGTTAGTGCGGAAGAAATCCGCGACGTTTAGCTCCACGGTCGTGCCCTGGGCGACACAGATCGCGGCACCGTCGAGCTCGCTGATGCTCGATACACCTAGGTCCTTGCGGACAATGAATCCCTGACCGTCGTAGATCATGACCCGGGTGTAGTTCATGCCGGTCCCGTTATCGCGGTTGAACGTCCAGGTGAGACGATGGGTGAGGATGTCGACTTGGCCCGTCTGCAAC
This sequence comes from Alphaproteobacteria bacterium, assembly GCA_021774445.1. Lineage (GTDB taxonomy): Bacteria > Pseudomonadota > Alphaproteobacteria > UBA6615 > UBA6615 > SZUA-147. The sequence continues at coordinate 22,139 of JAJFJA010000065.1, forward strand.
GCTGGGAAGCCGTCCTTCGGCCGCATTTTCGACAGCTTGACCTTGTCCGGGTCACCGAGGATCGCCGCGGCCAATGCATGGCACAGGTCAATATCGAAGCCGACCCGGTCGCCGTTGGCGTCGGTGAACGCATAGCCGGGCACGTTCGGCGCGGTGCCGCAATGGACGAAATCGCGCGCCTTTATCTCGTCCAGCAGCCCAGCGGCCTGAGCGCCGGAGGCACCGGCGAAAATTGATAAAGCGCCGACCGCCGCTGCGATGACGCCAAATCTCTCCAATAACCGGCCAAATTCGCTTTGATGCTTCATATTATCCTCCCCTGAGGTTGTTGTTGGGCAATTTGCCGCGATGGTTTTGTTGGTGCCGTCCGCGGCACTTGTCGGTGCGCCCTATGCCGCGACGCGTGGCATAGGTTCAAGATAAGTGTCGACGACCTCGTCACTCAAATCGATGATCTTGTCCATCGCGGGGTCGCGCCAGACGCCGACGGGATCCGTGCCGTCCTGGACCGCCTTGATCGCTTCCAGGGTCATTTTGCGAAACAGGATCACACCCTTGTCGGAGGCGCCGAGCATCTCCCGCGTGCGGTCGAAAATGGGCCCCTGGCTCACCAATGCATCGTAGTCTTGCACGCGGTGCTGATGAAGAACTTCGGTGATGTCGTAGCTCAACCCAGGCGGCAAATCAGGCTCTTTGCCGTCGACATTGGGAGTGAACACGATGCTGAAAATGAGGGTGTTGGTGTCGTCCACCGGTGTGCGCCAGATACCGGAATGCCGGGGCCAGCGGTATTGTGCACCCGGCCAGGGCTGCGCCAGTCGATTCAGGGTCGGGAAAACGTAGGATGAGACGCGATGGTTACCGAGCTTTCGCCGCTCCTGAATCGATCGGATGCCATACCATGCCTGCTCCCAAGTACAATCGGGCATTTCCGTGCCCCAGATATCGCTGCGCTCGCCTTCTTTGTAACCATGCAGGATGGCGGTGTGGAGTTGGTCGAGCGAGTTTTCGCAGATCTGGAACCAATTCGATGTCCAGAGGCCGAAATTCTCCACGGCCCGAACGCCGTCCTGACGCGCGGCGACATCGATTTTCGGCAGTAGCGGCGCCTCGCCTGGCCCCATATAGGCCCAGATCAATCCACCCATCTCTTGTACCGGGTAGGCCTTGTGCTTGACTTTATGCTTGAATCCGCTGTCTTCGGGCTCGGCCGGTTGGTGTAAGCAGGTGCCTTCGATATCGAACACCCAGCCATGGTAAAAACACTCCAGGCCGTCCGACCTCACCTTGCCGAATTCCATGGAGGCCCCGCGGTGGGGACACCGCAGACCGACGAGTCCGAGCCGGCCACTGCCGTCGCGGAAAATCACCAGATCCTCGCCGAGGATGCGGGTGGCCGTCGGTCGACCGGTGAAGGTCCCGAGCCGTTCGCCCCAGCTTGTGACCGTGCCGGGCTCATCCTTGAAAAAGATTTGTCGGTCGTATTGCCATAGGGTCTTGATGCCGCCCCACTCGTCCGAAATGGCAATAGGGTGCCAGTACCGCCGCAGCCAGTCGCCGCCCGCAGTGCCTGGGCCGACCTCTGTGATCGCCCTGTTTTCCGCCGCGCTCAACATGTCGTATCCTCCACCAAGTCGCCGACTTTCAGGGCGCCGCCGGCAGCGCTTGCACCGGCTGGACTATGTTGCATTTGTACGTATGATCGTACAAAATGATGTCGTGAGTAAATAACTTTCTTGTGGGCGGTAAAATGCAGCCACTAAAACGCGGCCCGATTCCGTTCTATCACCAGATAGAAGCGATTCTGCGCGAGAAAATCGCGCAGAACGAGTTGCGTGTGGGCGACCGCCTGCCGACCGAAGACAAGTTGCGCGAGATGTTCGAGGTAAGCCGCGCCACCGTGCGGCGGGCCATTCAAGACCTCGAAAACGAGGGTATCGTTGTACGCCGCGCCGGCCGGGGCACTTACGTCAGCGGTGCCGCGACGCCGATGACGGAACTCAAGATGAGTTGCTTCTTAGAGGATTTGATAGCACTGGGCATACCGGCGCGGGTGACGGTCCTTGGGGTCGATGTGGTCGAACCCGCGGCGCCGGTTGCCGAGGCGCTCAAGGTGACTTCGGACGACAAGGTTTTCGGCTTTCGGCGGGTCACGACGATCGACGACGAGCCTTTCTCGATGACCAGCACGTTCTTGCCGGTACGGATCGGCGAAGCGTTGCATGAGGAGGATCTCGTGTCGCAGAACTTCCTCAAAGCGCTGGCGAGCAGATGCGGCGTGAGTATCGGCGAAGCCGATCAGACGATCGAGGCGGTGTTGGCGGATGCCAGTCAGGCTAACCAACTCGGGGTCAATGCGGGGGCGGCGCTGCTGCTCGTTTCACGCATCGTTTACAGCCGCTCGGGCGAGCCCCTGGAATACAGCGTCGTGCACTATCGTGGCGATCGGACACGGTTCAAGGTGGCTCAGCGCCTCCGGCGGGCGCCGTCGAACGACTGGGTTCTGGCGGAGAAGGGCGTGCGCCGTGCGGTAACCCGCGACCCCCTCCTATCGGCGCCGCCGGGCGCGGAGTAGCGGGTGCTGCCAGGGCCCGTGGGAATGGCCTTCGGGACGTACAAGAAAAGGTAAAGCGGAGGAGTGGCGATCATGTCTGAAGAACTCGACAGGTTCCTGGTCTTGTTCGACCGGTTGGTGCATTTCACCCACGACGGTGTCGCCAACACGCCGAAGGAGATGTTGGGGTGGCATCCACCGGTCGACGCGGACGTCCGCTTCGGCGAGCGCGTGACCGACGTGACCATAAAGAACCTGTTTATTCATCTGACGGTCGGTGAGCATAATTGGGTGAGAGCGCTTCGCGACTGCGAGGACGGCGCGGTCATCAAGACGCCGCGCGACCCGGCTCTGACCGAAAGTATTGCCGCCGGCGATTTCCTTGAAACCGCGGCGCGGATGCACACGGAGAACATGCAGGTCGTGCGAGGTTACACGGACGACACCTTGCGTAAATCGATGGAGTTTAGCGAGCGTAGTTGGTCCGTTATGGGTTTCCTTTGGGCGATTTACGGTCACCGTAATTATCACCTGGGCAATATCGACATGTATTGGCGGCTCGGCGCCGGCGAGGCGCCGGACTACTTCAATTTCACTCCCCGGCAAATGGTCTAGCAGGGTTTCTCGCGGACGCGCGGCGGGCCATGGCCATCGACATGCACTGTCATTTTGTGCCTCCCGATCTGGTCGAGGCACTGCGAGCCCGGACGGATCCGCCGCGTTTGGAATGCGATGCTGACGGCGTAGATTACATCGTGCAACCGGTCGGCAGGCGCGCATTTACCGCAGCGAACACTGACATGGAGGCTCGGCTCGTGCTGATGGATCGGCTGGGTGTCGAGACGGAGATGCTCTCGCTGGGGCTGTTGATGGGCGTCCATAGCCTGCCATTGCCGGAAGCCGGACCGCTTGTTCAGATGTTTAACGATGCGCTGAGTGTCTTGTGCAGGCGATTTCCGGATCGTTTCGTCGGACTGGCCGCTTTACCCATGGCGGATCTTCCTGCGGCGGTGGCGGAACTTCGCCGGGCGCGGCGGGATTTGGGATTGGTCGGCGCGATCCTGCCGGCCAACTGCTTGGTCAGTTTGGCAGAAGCCGATAAGTTGCGGCCGATATTCGCGGCGGGGCAGGAGCTCGGGCTCCATTTTTTCGTCCACCCGGGCCGTCGGACCGACGAGAATTCGAGCATAGCGGCACCGTTTGCCGACAATTTGCTTCACCGCCACACCACCCTAGCCGTGCAGCATGCGCTCTCCATGGCGTTGGTGACGCTGGCCTTGGGCGACTACCTCGACAGCTATCCGAATGTGACGTTCCAAGTTGCTAACCTCGGCGGAAGCATCCCATTTGTGATCGACCGGATGGATCGGGTGGCGCATATGCGCAAGCCCGGCTCGCCGGCGCCGTCGGAACGCATACGGCGCGTCTTCGTCGACTGCGCGACGATGGGCGCCGCAGCGATAGAGATGGCGATCCGGGTTTTCGGCGAGCAGCAGGTATTGCTGGGCACCGACTGCCCGATCTTCCCGATGGAATGGAGTGTCGCCGCCGCCTCGGAGGCCGATCTGTCGCCTAAGCAGCGACAAATGCTTCTCCACGATAACGCGGCGCGACTCCACGAAGGTCTGGCGGCGCGAATGCGCACATCGAACTAGTAAGAGCCCGCACCGGCGGAAGGGCAACGAGTGTTGCCGGTAGGAGGAGACGCGGCGACGTGGCCAGTATTGCAATAAGGCGTGGCGAAACCGATGACCAAATGGTCACGGTTTCGAAGAACTTCGAACAACTGCACCAAAAAGGGCAGGGCGCGAGTTCCATCGACCAGCTGTTGTTGGCACTCGGATCTTGCACATTCGGAACGATAAGGAGTTTCCTGCAGAGAAAGAGCCTGCCTGTGGATGGGCTCAGAGTTGAACTTTCAAGCGATCTTGACGAGGCGGCCGACCGATATGGCGACATTCGGATAAGGCTTAGTGTGAACGATGAGATACCTGCCGCGCTGCGGCAAACTATCAAGAATGTCGCCAAGACCTGCCGGATTCACAAGACGCTGAGGCACGGCCCGGAGATCGAAATCACCGCGCATGAGGGCCCGGGTGACGCCCGAAATGAGGGGCAGATCTAGTGGCGATAGATTTGCACGCTCACTATGTGCCGCGGGACGTGGCCGATCTGCTGCGGGCGCGTACGGCGGCCCCTTTTATCGAATCCCTACCGGAGGGCGGTGAAAGATTTCACATGCCTGTCGGCGTGCTGGACTTCACGCCTGCCTACCTGGATGTCGACGATCGTGTCGCGTATCTCGACCAGATCGGTATCGACATTCAGGTGCTGTCGTTCCCCGGCTTGTTCGGGGTCGATAGTTTGCCGTCGCGCGATGCGATGCCGATGGTCAGGGCCTTTAATGACGACGTGGCGGCGGTTTGCCGCAGACACCCGAGCCGCTATTTCGGGCTAGCCGCCCTGCCGATGGCCGACATCGATGCGGCCATTGGCGAACTGCAGCGCGCGGTCGGCGATGACGGCCTCATTGGCGCCATTCTACCGGTAAACGCTTTTGCCAGCGCGGCACAGGCCGAACGGATTTACCCTCTGCTGGCGGCGGGCCAAGAACTGCGGGCCCACTTCTTCATTCATCCAGGGCCGCGCCCGGACGAGATTTCGCCGGCGGTTGCGAATACCGCCGTGCACAAAGACAACATGATGCAGCGGCGGGCGCTCGATGTGCAGGCGGACGTGGCGCAGGCGATGATCACATTGCTCTTCTCCGACATTCTGGATCGCTATTCCGGCATCACCATCCATGTGGCTAATCTTGGCGGCACGCTGCCGATGGTGATTGAGCGGATGGATCACACCGCTGCGGTTAGGTCTCCGCAGCCTCATGTGCCTTCGAGCCGAATGCATCGTTTGCATGTGGACTGTTCTTCGCTCGGCCCGCGCGCGATCGAAGCGGCGGTTGCCTGTTACGGGGCGGACAAGATCGTTGTCGGCACGGATACGCCGATCTTTAGCGCCGAATGGACGTTGGCGGCGATCCGCGACGCCAACATCACGCCGGACCAGCGGCAGGCCATTCTGCGCGAGAACGCGCGGCGGCTACTCGCGCCGCTGCGCCGTGGCAAAGGCTGAACCGCGCCGCGGCGTGATCTACCAAACCCCGATGAGAATGCCCTGTTTGCGGGCGTTCGCGGTCCGCCGCTCGATCGTGTTTTCGCTGATTGTCCGGCGCGTGCGGCGCTGACGCAGCCAGGCGAACAAGTGCTCGTGCATTTCCGCGCGAACGGCAGCATGGGCTGGGCTCGCGCCCAGATCGTCGATCTCTCCAGGGTCTTCACGGAGATCGAACAGTTGCGGTCGGTAGCCCTCGAAAAGCACATATTTCCAGGCGGCGGTTCGCACCATGAATGCGCGGGCGTCATGGACGCTACGCCCTAACTCCCGTCGGACCTCGCTGAAGGCGTAGTCGGCCTCGCTAAATACGGCGTCACGCCACGATGGCGCCGCCGTGTCGCCGCGGACGAGCGGCAGAAGCGACTGGCCTTCGAGACGGTGCGGCTGGGCCTTGGCGCCGAGCGCGTCGATGAATGTCGGGATCAGATCTATCGCCGCGGCTAGGCGGCTGTCCACGGTGGCGCGGGTGGCGTCCGCAGATGGATCGGGATCGTAGACAATTAGCGGGATGCGCACACTCTCTTCGTGGAAGAGCTCCTTGCCACCCATCCAGTGGTCGCCAAGGTAATCGCCGTGATCGCTGGTAAACACGATCAACGTATCCGCCATACGACCGCGTTGTTCCAGGAATGCGACCAGCCGGCCGACATGGTCGTCGATCTGCTTGACCAGACCCATGTAGGCCGGAATGACCGTTTGCCGCACTTGGTCGTGTGCAAAGCTCCGGCTCCCTTCGCGCTGAGTGAAGGCGGCAAAGACCGGATGCGCATGCATCAGCTCCTGCAGGTGCCGATTAGGCGCCTGAATTTGATTGGGCCCGTACATATCGTGGTAGGGAGCCGGCGCGATATAGGGCCAATGGGGTTTGATATAGCTCAGATGCAGGCACCATGGTTCATCGCCGGCCTCGTCGATGAATGCCATCGCCCGGTCGGTGGTGTAGGCGGTTTCCGAATGTTCCTCTTTGACCCGGGCCGGCCGGCGAGCGTTGCGCAGATGCCAGCCGCTGAGGATTTCGCCGTCGGGTCCTTCGGCCGAGTTGGCATAGTCTTGCCAGGGGTTTTCGCCTGGGTAGCCCTGGTCGCGCAGATAGCGGTTGTAGGGGAGATCGGGATCCAGGATTGGAGCGGGATGCAGCCCATCGTCGCGCGCGTAGGGCTCGAATCCACATTCGCTGATGAGAGTGCCGCTCGGTGACGCCGGATCGAGTTCGACCCTTGCCATGCCTTCGGTATCGGCCGACATATGGGTCTTGCCAACAAGTACCGTGCGCAGTCCGAGGGGCCGAAGATAGTCGCCAAGGGTCAGTTCGCCGATATCCAGCGGCACGCCGTTCCATGTCGATCCGTGGCTGAACACATACCGGCCGGTGTAAAACGACATACGGGACGGGCCGCACACCGGGGCCTGACAATAGGCCCGGTCGAACAGCACGCCACGTTTTGCCAGGGCATCGATATGGGGGGTTTGCAGGGTCGGATGACCCATGCAAGACAGGTAATCCGCGCGCAGCTGATCGCACATGACGAACAATATGTTGCGGACGCTGGCCATGATACGCCGCCCCCTACTTTCCAACGACCCTAGGGGGTGTCGTCGCAGGGCCACTCGGTGGTGCGCCATAGCCACCACCGCCCGGGGTTTCCAAAAGCACTTCGTCGTCGGGCGCCATGGTGATCTTGCGCGCTTCGGAAACGCTGTGTTCGTTAATTCGATAGCGGCCCGGTGCCCCCGGCAAACCACCGTCCAGCCCCTCGGCGACATGTTTGGTTCGACTGGTCACGGCGTTCAACAACCATTGATCACGGGTTCGCATGCGAAAGCCGATCGTCTGTCCATCGCCGCCGCGTTGGGCGCCGGCGCCGCCGGAGCCCAACCGTAACTCCTTGACCGTGAACTCGATGGGAATCGTCGCCTCGAGCACCTCTATGGGCACGGCGGCGATGCCGGTGGGATAACAAGTTGCCGCCGGTCCATCCTTGCTTTTCCGGGCGCCCATACCGCCGGAGTAGTTGAACATTGAACTCGTGAAGGGCCGGCCGGCCAGGTCTTTTCCCTGGATCTGAATAGTCCAGACAGCGCCAGCGCCTTCGGCCAACACACGCTCAGGCGCGACGTGGTACAGCGCTTTGAGAATCGGCATGGGTACGTACATGCCGACAACGTGGCGGGCGTTGACCGGCGAGGGATATTGGCAATTCAGGATGCTGCCGGGCGGCACCGAGACCTTGATCGGCAAGAGACTGCCGTAGTTGTTCGGCAGGTCGGGGTTGAGCACGCTACGGATGGCGAAGGTGCTGTAGGCGGCCGTGTAGTTGATCGTAACATTGATGCCGATGGGGCTAGCCTCGGAGCTGCCAGCGAAATCGATCAGGATCTCACCGGCCTCGTTGTCGATCGTTACGCTACTTTTCAACGAGACGATACTGCCGCCGGGTACGTCGAAGTGGCTCTCACCGCGATAGGTTCCCGGCTGGAGCTGGCGAATAGCATCGCGAGTCGCCCGCTCGGACCGGTTGATGATCTCCTCGCTCAAAGCCTCGATATCGGTGAGTCCGTGCCGGTCAAGCAGCGCTATCAGTCGTTCGGTGCCGACCCGCGCGCTCGATACCTGGGCGGCCAAATCACCGAAAACTTCGTCCGGTGTGCGCACGTTGCGGCGAATGATGCTGTGCAGCGTCTCGTTCGGCAGGCCCGCTTCGTAAAGCTTCAAAATCGGCAGCCACAAGCCCTCCTCATGGACGTCGCGAGCGCCGGCGCCGACGCCGTAGCCGCCGATATCGGTGTGATGAATCGTCGAGCCGAAAAAGGCGATCAGCCGGTCGTGGTGAAAGACCGGGGTGAACACGGTGATGTCAAAAAAATGCCCGGCCGACAGCCATGGGTCGTTGGTAATAAGTACGTCGCCGGGGCGTAAGGTTTCGGGGGCGTGGGCGCGCACGAAATGCTGTCCCGCCGCGGCCAGAGAATTGATGTGGCCGGGCGTTCCGGTGACCGCCTGGGCGATCATGCGGCCATGGGCATCGAACAAGGCCGCGGCCAAATCGCCAGCCTCTCGCACCACCGGACTGAAGGCGATGCGTTGCAACGCCCGCGCCTGGTCGCTCACGGTGCTGATGAGATTGCTCCACAGGATCTCTAGCTCGATGCCGTCCATGCCTACGTTCCCTTGGCCGAGGGCCTGCTGGCGATAATGCAGCCGGTCACGTCGACTTGGGCAAGCCAGTTCTTTTGCAGCACGATAGTGGTTTCGCGTTCCTCGATGATGGCCGGCCCGGCGATCTCCTGCCCCGCAGCCAAGGCGGCGCGATCATAGACCGGCACGGGCTCGGCTGGGGCGGCGAATAATACCATTCGTTCGGCTTTCGGTGCGCCGGGCTGGGCCGCGAGATCCACTCGTCTTTCCCGGCTCGCGCTTGGGCCGTGGGCGTTGACCCGCCAAGTCACGACTTCTACTTCTGAATCCGACAACCGCAGCCCGTATTGGGACTCGTATGCTGCTTCGAAGGCTTCGCGCATCGTGGCGGTATCGCGGCTGAGTACCGGGCTGCGGGCGAAATCCACACTCACCTCATTTTGCTGTCCGAGGTAACGCATGTCCGTACCATAGGTGAGCCGGACGGCCGCAGATGGGCAGCCGGCATCAGCTAGGGCGCGGTGCCCTTCGGTCTCCATTTCGTCTATCAGCTCGCCGATCTCGGCCCAGTCGAGTGCTGCCAGGCGGCCCAGGGCACCGCGCGCCAGGTCGAGCCTGAGCGGCGTGACCAAAGTGCCAAAAGCCGAAAGGACGCTGGCCAAAGGCGGGTATATGATCCGATCGCTTTGCAGGAGTTCCGCGACGTAACAGGCGTGCACCGGGCCGGCGCCGCCGAAGGCCAGCACCGGCATGCCGCGGTAGTCGACGCCACGGTCGGTAGCATGGGCCCGGGCGGCGGACGCCATGGACTCGCCGACCACGCGATAGATGCCTAGGGCGGTCTCCTCCAAGCTGGCGCCGAGTTTCGTGGCCAGCCGGGCGATCGCCTGCTCAGCCCCGGCACGGTCGAGCCGCATGTCGCCGCCAAGGAAATTGGCGGCATCAAGCAGGCCGAGGACAAGATCGGCGTCGGTCACGGTCGGCTGGTGCCCGCCGCGGCCGTAACAGACGGGTCCGGGTTCGGAACCGGCGCTTTCCGGACCGACTTTGAGCAGGCCGAGGTCGTCGACGGTGGCAATGCTGCCGCCGCCGGCACCGATCTCTATCATGTCGATGCAAGGCACGATGATGGGAAGCCCGCTACCGCTCTTGAAGCGGTATCTGCGGTCGACCTCGAACGTCCCGGTTACCAGCGGCTGGCGGTCTTGAATCAAACAGGCCTTGGCCGTGGTGCCGCCCATGTCGAATGACATCAACCGGTCGAGACCGAGGAGCTCGGCATAGTGGCTGGCCACCAGAGCGCCGGCCGCCGGCCCCGATTCTATCATACGCACAGGAAACCGGCCGGCGACCTCGGCGCCGATCACGCCACCGTTGCTGAGCATGATTAAAGGCCGCTGCTGGATGCCCCGCGCGCCGAGGAGTTCGGACAATCGTCGCAGATAGGGCTCGGAAATCGGCATGGTGTACGCGTTAATGACGGTCGTCGAGCAACGCTGGTACTCGCGGATCTGTGGTGCCACTTCGGACGATAGCGAGACGTAGAGGTCCGGCGCCAACTCCGCCAATATGTCGCGGATCTGCCGCTCGTTGGTCGGATTGCGATAGGCGTTGAGCAGACAGACCGCGGTGGAATTTATGCCGCGTTCGCGGAGGTCTTCTGCCAACGCCGCGATTTCGTCCCGGTCGACGGTCTTGGCGATAGTTCCGTCGGCGATGGTGCGCTCGTCGATGCCAAAAGTAGATGCGCGCGGTACCAGCGGCTCGTGGAACTCGATCTGCGCGTCGAACATGTCGTAACGATGTTCGTCGCGAATGTAGAGAATATCGCGAAACCCTTTGGTGACGAGGAGCGCGGTTGCCGGCCCCTTGCGCTCGATGACGGCATTTGTCACCACGGTGGTGGCATGCACGACAACATCGTCGATGGACTGCGGCGCTACACCGGCGTCGGCGAGGACGCCGTCCAGCCCCCGGAAGAATCCTTCAAGCAAGTCGCCATGTGTCGTCAGCGTCTTATCGACCCAGGTGCGGCCGTCATTGTGTCGCAATACGATGTCGGTAAAGGTCCCGCCAATGTCGACGGCGACTGCAAAGCCGGTCATGGGGCAGGCTCGCGCGGCGAGGCCGGAAACAAAGTCAGCGCGCTCCGATGTTCTGCCAGCGCCATATTAGCTTCACGTATTGGCGTTGAAATCGCCATCCTGGTAGGCGACCAAGTGGCGATAGTCGTCGCGGATCGGGGCGAAAACATCCAGGTTCAAGACCGGTTCGTCGCCGATCGGCTCGGCACAATGTTCGACCCCCGGGGGGATGCGAATGAGGCTTCCGGGGCCACCGTCGACGACCTCGTCGCCAAGCCGGAACCGCACATGTCCCGTGACGATGTACACGAGTTGCTCGAAATCGTGGGTATGGGGATTGACGTCCATGCCGGGCCGCAACTCATTCATCACCATTAGGACGCGGTCGCCGCGGAAACCCTTGCGCGTGACGCCCTTGCGGACTTCCTCCTCCGGCAGGTCAGCCCAATTGTATAGTTTTGCCGCGCTGGTCATCGGTGGCGTCCTTCCCGGTAGGTTGATCTGGCAGAACCCTGCCACATCATTTGCCCTTGGGCACGCAAATAACAGGCCGGCAGGGTATGATTAGCCTGCTGTACGGTCAATGGGATAATAAGACAATTCATCGAGACGCCGATTGACGCCGGTCTGGGCGCACTCGGACCTTGTATCGCGATTTGTATGAGCACCAAATCTGAACCGGAATCTATCCCATATCCTATTGATAATAGGCATATTTCTTCTTTCTGATGGATACTCATGGATTGTGTGTCCGTTGCCTGTACAAGGATAAGTGGCCGCGAAAATCGGCTCGGAGTAGCAATCGCTTTTTTTGCTGATTTCACCGCCTTCGTGCTTTAAGCTTGAAAAACCGAGGAATGGTTCAACACTGGATACCGGCGTCTGATGACAAGCGGAACGAAAGAAAAGACCACCGAGGTCCGGCCGGATGTTGCGCTGAGGCCGGGTGTGGTTCTGTATACCGGGCGCATGGCGCAGATTGGTTATCGCCTCAACAAATTCGCCGTTTCCGTTTGCAAGGCCGAAAATCGAGAGGCTTTTTTTGCGGACGAAGACCGCTACATGGCCAAGATGGGCCTTAACGATGAAGAGCGGCGGCTGGTGCGGGCGCGCGACTGGTTGGGTATGTGTCGGTACGGCGGCAACATGTACGCACTCATCAAGATCGCGCGAGCCCTGGGCATCGAGCAGATCGCCGTAGGTGCGCAAATGCGCGGCGAGACGGTCGAAGCGTTTCTGGCGACGCGGCCGGTAAACGGAACCGGTATAGCCTGCCGCGAGGATCTCTATAAACCGGCGGGCGGAAAAGGGGACTAGCGTGGGGCAGCTCGTGGGTGGCATCGGCACATCGCACGCGCCCTCGATTGCGTTTGCGTATCAGAGAAGCAAGTCGGCGAACCCGGAATGGCGGCCGCTTTTCGACGCCTATGGTCCAGTTAAAAAATGGCTCGAGGATGCCAGGCCGGATATTGCGGTGGTGTTTTACAACGACCACCTGACGTCATTGTTTTTCGATCGTTATCCGACCTTTGCCCTCGGCGCGGCCGAGGCTTTTCCAACCGCTGACGAAGGGTTCGGGAAATGGCCCTTTCCCGATTTCCCCGGGCATCCGGAGTTCGCCTGGCACCTCGCCGAGTGCCTGGTCAACGATGAGTTTGACATGACGGTGTGCCAGGAGTTGGCCCTGGATCACGGCATCGTGTCTTTTGCGCCGTTGTTATGGGACCTGCCGTGGCCGGTACCGATTGTACCGATCGCTGTCAATGTCATCCGATACCCGTTGCCGACGGCGAGACGTTGTTTTGCACTGGGCCAAGCCGTACGACGCGCCGTCGAAAGTTATGACGCGGGGGTTCGCGTTGTCGTACTCGGCACCGGCGGCTTATCGCATCAAACCAGTGCCGAAGGATTTGGGTTCGTCAATCCAGACTGGGATGAAAACTTCATGACCCTGTTGGAGCACGAGCCGCACCGGCTGACTGAATACACCCACCGCGAACTCGTGGCTCTTGGCGGATCCGAGTCGGTGGAGGTCATTATGTGGTTGTGCATGCGCGGCGCCCTCAATCCTCGGGTGCGCCGCATTCATCGCAATTACTACGCGCCGATGTTGACTGGCTACGGCCTACTCGCGCTGGAAGACGCGGAATAGAACAGGTTAGGGAACGGAAACCATGGGCATAAGAACCGGTAGCGAAGTACTGGCGTCGTTTAGGGATGACCGCGAGATTTGGATCGACGGCGAGAGGGTCAAGGACGTTACCACTGATCCACGTTTTCGCGGTGCCGCGCAGGCGATGGCGGACCTGTACGACATGCAGCATGAGCCCGAGCTTGTCGAACGCATGACTTTTGTCTCGCCCAAGACCGACGACAACGTCAGCCTGTCCTATATCGAGCCAAAATCCATCGCCGATCTCGAGCGGCGACGGGTCATGGTCAAGACCTGGATGGACGCGACCTGCGGCATGTTCGGGCGTAGCCCCGACTTCATGAATATTCATGTGACCGGCTTCGCTTCGGCAGCCAGCGAGTTTGCCAAAGGCGGCGACGCCTATGGCCGCAATATCCGAGGTTATTATGAGCATGCGCGCGAGAACGATGTCTCGATGACGCATACGCTGGTCAATCCGCAAGTCGACCGGTCGGTACCGGTGCATGAGCAATCGAAGGATCTGGCAGCGAAGATCGTTAAGGAAACAGACAGCGGCGTCGTGATTCGCGGCGCCCGTATGGTGGCGACGCTTGCCGCCTACGCCAACGATCTGATGGTGATGCCTTCGAACTACCTGCAAAACGAGGAAGCGGCAAAACCCTATGCGTTTGGTTTCAATGTTCCGGTCAATACGAAGGGATTGAAGATCGTCTGCCGGCCGACGGCGGTACATCTCAATCCGGCGTCGGAGATGGACTACCCGCTATCGTCTCGGTTCGACGAGACGGACTCGATGATCATTTTCGACGATGTCCTGGTGCCGTGGGAACGTGTTTTCATCTATCGAAACGTTGAGATGTGCAACGGCCTGTACCACCGCACCCAGGCAATGAACCAGATCATGCATCAGTTCTGCACGAAGAATCTGGCGAAGGCGGAATTCATGATGGGGTTGGCCTTCGCCCTGGTGCGCACAACGAAGATCGACGTACATCAGCATGTGCAGGGCATGCTGTCCGAACTCATTAACTTTACCGAATTCGTTCGGGCCTGTATTCGCGCGGCAGAGGCCGACGCCAAACCGACGCCCTTCGGTACCGTGGCGCCCGACGCCATGCCGTTGTGGACGGTGCGAATGATGTTCCCAAAAATGTTCGTGCGGATGTGCGAGATCGTGCAATTGATGGGTGCGGGAGGACTGGTCGGGGTACCGTCCTATGCCGAGATGAAGGGCGATCTGCAAGCTGATGTCGAGAAGTATTTCCAGGCTGCAAATGCGGATTCTGCATCCCGCATCAAGCTTTTTCGCCTGGCATACGATGCGGCGGTTTCCAGCTTCAGCGGCCGCCAGCAATTGTACGAGCGGTTCTACACCGGCGATCCGGTACGCCTGGCTGGTCAGCATTATAACTTCTATGCAAAGGATGCCTATATCGACCGAATTTGGGGAATGCTCGATAATCTCGAGGCGCGGCTTGACGCGGCAACGGCGCAAGCGGCGCCGGCATAGTTGGCTGAGCTATGCCAGACCTTGCGGTTGATATTGGGGCGGTCGCGCTCAAGAATCCGGTAATCTGTGGCGCTGGCGAACATGTGATAACGCGCGCCGGCGTTCGTGCTGCCCTTGGCGCCGGAGCCGGGGCGGTGGTCGTCAAATCGACCAATGAGCGGCAGGAAGCAAAAGAGCAACTCGATCGCGCGGACTACACTTTGCGCGATGCCGATTGGCATCCGCTCGACTGGGGTGCACCACCGCCGCGCGACGCTAGTTTGTTTTGTCGCTCGGGCCTGACGCCCTTGCCCTTCGATCAGTGGCTCGACATGACGGCGGCGCTGGATCGGGAGGCGCGCACCGTCGACGCTTATGTCGTGGCCAGCCTGATCCTCGCGGACATCGATGCCGCCGTGGCTATGGCGCGGCAGATTGAACAGGCCGGCGTCCGGGTGCTCGAATTCAATATCGGTGCGCCTTACGGCGATGAGGCGAGCGACGGCGCGATCGTGACCGAGCGGGCGGCCGGTCGGGTCCGCGACCATGTCGCCGCGGTGCGCCAATCCGTCGCCATGCCCTTGTGGGTCAAGATCACCGGGCAGAGCGAGAATGTCGCGGCGTTGGCGGGTGCCGCCAGAGACGGCGGGGCGGATGCCGTGGTGATGATGGGCCGGGCGCTCGCCTTGCTGCCTGATATCGAGGCGATGACACCGGTTCTGGGCACAAACGGCGGGTTGGGCGGCGCTTGGTCTTTGCCGCTGACATGTTATTGGCTTGCGCGCGCGCGTCGGACGCTTGGCGACAGCCTGCCGCTTATCGGCACGAATGGCGCCCGCAATGGTGCTGATGTCGTTCGATTCATGTTGGCGGGCGCTAGCGCCGTCGAGATGTGCACCGCGGTGATGACGGGAGGCTTCGGCGTGCTGCGTCAAGCGGTCGAAGAGGCGGCCAACTATCTGGACGACAAGGAGATGAACGCGCGGGATATCGTCGGCGTGGTGGCGGACCAGGTCGGCCGGTTCGGCGACCAGCCTTTGCGGCCCGGTGCCTGGCGAAACTTCGTGCCAGGCGAGGCGCTGGATGACGGCTGAACGAACCTAAGGCCGCGAAGCCCACAAAACGCATTCCGTCGAGCGGATCGGCGGGCGGGGAAATACAATGCCTTTGTTCCCAAGTTTCGCATCAAGCACCAAGGTCTCCGAAGTCATGCGCGCGAGGCCGCACAAATATGCCGCCTGGCCACAGATCGCCGCCGGGGTCATGCGCGCGCCGTCGGCGCTGTCGCCGGCCGAGCGGGAACTGATCGCCGCCTTCGTATCTGGTCTCAACGCCTGTCACTACTGCCTGGGCGCCCACCTGGCAGCGGCCGAGGCGTTTGGCGTTGAGACCAAGCTGCTGGAGAAACTGCTTGAGAATGTCGACTCGGCGCCGGTGGAAGGACGCCTCAAACCGTTGTTCCACTATGTGAAGAAGCTGACCGTGACGCCTTCCCGCATGGTGCAGGCCGACGCCGACGCGGTGTTCGCCGCGGGCTGGGACGAGGATGGGCTGCATGATGCGATTGCGGTCTGCTGCTTCTTCAGTTTCATGAACCGAATGGTCGAGGGGCATGGCATAGACCTCGGCGACGCCGGCCTGCGGGCATTGGGAATCAGGCTCAAGACGCATGGATACCCGGGCACCGCCGATGACTAGCCACCTGCGGTCATGCGCGGCGGCATGAGCGAACCGGTCGACGCGGCCGCGATCGCTGCGGCATACGCTGATTTGGGTCTCTATATCGATGGCGGCTGGCAGGCGCCAAGCGACGGGTAAAATTACGAAGTCGTCAATCCGGCGACGGAGGAGACCGTTGGATCGTCTCCCCAAGCCGGTGCGGCTGACGCGGAGTTGGCGATCGAGGCGGCGGCCGCGGCGTTCGGCGTTGACATCTATGGACGCCCCCCTGATTGCAAGTGGTTTTGCTGCTTAGAGGCGGGTTGGGTTTGCAGTCATCTATCCGGCCTTTTGGTGCAGCATGTTGTTTGCCGCGGGGCCCTGATGGAATCCGTGGGTCGACGCCCGGTCAGAGCATCGAGCTCAAGGCTCGGATAACGCCTCGGGTTTGGCCGATCCCGGTCACCCTGTTTCGCCATCACATCATCATCACCCTCGCAATAGAGTTCGGTCGGCTCTGCGTTATGCGGCGGTCCGAGCTTCGGTCCGGAATGATTCACCTCGGCTGAGCATTGCCCAGACGACGCGGGCCGTCTTGTTGGCCATCGCCACCAGAACGACATTTGTCGGCCGGCGTGCGAGCAAGCTCTCTTGCCAGATGGAGCGCCGCTCTTTGCTGTGTTTGGACCAGCGCAGATCCGCGCGTGCCCCATGAACCAGGAGGCGACGAACATAGCCGTCTCCACGCTTGGATATTCGCCCGAGCCGCTCCTTGCCACCGCTGGAATACTGTCTTGGAACCAGCCCAAGCCAGGCGGCAAGTTGCCGCCCGGAGTGGAACTGTGATGCATCGCCGATGGTGGCGACAAGGGCCGTGGCCGTGATCACCCCGACACCCGGGGTCGCCTCAAGCCGGCGGCTTGCCTCATTGGCGCGGTGCCAAACCATCAGTTTCTTCGCCAGTCTACAGATCTGTGCCTGAACCATCCGAAGCTGGCCGACATGGTGGGGCGGACCAGCGCGTCGCAGATCGCCTCGGCATCCGATGCATCGTTCTTGTTGGTCTTCACAAAGGGCTTCACATATTGCGGCGGAAGCAACCGTACCTCGTGGCCTAGAGCTTGCAACTCGCGCGCCCAATAGTGCGCAGAAGCGCAGGCCTCCAATCCAATGAGACACGGCGACAATCCGGCGAAGAACACGAGCACCTGTCCCCGACGCAGCTTCTTGCGCACAACCGGCCTGCCGTCCTGGTCCGCTGCGTGTACTTGAAACACCGACTTTGCCAGATCCAATCCGACTGTCGTAACCTTCGTCATGGACGCCTCCTCATTCTGGATCGTTCAACACCCTCCAGTATGGCTCGTCGTGAAGCCGTGAGGGGCGGCCATACCATCAGACTAAACTGATCTGGTAGTCTATTGTTGTGAGTTTTCGCCGTTGTGAGCCGCGCCCTGCTTGGTCAACTCCAAGCGAATCCTTGTTTAGTGCCCGAAATCAACGAGATAGGGCAGGGAAGGCAGGCGCGATCAGTTTGCTCTGACAATGCCGTGGTCGACGAAGCGACCGCGGTCGATGACCCGTTCGCCATCGAGTGCCACCGTCGCATCGAGTAGGCAGAGTCCGACATGCGCATCACTCCGAATCGCCCCGCGAAAGAACTGATCATCGTTGCTGCCCAGCTCGACTTGCACCGAGCCGAGGAAGCCCTCGGCGTCCGCGTTGCCCGCGCCCGCTACCGGAAACTGTACGAGAGACGCGGTCCAATCGGCGCGGTGATCCGTGCCCCAGGCCACGTGCCCCGCCAGGTACGCGTTGGTGTCATGGTACGCGGCCAAGTGTGACTTCAGCAAGGCGGCGTCGAGACCTCCTTCGATGGACACGGCTCGACCGCGCTCGAACGTGATGCGCACGTCGTCATCGATGTAGCGGCCCAGATGGAAGATCTGGTCGCCGCAGCCCAGGAC
>JAJFJA010000066.1 GCA_021774445.1 Alphaproteobacteria bacterium
GACATCTATATGGGTTTTGATACCCAACTGGAGGCGAGGCAGGGGCTCGGTAGCCTAATCGAAAGCCTCCGAAAGGATGGCCTAAACCTCAACGAATCCAAAACGTCGATCATGCCTGCAGCGGAGGTCGTGCAGGAGGAGACCGCCATCGACCGCCTGTTCGACGAGATTAGGGACGAAGTGGCAGACGACCAGGACTACGAACGCGTTAGTCCATACGGATTCGAAGTCGAGTCGGAGGAAGAAGAGGAGGAAGAGGAAGAAGACGAGAAGGTCGACATCGAGAACACTGCTGTAGAACGACTGATGGAGAACATCGGCGATTATCCCCGCTATGAAGACCAGATTGAGAAATTCTGCCTACCGATCCTTCGGTCCGCCTATTCGGATTCCGCCGTAGACCAAGTGCTTGGGAACCTGCAGGAGAAACCGCATCAAACTCGCCTCTACTTCTCCTACCTGTCGACCTTCGTTCGTTCCAACGAGGACGTAGCAGCTGCTCTGGAACAGCTTGTCGACGTTGATGGAGCAATCTCTGACTATCAAAAAATGTTTCTGCTAGCGGCGCTATTCAAGGCGCGAAAAGTTCGACGCCCAGCCGTGATCGCCGCGCTTCAATGGCTTCAGAACCAACGTGTGGCTAAGGAGGCGCGGGCGATGGCCGCAATCTTCGCCGCTCGCCATGGGACCGCGAACCAGAAGCGGGCTGTCCGTACCTCGTACGAGGACGAGCCGTCGGACTACGTGCGCAGCGCGATCTTGTACTCTGCCAGATACCTGACCCTAGCTGATCGACGCACTTGCAAGCGCGCATGGGGCGGACATGATCCCGTCAATGCGTTAATCAGCAAATCCATCTAGCCCTCTACTTCATGCCTCTCGGTCGCGCGAGCAAGGTCGTATTATCCGAAGTTCGTCGAAAAACCTGCGTGAGAACAAAATAGTGCTCCAATACCGCCCCGCGAGGAGGTCCGCTCGTGGCCCAATCTGCGGCAGGACGGCCCTCGCGAACGGATCCCGCTTTCAGCCTGGAAGCCGACACGTACGTTGGTCTAGCCATGCCTGTTTATGGTTTTCATGCCTTAGAGTGCCGAGCCCAGCTTCGTCTTTGCGAGCGTAACGATGCAAAATCCGGGGACACGTAGGCCGAGCGATGCCGTTAGGCCGCTTCATACAGCCGTACCTGCCCGTCGACGTAGGCGACAAGTTCGTCGGCGCAGGCGGCGAGGTTCTGGCCGGCGGTGTCGAGGCGGAGCTCAGGGGTCTCCGGCCGCTCAAAGGGGGCGGAGATGCCGGTGAATTCGGGGATCTCGCCGCGGCGGGCGCGCTGGTAGAGCTGTTTGGGGTCGCGGGCTTCGCAAACCTCGAGCGGGGCGTCGACGAAGATTTCGTGGAAATAGTCCGGGCAGGTGGCGCGGATGCCGGCGCGGTCCTGGCGGGACGGGGAAATCGCCGCCACCAGGACAACGACCCCGGCATCGGCGAACAAGCCGGCGGCGGCACCGACGCGGCGGATATGCTCGCTGCGCTCGGCGGCGGAAAAACCGAGCCCGGCGCTGAGGCCGCGACGGATATTATCGCCATCGAGGACGTAGGCATGCATACCGGCGTCGAGGAGGTGCCGTTCGACCTCGTAAGCGATGGTCGATTTGCCGGCGCCCGAGAGCCCGGTCAGCCAGAGTACCGCACCGCGATGTCCGAACAGCGCGGCACGATCCTGCGGCGCAACCTGGCCGACCTTGGGGAACAGGTTCGCCACCCCGGCAGGTGCCACACCGGCGTCGGTAATGGTGCCGCCGCCGACGGTCTGGTAACCGGAGAGCAGCACGAAGCGGCCGAGCTGGGGATTGCTGGCAAAGGATTCGAGCACCATGGGCTCGCTGCTCTCCAACAGCAACCGACCGATGCCGGCCTGTGGGATGGCATCGCCCTTGGCCGCGACCAGGGTGTCGGAATCCACCACATCCTCAATGGCGGTCACGGTCACCGGATAACGCGCCGTGTGCGCTTTCAGGGTGTAGGTGGCGCCAAGGCGCAGTGGCTGCTCGCCGAACCAGAAGACGGTGGCGCGGACGTTTTTTACCGCCGCGGGGGCGGCGTCCAAGGTGGCCACGACGTCGCCGCGCTGAACCTGTTGCGGGGGGTCCAAGGTAATGGCGATCGAGCGGCCGGCGGGGGCGCCCTCCCCCGGGTTGCCGCGCCAGCCCTGCAAACTACCGACCTTGGCCGGCCGCGAGGACGGTTGGATGATCAGATCGTCGCCGATGCGTACGCGGCCGCTCTCGACGCGGCCGATGATGGATTGGCCGTCGCCGAAATCATAAACGTCCTGGATGGGTAGACGCAGGGGCCGTGAGTCGTCGGCCGCGGATTCGGGGAGATCGTCGAGTACCGCCATGAGCGTCGGCCCGTTGTACCAGGGCATAGCGGCGCTACGGCTGACGATATTGGCGCCTTCGCGCGCGGCGATGGGCAACAGCTTGTCCGGCGCCACGCCGAGGTCCGCGAGGTAGGCGCGGATATCGCGGGCCACGCTGTCGAATGCCGCCCGGTCATAGCCGACGGCGTCCATCTTGTTGACCGCGACAATGACGCGACCGATGCCGAGCAAATGCAGCAAATGGGCGTGGCGTTTGGTTTGCTCGGCCAAGCCTTCGGCAACATCGATCACCAAAACCGCGGCTTGGGCGCTGGCGGCGCCGGTGATCATGTTCTTGAGGAATTCCTTGTGGCCCGGGGCATCGATGATCATGTAGCTGCGGCGGCGCGAGCGGAAACGGATACGCGCGGTATCGATGGTAATGGCGCGATCGCGCTCGGTCTGAAAACCATCGAGCAGAAAGGCCCACTCCATGGTCTTGCCGCGGCGCTCGGACGCGGCGCGAACCGCCTCGACGCGCGACGGGGGGATGGAGCCGGTGTCGTGCAGCAGTCGGCCCGTGAGAGTCGACTTGCCATGGTCGACATGGCCAACGATAACGATGGGAAAGGGCCGGGCAGCCGCGAGGTCGGGCATGGCGGTCATGTCAGAAGCTCCAGGTTACAGATAGCCGCGGTTACAGATAGCCATCTGCGCGCAGGCGTTCGAAGGCATCTTCGGCCTCCTGATCCTGAGCGCGGCCGGCACGTTCGGAGATCGAGGTAGTTTCCAGCTCGGCGATGATCTCGTCGATGGTGGTCGCCGTGCTGAGCACCGTGCCGGTGCAAGGAGCACAACCGAGGGAACGATAGCGCCGGCCTTGCTTGGCGAAATAGAGGTCGACGACCGGGATCTCCTCGCGCCGGACATAGCGCCAAACATCGATCTCGGTCCAATCGAGCAAGGGATGGATGCGCAGACTGGTGCCTTCAGGAAAATCGGTGTTGAACAGATCCCAGAATTCGGGGGGCTGGTCTTCGTAGTGCCAGCGGGCATCGGCGCCGCGCGGGCTGAACACACGCTCTTTGGCGCGGGTGGCTTCCTCGTCGCGGCGGATACCGGCGATAACGCCGGTGAAGCCATACTGCGCCAACGTCTGGCTGAGGCCCTCGCTTTTCAGCGCGGCGCAACAAGTGACCCGGCCCATGGTGTGGTTCATGCCGGCGGCAAGGGCGGCTTCGTTGCGGCCGACGACAAGATCGAGGCCCCACTCCCGAGCCTTGGCGTCGCGGAAAGCGATCATCTCCGGCAGCTTGTAGCTGGTGTCGATGTGGACGACGGGGAAAGGAACGCGACCCAAAAACGCCTTGCGGGCGAGAGCCATCAGGACGCCGGAGTCCTTACCGACCGACCACAACATGGCGAGCTTGCCGACATGGCGGTAGGCCTCGCGCAGAATATAGATACTCTGACTCTCGAGGTCGTCGAGGCTGCTCATCGCTGTGCTCACGATAGGGTATGAATGCCGCATTCGGTCTTGGCGGTGCCGGCCCAGCGCCCGCCGCGCATGGCCGCGGGATCGGCCGCCGGTACCGTGCAGGGATGGCAGCCGATGGACGCAAAACCGACGTCATGCAAGGGGTGGCGGGGCAGTCCGTGGGCGGCGTAATAATCGTCGATCCACTGGGCCGGCCAGGCGGCCAGGGGGTTGACCTTCACACGTCCGTCAAGGGCCTCGATCACCGGCAGAGTCGTCCGGACACCACCCTGGAAGCGTTTGCGGCCGGTGACCCAGGCGTCGAAACCAGCAAGGGCGCGGCGCAGCGGCGCAACTTTCCGCAAGCCACAGCAGGCGTCCGGGTCGCGGCGCCAAAGATCGCCGCCGGGGTCGCGCGCCGCCAGGGCCACCGGATCGGGGCCAACGACACGCACATCCTCAAGGCCGAGCCAGGCGGTCAAGTCCTGCCGGTAGGTGTCGGTCTGGCCAAAAAGCTGACCGGTTTCGAGGAAGATCACCGGGGTCTTGGGGTCGATGCGGGACACGAGATGGAGGATTACGGCGGCGTCGGCACCGAACGACGAGACCACCGCCAGGCGGCCGGGAAACTCACGGGTGATCATGGCGTGCAGGAGCCCCGCCGCGGTGTTGCGCTCATGCGCCTCCAGTAGCGCGGCGGCGCGTGCCGGCGCTGGCAACTCATCGAGAGGCATTGGAGTCCTCCGTTAACCCGCGGTGCCGTTGAGGAAGGCTTCAGACATATGCTGGCGGCGCGCGAAAACCGGGGTCTGGGCGTCCGGGGCGGTCTGGTACCAAACATCGATTTCCGACAGCGCGGCCTGGAACTGCGCGAGGGCGGCCGCGGCGTCGCCGGACCTCGGCACCTCGAAGGCATCGAAGCCGCAGCGACGCATGAAGATCAACTGGTCGCGCAAGACATGGCCGACGGCACGGATCTCGCCGCTATAGCCATAACGCTCCCGCAAGAGCCGGGCATGGGAGTAGGCGCGGCCGTCGGTGAAGGCGGGAAACTCCAGCGCGAAGAGCTCGAAATAGGCCAGATCATCGGCGACAACAGCCGGTGATTCGGCGCTGCTCAACCGTAAGCCGAGGGGACTGCGCCGGGCGATCAAGGCCGCACGATCGGCCTGCCAGCGGGCCAGCGAGACGATGACCGGCTGATCGTTCGACGGCAGAGGATCGTCTACGGCCGTGACGGTGGTCCAGGGATCCTCGACAACTTGGCTGTGCTTAATGATTGCCATAGAGGGACTCCTTGAAGGGGGCGTTGCCAATGCGGCGGTAGGTGTCGATGAAAAGTTCGCCGTCCTGGCGCTGGCCGACATAGGTGTCGACGATGGTTTCCACGGCATCGACCACCTGGTCGCTGGCGAAGGCCGGGCCGACGATGGTGCCGATGGCGGCCTGTTCGTCGGGGGTGCCGCCAAGGGTGATCTGGTAATATTCCTCGCCGCGGCGGTCGACGCCGAGGATACCGATATTGCCGACATGGTGGTGGCCGCAGGCATTGATGCAGCCGGAGATTTTGAGGCGTAGCTCACCGATGTCGTGCTGACGCTTGAGGTCGGCGAAACGCTCAGAAATCTGCTGCGCCACCGGAATGGACCGGGCGTTGGCCAGGGCGCAATAATCGAGACCGGGACAGGCGATGATATCGCTGATCAAGTTGAGGTTGGCGGTGGCCAAACCCTGGCGACGCAGCTCCTGCCACAGCAGATACAAATCGGTCTGGCGAACATAGGGCAGCACCAGGTTCTGCTCATGGGTGACACGGATCTCGCGGTCGCTGTAGAGCGCGGCGAGGTCGGCGATCGCATCCATCTGATCCGCGGTGGCATCGCCGGGGATGCCACCAATGGGCTTGAGGGAGATGTTGACGATGGCATAACCCGGGACCTTGTGGGCGGCGATATTGGTGCGCACCCAATCGGCGAACGTCGGATCGGCGGCGAGCTTGGCGGTGTATTCCGGCGGCGCGGCGCTAAGGGTCTGGTAATCCGGCGCGGCGAAATAAGCGCGGATGCGGGCAACCTCCTCGGCCGGCAGGTCGATGGCACCGTCGCGGATGTGGCGCCACTCCGTCTCGACCATCTCGGTGAATTCCTCGACGCCGGTCTCATGGACGAGGATCTTGACCCGGGCTTTGTATTTGTTGTCGCGGCGGCCGAGCTGGTTGTAGACCCGCAGAATGGCTTCCAGATAAGACAGCAAATACTGCTTCGGCAAAAACTCGCGGATGGTCTTGCCGACCATCGGCGTGCGGCCGAGACCGCCGCCGACGACGACCTCGAAGCCAACATTGGCGTTGGCGTCGCGGCGGATGACGAGGCCGATATCATGGACGCGGATGGCGGCGCGGTCGTGCTGAGCGCCGGTCACCGCGATCTTGAATTTGCGCGGCAGGAAGGAGAACTCGGGATGCAGGGTCGACCATTGGCGGATGACCTCGGCATGAATGCGGGGATCCTCCACCTCGTCGGCGGCGACGCCGGCATATTGGTCGGCGGTGGTGTTGCGGATGCAGTTGCCACTGGTCTGAATGGCGTGCATCTCGACCGACGCGAGTTCGGCGAGGATGTCGGGCGTATCCTCGAGGCGCGGCCAGTTGTACTGGATGTTTTGGCGGGTGGTGAAATGGGCGAAGCCGCGATCATAGCGGCGGGCGATATGGGCGAGCTGATGGAGTTGCCGCGACGACAGGGTGCCGTAGGGGATGGCGACGCGCAGCATGTAGGCGTGCAGCTGTAAATAAAGGCCGTTCATGAGCCGCAAGGGCTTGAATTCGTCCTCGGTCAACTCGCCGGACAGGCGGCGGGCGACCTGGTCGCGGAACTGCGCCACGCGCTGATCGACCAGCCGTTGGTCAAATTCGTCATAGCGATACATCGCTCAGGTCTCCTTGGCGGCGGTGCCGGCGGCAATCGAGGGGCCGAAGGCGCGAATGACTTCTCGATAACGGACTGGGCGGTAACGGGTCGGCGAGACGGCGCCATCCGCTCGTTCGACGGCAATCAAATAGGGCTCGACGACCCGACGGGCGGCGACGGCGGCGGCAGCGATCGCCAGCGCGGCGGTCGCGGCGGCTTCGTCTTCGCAAAGGCGGGCGGCGGCGACATCGGTGGACCAACCATCGGCGGCGTCGAGATAAATGACACGGCCGTCGCGGAGGCGATTGGCGGTGACAACTTGTAGGCTCATCGGCTGCTCCTGTCCTTAGCCGGCCTGGGCGAACGGTGCCGCGACGGCGATGGCGCTTTGTGCCCGCGCCGCCACCTGGCCGACCACGATCAGGGCGGGGCCGTCGGCACCGAGACGCGGCCGCTGGTCGCGCAGCGTGCCCAGACAACCGGTCCAGACCTGTTGCTCAGGCCGGGTGCCGTTTTCGATAATCGCCGCCGGCGTGGTGCCGGCGAGGCCATGCTCGATCAGCCGCGCGGCGACCGAGCGCGCGCGTCCGGCGGCCATATAGATGACCAAAGTGTGGCTGGGGCTGGCGAGGGCGGACCAGTCGACGTCAGGTTCGCCGGCGCGGCCATGACCGGTAACGAAGGTGACCGCGGATGACACGCCGCGCTGGGTCAAAGGGACACCGGCCGCGGCGGCGCAGCCGAGGGCGGCGGTAATGCCCGGCACGACCTCCACGGTGATGCCGCGCTGCCGGAGGTAGTTCATCTCCTCACCACCACGGCCAAAGACGAAGGGATCACCGCCCTTGAGCCGGACGACACGCTGCCCGGCTTCGGCGTGACGGAGCAGCAGGGCATTGATATCGGCTTGGGCCAGGCTCGGCTTGCCGGCGGCCTTGCCGACATAGATCCGTTTGGCGTCGCGGCGGGCGTAATCGAGAATGTCGGGGCCGATGAGGCGGTCGTGGACGATGACATCAGCGGTCTGCAGCAGATGCAGGGCCCGCAAGGTCAATAGATCCGGGTCGCCGGGACCGGCGCCGACGAGGTGGACAATGCCCTCCGGACGTTGTCCAGAGGGTGCGTTGCGGTTGACCGCCAGCAACATGCGCTCAGAGGCCTGGGCCTCCTCGCCGGCCAGAACGGCAGCGGCGATGGGACCATCGAAGACGCCTTCCCAGAAGCGCAGCCGGGGCAGGCCGGCGGGCAGACTGGCCTTGGCGGCGCTGCGGAAACGGCCGGCGAACCGTGCCAGATGCCCAAGCCGGGCGGGCAGCGTGCGCTCAAGTTGGGCGCGGATACGACGCGCCAAGACCGGTGCGGCGCCACCGCTGGAGACCGCCACGATGATCGGGTTGCGGTCGATGATCGCCGGCATGATGAAATTGGACAGGTCGGGCCGGTCGACGACATTGACCGGCAGGGCGCGGGCCCGGGCGGCCGCGGCGACGGTCTCGTCTACCGCTGGCCTGCCGGTGGCGGCCCAGACGGCGGCGCGATCGCGCAGATCCGCCGGCTCGAAGGGCCGTAAATGAAGGGTCACGGCGCCTTGCCGGGCCAGCGCCGACAGCTCCGCATTCGCCTGGGGCGCGACGATATGGATACGAGCCCCGGCCCGGCGCAGCAAACGGGCCTTGCGGGCCGCCGATTCACCAGCGCCGACCACGAGAACCGAGCGGTCGCGCAGGGTCAGGAATACAGGCAGGTGGTCCATATTTAACACTAATTTCGTGTGTTGTTTCTTATTCTACATAAAGTTATGTATGTTCATGCCTAGAGTCCAGTGACAGTTTGTTGTTTTTTTCGGCTGCGGCGGAATAGCGCAAGGTCTTGTGGTGGCGGGCCCAGGTGCCAAATGCGATGCTCAGAGCCCGCTGTCGGCGGCAGCGGAGGGCTAGGGGTACCGCATTGACCAGCGTGGCCAACATCGCGAGAGACGATAATTTCATGGCGGCCACCGCAAGCCGGCGGGTCGCGGTGTGGCTATTGGTGTGCTGCGCCGCGGTTTTCGGTGCCGTGGTCATCGGTGGGATCACCCGACTAACGGACTCCGGCCTCTCGATCACCGAATGGCAGCCCTTGATGGGCGCCCTGCCGCCGCTAAGCCAAGCGGAATGGCAGCGGGTGTTCGCGCTGTACCAAGACACGCCGCAATACGCGGAAATCAACGCCGGCATGGGGCTGGCGGAATTCAAGCGCATATTCTGGTGGGAATGGGTGCACCGGTTGTGGGGACGGTCGATCGGGGCGATCTTCCTGGTGCCGTTCGGGTGGTTCGCGCTGAGCGGGCAAATCAACCGGCGGTTGGGGCTGCGATTGTTGCTGCTGTTCGTGCTCGGCGGTCTGCAAGGGGTGCTGGGCTGGTACATGGTGACCAGCGGCTTGGTGGACGACCCGACGGTCAGTCAATACCGGCTGACGGCGCATCTGGCGCTGGCGCTGCTGATCCTCGGCGCCATGCTGTGGACGGCCTTGCAACTGTTGTTTCCGCGCCCCGAGCCGGTGGCGGACAAGCGCCGAGCGGGATTGCGGACTCTGACCGTCACGGCGGTGGCGGCGCTGGCGATAACGATCCTCTCCGGCGGCTTCATGGCCGGGACCGATGCCGGGTTCAGCTATAACAGTTTTCCGCTGATGGACGGGGCGCTGCTGCCGAGCGGATATTTCCTGCTGCAGCCCTGGTACGCCAACCCGTTCGAAAACATCACGGCGATCCAGTTCAACCATCGCTGGTTGGCGATGGCGACTTTTGTCCTCGTGGTCGGCCTATGGTGGCGAAGCCGCTGGGTGGTGCTGCTGCCGCGGGTGCGGCGGCTGGCCAACGGCATCGTGCTACTGGCACTCAGCCAAGTCGTACTGGGCATCGCGACATTGCTGCTCGTGGTGCCGGTGGCACTGGCGTCGGCGCATCAGGCAAATGCGGTGCTGCTGCTCTCCGCGATGTTATGGTTCGGCTACGAGCTGCGGCCCGGTCGCTTGGGCGGCGGCACATAATCGCCACAATAAGGCGGCAGTTTGACCAGCACGTCACGTCGTCTTGAGGAGGGGCGAAATGCGTAAGTTATTCGCAGGGTTCGTGTTTTCTGTGGCGGTGCTGCACGGGGTAAGCGCCTGGGCACAATCGCCGGAGTCGCAGGAACGCGCCGAGGAATTGGCCCGACAGAGCCTGGAAACCCTAATGCGAACCCTGGAGACCATGCTCAATGCGGTGCCGCAATATGCGTTGCCGGAGATCAATGAGAACGGCGACATCATCATCCGCCGCATCCGACCCAACGAAGACCGGCGACGCGACCGCGACCCGGATGACGACGACCGAGTGGATCTTTGATCCTCTAGGTCGCTTTTGTCGCTCGCGGCAGTGGACCCGGGTGGTCCACGCCTCCGCGGGGGCGCCGGAGGGCCGGCGGGCCGCCGTCGCGGCCGTAAGCGGGTCTTGGTCAATCCGCTCTGGGTTTGTCTTATCGCTCGCGGCAGTGGACCCCGCGAGGGGTCCACGCCTCCGCGGGGGCGCCGGAGGGCCGCCGTGCTAGCCGGCAAGGGCCTCGGGCGGGACCGAAAGTTGGTGCTGCCGGAAGGCGTAGACACCGCCCCGGGCCAGGAGATAAACCCGGAATTGCGGTGCCAGCACACCGGCGAAACCGGCATCGAGCACATCCAGACCCCCGGTGAAGGCGCCGAAGGACGGTAGGATGAGCCGGCGGCCATCAGTGACGAAACAACGGCCGGAGACCCCACGGGCGCGCAACCGCACCCGCGCCTTGGGGTGATAATGGCCGGAGACTTCGCCGCTGGGCAGCGCTGCGTCCGGGCCGAATTCGGCGGCGTGCCGTAATACAAGGCCGCCGAGCCTGATCTGAGCCTGGCAGTCGCCGCCGAGACCAACCGGGGGCTGGGGGTCGTGGTTGCCACTGATCCATAGCCAATCCTGAGCGGCGACGAGGCGGCGGAGCCGGGTCTGATCACCATTGGCGAGACGCCCGGCGGCACCAAGGTCGTGGAAACTATCGCCGAGACAAATGACCCGGCGAGGCCGGTGGCGGCGGACCGCACGCGCCAGCGCCTCCAGGGTGGCGCGGGTGTCGTAGGGCGGCAACAGGGCGGTGCCGCGGGCGGCGAAGCTGGAGCCCTTCTCAAAATGCAGATCGGCGACCATGAGGGTGTGCTCGGCCGGCCAATAAAGGGCGCCGGACGGGTCAGCGACAAGCTGGGCGCCGGAGAAGGAGAATTGCAGACCGCTCATGGACGGCGGAGTGTAGGCGGCGACTCGTGGGGATGTGAGTCTTTAGTTGCCCGACCTGCCGTGCCGAGTTCTTTTGAATCTCGCCCGTACCGCCCAGGCCCCAGGGGGGAGATGCTGGATCGCGTCGCTTTCGCTCGCGATGACGGAGCAGGTGGGATCAACGGCGTCTTTGCGAGCGCCAGCGAAGCAATCCATTTGGCGTGTGAACTCACCCTAAAACGGCAGTTCCTTGACGTCGCTGCCTTCGGTGGCTTCGGTGATGAGGTCGTCGGCTTGTTCGCCGAGGAGGTCGTCGACGGCGGCGCCGAAGATGCTTTCGCGACCGACCTCTAGCAGGACCGGCACGGCCAGCGGCGAGACGCGGTCGAGGGCGCGGTGGGTGATGCGGCCGCGGATGCGGGCCAGCATGTCGGCGACGCGGCGGATGTCGGTGAGGCCGGCGGCGGCGTCGGCGCGGGTGGCGCGGAGCAAGATGTGGTTGGGCTCATGGCTGCGCAGCACGTCGTAAATCAGATCGGCGTTGAAAGTGACCTGGCGGCTGGTTTTCTCCTGGCCGGGGTGGCGGCGCTCGATGAGGCCGGCGATGACGGCGACGGTGCGGAAGGTGCGGCGGAGCATGCTGGATTCGGCCATCCAGGCCTCGAGATCGTCGCCGAGCATGTCTTCGTCGAAAAGTTTTTCGAGGTCCCGGGCCGGACGCAGGCTCCAGATGGCGAGGACGTAGTCGGTGGCGACGAACCCGAGGGGACCGAAACCGGCGCGCTCCATGCGGCGGGTCAATAACATGCCCATGGTCTGATGGGCATTGCGGCCTTCGAAACAGTAAGCGACGAGATAATGCTTGTTGCCGCGGGGGAAGGTTTCGATCAGCAGATCATCGCGGCCAGGCAGCACGGAACGCCATTGCTGGATCTGGAGCCACTCGCGGACGGCCGGCGGCAGCTCGGCCCAGCTGGCGGGATCGGCGAGGCGGGCACGCACACGTTCCGACAAATGGGTCGATAAAGGCAGGCGGCCGCCGGCATAGGCCGGTACCTTGGGCGCGTCGCCGGTGGCGACCGTGGTCTCCACCGACATCTCGTGAATGCGCTCAAAGCGCAACAGGCGGCCGGCGAAGATGAAGGTGTCGCCTGGGGCCATCGCCGTGACGAAATATTCCTCGACCTCGCCGAGGACGCGGCCACGGCCCAGTCGGACTTTCAGGGTCGGGGACTCGACGATGGTGCCGGCGTTCATGCGATAGCGCTGGGCGAAGACCGGCGCGGCGATGCGATATTGGTCTGCGTCATCGAGGCTGAGCCGGCGAAAGCGTTCATAACCGCCGAGGGCATAGCCGCCATGGGCGACGAAATCGAGGACATCCTGAAATTCCGGGCGCGGCAGGTCGGCGTAGGGCGCGGCCCTGGTTACCTCGTCATAGAGTGCGTCGTCCGTAAACGGCTCGGCGCAGGCCATGCCGAGAATATGCTGAGCCAGTACATCGAGGCCGCCGGGGCGTTCGGGCTTGCCATCAAGGGTGTGGGCGGCGATGGCGTCCAGGGCGGCGTGGCACTCCAGCACCTCGAAGCGGTTAGCGGGTACCAGGACGGCGCGGCTCGGCCGGTCGAGCTGGTGGTTGGAGCGGCCGATACGTTGCAGCAGGCGGGTGGCGCCCTTCGGCGCACCGATCTGCACAACGAGGTCGACCGCGGCCCAATCAACGCCGAGATCAAGGGACGAGGTGGCGACGACGGCAGCGAGGTCGCCGCGGGCCATGGCCGCCTCGACCTTGCGCCGCTGTTCCCGGGCCAAACTGCCATGATGCAAGGCGATGGGGAGGTTGGCGTCATTGATGCGCCAGAGTTCTTGGAACACCAACTCCGACTGGGCGCGGGTGTTGACGAAGACCAAGGTGGTCTTGGCGCCGCGGATTAGCTCATAGACCTGAGGCAACGCGTGCAGGCCCATATGCCCGGACCAGGGCAGGTCGGCCCGGCTGACGAGGACGGAGATGTCAGGCCTGGCGCCAGCGCGGCCATGGACACAGCGCACACCGGTGCCGTCACCGTGGGGCGACAGCCAACGCAGCAGGCGCGCCGGCTCGGCAACGGTGGCGCTAAGACCGACCCGGCGACAGGCCGGGGCGAGGCGGGCAATGCGGGCCAAGGCCAGCGACAACAGGTCGCCGCGTTTGTTGTCCTCGACCGCGTGGAGCTCATCGATGATGACGCAGCGCAAGTCGCGGAACATCCGCGCGGCATCGGCATAAGACAGCAGCAGCGACAGACTTTCCGGCGTCGTCATGAGTAGCTGCGGTGGCTGGCGGCGCTGGCGCTGGCGCTTATGGGACGGGGTGTCGCCGGTGCGGGACTCGGCCCGGATGGGCAGCGCCATCTCGGCGATGGGCTGTTCGAGATTGCGGTGGATGTCGACCGCCAGAGCCTTCAAGGGCGATATGTAGAGGGTGTGGAGCCCTTCATGGTCGCCGCCGTCGGCGGCAAGCTCGATCAGGCTGGGGAGAAAACCGGCAAGGGTCTTACCGCCGCCGGTGGGGGCGATGAGCAGCGCGGACTCGCCGGCCCGCGCGGCGGTAAGCATGGTCAGTTGATGGGGGTGGGGTGTCCAGCCGCGGTGGGCAAACCAGTCGGCAAAGGGCTGCGGCAGGACCGCCGCGGCCGTCTCAGTCGTCGTCGCGGTCGCCAGGCTCACGGAGGTGCCGCGGCATAGGCCACGGCGATTGCGGCGGCGACAGCCGCATTGTCTTCCAGGAGCGCTATGTTGGCGCTCAAGGTTCGACCGCCGCTGCGCGCCGCGAGATCGGACAGCAAATAAGGCGTGACGTCCTTGCCCTTGACGCCCGCCGCCGTCGCGGCGGCGAGTGCCTCGGCGATGAAGGCATCGACCTCACCGGCGGCCATCGCGGCGGCCTCCGGCGGCGGGTTGGCGATCAGCAAGCCACCGGAAAGACCAAGAGCCCAATGGGTGCGCATAATGTCGGCGACCGCCGCCGGATCGTCGACCCGATGCTCTAAAGCAAGCCCGCTACTGGTCGTATAAAAGGCCGGAAATGTCGCGGTGCGATAACCGAGAACCGGCACGCCATGAGTCTCCAGCACCTCGAGGGTGCGCGGCAGATCGAGGACACTCTTGGCGCCGGCGCAGATGACGGCTACCGGCGTGCGAGCCAGCTCAGGCAAATCGGCCGAGATGTCGAAACTGCTTTCGGCGCCGCGATGAACACCGCCGATCCCGCCGGTGGCGAAGACCCGTATCCCGGCTTGGGCGGCAGCAAACATGGTGGCGGCCACCGTGGTGGCACCGAGCCCGCCAGCGGCAAGTACCGGGGCGAAGTCGCGGCGGCTGACCTTGGCGATATCGTCGGCGGTGGCGAAGCGTTCGATCTCGCCATCCGACAAACCGACGACGAGCCGCCCGGCCACGAGGCCGATGGTCGCCGGGGTCGCACCCGCGGCGCGGATAATTTCCTGCAGCCGCTGGGCAACCTCAATATTACGCGGATGGGGCAGGCCGTGGGCGATGACGGTGGATTCCAGGGCCACGACGGGTCCGCCCGCGGCCAGTCGATCGGCAATATGGGTGCGAATATCGAGGGCGGACGAGATCATGATGCTCCGTGATCGGCGAGGTCGGCGACGCGCTGCTGCAACCGCTCCGGGGTGAGATCCGGGTTGACGGTGGCCGCAACTTCGATGGTCAGGCCGGCGGCCGCAAGCCCGAACAGTTCCGGCGGGATCTCGCCGCCATGGATCAGGCCGTAGACATAGCCGGCCAGCAAAGCGTCGCCGGCGCCGGTTACGTCACGCACTATGCCAACCGGCGCGGCCGGCAACAGGGCGCGATAACTGCCATCGGTCATCGCGATCCCGGCCGCCCCCAAGGATACCACGACACTACCGACGCCAACCGAACAGAGATGGTCCGCCGCCGCCAACGCCTGCTCACCGTTGCGGACCGGCAGGCCGCTCAAGGCCGCGGCCTCGGCACGGTCCGGGAAAAGCACGTCAATACGATCGAGCGTCGGCAGGAGGCGGGCCGATTTGGCGACGGAGACCGGGTCGACGAGGACAATCGCCGGGCGGTCCGGGTGGCGCAATAGTCGGCTCAAGCCCGCGGCATTGATATTGCCGTCCAGCACCCAGACCCCATGGTCGGCTAGTTTCGGAACCGTGGCATCCGCCCAAGCCGCATCCAGATCGCAGTAGATCTCCATGTCGGCGATACCGATCACCAGGGCACCGTCAGGGTTGAGCACCGCGCTGTAGTTTGCGGTGGTCCGGTCGGGCGCGCATAGGAGGTCGTCGCAATTCACGCCAAGTTCGGTCATCGCGGCGATCAAATCCCGCGCCGGCACATCGTCACCGAGCACCGAAAACAGCGATACATAACAACCCAAGCGCGCCAGATTCTCGGCGACGTTACGCGCTACGCCGCCATGACTGCGAGTGGTCCGCGCCGGATTGGACGTGCCCATTTCCGCCGGCTGCTGCAGGCAGATCTTTTGATCCCAATGAGCGCCGCCAATGCAGGCGACCGAGGTATGCTGCGGTAGACTCACCGTGCCGATCCTCTATTCAATACTCGCATCGGGCACTCGTGACGTTGCACTAGGACGAAAGCACGATACCCTGTGGCCACTCGCAATACTACGTATGCAGCGCGTATGACCAGCGTCCCGGCCACCGTCGCCTCATGGCTCAAGGTAACCGAAAGCGGACTCTATTGCGCAGCCGGGGATTTCTACATCGACCCGTCGCGCGCCGTGCCGCGCGCCGTGGTGACCCACGGCCACGGGGATCACGCCCGCCCCGGGCATCAGGCGGTGCTGGCGACGGCGGAAACCTGCGCCATCATGACGGCCCGGATGGGCACAGGCGCCGGCGACAGCATGCAACCGCTAGCCCTGGGCGAAACGCTGCGGATCGGCAACGTTTCCCTGCGTTTGGCACCAGCGGGACACGTGCTGGGGAGTGCCCAAGTGGTGATCGAGCATGGCGGCCACCGGGCGGTGATTTCCGGCGACTACAAGCGCCGCGCCGACCCGACCTGTACGCCGTTCGAACTGGTCCAATGCGACGTGTTCATCACCGAGGCGACTTTCGGCCTGCCGGTGTTTCGGCATCCGCCCGCAGCGCTGGAAATCGAGCGATTGCTGGCCTCGGTCGAACGCTTCCCGGAGCGCTGCCACTTGGTCGGCACCTATGCGCTCGGCAAGGCGCAACGGGTCGTCGCGCTGCTGCGCGCGGCGGGCTATGACGAGCCGCTCTATATCCATGGCGCGCTGGCCAAGCTGTGCGCGCTTTATGAGCGCCTGGGGGTGGCGCTGGGGCCGCTGTTGCCGGTGGCAGATATGACGAAGGAGGCGCTGGCGGGGCGCATCGTGTTGGCCCCGCCGTCGGCGGCCAACGATCGCTGGGCGCGGCGACTGCCGGAGCCGCTGCCGGTGGGCGCGAGCGGCTGGATGGGGGTTCGGGCGAGAGCGCGACAGCGCGGGGTGGAACTGGCACTGGTACTCTCGGATCACGCCGATTGGGATGAGCTGACCCAGACCATCAGCGAGGTCGAGGCGGCGGAAGTCTGGGTGACCCACGGCCGCGAGGACGCGCTGGTCCACTTTGCGACCGGTGCGGGGCTGGCGGCACGCGCGCTGTCCTTGGCCGGGCGCGAGGAAGAGGGCGCGTGAAGGGTTTTGCCGAACTGCTCGACGGACTGGCGTTCCAGCCGGCACGCAACGGCAAATTGCGCTTGCTGGAGGACTATTTCGCGGCAACGCCCGATCCCGACCGCGGCTACGCCCTGGCGGCCTTGACGGGTAACCTGAGCCTGCGCACGGCAAAACCGAAACTGATCCGTGCGTTGGTGGATGAGCGGGTCGATCCGGTGCTGTTCGGCTGGAGCTACGACTTCGTCGGCGATCTCGCGGAAACGGTGGCGCTGATCTGGCCGGTGGGCGAGACGCCGGCGGGCGCGGTACCGGCGGCGGCGGCGCCGACGACCCTCGGCACGGTCGTCGAGACGCTCAATGACGCCGGTCGCAGCGAAGTACCGGGGCTGACCAGGCGCTGGCTGGATCAGATGGACGCGACCCAACGCTGGGCGTTGCTGAAACTGATCACCGGCGGCTTACGGGTCGGCGTGTCGGCGGGGCTGGCGAAAACCGCCTTGGCGACGTTCGGCGGGGTCAAGGCCGCGGAAATAGAGGAAGTCTGGCACGGCATTTCACCCCCCTATGGGGCGTTGTTCAGTTGGCTCGAGGGGCACGGCGCGCGGCCGGACGTCAGCGGTACGGCGGTTTTTCGCTCGCCGATGCTGGCCAACCCGGTGACCGACGCGGAGTTGGCGACGCTGGACGCCGGCAATTACCGCGCCGAATGGAAGTGGGACGGGATTCGGGTCCAGCTGGTGGCGCTGGCGGACGGACAGCGACGCGTCTTCTCACGCAGCGGCGACGATATCAGCCCGGCTTTTCCCGATATCGTTGAGGCGATGACCTTCAGCGGCGTCCTGGACGGCGAACTGGTGGTGATGGACGATGATCAGATCGCGCCGTTCGACCGGTTGCAACCACGGCTGGGGCGGCGGCAGGTCAGCCCTGCAATGCTGCGGGACAGACCGGCGCATGTGCGGTTGTACGATATCCTGTTCGATGGCGAGGAAGATCTGCGGCCGCTGCCCTTCGACGCGCGGCGGGCACGTCTAGAGGCCTGGTTTGCGCGGGCGGCACGGCCGCGGCTCGACCTGTCGCCGCTGATCGGCTTTACCGGCTGGGAGGCGCTGGCGGATCTGCGCGGTCAGGCGCGGCAGGCCGGGATCGAGGGGCTGATGCTGAAGCGGGCCGATAGTGCCTATGTAAGCGGGCGGCCGAAAGGGCCTTGGTTCAAATGGAAGCGCGATCCGTTGCTGATCGACGCGGTGTTGATGTATGCCCAGCGCGGCCACGGCAAGCGGTCGTCCTTCTACTCCGACTACACCTTCGGATGCTGGCGCCGCGATCGCGGCGACGATGTGCTGGTGCCGGTGGGCAAAGCCTATTTCGGCTTCACCGACGACGAGTTGGCGACACTCGACCGCTGGGTCCGGAACAATACGATCAATCGGTTCGGACCGGTCCGAGAGGTCACGCCCGGGGTGGTGCTGGAGGTCGCCTTTGACTCGGTCCATGAGTCGACGCGGCACAAATCGGGGCTAGCCATGCGCTTTCCGCGAATTAGCCGAATACGCTGGGACAAGCCGGTGGACGAAGCGGATCGGGTGGAAACCCTGGCACAACTCATGCGGGTATAGGCGATTTCACTTTCTCGTGAAGACGGCGCGGCAGCTTTGCTTGGGCGCGGGGCGGTAGCTAGCGTGGCAGCCAGGGGAGTTGGGCCAATTTTTTAAGGCCGACAAACTTTTCGCCGAAGACTTTGGGAGGAATTGATGCACATAAGAAACAGGCGCGCCGCCGGGTGGCTACTCGGCGCGGCACTGGCGACGGCCCCGCTGATGAGCGCCGAGGCGGCGACATTCCGCTGGGCCACGGGGACGGATCCGTCGACGATGGACCCCTACGCGCGCAACGCCGCACCGGTGTTGAGCTTCCTCAACAATGTCTATGAAGGCTTGGTGCGACGCGGCAAGGATATGAGCCTGGAACCCTCCTTGGCGACGAGTTGGGAGCCGATCGACGGCGGCTGGCGGTTTCATTTGCGGCAGGGCGTGACGTTTCACGGCGGCCAAACGTTCGACGCCGAGGACGTGATGTTCTCGCTGGAGCGGTCGCGGTCCGATACCTCCAGCGTGCGGTCGTTCCACGCGACCGTCACGGATGCGAAAATGGTGGACCAGTATACGGTCGACATCTTCACCAGCGCGCCGGCGATCTATGTCGAGGGCATCGCCAACTGGCTGATGATGGACAAAGAGTGGGCGACGGAACACGGCACCCTGACCCCGGGCGGCGATGGCGAGAATTTCGCCAACCGCAACGCCAACGGTACCGGCCCGTTTACAATCAGCGAACGCGACCCCGGCGTGCGCACCGTCCTGGTGCCCTATGACGGCTGGTGGGACGAAGCCAGCCATAACCTGACGGAAGCGATCTTCACGCCGATCAATACGCAAGCGACCCGGCTGGCGGCGCTGCTGTCCGGCGAAGTGGACTTCATCGAGCCGATTCCGCCGCAAGACGTGGACAGAGTCGCCGACGCCGACGGTTTCACGGTGCAAGAGGCGCCGGAGGCACGGGTGATCTTCCTCGGCTTCAGCCACAAGGCGGACGCCCTGAACAACTCCAACCTCAGCGGCGTCAATCCGTTCCAGGACGCGCGGGTGCGCGAGGCCGTGTACAGCGCGATCAATGTGGATCCGATCATCTCCAAGGTGATGCGCGGCCACGCCACGGCGGCGGGGCTGCTGATCGACCCGACGATCCGCGGCTTCAACCCGGCGCTGAACGATCGCCTGCCCTATGACGTTGACAAGGCGAAGTCGCTGTTGGCGGAGGCCGGCTATCCGGATGGCTTCTCGTTCGGGCTGAGCTGCCCGAACGACCGCTATATCAACGATGAAGCGATCTGCACGGCGGTGGCCTCGATGCTGGCGCAAGCCGGGCTGGAAGTGAACTTGCGCGCGGTGCCGGTGGCGAAGTATTTCGGCGGCGAAGGCCTGCTGCGCAAAGGCGAGTTCGACATGTATCTGTTGGGCTGGTCGCCGGGCACGTTCGATGCCGAGCATCCGATCCGCTTCCTGCTGGCAAGCCCGGACAGCGGCCTCGGCGGCAGTTGGAACTTCGGTGCCTTTACCAGCGCCCGGGTCAATGAGCTGTTGCCGCAGATCCAGGTGGAGCGCGACGAAGCCACGCGCCAGGGCATGGTCGACGAGGTCAACGGCATCATGCGCGACGAAGTGGCCTATGTGCCGCTGCATGTGCAGCCGTTGCTGTGGGCCACGAAGGACAATATCGAGCTCAGCCAACGAGCCGACAACTTCCTGATCCTACGGTGGGTGACGGTCAACTAAGGAACTCCACGCGACCCTCTCGCGTGACGCCCTGGTCTCGCCCCGAGACCAGGGCGCTTCTTTTTGCCGAATGAGATTGGATTTTGGAGCGGGTGAAGGGAATCGAACCCTCGTCACTTGCTTGGGAAGCAAGAGCTCTACCATTGAGCTACACCCGCCCGGCAATCTGATATAGCGGGGCGGAGACGAAGCCGCAAGATGGCCGCTTGGCGAACAGCGCGGGCGGCCATAGTTGTGCCCGATTCTCGTCCCAGGCTGGGCGCGAGAGAGGCCATCGCCCACGCTGGCGTTCGGGCCCGGACCGACCGGGGCCTGGACAAAGGGCGGGTTTGGTATCATATCAGGGCCAATCGGCGTCGGAGAAACGGCGATTTTGACAGGTTATTTAAGGCCGGAGCCGCAGGATGTACACGTCGACGACCGGATCCGTGACGGTGAGTGTCAAGCCGGTCTATCTGGATGACCAGTCAGCGCCGGACGAGAACCACTATGTCTGGGCCTACCAAGTGCGGATCGAGAATAACGGCGATCGCAAGATTCAACTCCGCACCCGCTACTGGCGTATTACCGACGCCCGCGGCCGGGTCCAGGAAGTTCATGGCGACGGGGTGGTGGGCGAACAGCCCGTGCTGCAACCCGGCGCCGTGTTCGAATATACCAGCGGGACGCCGCTGGAGACGCCGTCGGGCATCATGTTGGGGTCCTATCAGATGGAAACCGACGGCGGCGACCGCTTCGATGTCGCGATACCGGCGTTCTCATTGGACAGCCCGTATCAACCAATCAGGCTTAACTAGTGGATAGAATCCAACATAAGATACCCATACGACGGCTTGGCGCGTTTACCCGGCAAGGCGCGCGATACGCCGTGATGCCATCGCATCACAAGTGTCGCGCAACGCGGCCGGTGAGCTCGCCAAGCCGCCCTTCGGGT
>JAJFJA010000067.1 GCA_021774445.1 Alphaproteobacteria bacterium
CGGCACTCCCGGGGTCTCGACTGTGGATGTGGGCCAGGCCCGGCGCTGGCGCAAATGTTTGCCGAGGCAGGGCACGCGGTCGCCCTCTACGACCCTTACTATGCCGCCGACGAATCCGTCCTGTCCGCGCGGTACGATTTCATCACCCTGAGCGAAGTCGTCGAACATCTGGCCGAACCGGGTAGGGAATTGGATCGCTTGTGGAACGGCCTCGCTGCGGGCGGTTGGCTCGGTATCATGACCAAACGGGTCCGTGACCAGGCGGCGTTCGGGACCTGGCACTACATCACTGATCCCACCCACATCGGTTTCTTCTCCGAAGCCACTTTCCAATGGCTGACCGGGCGCTGGTCGGCGATGGGAATTCCGGCGGCCCTAGTGATTACAGGAAATGATGTGGTGTTGATTGAGAAGGGTTAGGCGGAATGCGCGGATCTGATGCGGGAGGACGCGCGGGGGTGAGGGCGTGTGCGGCCGCCCCCACTCGCTAGGCCGGTTTACGGTTCCCAGGTTTTCTGATCAGGCTTTCATCTCAACGCGGCTTGTAACAGATGACCTGGATAGGATGGGTTCGACCTTCCTCAATATTTCGGGCGGCGTTTTTTGTTTTGGCCGGTGCCGTTTGCCCCATCAGAATGTGCGCCCCGAAAGGGGGCAGGGCGTCTTGAGCGGCAAGTTCCATGCTGCGCTTGTAGCCCGCGTGGTATTTCGCACCCGTGTCCTCGACCGCGACATCAACGAACCCAGCCCCTTCGAGATAGGCCACGGTGTCCACCGGGGTCACCAGATAAGCCCCGCTGCCATCTTCTGACCAGGGCAGCGGATAGTGCGGATTACCTTGTGGTCCAAGACCGTGTTCGGTGAGCGCAAAGAACGCGCCGGGTTTCAGCACTCGAAACGCTTCGCCGAAGAACTGGGCGCGATTGGTGATATTCATGGTCACGTGCTGGGTGTAGCCGCCCTCGAACGTCGCGTCGCCATAGGGCAGATGCTGCCCATCACCCAATTCAACCTCTACCTGCCCCGCCATTTTCAGCAGGGCGGTCAGTTTATTGGCCGCCTCGACAAACGATTCGGTGATATCGATGCCACTGACCCGGCAGTCGAAGCGGTCCGCCAGATAACGCGCCGGTCCACCGATGCCGCAACCGATATCAACTATGTGGTCACCGGCCGCAATCGGCAGAGCGTCGGCCAGTTCAACGGTCGCCGGAAACCCGCGTGCGTGGAAATGGTCGACCGGTGCCATTTGTTCCATCGTCACGGTGGCGGGCGAAATCGATGCCGCCTCCATCGCCTTGACGATCCGGGCATAGACATCACCGGTGCCCCAGTGATCCGAAATCGATTTTAGGTCCGCCATCGTGCTCTCCATCGCGCTTACCCGATATAGGATCGCGCTTATCTTCGCGGCGGTCCAGAACGCATCCGCCGACAAACGGCGGCGGTTTTTGCGGACCCGCGGCAGCACCCTCTTTCATCCGACCAGCACCTGCCGCATGGGCCCCGATGACCGGGCGGTCATCGGGGCCCATGCGGGTCAAGGGCGTGACGCCTGCCCAATGGCTGTGTCGGCGATTGCCTGCTATGATGGCGCAGGGCGCGCATGGGGCATCGTCGACTGTGCCGCATAGCAGGGAGACAGGCCGATGATGGGACGAATTCGATTGGTGGCGGCCGCTGCGGTGCTTAGTCTTGCCAGCGCCGCGCCGGTCCCGGCCAGCGAACATGGGTTGTCGTCGGTGGCCGGCTATTACCTGCCGTTCGCCAGTTCCGACGTCGGGCGGGATTTTTTCGTCAGCACCGGATGTGTGATCTGTCACTCCGTTAACGGCGTCGGCGGCGCGATTGGTCCGGCGTTGGACGCCGAACCGTTTCAAACCCAATTGAATCCTTTTGAGTTCGCCGCGCGCATGTGGCGCGGCGCCGCCGCCATGATCGCCCTGCAAAACCTGGAACTCGGTTTTCAGCTCGCGTTGACCGGCGAGGAATTGGCGAACATCGCGGTTTTCCTCAACGACCTAGAGGCCCAGGCGACGTTCAGCGAGGACGAGATCACCGACGAAATTCGCCTGCTGATGCGCTCCGACGCGCTCGAAGGGCTGGACCTCTAAGCCGGTTACAGCGCCAGCGCGCCGTTGGGGCGTTGCGGCCGGACCACGATGTCTGGCTTCGGCTAGGCTTGGAAGTCACGGCCGCATCGCTGGTACGCCCGCTACGACCCCTACTATGCCGCCGACGAATCCGTCCTGTCGGCGCGGTACGATTTCATCATCCTGAGCGAAGTCGTCGAACATCTGGCCGAACCGGGCAAGGAACTGGATTGCTTGTGGAATGGCCTCGCCGCGGGCGGCTGGCTCGGTATCATGACCAAACGGGTCCGTGACCAAGCGGCGTTCGGGACCTGGCACTATATCAGCGACCCCACCCACATCGGTTTCTTCTCCGAAGCCACTTTCCAATGGCTGACCGGGCGCTGGTCGGCGATGGGAACTCCGGCGACCCTGGTGATTGCAGGGAATGATGTGGTGTTGATTGGGAAGGGTTAGGCGGATGACGCCGGATGTCAGATCTGAGACTGCGGCATTCACGAAGACGCATGCGGAATAATCCTGCGTGGCACACTTCAAAATACCGCCGACGGCGACGCATACAGGGTGCCGGCAACCATCCACGACCCGGCCATCGGGACGGAGATCGCCGAGGCACTGGGGGAGATCGGTTACCCGAATTGAACGCTGTTCGTCTCGCGCATGAGGCGCGGCGCAGCTGCGCGCGGCTGGTTCGTTATCATGACCAGCTCGTCTGCGACCAAGAGGCGTTCAGGACCTGGCACTACATCAGCGACCCCACCACACCGAAAAACGCGCTACCCGTGCCGCTTGACATCCAAGGGCTATGTTCCCTATATGTTCTTCAACCTTCGGGCGCAACACAATTGGTACGTATAGGTCGCCGGCGCGAAATCGTGACGCTCCCAATCAGGCTTGCGGGGGTCTATTGGGTTTCGGATCGTCGCTCGACCGTCTTGCGGATCGCTTCGCCCTCCGGCTTAAATGTAGGTTGAGGGAGCTATCCAAGAAAAAATAGCAAGTGCAGGCAGGCTGATCCATTGACCTACCCAAAAGGAATAAGCTGGACGAACAGATCCGTCCTGGAGTTCGCTGGAGATGAGAATCCTATTAGCGCTGTCGAACGCGCTTCTCGGGAACTTGTGCTGAAAGCGAGAGAAGCCGGTTGGAGCGGACCTCCATTCAATCCAGTTCATATTGCCAACCTGATGCGTGTGCCTATTGATGCGACATCAACTGTCGCGGACGCGCGGACCGTTAGCACACCTCATGGCCCGCGAATTGAGTACAACCCTAAACAGGTGAGAGAAAGGGTTCGGTTTTCGATAGCGCATGAGCTTGCTCA
This sequence comes from Alphaproteobacteria bacterium, assembly GCA_021774445.1. Lineage (GTDB taxonomy): Bacteria > Pseudomonadota > Alphaproteobacteria > UBA6615 > UBA6615 > SZUA-147. The sequence goes on from JAJFJA010000067.1 coordinate 3,418, forward strand.
CTTGTTGTTTCCTGATGTTGCCGAACGCACCAGGCATCGGGGCGGTACCCCCCAGATCAAGGACGACTGGCAGCTCGAACTCTTGTGCAACCTAGCGGCATCTGAATTTGTCATGCCAATTGGCAGCATTCCATCAAAGGATAAGATCGCAGGTATCGAAGATTTGATGGTTGAAAGGCGTAAGTTTGACGTCTCGGCAGAGGCGTTTCTTATTCGAGTTACAAAGACGTCTGTCGAGCCGGTCGGTATGTTTTGTGCCTCGCCAACATTGGAAGGACAAAACCGTCCTGCGTACCGCATCGACTATTTTATCCCATCTATGACGGCACCATCCGTGAGTATAGTGGGTCTTAGACTTCCTAAAGACAGCGTCGTAAGTCGCTGTACTGCGATTGGATACAGCGACCATGCGCATGAGGATTGGGCCGGCGATGATCTAAGAATAGAATGTGTGGGAATCCCTGGGTACCCAGGTAGCAGTTTGCCGAGAGTCGCTGGAATTATCCGGTTTGATTCACCGAGGAGCGACAGGCACCCGATTCGCTATGTTCATGGCAACGCTTTGGAGCCACGAGGAGACGGCCTGAAGCTAGTCTGTCAACTTGTGAATGATCGCGCTCGTACCTGGGGTGGTGGCGTTGCCAAGCGCGCAGCCCGAAAGTTTCCTGATGCCCAACGGGAATTCTCGACTTGGATTGGTAGCATTCCGATGGAGGAGCGATTAGGGACCGTACATTTTTCCACCGAAAAGGACGATGTTGTGATTGCGAGCTTGATCGCCCAGGCCGGATTCGGAAAGTCGGAGACTCCGCGTATTAGATATTCTGCCTTGGAACGTTGCCTGAAGGCCATTGCCGATTTTGCCCGGGAAGCAACTGCCTCGATACACATGCCTAAGATTGGCACCGGTGCAGCAGGGGCTAGTTGGGATGCAGTCGAAGAACTAATTGACTATTGTCTTATTAAGGATGGATTATCAATAACAGTATATGATCTGCCGCCTAAGCGCGCTCAGTTCAGGCTGTTCGATTGATACGAGAGAAATCAGAGCTTCGTATAGTGCTAGTCTCCGGCCCCATTTGTGCGGGTAAATCCGGTTTGACGAGTAGTTTTGAAAAACGATTTGGCGCGAGCATCGTCAGGACGCGTGACCTGATTCTAAGAGTCAAGCTGAGCGTGGTGCTGCTGGCCGCGCTTAGCCTTGGCGCCGGAGTCCGTGTCGGCCATGGCCGTGGCTGCGTACGCCGGCACCGCCAGCGCGGCCAGCAGGGCGCCGGCTATGGCAATTTTGATCTTTGGGTTCATGATGTTCGTCACCTTGTGCTGAATTGAAATTCGGCCAGGGTCGGAATGTTGCGGCGCGAATATGGCCGGATTGGGGCAGAAGACCCGCTCTACCATGCTGTTCAGCGCAACACAGTGTGAACAGCCGCGGACAATTGTCTTGCTGCCTTTTGTCGCCCTTTCAGGGATCCCCTTGTTTTTGGTCCGGTCTGTCCGAGCCGGGTAGGCCCAACTCCCCCCACATCGCGTTCACCCGTTCCACCACCTCATCCGACATCGCCAGTTTCCGGCCCCATTCGCGGCTGGTCTCCGGGGGCCATTTGTTCGTCGCGTCGAGGCCGGCTTTGCCGCCGAGGCCGGACTCGGGGGAGGCGAAGTCTAGGTAGTCGATGGGGGTGTTTTCTATGAGCGTGATGTCGCGCACCGGGTCCATGCGGGTGGAGACGGCCCACATGACGTCTTTCCAGTCGCGGGCATCGATGTCGTCGTCCACGACGATAACCCATTTGGTGTACATGAACTGCCGCAAGTAGGACCACACCGCCATCATTATCCGCTTGGCGTGGCCGGCGTAGGCCTTGCGGATGGAGACCACGGCGATGCGGTAGGAGCAGCCTTCCGGCGGCAGCCAGAAATCGACGATCTCGGGGAATTGCTGTTGCAGCAGCGGGATGAAGACCTCGTTGAGGGCCTCGCCGAGGATGCTGGGCTCGTCCGGCGGGCGGCCGGTGAAGGTGCTGAGATAGATCGGGTCGCGGCGCATGGTGATGGCGCTGACGTGGAACACCGGGAAGGGCTCGACGGCGTTGTAATAGCCGGTGTGGTCGCCATAGGGCCCCTCGTCACCATACTCGTCGAGAGACACATGGCCTTCGATGACGATCTCGGCGGTGGCGGGGACCATCAAAGGGACGGTCTTGGCGGGAACGAGCTCAACGCCGGCGCCGCGCAGCATGCCGGCGAACTGATACTCGCTGAGGGTGTCGGGGACGGGGGTGACGGCGGCGAGGATGGTGGCCGGGTCGGCGCCGATAATCGCGGCGGCCGGCAGCGGCTCGGTGTTCTGCTGGGCCCAGCGGGCGTGGTGCTGGGCGCCGCCGCGGTGCTTGAGCCAGCGCATCAGGGTGGTGTTCTTGCCGGTGACCTGCATGCGGTAGATGCCGAGATTGGCGCTGTCGGTGCGGTCGCCCTCGCCCTTTTGGCGCGGGTTGGGCCCTTGGGTGTCGACCTGGGGCCAGGTGATCAGGGGGGCGGGCTCGCCGGGACTGCAGGTCTGCTCCGGCAGTTGGGCGAGATCGATGTCGGCGCCGGTGAGCACGACTTCCTGGCAGGGGGCGTTGCGTACGGTCTTGGGCTTCATGGCCAGGGCGGTTTTGAGCAGGGGCAGGGATTCCCAGGCCTCGCGCAGGCTGCTCGGGGGTTCGGGCTGGCGCAGGAAGGCCAGGGTCTCGCCGACCTCGCGCAATTGGCCGGGTTCGCGGCCCATGCCCCAGGCGACGCGCTCGACGGTGCCGAAGAGGTTGCACAGCACCGGCATGTCATAAGGGGTGCCGTCGGCGCGGATCGGGTTCTCGAACAGCACCGCCGGGCCGCCCTGGGCCAGCAGGCGGGTCTGGATCTCGGTCATTTCGAGCACCGGGGAGACCGGATGGGTGACCCGGACGAGGCGGCCATCCTGCTCCAACCGAGCCATGAAATCGCGTAAACTGGCGTAGGGCATGGGCTCTTAGAGCCCCATGGGCGGCGCGGCGTCAAGGGGCGCCAAGCGCGCGGCTCGCCTGACGTCCCCGGGGTTAGTTTTTCGATAAGTCGGGCATAGTATGGTGGATATGGTCTTCGTATGAAGTTTTCAGGGGCTTTTTGACCATGGCAGACAAGTTTTGGGTCGTCGGCGGCGAGTATACCGATACCTCCTTCAGTGAGATCGTCGGCGGTGGCGCGGAGACGCGCGAAGGCCCGTTCGAGAGTATCGAAGCGGCCCGCTTGGCCTGGTCGGGCCTGTCCATGGCGCAAGTCGACAATGCCCATGCGCGTTATCGCATCGAGTGCGACGGGGCGGAGGCCTATTGGGTGATCGGCGGCACGTACACCGACACCGACTTCACGACGATCATCGACGGCTTGAACGAGGAGCGATTCGGGCCCTATGACAGCCGAGGCGAGGCGATGGACGTATGGCGCGGCAAAGCCTGGTCGACGGTCGACGAGGGCTATGTACGCTACCGGATCGAAGAGATTTAGCTGACCTGGATCGAATGGACGACTGGCTGAGTCGGGCGCTGGGTTACCCCTATGAGGCGCCGGGGCACTCGTTCACCCTGCGCGGTGACGCCGTGGCGGCCTTCGCGCCGAACGCCACCGCCGGGCGGACCGCGGTGCTGGCCTATGGCTCGAACCGGGCGCCGGCACAGCTAAGACGGAAATTCGCCGCGCCGGATACGGTGCTGCCGGTACAGCAAGGCTGGCTGGCCGACCATGACGTGGTCTATTCGGCTCACCTCACCGTGTATGGCTCGGTGCCGGCGGCCCTGCGGCGGCAGCCGGGCTGCCGGGTGGCGGTGGCGATCACCTGGCTCGACGACGGGCAACTGGCGGCGATGCATGCAACCGAGGTGTCGGCGGAGAATTACAGCTATGAGCGGCTGGATGTGGTGCTGGCGCTCGACGGCGGCGGGTATGCCGAGGCGGTGTTCGGCTATGCGGGGACGCGGGGGCATTTGGAACAACATGGCGATGCCATCGCGCTGGCCGAAATCGCCGCAGAGGGCCGGACATTGCCGGCGTTGGCGCAACGTGACGCGTTGACCCTGGTGCGCGACCGGTTGGCGCCCGATGTGGCGCTGGACGCCTTCATCGAAGCGACGATCAAGGATCACGACCTGCGGCGGCGGCGGATCGCGGCGCTGCAGAGGGGCGATTGAGTCGGACGGTAATCTCCAGCGCCGTCATCGCGAGGTCGCAACGCGGCCGCGGCGATCCATCCTGCGGCTTGGCGGCTGATGGATTGCCGCGTCGGCCTCTCGGCCTCCTCGCAATGACAAAGAGGACGTACGTGTACGTGGCGATCGCGTACGGGTACGATCTTAGACGACCTGGCTGGCAATGATGCCGGCAAGCAGAATCAGGCCGAAATCACGGTTGGAATTGAACTTTTTCCGGCAATCGCGGGGGTCGTCGAAATCGACGGCGGCGGTCTGCCAGGCGAGGTGGCCGGCGGCAAGAGCGAGGCCGACATAATAGGGCCAGGCGAGTTGGGCGAGCCAGCCGGCAAGGCCGAGCAGCAGCACCGTGATGGTGAGGAATAGGGCGATCCAGGGCCGGCTGTTGGCGGCGAACAGCAAGGCAGTGGATTTGACGCCGATGAGGGCGTCGTCCTGCTTGTCCTGATGGGCGTAGATGGTGTCGTAGCCAAGGGTCCAGAAGAAGCCGGCGGCGTACAGGGCGATGGCCGGCGGATCGAGGCGGCCGGTGACCGCCGCCCAGCCGAGCAAGGCGCCCCAATTGAAGGTCAGGCCGAGGAAGGCTTGCGGCCAGTGGGTGATGCGCTTCATCAGGGGGTAGGGGAAGATCAGGGCCAGGCTGAGGGCGCCGATGAGGATGGCGAAAGTGTTGAATTGCAGCAGGATGGCGAGGCCGACCGCGAGTAGTGCCGCGAGGAATACCAGGGCCGCCGGGACCGAGACGGCGCCGGAGGCGATGGGGCGGCTCGCGGTGCGGGCGACCATGGCGTCGAACTTACGGTCGGCCAGGTCGTTGACGACACAGCCGGCGGCGCGCATGACCACGGCGCCGATACCGAACAAGCCGAGCAACCACGGCGAGGGCCAGCCGGGGGCGGCTAGCGCGATGGCCCACCAGCCGGGCAGCAGCAGCAGCCAGGTGCCGATGGGCCGGTCGATGCGGGCGAGGCGGAAATAGGGCTGCAGGGCGCTGGGCATGGCTTGCTCAACCCAATCGCCGTGGACGATATCGCTGGCGCCATGGGTGGTGTCGCCGGCGCGGCCGTGGTCTCGGGGCAGCGTGTTAGGATCCATGCGCCGCACTGTGCGGCGGCTTTGGGCTGGGTGCAAGAGCGGTAGGAATGAGTGAGAGCAAAGCGCGGCTGCGGCTGTACGTGCCGGACGATCTGGTCGCGGGGGCCGCGATCGATCTGGCGGCCGGCCAAGGGCATTATTTGCGGTCGGTGATGCGGGCCCAGCCCGGCGAGGCGGTGGCGCTGTTTAACGGGCGCGACGGGGCCTGGTTGAGCGTGGTCGATAGGCTGGGCAAGGCCGGTTGCCGGCTGACCGTGCAACAGCAAACCCGGGCGCAGGAACCGGAACCGGACCTGTGGCTGCTGTTCGCGCCGGTGAAGGGGGCCCGGGTCGATTTTATGGCGCAGAAAGCCACGGAACTGGGGGTTTCCCGGCTGGTGCCGGTGATTACCGAGCGGACGCAAGTGCGGCGGATCAATGGGGCGAGGCTGCTGGCCAACGCGATCGAGGCGGCGGAACAGAGTGAGCGGCTGACGGTGCCGGCGGTGGCGGAAACGGTACGATTGGCGGATGTTCTGGCGGCGTGGCCCGATCGACGGCGACTCCTGGTGGGCGACGAGACCGGCGGAGGGGCACCGCTGGGGGAGGCGCTGAGCGCCCTGGCGGGGGCGGCCCCTCAGCCCGATTCCTGGGCGGTCCTGGTGGGGCCGGAGGGCGGATTTACGTTGGCGGAGCTTGACCTTATGGGTAAACACCCCATTGTAACCCGGGTTGGTCTGGGGCCGCGGGTGCTGCGGGCCGACACGGCGGCGATTGCGCTGCTGGCGGTGTGGCAGGCGATGTGCGGGGACTGGGGCCGCCCGCGCCTTCTCCCTCAATAAGAGCCCCCATGGATTGGTTGCATGTCTGGACCGACGAAGCCCGATACCACGCCGCTCGAGAGCAAGGACGACCTGATCGCCTATCTCGACGCCGGCTGTAAGCCGCGCGAGCAGTGGCGGATCGGCACCGAGCACGAGAAATTCGCCTTTCGCAAGGACGACCACCGGCCGCTGGCCTATGAAGGCAATCCGGGCATCCGCGAGTTCCTGTCGGCGATGCAGCAGTTCGACTGGGAACCGGTTTATGAGGCCGGCAACGTCATTGCCCTGAAGCGGGGCGCCGGGGCGATCAGCCTGGAGCCCGGCGGTCAGGTGGAGCTGTCCGGGGCGCCGCTGGAGACCCTGCATCAAACTTGCGCAGAGGTGCAGGAGCATCTGCATCAGGTGCGGCATGTCGGCCGGGAGCTGGGCATCGGCATGATCGGCATCGGCTTCAACCCGAAATGGCGGCGCGAGGACATGCATTGGATGCCGAAAGCGCGCTACGGGCTGATGCGGGACTATATGCCGACCAAAGGCGAGCATGGCCTCGACATGATGCTGCGGACCTGCACGGTGCAGGTCAATCTGGACTATGGCAGCGAAGCCGACATGGCGGCCAAGATGCGCATCGGCATGGCCCTCCAGCCGATCGCGACGGCGATGTTCGCCAACTCGCCGTTCGTCGAGGGTAAAGACAGCGGCTATCAGAGCTATCGCAGCCATTGCTGGACCGACACGGATCCGGATCGCAGCGGCATCCTGCCGTTCGTGTTCGAGCCCGGATTCGGTTTCGAGCACTACGTCGACTGGCTGCTCGACGTGCCGATGTATTTCGTCTACCGCGACGGCAAATACATCGACGCGCGGGGGCAATCCTTCCGCGATTTCATGGCCGGCCGACTACCGGCACTACCGGGGGAAAAACCGATCCTGAGCGACTGGGTCGACCAACTGTCGATCGCCTTTCCGGAAGTCAGGTTGAAACAGTTCATCGAAATGCGCGGCACCGATACCGGCCCGTGGCGGCGGGTTTGCGCGCTGCCGGCGCTGTGGGTCGGGCTGCTCTATGACGACGACGCCATTGCCGCGGCCGGCGACCTGGTGGCCGATTGGAGCGCCGCGGAGGTGACGGCACTACGGGAGGCGGTCGCCCGCGACGGGCTGCACGGGTCGATCCAAGGCCGCAAGGTGCTGGATGTCGCCCGGGAAGTCGTGTGTATCGCCCGCAGCGGTTTACGGGCGCGGGCGCGGATGAATGATTGGGGCGAGGATGAAGGGCACTACCTGGCGACGCTGGAGCATATCGTCGACAGCGGGGTGAGCCCGGCCGAGCACAAGCTCGCCGCCTTCAACGGGCGCTGGGGCGGCAATGTAGACGCGGCGTTCGAGGAATACGCGTTTTAGGGCGTCAGACCGCCGTGCCGCCAACGGTGAGCGAGTCCACCAGCATGGTGGGCTGACCGACGCCGACGGGGACGCTTTGGCCGTTCTTGCCGCAAGTGCCGACGCCGGTGTCGAGGGCGGTGTCGTCGCCGATGAGCTTGATCTTGGTGAGGGCGTCGGGGCCGTTGCCGATCAGGGTGGCGCCTTTAACCGGGGCGCCGAGCTTGCCGTCCTCGATCATATAGGCCTCGGTGCAGCTGAAGACGAATTTGCCGGAGGTGATATCGACCTGGCCGCCGCCGAAATTGACGGCATAGATGCCTTTGCCGGCGGCCTTGATGATGTCCTGCGCCGGGGTGTCGCCGGAGAGCATGTAGGTATTGGTCATGCGCGGCATGGGATGGTGGGCGTAGGACTGGCGGCGGCCGTTGCCGGTGGGCTCGACCCCCATGAGCCGGGCGTTGAGCCGGTCCTGCATGAAATTCTTCAGAATGCCGTCCTCGATCAGCACATTGTAGGCGCTCGGCGTGCCCTCATCATCGATGGTGATGGAACCGCGACGCTCCGACAGGGTGCCGTCATCGACCACGGTAATCCCCGGGGAAGCGATGCGTTCGCCCATGAGGCCGGCAAAGGCCGAGGTGCCCTTGCGGTTGGCGTCGCCTTCCAGGCCATGGCCGATGGCCTCATGGAGCAGGACGCCGGGCCAGCCGGGGCCGAGCACGACCGGCATTTCGCCGGCCGGGGCGGGTACCGACTCGAGGTTGACCAAGGCTTGACGCAGGGCTTCGTCGACTTGGGCCTGCCAGGCGGTCGGCTCGATCCAGGCGGCGTAAGAGGCGCGGCCGCCGACGCCGTGGCCGCCGGACTCCATGCGATCGCCGTCGGCGGCGACGATGGAGATATTGAGGCGGACGAGGGGACGGATGTCGGCGACCCGGCTGCCGTCGCCGCGGAAGATCTGCACGGCCTGCCAACTGCCGGCAAGGGTCGCGGAGACCTGGCGGACGCGGGAATCCTTGCCGCGGGCATAGGCGTCCATGGCGGCGAGCAGGTTGACCTTGGCCTCGAAAGGCATCTCGCCGAGGGGATTGATGTCGTCATAGAGCGCCCGGTTGGTGCGCGCAGGACCAGCAGCCACGCTACCGCTGTGGCCTAATTGGACGGCCTTGACGGTACCGACGGCGCGGCGGATGGCAGCCTCCGACAACTCCGACGAATGGGCATAGCCGGTGGCCTCGCCGGCAATGGCGCGCAGGCCGAATCCTTGGGTGGTGTCGAAGCTGGCGCTGCGGACGCGGCCGTCATCGAAGCTGATGCCTTCCGACTGGCGGTATTCGAGATAGAGTTCGCCATCGTCGGCGGCGGCCAACGCGTCCGTCACTTCGGCGTGAACCCGCGACTGCTCCATCCCGGTGCGGGTGAAGAATAGTTCGTCGGTGGCAGCAATGTCGGTCATCGGGGCTCCCCTCACGGCGCCAAAAAAAACATCGGTGATGGCAAGTTACGGTACTAAGAGCAAGATATGGGATCGCGTGTCGGCAATGCCAGGGGCGATTGGTGAGACGCGCGGCCCGCAAAAGCGCGGCTTTGCTGCTGCGACATGGTGTCTCGCAACCGTGTACCGCTTTCGCTTGGCTGATGAGCATGGCGTGGTGTATTTTCCGGGCGCTGCCCGAAAGTGGGACTGCAGGGGGACGATTCATTGATCTTGCGTGACGCTATGGCGAGATGCGTGCGGCTGGCCGCGCTGTTAGGCCTATCGCTGATACTTGTGCCCGGGGCTTGGGCGCAGCAGCCCGGGGCCTGGAGACTCGGGCTGCAGGAAGCGGCAACACCGGTGATGGAGCGCGTGCATGCGTTCCACAACCAGTTGCTGGTGTTGATCACTCTGATCGTGTTGTTCGTGTTGGGGCTGCTGGTCTATGTGATGTGGCGGTTCAGCGAGAAGCGGAACCCGGTGCCGTCAAAGGTCACACACAATACGCTGATCGAAGTGCTGTGGACGGCGGTGCCGGTGCTGATTCTAGTACTGCTGGCGATACCGTCCTTCCGACTGCTGTATTTCACCGATGCCAGCGTCGATGCCGACATGACGATCAAAGCGATCGGCCGCCAGTGGTATTGGACGTACGAATATCCTGACCATGGGGATTTCGCGTTCGACGCGTTTATCGTGCCGGATGAAGAGATCAAGGAGGGGCAAGTACGGTTGCTGGAGGCGGACAACCGTGTGGTGGTCCCGGTCGGCGTGAAAGTTCGGCTGATTACGACCTCCTCGGATGTCCTGCATGCGTTTGCGATGCCGGCCTTCGGGATCAAAATCGACTCGGTTCCGGGACGGCTCAACGAGACCTGGTTCGAGGTCAACAAGGCGGGCGTCTATTACGGGCAATGCTCGGAACTGTGCGGCACCGGCCATGGTTTTATGCCGATCGTCATCGAAGCGGTGCCGGAGGCCCAATTCAACGCTTGGGTTGCCGACGCGCGGACGAAATTCGCCGCGGCGGACGACAGTATCTTGGAGCAGCGCCCGATGCGGGTGAGCGCGGCGCAGTTCGTGCGCCCCACCTACAGCCACGAAAATTAGGGGTAGGAAAAGTCACATGGCCGAAGTGCACAGCGACGCGCACGCGCATGACCACACCCCAACCGGATGGCGGCGGTTCGCCTATTCGACGAACCATAAAGATATCGGCACGATGTATATCGTGCTTGCCATTTTCGCCGGGGTGATCGGCGGGCTGTTCTCGTTGCTTATGCGGCTGGAGTTGCAGAATCCGGGGGGGCAATTCTTCCTGCTGCCGGATGGCGCCATCGACGGGCAGATGTGGAACGTCGTGATCACCGCGCATGGCCTGATCATGGTGTTCTTCGTGGTCATGCCGGCGTTGATCGGCGGCTTCGGTAATTGGTTCGTGCCGCTGATGATCGGGGCGCCGGATATGGCGTTTCCGCGGATGAACAATATTTCCTTTTGGTTGTTGCCGCCGGCCTTCATCCTGCTGCTGGGCTCGGCGTTGGTGGGGTCGGGCGCCGGCACGGGTTGGACGATCTATCCGCCACTGTCGTCGGCGCTAGGGCATCCCGATGCGTCGGTGGATATGGCGATCTTCTCGCTGCATCTGGCGGGTGCGAGTTCGATCCTCGGGGCGATCAACTTCATCACGACAATCTTGAATATGCGGGCGCCGGGCATGACCCTGCATCGGATGCCGCTGTTCGTCTGGTCCATTCTGGTCACCGCGTTTTTGTTGCTGCTGGCGCTGCCGGTGCTGGCCGGGGCGATCACCATGCTGCTGATCGACCGCAATTTCGGCACCAGCTTCTTCGACGCGGCCGGCGGCGGTGACCCATTGTTGTTCCAGCATCTGTTCTGGTTCTTCGGGCATCCGGAAGTCTACATCATGATCCTGCCGGGATTCGGGATCATCAGCCAGATCATCTCCACCTTCTCGCGCAAACCAGTTTTCGGCTATCTCGGGATGGCCTATGCCATGGTGTCGATCGGCTTCGTCGGCTTCATCGTGTGGGCGCATCACATGTTTACCGTCGGCCTGGACGTGGACACGCGGGCCTATTTCACGGCGGCCACGATGGTTATCGCGGTGCCGACGGGGATCAAAATCTTCTCCTGGATCGCGACCATGTGGGGCGGTTCCATCCGCCTCGATACACCAATGCTGTGGGCGATCGGCTTTATCTTCCTGTTCACCGTCGGCGGGGTAACAGGGGTGGTGCTGGCCAATGCCGGTGTCGATCTGATCATGCACGACACCTACTATGTGGTGGCCCATTTCCACTATGTGCTGAGCCTGGGTGCGGTGTTCACGATATTCGCCGCGTTCTATTACTGGATCGGCAAGATGTCGGGCCGGCAATACAACGAGACGCTGGGGCGGCTGCATTTCTGGGTGACCTTCATCGGCGTCAATCTGACCTTCTTCCCGCAGCATTTCCTGGGTCTGCAGGGAATGCCGCGGCGCATTCCGGACTATCCGGACGCCTTTTTTGGTTGGAATCTGGTGTCGTCGATCGGGTCCTATATCTCGATCGCCGGGATGTTCTTGTTCCTCTACGTCGTTTGGCACACCCTGACCCGGGGCGAGAAAGTGGCGGCGAACTATTGGGGTGAGGGTGCGGTGACTTTGGAGTGGACGGTCAGCTCGCCGCCGCCGTTCCATTCGTTCGAGGAGCTGCCGGAGATCAAGGCCGAGGCTCACTGACGTGCGGATGACCGGGTATCAGCCTAGCAGGAACGCGGTAGGGTGACAGACACCGCGCTCAATTTGGCGATCTTGGAGGCGGACGTCGGGAGCGCCGATTCGGACGCCGTCGCGACCTCCGAGGTGGCCGATTTCTGGGCGCTGTTGAAGCCGCGGGTGATGACGCTGGTGGTATTCACCGGTTTTGTCGGGCTGATCTTGGCACCTGGCGACCCACATCCGCTGTTGGCTGGCATCGCGATCCTGTGTATCGCCGTGGGCGCCGGTGCCGCCGGGGCGATCAACATGTGGTATGAGCGCGATATCGACGCGTTGATGATCCGCACCCGCAACCGGCCGGTTCCGGCCGGCCGCATAGAGCCGGACAACGCGCTGGCCTTCGGGGTGTTCCTGGCCGTCGGCGCGGTGTCGTTGATGGGGTTGGCGACGAACTGGTTGGCGGCCGGCTTGCTGGCCGGATCGATCGGGTTCTACGTCTTCGTCTACACCATCTGGTTGAAGCGGCGGACACCGCAGAACATCGTTATCGGCGGTGCCGCCGGGGCGTTTCCGCCGCTGATCGGCTGGGTTGCGGTGACCGGCGACGTGGCGCTGGCGCCGCTGGTGCTGTTCGCGATCATATTCTTTTGGACGCCGCCGCATTTCTGGGCGCTGGCGCTGTACAGCAGTGAAGATTACGCCCGTGCCGGCGTGCCGATGATGCCGGTGGCGCGGGGGCGCCGAGCCACCAAGCGGCTGATGTTCGCCTATACCCTGCTGCTGTTGCCGCTGGCGGTGATGCCTTATGTCTTGGGCTTCGCCGGGATGGTCTATGGGATTGTGGCGCTGGCGATGGGGTTGTTGTTCGTGGCCGCCGCGTGGCGGGTGCTGAAAGAGCCGGAGACCGACGGCGCGGCCAAGAAGGACCGCGCGGCGCGGCGCATGTTCGGTTTCTCGATTTTTTACCTGTTCATGCTATTTGCGCTGCTGGTCGTCGACCGTGGCGCCGGAGGCCTGTTGTGAAAAAGCGGGAGTATAGTGCCCGGCATAAACAGCAGCGCAGCAAGAACCGTGCGTTGATGCTGTTACTGCTTGGCTTGGTGGTGCTGTTCTATCTGGTGTTCATGGCGCGCGCAGGAGGGTTGTAAATTGGCCGCTCAGGCTGTTCGAAAAGGCAAGATCCGCAAGCGCTGGCTGGTGCTCAGCATGTTCACGGTCGTGATGTCGATGAACGGCTTGGCCTACGCCATGGTGCCGGCCTATCGGGCGTTCTGCCAGGCGATCGGCTTCGCCGGCATTCCGCTGGTGTCCACCGAGGCGCCGAGCCCGGACGAGGCGCTGGATCGGGAGATCACGATCCGCTTCAACTCGGATATCAGTCCCGACCTGGATTGGCATTTCAAGCCGGTACAGCGTTCGGTGACCTTTCACGTCGGCGAGACCGGCTTGGCCTTTTTCGAGGCGATCAACCGCACGGACCAGGCGACGGCGGGGACGGCGGCATTCAATGTCACGCCACTTAAGGCGGCGCCCTATTTCGTGAAGATCGCCTGTTTCTGCTTCGATCAGCAGATCCTGGCGGCCCATGAGGCGGCGGAGATGCCGGTGACGTTCTTCGTCGATCCGGACATTGCCGACGATCCCAATCTGGACGATGTGAACACGATCACGCTGAGCTACACCTTTTTTCCAGATGAGCTTGAAGACCCAACCGATCAAGTAACCCGGTTGGCGCCTGACGAGACACCGGCGACGTCGGTCAACTAATCGAAGACTTGGCAACTAATTTTGGAACACCCATGAGCGCTTCGCAGAGCCATCCGTATCATTTGGTCGATCCAAGCCCGTGGCCCCTGATCGGTGCGGTCGGCGGTCTGCTGATGACCTTTGGGTTGGTGTTGTTCATGCACCCGGAGGCGCTCGGGTCGGGTCTCGAGCCGACCTTTAGTGCGCTCGGTTTGTGGGTCATTTTGCCGGGCGTCGCCATCGCCATGATGACGATGATGGGCTGGTGGCGAGACGTCATCCGCGAGGCGGTTGACGAGGGCCACCATAATATGGTGGTGCGGATCGGCCTGCGGTACGGCATGGCGCTGTTCATCGCGTCGGAAGTGATGTTCTTCGTGGCGTTTTTCTGGGCGTTTTTCGATGCCAGCCTGTATCCCAAGGAGGCGACCGGTTTTGTCTGGCCGCCGGTGGGTATCGACGTTTTCGATCCGCTGGATGTGCCGTTGCTCAACACGCTGATCCTGCTGACTTCGGGCTTCACCGTGACCTGGGCGCATCATGATATTCGCGCCAACCGGATGCAGCATGCGGTCTTCATGCTGGTTATCACGGTGGCGCTCGGGGTGTCCTTTACGGCGCTACAGGCACTGGAATATGCCGAGGCGACGTTCGGTTTTACCGCGGGGATCTATCCCTCTGTCTTCTATGTGGCGACCGGTTTCCATGGGTTCCATGTGATCGTCGGGACACTGTTTCTGACGGTCTGTCTGGTGCGAACCGCGAAGGGCCATTTCAAGCCGGATCACCATTTCGGTTTCGAGGCGGCGGCGTGGTATTGGCATTTCGTCGATGTCGTCTGGCTGTTTCTCTATACATTCATCTATTGGTGGGGCGGCTGAGCCGGCCCGGGATAACTCGACCGGGCGACTTCAAGGCTGCCGTGGGCTAATATGGGTGACTCAGCGCCGGCTGAGGCCCGGCAACAAGGATTCGCATGACCGAGTATTATCCACAGCTTTCGTCGGTGACGACGGGGCTGAGCTGCGCCTGCCCGCGGTGCGGCCGAGGCAAACTCTTCAACGGATTGCTCGAGACCCGCGAGGCATGCAGCGAATGCGGGCTGGATTTCAGCCGCTTCGACAGCCAAGACGGGGCGGCGTTCTTCATTATCGTGGTGTACAGCGCGGTGGTGATCCCGCTGGCGATATGGCTGGAGTTCGCCGTGCAACCGCCGTTCTGGGTGCATGTGGTGGTTTGGGTGCCAGTGGTGATCGGTGGTTCGATCGCGTTGCTGCGGCCGCTAAAGGCCTGGATGCTGGCGCAGCAATTCAAACATAACGTGTTCAGTGAGGACCCCTCAGGCTGAGTCTGAGCCGTCGCGCGGGGGGCGCGGGCGGCTCAGATTTCGACCGAGAATAGGGGCGACTATCGCGGCGCTGATCAGCCTCGCGATCCTGCTGGCTTTGGGGAGCTGGCAGGTGCAGCGGCTGGCGTGGAAAACCGGGCTGATCGACATGCTGGAGCGGCGCGCCGTGGCCACCGCGCTGCCGCTGCCGGCGGTGGTCGATGCGCCGCAGACGTTCGACTTCGTCCAGGTCCGTTTGACCGGCCAGTTGCGGCACGACAAGACGCTGTATTTGAGCAGCCGCACCTACCGGGGAAAAGCGGGTCAGCACGCGGTCGCGCCGCTGGTGCGCAGCGATGGCGGCGGTGTGGTGCTGGTGGATCAGGGGTGGGTGCCGGCGGATTGGCGATCACCGACCGATCCCGGGCCGCCAGATATGGTCATCGAGGGCATGGCGCGGGTGTTTCCCGAGCCGGGATTGTTTACCCCGGACAACGACGCCGACCGCAATATCTGGTTTATCATGAACCAGGCGGAGATGGCGGCCGCCGCCGGCGTCGGCGACGTTGCGCCGGTGTTCGTTACGGTGGCCCCGGGGGCGGATCCCGCGGCGCTGCCGATCGGCGAAATTCCGGGGATCAACCTGCCGAACAATCATCTGGGCTACGCCATCACTTGGTACGGCCTGGCCTTCGCGCTGGTGTTGGTCTATGGAGCCTATCATCTGCGGCGTGACGAGGAATGAGGGTGTCCCGGCAGGATAATGAGGCCTATGGGGCGTTGGCGGAGACGTTTCAGCGCATTGGCGTGATGACCGACGTCTTGGGGCTGTTGGAATGGGATCAGGCGACGCTGATGCCGGAAGGCAGCGCCGGCGGCCGCGCCGAGCAGATGGCAACGCTGGGGGTGATGCGGCACGAGATGCTGACGGCGCCGGCGGTGGCCGACTTGCTGGCGGCGGCGGGAGACGCGGCGGACGCGTCCTGGGAGGCCGCCAATATCACGCGCATGCGGCATATGCATGCCCACGCGACCGCGGTGCCATCGGATTTGGTGGCGGCGCAGACGAAGGCAGCCGCAGCCTGTGAAATGCGCTGGCGGACGGCGCGCAAAGAAAATGACTTTGCGGGGTTGCTGCCGAGCCTGCGTGAAGTCTTGCGGTTGGCCCGGGAGACCGGTGTCGCGAAAGGCGAGGCCCTTGGCCTATCGCCCTACGACGCGCTGCTCGATGGCTTTGAACCGGACGCCCGCACGGCACAGATCGACCCGATATTCGCCGACCTCGCCGATTTTCTGCCCGATTTCCTTGGTGCGGTGCTGGAGCGTCAAGCGGCGTTACCGCCGCCGCTGGAACCCAAGGGCCCTTTCCCGCATGGCGTTCAACAGGACGTGGCACATCGGCTAATGGCGCGGCTGGGCTTCGATTTCGAGCGCGGGCGATTGGATGTCAGTGCGCATCCTTTCTGCGGCGGGGCCAGCGACGACGTGCGTATTACCACGCGCTATAGCGATGACGGTTTCCTGCCCGGCTTGATGGGGGTGCTGCACGAGACCGGACACGCCATGTATGAAGCCGGGTTGCCGGCGGATTGGCGCTATCAGCCCGTGGGGGCGGCGCTGGGCATGGCGATGCATGAAAGCCAGTCGCTGATCGTCGAGATGCAGGCCTGCCGGACGCGGGAGTTCGTCGGCTTCGTGGCGCCGATTCTGGCCGCTGCTTTCGGCGACGACGCGGCGTGGGAGACGGACAATCTGCACCGGTTCTATAGCTGGGTGAAGCCGGACTTCATCCGGGTCGATGCCGACGAAGTAACCTATCCAGCGCACGTGATTCTGCGGACCCGGCTGGAACAGGCGCTGATTGCCGACGACCTGGATCTTGGCGACTTGCCGGGAGCGTGGAATGACGGTATGGGGGCGCTGTTGGGGATAACGCCCCCCGACGATACACTCGGATGCCTGCAGGATATCCATTGGCCGAGCGGCGCTTGGGGGTATTTCCCGACCTATACTTTGGGCGCGATGGCGGCGGCGCAGCTGTTTGCGGCGGCCAATGCGGCCGTGGCGGATATCACGCCGGGTATCGGCCGGGGCGATTTCGAGCCGATGATGGGGTGGTTGCGGGCGAATGTGCATGGCCATGGCTCACGCCTCACCGCCGATGACCTGCTGCGACAGGCCACCGGGCGGCCGCTGGACCCGAAAGCCTTTCAGACTCATCTAAAAAGCCGCTATTTAGCCTGAACGTGGAGACGCCGGGACGGTTCTCGGAGCTTATTGCCTACCGATGGGCGCGGCGATAGGGTACCTGCCGGCGAGCGAGAGGCTTGGTTTGCATTACATCAGTACCCGGGGCACGGCCCCTAGGCTCGGTTTCGAAGACGTTCTGATGACCGGCTTGGCGCGGGACGGCGGGCTCTATGTGCCCGAGACATGGCCGACGTTCTCGCCGACGGCGCTAAGGGCGCTGCGTGGTTTGCCCTATGCCGAGCAGGCGGCGCGGATCATGTGGCCTTTTGTCGAAGGGGCGCTGTCGCGGGAGGATTTCGCGGCCATCGTCGCTGAGACCTATGCTGGTTTTGGCCATGCCGCCGTGGCACCGCTGAAGCAGATCGACCAGGACCTGTGGCTGTTGGAACTGTTTCACGGGCCGACGCTGGCGTTCAAGGATTATGCGCTGCAACTGGTCGGCCGGTTGTTCGAGCATTTCTTGCGCCAGCGGGGGCGGCGGATGACCGTGGTCGGCGCGACGTCGGGCGATACCGGTTCGGCGGCGATCGAGGCGTGCCGCGACCGCGCCGGTATCGAGATGTTCATTTTGCACCCGCAAGGCCGTACGTCAGAGGTGCAGCGGCGGCAGATGACCACAGTGGCGTCGGCCAATATTCACAATATCGCCCTAAACGGGTCCTTCGATGATTGCCAGGATCTCGTCAAGGGCATGTTCAACGATGAGGCGTTTCGGGACTCGCTACATTTGTCGGCGGTCAACTCCATCAATTGGGCCCGGATCATGGGGCAGACGGTGTATTACATGGTCGCCGGGGTGGCCCTGGGGGCACCGGAACGGCCGGTCCGTTTCGCGGTACCGACGGGTAATTTCGGTAATGTCTACGCCGCCTATGCCGCCAGCGAGATGGGGCTGCCGGTGGCCGAATTGGTGATCGGTTCCAACGCCAACGATATTCTGACCCGGACCCTGGAAAGCGGGGTGATGGAGATCGGCGAGGTGTCGCCGACATTATCGCCGAGCATGGATATTCAGGTCTCGTCGAACTTCGAACGATTGGTGTTCGATTTGTTCGGTCGGGAGGGCGCAGCGGTCAAAGCGGCGATGGAAGAGTTTCGCAAGACCGGTCGGTTGGATATGGGCCAGGCGCGTTGGGAACAGATGCGGACAGTGTTTCGCGGCCATCGTGTGGATGATAGAGAGACGCTGCAAACCATCCGGGCGATTTTCGCAGGCAGCGGCGAATTGATCGATCCGCATACGGCGGTGGGTGTTGCGGCGGCGCTCCGCGATGACCGGGCAAAGGCGACCGGGCCGCTGGTGGCGTTGGCTTGCGCGCATGGGGCAAAGTTTCCGGACGCGGTCGAAAAGGCAACCGGGGTGCGCCCCGCCTTGCCGGCGCGGCTGGCAGATCTGTATGAACGGGAAGAACGCATGACCGTGTTGGAGAATGATTTGGCAATTGTGCAACGTTTCATAACTGAACGCGTCGGTCAGATGGCATCGGCATGAGCAATGCGCAGGTGACGACGCTGGCGAACGGCCTGCGGGTCGCGACCGATCGGGTCGACCATGTGGAGACCGTATCGATCGGCGTCTGGGTCGGCGCCGGTACCCGATGCGAGACGAAAGAGGTCAATGGGGCGGCGCATCTGCTGGAACATATGGCTTTCAAAGGTACCGAACGGCGTAGCGCGCGGGATATCGCGGAGGAAATCGAGGCCGTCGGCGGACACCTGAATGCCCACACGGCGCGAGAGCACACCGCCTACTACGCCAAGATCTTGAAAGATGACACGGCACTCGCCGTCGATATCCTGGCGGACATCCTGCAGAATTCGTCCTTCGACCCGCAGGAGTTGGACCGGGAGAGAGCGGTCGTGCTGCAAGAGATCGGTCAGGCAAACGACACACCAGACGACATCATCTTCGATCATCTGCAAGCCACAGCCTATCCCGATCAACCCTTGGGCCGGCCGGTCCTGGGATCGGCCGAGGTGGTCCGGGCGATGCCGCGGGACGTGCTGATGGGTTATCAGCAGGGGCATTATGTAGCAGGCGACATGGTGTTGGCGGCGTCCGGCAATCTGCATCATGAGGAGATCGTGGCGCTGGCGCAGGATCTGTTCGCCGGATTGCGCAGCGAGACCCTGTCCGCCGTCGAGGCCGCGGCCTACCATGGCGGCGAGTATCGCGAGGAACGGGACCTGGAGCAGGTCCATATTACGCTTGGTTTCAAGAGTTGCGCGATCGGGCATGACGATTTCTATCCGTTGCTGGTGTTGTCGAACCTGCTTGGCGGCGGCATGTCGTCGCGGTTGTTTCAGGAGATTCGCGAGCAGCGTGGCCTGGTTTATGCCATTCACAGCTTTGCCGCGTCTTATAGCGATGACGGTATGCTGGGGATCTATGCCGGTACCGGGGAGCGCGAGGTCGCCGAATTGATACCGGTTCTGTGCGATGAAATCGCCGGGCTGGCGGACAGCGTCAGGGAGGACGAGGTGGCGCGCTCGCGGGTCCAATTGAAAGCCAGCTTGCTGATGGGATTGGAGTCGACGGGAGCGCGGTGCGAACAGCTGGCGCAACACCTGCTGGTCTTCGGACGCGTGCTTGGGGTAGAGGAAATCTCGCAGCGCATGGAGGCGGTGGATTTGGCAGCGGTGAAACGGGTTGCGCGGGCGGTGTTCGCTAGCCCCCCGACGTTGGCCAGTTTGGGACCGTTGAGCCAGGTGGAGCGGTTGGACGCCGTCGCCGCGCGTCTGGCGGCATAACCGAGCCGGGGCAGTGTTGAGGCTATTTCGACCGCAAAACGGTATTCCACCGAACCTCCGGCTAGACGGCGGGCGGGTGCATTTGCGGCCGCCGACAGAGCGGGACTGGCGCAGCTATGCCGAGCTGAGAGCCGCCAGCCGGCGCTTTCTAGAGCCGTGGGAGCCGACCTGGGCCCCGGACGCATTAACCCGGGACGCCTTTCTGCGCCGCTTGCGGCGCTATGCCGGCGATCGGCGCAACGATACCGGCTACAGCTTTTTCATTTTCGATAATCAGGCGCAGCGCTTGGTCGGCGGCATAAACTTGGCCAATGTGCGGCGCGGGGTGGCTCAGGCGGCTACCCTAGGGTACTGGACTGGGGCGTCCTACGCCCGCCAGGGCTACATGACGGCGGCGCTGCAATGCGTGCTGGCGTTCGGTTTCTCCCAGTTGGCCTTGCATCGGATGGAGGCCGCTTGCCTGCCAGGTAACGAGCCGAGCCAACGGCTGCTCAAGCGGGCCGGCTTCGAGCAGGAAGGCTACGCCCCGAAATATCTGAAAATCAGGGGCGACTGGCACGATCATCTGTTGTTTGGTCTGTTAGCAGAGACCTACGCCGCCAAGAAATCAGGCGCGTCCGGCGACACCTGACAGCATACTGGAATCAATGCCGATCTTGCCGATCGCGCGGTCCCACATGCTATCGATATCCTCATTAAACAGCAGCTGCTCGTCCGGCGCGACATGCAGCCAGGCGTTATCCTGGATCTCGCTCTCCAACTGGCCGGGGCCCCAACCGGCGTAACCAAGGGCCAGGATATTGCGCTGCGGTCCGCCGCCGGCGGCAATCTCCTGGAGAATGTCGATGGTCGCGGTCAGGGCGATACCGTGCTCCATGATCATGGTGCCGTCGCGGTTATAGTCGGCGGAGTGAAGGACGAAACCACGGCCGGCCTCTACGGGGCCGCCGAAATGAATACGGATATCACGGAGCGGGTCGGTCTGCGGCAGGCCCAATTGCTCGAGCAGATCGGGGAATGTCAGGGAGCCGAGAAGCTTATTGGTGACCAGGCCCATAGCGCCATCCTCATTGTGGGCGCAGACGTAGATCACGGTGCGGGCGAAGCGGGTATCGCGCATGCTGGGCATGGCGATCAGCAGATGGCCATCGAGATAACCGGACGTGATTTCGCCTGTTTTCTCCATCATCATCGAGCCCTCAATCTCAACCCACAGCATATTATGTCAACAAAAGGCCTCACCCCACCCCATTGAGCGACACATGATTGTGACGCCCGGTGAGCAATGCTCAAGTTATATTCCCACACGAATAGACACATATAGAAACTGGCGGTTTTGCTTTAGTTAACGTGGGTCATAATATGCTGAACGCGATGCGGCGCAACTCCCGAAAAACCAGCGATTTCAGGCGTTTTCTCGCCACCGTGCCGGTGGCGCTGTTGGCGCTGTCCGCCGTCCCCGCACAGGCCGAGGAGGTCGCGAGTGCCTGGGACGAGGGAGAGAAAGCGCGGGTGCGGCTGGTCGCGACGACGACGGCGGTGGGCGAACTGGACAGTTTGATGCTGGGCCTGGAAGTCGAGCTGGCGCCCGGTTGGAAGACATATTGGCGCTCACCGGGCGATGCCGGGATCCCGCCGCATCTGGAGTGGGAGGGCAGCCGGAACCTCAAGGAAGTGGATTTTCAGTGGCCGGCGCCGCACCGCTTCTCCTATTACGGCATCGATACCTTCGGCTATGAAGACCAGATCATTTATCCGATTGAGGTGCAGCCGACCGAAGTCGGTAAGCCGGTGTTTCTGCAAGCCAGTGTGGACCTGCTGGTCTGCGAAGACGTGTGTATTCCGCACAATCTAGCGGTGTCGCTGGACCTGCCATCGGGACCGGCCGACATTTCGGACAACGCTATTCAGATCAATCGATTCTCAAGCCAAGTACCCGGTGACGGTGCGCGCAGCGGCTTATCGTTCGAAGGCGCGGCGCTGTCCGGGCCGACGGACAAGCCGACAGTGGAAGTCGCTTTCAACGCGACCGAGCCGTTCGTGGCGCCGGACCTGCTGGTCGAGGGACCCGAAGATGTGCTGTTCAGTCGGCCGGAGATAACGCTGCAGGGTACCCGGGCGGTGTTCCGGGTGCAGGCCGAGGATGCCTTCGAGGAACCCGGGCCGCTGAATTTGGCCAGCCTGACGCTGACGGTGATCGATGGCGACCGGGCGATGGAAACCGATGTCTCGCCGCAATTCGGTGCTCTTGGTGCGGTCGGCGGTCGGGCCGAATCCGGCATTTCGCTGCTGACGATCCTGGCCCTGGCCCTGGTTGGCGGATTGGTGCTCAACTTGATGCCCTGTGTGCTGCCGGTGCTGTCGATCAAACTGCTGTCGGTGGTCAGCCATGGTGGCGGCGACCCGCGGGAGGTCCGGTTGGGCTTCGTCGCGACCACCGCCGGAATCGTCGTTTCATTTTTGGCAATTGCCGCCGGACTGGTGGTGTTGAAGCTGGCCGGCGCCGCCGTCGGTTGGGGTATTCAGTTCCAGCAGCCGATCTTTGTCGTGGCGATGGTGCTGATCTTGACCCTGTTTGCGGCCAATCTCTGGGGCCTGTTCGAGATCCGGCTGCCGGGGAGCGTGGCGGACGCGGCGGTCAAGCATAGTGGCGGGCGCAGTCTTTCGGGACATTTCTTCAGCGGCGCGTTTGCCACGGTGCTGGCGACATCGTGCTCAGCACCATTCCTGGGCACCGCGGTCGGTTTCGCGCTGAGCCGCGGTCCGTTGGACATCTTCGCGGTGTTCGGGGCGCTGGGCGTGGGTATGGCGGCGCCATTCGTCGCGGTCGCGGCGTTCCCGAAAATGGCAACGAAGTTGCCGAAGCCGGGCAATTGGATGATTACCTTGAAGAAGGTGCTGGCCTTGTCGCTGGTGGCGACCGCCGTGTGGCTGCTGAGTGTGCTGGCGGCGCAGGCTTCGCTTTTGGTGGCCGGCGTGGTGGCGGTGCTAATGATCATCGTGGCGGCGATTATCGGCTTGCGTGGGCGCGTCTCGGCGACGTTCTCGCGGGCGGTGCCGGTCGGCGTGGCGGCGGCAGCTCTGTTGGCCTTCGCGGCGCCGGCAGCGTTGCCGGAAGCAGAGGTGACCCACGAAGCGGAAGTGCGGGCGAATGTGACCTGGCTGCCGTTCGACGAAGCGGCGATCGCGCCGCTTGTCGCCGAGGGCAAAGTGGTGTTCGTCGATGTCACCGCCGACTGGTGCATCACCTGCCAAGTCAACAAGAAGCGGGTGCTGGACAAAGGCGAGGTCGGCGAGCTGCTGCAGCGTGACGACGTCGTGGCGATGAAGGCGGACTGGACCAAACCGGACGACGTGATCGCCGCCTATTTGGCGAGCTTCGGCCGGTTCGGCATTCCGTTCAACGTCGTCTATGGGCCAGATGCACCGAACGGTGTGACCCTGCCGGAACTGCTCTCGAATAGCGCGGTGATGACGGCGTTCAGCGGTGCGAACAGCAGTTTGACGCTGGCGGCCAACTAGCGGTTACGGTTTCATACCGGTCATTTTTCGCAGACACCCTGGTCTCGTCACTATTCGGTCCTATGTTCAGCCGGACGGCGGTGCCTTGCCGCCGATTTTCAGGGATGGGGATTGATATGGCGATTCAAGTTGGTGACAAAATGCCGGCGGGCAGTTTCAAGCAGAAGACGGCCGACGGGGTCGGGGACATCAGCACGGATGATCTCTTCGCCGGCAAGAAAGTCGTTTTGGTGGCGGTGCCGGGCGCCTTTACGCCGACTTGCTCGGCCAAGCATCTGCCAGGCTATGTGGAGGCCGTCGAGGCATTTCGGAGCAAGGGCGTCGATAGCTTGGCTTGCCTGTCCGTCAACGATGCGTTCGTTATGGAAGCTTGGGGGCGGGATCAGTCGGCGGAGGGCAAGGTGGTGATGCTGGCCGATGGCAATGGCGCCTATACCAAGGCGCTCGGCATGGATATGGATCTCTCGGCGGCTGGGCTCGGCGTGCGCAGCAAGCGCTTCGCCATCGTTGTGGACGATGGCACCGTTAGCCATCTGGCGGCCGAAGAAAGCCCCGGCGTACTGGACGTTTCAAGCGCAGAGAGCGTGCTGGCGGCGTTGTAGAGGGCAAAAAAGCCGAGCCGAAACGTGTCGTAACTCCGTTAGTCCAGAGATCGTCATCGCGAGGCCGCAAGGCGGCCGCGGCGATCCAACGTGCGGTGCCGGTCTGATGGCCGCTGGCCTGTGGATTGCCGCGTCGGCCTCTCGGCCTCCTCGCAAAGACGACGTTGCACTGAGCTTGCGAGACGGATCGGTTCGGGTCTGGGGTGAGCCCTTAGCGCTTGGCCATCCCGTCGCGCGCGAGCTGGTCGGCGCGTTCGTTCTCGTGATGGCCGTCGTGGCCTTTGACCCAAAACCATTCGATGGTATGGCTGAGCGTCGCCTGATCCAGGCGTTGCCACAAATCGACGTTCTTTACCGGCTTGCGGTCGGCGGTGCGCCAATTGCGGGCTTTCCAGGCGTGGATCCATTTGGTGATGCCGTTGCGCAAATAGGTGCTGTCGGTGTGCAAATGGACGCTGGAGGGCCGCTTCAGCACCTCCAAGGCCTGGATCGCCGCCATCATTTCCATGCGATTGTTGGTGGTTTGTTGCTCGCCGCCGTTGATCTCCCGTTCGGTATCACCGAAGCGAAGCAGGGCACCCCAACCGCCGGGACCTGGGTTCCCGGAGCAGGCGCCGTCGGTAAATATTTCAACGATTTGCTGTTTCGGCATATCAATCCGTTCAGTCGAGGCCATAGGCGCCAGGGCCGGTGGTCTGGCGGTGAAAACGTAGTCGGGCGTAATATTCCAGTGGATCTTTCGGCCGGACCAGCGCGCCTTCCGGGTGATACAGCCAGTCATAGAGCCGGGTCAGTAGGAAGCGCAGGGCGCTGCCGCGCGCCAGGATCGGCAAGGCCGCGAGTTCGGCCTCGGAGAAGGGACGGATCCGCCGATAACTGTGGAGCATCTGGCGGGCCTTGGTAATGTTGAAATTCTTGCCGTCCTCGAAGCACCAGGCGTTGAGGCAGATCGCCAAGTCATAGGCGAAGGCATCGTTGCAGGCGAAATAGAAGTCGATCATCCCGGACAGCCTCTCACCCATGAAGAAGACATTGTCGGGGAAGAGGTCGGCGTGAATGACCCCGCCGGGCAGATTGTCGGGCCAGTTGTTGCCGAGGAATTGCAATTCGCCGGCAAGATCCTCGGCCAGGCCGGGGCGCACCTCGTGAGCGCGGGCGGCGCTGGCGTCGAGCAGGGGCTGCCAGCCGGCCAGGGACAGGTCGTTGGCACGGGTCATGGGAAAGGATTGGCCGGCGAGGTGGAATGACGCCAAAGCGGCACCGAGGCCGGCGCAGTGGAAGGGCTGGATCCGCTTGGGCCACATGCCGTCGAGAAAGGTGATGATTGCCGCCGGCTTGCCGCAGAGATGGCGCAAGGTCTCGCCGTCGCGGCCGTGCAAGGGCGTCGGGCAGGCCTGACCGGCCTTTGCGAGATGTTCCATGAGGCCCAGGAAATAGGGCAAATCCTCGGCACGCACGCGCTTTTCGTACAAGGTCAGGATATAGCTGTCGACGGTCGTGCGGAGCAGGTAGTTGGAATTCTCGACGCCCTCGGCGATGCCCTTGCAGGCGATGACCTCGCCGATATCGTACTGGGCGACGAAGTCGTGCAGGTCGGTGTCGGATACCTCGGTATAGACGGCCATCGTGAATGCTCGGGGTGACTCGATGCGGGCTCAGGCGACCAGCACGCGCGGGAGTTTGAATCTGATGTCTTCGAGGGTGACGTTAACCTCCTCGATGGTGACGTCAAAGCGCAGGCGGCACGCATCGATCACCTGCTCCACGAGGATCTCGGGTGCGGAGGCGCCGGCGGTTATGCCAAGGGTCCGAATGCCGGCAAGGCGCTGCCAATCAACGTCGGCGGCGCCATCCACGAGCATCGCGAGCGGGCAGCCACTACGGCCGGCAACCTCGACCAGGCGGTTGGAATTGGAGGAATTCGGCGAGCCCAAAACAATGACGGCATCGCAGCGGCCGGCGATGGTCTTGACGGCTTGCTGACGGTTGGTGGTGGCGTAGCAGATGTCTTCCTGCTTGGGGCCGTGGATCGCCGGGAAACGCTGTTTCAGGGCGGCGACGATCTGGGCCGTATCGTCGACAGATAGGGTCGTCTGAGTGATAAAAGCCAGCTCGGAAGGGTCGGCGACGTCGACGGTTTCGGCCTGGGCCAGGTCCTCGACCAAGACGATGGCCGCGGGCGGTAGCTGGCCCATGGTGCCGACAACCTCAGGATGGCCGGCATGGCCGATCATGATGATCAGCCGTCCGGCATCGTGATGGCGCTCGGCCTCACGGTGTACCTTGCTGACCAGGGGGCAGGTGGCGTCGACATAAAAGAGTTCCCGGCGTTGGGCCTCCACCGGCACCGATTTGGGGACGCCATGGGCGGAGAAAACGACACGGGCATCCGCCGGCACGTCGTCGAGCTCGGCAACGAAAACCGCGCCCTTGGCCTCCAGCGCGGTGACGACATGGCGGTTGTGGACAATCTCGTGGCGGACATAGATCGGCGGCCCGTATCTGGCCAGGGCGGTCTCGACAATCTGAATGGCGCGGTCGACGCCGGCACAGAAGCCGCGCGGCCCGGCAAGCAGAATCGTGAGGTTCGGGCGGTCGCTCACGGTTGCATTTCTCCGCTGCTGGTGGGGCGCCCATCACCGGCCTTGTCCTGCCAAAAGGGCTCATTTAGAGTTCGGCCGAGGCCGACCCGGCCTTTCGGTATATCGCAGCGCCCGCGACAGGCGCAAGTTCTTGGGGCAGCGGGAAGATCCATAAAGTGATCAACCAATATACAGAAATCCCATGGTTGTTGAGGCGAATGCGGGGGGCTGGACGTGGTGCGGCCGTGGCCGGTGTAGCCGCGGTGACGTTGGCGGCGTGCAGCGGGTCCGACGTGTCACGGATACCGCCGTGCCCGAATGTGGTGATCGTCGACGATATTGCCCAGGTCACCAAGTTCCTTGATGGCCCCGGCCGCGATCTTACGGATGTGGTGCTGGAAGCGCGGATCGCCGGCTTCGACGGCTCCTGCGTGACCGATCTCGATAGTGGCGACGCCGGCGAGGTGGAGGTCGATCTGTTGCTGGTCGTGGAAGCGACCCGAGGTCCAGCCAATGCCGACCGCAGGGGACGTTATGATTTCTTTGTGGCGATCGCGAAATCGGAAGGCGACATTCTGGCCAAACGCGTGTTTCCGGGCGAAGTGGTGTTCGAGGGCAACCGGACGCGGGTGGCGACAGAAGAGGAACTGACCCAGTTAATACCGTTGCAACCGGGCACGGATGGATCCGACTACGACATCCTGGTCGGATTTCAGTTGACGGCGGACGAACTCACCTACGCCCGGCAACAACAGGACTTGCGCTGAGCAGGGTGCGGTTGACAATCAAGCCTGGGCGGTTACCCTAACGCCGGTCCCGGATGGGACCGTCGAGTTGTCAGATGACCTTTGCGGGAGAGATCGTCCGAGGCCCAAAAAAGAGCCAAGGACGGCGCCGAAGGAGCAACCGCCCCGGAAACTCTCAGGCAAACGGACCGTTAAGGGATGACACTCTGGAAAGCAGGCATCGGCCGCCCTTGGGCGGAGGATGACTCACCGAAGGGGTAAGTCGGCGTCGGGTGCCTTGGATCCCGACAGATGATGCCGGCGATGCTCTCAGGTTTTGGACAGAGGGGGCACGGGACGCGGGGAACCGCGTTGCGTCGTCGCGTGCTTTGCCAAGGAGAGCCGCATGACCGGTGCCGCCGAAGACTCCACGACTGCGCTTGCGCAGACGCCGCTGAATGCCCTGCATCACGCCCTTGGCGGCAAGATGGTACCGTTCGCCGGCTATGACATGCCGGTGCAGTACAAAGCCGGCATCATGGCCGAGCATAACCAGGTGCGGAACAGCGCCGGCCTGTTCGACGTGTCACATATGGGCCAGGCGCGGCTGAGCGCCGATGGCGATGCCGCCGTCGCGCTGGAGCGGCTGGTACCCGGCGATATCGTCGGCTTGGCGCCCGGCGAAATGCGCTACACGCTGTTGCTGGCCGATGATGGCGGCATTCTGGACGACTTGATCGTCACGCGCTTACCGCAGGCGCCGGAAACCTTGTTCCTGGTGGTCAATGCCGGCTGCAAGGATGCGGATTTCGCCCATATCGACACTATCCTGGCCGGTGCGGCGCGATTGGAACCGCTGCCGGACAGGGCCTTATTGGCCCTACAAGGGCCGCAGGCGGCGGCGGCGATGTCACGGCTGTCACCGGATGCGGCCAGGCTATCCTTCATGAATGGTGCCGATATGGCCGTTGCAGGGGTGTCCTGCTTCGTGACCCGTTCGGGCTATACGGGTGAGGACGGGTTCGAGATCTCGGTGCCGAATAGTGCCGCGGAGGCTTTGGCGCGGCAAATGCTGGACCAACCGGAGGTTGCTCCGGCGGGGCTGGGCGCCCGGGATTCACTGCGGTTGGAGGCTGGGCTGTGCCTGTATGGCCACGATATCGACCGGTCGACGACACCGGTCGAAGGCAGCTTGCGCTGGACCATCCCGCAACGGCGGCGGGAGGCGGCCGATTTTCCGGGGGCGTCGATCATTCTCCAGCAAATGGCGGACGGACCGGTCCGGCGGCGGGTCGGTATCCGGCCCGAGGGCCGGGCGCCGGCGCGGGAAGGGACAGAAATTGCCAACCAGGCCGGGGCGGTGATCGGTGCGGTTACCAGCGGCGGCTACGGACCGACGGTGGGCGGGCCGGTGGCGATGGGTTACGTGCAGCGGGACTTCGGGGCCGTCGACACGCCATTGACATTGATGGTGCGGGGTAAGGCGTTGCCGGCGCGGGTCGCCAGGCTGCCGTTCGTGCCGCAGAACTATTATCGGGGCTAGGAGCAGGCGAAATGAGCGACATGAAATACACGACTGATCATGAGTGGATCCGGGTCGAGGGAGACAGCGGCGTCATCGGCATCACGGACTACGCGCAGGAACAGCTTGGTGACGTGGTGTTCGTCGATCTGCCCGATGTCGGCAAGAATTTGAGCAAAGGCGACGAGGCGGCGGTGGTGGAGTCGGTCAAGGCCGCGGCGGAGGTCTATGCGCCGTTGGACGGCGCGGTGCTCGAGATCAACGAGGCGCTGACCGACGCGCCGGGATTGGTCAACACCGACCCGGTTGGCGGTGGCTGGTTCCTAAAGCTGCAGATCAGCGATCCTGGCCAGTTGGACGGCATGATGGATGAGGCGGGCTACGCGGACTACGTGAAGGGGCTGGGCTGATATGCGCTATCTGCCGCTTACGGACGCGGACCGCAAAGCGATGCTGGCGCGCATCGGTGTGTCCTCGATCGATAGCCTGTTTCGCGATGTGCCTGAGTCGGCCCGGTTCGACGGCGGTTACGGCTTGCCCGACCATATGTCGGAAATGGAGGTCGGGCGCCACATCGGCGCGTTAGCCGCGCGTAACATGGCGGCGGGCTCGGTGCCGAGTTTTCTCGGGGCGGGTGCGTATCGACATCATGTGCCGGCGTCGGTGGATCACCTCATCCAGCGCGGCGAGTTCCTGACCGCGTACACGCCCTATCAGCCGGAAATTAGCCAAGGCACGCTGCAGGCGCTGTTCGAATTCCAGACACAAGTGGCGCTGCTGACCGACATGGAGGTGGCCAATGCCTCGATGTATGACGGTGCTACGGCTTGTGCCGAGGCGGTGCTGATGGCCGGACGGGTGACACGGCGGAAGAAGGTCGTCCTCTCCGGCGGACTGCATCCACACTATCGCGACGTCACCCAAACCCAGAGCAGTTATCTGGACATCGAAATCGCGGGGATGGGGCCGGATCTGTCGGGCGAGGAAGATCTGAGTGGGTTGGTGGACGACGACACGGCTTGCGTCGTGGTGCAGAATCCGACGGTGTTCGGCCATTTGCACGACTATTCGGAACTCGCCGCGCGGTGCCACGACAAGGGCGCGCTGCTGGTGGCGGTGGTGACTGAAGTCATTTCGCTCGGGGCCGTCATGCCGCCCGGGGCGATGGGTGCCGATATCGTCGTGGCCGAAGGGCAAGGCCTGGGCAACCCGTTGGGTTTTGGCGGGCCCTATGTGGGACTGTTCGCGACAAAGCAGAAATATGTGCGGCAGATGCCGGGGCGACTATGCGGGCAAACGGTGGACGACGATGGGCGGCGCGGCTGGGTGCTAACCATGTCGACCCGCGAGCAACATATTCGGCGGGAAAAGGCGACCAGCAACATCTGCACCAATGCCGGCCTGTGTTCGCTGGCGTTTACGATTCATGCGGCGTTGCTTGGCGAGGCGGGACTGACCGAACTGGCGCAACTCAATCATGCGACGGCGAGCGCGTTGGCCGAGCGGCTTGGCAAGATCGATGGGGTCGAGGTCGTGAACAGCCATTTCTTCAACGAGTTTGCGCTGAAGCTGTCGAAGCCGGCAGGCGAGGTGGTATCGGCGCTGGCTGATCGTGACATCCTCGCTGGGGTGCCGGCGGCGCGGCTCTATCCCGACGAGCCGGCGCTGGAAAACGTGCTGTTGGTGGCGGCGACGGAATGTAATTTGGCGGCCGAGTGTGCGGCGTTTGCCGACGGGCTGGCGGAGGTTCTGCAATGACCCATTCGACGGATCTGCGGGGCCGTGGAGAGGCGGTCGAGGGTGGCGACGCGATAGAGACGGTGCTGGGCCATCGCGGCTTGCAGCTCGAGGAGGCGCTGATCTTCGAGCAGGATAGTGCGGGCTCGAGCGGGGTGGATCTGCCGACGGCGCCGGAAGCGCCGGACCGTTTGGGCACTTTCCGCCGGCAAGGCCGGATCGGCCTGCCAGGGCTGTCGGAGCCCGAAGTGGTGCGGCATTACACGCGGTTGAGCCAGAAGAATTACGCCATCGATATGGGCCTGTATCCGCTCGGCTCCTGCACCATGAAACATAATCCGCGGCTCAATGAAGCGGTGGTGCGGCTGCCGGGACTGGCCGGGGCGCACCCGATGCAGCCGGTGGAGACGGTGCAAGGGGCGTTGGCTCTGATCGACGAGCTGGCCCACTGGTTGAAAGAATTGACCGGGATGCCGGCGGTGGCGATGTCGCCGGCGGCCGGCGCGCATGGCGAGCTGTGCGGCATGATGTGCATCCGCGCGGCCCTGGATGCGCGTGGCGACAGCAAACGCCGGCGGGTGCTGGTGCCGGAGTCGGCCCATGGCACCAACCCGGCTACGGCGGCGCAATGCGGGTTCACCGTCGATCCGATTCCGGCGAACGCCAAGGGCCGGGTCGATTTGGCGGCGTTTCGGGCGAAGTTGGGCGACGATGTTGCAGCGTTGATGCTGACCAACCCGAATACCTGTGGGTTGTTCGAGCCGGACATCATAGCCATTGGTTCGGATCTGCACGAGGCGGGCGGCTATTTCTACTGCGACGGCGCCAACTTCAATGCCTTGGTCGGCCGGGTGCGGCCCGGCGATCTGGGTATCGACTGCATGCATATCAATCTACACAAGACCTTTTCGACGCCGCATGGCGGCGGTGGGCCGGGTGCCGGCCCCGTCGTGCTGTCGCAAGCGCTGGCGCCGCACGCGCCGCTACCCTGGGTCGTGCATAGCGGCGATGGTTTTGCTTTGGTCGAGCATGAAGGGGACGCCGGCGACGCGAAACCGTTCGGGCGTCTGAAAGGCTTCCACGGGCAGATGGGGATGTTCGTGCGGGCGCTGGCCTACATGCTCAGCCACGGTAAGGACGGCTTGCGGCAAGTGGCGGAGGATGCGGTGCTCAACGCCAACTATGTGCTGGCGGGCCTGGAGGACGTGATGACGGTGTCCTTCGATGGGCCATGCATGCATGAGGTGCTGTTCGACGACCGGTTCCTGAAGGGCAGCGGGGTGAGCACGCTGGATTTCGCCAAGGCGATGATCGACGAGGGCTATCACCCGATGACGATGTATTTCCCGCTGGTGGTGCATGGGGCGATGCTGGTGGAGCCGACGGAGACGGAGTCGAAGGCCGGGCTGGATGCGTTCATCGAGGTGATGCGCAGCCTGGCGGCGCGGGCCAAGGCCGGCGATGCCGACAGTTTCATCTCGGCACCGCGACTGACGCCGCGGCGCCGGCTCGACGAAACGGCGGCGGCGCGGAAGCCGGTGCTGCGCTGGCGGGAAGAGGCGGCGGAGTAGGGCAGAAACGAAGGCTTGGTTAGCTCACTTACGTTTCTGCCAGGCGGCCGCGCAGCGCCACCGGGTCCGCCCGGCGTCCGGTGAAGATCTCGAAGGCCTGGATGCCCTGGTGCAGGAACAGCTCAAAGCCGGTCATTGTCCGGAGGCCGGCGTGCGCCGCCGATGTCAGGAACTCCGTGCGCACGGGCGTGTAGACGGCGTCAAAGGCCCAGTGCTGAGAACCCAAGGCCTGAGACGGGACGGGACATCCGGGCTGTTCGTGCATGCCGACCGGGGTGCAGTTAACGATGCCGTCCGCTTGGCCAACGGCGTCCGCGACGCGGTCGTGAACCGCCACCTTCGTGTCCGAGTCGAGTGCGGCAATTCTTGCGGCCAACTGCTCGGCTTTCGAGCGCTGGTGGTCGATCAAACAAATGGCGCGGGCGTTTAGTTCGCACAAGGCGACGGCGATGGCACTGCCGACGCCGCCGGCGCCGATCAAAACAACCCGACCGGGGTCCATAGCCTGGAAAGCGTTGCGGTACGCGGCGAGAAAACCCGAGGAGTCGGTGTTGTAACCGGCCGGCCGCGGGCCGCCGAAGACGACCGTATTCACCGCGCCAACCCGTTTGGAGAGCGGATCGCCGTCCACCAGGTGGGTCACTTGTTCCTTATAGGGGTAGGTAATATTGACGCCACGAAATCCGCCTGTCCTACAGGTCTCGAAAACCCGGGCAAAATTGAGGCCAAGGTCAGGCGGAACCAACAGCTCGTACGTCAGGTCGAGGCCGGCAAGAGATCCTGCCAAACCATAGAGGCTTGGCGCCTGCGAGCGTTTTATGCTGTCGCCGATGAGTCCCAGCTTCATGGTGCGCATACTTCTAACGGGGCGGCCAACGGGACGGCTCGAGAACGTCTGCCGTTACGATCCCTGGTAGCCGAATTGGCGGGGCAGCCAGAGCACGACATCAGGCACCATCGTCATGATCAATAATGCGAGAATCAAGACCATGAGGAAGGGAATGACTTCCCGCATGATGTCGCGGAGAGGGATGCCCGTGGTGGCGTTGATGACAAACAGCAGGACTCCATAGGGCGGCGTTATCAGGCCAACCATGGCATTGACCACAACCACCACGCCGAAATGCACGAGATCGATGCCTAGCTCACGGGCGGTGGGGATGAAAACCGGCACAACCACGAGCAAAATTGTGGTTGCGTCCAGAACGCAGCCGAGCAGCAAAAACAGCACATTGATCATCAACAAAAAGAGTATCGGCGACAACTCGAAGCCACCGAGCACGCCGGCCATGGCGTTGGGAATGTTCTCGCTGGCGACGATGAAGTTGAAGATGAGAGCGCCGCCGATGACCAAACCGATCGCGGCGGAGGAGCGGGCGCTGTTGGACATAATGCCGTATAGAGCGCGAACGGAAAGGGCGCGGTAAAAGAAGGCCGCGAGAATGAGCGCGTAGAACGCGGCGAGGGCCGCGGCCTCGGTTGGCGTGGTCACACCGCCGTATATTCCGACCAGCAGAATTACCGGCATCAACAATGCCGGAAAGGCGTCGACGGTGCGCCGAGGGATCTCTTTCAAGGGAACCGCCTGGTCCACCGGCGTGTTCCTGATGCGGGCGATGATGAAGATCATGATCATCAAGACCGCCCCCATCAAAAGGCCTGGAATAATACCGCCGAGAAATAGGAAGCCGATGGATGTGTCGGAAACCAGCGAGTACATGACCATCGGGATCGATGGCGGGATGATCGGGCCAATGGTGGCCGATGCCGCCGTGACGGCCGCTGCAAATCCCGGGCTATAGCGTCCCTCTTTCGTCATCATTTGGATGACGATCTTGCCGATGCCCGCCGCGTCGGCGATCGCCGAACCCGACATGCCCGAAAAGATCAGGCTGGCAACCACATTTACGTGGCCCAAGCCGCCGCGGAACCGACCGACGAGTGCCACACAGAAATTCAAAAGCCGGTCACTGATCGTACCGGCATTCATGATGTTGGCGGCAATGATGAACAGCGGCACGGCCAGGATGATGAAGCTGGTGAACAGGCCTTGCAGGATTTGTTCCGATGCCAGGCCGAGATCCTGACCGCTGACAGCCAGGTAGACGGTTGCGCCGACGATCATGGCATAGGCGATGGGCGCGCCGATGGCCGCGGCGCCGAGCAGGATCGCGATGCAAAATATGAATGCAACGCTCATGAATTCAATTCCGGTTCTGGTATCGAGCTAGCGCTGATCAACATCAGCATTGCGGAATATTCTCACCGCTCGGATGGCGTAGCGCACGACGATCGCCGCGGAAAATATCAAATAGGCGGAAAAAACATAGTCGAGGCGGATGCCCAAACTGGAGCTGCTCTCAATCTTCATAAAGGAGATGAAGTCGAACGTGGCGGGGTAAGCCGCGCCAAAGCCGATAACTATCAGCACCGCCGAAATTAGCCCAAAGACGCGCCGAACCGGCGGCCGGGCGCTGATGTAGATCGTGTCGAACCTGACATGATCACGTTCGTGCAGGAGGAATGCCGATACCCAAAACACGACCCACAGCCAGGCCAGCAGATTGGCCTCCAGGGTCCAGGTCAACGGCTGATTGACGACGTAGCGGAAAAATATCTGGAGGAGAAAGGAGACGAACATGGCGGTGAGAAGTCCCACCGCCACGTTGTCTGCCCTGTTTCGCAGCCAATTGCCTGCGAAACCCAACAATTTTTGGTTATTTGGCCGCATTAATCCGCTCGAGCAGACCTTCTGGCCAATCTTTGGAGAAGTCGCTCTCGAGGTACATTGCCTGGGCCTTGGAACGGAAGGCGTCGACATCCGGTGTATAGACGTCAAGGCCCTCAGAGCGGAAGAACTCGACGATCTTCGCTTCGTTGTCGAGGATCGTTTCGGAGATCGCCAGGGACGCGCGTTGCGCCGATTCCTGAACAGTCTGCTGCTGCTCAGGCGTGAGGCCGTCCCAAGCGGATTTGCTGAAAGCCAGGAAGTTCATGTCGACGAGATGGCCGGTCAGCACGATTTGGTCCGTGACCTCGTAAAACTTGCGGTCCTTATCGGTGGGCAGAGGATTGTCCTGGCCATCGATGGTGCCGGTCTGCAGGCCGGTATAGACCTCGGTGAATGCCATCGGCGTGGGATTGGCCCCTAGCGCCCGGCCAAGAAACTGCCATGCGTCGGTGCCCGGCATGCGCAACTTCACGCCAGCCATATCCTCAGGGGTGTTGATCTTTTTGTCGCCACGTAGATTGAGCTGGCGGGTGCCGAAATACATTACCGACAGAAGCTTGACGCCAAGCTTGTCTTCGACGAGCTGGTACATCTCTTTGCCGATGTCGCCTTCGAAAACGGCGCGCTGATGCGCAGCGTCACGCATCAGGTAACCGGCGGTGAAGATCGACCATTCCGGGATCAGTTTGGCGAGCTCCTGGGCCGAGGTGATTGACATTTCCAGGTTGTCGCGAGCGATGGCGACGAGCTCGGTGCCCTGTTTGAAGAGGGAATCGTTGTAGTGGGGCTCATAGGTGGCAAATTCGCTGACCCCGTCGGCGAAGATGGTCGCCAGCCCTTGGGACCGGAAATCGGTCTCGGACGCCGGTGTGGACATGCGCAAGGTGATCTTGTCCTGGGCGGCAGCGGGGCCGGTCACGGCAAGGCCGGCGAGTAAAGCGACTGTCGCCGCGCCGATAATCGCGCGACGGCCAAATTGAATTGTCATCAGGGATCCTCCCATTAAGTCTTTATTGTCACGACATATTGCAGACCCCGGCCGCCGCGGAACGTTTGGCGGAAGCCGGGGGCCAGCCAGGCGTAATTCTTGCCACAGTTGCCGGTAGAAAGCTAGGACGGCCGGACTGGAGGCCGCCCGGCTCGGCGCAGGGCCGCGACATGATCCAGCGATCGCCCGCGCCGGCGTTGGCGCAGAGGCCGATATTGCTTGGTGACCGGTCAGTGGTAATGGCCCAATCGAGAGGCTGCAAGCCAATTGCAGACCGCCGGCATGGCAAGTCGGCTCAGTAGAAGACTTTGGTACGACCCAGCCTGGGTGCCCTAATTGAGCCGGGAGGGGAGTTCCTTGATGGCGGCGGTGATGATTTCGTCGCCGTCGTCGCCGTCCAGGCGATCCTGTAAGACCTCGGTCGCGGCGACCATGGCGACATCGACGGCGAGGTCGCGGACCTGCTGGGTCGCTTCGGCTTCGGCCTGAGCGATGCGGTTCATGGCCTGTTCCTCACGGCGCTTGATGGAGGCTGCGAGGTCATCTTCCGCGCGCCGGCGCATGATTTCCGCCTCTTCGGTGGCGAGCTTGAGGATCTCCGCCGCCTCCTTGGCGGCATCGCGTTGCATGCGCTTGTACTCCGCCAAGGCATGCTGTGCCTCTTCGCGCAAGCGCTGGGCCTCGTCGAGTTGATCGGAGATCGCCTTGGCGCGGTTGTCCAAGGCGCCAGCCAGGATCTTGGAGACCGGGCGATACAGGGCGATGACGAAGATCACGAAGCCGACGGCGACCCAAGTTTCCGCTTCCTCGAGCATTACTTTTGCCCCTCGAGTGCCGTGTCGACCGCCGATTGCATAGACGGCGGATCGAGCTGAACGCCGGAGACCCGTGCCGCCGCGGCAGCGGCGAGATCCTGGGCCAGGCCACGGATGTTGCCGATGGCCTGTTGCCGGGCTGCGGCGATGCGCTCCTCGGCAGCCGAGAGATCGCTTGCGAGCTGCTTGGAAAGCGCCTCATGACGTACCGAAGAGGCCGCAGCGGCCGCTTCGGTCACGGTACGGACCTGCTCCTGAGCCTTGGTCCTGGCGAGCGCCAGCTCCTGCTCGTAGGCGTCGCGCACCGTTCCCGCATCCTCGGTGAGCTTGGCGGCCCGGTTAATGTCCTGGTCGATGCGGGTCTGCCGCGCCTCCAGAGTGTTCCGGATGCGCGGCAAGGCGGTCCTGACCAGGACGAAGTAGAGCGGCACAAACGTCACCACCAGCCAGAATAACTGGCTGACATAACTATGCGTCTCCAACTGTGGCACGGTGGCCTCCCAGCGTCGGCCGGCTGACGAATCGCGGTCAGCCGAACAGGATAATCAAGGCAATAACCAGCGCGAAAAGGGCAATGGCTTCAACCAGGGCAAAGCCCAACATGGTCATGGTGAAGACGTCGCCACGGGCGGCCGGGTTGCGGCCGACGGCGGTAATGAAGGCGGAGAAGACATTGCCGATACCGATACCGGAACCGATAACGCCGATCACCGCTAGGCCGGCGCCGATTACTTTTGCAGCTTCTACTTCCATGGTTCTAGCTTCGCCTCCGTTTAGCGAGTCTTTGCGATTGGGAC
The DNA here is from genome assembly GCA_021774445.1 of Alphaproteobacteria bacterium. Lineage (GTDB taxonomy): Bacteria > Pseudomonadota > Alphaproteobacteria > UBA6615 > UBA6615 > SZUA-147. The sequence goes on from JAJFJA010000067.1 coordinate 40,793, forward strand.
CCCAGGCCCCTTAGTGAAGTTCTAACGCGTCCTTGATGTACAGGCAGGTGAGGATGGTGAACACATAAGCCTGGAGAAAAGCGATAAGGATCTCGAGGCCGGTCAGGGCGACGACGACAGCCAGCGGCAGGACGCCGAAAACCCCGAGGCTGAAAACGAAACCAGCGATGACCTTGAGCAACGTATGGCCGGCCAACATGTTGGCGAAAAGCCGAACGGACAAGCTGATCGGGCGCGAGAGGTAGGAGATAACCTCGATCGGGATCAGCAGCGGCCACATCCAGACAGGCGAGCCGGGCGGCACAAAGAACGAGAAGAAATGGGTGCCATGCTTGGCGAAGGCCAGGATGGTGACGCCGATGAAGACTATCGCGGCCATCGCGAAGGTGACGATGATATGGCTGGTAAAGGTGAAGCTGAAAGGCACCATCCCCAGCATGTTCCCGAACAAGACGAACATGAATAGGGTGAAGATGAGGGGAAAGTAACGCCGCCCCTCCGGCCCAATGGTTTCCTTTATCAAGCCCGATATGAACTCATAAGTCATTTCGGTCAGGGATTGCCAGCGGCCAGGGACGGCCGTGCCGTGGCGGGCGCCGAGAATCAGGAAGCCGGCCGCGAGGATCACCGCCAAACTCATGAACAGGGACGAGTTGGTGAAGGAGATATCGATCTCGCCGATGCGCAACGGAACGATCGGTTTGATCTCGAACTGTTCAAGCGGACTAGCCACCGCTTACTCCTTTTCCTTCCTGTCCGACGGCGTTTCGTCGTCGGCGTTAACGTCGTCGGTCGATGAAATCCCGGCAAGCCGCTGAGCGCTGCGGTAGACGTTGCGGAAACCGGCGGCGGCGCCGAGCACAAAAAACACAATCATCAACCAGGGTTGCGTGCCGAGCCAGCGATCGAGTCCCCAGCCGATGCCGGTACCAACCACAAGGCCGGCCACCAGGTCGACTCCGATGCGCGCGGCGGCGCCCATTTCCTTCGATTTTTGGTCCCTTGCCCTATCGTTTCGCCGTCCAGCCTGACGTGATTTCGCAGCCTCTAGCCTCGCATCCAGATCCTCCAGCGGAGGAGGTCTGTCGTCGCGCGCCATACGTGCTTTGAATCTCCCCCGAAAATCCGGTGTGGCGAGACGCCACGCCCGAAAAGCGCCGGCAAGGTACTGAGCGCTCAAGTCTAAGTCAAGACGGCAATCGGCCGCGGCGGATGGTGGTTAAGTCCCTCTTTTCTAGGCGTTTCCGAGGCTTAGGCCGTGCGGCGCATCTCGGCGGCGCCATGGAGGTCGACGGACACCAGCTGGCTGACGCCGCGCTCGGGCATGGTGACGCCGAACAGACGGTCCATACGCGCCATGGTCATGCGATGATGGGTGATGACGAGAAAGCGCGTGTCGCCGCCTTCGGCGATATGCTGCAGTAGCGAGCAGAAGCGGTCGACATTGGCGTCGTCGAGCGGGGCGTCGACCTCGTCGAGGACGCAGATCGGCGCCGGATTGGTCTGGAATACCGCAAACAGCAACGCTACCGCGGTCAGAGCTTGTTCACCGCCGGACAGCAGCGACAGGGCCTGGAGCATTTTGCCCGGCGGGCTGGCAAAAATTTCGAGGCCGGCGTCGAGGGGATCTTCGGCCTCGGTCAATTCCAAATGGGCCCGGCCGCCGCCGAAGAGGCGGACGAACAGTTCCTGAAAATGCCGGTCAACTTCCGCAAAGGAAGCGGTCAGGCGCTGGCGGGCCTGACGGTTGAGGTTGGCGATGCCCTGCCGGAGCCGGGCAATGGCGGCCAATAGGTCGCCGCGCTCGGACTGCATGGTGGTGATCTGCTCGTCGAGTTCGTTGGCCTCTTGCTCGGCCCGCAGATTGACCGGTCCCATGCCATCACGCTCGCGCAGCAGGCGCTCAAGTTTGCGTTCTGACGCTTCCTGGTCGGGCAGCGTGGCGCCCTCGGCGTAGCCGCCGACCGCGAGGACATCTTCGGGGCGGCATTCCAGGCGCTCGGCGATGCGTTCGCGAACATTGGTGCGGGCCTGTTCGGTCTGGGCAACCAAGGCCTCGATGCGGACCCGCTGTTCGCGGGCCTCGGCCAGGGCGGCTTCCGCTGCCTTCAGATCGCGTTCGGCGTCGGCGGCCGCGGCCTCGCCGCCGGCAACGCGGTCGGCGGCGTCGGCGCGGCGGGTCTCGGCCCGGGACAGACTGTCCAGTAGCGCGTGGCGCTGCTGCTCAATTTCGCCCGGGCGGGTCGCCAATTGCGCCAGTTCGGCGACAAGGGTGGCGTGGCGCTGCTGCAGCTCGGCGATGCGGGCGTTGGCGTTGTGCTGGCGCTGGGTCCAGGAGCCACGGTCCTGGGCGATGGTCTCGAGGCGGCGTTGACGTTCGCGAATGTCGCGGGCGATCTGATCGACGGCGGCCTGGGCCTGGCTTTCGGCGCTGCGGGCCTCGCTCAGGCGCTGCCGGGCGGCGACGACTTGTTGGCGCTGCGCGGCCAGGTCGTCGAGGCTGGAGATATCTTCCAGCGCCGTGGTCAGGCGGCGCGTTACCTCGTTCAATTCCTGTTCGAGGCGGTCGGCCGATTCCCGCAACCCTTCGAGGCGGGCGCTGGTCGAGGCCGCTTTGCGGGCCAGGGACGCCTGGTGGTCGCGCGCGGTCTGTACGGCGCGCTCGGCCTGGCGCTGGGCCTCGCGGGTGCCGCGCTCATGCTCGGAGGCTTGGCGGGCGAGGTCCTGGGCTTGGTGCAAGGCGGCTTCTGCGTCGGTGAAGCTTGTCTCAGCCGCTGCCAGGTCGGTGGCGAGGGTGGCGAGCCGGTTGCGTTGTTCGAGGCGCGCCGCGGCGGCGGATGGGGCGCCGGACTTGACCGTATAACCGTCCCAGCGCCAGAGGTCGCCGGCAAGGCTGACCAGACGTTGGCCGGGCTCGAGCTGCGGCGCCAGCCGCGCACCGTCGGCAGCGCTTTCGACCACGCCGATGAGAGCCAGACGGCGGTCGAGGGCGGCCGCACCGCGCACGAAACGCGCCAAAGGATCGGCGCCGGGCGGTAGGGCCGGCCCGGGTGTGGCGGCAAGGTGCCGCCAATGTTTCGGGGCCTCGTCCGTCGTGGCGGCGTCGAGATCCTCGCCGAGGGCGGCGCCAAGCGCCGTCTCGTAACCGGGATCAACCTGGACGGTGTCGAGCACGGGTTCCCAGTCGCCGGGGGTGCCGCCGGCGAGAAGGTCGGTCAGGGCGGCGATTTCGGCACGGACACGGGCCCGCTCCGCCGCCGCCGTGTGACGTCGCTCCTGGGCGGTGTTGGCGGCGTGCTGGGTTTCGGTGCGGGCCTGTTCGGCGGCTTCGAAGGCCTGTTGGGCGACCGTCACCGCGTCTTCCGCCGTGGCAAGCTCGGCCTCGGCGCTCTGCAACGCCGCGCGATCCTGGGCCTCCGCCTCGAGGCGCCGATAGTCATCGGAGACCTGGGTGAAACGCTCGCGCAGGCCATCGGCGCGCTGCCTGAGGCTGGCGATTTCGCGCTCGAGAGCGGTCTTGCGGGCCTCGCCGCTGGCCATCGCCTCGGTCAACCGGGTGTGTTCGCGCTCAATGGTGCCGGCCGCGGCCGCGGCCCGTTCGAGGTCGGTCCGGGCGTGTTCGGTGGTCTCGGCGTCGGCGGCACCGGCGCCCTGCAATTCCGCCTCGCTGACGCCAAGCTGCTGCAAGGCGGTGCCGGCGTCTTCGGCGAGAACCGATTCGCGGCGCAGATCCTCGGCGATTTGGGCCTGTCGGGTTTCGCCCTGCTGGCGCTGGGTTTCGACGCGCTCTTCCTCGGCGTCGAGGGCGGCACGGGCCAGGGTCAGGCGCTGCAGCTCCGCCGCGGTCTCGGCCTCAGCCTGGCGCAACGGGGCCAGCGCCTCCGCCGTGGCTTCGCGGCGGGTGGTTGCGCCGGCGGTTCGACGGGTCAATTCGGCGACAATGCGCTCGGCTTCGACGAACCTAATCTTGGCGGCCTCAACCTCGGCCTGGGCAGCGGCCCAGCGCTGATACAGCACCGCTGCCTCGGTCTGGCGGATATGGTCAGAAATATTGCGATAACGGCTGGCCTGACGGGCCTGTTTCTTGAGACCGCGCAATTGCTCATCGAGGGTCACGAGGACGTCGTCAAGGCGTTCAAGGTTGGTTTCGGCGGCCCGCAAGCGGAGTTCAGCCTCATGGCGGCGGGAGTGCAATCCGGAGATGCCGGCCGCCTCCTCGAGCAAGCTGCGGCGGTCTTTCGGCTTGGCGCTGATGATGGCGCCGATGCGACCCTGGCTGACCAAAGCGGTCGAGCGCGGGCCGGTCGCTTGGTCGGCAAACAGGATTTGGACGTCGCGGGCCCGGACCTCGCGGCCGTTCACCCGGTAGACCGAACCCTTCTCACGCTCGATGCGGCGGGTGATCTCAATATCGTCGTAATCGTTGAAAGCCGGCGGGGCGGTGCGGTCACTATTGTCGAGATGGATGACGACTTCGGCGACGTTGCGCGCCGGCCGGTTGGCGGTGCCGCCGAAGATGACGTTGTCCATCTCGCCGCCGCGCATTTGCTTGGCCGAGGTCTCCCCCATCGCCCAGCGCAACGCCTCGAACAGATTCGATTTGCCGCAGCCATTGGGGCCGACCACGCCGGTCAGTCCGCGGGAAATGTGGAGATCGCTCGGCTCTACAAACGACTTGAAGCCGGACAGTCTCAGTTTGGTAAAGTGCAGTGCCTGCCCCCTGGTTGTGCCCGCTCAATTGGACGGCAAGAGCGGGTCGATGATGCGGGCAAACTCTTCGACCGAGCGATTGCCCGGGTAGAGCGTGCCGTTGATCTCGAATGTCGGAGTCGAGCCGACGCCTTTGTTCGATGCCTCTTGGCGCCCGCGAACGATGGCGTCAAGCAATTCCTCATTGGCCATGCAGGCGTCGAAATGCTCCTCATCGACGCCGGCAAGGCGGCCGATCTGGCCCAACGCCCCGATAAGATCAGGATCGCGCGCCCAGCTGCCTTGGCTGCGGAACAGCACTTTCACCATGCCGTAGAACTGTGGCTCGGCGACGCAACGGGCCAGCATCGAGGCGCGTAGGGCGCTGGCGTCGAGGGGAAAGTCGCGGTAGATCATCCTGACTTTGCCGGTATCGACATAACGCTCCTTGAGGCCGTCAAAGGTGTCGGCATGGTAAGCCGCACAATGGGGACAGGTGAACGACTCATAGCTGATCATGGTGACCGGCGCGTCGGGGTCGCCGAGAACCCGGTCGGCCATCAGGGTTGCAACGTCGGCCGTCTGGGCCGCGGCGTGCTGAGAGCCGACCGCCGCGGACAAGGCGACGACGAGAATTACAGCGAGTGTGGATATCCAGCGCAAAGCACTCTCCTAGGTACTAGATGTAGTGTCTATACGATCGGTTTGACCGAGTCTACCGGCAGGGAACGCGGTTCCCTATGCACCAGTCAGAGCCATTATGACTCATAATAGCCGCCTTTGCGGCGGTATCCCGGGCTCATACTTTTGCGTGCGGTCGGACGCCTGGGTGCCAGCGGACCCGGCACGGTCCGACCGGGCGCGCGCGAGCACGGCGGCCCCGAGTCGGCCGAGGGAATCGCGCAACCCGGGATCGTCGACTGTCGCCAGCCGCTCGGCGAGGGCGGCGGCCTGCTGTGGCGTGGGTTTTGGGCGTGGTTTCAGGGCCGGCTTAGGCGGCGCCGGCGCGGTTTGATGCAAAGACAGCCGCGCGACCGCCCGGTAGCCGAAGAATCCGTTGATGCGCTCGAGGAGCTGAGGCTCGAGATGCTGCAACTCGAGGGCGAGGGGACCGGAAACGCGCAAATGCAGTGTTCCATCGGTGCCGCCGCGGCCGCGTGCCAGCCGCTGCGGCGCGCACTGATCGGCCAAGGTTTTCCCGACAATCGCCGACCATTGCTCGACCAGGGCGGGTTCCGGCAGGCCGCGTTTATCGCGGGCGGTGGCGGTGACGCGTGGCAGGGTGGTGGCGATGGCCAGCAGTCCGCGGGATTGGCGCTTGGTCATGGCGGTCCTCCGCATTGGCGGTTAAGAACAAAGATATGTATGGCCGCGTGTTGGCACAATGGCGCGGGTGACTCTCGGGCCGGGCACAGAGGTGGGCATTGGACGACCGGGCGAAGGACGGATGACGATCGGTACGGCTGATATGGCGGGGCGGCTGCTGGCCTGGTACGACCGCCATGGCCGGGCGTTGCCCTGGCGCACGGCGCCGGGCGTCGGCCAGCCCGACCCCTATATCGTGTGGCTGAGCGAAATCATGCTGCAGCAAACCACGGTGGTCACCGTGGGGCCGTACTTTCAGGCCTTCGTGACGCGGTGGCCGACGGTTCATGCCTTGGCCGACGCGGCGCTCGATGAGGTGCTGCAGGCCTGGGCGGGGCTTGGCTACTACGCGCGGGCCCGTAACTTGCACAAATGCGCCCAGGTGCTGAGCCGGGAGTTCGGCGGGGTGTTTCCGGATACCGAAGCGGCGCTGCGGGCACTGCCGGGGATCGGCCGTTATACCGCCGCGGCGGTGGCGGCCATCGCCTTTGCGCGACCGGCGACGGTGGTCGACGGCAATGTAGAGCGGGTGATGGCGCGGCTGTTCGCGGTGAGCGACCCGTTGCCGGGTGCCAAAAGCCGGCTCTACGACCTGGCGGCGACGTTGACGCCGCTGCGGCCCGAAGGGCGACCGGGTGATTATGCGCAGGCGGTGATGGATCTGGGCGCGACCGTCTGCACGCCGAGGCGGCCGCGCTGCCTGTCGTGCCCGTGGCAGAACGACTGTCGCGCCCATCAAACGGGGGTGGCGGAAAGGCTGCCGCGGCGGACGGCGAAAACCGCGCGGCCGACGCGGCGCGGCGTGGCGTATTGGCTGGTGCGGGACGACGGCGCAGTGCTGTTGCGGCGGCGGCCGGAGACGGGATTGCTCGGCGGCATGATGGAAGTGCCCTCCAGCACCTGGCACGAGGGCGATTTGGACGCCGATATCGACGGTCGGCAGGGGGCGCCGGCGGTGGCGGCGTGGCAGCGCCTGCCGGGCATGGTGCGGCACACTTTTACCCATTTCAACCTGGAACTGGTGGTGCTGGCCGCAGGGACGTCGGCGGCCACGGGCAGGGATGGAGTCGCGGCGAAGGGCCACTGGGTCACACCGGATCGTTTCGGCAGCCAAGCCTTGCCGAGTGTGATGCGCAAGGTGGCCGCGCACGCGCTGGTGCATCTGTAGGGTGTCGCCTAGCGCTGGCGACGGAAACCGCTGTGACATGCTACCGCACCTGCGTCGCAAATGCCTGTACGTTCCTATTTTGTTCTTTTTATCGACGGAGTCAAGAGCCGCTATGGGCTGACCGGGGGTGCGGTCGGCTAGTTCAACTCGGCACGGAGCTTTTGACGGAGGACATCGATGGACACGAGCGTGCCTTCCACATCGACGTGCCAGAATACCCATCCGTTGCAGGCCGGGGCGCCCTGGACCTCGGCGGCGACCTTATGGATCGAGCCGGTGCCGTCGGCGTGGGTTATGGTGCCGTCGGCGCGGATCTTGGCGGTGAAGCGGCGGCTGGGCCCGTACAGCATGTCACCGGGCTCGAGCAGACCGCGCTCGACGAGCCAGCCAAAGGGGATGCGCGGTTGTTCCCGTTTGCTGGGCGTTTCCAACAGGCTGGTGTCAGTCACCCGCCGGACCTTGCTCAGGCGCTCGGTCGCCAAGGCCACATAACCCGGGTCGGAGTCGATGCCGAGATAGCGGCGACCGAGCTTCTTGGCGACGGCGCCGGTGGTGCCGGAGCCAAAAAAGGGATCGAGGATCAGGTCGCCGACCTTGGTGCTGGCAAGGACCACGCGGTGCAGCAGGCTTTCCGGTTTTTGGGTCGGATGGGACTTGGTGCCGCTGCCGTCGCGCAAGCGCTCGCTGCCGGCACAGATGGGCAACAGCCAATCGCTGCGCATCTGGATGTCGTCGTTAAGCGCCTTCATGGCCGCATAATTGAAGGTATAGCGGGCGTTCTGGCTCTTGGCGCACCACAGCAGAGTTTCGTGGGCGTTGGTGAAGCGGCGGCCGCGAAAGTTCGGCATCGGATTGGTCTTGCGCCAAATCATGTCGTTGAGGATCCAGAAGCCAAGGTCCTGGAGGATCGCGCCGACACGATAAATGTTATGATAGGAGCCGATGACCCACAGGGTGCCGTCGGGCTTCAGGGCGTCGCGCGCGGCGGCGAGCCAGGCGTGGGTGAAGGCGTCATAGGCCTGGGGCGTGTCGAAATGATCCCAGTCGTTGTCGACACCATCGACAAGCGTGTTGTTCGGGCGGGTCAGGCCGCCACCGAGGCGCAGGTTGTAGGGCGGATCGGCGAACACGACATCGACGCTGCCGGCCGGCAAATCCTGCATCAGCGGGACGCAGTCACCGCACAATATTTTGTCCGTGGGGACAACAGGATTGTGACCGCGCACGGCTTCCCGTGTGCGGCGGGGGCCAGGCGCGCGCATGGTCAAAACGATGGCGGAGGGTGGGGCGACGGTCAACCGTCAATTTTGAGGCAAGCCGAATTCGCTATGCATAACAGTGTCTTGACAGATTTCTGCTGCGCGGCGGATGGGCGCGTAGCTGCGACGGTGATGAGCGCTGACGCCGAGCGCCTGCAAGGCTTGCTGATGTTCGGAAGTGCCGTAACCGGCATTGCGCTCCCAACCATACCCAGGGTGGGCGACGGCGAGTTCCGACATGATGCGATCGCGGACAACCTTGGCGACGATCGATGCCGCCGCGATGGCAAGCACGCGGCCGTCGCCCTTGACTACCGGTTCGACCGGGCAGGGTAGGAGGGGCCGCCGATTGCCGTCGACCAGGGCATAAGCGGGCTTGAAAGGCAGGGTTGCAACGGCGCGGTGCATTGCCAGGTGGCTGGCCTGCAGAATGTTGATGCGATCGATCTCATCGACCTCGGCGCGGCCAATGCCGAACCAGACAATTCCGCGGCGGCGGGCGTGGCACAGTGCGGCATAGAGTTCTTGGCGCTGGTGCCTGCCTAGCTTCTTCGAGTCATCGAGTTGCCGCAGACTGTCCGGCAAAGAACTGCAGGGGGCAATAATCGCCGCGGCAGCCACGACCGGCCCGGCCCATGGCCCGCGCCCTGCCTCATCGATGCCGGCGACCGGTGCGGGACGGGCAAACTCCAGCCGCCTATCGGGCATCCACGGATCCGGGATCGGCGGCGGGGCCGGGGCTCGGATGGGCCGGGGGTGCTGTCGGGTCGACGACCTTGGGCCCGGTGCGGAGCAACCGACGCACGCTGCTGGAGGCGCGGCTGGCAACCCAGCCGGCCTCACGGCCGTAAACCAGGCTGAGAACCTGGCGGGCCGGGGCGGTCTGGGAGATCGCCGTGTCTTGCAGGCGCCGGGCGGCGGCCAGCCAAAGCGAACTGATGGCCAAGGACAGCGCGGTCACGGTGATGACCAGGCGGAAGTCGCCGATCTCAATAATTTCCGTACGCACACCGGCGCCGGCGAGCAGGAAGGAGAATTCGCCGACCTGTGCCAGCACCAGCCCAGTGACCATGGCCTCGGCCCAAGGCAGCCGCAGGACACGCAGGATCGCCACATTGAGAACTGTCTTAAGCACGGTGACGACCAGCAGCATGGCCAGGATGATGCCGACATTCTGCCAAATCAAACGCACGTCGATGAGCAGTCCGACGGACAAAAAGAAGACCATCATCAAGACGCCCTGAATGGGCATCACGGTTTCCAGCATCCCGGTGCGCAGGTTGCTGTTGCCGATGGTCAGGCCGGCGAGAAAGGCGCCATAAGCCGGCGACAAGCCCAATAGGCCGGAGGCGGTCGCGGCGCCAAAACAGACGGCAAGGCCGAGTACCGGCATCAGATCCGGGTGTACGGTGACGACGCCGGGCTCCGGCAGATTGACGCGCCGCCGGCGGCTGAGCCATAGGATCAAGACAACCAATAATACGATGGACAGCGCGATGCGGCCGAGCATCATGACTTCGAATGTCCCGGCGGCAACGACTTCGAGGACGAGCATCATGGGCACGACGGCCAGATCCTGAGCGATGAGGATGCCGACGGCGACGCGACCCGTCGGCGTGCGCAGTTCGCCGATGTCGTCGAGCATCTTGATGGCGACAGCAGTACTCGACAGGGCGACCACGAAGGCAAGCAGGAGCACGGCGGCCGGCGGCCAATTCATGACCTTGCCGATAAGGGTCATCACGGCCAGGGCGCCGACGATTTGCAGGGCGGCGGTGGCGATGGCGATCTTCCAGACGCGGCGGAATGCCCGCAGGCTTAACTCCATGCCGACGACAAACAACAGCATCAGCACGCCCATCTCCGCCAACAGGGCGACGCTCTCTTCATTCTCCACCAAACCGAGGAACGACGGACCGAGAACGACGCCGGCGATGATGTAGCCAACCACGGGCGGCTGGCGCAGGCGTGCCATGATCAACCCACAGAGCAGGGCGACCAGGGCGACGATGGCCAGCGGTATCAGTTCCTCGTGAATCGGCATAACTCAAGCCCCCGCGATCATGGCCATGATACTTACATGATCACGAGGCAGTTTTGTGGCGCGAATGTCGGTGGCGGCGCTAAATCAACGACAATTGTTCACCGCCCGGCTGCTGGCCCGGTGGGCGGCGAAAGAGGTCGGTGGTCAGCGGTGGCACGGGTGTGTCGAGATGCAGGCGTCTGCAGGCGATGCGGAAGCGGTGTTCCAGCATGTCGGCGAAAGGCCCGCGGCCGCGCATGCGTTCGCCAAATCTATCGACGTACAGCTTGCCGCCGCGCATCGCACGCATGCGACTCAGGACGCGGTCGGCGCGGTCGGGCGCGTGCTGCTGCAACCACTCCTGGAAGAGCTGCTTAATCTCCAAAGGTAGGCGCAGCAAAATGTAACCCGCCTTGCCGACGCCGTTGGCGACCGACGCTTCGAGTATGGCTTCGAGCTCATGGTCGGTGAGGGCGGGGATCACCGGTGCCACCATGACCGCGGTGGGAATGCCGGCCGCCGCAAGGTCGCGCAAAGCGGCAAGGCGGCGACTCGGCGTTGCGGCGCGCGGCTCGAGCCGGCGGGCGAGGGACGGATCGAGGGTGGTCACCGAGATGGCGACGTGCAAAAGATTTTCCCCGGCCAGTGCCGTCAGCAAATCCAGATCGCGCAGCAGTCGTGCGCTCTTCGTGGTGATGGTGACCGGATGGCGATGTTCCCACAGAACCTCGAGGATCGATCGGGTCACACCAAGGTCTTGCTCGCTGGGCTGGTAAGGGTCGGTGTTGGTGCCCATGGCGATCGGGCGCGGGCGATAATTCGGCTTCGCCAACTCGCGGCGCAAGACGGCGGCCGCCTGGGGTTTGAAGAACAGCCGGCTCTCGAAGTCGAGGCCGGGAGACAGGCCGAGATAGGCGTGGGTCGGCCTGGCAAAACAATAGACGCAGCCATGCTCGCAGCCCTTGTAGGGATTGATCGAGCGATCGAAGCCGAGGTCGGGCGACTTGTTGTAGGTAATCACCGTGCGGCTGGTATCGACCGAAAGCGTGGTCCGCAGGGGCGGCAGATCGGTGTCGTCGGAGGAAGCCCAGCCATCATCGACGCCGTGATAGGAGGCCGCCTCGAAACGACCACTGCGGTTGCTGGCGGTGCCGCGGCCCTTGAGGGGCGGACGGCGGTGCTGATCACGTTGAGAAGAGGCGTCGGCCATGGGCGCAACGGTAGCCGAAGTACCGGAACAAAACAAGAACTAACCCGGCAAGGCGAGCCGATCGGGGCCGAGCCATTGGCGACGCGCGGCGGTGATCGCCAGCGGCTCGAAGCTGGCGGCGATGTGGCGGGCAATGTGGCCGGTGACGGCTGAAGTTTGCCGGGCGGCCACGGTCTCGTGGCGCCAGCGGGCCCGCCAGCGCGCGAACCAGGTCATAGTGCGCAGCCAGGTGAGGCGGCGCATGGGCATGAGGGATGGGGCCAGCAGGTCGGCGCGGCGTGGGCCGATCGTCGCGAGATAGTCGGCGTAGAACGCGAGAATGTCGCGATCGCTAAGCCCGGTGCCGGCGCAATCGGGATCCCAGCCGGTGGAGGTGGCCAGGGTGGCGTGCGCGAGGTCGATGGGGGGCGCTCCATACAAGGCTTTCTCGAGGTCGACGAACCAGGCCTTGCCGGCGGCGTCGATGAGAAAATTACCAGGATGGGTGTCGGTGCCGACCAGCGTCTGGACGGGAAAGTCCCGCACCTCCGCGGCGGCGTGGGCGCGTGCCCAGGCCAACTCCTCGGTCAGGGCGCCGAAAGCCGCCGGGAGGAGGTCCGCCGCCGGGAGATCAGCGGCCTGGGTCTCGATGACGGCCAGGGTATCGGCAAACGGGCGGGACTGATTGAGTAGCGGCGGACGGTTCGGCGGCGGGGGTATGGGGCTATCGTGCAAGGCCGCCAAGGCGGTGGCGATGGCCGGCAGATCTTGCGGCAAATGTGGGGGACGGCCCTGGATCCGCTGCACCAGAAGCGCGCCGGCGGGCAGCGCGGTCGAGACCGGCAAGGTGTGGTGCAATCGGGGCACGTGACCGCTGCCCGCGGCGCGGCGGAAGGCGGCCTGCTCATAGGCGAGGCGCGCCGCGGGCGCGGCGCCCCACTGGCTGAACCGCGGTATGCGCAGCAGCAGCCGCTGGTCATCGATCGCGATACCGGCGATCTCGATATGGTCGTGGGAAATGCCCTTCGTCGGGAGCGGCCGCAGGGCGTCGGGCGACAAGCCGCGAAATTCCGGCAACGCGGTGAGGGCGCGATGATAGGCGGTTAGCGCCGGGTCGGGCGGGGGCATGGCGGCGGCGTTGGGTCAGAGGCCTTCATGCTCGCGCAAGCGCGGCATCAGCTCGACGAAATTGCAGGGCATATGCCGATAATCGAGTTGGTCGCGGAGGATGCCGTCCCAGCCGTCCTTGCAGGCCCCCGGCGAGCCGGGCAGCGCGAACAAGTAGGTGCCGCGGGCAACGCCGGCAACGGCGCGGGACTGGATGGTCGAGGTGCCGATCTTCTGGAAACTGAGCCAGCGGAAGAGTTCGCCGAAGCCGGGAATATCTTTCTCGCTGACCTGCGCCAAGGCTTCCGGCGTGACGTCGCGGCCGGTCACCCCGGTGCCGCCGGTGGCGATTACGACGTCGATTGCGGGGTCGTCGATCCAATCACGCAGCCGGGTGGTGATACTGCCGATATCGTCGCGGACGATCTCGCGGGCGGCAAGTTTGTGGCCGGCGTCGGCGATACGCGCCGCCAGCAGATCACCTGATTTGTCATCGGCGGCCGTACGGCTGTCGGACACCGTCATGACCGCGATGTTGACGGGCAGGAACTGCCGGCCGGTTTCAGAAGGCGCTGAGTTGGGTGCGGAGTTGTTGGCCATCCAACGGAGCATAGCCGGGCCACTGGCCGCCGACAACGGCATCCAAGGTCGGCGTATCCTGACCCATGCGATCGCGGTAAATCCAGAAATTGGACAGCACACGTTCGACGAAGATGCGGGTCTCACGGGACGGCAGGCTCTCGATGAAGAGCAGGGGATCGTCGTTGAAGTCCATTTCGCGCAGCCAGGCGCTCAAATTGCCGGGGCCGGCGTTGTAGGCCACGGCGAGCTTAAACAGATCGCCCTTGACGTTCTGGTCTTCGGTCAGGAGATAATTCACATAACGTTGGCCGAGCGACATGTTGAATTCCGGCTCCAACAGCCGATGCCTTTGAGACCCACGCAAGGAGCGTTGGCGGCCGATGAAGCTAGCGGTCGCCGGCATGAGCTGCATGAGGCCGGTGGCGCCGACCGGGCTCTTGGCACGCTGGTTGAAACTCGACTCTTGGCGGATAAAAGCGAAAACCAGGGCGCGGTCGACATTGAAGCCGCCTTCGGGCTGCCAGTAGGGCAGCGGGAACATGGCGGCCGGCAAGAGTTCGTCGTCGGCGGCGACGCGGCGGGCCAGCTTGTAGGATAGCGCGGGCATCTCCGTACGCGAAGCGAGTGCGGTGATGGTCGGGATGAGGTCGTGCCTGGCCGCGGCTAAACCAGTGAGCTCCGTCTCGGCGGTACGAAACTGTCCGACCTGCAGCAGGGCGACGGCACGGGCGCCCCGTTCCGTGCCGGCAAGGCGACCGATGGCGCCGCCGTCAAGCGCGGGCAATGTCCAGTCATAATCCAGATCGAGCGCTAGGGCGCGACGCGACAGCAGGCCATAGAAGGTGTAAGGATGACCGGCGCCAATGGCGAGCCAGCGATTTACCTCAGCCGGTTTACGGTCGACGAGATAAGCGCGCGCGGCCCAATAAGCGCCCGCAGCGATGTTCCAGCCGGACGCGGTGCGAGAGGCGGCAAGGGTGCTGAATTGCTGCTGCGCCTCGGTGAAGCGTCCGGAGCGCCAAGCCGCCAACCCGGCCCACCAATGGACCAACGGCTCGGCATCGCTATACCCCGCGGGCACACTCGCCGCGGCCGCCAGAGCCTTGTCGTCGACTCCGGCGCGGAAATAGCCGCGGACGATGAGCGAGAGGGCGTCGACAACTTCCGCCGGGGCCAGGATATGCTGGGATGATGGGGCCTCGAGGACCTGCAGCGCGCCGGTCGGCCAACCGCTGCTCACACGACGGCGGATCTCAGCTTTGATATTGGCGACCTGGCGGCGCTGGGCGCGGCTGCGCTCGGGGATGTCGGTGGCGCTGCTCTGATTGGTGGTGACCGCCGGGAGGCCGTTGACGATGGCGCTCTTCGGCGCGCGGGCCCCTGACGGCATGCGACGGACGGCCAGCTTATAGATGCGCTGGGCCTGGGGATGGTCGGCATAGTCGGCGAGCCAGGCCCGCAGCTCCTTAAAGCCCGAGCGATATTTGGTCGGGTGCAAATAACGCTGGGCCAGGAGGTGACCGATCAGGCGGGTATCCTCCAAGCGCGAAACCCGCTGCTTGGCCTCTTGCCAGTGACCGTCTTCCTGAAGGGCGAAAATCTCGCGGTAGAGCGCTACATCGGCGCGGGACAGCACGCCCGCGACCTCACCCAACCCGGCGACGGCGACGGAACCGGGCCCGACGAGCGCGGTTTCCACCGGCTGATCGGCCGCGGCCGCCGGCGCCGTGGCGACCAGAGCGACCGCGAGGGCCAGCAGAGGTGTGTGAATGAAACGCTGGAGAAAAGGGGACAAGACCTGTTCCGAGATTGTTTCACCGTGGCGGGAGGGTAGGGCGGCGCCTCGTCGAGGGACAAGGCGCCAAAAGGGATACCGCCTAGGTAATATTTTGGAGTGGCTCCCCTTAACATATTGTTTTCAAGGGTTAAGTAATCGAAAATGTGAAGGGATTATGGCGATTTAGCGGCGTTATGGGAGGCGCTGCCGGATGGTTAACAGGTCGCGCCAGGCAGCACGCTTCTGCGCTGATTGACGCAGGAGGTAGGCCGGATGGTAAGTCGCCATGGCCGGAATCGGCGTGGTTGAGGCGCCTGGCGGGGCATAATCGAACCAGCGGCCACGCAGCCGGGTAATGCCCTCGGTGGTGCGGAGCAGGGTCTTGGCGGCGGTACCGCCAAGAAAAACCAAGACCGCCGGGGCGACCAGCTCAATGTGGCGCTCAATAAACGGTAGGCAGGCGGTGATCTCGGCAGAAGTCGGCTGACGGTTGCCGGGCGGCCGCCAGGGGAGAATATTGGTGATATAGACGGTGGTGCGGTCGAGACCGACATAGCTCAACATGACATCCAGCAATTGGCCGCTGGCGCCGACAAAGGGCAGGCCTTGGCGATCCTCATCGCGGCCGGGGGCCTCGCCGACCAGCATCAGCCGCGCTTGCGGGTTGCCGTCGCCAAAAACCAGATTGGTGGCGGTGTTTTTCAAGGCGCAGCCGTCGAAGGCGGCCAAGGCGGCGCGCAAAGCGGCCAGGTCGGGGGCTTGCGCCGCTAGACTGCGGGCGTTGGCACCGAGTTCCGCGGCCGAGGCCAGCGGTGCCGAGGGCTCGGGTTGCCGGGCTCGAGCGGCGGGTGAGCGTTGAGTGGCCGGCTCGGCGGGTGGCGTTGCGGGCTGTGCCGTGGGTTTCGCGGTTATCTTGGTGCGGTCGACGGGGTGTTCGCCGATGGCTTCATCGACACCGCTGGCAAGTTGCCACTGCAAGGCGGCGAGGAGATCGGCACGGTTATACTGTGTGTTCATGGTCACGACAGTAGTGTAACAAGTGTGACGCGGGCCGCCATGGCGGATCGGGTGCGGGGAGCGAGAAACTGACTGATACGACCGGCAACGTCGTCGAGCGCGAGGCTATGACCTATGACGTGGTCATTGTGGGCGCCGGTCCGGCCGGTTTGAGCGCGGCGATACGGCTCAAGCAACTGGCGGCGGAGGCAGGCCGCGAGATCGGCGTATGCGTGCTGGAAAAGGGCTCGGAAGTCGGGGCGCACATCCTGTCCGGGGCGGTGCTGGAGCCACGGGCGTTGAATGAGTTGATCCCGGATTGGCGGGAGAAGGGAGCGCCTCTCAACACGCCGGTGCAGGCCGAGAAGTTCCTGTTCCTTAACGAGCGCAAGCATTTTTCGGTGCCGCATATGCTGCTGCCGCCGGCGATGCGTAACCGCGGCAACTACATCATTAGCCTGGGCAATTTCTGTCGTTGGCTGGCGGAGCAGGCGGAAACCCTGGGGGTGGAGATCTATCCCGGATTCGCCGCGCGCTCGATGCTTTATGGCGAAGACGGCCAGGTGCGCGGCGTGATCACGGGGGATCAAGGGATCGGCCGCGACGGCGAGCCCGGGCCGGCCTACACACCCGGCATGGAATTGCGGGCCACCTATACGCTGTTCGCGGAAGGTTGCCGCGGCCATCTCGGCAAAGAGTTGATGGAACGCTTCGACCTGCGCGACGGCGTGGCGCCACAGACCTATGCCCTGGGTCTCAAAGAGTTGTGGGAAGTCGATCCGGCGCAGCACCGGCCGGGGCTGGTGATGCATAGCGCGGGCTGGCCGCTGGACCGACAGACTTATGGCGGGTCGTTCATCTACCACTTGGAGGATAACGAGGTCGCGGTCGGATTCGTGGTCGGCCTCGACTACCGCAATCCTTATCTATCGCCGTTCGAGGAGTTTCAGCGGTTCAAGAGTCATCCGTCGATCCGCCCGTTGCTGGAAGGCGGACGACGGATCAGCTACGGCGCGCGGGCGCTCAATGAAGGCGGCTTGCAGTCGCTGCCGAAACTGGTGTTTCCCGGCGGGGCGTTGACGGGGTGCGACGCGGGGACGCTGAACGGCCCGAAAATCAAAGGTACTCACACCGCCATGAAATCCGGGATGCTGGCGGCGGAGGCGGCCTTCGCGGCGCTGGCAGACCCAGCACCGGCGCCGGTGCTGACGGACTATGAAAAGGCGTTCGGCGAGTCCTGGGTGCAAAAGGAACTGCGTCAGGCGCGCAATTTTCGACCCGCTTTCAAGCATGGCTTGGTTTTGGGCACCTTGCTGGTCGGCCTCGATCAGGTCGTGTTGCGGGGCCGCGCCCCTTGGACGTTGCAGCATGGCCATGCCGATCACCAGAGTCTGGACAATAAGGCCGATGCTGCGGCACCCGACTATCCAAAGCCGGACGGCAAGATCACCTTCGATCGCTTGTCTTCGGTGTTCATTTCGAACACCAATCATGAGGAAGATCAGCCGGCGCATCTGCTGCTAAAGGACGATACCGTGCCCGTGGCGGTCAATCTGGCCGAGTTCGATGCCCCGGAGCAGCGCTACTGTCCGGCCGGCGTTTACGAAATCGTAACCGAGGATGACGGAAGCAGGGCACGTCTGCAGATCAACGCGCAGAATTGCGTGCATTGCAAAACATGCGATATCAAGGATCCGACGCAAAATATCGAGTGGGTTACGCCGGAAGGCGGGGGTGGGCCGAACTACCCGAATATGTAACACGGGCCAGGAGAATTCCTTTTGGGTCCGGCGAAAACGTAACAATATCGTGTCCTAGTCCTGGCTGGTTGCGTCGGCTAGACTTTGGGTCGGGGCGTGCGCCTGGGAACAGGAGTGATACCAGTGCCGAAATCGGCTGAAAGCAGTAGCTTGCGAGTTCGTCTGGGGGCCGCCGGTGCGGTGGGCGCCCTGCTGGTCCTAGGCGGCTGCGCGTCGAGCCAAGCCAGCACCGAGGTGGCGCTTAGCGACAACAGCATTGTGCTGTCGGCGCCCGGCCAAGAGTCGGAGGCGCGGGCCGCGCGGATCGACGTCGGCGGCTCCGTCTATGGCAAGTTTCTGGCGGCGCGGCATGCCGAAATTCAGGGTGAATACGCGCGTGCGGCGGATCTGCTGCTCGGCGTCTTAGAGACAGCCCCCGACGATACCGACCTGTTGCGTCGGACCCATATGCTGCTGGCCAGCGAAGGCCGGATCGCGGAAGCGGTGCCGTTGGCCGAGCGACTGGAGGATCTCGACTCCAAAGGGCCGTTCGCGAATATCACGTTGGCGGTCGAGGATATCAGGGCCGGCGACTTCGCCGCGGCCGAGCAGCGCCTCGACGTGGTCGAGCGGCGCGGCACCAACCAGTTGCTGGTACCGTTGTTGAGGGCCTGGGCGCTGCATGGCGCGGGGCGAACCGATGAGGCGATGGACGAGTTGGGGCCGTTGGCCGAGGTCAATGGCTTTGCGGTGATCGAGGGACTGCATAGTGGCTTGATCGCCGATCTCGCGGGTGACGGAAAGGCCGCCGAGGCGGCGTTCGAAAAAGCGGCGGGCAATGGGGCCATCCCGCTGCGACTGGCCGTGGCGCAGGCGTCGTTGCTGAGCCGCGAAGGACGGTGGGACGAGGCGGAAGCGGCGCTCGACGCGTTTCGGGTCCAGCAGAGCGACGATTTTCTGCTGCGCCCGGCCGCGGACGCGGTGGCGAAGCGGCAGACGGTGCCGCGCACGGTGACGAGTTCTGCGGAAGGCATGGCGGAGGCGCTGGTCAGCGTCGCCCGCGCGCTTAACCGCGATGGCGGCGATATTTCGGCGCTGATATATACCCGGCTGGCGTTAGCCCTGCGACCCGAAAATCCGATGACGCAAGCGCTGTTGGCGGATGTGCTGGCCAACCAAGGCCGGCAGGAAGGTGCGATCGAAATCTTGCAGCGGATAGATGCGGAGTCACCCTATTCCTGGTTCGCCCGCCAAAGCTTGGCACAAATGCTGGAGGCGACCGGCAAGTTCGACGAGGCGATCGCGCTGCTGGATCAAATGGTGGGTGAGCGTCCCGATCGGGTCGAGGCAGCCCAAACTCTGGGCGATTTGCTGCGTCTGAACGACCGCTTCGATGAGGCCGTGGATGCGTACGACGTCGCGGTGGACCGGGTTGGGGAGATCGATCAGCGGCATTGGCGGCTGTTGTATACGCGCGGTATCGCGCTGGAGCGGAGCAAAGACTGGTCGCGCGCCGAGCAGGATTTTCTCAGAGCCCTGGAACTCCAGCCCCGGCAGCCGCTGGTGCTGAACTATCTCGGCTATTCCTGGGTGGAGAAGGGGCTGAACTTGGATCGAGCCCGGCGGATGATCGAGGACGCGGTGGAGCAGCGTCCCGGGGACGGCTTTATCGTCGATTCGATGGGCTGGGTGCTGTATCAGCTGGGCGACTATTCCGACGCCGTGGTCCAACTGGAGCGGGCGGTTTCTCTGGAACCGGGTGACCCGATTATCAATGACCATCTCGGGGATGCCTACTGGCTGGTCGGCCGGAGTGCGGAGGCGCGCTTTCAATGGAACCGGGCTTTGGGAGCCGATCCCGAGGAAGACCTGGAAGCGGTGATCAACGAAAAGCTACAGGGCCGGTCGCTGCCCAAGCCGACCCCGGTGGGTGAGCGCGACAGCTAGAGTCACGGCGTCAGCGGGGACTGGTCACCGCCAGCAGATGTTCGAGTAGTGTGGCGGTCGCTTCGCCATCGACGCGGAGTCCCAATTGGGCCTGATAGTCGCGGATCGCGGCGCGGGTAGCGGGGCCGAGAATACCGTTTGGCGCGGCGTCGAAAAAATCCAATTCCCCTAAGAGCTGCTGGATCTGCAGTACGGAGTCGCGGCTGAACTCGGTTCGGGCGGTCGGTCGCGCCGCAGGCCGGGCGGCACTACCGCCGGGGGTCGGGCGAAGCCTGGGCACCAATAGTGCGGCCCGCTCGGCGGCCCGCTCACTGCCATTGGCCACGGCGGCCTGGTACCAATAATAGGCACCATCGGGATCGGCCGGGCCGGCCGCGCCATCCTCAAGAATGGTGGCCAAGGCGAATTGGGCGTCGGCATCGCCTTGCTCGGCCGCGCGTTGCAGCCAGGCCGCGGCTTCCGGGTAGTTCCGGTCGACGCCGGCACCGCGGGCATAAGCAAGGCCGAGCGCATACTGGGCCTTGAGGTAGTTCTGCTCGGCGGCGCTGTGGAACCAAATGGCCGCTTGGGTGGGGTTGCGCGGGCCGCCAAGGCCGCGGCTATAGACCACCCCGAGATTGTATTGCGCCTCGGCCAAACCGGCAGTGGCGGCCGCGGTGAACCAGCGGGTCGCGGCGGCGTGGTCCTGGGGCACGGCACGGCCCTGGATATAAAGTAGTGCGAGGCGGGCTTGCGCCGAAGGATCGCCGCGCTCGGCCTCGCGCAGCAACGCCTCAGGGTCGCTGCTTCGGCCGGCGGCCGTCGGTTGGGCGAGGGGGAGGGTTTGCGGTAGTTCCGCGACGGCGCTGCCGGCAATGGCGGTATTGAAATTCGCCCCCAGCAGGATCGATTCGGCCGGTCCTTTTAGGACGGCGAACCAAATCGCGACGAAGGCGGCGATGAGTCCGGAGGACATCAGGGCCGTGCCGATCAGGATGCGGGTGACAAGCCGACCGGCGCGGCGGGAGCGCGATGGGGTGGCGTCAGCCTGGGCGTCGCGACCTCGCGCTCGTTCCTGCCGGCGTTTGCGGCGTCTGCCGTCAGGGGACGGCTCGAGACTATCGCTACTCTCGACGGGGCGGGAGTCCTTCTCGACAAACAGGGTAGTGCGCGGCAGCAGGCGTTTATGCCGCTCCAGGGTGTCGATCCGCAGGGTCAGGGTTTCGATGGCATCGCGGACCGGTCCGAGGGTCGCGGTGGCGCGGGTCTGGCTGTCACTAACTTGCTTCTCGAACTCCGCGATCGCGGCGGCCAAAGACCGTGGGCCGGCGGCAGCCGCGGACGGCGGCGGCGCCGGCCGCGCCGGATCGGTCGCCAGCGGGCTCGTCGTATCCTTGATCGCTTGGTCGATCCAGGCGCCGATGCCAAGGTCAGCCGCGGCCGCGGCAACCCGTGCCGCCTCGCGTGCCTCGTCGCCGACGCCCTTAACGCTCCAGGGGCGAAGCTTCTGCATATAACGAACTACCCCGGTAATGCGACTCGGTAGGCCCGTCGAGTCGCTTGCGAAATAGCAAAGTTGTCGGGCTTTGCCTACATCTTTACAAAACGTGGTTTACCAAGGGTTAACCGCGGTAGGGCCGGCGGTAGCTCCGGGGGGCGCTACCGGCGTTTGGCGGCGCGCGGTGTCACGTGAATATGGTTCTCCATATCCTCGACCCGCGTGGTCAGCTGCTCGACCAGTTTACGCAGCGGCGCGGCGATATCGGCTGTGTGTTGCTCGGTTGCGGCTACGCGCGCCGCCAAGCGCTGCAGGGCATCAATGACAGGCTCTTCCGGCAGATCCTCCGTCGCGCGGGCGGCGGCGGCCTGACGGTCGCTCTCGGTATCCGCGAGCTGACCGACGGAGGCGCCGAGGATGGTCTGGTCGAGCCAGGCGCCGATGGTCAACCCTGCGGCGGCCGCGGCTTCCTTGGCGGCGTCGCGGGCCTCGTAGCTGACCCCCTTGATGCTCCAAGGCATGTTGGACTTTGCCATGCCCATCCTTCCTGATCAGATGCTGGTGAGGGAGGCAAATATAGTCGATTCGCGGCATGCTGTCGTCCGGATTGGTGGCGCCTGCCGTATTGCCAGAAGATGCGCGGGTAAGTATCGTCCCGCCGACGTCACGTGACATTGGGGCGTAGCCAAGCGGTAAGGCAACGGGTTTTGATCCCGTGATTCGCAGGTTCGATCCCTGCCGCCCCAGCCAGTCCCGTAACTAATTTATTTTATTACTTAAATCTCCACCTTTACTGCCCAAACCGAGGCCATATTCAGGCCCGGCTGACTAGCCTTCTCGTAGCAGAGTATCTACGTGGGGCCGTGGCACTGAATGCGCCTCCGTGGATCACTTGGCGAGGTTGTCACACTTGCCGCCCATTTGGTTTCGCAGGTTTGGTACCTGGTAAGGGTTTGCCGACATATTCAGCGGATAGTCGTCTTGCGAGATCGAAGACAGAGAGCGCTGATATGTGGCCGGAAAATGCAGTGGTGAGAATCTTGACCGAGCTTACCGATGGGCTCTGGCACACTACCCATCCGGAGCGTTTCCTAGGCGCCCTAGATTCCGGTGCGCTTTTGCCGGAGCCAGATATTCCGAATGCGGAGCGCTTTGGTACTGGTCAGGGCCCCAAGAACTACCCTTACGTTCGACATATTGGGGGCGTAAGTCTTTTTGACTTTGACGGTTTTGACCCCGAGACCTATTCGGCCAAATATCCCGTTTGCAGCTGGCGGCATTTCGTGCCTTATCGCGAGATCTGGGGTGGCGCAGTTTGGGTCGAAATAGATCGGCAACAATCCGCACCGCAGCTTGTTTCGGGTCCAGATCTGCTAGCTAATTGGAAATCGGGCGATGACCTGGGGCATAATATCATGCCCATTATTGAAGCCGCTCATGTGGGTCCTCTGCCTTCGGCTGCCTTTCGCCGGGTGCTCCTTATCCGTGCCTCGGACCAAGGCAAGTACCAAGAACTGGCCGGAGCGGAACTTGATCGAGCTGCTTGGGATAAGCTGCTTGATACCTCTTGGAGAGGTACTGCCGACGCTAACACTACTCGTGATAGCGTGCGGGCTGCGTACTATAACCGGGCCATCCTGGAAAGATCCAGGCCTGGATAATCGATCCGCTCAACGATGGTCTGCAAGCCGGGGAGATCTAGGCTAAGCGGTGAGTACACGCTGAAGGTGAACCCGCGCTCGTGGCCGACGATAGATCTCCGCCACAGGCGTTCCATCTTCGCCCCGTTTGATGATGAACGCCTTATGCGCGTCCGTGAACTGCGATGCTTTCATTGCTTCCCGCTCCTTCTCCCAGCCAAAGGTTCCGACGCGGAAAACTCTAACTCACTTCGCGGGCATTTCCGGGAAGCACATCACAAACTGGGCCGGGGTGAACCTGTCGAGGTCCGAATATCGCCTCGTTTTGTTGTAGTCGCCCCTCCATGCATCTATGACCCCGCGGGCGTGGCGTAGGTGGTGAACAGGTGCTCGTTCAGGCACTCTCCCTGAGCTTGCCATGCATACTGCCCGGCCACCAAAAGGGGGCGAACCAGCGACGGGCGATGAGGCGTTATAGCTCTCAGGCTTTCGACCCTAAATTCAACGTTGTCTCCCGGGCGTTTTGTGGCATTTCTCTTAGCTTTACCCGACTCCAAAGGCCGTGCTAGCGCGTACTCCAGATCTGTAAGGAATGCGTGTCATGAGTAGTGAGATTAAGAAGCTTAGTCAGGAAACAACTCTTTCTGACTCTGACCTTCGTGAGTACGAATTCGAGACCAAGTCGCCCGAGGACACACGCGGCTGGGTAAAAAGTAAGCTGGATAATGATCCGTTCACTCGTGTCATACAGGTGTACGATATACCACACGCTAAATACTCACGCGCTGACATGGTTTGGTGCTGCAACTGCCAGAAGCGTAATCATCACATCGGTGGAGTAACCGAGCACGAGAGTGGAGCGCGTCGAACGATTGGATGGTACTGTTGTGCGGTTCAACTGGATGTTCAGATCGATACTTCTCGCCAAGCTCTCTTAGCTTTAGGCGCTAGACAGACGTGCCTGAAGCAGGCAGATGATTTAGTCTCGCTGCTGCCAGAGCTTCTTGAGTCCATACAGGAGGATTTGAAGGGAGCGACCTGCCTTGGCGCGTTTACTCACACGCGGAATCAGCTGCAACAGAATTTACATCCGTTGGTAAAAGACCTTCAAACGCTCGCCGTTGGAAAAGGTGGCGTGGCCACATGGGAGGAGGAATTTGTCGACTACTCTGGCACGGCCCTTACCAGAGAGTCAGGCGAGAATGGCAGTGAGTTGAGAGGGCAAAAGAAGATCCGACGACTGCGCGAGCACAAGATCGTTGGTTTGGAACTAATTGATCCTAGAACTGACCTTGTTCCGACGATTGATAGGGCGATTGAGAAGATCCAGGAACTCGCTTCTTTCTACACTCAGGTGAGCTATTTGGGCACCGACGGAATACACACCAAAGTGTTCCACTCAAACATCAATAAGCTGACGCGGGTGATAAAGGAACTCTTGTCAGTGGAGGCCGTGTTATACTCGCTGTTGCATTTCTTTCAACCCGCGAACCTTGCATTTGTAGCTGCCTACCGGAACAGCAGGATGGCTGATGGTAGTCGGCCGTATTTTGCGGAAGGAAACATGATCGGCCACTTGCTTGAAGACAAACGGCTAGTGGTTGTGAAGCCTGTGGACTACCACGTACCCAGGCTCCGACACCTCGCGAGGATAGAGACCTTACTAGCTCGTAAGATAAGGCGCCCGCATGACCGCTAACCGCCGTCTGAAGACAGGTCGTCCCTCGCATCAAGGAAGTCGGTGCTGATTTCTTCGATGATATCCCGTTGATAGGCTCTTCAGGGACCTGCCGCCCCAGCCAATCCGAGGCCGATCCGATTCAGGCGTTGGGTCGGTAGTGACCTGCCACTGAGGGTTTCGTCCACTTAGCGCTAGAGTCCGACCCAAGCGAGGGGACGGACGATGAAGCGAGCGAGATACACGGAAGAACAGGTCATCGGCATTCTGCATGAGCATGATGCCGGCGCGAAGTGCGCGGACCTGTGCCGCAAGCACGGCATGTCGCAAGGGACGGTTTACGCCTGGAAGAGCAAGTATGGCGGCATGACGGTTTCGGAGGCGAAGCGGCTGAAGGCGCT
>JAJFJA010000068.1 GCA_021774445.1 Alphaproteobacteria bacterium
AGTGTTCTCGGCAAGCCTGGTGGCGTCGAGGCGATTCAGCACCCGTCCCACCTGTGCATCGATCAAGGTGATCTCCCCGAAATATG
This sequence comes from Alphaproteobacteria bacterium, assembly GCA_021774445.1. Taxonomy (GTDB): domain Bacteria; phylum Pseudomonadota; class Alphaproteobacteria; order UBA6615; family UBA6615; genus SZUA-147. The sequence goes on from JAJFJA010000068.1 coordinate 87, forward strand.
CGGAGACGAGCGGCTGCCAGTCCGACCAGTTCATGACGTCCGTCTGCCAATGGCGCTTCTTAATGCTCTGCACCGCGGGCTTGCCGGCCAGGGAATCATCGAAATTTGGCCAAGGCTCAATAGTCTCTGGGCCGTATAGCGAGAAATAAGGCTCCGGCACGATATTGGGGAAGTGAGGCCCATGAAAGTTGAGTTGAATCATAAACGGATCCGCTTCATCGGAATATTTGTCGATCAAGTCGATCGCTCGGTCGCACAACCACGCCGGACGGGACTGTTCCGGTGTCACCGAATCGCGGGCTGCGACCTGCTTTGAATAATCCTGCATGACGTCGGGGTAGTCGAGGCCCTGACCGCGCCGCCAATTCGCGTAGTCGCCCAGCGAATAATAATCATCGAAGCCGAAGTCCTTTGGCGTTTCGTGCTCGTTGACGTGCCACTTGCCAACAAAGCCAAGGTTGTAGCCCGCACTCTTGAGCGCTGGCGTCAGCCGGTCCGCGCGCGCCGGTAGGCTTTCACGTATGGGATGCAACGAAACATTGGTGAGGACTTTGTGCGCATGCGGATAGAGCCCGCATTGGAGGGAAGCGCGCGCCGGTGAACACAAACCGGTTGGTGTGAAAGCCCAATCGAAGCAGGTGCCGGCGGCCGCCAGTCGATCCATATTGGGCGTCCTGCAGATGAGGCTGCCGTACGCACCAACCGTGTCCCGACGCTGCTGGTCGGTCATCACGAAAAGGATGTTGGGTTTCTTGTGCATAGGTCCCCCTTGGCCAACGCGCTCGTTCGTTGTTGGTGCAACGCCCGGCACATTAGACTGTACAATAGAGCGACCGAGGGCAAGGCAAGGGAGCGCGGTAGCATGGTACAGGGAATGCGGTTCGTCATCGGCAACTTGCGCGAGGCGAGTGAGGAGAACCTGCTATTTGCCAAACAGCTCGGCGCCTCAGGCATCACATTGAACACGCCCCTTTTGGCGGGGCGTGGGTCCTTCGGGTCGGGGCCGATCGGGACGACCTATTGGGTGCGTGGCGACGAAGAAGTGCCAAAGCGTTGGGATTTTTTCGAACTTCTGCAGACCCGCAAGAGGATCGAAGACTATGGGCTGGCCCTCGAGGCGATCGAAAATGTGCCGATCTGGTTCTACGACAAGATCATGCTGGGGCTGCCGGGGCGAGATGAGCAGATTGACAACTATTGCGCCACGATCCGCGCGGTCGGCAAGGCGGGCATCCCGATTCTTGGTTATCACTTCATGCCCACCCGCGTATGGCGCACCTCGAAAACCACAAGGATCCGCGGCAACGCGACGTGCAGCGCCTTTGATTACGACCTCGTGCGAGACGCGCCACCGATGTTCGAGCGCGAGTACACTGAAGACGACATGTGGTCGAACTACGAATACTTCATCAAGGCGGTGCTGCCGGTGGCCGAAGAGGCGGGTGTCAGGCTAGCCCTCCATCCCGATGACCCGCCCGTTCCATCGCTCGGCGGCGTAGCGCGTGTCTTCCGAAACTTGGAAGGCTTCAAACGCGCCATGGAAATCGGCGACAGCCCAAATCACGGTCTCGATTTCTGCATGGGAACCTGGGCTGAGAGCGGCGTCGAAAACATGAAGGCTGCGCTTCAGCATTTTGGCTCGATCGACAAGATACTTTATATCCACTTTCGCAACGTAATCGGCTCGGTTCCGAAATTCAGGGAGTGTTTCATCGACGAGGGCGATGTCGATACGCTCAGCATCCTGGTCACGCTCAAGAATATGAACTTTACGGGGTTTCTGATTGACGATCATGTGCCGCAAGTGGTCAACGATACCGAATGGGGCCATCGCAGCCGCGCTTATGCAACCGGCTACATCAGCGCGCTGATCCATGCCGCCAAGCAGCTCGGCTAGGCGGGTCAGAAATCGTCGGGCGACAGGTCAAGGCCCAGGCCGGGGCGCTCTGACAACGTGATCCTGGACTCGCGGATCGTAAAGAGATCGGCGGGCACGCGGTCGGATAGCCATCGATGCACCATGTGGTATTCGACGGATTCAATGTTCGCGACACCGGCGGCAAGGTGCAGGCTTGCCGCCAGACCGACAATTGAAGACGCATGGTGCAAGGTCATCGGCAAGTGCCGGGATGCCGCCAGGGCCGCAAGGTTCCGGCCATCGCTGAGGCCGCCAATAACCAATACGTCCGCTTGTACGAAGCGTACCGCGTGCTTTTCCATCAGCGCGACGAAGTGACCCTGTTCGGAAGCGTTCTCATTGCCGGCAACCGGAATGTTTCCCCGAAGATTTACCTGCGCCATGCCATCGATGTCATCGGGATGGACGGGCTGCTCGAACCAGTAAATGTCATACGGTTCGATGGCCTTCGACAGTCGCAAGGCCACGGGCGGATCCATGGCATAGACGCCGTCGACCATCAGGCGAACATCGGGGCCGATGGCGTCTCGGACGGCCCGCACCCGTTCGACATCCTCGGAATGCGGAGCGCCGCCCACTTTCATTTTGACGGCATCGAAACCCTGAGACACGTAACCGGCCAGTTCGTTAGCAAGGTCTTCAGTGGTCTTCTGCGGTCCGTAGAGGCCGGCGCTGGCGTAGACCGCCGCGCTATCGGAGAACCCGCCGAGAAGGCGGAACACTGGTAGATTTGCGGCTTTGCCGAGCAGGTCCCACAGCGCGATGTCGATGCCCGCTTGCCCGGTCTTGAAAATCCCGCGCCGGGCGCTGACGAGCGCCGCGCCCTCCAAGGCGGCCCAATGACGGCCGATCGCAAATGCATCCTGCCCGACGATGAGGGGCGCAAGGTCATCGGTGATCGTCGCCATGAGGGCGTCCGGTGTCGCACCCGAAGCCCAGGCTTCGCCGACCCCGACAGCACCCGATTCGGTGACGATAAAGACCAGAACGATATGCTTTTGCCTCCAGGCGAACCGCGGATTGCTCAGCGATCCGTCCATATCAAAAGTTATCAGTTTTGGGATAACCGCCGCGATCTTCATCGTTATCATCCTTCGCCGAAAACGGACCGACGTTTTGTGTAACTAATTTCCCAGGGGGACGATCCATTCGCTGAGGAGGCTCTCGGCGACCTCCACGCCCAAGCCCGGCTTGTCCGGCAGGACCAACTCCCCACCCTTGATGACCAGGCCTGACCCCAGGATGGGCTCGAACGTGGCCACCGGATCGGCGTCGACCTCTTGGAGGAAGCCATGGTCCAGTGCGGCCAGGAAGTTGGCGCTGGCCATGAGACCCACGGGTCCACCCAGCATATGAGGGCAAAGCGCGCCGTGACGTTCGCGTATCACGTCGGCGATCTCAAGGGACTGGGTGATCCCGGCGGTCTTCGTGATGTCGGGCTGCACATATTTCGGACGGATACTTTCGAGTAGCCGGTGAAACTCGGCTGGACCGTAGGAGCTTTCCCCAAGGGCTAGATCCGGTCCCCAGTTTTGGGCGCGGTATTCGTCATATTGATCCACCTCGAGAACCGGGAAGGGTTCTTCCAACCATAGGAGTTCAGCCGCGATGACCTCATCAGCGATCGATGCCAAGCGTTGGTACGAATAGGACTCGCCAGGGTCTG
>JAJFJA010000069.1 GCA_021774445.1 Alphaproteobacteria bacterium
TATTCCGTGCGCAGTCCTCATTTCGACGATGCCGACCAAAAGCCCGGGCAACCCCACTGATCGGAGTGCGGCCACCTGTCCGCCACGGTGGCACCGATGAGATCTCGATCATCTTGGATCGATTAAATAGCAGCGACAGCCCTGTGCCGCTCCCGGTCCGTCATACCGGGCGCGGCACAAGGACCAAGGGATTAGCAGCCCCAGGCTGGCGGGACATCTTTGGCATTCGCCTGTGTTATCAGCGGAAGCGGCTGGAAGTTCGGCCGCGTTATCTCATCTTCCCTACCCATCAGATGCAAATAGGCCATTTCCATACCGTGATAGGCTTGCGGATACGGGTCCTGGTTGACCGTCCCAACGATCTTACCGTCGTGGATCAGCTGACGAATTTCGGCGGGATAATCACCGGCAAAGAATTTGACCTCGTCGCGGCCGCTGCGCTGAGCAAAATCAACCGCCGCCGCTCCTTCCGGCCCTTGCATGACAACGGCGTCTAGCTCGCCCTTCGGGAAACGGCTAAGCAGATCCTGTACAACCGCCAGGGCCTTGGCGGCGTCAAAGTCATCGGTCAACCGGGCAACCTCTTCATATTCAGGATGCTGAGCCATGAACTCGTCCCAGCCTTGGGCGCGCAGAACCTGGGCCGGAGAACTCGGGAAGCCCATGACGTACGCAATCTTCGTTGGCGCTCCTCCAAACTCGTTATCGACCAACTGGCCCTGCAGCCGTCCGAACTCAACATCATCGGCGCCGACGTAGGTTACCGTCTCGACCTCATCCCGGCCAAAACCCGACTTGTTGTTGACCTCAACAATCGGAATGCCCGCTTCATTGACCTGTATTATTCCGGGAATAATGCCGTCCCCAGACGGTGTCAGCAGTATCAGGTCGTACTCCTGGGCAACAAAGTTTTGAAGATTGGCAAGCTCTGCAGTGATGTCTCCACTGTTACCGTCCATAAGGACGTACTCGAAGCCAAACTGTTTGGCGCCATCTTCCAGCCCGGTTTTGAAGTTGGCGTAAAACGGGACCTTCAAATAGGCGACGCTTACGCCGATCCGCTTGTTGGCGGGCGCGATGCCTTCGACAAATTCCGCGCGCGAAGGGGGTGTGCATTCCAGGGTCTCGGCCGTCGCGTCATTGCCGACGAAGCTTGAGACCACTGCCACCCCAACACCGGCCACAGTCAACCCCCACAGAACCATACGCCTACCTACGTCGCTGCCTGCCGATGAAGTTGTCTGCTGTTTACGATCGTCGGTCATTCGCTCCTCCTTGGTTGTCCGGCTCGGCTGTTGGGCTCCGCTGCGCCGGAACCACGCTAGTCTCTCGAGGCAATCGAGTTCGAGCCGTGTGAGTCAACATTGTGCGGAAATCCCATGCAAAATCCAGTCTAGCCCTTGTTGTGACTTCCACGGTCGAGTCCAACGGCGGCGATCAGGATAAACCCGGTCGCCACTGGCTGCCAAAAGGCGGAGACCCCGAAAAGGTTGAGGCCATTCGATACCACGCCGAGGATAAAGATACCGACGATGGTGCCGCCCATGCTGCCGCGCCCGCCACCCAAGGAGGCGCCACCGACGATAACCGCGGCGATTGCCGTCAGCTCGTACCCCAGTCCAGCTTGGGGTTGAGCGCTTGCTGTTTGGCCGATTAGAATAATGCCGGCACACGCGGCGCAGAACGCAGCGAGTACATAGACGCTGAACCGAATGCGGCGCACGTCGATGCCCATTTCTGACGCCGTCTTGGCATTTCCCCCGACCGCAAAGACGTAGTGTCCAAAACGCGTCCGGTGCAATACAAACCCCAGCAGCAACGCAATACCAACAAAGATGATCGTTGGTATTGGCACTCCCAGAATCTTGCCGAGACCAATGGTCGTAAACGAATAGTCTACACCGAACCGCGGAGTGGCGTTGGTGTAGACAAAGATGAGCCCGCGGACGACAGTCATTGTGCCCAACGTCGCGACAAAGGGATTGACCCGGACGTAGGCGATCAGGAATCCGTTGAACGCACCGATGCTCAGGCAAGCGAGCAGCGCGCCGGCTATACCGAGAGTAAAATTGAAAGCAGCTGCATCAATCATGATGTTCGCGCCAACAACGCTCGCCAACGCCGCCACCGCTCCGACGGACAAGTCGAACCCGCCAAGAATGATCGCAAACGTCATGCCGCAGGCGACGATGCCGATAATGGCGTTTTGCTGGAGCACGTTGGCGATGTTTGCATAGGTTCCGAACTGGTCCTTCGTGGCCAGCATGAACACGACGAGCGCAAGTAAGACCAGCGATATGCCGAGCCGGCGCACCAATTCCGCAAGTAACGAACTTCTTGATTGCTGATCGGCTGCGGTGGTCATGGCAGATTGCCGCTCATCGCTGCGGCGGCGCCGGTTATCATGGCCACGATTTCATCCGGATGGGTATCCTTCGTCACGCGCTGACCAATCACTTGCCCCCGGCGAAGCACCCAAATACGATCCGTTATCCGAAAAACTTGCTCGAGGTTATGGCTGATGACCAGGACCGAAAAACCACTTTCACGAAGGCCTCGAATAACCTCCTCCACGGCCTGGGTTTCGGCAACGCCGAGCGCCGCAGTCGGCTCGTCCATTAGGATCAGTTTCGATCCCCACGCGGCCGCCCTGGCGATGGCAATGAGCTGACGCTGTCCGCCTGACAAGGCATCAACCGGCGCTTCGATTGGGGGCACATTCATTGCAAACCGTCCCAGCATCTGGCGCGTCTGAGCGATCATCGCCGCCTTGTCCAGAATGTTGAGGAACCGAGGGCCCTTTATCAGTTCCCGGCCGAGATAGACATTCGCCCACACGGTCATATTTCCGGTCAGGGACAGATCTTGATAGACAGTCTCGATGCCGCTCGCCCGGGCTTGCGCCGGCGTGGTGAACGTCGCCGGCTGGCCGTCATACGCCAACGTGCCGCCATCCTGGCGCAACACACCACTGATCAGCTTGACCAACGTTGACTTTCCGGCCCCGTTGTCACCGACGAGACCAGTGATCTCGCCTGCTTCGATGGTCATGGAGATATCACGCAACGCGACGACCGCACCGAAGCGCTTGGTGATCGAATCCACGCTCAGAATGGTTTGACTGGTCACTGGACAGATGCACCCCAATGCAGCCCGTGATCGCACGAGAGTGAGTTCCCACGGCAGATTGCCGCGACCGAACAGGGCGCGTTAGACTAGCATCATATTCGACCTGGGGCGCCTGTGGCCACCAAACCTCACTCCGATTTCGTTCTGTCTTCCCGCTACACGCCAAGGGTGAACGGCACGCTGCCCCGTTATGAACTGCACCTCGAGAACAGATCCAAATTTGCGCTGACCGGTTTTGCTCTCGGGGTTTCCGGTCCGACCAACATCGGCATCGGGATATCCGGCGGCAAGATCGTAGACCAGCTTTCAAATTGGTGCGAGATAGCCGCGCCGCAGGGGTTTGTGCTGGAACCAGGCGCGATCTGGACGGTTACAGCCGAAAGCGATGATTTCGATTTGCAGCATTGGACCGACGGAGTCACCGGCGCGATGTTAATCTTCTCTGATCGGCGTTCCGTTGCGGTCGTGACAACACTACCGGCGGCCTCAACGTCGGCATTGCCCCCCCGCAAGGGAGTGATCCGGCTGCCGCCAACGGCACCCGAGGCAGCGCCGTACTCGATCGTTCCTTGGCCAAATATCGTCGCGGTGCGCGGCCGCCGCGACGCGCCATCTGGACTTGGTATCGTCACCAACGACGCAATAGGCGATCGCGCGGCAAGCAGCTTTGGGGCACTGGTCGGGCACCTGTTCCCAGACGAGCAGCTGGCGTGCCCGCCTGAGGAGGGTGGCTACAACGTCGTCCTGCAAAGCACTTCAGAAACGCCACAAGAGAGCTATCGTATCGAATTTTCGCGCGACGGTGCGAGGGTCAATGCTTCAAACGTGGCCGGAACATTGTATGGCCTCATCACCTTAGCGCAAATGGTGCGCGGCACGCGGCTCGACCCATCGCGCTTCGCGTTCCCGACCGCCGGGCGCATCGACGATCGGCCGCGACACGATTGGCGCGGCTGTCATCTCGACGCGGCGCGGCGATATTACGACACCGGTGAGGTGGCGCAATTTCTGAGGACCATGGCGTGGAACAAGCTCAATCGTTTCCACTGGCATTTGTCGGACGATGAAGGCTGGCGACTGCAGATCGATGCCTATCCGGAGCTGACGGCGACTGGCGCCTGGCGCGGTTACGGATTGGCAATACCACCGCTATTGGGAACTGGACCGGAACCAACTGGCGGCTATTACTCCAAGGCGTCAGTTCGGGAATTGGTGACCCTCGGAACAGACCTCGGCATCGAAATTGTGCCCGAGATCGACGTACCAGGGCACTGTCATGCCCTGCTGACGGCGCTGCCGCAGTTGCGAGATCGGCACGAGGATGGCCGCTATTTCTCCCTACAAGGTTTTCCGAGCAACTGCCTCAATCCTGCAGTTGAAACAGTTCACGACACTCTTCAGAACATCTTTACAGAGGTCTGCGAACTGTTCCCATCACGTTATATTCACATCGGCGCCGACGAGGTGCCGGTGGATGCTTGGCAGGCATCGCCACGGGCGCAGCAGCTGTTAAAGTCCTGTGGCGGCACCGGCACCGCTGATTTGCAGGCAATCTTCACCAAGCGGCTTCAGGCACTGCTCAAAAACCACGGCAAGACTACCGGCGCTTGGGATGAAGCAGCCTCGGCAACGGGCATCGACCGGGCCAATCTCTACCTTGTCAGCTGGCGCTCGGTCGAAGCAGCGCAAGCCCTGGCGGCCAACGGCTTTGACGTGGTGATCAGTCCGGGCCAGGTCTACTACCTCGATATGGCGAACGGCTCGGATTGGTCCGAACCAGGCGCCCACTGGGCTGGCTGGTCGAGCGTGGAAAACACCTATGCCTTTGATCCCGTCGCGGGCTGGAGCGCTGAGGAACGCCGCCATCTGCTCGGCATCCAGGCGTGTATCTGGTCCGAACCAATCTCAGAGCCAGCGGTGTTTGACCGGCTGGTGTTTCCGCGCCTCTCCGCGGTGGCCGAAGCTGCGTGGACTGCGCCCGAGCATCGCAGCTGGTCGCGGTTCTCCGGCCTCGCGCGTTTGATGCCCACTCTGTTTGGCACAAACGAACGCTGACCGGCGCGCGCGTACCAGGCTCAAACCCGAAAACGGCTCAAGCGCTCGATGATGCCGCGCATGTCGCGGGTCTCCCGAAACTCAAGAAAATCCGCGAACGTGAACACGCACAGCCCGTCGACAGAACTTTCTTCGACGGCATCGACCGCTTTGCTGAACTCTTCCGCGTCAAGGGTTTCGGATCGGCCCTGGCCGGCGTGTATGCTATCTAGGTACAGCGGCCGCGCCTGCAACGTACAGACCGTCCGGCATCCGCTCCGCCGCTTTATGTCTTCAGAGATCGCCGCCGGCCATGTCGGCGGCCGCTTCAGGATCTGATGGTACGCCATCACTTCGAAGATATCGATCACACCCGCCAACCGGCCAATATCTTGCCCAAATACCTCTTCAACCGCGTTTCCGAAATCTTCTCGAAAGAACGGCAGCGTGTTGATTGCGTACTCCAAGCCTTGCTTGATAGGATCAAGCGCCGCACGGATTTTACCTACCGCTCGGACCGTTTCGCCGCATTTCCAATCCCGCCACACTTCACGATGATGCCGCGCAATTATTGCTGCGGATGTTCGTGGGTCATCAACTGGAATCTGTAGTCCTGCCGCCACTGCAAATCGATCGACGGTTTGGGGGCTATAGCAATAGTCAGGCATTTTTGCTCGGTCCACGCCAGGCAGCCAAGTCTCCCAGAACCCCGGCCACCGAACAAAACCGAGGTGTATGGCATCGGGGTCCAGTGCTTTGACGGCATCTTTTAGAAGCTCGATTTTATGGGCGATATTGTTTTGCTGGTCTGGTGCTATACCAACGTACCAATCGAGCTTCTCTTCGACCTTACCAAACTGATCCACCGGCAAAACCTCGGGAAAACTCTCCATGAAGTCAGGGTCAAAGCAAATGTTAAGCACGCCGAAATAGCTGATGCCTCGTTCTCCGAGCGCGCCGCGAAACGCACGATCATCAAGCGCGGCATAGCGCTGCCTATCCATTTCCGTAACGGCGCTTTGGACGGCGGAGTCCGCCATTGGCAGGAACCGGCTTTGCGAAATGACGAACGTTACGCCCAAGGCCTCAAGAACGGCGGCGGCTTCTTCCGGCTCCAGGTGGTGCCGCAAGAACCACTCGTTCCCATAAATTTTCATTCCTAGCCGGGGATTTATCAAATCGATCTCCGTGGATCGTGATCGTATACGCTTACCCAGTCATTCGCGGCGGAGAACAGGGTTTGGGTCCACGCAGGAAGCATGCTCGAGCGCATACCCGGCGGACAGAAAATCCATAATACCACCATCGTGTTCAATCGGCGCGGTGACGAAGTTGGGCTCTATCGCACGATTCATCTGTTCGATATCACGACGGCGGATGGGATGGAATATCGGGAGTCTGACACGGTCAGGCCGGGCTCCGGAATACTGGTCTTTGAGGCCGAGGGAATCTGCTTCGACCGCTTGGCGGCTGAAAACGTGGATGCATTGCATGCGAATACGCTGCGCCGAGATCCTGCGGTTGTGACGCAGCGGCTTCGTCGAGAACGAACGTCGCGTCAGGGTGACTCTGGAGGAAGCTCGCGGGGCACGTCGCCGATGTTGGCTCGAGAAGGCATTGCCACGTTAAGCTGACACCGCCCCTCGTGACAATGTCCTTAGCCTGGGTCGAGGCGCACCTCCCAATGCCCCTCCTGCGTAACGGCAAGACCCGCGGCGGGCACTCGTACTCGACGTTCCGGCAGCGCATGGATATGACGAGACCACACGGCCTCATCGTCGAAACGCACCGTCAACCGCCCACGCACCTCCCGTTCGACCCGAGCATTGAACATCAGCCCGTTCGGTGGCGGCGCGGAGTTTGCAATAACTTGCGGGTAGATATAGCGCATTGGTGAAACGACATGGATGCGCACGCGTCTGTCCGGTAACCGTAGTGCGCCACGCAGCGAGGCCGCGATAGACGCGCCCGCGGCTGCACCTTCACGATAGGCTACACCCGCAGTTTCAATCGGGTGAAGCAGATTTCCGGCAGCGAAATAGGTGGGGTCGGAGCAGCGCCAACATTGATCGATGACCGGCCCTCCCGTGCCCCTGTCGAGTTCCAGGTGGCTTGTTTGGATCAGCGCCGCCTCCGGCACAAACTGGCCGCTGAAGACGATACCGTCGCAGGCGATTGTCTCGCGCTTTCCAGTCTGCTCGATCTCGACGGCTTCTACCTGCCGAGCGCCATGGATGGCCACCAAGCGTGCTCCGGTCAAGACCGGTATCCCGAGAAGCCAGCGCGCGACGAGGTCGCAGGGTCGACGTGCCGTAATGCGACTCCCAGGCTCGATAATCGCCAAGGCCTTGATGCCCGCGTGACGAAGCGTCAATAGGGCGGAGAACGCAACCAGTTCCGAACCGATGATGACCGGGCGATCGAACGGTCGCATACCGGCGAGATAAACCATCTGCTGGAGCGAGCCGGTGGTCAGAACGCCGCTTGGCCGCGTGCCGGAAACCATGCGTGGCGCGCGCGGTGTTTCGCGCGCACCTGTGGTTAGCAGCACGCGCCTGGCAGCAATTTGCTCCACGCCCTGTTGGCTGGTAATGGTGACGTGACCGTCTGGCTGGAGCTTCGTTACTGAAACGCCAGTGCGAATATCGACGCTCTGAGCTCGACGGATCATGCGCTCGGCGTATTGCGGCCCGGTCAGTGGGCGACCGAACTCCCGTATGCCGAAGGTTCGATGACCACAGTGACGCGGCACCCCACCGGGCCACTGTTCGCGATCCAGGACCACGACGTCGGTAATACCGCTGCGATGAAGCCTGCAGGCGGCCGCGAGGCCAGCGGGCCCCGCGCCAACGATAATAACGTCATGTGGCATGTGGGCGGACCGGGTTCTCTGCAAAATAGGGAGACGCCAGTTGCATGACCCGCCATTGACAATAAAATCCCTGGCAGCGGCCCATCATACAACGTGTGCGTCGTCGGAGCCCGCCAAGATCCCGCGCCGGCAGCGGCCGCGTAAGCGCAGCCTCGATTTCGCCGGCTGTAACCAGTTCGCAGTGACAGACGATTTCCCCATGTCCGACCTGCTGATACGGGCGGGGATTAACTTCTGCTAAATTCGGAACTGCTGTTTGAGTCTCGGCGACGGCATCGCCGAGCGGAGCAAAATTCTCCACGTAAAGACCAGCCACATATTGGGCGATGCCAAGCGACGCCGTGAGTCCGGTCGATCGAATACCAGCAACCGTAATCCAGCGGCGGTGGGGCTGAGCATGAATCTGGTAGTCCTTGAATTGTGTCGCCGGCCGGAGACCGGCAAACGCCGCCGTCACGAAACATCCCTCCAGGTCGGGGATTACCGACCGCCCGAACTCGATGAGAGCGCGAAGCGCTGCCTCGTCCGTGGTGGCGATGTTGCGCGCCTCCTGTTCTTCGGCGGTGGGTCCGATCAGCAGGTTGCCGTAAGCGGTGCGAGCGAGCAGCACGCCTTTTGACTTGGCCGTAGGCACCGGGAGAATAATCGCCGTGCAAAGGTCATGCGCCGCTTTGTCGAAGACGACAAGCTGTCCCTTGCGCGGCCGTATTGCGAATGACGGCTGGCGATTTATTCCCTCGACCAAATCCGCATAGTTACCGGCACAATTGATGACGACACGAGCGATGACCAGCTGGTCAGTCGTTTCCAACTCCCACCGGTCACCCGTGAAGGTGCCACCCGTGACCTCGCATTGCCGCCGAATTTGCGCACCATGGGCGTGCGCCCGCTCGGCGTAGGCCAACGGCGACGACCAAGGATCAATGACATGCTCACCCGGCACGACGACGGCACCCAAAGCGCGCTTCGACAAACGTGGCTCCCGCACTGACAGATCGCGGGCATTTATTTGATGAACATCCGAAATGCCGTTGCGGTGAGCTGTCGCGACAATTCCTGGAAGCTTGAGCAAATCTGCTTCCGTCCAAGCCACTACAAGTGCGCCGGTTTCGATCAGCGGCAGGTTGAGTTCCTTACGCAAGGCCAGGTACTCGGCATAGCCCGACCGCATGCAGCGAAGTTCTAGGCTGCCCTCAGGCGCATCAAAGCCGGTATGCAGCAGTCCGCTATTACCCTTGCTGGCGCCAGATAGGATGTCCGAGCCGCGTTCAAGCAGGACTGTCGTGGCGCCGCCAACGGCAAAGCGTTGTGCGACGGCGCACCCAACAACGCCTCCACCAATGACTGCAACGTCAAACACCTTGCACTTACCAGACCTGTATACTTCTGCTTTGCCACAGCTGTGCCACTCGCTATATCCTGTCATGCACTGACCGTTCGGTCAATCATCCGCGAGGCTTTATGACTGTTTTTGAGGTGATTCCTGTAGGAGGTGGGCCGTGATACCCGAGCATCGACGTAGCCAAATCATCGACCTCGTTGGTCGCCACCATCAGAGATCCGTCGAGGACCTCTCTGAGACGCTCAAGGTGTCACGGGAAACCATACGGCGGGATTTGACTATCCTTGAGGAGCGCGGCCATCTCCGCAAGGTTCATGGCGGGGCTATCAACATTCAAACCGCTTCCGAGACGGCCGTCGCCAAACGCCGCACAACCTATCTTGATGAAAAGCGTCGCATCGGACGATACGCGGCTGGTCTCTTCTCCGCCGGCGATACCCTGATGGTCGACGCAGGTACGACGACGGCCATCTTCGCCCAGGAGCTTTCACGGCTAGAGGGGTTGAAAGTCATTACCAACTCGGTCGAAGTTGCCACGAGCATGAGCCTGCAGCGGGGCGTCAATCAGGTGTTCCTGCTGGGTGGCGGGTTCTACGGGGAGGTCGGCGAGACCTTAGGCTCGATCACCGTTGAGCAAATATCACAATACAGAGCAGATCATGCGGTGCTGACCGTCGGCGCGATCGATTCCCAAGGCGGATTCATGGACTTCGATGTCGAAGAGGCGACCGTGGCTAAGGCGATTATCCAGCAATCACGCGCAGTGACCGTTATCGCCGACCACAGCAAGATGGGCCGGCAGGCCATGGCCAAGGTCTGTGACCTGAGCACTGTCGATCGGCTGGTGACGGACCGGGCCATCGCCGGGAGCGTGAACGAAGCACTCTCAGCGGCGCGTGTCGAGGTCCTCGTCGTTGACGAGTAGGTGCCGAGACAGCCTGCTGCCAACAGCAGAGAGATCCAGGGACGGCACATCCACGCTTTGCCGGAACGCCGCCTCTCGCTCGCTGCCGGCCGGGGCTCCCTGGACGACCTGCATACTCTCTCGATGGAGTTGAGGCGATATAGCAACCCATAAGAAATCGGTCAGGCTTGGAGCGGAAAACAGACACAAAACCACAACCATTCTTGACCGGACGGGCGCTACATGGATATACTTTGGCAAGAGTTGCGACGGCTCGGAGGATCCGGCGCCAGGTCGTGCCCCGTCAAGGTCGCCGCAACGATCCGGCATAACTAGACGGCCCCGGTGCGAACCGGATCCGGCCGATCAACAAAGCACGGAACACGAAAAACATGGGAGGCACGAAAGATGAATACAAAGCTCCTTAGTAGATTTCTGGGGATAGCAGCGGCCATTGTGTTTGCCTTGCCGGCGGCTCAAGCCGCGGAGATGACTATCGTCGTCTGGTCCGGTGGAACCGGAGTGAATAGCAACTATCGCGTCGACGCGATTGAGATTGCGGCGGACCTCTATCAGCGCGAACAGGCCATCCTCGGCAACGACATCACTATCAAGGTCGAAAAGGAGATCTATAGCGATTGGGAGCCCTTCAAGCAGGCATTCACCCTGGCCGCCGAGGCCAACACGGCACCGCACATCGCCGTCACCGGCCATGAGGACATCGCGCCGTGGGCGACGGCGGGACTGATCCGGCCCATTGAGGACTTTGTCGATCTCGACGCGTGGCCCTTGAACGACATTTACGACAACCTGATCGAGATCGCGTCCTACGAAGGGGTGGTCTACGCCATTCCCCAGGACGCCGAATCCCGGCCGTTCTTTTTCTGGATCGACTACCTGAAGGAGATCGGCTATTCCGATGCCGACATTGCTGGCCTGCCGGCCAAAGTGGCGGCGGGAGAGTACACGCTCTACGACGTCCTCGACGACGCCAAGAAGATCCAGGACAAAGGACTCGTCGAGCCGGGCTATGGCTTCTATCCGCGGGTCTCGAACGGTCCGGACTACTGGCAGTTCTATCAGAGCTTCGGCGGCGTCATGCAGGACCCCGAGAGCCGCAAGCTGGTCTTGGACAAGGGCGCCATGACGCGGACCTACCAGTTCTTCGTCGACGCCGTCGCCATGGGCGTCACCAGGAAAAACCACATCGGCACGCCGTGGGACCAGTGGTATTCGGAGGTCGCTTCCGGCAAGGCCGGGCTCTGGCACGGTGGCACCTGGCACTATAACCGCTACACGACCAGGGAAGGTCTCGAGGGCTTCTTCGACAAGATTCAGTTCTCGCTGATCCCCTCTGGCGGAGATGGGGGACGGGCCAACACTGTCACCCATCCGCTCGTCTACGTGTTGACCAACCAGGGCGACGACGAGGTGGCCGAGGTCGCGGCGCAGCTGATCAAGATCGCGTCGGAACCGCGCATCAATTCCCTGCACGCCATCAAGTCGGCACACCTCGCCATCAGCAAGCAGCAGAGCAACATCGAGCTCTACTCGGGCGACCGCTGGGCGCGCGAAGCGACGACGCGCCTGCTGCCCAATGCCAACGCCATGCCGAACCACACGGATTTCGGAGAGTATTGGACCGTCATGTGGAAAGGGCTGGAGTCCGCCTGGACCGGTCAGAAGACACCGGAACAAGCGGTTGGTGACGTCGCCACCGAGCTGGGGAACTCGCTCGGCGACGCGATTATCATCCGCTAGCGCGAATAAGCCGGACCGCGGGGAGCACTCGTCCCCGCGGTCCGGCCCTTCGCTTCGCGGTTCCTCGGACGGGTGCGTGGGCCAAGGTCATGCGTCATCAAAGCGATCGTCTCGGGTTGGCCTTCCTGACCCCGGCGCTCATCTTCGTGGTCCTGTTCTTCCTGTCGCCGGTGGTCCTGACGGCCGTGTTCTCATTCACGACCATGAGCACGGCGACGGGCATCAGCGGCGGGACCTATCGGATTACCCCTTCCGCGGTGCGCAGTGCGGCGGAAAAGGGGCTGAACCCGGCCACGGCGGAACGATTATCGCAGGAGCGCTACACCATCGACGACGACGCTCTAACGCGGGCGACGAAGGCGGGCATCGATGCCGAAATCCTCAAGGAATTGGAGCGCGACCTTAAGGGCAAGTCCACGGACGACCGGCGGTCCTTCGAAAGGCTGCTCAAGAAGCTGGACAACCGGCCGAACCGGCGCCAGGTCAAGTCGATCAGCCCGCACTTTCGCACTTCGATCCTGAATCAGTCCTTCGAGGATCGAACGACGCTGGACGCAACACTGGAGAACCTTGGCCTCGACGCCGCCGAGCGAGCGCGGGTCGCCGAGACGAGTTACACCGGCTGGATTTGGACCAGTGCCAATTTCCGCCGCATGTTCCTGCAGCCCGACACCTACCGGATTCTCATCAACACCATCGTTTACGTCTTTACGACGCTCGTTATCTTCAACACGGGCTACGCCATGGTGCTCGCCATCGTCACCTTCTACCTGCCCGGTCGCCAGGCGACCGTGTACCGGACTATCTGGTTTCTGCCGCGGATAACGCCGCCGGTAATCTACGTGCTGCTGTGGAAGTGGCTGGCCTGGGACACGGGTTTCATCAGCACCATCACCGGCTGGTTCGGCGTCGCGTCGAGGAACTGGATGCTCGACACCTCGCTCAATGCTTGGGTCTTCGTCGTTCTGATCAACGGGTTCGTTGGCGCGTCCATGGGCATGATCATCTTTTCGAGCGCGATCAAGACGATCCCGGAGTCCCTGTTCCACGCCAGCGCAGTGGACGGCGCCTATCGATGGCAGCAGGTCCGCCATATCATCCTGCCTCAGCTACGCTGGCCGATCCTGTTCTTGACCACCTATCAGACCCTCTCGCTCTTGTCGTCCTTCGAGCTCATCTTCCTGGCGACGAACGGCGGGCCCGGCTCGGCGACCGAGGTCTGGTCCCTGGCCGCCTTCCATCTGGCGCTCAGCAACTATGCGGGCAACCTGCAGTACGGCCTGGGCGCCGCTTTCGCGCTCATCCTCGTGCTGATCGGGATCACGGCGTCATTGTTCTACCTGCGGCTCTTCAAGTTCAGCGAAATGATTTCCAAGCCGCGCATCGAGCACTAGAGGGACAGACCGACCGTGAGTTCGCACCTGAAGACATGGCCTCTGTCGCTGTTCCTCGGCATCGTGTCGTTCCCGCTGGTGTTGATGTACGTCTACCTAGTCATCGACACCATCACCGTCACGCCGCCCGGCTCCATCATTCCCGAGAAGTTCACCCTGGAGGACTGGCGTTTCCTGTTCGAGGAAGCCACGGGGCGCCGGCCAAGCATCTGGTCGGTGACCCTCAACTCCTTCATTCTCGCCAGTGCCAACAGCATCGTCATCGTGTCCATATCGGCGACGGCGGGCTACGCGCTTTCTCGGCTCAACGTTCCCTTCCGCTCCTTCTTCCTGGCCGGCATGATGGTGCTGCACGCCTTTCCGACGGTCACGCTGATCGTCTCCATCTTCCTTATCTTGCAGATGGTCGGCCTCTACAACACTCTGATCGGCGTCATACTGGTCAAGGCCTCGCTGCTGATGCCGTTCGGCGTCTGGATTATGAAGGGCTTCTACGACACGGTGCCGTGGGAGATCGAAATGGCTGGTGTCCAGGACGGCGCGAGCCGTTTCACCGTCTGGCGGCGGCTGGTGCTGCCGCAGGTCCAGCCGGGCTTTCTGGCGCTCGGGGTCTTCGCGTTTCTCGACGGTTGGAGTGAGTTCATCCTACCGCAGGTGTTGGCGCCCAGTAGCGACGTGCAGGTCTTGTCTGTCTACCTTGCCGGACTGATCGCGGACGAATTCTACTTCGACTTCGGTCTCTTCAAGGCCGTCGGGCTCTTCTACTCGGTGCCGGTGATACTCTTATACCTGTTCTTCCAGGATAAGCTGATGAATATCTACGGGGGGGGCTCGAAAGGCTGATGCGCATCGTTCTCGACGCCGTCACCAAGCAGTTCGGCGCCGTAAAGGCGATCGACGACGTGACTCTGGAAATCGTCGACGGCGAACTGCTGGCGTTGCTGGGGCCGTCCGGGTGCGGCAAGACCACGACCCTGTTCGCCATCTGCGGCATTCACCGAATCGACTCCGGGCGCATCCTGTTCGGCGATCTGGAGGTTTCCGGCCTGCCGCCCCAGAGGCGCAGCGTTGGCGTCGTCTTCCAAAGCTTCGCGCTCTATCCCCACATGTCGGTCAGCGAAAACATCGGCTTTCCGCTCCAGGTCCGAAAAGAGTCGAAAGCCGAGATCGAGCGGAAGGTCGACGAGGTCGCCGACCTGGTGCATATCCGGGAGCTCCTGGAGCGCCGGCCGGCGCAACTGTCCGGCGGACAACAGCAGCGCGTGGCCATCGCGCGGGCGATCGTCCGGCGCCCGGACATCCTGTTGCTGGACGAGCCGCTCGCCAACCTGGACGCCAAGCTGCGCCTCGAGATGCGCTCCGAACTCCGCCGCTTGCAGAAGGAGACCGGGATCACCGCGGTCATCGTCACCCACGACCAGGTCGAGGCCATGAGCATGTCCGACCGCATCGTAATCATGGATGATGGCCGCATCCTGCAGATCGGCACCCCGGACGAGATGTACCACCGGCCGTCGAACAAGTTCGTCGCCGGGTTCATCGGCAATCCGCCCATATCGTTCGCCGACGGCAAGGTTGAGGACGGTCGTTTCGTCACCGAGGGCCTTGATTTCGATTTACCCGACCGCATCAAGAAAGCGTCGGTGACAGCGGGACAGAACATCACTCTCGGCGTCAGACCCGAATACCTGCAACCGGACTTTGCAACGCCCATCGAAGCCGAGATCACCTTTATTGAAAACCAGGGCCGCGAGGCCCTCTACGACCTCACACTGGCCGGCGGGCACGTGTTCCGGTCGATCCAGAGCGGTGAACCGATTTGCAAGCTCGGCGATAAAATTCGTTGGGGAATCGATGCGGATGCCTCGTTCTTCTTCGATGATCAGGGGAAACGGATATAGAGTCATCGGGATTGGAACAGCCAGTACCGGACATTAAGCGTAATCGAAGGAAAATTGAGGAATGAAGTTCGTCACCTACAACATCCAGTACGGACTGGGCCGGGACGGGCGATACGATTTGGACCGGACGGCGAGGGTGGTCGAGGGAGCCGACGTCATCGCCCTGCAGGAGGTGGAGCGGTTTTGGAAGCGTTCCGGCATGGCCGATCAGGTCGCCGAGTTGACCGACCGTCTTCCCGACCATTATTGGGTGTTCGGCCCCGGCCTGGACGTCGACGCCAGCTACCGCGACGAGAGCGGCCACTTGGTGAATCGGCGCCGCCAGCACGGGACCATGTTGATGTCGCGCACCCCGATCATCTCGAGCCGTAGTTTTCCTCTCCCAAAATACGGCGCCCTGAAGCAGTACAGCAAGCATCTGGCTCTACTGGAAGGGGTGATCAAGACCCCCGCCGGGCCGATCCGGCTCTACTCGGTCCATCTCAACGTGCTTTCGAAGGATACGCGGGCGCCCCAAATCGAAGCCATCCTCAACGTCCACGCACGGGCCAGCGGCGAGGGCGGCGCCTGGTCCGGTGGTCACCCGAAACCGGCCAGCGGCTGGACCGAGGGCGGCGAGCCGCCCATGCCCCGCGAGGTGGTCCTGATGGGCGACATGAATATCACCCCGGATTCGTCCGAGTACGACAGCTTCATTGGGCCCATGTCGCCCCGCCATGGTCGACTCAACCGCCGCGACGGTTTCGTCGACGCCTGGGTGGCGGCCGGCCACGCTGAGGACGAAGGGGTGACCTACCAGGCGAATGCGGAGTCGACTGAACCCGGCCAGGAGGACGGCCGCCGCCTGGATTACTGCTTCGTCACCGCCGGGCTGGCAGACCGGGTGTGCGGCGCCCACATCGATCAGGTGGCCGACGCCTCGGACCACCAGCCGTTGTGGGTGGATATCGACCTGGACGACGCCTCGCCGCCGCTTTCCGGATGATTTCCAACATTTTTCTCGCTGATGCCGACCATGACCAAAACCCCACCGACACCGCTCCGCGAATTGAAATTACGCTTTCTGGCCGAGCTGGAAATGTTCGACCGGGACGACATCACCCGCGTGCGAATCCTCAGGCGGGCCTGCAACGCGATCGGCGTCTTCGCCTTCATCAAGGGATGGGAGAAATATGTCTTCGTCCGCACAAACGGAGAGCGGCCGTCGTTTGTTTCGAGCGCATTAACGATGTTCGGCTGCTGATCGAAGAAAACGTCGTGTCGCAGACGGCGAACGGGATCCCATGATCCTTCCCGGCGATCCTGTGCTAACGACCTACGAAGGCGTGCTTCCGGGGATGAACCCGGTAGTGTCACTCACCAGCGATCTTAAGCAATGGATCGGCCGACTTGCCGCGAAGGGATACACGATCCCAGAAGATCCCCGGGATATCCACGCACCCCACCCTAGTGATCAAGGAAAGGGTTCAGCGCCGGCCCGCTACCGATCCGAAGACAGTGCCACTGCCTTCGTTACGGACGAAACTCTTACATACATCTCCGCTCAGGCCGGTCGACCATGGTTCGTTCACCTCTCATATCTTGCGCCCCACCCGCCGCTGATCGCCCCAGAGCCTTACAACACCCTGTATGACTCGGCGATGGTCCCGGCGCCGATACGGGCAGCGTCGCTCGAGGAGGAAGCGGCGCAGCATCCATGGCTCGCCTACCGCCTCCGCAAGCAGCTTGAGCATGGGGGAGTCGAGCATGTGGAGGAACTCTCACGGCTGAGCGAGGACGACCATCGGCAGCTGCGCGCCACATACTACGGCCTTATCACCGAAGTCGACGTCCAGCTGGGGCGCATTCTTGACCATTTGCGGTCAAGTGGGGAGTACGACAACACCCTCATCGTCTTCACCTCCGACCACGGGGAACAGCTTGGCGATCATTGGCTTTATGGCAAGCACGGCTACTTCGATCAGGCCTTCCATATTCCCTTGGTTATCCGCGACCCCCGATCCAATTCCGACTCGACCAGGGGCCGTGTCGTGACCGAATTCACCGAGCATGTCGACCTCATGCCCACAATCCTGTCTTGGCTCGGCCTTGGTGTTCCGCGGCAATGCGACGGCGAGAACCTGCTACCCGTCATGCTCGGCGAATCGGTGACAGGATGGCGCGGCGAAGTGCATTGGGAGTTCGACTTCCGAGACGTGGCCGACGACGACGTGGAAACGGCGCTGGGTCTGCAAATGGACCAGTGCACCCTCAATGTCATCCGCGACCGTCGATACAAATACGTGCACTTTACCGCTCTGCCATCTCTCTTGTTCGACCTGCAAGAAGATCCGCACGAGTTTCACAACCTGGCGGACGACGCCGCCTATATGCCACGCGTATTAGAGTACGCGCAGAAGATGTTGTCGTGGCGTATGAACCACGATGAGCGCACCCTGACCGGTCTCAAGCTCAGCCCGCAGGGTGTCATAGCGCGCTGCGAACCGCGCCGCGTTGTCCCGAAGCCGATGAACTAGGGTGGTTGTTGTTACGTTATTGCTCGGCCGCGCTGAAGTTTCTGAAACGTGCGATGAAGAAAACATGGCGCTCCACCACATGACAACGCGGCCTGCCCACTCC
>JAJFJA010000070.1 GCA_021774445.1 Alphaproteobacteria bacterium
TCCTTGGCCAACTCGCCGACCCGCTCGATGACGTCGCTGCTGTCGATGACGATGGTCTCGCCGGCCCGGTCCGTGGCGGTGAAGCTGATTTCCTCCAACAGTCGCTCCAGCACCGTGTGCAAACGCCGCGCCCCGATATTCTCTACCGCTTGATTGATTTCGGCGGCCAGGTCGGCCAGCGTCTCGATCGCCGCGTCGGTGAATTGCAGTGACACATCCTCCGTCGCCAACAGGGCGGTGTATTGCGTGATCAGGCTGTTCTCCGGCTCCCGCAGGATCCGGCTGAAATCATCCCGGGTCAGGGCCCGCAGCTCCACCCGGATCGGCAGCCGGCCTTGCAGTTCCGGTAGCATGTCCGACGGTTTGGCCAAATGGAACGCGCCCGACGCGATGAACAGCACATGGTCTGTCTTCACCGCGCCATGTTTGGTCGCCACCGTGGTGCCTTCGATCAGCGGCAGCAGATCGCGCTGCACGCCCTCACGGCTCACATCGCCGCCGCCGCGGTCGCTCCTTGCCGAAATCTTGTCGATCTCGTCCAGAAAGACGATGCCGTTCTGCTCGACGCTATGGATCGCCTCCTGATTGACCTTGTCCTGATCGAGCAGCTTGTCGCTCTCTTCGGCCAACAGCAGTTCGTAGCTTTCCGAGACCTTCACCTTTCGCGGTGTCGTCCGGCCGCCGAACGCCTTCCCGAACATATCGCCGAGATTGAGCATGCCCATCTGGGCGCCCGGCATCCCTGGGATGTCCATCGTCGGCAGTGACATGCTCGGCGTATCGCTGATCTGGACCTCGATCTCCTTGTCGTCCAGCTCGCCGGCCCGCAGCTTGCGCCGGAAGGCCTCCAGCGTGGCCTCGCTCGGTCGATCGCCGAGCAACGCCTGCAGCACCCGCTCTTCGGCGTTGATCTCGGCCTGCGCCTTGACCTCGCGCCGCCGCTGTTCCCGCGCCATCATGATCGCCGTTTCCAGCAGGTCCCGGATAATCGATTCCACGTCGCGGCCGACATAACCGACCTCGGTGAACTTGGTGGCTTCCACCTTGATGAACGGGGCGTGCGCGAGTTTCGCCAGCCGCCGTGCGATCTCGGTCTTGCCGACCCCGGTCGGCCCGATCATCAGAATATTCTTCGGCAGGACCTCTTCGCGCAGCTCTTCCGGCAACTGCTGGCGGCGCCAACGGTTGCGCAGCGCGATCGCCACGGCGCGTTTGGCGTCGTTCTGACCGACGATAAAGCGGTCCAGTTCGGAGACGATTTCACGCGGCGAAAAGCTGCTCATAGGCTCTCAACGGTCAAATGGGTGTTGGTGTAAACGCAGATATCCGCGGCGATGGCCATCGCCCGCCGCGCCACCGCTTCGGCATCCAGGTCCTCGCGGTCGACCATCGCCCGCGCCGCCGACAGGGCGTAGTTGCCCCCCGAGCCGATGGCGATCAGGCCGTCGTCCGGTTCCAGCACATCGCCGGTGCCGGTCAGCACCAGCGAATGCTCCTTGTCGGCCACCGCCATCATCGCTTCCAGCCGCCGCAAGTAACGGTCGGTCCGCCAGTCCTTCGCCATCTCGACACAAGCCCGCACCAGCTGGCCCGGGTGCTTTTCCAGCTTGCCCTCCAGCCGTTCGAACAGGGTCATCGCGTCCGCCGTGGCGCCGGCAAACCCGGCAATCACGTTGCCGTCACCCAGCCGCCGCACTTTGCGCGCCGTCGCCTTGATAACGGTTTGGCCAAGGGTCACCTGACCGTCGCCGGCCACCACCACCGCGCCGTCCTTGCGCACGGACAGGATCGTCGTGCCGTGCCAACTGTTAGATCCGTCTTGCATAAAACCTCTGCGCACGCATTTCCAAAAATCCCCGCCTTCAGCCATGTTGGGGGGCGCGGCCCCCGGGTCAAGAGGCGGCGTCACGGGTTCACCAAGGGGTAGGCACGCCACCCCGAAGCCTTATGATCCTGTCATAGTCGGCCCCCGTCGACCACCATACGCGACCGCCATCCGCGATCACCGCTCGTCGCCTCCGGTTGTCGCGGCCTATGGCCGCCTGCTACAAGGCGCCAACCCTTGGCGACCCGTTTGTCGCCCTTGCATGGGCCTCAGGAGGGCGCATGACCGCACCGCAACCGCCACGCCGCGCCACCGTACGGCGCCAGACCCGGGAAACCGACATCGCCGTCGAGCTGTTTCTCGATGGCACCGGCAAGTCCGAAATTGCCACCGGCATCGGTTTCCTCGACCATATGCTCGATCAGCTTGCCCGCCACGGCTTGTTCGACCTCAAGGTCCGCGCCGCCGGCGACCTCCATATCGATTTCCACCACACCACCGAGGACACCGGTTACGCCGTTGGCGAAGCTTTCAGCAAGGCCCTGGGCGACCGCGCCGGCATTCGCCGCTACGGCGAGGCGACGATTCCCATGGACGAAACCCTCACCCGCGTCGCTCTGGATGCCTCCAATCGCCCTTACTTGCTCTGGCAGGTGGCATTCTCTCGCCCCAAACTGGGCGAAATCGACACCGAGCTGTTCCAGGAGTGGTTCAAGGCCTTCGCCCAATCCGCCGGCCTCACCCTGCATATCGAAAACCTCTATGGCAGCAACAACCACCATATCGTCGAATCCAGCTACAAGGCCCTCGCCCGTGCCTTGCGGACGGCGGTGGAGATCGATCCGCGCCAGGCCGGCGTCATCCCGTCCACCAAGGGCAGCCTTTAGCGGCTCCCCATGCCGTCACCGCCAGCCCAGTCGCCACCACAGCCGCCGCGGCGCGCCCCCGACCCCGGCGCCCTCGCCACCCGGGTCAGCGCCCGCCGGCACGGACCCGTGGTGCGCCTGCGCAAGTGGTTCGTCGATCGCATGGTCGCCAAACGCAACCGCCGCGCCGAGGCGATCCTGCGTGCTAACGCGCCGCTGTGGCAGCTGATGACCCACTACGCCCAGGGCACCGCCGTCACCGGCGCCTCCTATAGCGACTATTTGACCCTCTACGAGCAGGTGCGGTCCCTCGGCCCGGTCGAGATCCTCGAATGCGGCACCGGTATTTCCACCGTCGTCTTGGCCCAGGCCTTGCGCGAGAACGAGGCCGCCGGCGCTCCCCGCGGTCGGGTCACCTCCATG
Organism: Alphaproteobacteria bacterium; assembly: GCA_021774445.1. GTDB lineage: Bacteria > Pseudomonadota > Alphaproteobacteria > UBA6615 > UBA6615 > SZUA-147. The sequence continues at coordinate 3,115 of JAJFJA010000070.1, forward strand.
GAAGACGACCGCGACTGGTTTGCGGTCGCCGGCGGCCGCCTGCCGCCTGAGCTATCGCCCTTCGTGGACCTGGTGCACAGTCCTAAGGTGGACGGTTTCTACAAATGTTTTCGCGGTGTCCAATATCGCGAAATCCCGGAACGGCCCTATGATTTCGTGTTTTCCGATGGTCCCGACCGGCACTCGCCGGTCAATGGCGACAAGCTCTTCAATCTCGACTTCATCCATGTTGTTCGCCGGTCCGAGCGGCCGGTTCATGGCGTCGTCGACAATCACTATCTGACTTTCTACATCCTGCAAAAGGTCTTCGGCGTGGAGAAAGCCCGCTACAGCCTCAGCCACAAGCTGATGTTCGTCGGCCCCGTCACCCGCCGCGATGTCCGGCGTTTGCGTAAGGAAAGTTTCCTGCCCGACCTGCGCCTGTTCGCGACGACGGAGCTGCATCTGCGCATGGTGACCGACGACTGACCGCCCGTCGCGGCATGTCTTCTGCCGCTATTCGCTTAATCGTCCACCATCCCTCAACCGACTGTTAGAGACGCACTGTTTCGAGGGAGCGTTCGCGACTGTTATCGCGCACCTGTTCGAAGGCCCGTTTGCACAGATCATGGGGAAGATGGCCGAAAGACCACAGCCCATTCCGTGCCTGGGCGACGCCGTAGGGAACCTGATTCTGTTCCCACCGAACTGTATTGACTTGGTGGGTCTTGATCCAGGATCGGTCATCGTCAAGGTGTAGGAGCCGCGACACCATTCGGGGAATTCAACACCACTTTCGCTTTGCCCCGGCGGCGAATGGCTGATCGGACACAAGATAACGATCCTGCTGCCATCCTCTTGTGTTTTGCTGGCCAGAATTATGACGCAGGGACGATCCTTAGGACCATCTCCCAGGCCTCTGTCCTCGTCCTCCTGCCAAAGGAAGTCATAACGGATTACAAGACCGGGCTTGGGCTCAAGCGGCACGCTCTATTTCGCTAGGTGGTCGTGCTCCGGAGTCGCCGGACCCTTATATCCCTCTTCGAGCTCGGCCTTTAGCTCTGCACTGAGTTCGTGAGGATAAAGCGCCTGGCGCGTGTCGAAGCTCTTGAGGCGCGCATATTCGTCGATATCCAGCAGCACGCGCACCGGTCGGCTATATTTCGTGATAAACACCGGCGCCTTACCAGATTCGTCAAGATATCGCCCGGCGCGACTCTGGAACTCCGTCGACGTTACGCTCTTCACCGGCATGAATCGCCTTTCCTAATCCTTAGCTAATTTAGCTAACTTAGCTAAGAATGTCAAATTGAAGCGGCGGCAGGTAGTGTCCCAATTTCAGTATCTGCGACCGTCGCGGATATGTGTCTCTGGGCGTGCGGCTCATGATCGCCAGCAGCACACGCACTGGCACTGTGGAAGAAGGTCTCGCGGCAGCCGCTCATAGTATTTTCGACGGCGCGATTGCGACTGCGGCGGATTTGAAAACGGCCTTGCAGGTCCTGCCCCCGACTGATGAGCGGTTCGCAGTAGCGTTCGAGACCGCAACGGTCTCCAATCGAAAACTTGCTCGTTACTATCTTCGGTCGATGGAACTTGCGGCGAAAAGCCAGGCGGAGCCATGGCACATCCCAAATGACGATAGAAGCATGATCAATTTGGAGCACGTGCTGCCACAGAAGCCGGAAGGAAATTGGCCACAGTTTACCGATGAACAGGTAAAGATGTATTACAAGCGCATTGGGAACCTCTGTCTGATGAGGGCGAGCGACAATTCAGCCCAAAAAAGTGCTGGCTTTGAGACAAAAAAACCAATCTTAGAAAAATCGCCCTATGTTTTAACCAAGCAGATTGCCGACACGAACGATTGGACGACGGTGGAAATCACTGATCGACAGAAGACACTTGTCGATTTCGCCGTAAAGACGTGGCCGATATGATTGAAGCCGAGATCGACGAGATAAAGCAAGCGATTGAAAGTCAGCACGGCGGCGCTGCTACGCTAGTTCAAGTGGTGCCCGTGAAAGAGGAATATCAGGGAAAAACGGTTTGGGAAGGCACGGTTCGCGTCTTTGATCTAGAAGGTAACTCGCAATCTACCCGCGCCTATGCGTGGTCATCTCCCATCGAAGGCAGTAATAAGCGCCGATTCTTCGCCGTGCTGCATCTAGGCGGCATACGCAGCCCGGAAGACGCTGTGCGTGCGGCTATCGTGGCGGAGCACCGGGGCGCGAAGGCCAAATGACCGGTCACGCCCAACACAGTTTCAGCATCACAATCCGAACCGATGATCTCGCCGTGGTCGGCTGCCTGAGAGCATTGGCTAAATTCAGCCAGAAGCTTGGGAATAACAACATCCCTTGGGGCGGAACTAAGGACAAGGATTGGAGGCGTGACCACCACTCCGTCACGTTCCGTTTTTCAACTCCCGAATACCGTTATGGCTTCATATCTGAAGTGCAGCGACTATTGCCGCAGTCAACGTGGCAACTGGTCGGTACGAGAGATGATGACCCTGCAACCCCCCAGCGGCGCTAAATCAAATTAGGACAGCACCCGGCGGCACGCCCGCGCCAAATCCGGTCGGCCTGGAGTCCGTCCCAACCGACTCCAGGGTTGACCCACTCCGGCCTTTCCCCTACCGCTTGGCCCCAAACGGTGGCGCTTCCAAAGCCAAGACCTCCGGAGAACAGCGCCCATGCGCCTCTTCACCGTCCATATCCAAGCCTTGTCCGCCGCCGCTGACGGCGAGGCTCAATTCGTGCCCCAGGGATTTTCCTGGGCTGCTTTTCTGCTGCCCGTCATTTGGGCGCTGTGGCACCGGCTCTGGTGGCTCGCCCTGGCGTTGCTTGCCGCCCAAGCCGCGATTGGCATCTTGATCGCGCCATTGGCCGCCGATCCCCTAAGCCAGAGCGTAATCCCGGTCGCGGCGCAGCTTTTGTTCGGCGTCCTCGCCAACGACTGGCGCCGCGCCATCCTACGCCGCCGCGGCCTGGTCGAGACCGCGTTGGTCGCCGCCCCCGACCGCATGGCGGCCGAGCATCGTTATTTCCAGTCGCGTTTCGATCGGCTGCTCCCGCCGCGCCGCAGCGCACTATGACCGTCGCCATTATCGATTACGGGTCGGGCAATTTGCGTTCCGCCGCCAAGGCCTTCGAGCGCGCCGCCGCCGGCCGCGTGGCCATCACCGTCACCGACGATCCCGATATCGTTGCCGCCGCTGACCGTGTCGTGCTGCCCGGTGTCGGGGCCTTCGCCAATTGTATGCATGGCCTGCGGGCCGTCGACGGCATGCTGGACGCCGTGACGGAAGTCGCGATGATCCGTGCCCGCCCGTTTTTGGGGATCTGTGTCGGCATGCAGCTTATGGCCACTTGCGGCCTAGAGCATGGCCGTACCCCTGGGCTTGCCTGGATCGCCGGCGAGGTCAGCGAACTGACGCCGGCGGACTCGACCCTCAAGGTGCCCCATATGGGGTGGAACGATTTGCGGTTCGCCACGCCCCGCCATCCTGTGTTGGCTGACTTGCCGGACCAGGCCCACGTCTATTTCGTGCATAGCTACCAGTTCCGCCCGGAGGATCCGGCGGTGCTGCTCGCCAGCGCCGACTATGGCGGCGAATTCGCTGCCATCGTCGGTCGCGACAATCTTATCGGGACCCAGTTTCACCCGGAAAAAAGTCAGGCTACGGGGCTCGCGCTGATCGCGAATTTCCTCGCTTGGCAGCCTTGAGCGCGGAGGGCCCATGGCCAAAACCTCGGTAGTCAAGCTCCGCAAGCTTGCCGGTAACGACCTCGCCGAATTGTGTGACGCCGCGGATGCCGCGATCCTCGACGGCGGTGGTTTCGGCTGGCTTGCGCCGCCCAATCGCGACGTCATGGAGTCTTATTGGCGCGGCGTCATGCTGGTCCCGGAGCGCACGCTCATCGTTGGCCGGCTCGACGGCGTCATCGCCGGGTCGGTTCAACTATCCCGCCCGCCCCGCAACAACGAGGCCCGCGCCCACGCCGCCATTGTCAGCACCTTCTTTCTTGCGCCGTGGGCCCGCGGCCATGGCATCGCCAATGGTTTGCTCGGCGCCTGCGAGGAGCTCGCCCGCAAGGAAGGCTACACCGTGGTCAATCTCGATGTCCGTGAGACCCAGACCCGCGCCATTCAAATTTTCGAGGCGCGCGGCTACCACCGGCTTGGGGTCGACCCTAAATACGCCCGGGTCGGCGGCCACTATGTCGCCGGCATATTCTTTCAAAAGGATCTCTAGCCGCCGTGATCCTCTACCCGGCCATCGACCTCAAGGGCGGTGCCTGCGTCCGTCTGCTGCGCGGCGACATGAACCAGGCGACCGTGTTCAACGACGATCCGGCGGCGCAAGCGCGGTCCTTCGCCGCCGCGGGCTGCCGCTGGCTCCATGTCGTCGATCTCGACGGCGCTTTTGCCGGCGGTGCCGTAAATGCCGCGGCGGTCCATGACATCGTTGCCGCCACCGAACTGTCGGTGCAGCTTGGCGGTGGCATTCGCGATCTTGCGGCCATCGAAGGCTGGCTGGCGACCGGCGTGACCCGGGTCATTCTCGGCACCGCCGCGGTCAAGGACCCCGATCTCGTCCGCCAAGCGTGCCGCCAATTTCCTCACCGCGTCGCCGTCGGCATCGATGCCCGCGACGGCTTGGTCGCGGTTGAGGGCTGGGCCGAGACCTCCGCTCTCCGCGCCGACGAACTCGCCGACCGTTTTGTCGACGCCGGCGTTGCCGCGATTATCTATACTGATATCGACCGCGACGGCACGTTGGGCGGTGCCAATGTCGAGGCCACCGCGGCTTTGGCGAGACACACGCCGATCCCGGTCATTGCGTCCGGGGGCATCGGCTCTCTCGACGACTTGCGCCGTCTCCGCGAAACCGGCGGCATTGCCGGGGCGATATCCGGCCGCGCCCTCTATGATGGCCGCATCGACCTTGCCGCTGCCTTGGCCCTGCTGGAGTCTTGAGCCCATGTTAAAGGTCCGGATTATTCCCTGCCTCGACGTCAAGGACGGCCGCGTCGTCAAGGGGGTCAATTTTGTCGATTTGCGCGACGCCGGCGATCCGGTTGAGCAGGCGCGTCTTTACGATCGCGCCGGCGCCGACGAGCTTTGTTTCCTCGACATCAATGCCAGTCACGAGGCCCGTCCCATCCTGCTCGATGTCGTCAGGCGCACGGCGGAAGAATGTTTCATGCCGCTGACCGTCGGCGGCGGCGTCCGCAGCGAGGAGGATATCCGCCAATTGCTTCTGGCCGGCGCCGATAAAGTTGCCATCAATACCGCCGCGGTCGCCGATCCCGACTTGGTGCGCCGCGCCGCCCGCCGTTTCGGCAGTCAATGCATCGTCGTCGCCATCGATCCCAAGGCCACCGCACCCCAGTCCCCAGGCGGGGGCAAGTGGGAGGTCTTCACCCATGGCGGCCGCACCGCCACCGGCCTCGACGCCGTCGCGTGGGCCAAACGCATGGCCGACTACGGCGCCGGGGAGATTCTGCTCACCTCCATGGACCGCGACGGCACCCGCGACGGTTTTGATCTGGCCCTCACCCGCGCCGTCGCCGACGCGGTGTCGATTCCGGTCATCGCCTCCGGTGGGGTCGGCACTTTGGATCACCTCGTCGAAGGCGTCCGCGAGGGCCATGCGTCCGCGGTGCTTGCCGCCTCGATCTTCCATTTCGGCGACTATTCCATCGCCGAAACCAAACGCCACCTGGCCGCCGCCGGCATCCCCATCCGGCCGCTGTCCGGTCCCACCGGGGGGCAGGCATGAGCGCCACCCATGACGCCGCCGTTTTGCAGCGCCTTTTTGCCGTCATCGAGGGCCGCAAACAGGCCGCCGCACCGGCGGGTTCCTACACCGCCGAACTGCTCCGCGCCGGCACCGAAAAAATCGCCCAAAAGGTCGGTGAGGAAGCGGTCGAAACCGTCATCGCCGCGGTCGCCGGCAAGCCCGACCAGTTGGTCAGCGAAAGCGCCGATCTGTTGTATCATCTGCTGGTGCTGTGGTCCGCCGCCGGGGTCCGCCCGGACCGGGTCTGGCGGGAATTGGCCGCCCGTGAAGGCACCTCGGGCCTCGCCGAGAAGGCCTCGCGCGGCACCGCACACACCGACTAGGAGAGGCCGGCATGACCTATGACGACGCCAACATCTTCGCCAAGATCCTGCGCGGCGAGATCCCCTGCGACAAGGTCTATGAAAGCGAGCACAGCCTGGCGTTTCGCGATATCAATCCCCAGGCCCAGACCCATGTGCTAGTCATCCCCAAGGGCGCCTACGTCTCCGCCGACGATTTCTCGGCCCAGGCCTCCGCGGCTGAAATCGTCGACTTCACCCGCGCCCTCGGCACCGTCGCCCGCCAGCTCGGCCTCGTGGCGGACGGTTACCGCCTGCTCGCCAACCATGGCGCCCATGCCGGCCAGGAAGTCCCCCACTTCCACATGCACGTCTTCGGCGGCGAACCCCTCGGCCGTATGGTCTCGCCACCGGCCCGGGTCTGACCGCGTCGGCATAATCTTGTTTCCCGGCGCTACCATCAATTGGGCCGATTTGCGCCGCCTGTGCCCCGGATCGTGTTCGTCACCGGCCCCGTCCATCATCCCGCCATGCCCGGATGCAGCCGCCGGTAGCTCAGCGCCTCGGCGATATGCAGCCGGCTGACGCCCTCATCGCCGGCTAGGTCGGCCAGGGTGCGGGCCACCCGCAGCACCCGGTGATAGCCCCGCGCCGACAATTTCATTTTTTCCGCCGCCTCGGTCAGCAGCGCTCGGCCGGCGGTGTCCGGTGCCGCGACCGTCTCCAGCAGCGTGCCGTCCGCCTCGGCATTGCAGCGCAGCCCGTGCGCGTCGTAGCGCTCTGCCTGCACCGCCCGCGCCTGCCCGACCCGCGCCGCCACCACGGCGCTGTCCTCGCCCGGCGGCGGCAGGCTGAGATCGGCGGCGGTCACGGCCGGCACGTCGACATGCAGGTCGATGCGGTCGAACAGCGGTCCCGAGATCTTCGACTGATAGTCGCGGGCGCAGCGCGGCGCGCGGTTGCAGGCTTGTCCCGGATCGTCGAGATAGCCGCAGCGGCATGGTTTCAGTACCCTTTATGCCGTACTGCCATATCTCCCTTACGGCACCGAAACCAAAGCCATACGCTGAAAATCCACAGACGCTTGGCGACCATATGAAGAAGCGACGGCTGGATTTGGGCCTCTATCAGAAGGACGTTGCAGCGAGCCTCAAGGTCAACGACTGGACAATCTGCAACTGGGAGAACAACAAAACTACTCCCGCAGTTCGCTACCTGCCTCGGATCATCGACTTCATCGGTTACGATCCGTTTCCCGCCCCAGAGACGCTCGGTGAGAGGCTTCGTGCATATCGACGGCGTTCTCTGGGGCTGTCTCGCAAGGAAATGGCTCGGAGGCTCTCTGTGGACGAGGGAACGCTGGAGAGATGGGAACTGGAGAACGCGGTGCCGTTGGGTCCGCATCTTCAGCGCGTAATGAGGCTCGTCACATCGGGATGTTGATCGAGCGCGTGCGTTCAGCAATTCCGCTAGGGCGTTGGGGCGATGCTGGCGACATCGTGTGTTGTAGCCTGCCTTCCTGTGCGAGCCGGATGCGGCGTGGATAACCGGCGAGGTTGGCCGTGTGACATATCTCGCCGGCTTGCGGAGGTTCTGTGCGGTGGCGGTGAGCAGAACTTCATCGCGGACGCCGTTCCCCAACGCGGTGGGCTTACCCTTTCCCCCGCAGCGCAGCCGATCGTGCTTGACCACAAGATACGCCGCGCGCTCGTTCAATTACCTGCTGCATGCCCGCCGCTACCCGGTTCAATGGCGAGGGGATGCGAAAATGACCGCATTCAAAGAGGCGGCGAGGCGAGGTTATTAGGTCCAGCGCATCCGCCGCACTTCGGAAGTGTGAAACGGAAAAGGCCGTCGATCACTCCGTCCTCCTGTCTAGTCATTCGCCTGAGTTGGGCCTCGAACGCATCGAACGACTTCCCGAACGCCAGAGCCCAGGTGCGCGACCGTCTCAGTTTGTTGTAGGATGACCCGATGGTTGGCATACTCGTCAGATTGGCCTTCAGGTTAGCCCTCTTGACGGCGCCAGCGGTAGCCGTCGCTGTGGCCAGCTCCCGGCGCGTGAAGAGGCGCAAACACGCTTACCGGCGCTAACCGCAGATGAAAAAGGCCCTGCGCCAAAAGCTGCCAGGACGACGCTTCAAGAATGTCTCTGGGGTGCGCTCCCGTGCGATGGCAGCGGTCCGTGGCAAGGGGAACATCACGACCGAACGGCGCTTGCGGCGGGCGCTTATCCGTGCCGGGATTGAGGGATGGCAATTACATCCGAGAAAATTGTCAGGCCGCCCAGATTTTTTCTTTTCCGAAGCAAAACTCGCAGTGTTCGCTGATGGCTGTTTTTGGCACGGCTGCCAGAAATGCGGCCATGTGCCGTCAAAGCACACTGATTTTTGGCGTGCCAAGATCAAAAGGAACCGTGAGCGCGACAAGGAAAAGACTGCACAGCTTCAGGCTCAGGGTTTTGCGGTCCTTCGCTTTTGGGAACACGACCTACGGGACGACCTTGACGGATGTGTCATAGCGATCAGGGACGGGCTGGAACGTGCTGAGTAATCACAATCCGATAGTGCGATGGCGAAGTTCAGCTGCAGAAATTCGCCTGTTCAAGGCGGCCTGGGATGCCGGTCCGGTGAGCCTGGCGCCTCCCGTCATCGCCAACGGTGGGGGTCGCGAGTTCGAATCTCGCCGGGCGCGCCAAACTTCGCTCAACCGGGGGGGCGTTGATGACTGAACAGAGAAACTTTAACGATATACCAATCCTCAATCCGGAAGACGATCAGTTTGGAATTGATCCGTTTGCGCGGTCCCTGGCCACCAGTATTAGGAAAATGGAGGCGCCAGTTGGTACAGCAATCAGCATCAACGGGAAATGGGGATCCGGCAAGAGCAGCGCCGTCAATCTAATTAGGTATCACTTGAGGCAAGACACCGAATCCGAGGAACTCGATATCGTTGACTTCAAATGTTGGTGGTTTAGAGGTGAGGAGGCCCTCACTCTTGCGTTCCTTCAGGAGTTGAACAGCTCACTAGAGAAGACACTCGGAGATAAGGCAAAACAACTCGTGCCAGAAATTGGCCGCACGCTGTTGCAGGCGGGTCAAGTGATTGGCCCTGCAATGAATGTAGTCACCCATGGTATTTGGAGTAAGTCCATCGATTTTGCCGAGAGGTTTTTCCCAGAGGGCGAAAGTATCGAAGACTTGTTCTCGCAGCTGTCGAACGCTCTTGCCAGCCAGACCAAGAGGTTCCTGGTAGTCATAGACGACATCGACCGGCTGGCACCCAACGAGCAAGTGTTGGTTTTTCGATTGGTTAAATCCGTTGGGCGGCTTCCAAACGTGATCTATCTGCTCGTCTTCGATAGGGATTTGGCCGAAAGCGCTGTTCTCCACGAATACCCATCAGAGGGCCCACATTTCCTAGAGAAGATTATCCAAGCCAGTTTCGAGATACCAATCGCCACCAAAGATGACCTGAATTCAGCTGTCCTTAGGGAGGTCGAAACTCAATGCAATTCCCCGGAAAGCGCCGAGGAAATGAGACGATTCCTAAACTTGTTCCACGATGTTGTCTCTCCTTATATCCAGTCGCCCAGAGATATTATGCGGCTCTCAAATTCGATCTCTGTTAGTTGGCCCCCAATAGCGGAAGAAGTTAATCTCGCAGATTTTGTTGCGCTCGAAACGCTCCGACTCAATGAAAGCAAACTTTACAACACCATTCGCTCGAACAAGGAACGACTTTGTGGGACGTACGAAGGAAGTTACGGCTCGCCGGATACTCGGCAAGATGACCTTCAAGAATTCGTAGACCACGCCCCGGATGTCAGACGCGACCGAGCCAGAATAACAATGCAGCGGTTGTTTCCAAGGTTCGAGAATGTCTCCTATTCGGCGGATACTACCGCTCGTTGGGATGCATGCCGGCGGGTTTGCAGCGCAAAACACTTTGACACCTTCTTCCGAATGTCGATTGGAGACAAGACTATTTCAATCCATGAGGTCAATGAGTTCATTGGCCGTTGTGGCGACGAAGAGTTCGTTACCAAAGCCCTCCGTGAGGCATCGCGTTCAATCCGGCGCGACGAGAAATCAAAGATCCCACTATTATTTGAAGAATTGAGCGCACACGCGTCGAGGATAGAAGCATCTAAGTTTCGTCCGCTGTTAACGGCAATATTCAAGATTGCTGACGAGATTGACCGCCAGGAAGATCAAGACAGAGGCGGGATTTCTATCAATAATCACTTGCGTATTCACTGGCTCATCCGCGATCTTACTATTTCACGCAGCACCGTCGATGAACGTAGTGGGATCTTTGTGGACGCTTGCAGGGTCGCGGCGGTGGGGTGGGCGGTAGATTTCGCCAGCTCCGCGGTCGCTCAACATGAACCTCGTAGAAGCGATGAACCAGCTGTTCCCCCTGAGGATTGCTTGGTTCGAGCGGATTGCCTAGGCGAACTGCGCGCGATTGCAGTGCGATCAATCGAAGAAGCTGTCGAGACAGAGGCCCTGATCAATCACCAACACCTATTGAGTATCTTGTTCCGCTGGGAGGAATTGTCAGACGATGAAGGTGCAGCCGTCAGGGATTGGACCAGTGGTCAGCTAGCATCCGACACATCAGTCGCGCTGCTCGCAAGGGCGTTTACCGGGGATACATGGCGCTCGAGCATGGGATTCGATGGGTTGGGCGACAGAATTTCGATGCGCCATGACCGCGCGTCGATCGACGGGGCCGAGCGCATCATCGACCTGGCTGCGTTCCGCAGGCGCCTTGAAGAGTTGGAACGGGAGGACAACCTCGTCGAGAACTCACACAAGGAATACATAACGAGATTCCTTCAAGCATGGCGGCTGCGGGAAACTGGTAAGGATCGGTAACGAAGGAGCGTCGAATGCCTGTTTGGGAATACATTCCGAGAAGTACTGGTGACCCTATTTGGCAAAAGACTGAGTCGAAAGGCGCCTATCGACTCGTGGTTCGGGCCAGTGATCAGCGGCGGGCGCAGGCAATCATCAACAAGCTAGACGTTCCGGCATATCAGCCCCCCTACGAATCTCCATGGGACGATGATGAACATTGCACCGTAAGAGAGATCGCGAACGCTGAGTTTGCCCAGGATGGACCAGAAGAGCTGCTGGAACCGTCTTGGAGGGAGCGAGACCGCAAACAAGCGTTTGGTGTTTAACAGTCGGGACGGGTTGGTCACGGCTCCTGCCCTCAGCTCGCATCTGGGCCTCAATGTCAGTGTGTAACTGGCGCAGCTCGACGATGGTAGCGTCGCCGTCGCGCGGCAGAATACCTCACTGAGCGTCGGCCAGGTGACAAGAGTATACAAAAGGAGCCATGCGTTTCGGCATAGAGAATGGCCCGCCCCGATGACGAGAGGCGGGCCTTCCTTTGGAGGCACACGCATTAGCTGAGCAACCAGCGCGTAAATACAACCATACCGGCTATTGATTAACGCCAGGTTCATGCATAAAAAAAGGCCGACACCCCGAAGGGTGACGGCTGCTAATCTAGATAAACCTGCTAACACCAGGAGGCCGTGACCATGCGAGGGGTCATCGGGGCCGTAGTTGTCGCTCTTGTTTTGTCGGTGGCACTTGCCGCGCCAGTTGCCGCAGGGCCGTTCGAGGATGGGGTGGCCGCCTACGATAGCGTAGCGGTCTTGCAAACGCTGGCGGGGTAAGGCACCAGCGCGTCTCGTTGAGTTGAGCGCCGGCCGGCCGTACCGGTGGCGACGAGTTGCGCGAGAGCAGCCGCCGACGGCGGAAATCTTGGATGTTCGACTGACAGTGTATTTGTACTAGTGTGCCATCAACAGGAAGGCCGGATTGCGTGCAGCAAGGAGGCCGTGACCATGCGAGGGGTCATCAGGTCCGCAGTTGTCGCGCTTGCTCTGTCGGTGGCACTTGCCACGCCGGTGGCCGCAGGGCCGTTCGAGGATGGCGTCGCCGCCTACGAAAGCGGCGATTACGCGACCGCTATCCGCCTGTTCCGTCCCCTGGCAGAGCGGGACCATGCCACCGCCCAGAACCAACCTCGGCTTCATGTACAGCAACGGCCAAGGGGTGCCGCAGGATTACGCCGAGGCGGTGAAGTGGTTTCGCCTGGCCACCGAGCAGGGCAACGCCCTCGGCCAGAACAATCTCGGCGTCATGTACGTCCTAGGCGAAGGTGTACCGCAGGATTACGCCAGGGCGGTGAAGTGGTTTCGCCTGGCGGCAGAGCAGGGCGTCGCCGAAGCCCAGTTCAACCTTGGCGTCATGTACGGCGAAGGCAAAGGCGTGCCGGAGGACTACGTTCAGGCTCACATGTGGCACAACCTGGCCGCCGAACAGAATAACGAGGTCGCGCGAAAAAACCGCGACATAGTTGCCGAGAGAATGACGCCCGCGCAGATTGCCGAAGCGCAGAAGTTGGCGCGGGAGTGGCGGCCGAAATAACCCTGCCCTGTCGAAGAGGCGCGAATATTGGCGCAAAGAGGTCTGAAAACGGCTGAAAGGTCAGACAGGGATTGGCAATTGCACTCACGACCCCACTAGGGGTGGGGCCGCCCCCGTGCTGTGAACAATTATTTCCACACACACTCGAATGCTCGCAGAGCGGACATTCATATTGACACGCGCCCTTGACGGCGTTCACGCTGATGACTGCTCAGAAGCCCATGGCCGGCTCTGCCGCCACCCCATGACACGCTTTGGTCTTGTCGGCTAGACTGCACTATGACGCTGGGCGTTCCTCACCAGGCCGACCAACCAAGTGGAGGAGACCGAACATGTCCATCTATATGTACCAAGCAGCTTATACTCCGGAGTCCTGGGGCGCACAGATGCGGAACCCGCAGAGCCGGGTTGAGTCCGTGGGGCGTCAGGTATGCGAAGCCGCTGGGGGCGAACTTATCGGCGGGTGGCTATGCTTCGGTGACTACGATCTTGTCATCATTGCCGACGTGCCGAACAACGAGAGCATGGCGGCGATCGCACTGGCAGTCGGCGCCGGCGGCGCTATCAAGGCCAGCAAGACGACCGTCTTGATGTCCGGTGCGGAAGGCGTGGCGGCGCTGGAGAAAGCGCACGTTGTTGCCGAGGCCTACAGTCCCGCAAAATAGCCATCGAGTTTCGGACGCACTGCTAACGCGCCAGGACGGCACCAGACTGCTGCCGCGTGCTCGCGGCTATGATGAACGCTGTCCTGGCCGAAAGTGTTAAGAGGAGGGGAGGGTCATGCCGAACTGGCTGATACCAACACTGAAATGGGGTGGCATAGCGGTTGCGGTGGTCTTTGCGATCGCTCTTTTCGTCGTGCCGGGTCAACCGGATACGCCAGCCGCAGGAGCAGCAGAAGCATCATCAGCGGCACCTGTTGTCGTTTACTGGGTATTGCTCGTTATCGGCGTTGTTGCGGCAGTTGCCGGGTTTGTGCTGGGCGGTAGGCAAAAAGCTTCAAGCTGAGCGTCTATCATATCGGCCTGGCTCGGACCCTCGGGTCGCGGCACTTGCAACACGCTGATCCTGGAAGTCCGCGGCGCGGCCACCAAGTTGTTGCATCCCATTCTCCGATTTGCGGTGGCCCACGCTCTTGCCCAGGAGAACGCCGGGCTGAAAGCGTTCTGTGAAGGACATCGGGCTTCTGATCGCAGAGGATGAAAAGTCGGTCGGCCCATCTGCCCTGCCGGACGACGGGCGTGCCCGTCTTGCCGGTGGGTCCGGTTACTAGGATGAGGGGCTCATCCATTTTTTTTGGTTAGGCATTCCGTCCATGAGGGAGCTGCACGACTGGCGTCCACGCCTCGCCGGCGCCCATCACGCGGCTCGTGCCGTCGGGCATAGTGAGCACAATGGTCCAGGTCGAGCCGTCGCGCGCTGCGAACACCTCAATCACACCACCGTTCTGTGCCAAGCCCATTGAGACCGGTGTCTCCGCATAGCGCTCGACCAGAAGCTTGACAACCTCGGCACGCGGCACGGCATTGGCCTGCGCCGGCGGCGCAACAAACGAAACCTCGCTTACTAGGTCCGGTACCGGCGTCCAATGCTCACCTGAGATCACAACACGGCTGAGACCGTTGGGCATCGTCAGCAGGATGGTCCAGGTCGAGCCGCCGGCCGTCGCAATGACCTCGATCACCCCACCATTGCTAGCGAGACCGAAGGACACGGGCGTTTGCGCGAACCGGTCGCCAAGTACCTTGAGTAGCTGCGGGCGGGGCATCTCGGCCTGCTGGGCAGCAACGGGACGTGGCGCGAAAGCGACTGCGGACAACAAGGTCAT
>JAJFJA010000008.1 GCA_021774445.1 Alphaproteobacteria bacterium
CCGGGTCGCTCCAGTCGGTGCGTTTGTAGAGTACTTCGAAATCAAGTTGCGCCAACCCCTCTTCGACATCTAGCAATTCTACTCCTGCTTTATTGGCGACGCCGAGAGTGATCTTGACTCCGGCAGCACCTTAAATGTTAGGATCAATGGGGAGATATTGTGGATTAGAAATCCTACCCTCAATATGTGCGATGTGACACATCGGATGACTCATAGTGAAACACAAGTTCACATAACCCTCTAAGCCTTTGTGGACATCAGCGTCGTGACTCCACTCGTTTCCTCCAAATACGGAAACTTTCACACCTGACTTGGCGGCCTGTTTTTTCGAGAGAATTCCGTGCTCAGCGATGGATTCCAGGTTGCTCCCATCAGTGAAATGATAAATTGAGGTGTATACATGACCCTTGACCAAAATCTTCTTGAATTCGTCAATAGTCAATTGGCCCTCCACTCTTTGGCGATCACCCGACCCGATCCACGTAGAGCCCATACGTGAAGTCGGCGCTAAAAACGGTCCATATCATAGACAGTAGTGACCCGCTGCTCTAAACGAGGGTCCAAACACATCGCGCCGAATCTAGTCTACGGACAGATAGGTCTCCAAGCGGGCGGCGCGGGCGGCCTTGTGCATGGCGATCGCGGCCGGGTCGAGATCGGCCACCGGCCTGGTCTCGTGCCGCCAATGACCATGATTGTCGACGCCGCGGACCAACATCGCCGATTCCTTGTCCGACGCCGGCCGGACCTCAGGCGGCATATAGGTGACGACCACATTGATGCGGCGGTCGGCCGAGCTGTTGGCGCCCGACTCATGCAGCGTCCGGCTGCTGAAGAAGGCGACCTCTCCCGGGTCCAAGTCGACCGAGACCGCCTGATCCTCATCGACATCGTAGTCGGCGTGGGCATCGCGCAGTTTCATGCCATCGGAGCCGGAATCGCTAATGTGCGGCAAATCCCCGAGCTTATGAGAGCGGGGGGCGAATCGCATGGTGCCGTTTTCCGGCCGCGAAATAGACAGGGCGTGCCAGCCGCGAATCAGATGGCCGGGCTTGTCGAGGCCGGTGTGCACCGAGTCCTGATGCCACTGAACGCGATAGTCGGACCAGGGTTCCTTGATGAAGACACCAACGGTCCAGACCAGAATATTCGGGCCGATGATGTCCTCGACAATGTCCAGGGTGCGCGGGTTATGGACGATATCGTCGACCCAGGTGAAGAGCAGATGCGCCTTGAAGCGATATAGCTCGTGCTCCCGGCCGGCGAACTGGGCCGCGAGGTCGCCGTGCTCAAAACGCTCGAAACGCTGGCGCAAGGACGCCGCATGATCGGCCGCCATGACCCGAACCGGAAACAGGTAACCGAGTTCATGGAACGCGTCGAACTGGCTTGAGGTCAGGGCTTTCATGCCGTGATGATAGCGTGGCGCCGGCCCATGTCAAAATCATCTTTGAAACAGGGCGACGAGCTCGACATGGTGGCTGTAAACGAATTGATCGATAGGGACGACCCATTCCAGCCGATAACCGGCTTGGACCAGGGTTTGGGCATCGCTGGCAAAACTGGCGGGATTGCAGGATATGGCCAGCACCAGCGGGACGGCGGCGGCGGCGATTTGGGCGACCTGGGCGGCGGCCCCGGCGCGCGGCGGGTCGAATAAGACGGCGTCATAGCCGGCAAGCTGCCGGGCCTGGATGGGCCGGCGGAAGAGATCGCGGCTCTCGCCGGTGAGACGGCCACCGAGACCGGCCGCGCCAGCCGCGGCCTTGAGGGAGGCGATGGCGTCCGCCGCATGATCGACGGCGTGAACATGGCCGCCTTGGGCGGCGAGCGGGAGGGCGAAGGCGCCGCAACCGGCAAACAGATCGGCGATGGTCTTGGCGCCGGCAACGGCCTGTCGTGCCAACGCGACCATGATCTGCTCGGCCTCGGCGCTGGCCTGCAGGAAGGCGCCGGCCGGCAGCGCCACCGCGACGCCGGCGAAAGCGATCCGGGGGGTCTCCAGGACAGCCAGGGGCTCGGGTTCGGCGTCCGGGCGGGCACGCCAGGCGATGCGCGCGATGCGGTTGGCGGCGGCGAATTCGGCCAGGGCCATACGGGCGTCAACGCTGAAATCCTGGGACGTGGTAAGCAACAAGTCGAAACCATTGCGCGTTTCGGTGAGCAACAGCCTAGCCTCGGATTTCGGCGGCAGAACCGCGGCCATTAGCGATCGCAGGGGCGCCAGCAGGCGCCGTAAAGCGGGACGCATAACCAGACAATCATCGAGATCGAGAAGGCGATTGCTACGGCGCTGGAAATAGCCGAGACGAAGGCCGGCCGCGGTTGCGTGCGCCGCCAACTCGACGCGGCGACGGCCAGCCGTCGCGGTGCGGCGCAACGGCCCGACAACCGTGGGGTCGAGGCCGCGGCGGCGCAGCGCAACGGCGACCAAATCCTGCTTCCAGCGGACGTAAGTCGGATCGTCGAGATGTTGCACCGTGCAGCCGCCGCAAGCGCCGAAATGGGGACATGGCGGTTCGACGCGGCCCGGTCCATCGTCGAGCCGCCGCAGGATCTCGCCGCGCCGGTTGTCCAAGGCGATGATCAGGCGATCACCCGGCACGGCTTGCGGCACATAGACGGAACCTTGCGGGGTTTCAGCGACGCCGTCGCCCTGGGCACCGAGGGTGGCGATGGTAACCTCGATTTCCGGCCGCGACCTCACTTGGCGTGGCGATGGGCGGCGATAAGGAACTCCTTATTGCCCTTGGGGCCGGTGATAGGGCTTTCGACGATGCCGCGCACGGCCCAGCCGGGCTGGGCGGCAAGCCAGCCCTCGATGCGGTCGCAGACCGCCTGATGGAGTGCAGGATCGCGCACGACACCCTGCTTGCCGACCTGGCCCTTGCCGACCTCGAACTGCGGTTTTATCAGCGCCACGAGATCGGCGCCGGGGGCGGCGAGGCGCAGAGCGGCCGGCAGCAGCGTTTCGAGGCCGATGAAACTGGCATCGCAGACGATGATGTCGACGGGCTCGGTGATTTCAGCGGGGGACAAGTAGCGGGCATTGGTGCGTTCGTGCAGGGTGACGCGCGGGTCATTGCGCAGCGACCAGGCGAACTGGCCGTGGCCGACATCGATCGCGAAGACAGCCGCGGCACCGCGGGACAGCAGGACGTCGGTGAAGCCGCCGGTGGAGGCACCAATATCAAGCCCGGTGCGCCCGGTCGCGGAAATTTCAAAGTGATCCAGCGCGGCCACCAATTTGAGGCCGCCGCGGGAAACCCAGGGATGATCCTGGCCACGCAGCTCGACCGGGGCGTCAGCGACAAGGATCTGGCCCGGCTTGGCGATGCGTTGTTCGCCGCTGAAAACCTGCCCGGCCATGATCAACGCCTGGGCGCGCGTACGATTGTCGGCGAGGCCGCGCGCTACCAGCAGCGCGTCGGCGCGGCACTTCTCCGGTTTGCTAGGCACGGATCACCAAGCCGCCGATCCGCAACGCGGAGAGGCGCAGATAGAAGCGCACGACCAACATAATCGACACGACCATAAGGCCGAACAACATGCCCAACCAGATGCCGATGCCTTCGAGGCCGCCGGCTATCGCCAGCAGCGCGGCAGCGCCGAGACCGATGCCCCAATAACCGAAGGCCGCGATGAGCATGGGGGCGCGGTTGTCGTTGATGCCGCGCAGCGAGCCCAAGGCAATGGCCTGGCCGCCATCGAAGATCTGGAACAACGCGGCGAAGAAGAGAAACGATACGGCATGGCCGATAACGACGGCGTTCTGGGGTGCGGAAAGATCGATATAAAGGCCGACGATGTGGCGCGGGGCGAGCCAAAAAATCAACGCGGTCATGCTCATGAAAACCAATCCCAGACCGCAAGCGACCCAACCGGCCCGGCCGACGGCGGCGATATCGCCGCGGCCGAAGGCATAGCCGACCCGCACCGTCGCGGCGTTGGCAACCCCCAAGGGGACCATGAAGGTGACGCCGGCGCTTTGCATGGCGATCTGGTTGGCGGCGAGCTGAGTGGCACCGAACAGCCCCATCAAGAACGTGGCGCCGACGAACAAACCGGCCTCCATCAATATGGTGATGCCGATGGGCAGGCCAATGATCAAAATGCGGCCAAAACGCTGCCAATCGGCGCGCCACAAGCGGCCGAGGATGGCGTAACGGCGGAACGGACGAGCCCAGACCGCGAAGGCCAGCAAGGCGGCGAACATCATGGTATTGACCAGGGTGCTGGCGATGCCGGCGCCGACAAGGCCGAGCGCCGGCAACCCGAAATGACCGAAGATCAGCACATAGTCGAACAGGGCGTTAAGGGCGACGCCGCCGATCATCACCCACATCACCGGCTGCGGGCGGCCGAGGGCTGAGACGAAGCCGCGCAGAGCGATGAGCCACAGGGCCGGCAACAAACCCCACATGGTCACGCCGATATAGCGTGAGGCCTGAAGACTGAGATCGGGCTGCTGACCCAAGAATAGCAGGATGGTTTCCGAGCCGGCGAGAATGGCGATGGCCGGCATGGCAATGGCGGTGGCGACCCAGAGACCTTGGCGCACCGTGCGGCGGACTAAGCGCGGCTGGCGCGCGCCATGGGCCTGAGCGGCCAGCGCCGCAACCGCGGTGACGACGCCCAGTCCAAACAACAAAAACAGGACATAGAGACCGCTGCCGAGGGCAATAGACGCTAGGGCGTGCTCGCCGAGCCGGCCGACCATGATGACGTCGGTAGTGTTGATGGCAATTTGACCGATTTGGGCCAGCACCAGGGGACCGGCGAGGCGCAGGGTATCTCCGACCTCGCGCCAAACCGGGGCGAGTTCTGAGGACCGCAAGAAGGCGGCGGGTCGCGGAGACACAGCCATGACGAAATCCAGACAACAGCAACGGACCGCGCGCTAGGAACGGGCCGGGCGCGGCATCCGTCTAGGTGCGGCGCGTAACGATATACTCGGCGACGGCGCGCAACAAATCGGCCTTTTCGCCGAGCAATGCAAGCCGGTCTATGGCGCTGTCGCGAAACCGCAGGGCTTCGGCATGGGCACCGTCGCGACCGAGCCGGCCGACAAAGGTCGCCTTGCCGTGACCGGCATCCTTGTGCAAGGCCTTGCCGACCTCCTCGGGCTCGCCGTCGACATCGAGCAGGTCATCGGCAATCTGAAACGCCAAGCCAATGTCCCGGGCATAAAGGCTCAGCGCCCGCCGGGCCATGGCGTCGGCCGCACCCAAGCTGGCGCCGGCAAGACAGGAGAATTCGATCAAGGCGCCGGTCTTGAGGCGTTGTAACCGGATGATGTCGTCGAGGGAAGCGGTGTCGGCGGCGGTCAAATCGAGCATCTGCCCAGCGACCATGCCGGCGGCCCCGGCCGCCGCGGCCAGGCCGCCAACGAGTTCACAGCGCACCGCCGCGTCGGCGTGGGTGGCCGGTTCCACCAGCACCTGAAAGGCCAGAGTCAACAGGGCGTCGCCGGCGAGAATCGCGGTGGCTTCGTCATAAGCACAATGCACCGTCGGCTGCCCGCGCCGTAGCGCGTCGTCGTCCATGGCGGGCAAATCGTCATGGATCAGGGAATAGCTGTGGACCAGCTCGACAGCGGCCGCGACGCGGAGGGCGTTGCCGCGGTCGGCGCCGCAGATGTCGGCGGTGGTGAGCACGAGGAAAGGGCGCAGACGCTTACCGCCATTGAGGGTGCCATGGCGCATGGCGGCGAAGAGACGGCTATCCTCGGCGGGGCTCAGCAGGGATGCGAGCTCGGCTTCGACGGCGGCGGCGGCGGCGGCCAACCGGTCGCGGAGCGCTGCCATGGATGTCGGTTCAGTCGATGCCGGCCGGGGTCGCCGTAGCGGATCCGTCGGCGGCGAAGGAGATCTTGTCGACACGCGCCCTGGCCTCCTGCAGCTTGGTCTCACAGTGGCGCTTGAGCTGGGCGCCGCGCTCATAGGCGCCGATGGCATCGTCCAGGGAACCCTGCCCGGCCTCGAGACGGCGCACGATCTGCTCGAGTTCCTCCAGCGCCTGCTCGAAGCTCATCTGCCTGATATCGGCGGGGATCGGCTCCGCCTCGGTCTGGTCGGTCATTTCATATCCCTGCTGGTCGAACCCCTGCTGGCTGGAGCTGGCGGCGCAGTGTACGGACCGGGTCGCGCCGGCTCAACCGCCCATCAAGGTGCTGACGTGGATGGCCACCGACGCCGCCAACGCGTCCAGATCGTAACCGCCCTCCAAGGCCGAGACGAGGCGGCCGTCGCAACATTCGTCGGCGACTTCCATGAGTCCCTGGGTGACCCAACGGTAGTCCTCGGTAACGAGGTTCAGTTGCGCCAGGGGATCGGCCGTGTGGGCATCAAAGCCGGCGGAAACGATCAGAAGTTCAGGCCGGAAGGCGCGTAACCGAGGCAATACGACTTCGGTCATGGCGTGGCGGAATTCGGCGGAGCCAGCGCCGGGCCGCAGAGGGGCGTTGACGATATTACCGGCAATACCACGCTCGATCGCGCTACCGGTGCCGGGATAGAGCGGCGACTGGTGCGTGGAGGCATAGAACAAATCGCGGTCGTCGTAGAAGGCGGCCTGGGTGCCGTTGCCATGGTGGACATCGAAATCAACAACCGCGACACGCTCGAGCCCATGAACGGCGCGGGCGTGAGCCGCCGCGACGACGACGCTGTTGAACAAGCAAAAACCCATGGCGCGACGGGGTTCGGCATGGTGGCCGGGCGGTCGGACCGCGCAAAAGACATTGTCGGCACGACCGCTGATGACATCGTCAGCGGCGGCGATGACGGCGCCGGCGGCACGCAGCGCCGCTTCTCCAGAGGCCGGCGAAACAATGGTGTCGGGGTCGAGAGCCTGGTGGCCCGCGGCGGGAATGTTGTCGAGAACCGCGTCGATCTGGCGACGCGGATGCACGCGCTCGAGCTGTGCCTCATCGGCCAGCGGCGCCTCGCGCCGGTCGAGGTCGCGATATTCGTCCCGGTCCAAGGCAGCGAGGATGCTACGCAGCCGCCGCGGCGACTCGACATGCATGGGGCCCGGATCATGGGCGACGCAGCTGTCGTGGGTGTAGAGAATAGTGGACATCACGCCTCGCCCCTGAAACGACCGAATTTGCGCCTATATCCTAACGATGCGGATCGCAATGAAGCAAACCAGGCCGAGCGGCGGTCACTTTCGCGTACATATGGCGGCCGGAGCTTGGCACGGGTCCCCCGTTTGTGCCCAAATGCGCGAGATTCTTACCCGATGGATGGCAACCAGCAGCCGACCGGGATAACCACGGGGTGACGTGCTTGCGTGCAGTCAGATCCGCCAGTATGGCGGCAATTATAGCGGCGGCCTTGATCGGCACCACAGTGATGGCGTCGTCCGCCTGGGCGCAACGGTCGAGCGGGCGTGATGGCGGCCCACCGGCGGCCCTGGTCCAAGTGGACCCGGTGCGCGAAGAGACCTTGGCGCGGACGATACCGGTGATCGGCCGGCTGGTGGCCCGGCAAGCCGGGGTTATCGCGGCCCGGATCGGCGGACCGGTGGACGAAATGCGGGTCACCGTGGGCGACCGCGTGGTCAAGGGCGACGTTATCGCCGTGTTGGCGAAAGGACGGATAAAAGCGGCGCATGACGGCGCCGCCGCGGTGGTGGCGCAACGCCGCGGCACGGTCGAGACAGCCGGCGCAGAACTGGCGAAGAAAAGCCAGGAACTGCAGCGGCTGGAGGCGATCCGGTCCTCGGCGGCATTTTCCCAGGCCCGCCTGGACGATGTGGTTCAAGATGTGGCGATGGAAGCGGGGTCGCTATCAGAGCGCGAGGCCCAACTGCGCCAGGCACTGGCCGAGCTGGAACGGGCCCAACTGGATCTTGAGGATGCCGAAATCCGGGCGCCGTTTGCCGGGGTGGTTTCCGAAAAACATACCGAGGTCGGCTCCTATGTGGCCGTGGGCAACCCTATCGTGACCCTGCTGAACGACACCGATCTGGAAATCGAGGCGGAGGTGCCGACGGACCGGCTGAGCGGCATGGACGCGGGTGCCGTGGTGCAGGTCAAACTGGACGACGGCACATTGCATAGCGCCATCGTGCGGGCGGTGGTGCCGCAGGAGAACCCACGCACGCGCACTAGGCCGGTGCGGTTTACCCCGGCTTTCGACCAACCCGGGAAACCGCTGGCGGCGAACCAAAGTATCACCTTGGCGATCCCGGTCGGCGAGGCCCGACAAGTGTTGACCGTGCACAAGGATGCGGTGGTGCGGCGCGGCAGTGGGGCGGTCGTGTATGTGGTCGCCGATGACGCGGCCCAGCCACGCTCGGTGGAACTCGGCGGGGCCGCCGGCGGCCGTTTCATCGTGCTGAGCGGCCTGCGGCCGGGCGAACAAGTGGTCACCAGAGGTAATGAAGCGCTGCGCCCCGGCCAGCCGGTGCGCATCGGTGACGGGAGCGCCGGCGGTGGACCGCGACGGTCCGGCGGCGGCAGGCCACCGCAGACCGCAGAGCGGAATTAGGCGGCGCGGCGGTGAACCTGATCGGGCTTTCCATCCAACGACCGATCGCGGTGCTTGCCGCGGTGATCATGGTGGTGCTGTTCGGCTGGGTCGCCCTGCAACGCATTCCGATCCAGATGGCGCCGGATGTGCGCCAGCCGGTGATCCATATCTCGACCAGTTGGCCGGGGGCGGCGCCGGCGGAGGTCGAACGGGAAATCGTCAACCGCCAGGAAGAAGTCCTGAAGGGTCTGGAAGGCGTGCGCTCGATGAGCAGCGTCGCCAATAACAACCGGGGCTCGGTGACGCTGGAATTTTCACCGGGCCAGAATATGGATCGGGCGTTGCTGCTGGTGGCGAATCGGCTGGACAGAGTCTCGGGCTATCCGGACGAAGCCGGGGAACCGGTGCTGGGCACTTCGGGGACGGAAGACAACGCGATTGCCTGGTTCTCGCTGACGCGGGCGCCGGGCAACGAGCGGTCGATGGTCACCTATGGCGACTTCCTGGAGGATGTGGTCCAAGAACGCCTGGAGCGGGTTAGCGGGGTCGGCGGCGTCAATATCTTCGGCGATACCCAGCGGGAAATGCGGATCGTGGTCGATCCCGCCGAACTGGCCCGCTACTCGTTGACGGTTAGCGATGTCGTCACCCGGCTGCGGCAGGATAACGCCTCGATTTCCGGTGGCGATGTCTCCGAGGGCAAGCGCCGTTATATCGTGCGGACCGAAGGCGACTTCGCCACGGTCGATCAGGTGAAAGACGTGGTGCTGCGCAGCGACGGCAGCGGCGCTATTGGACTGGGCCGGGTCACAATCGGCGATATCGCCGACGTGTCACTTACCTACAAGCGGCTGCGGGCGGAAATCAGGCAAAATGGCGAACCGGCCATGGCCTTGAATATGGCGCGCGATCAAGGGGCGAATGTCATCGAGACGATGGCCGGAATCAAAGCCGCCGTGCGCGAGCTTGCCGCGGGGCCGCTGGCCGAGGCCGGGCTGGAAATCGACCAAATGTATGACGAGACCGTCTATGTGAAGTCGGCGATTTCCCTGGTACAGCAGAACATCTTTATCGGCGGCCTGTTGGCGGCGGCGGTGCTGATGCTGTTCCTGCGCTCGTGGCGGGCGACGCTGGTGGTGAGCCTGGCGATCCCGGTTTCGGTGATCGGAACCTTCGTCGCCATGGCGGCGCTCGGCCGGTCGCTCAACGTTATCAGCCTGGCCGGCATCGCCTTTGCCGTCGGCATGGTCGTGGATGCCGCGATCGTGGTGCTGGAGAACATTTTTCGACTGCGGCAGGAAGGCTATTCGCCCGGCGACGCCGCCTATAGGGGCGCAGCGCAAGTGTGGCCGGCGGTGCTGGTTTCGGCCCTGACGACGGTCATGGTGTTCATACCGATCCTGATCATGCAGTTGGAGGCGGGACAGCTGTTCCGCGATATCGCGGTGGCGATTTCGGTTTCGGTACTGCTGTCGCTGGTCGTGTCGATCACGCTTATCCCGGCGTTGGCGAACCGGTTGTTCAACGAGGAAACCGGCGAAACCACCGCCAAACTGCCCGGAATCGATCATTTCGGCCGCGCCTTCCGGCGATTCTGGCAATGGTTTGCCTTGCTGGTGGTGCGGCGCAAAGTGGTTGCCTTGGGGGTGGTCGCCGGCGTCACCGCGGCGGCCGTCCTGTTCACCGCGGAATTCCTGCCGAAACGGAGCTATCTGCCGACCGGGAACCAGAACTTCGTGTTTGGATTCGTGCGACCGCCGGCGGGCTATAATCTGGATACAACAGCGAGCATCACGCGCCGGATCGAAGACGCCACACGGCCTTATTGGTCGCCCGACGAAGTGCTCCCCGAAGGTGGGCCGAGAATGGAGCGGTTCTTCTATGTAGCGCTGGAGGGACGCGCTTTCATCGGCGGAAAATCAGTTGACCCGGACCGGGTGCGCGACCTGATCCCGCTATTGCAACGGCCGGGATCGGCAGAGCCCGGCACCTTCACCGCCGTCTTCCAACCATCGTTGTTCGGCCGGTCGGTCGGCGGCGGCAATGCCATCGACCTGGACATTTCGGGACCGGATTTGGAAACATTGGCGACGATGGGACAGCGGGTGTTCTTCCGATTGCAGCAGGCCCTGCCGGCCAGCGACGGCCACCGCATCCGGGCGATCCCGGCCCACACCCTGGGGGCACCGGAGGTCCGGGTGCTGCCCGACCGGGTGCGCCTGGCCGATAACGGGTTGTCGGCGCAGGCACTCGGGCAATCGATCGATGCCTTCAATGACGGCGTGCGGGTTGCGGAAATCACCGTGGACGGCAAACGCATCGACCTGACCCTCACCGGCCCGCAAGCGCAACAAACCGAAACGGAAGCGATCGGCAGCCTGCCGGTGGTCACGTCGGATGGCCGAATCGTGCCGGTGGATAATCTGGCGACCGTCGAGGTGACGTCGGGCCCGACCGAGATCAGGCGTATCGAACGCACGCGCACGGTGACCATGCGGATTACGCCGTCGGATCGCATTCCGCTGGAAACCGCCATCGAAACGATCAGGACAGACGTGGTCGAGCCATTGATCGAGGAAGGCTTGCCGGCGGGCGTGCGCTTCAACATCTCGGGCACCGCCGACAAGCTGTCACAGACCTGGAACGAGCTGGTCGTCGATCTGCTGCTGGCGCTGGTCATCGTCTATTTGGTTATGGCGGTGCTGTTCGAGAGCTTTATCTACCCGCTAATCATCATGTTGTCGGTCCCCGTGGCGGCCGCGGGCGGAATCGGCGGGCTGGCGCTGCTCAACACCGCGGTCAACCAGCCGCTGGATATGCTGACGATGCTGGGCTTCGTGATTCTGGTGGGCATCGTCGTCAATAATGCCATCCTGCTGGTGCATCAGACGCTGTATCACATCCGCGTCGAAGGGGTCGAACCGGCAGAGGCGATCTCGCTGGCGACGCAGAACCGGGTCCGGCCGATCTTCATGTCGACGCTGACCAGCGTCTTCGGAATGCTGCCCCTGGTGCTGTTTCCAGGCGCGGGGTCGGAGCTCTATCGTGGCCTAGGTTCGGTGGTGCTGGGCGGGCTCGCGGTCTCGGCGGTGCTGACGATGGCCATCGTGCCGCCGATGATGTCGTTGACGGTGGGCCTGCTCGAAGGCGGCGGGAAGACAAGGCGCCGCCGCGTGCAACCAGCCGAGTAATTCGCCGCACTCGCCTTTGTCACGTGCACCGGATAGCATTGGCCGATCGTGAGCTGACCGAAGAGGGCGGCCCGAATGGGCACGGACTCAAAGCGAAATCTTGCCAATGTGAGCCTGTTCCAGGAATTGGACGAGGCCAGCCTGAAACGCATCGCCGAGCGCTGCCGGTGGCACACCTATGGCGACCACGAAATGATCATCGATCGGGAGAGCGAGACCCGAGACGTCTTCTTCGTGACCGCCGGGAAGGTTCGGGTGGTCAACTACTCGCTATCGGGGCGGGAGATCGCGTTCGACGATATCGACGTCGGAGGCTTCTTCGGCGAACTGGCGGCGTTGGACGGTTTGCCACGGTCGGCCACCATCGTGGCCTTGGGAGAGACCACCGTCGCGGCGCTGGCGCCAAGCCTATTCGTTAATCTGCTGGAGGATCATCCCGAAGTGGCGCTGCGGGTGATGCGGTGGCTGGCCCATGTGGTGCGGACGGCCTCCGAGCGGATCATGGATCTGAGCACCCTGGGGGCGCATAACCGGGTACATGCCGAGTTGTTGCGGCAAGCGCGGGCGACCGCGGGCGAGAATCAGGCGGAAATCAGGCCGGTGCCGGTGCATGGGGACATCGCCAGCCGGGTGAGCACGACACGCGAAACAGTCGCGCGGGTGTTCAGCGATCTGACGCGGCAAGGCCTGATCAAGCGCCAGCGCGATGCGCTGTTGGTACTGGATCTAGATCGGCTGGAAGAAATGGTGGAGTTGTTCCGCGGCGTCTAGAGCGGCACGCAAAGCTTACACCAAGCCAAACACATAGGATTGGCTGACGCTCGCGGTTGTCGTCGCGAGCGCGGGCGGCCGCCCGGTTGGGCTCAGATACCGGCGCCGGCGACGGCTATGTGCCCAAGCCCTCTTTGACGGTCGCGACATCGGCCGCCGCCTTGGCGGCGAGCAAACGGGTGTCCGACGCAATGGTGACCAGTTGGTAGCCAAGTCTGGTCATGCGCAGGGCGTATTCCGGCGTGACGGTGTGGATGCCGCCGACGACGCCATGGCGTTTCGCGACCTCGAGAATATGCTTCTGGGCCTCGTAAACCGGGCCGTCCGGCACATCCTGACGAGGTGGGTGGCCGAGCGCCAGGGACAGGTCCGAGGGGCCGACATAGATGGCGTCGAGGCCCGGCGTGCTCATGATATCCTCGAGATTCTCCATGGCCTCTGCGGTCTCGATCATGGCGATGGCAAGCACCGTGTCGTTGGCGTGCTCGGGATAATCGGCGCCGCCATAGAGCATCGCGCGCGCCGGCCCGAAACTACGGGTGCCGACCGGTGCGTAGCGGCAATAGGAGACGAATTCCTCGGCTTGGCGGCGGTTGCTGATCATCGGGCAGATAATGCCGTACGCGCCCGCATCGAGGGATTTCATGATGATCGCCGGGTCGAGCCAGGGGACGCGTGCCATCGGCACGATATCGGTGGTCGACACGGCCTGCAGCATGGTGACGGCGGTTTGGTAGTCGACAATGCCATGCTGCATATCGACCGTCAGCGAATCCCAACCGGCGTGGGCCATGATCTCAGCAGAGAAGGCGCTGGGAATACCGAGCCAGCCATTGACCGCCGATTTGCCGTCCTGCCACAGGGTCCTAAGTCGATTTTCGCGCATGCTCGCTCCGCTACCCGCTTGAAATTCAGCTGTTCCTATGCCGGAGCATCGAATGGTGCCGCCGGCTTGGGAGCGCCGATGTTGCCTGCCGCAATGGCTTTTTGCAACGCTTGTTGCCGTTCCGCCGTTATTGGATAGCGCCATGCAACCGCGGCCGCAACCAGTTTGAAGCCGACTGGGAGGATTCCGAACAGAATCGCCAGGGTCAGCAACGCCTCGGGCGAGTTGGTGGTGCTGTAGGCATCAAATCCCGTTCTGGCGAGAATGGAGAAAGATATGCCCACGGCGAGAGCAAGCGCGACTTTCGCAACCATCGCCCAGAGCGCGAAAAATATGCCGGCGCGCCGGCGACCGCCATTGAGGGTGTCTTGATCAACAACGTCAGCCAGCATGGCGCCGGGCATCGCCAGATCAGCGCCGAGCGTCAACCCGGCAACCACGATAATGGCGAGGAAGGCGACGATCTCCCCGGGGCCGACCAAAGGCACAAAAGCAAAAGCAGCGGCGGCCAGCAGCATGGCAATACACCAGGCACGGTGTTTGCCGAGACTGCGGGAGAGTGTTAGCCAGATCGGCGTGCCGACGATGGCGGCGAGGAAATAGGCGCTCAGCAACATGCCGGTAGCCCCCGGCTCGGCCAACCGGTGACGGACGAAGAAGAAGAACAGCGTGGCCGGGAAGGCGTTGGCGATCCCATTAAGAAAATAGGGTACCAGGACTAGTCGGAACGGCCGATTCGCGATCAGGAGAGCGACGCTGCGGCGCCAGGCCCCGGGACGCGTCTCTCGGTCGGCCGCCGGCGGAGGCGGCAGCGCCGGCTCCGGCACCTTGAGAAAGAGCACGAGCAAGGTGACCGGTAGCATCGCCAAACCGACCCAGGCGATGAGCTCCAGGGCCGGAGCGCCGACGACGTCAGTACCAGCATCCCTGGCCATCCAGGCGAGGGTGGCAGCCAGCAAGGTCCCGAGAGCCGCGAAGACATGACGATAGGCAAAGACACGACTGCGCTGGTGATAGCTGTCGCTGAGCTCGGCCCCCCAGACCGTGTAGGGCATGAACAGCATGGTGCCGGAGGTGAAGAAAACCATGCTCCAGCCCAGCAAATAGAACGCGCCGATGCCCGGCGGCGGCACATAGAGCGCATAAATAGACGCGGATAACGGCAGCCAGGCGATCAGGACCCAGGGCCGACGGCGGCCGAACCGCGTGCGTGTCCGGTCGCTTAACCAGCCGACCAGCGGATCGGTGATGACATCCCAGAGGCGGGTCAGGGGGACGACGAGCGCCAGCTGGGCCATGGCAATCCCGGCGGACTCGGCATAGACGGTCGGCAGAATGATGAACATGCCGACAGCCAGGGTGGATAAGGGCAGGGCGCTAAAGCCATAAGCCAGCAAACGGCTGGCCGGTAAGGGCGGCGGGGATACGGACATCGGTGCTCGGCTATCGAGCCGTCCGGCGGATCTGGGTAGTCGCCATAACCCAGAATACTACCCGTTTACGGCGATTCGGGGCGGTAAAGTCATCGTTAGGTTATCGGCGGACCGCGGCGGTTTCCCCATGCCATTCGCGGCCGATCCCCTCACCCCGGCTCACTGACGAAAACGTGTTCCGTATTGGGCAGGTGGCCATAGGCCTCCGCGGGCACAATCGGCAACTCCTCGCCAACGACCTCACCCGGCTTGGACCAGAGTAAATCCAGCGCCCAGGTGCCCTTTTTCTGGAAGTAGTTGATATTAATGGGATACCAGCCGGCTTCGGCGATCTCGACCGGGATGGGATCGGACAGGCGGTTGCCATTGAGATGCTTGTCCGGGTCTTCGAACAAGAACTTGCCACCGAGTTCGATGCGGATGCCGTCGTTGGAGAGCACGGCCAGGTGGTAGAGACCGGCCTCGGGGAAATTGATCAGGCCGTTGATGAGCGCGCCGACCCCCTGGCTGCGGTCGGAGGTGAAGACCTTCTCGTCATATTCCTCGAAGAAAGTGTCGATCTTCAGGATCGGTTCGCCCGGGTGCCCGTCGCGGGACCGCACCAGGCGCTCCATCTCCCACATAAAATCGAACATGGCGAAATAATAACGGACGGCAAGACCGGGCTGCACGGCCGCCGCTTCGGGCTGGGGCTCCAGGCGCTGTAGTCCGGTCAGCGCCTCCTGGGCCGAGGCCGCGGGTGAAAGGGCCAGGCCGGACATCAGTGAAAAGGCAACGGCAATGGCCGTACCGCTGATTGTTCTAAGCATATTGCGAGTTCCTCCATAGAAACGGGCGGCTCGACGCGCCAAAGACTCAGATAGTCGCGCCGGCGGCCTCTTCATCTGCCAAATTCGTGATTAGGGTAAACTAGGTCATGCTTGGCCGCCTATACCGCTGACGAACTAGGCGGCATTTGTGGCTAGTTCGTGGTGCGCCGAAATCATACCAATACCCTGGCCAACGCCGATATGGAGGCGGTTAGGGGCCTAGCGACCGTTGGGCGATCGCAGATCCAAGGCCGTCATGGCCGAACGATTTTCGTGCTCCGGAGAGCGGCTCGACCCTATGGTTACTAACGGGTTGTTAGAGATGTGTTTTTATTCTCCGGGGCGGCCCGGCGAGACGACGGGTCCTTGAGCTATTGGTATGCCGCAGGTCGCGGTGGAGGAGGAGGCTCGCTACATATGCCTTACGAACACCGGCAGATAGTCTTTACAGGCGAGGAGTTATCCGAGGCAGTCGAGGCCCACAACCGGATGGTGGATCCGCCCGCTATCCTTGGCGAGTATCACTCCAGCTGGGTCGAGGACGACGAGGTCAAGGCAAAAAGTCTGATCCCCGATGCCGAGGCGACCCAGGATCTAGTGGTTACGTTGCCAAAGAAATTCGTTCTCGGATCACTGATCCGCTTTTGCGTGGAAAGCAATATCAAGCTGCCAAGGGCCGGCCGGAAAACCTTCATGTTTGTCGGCGGCAAAGCCTGCCTGGAAATCGTTCTGGACCCAGACGATCACCGATAAACCTGAGGCAGGCAAACCAACAAAAGGGCCGCATCACTACATGTGACGCGACCCAGTTAGAAAGTGGGCCTCAATGGCGGAGACACCGGCCAGGATTCGGTAGGTTTTCCGATACAGCCCCGCCTTAATCGAGGACATTGGGATCATAACATGCGCGCGGTCCCGCGCACCGTCAGAGCCGCGATGTCCGAAATTTGACTCGATTGCGGCGACGGCTGCCGCCGGACTACCGGCCGGTCTTGGCAATCACGGATAACCGTCCCCGCCTGGGTCCGCAGGATCGGCAATAACACTCGGTAATGCGGCGGCGCGGCCGGCGAACGAAATGGTAGGCCTCGCCACAATGGTTGCAGATCCAGGTCACAATCGCATGGGTCTCACGCGAGAGATACTCGATCTCGTGGCTGACCTCCGGCGGTTCGCCGAGCATGTGCATGACGCGGCGCCAGCGGGCGTCATGGCGGCAGTTTCGGCGGTGGTGAATGTTCGCAATGATGTGCGCGCATTCATGGAGGAAGGTGGCATCCCGGTCGAGTTCCCGACCGGGATGCAAAAGCCGGGTGTTGAGGACGATCCGCCGATCGTCGGTATAGGCGATACCGGCCTGGGTCTTGGCTCGCCCGCTGGCCTCGACACGGCTGTCGAGGCAGACCTGATAAGCCTCGCCTAAGCGGGCGGTCACCGATAGTTTCGAGTCCAACGACCAGGATTCGGCCAACTCTCTTACGGTGCCAATCGCACGTGGCAAAGCGGCCTCATCAGTTTGAACGGAAATCGCGCCGAAGTACCTCGGGTCGTGTCATATTGCGTGGCCGACTCGAGGCGGGCAACAGGGCCCAGCCGATTTTCCTGTGCATATCTGGAGGTGGCGTTTGAACACGGCGATTCGGTTAGCCGCGCGCGTGGTTTTTGGCCTCGGCGTGGTCGTCGTGACGCTGCTGTCGCTGATGCCTTCGGCAGTGCTGCCAGCGCCCGACATCTGGGACAAGGCGCAGCACTTCATGGCCTATGGCGTACTGGGTCTATGCGGCGCGATCGGTTTTCCAACGCGGCCGACGACAAGGCGGATCGTCATTGGCTTGGTGTTGTTAGGCATCGCATTGGAAATCGGACAGTTGTTTGTCGCCGGGCGCGACGGCACCTTCGGAGACGCCTTGGCCAATGGTCTCGGCGCGGTCACCGGTCTGTCAGCCGCACAGTTGGCACGATTGCTGGGCAACCGTTTGCTGACGCCGCGGGCAGTGCGCAACGCGCCGCGCGGTTGAGTCATTGTTGAGGCATTCCACCGCAGGCGGTGTCAGCGCTGAATCCGCGTGATATACGAGTCTCGTTCTTTTGACCGCCGGTGGTTCAGATCGGCGACAGTTATTGGGCCGCGCCTTGCGCGGCGCGGCCCCGAACAGCTCCTCCCTGAGACTTGGGCCTCATCTTGAGGCCCTTTTTTTGCCCTCAGGAGATCTCCTCCCCAGATCTCAGAACGGCCTGTTCCCTTGATAGCACAATCAGACCGAACCGCCAGAGATCGGCCCACGGCGACTCATGATTGACTCAGGGCATCGTCACAAGGCCGGAACATAGTGTGGCTCTACGTTGATTTTCGGCCGGCAAACCCCATTGTTGGTAGAGTAAGCGCGAAGCAAGTCAGGAGCTGGGCTGGTGGAGAAACAGGCATTCCTCGAGCTGACGACGAAAGTCGTTAGTTCGTATGTCCGCCACAACCCGCTGCCGGTGGATCAGCTTCCCGGGCTAATCCAGCAGATACACAGCACATTCCATCGCCTGAATGAGCCGACGACGCGGCCGAAGAAGCAGACTCCCGCCGTGCCGATCAAACGCTCCGTGCAACCGGATACGATTACCTGTTTGGAATGCGGACGCTCGGCCAAAATGCTGAAACGCCATCTGGCGACGGCGCACGGCCTGACGCCCGAAGCGTTCCGGCAACGCTGGGGACTGGCGGCGGACTATCCAATGGTGGCACCCAATTATGCCAAGCAACGCTCCAGCATGGCGCGGAAGATCGGGCTGGGCACGCGGCGTCAACGGGGACCAGGTAGTACCTAGGCCGGTTAATTGACCATCCTTCCCGGCGTGGCGACAATAGCGCCAACGGAGTCCAGGGAGGGCCCCAATGTCCCGGCTGATCTGGCTAGCCGTACTGCTGACAGGATGCGCCCAAGTGGTATCCGGGGATGCCGATGGTGTGGTCGTAAAAGGTCCCGACCCGTCGGTTATCGCCCAAGAGCATTGCAACCAATTCGGTAAATTCGCCGTTATTTCGGCGCAACAACCGGCGGGGAATGTGGGGGTGAGATATCGCTGCGTCTAGCGGCGGCGCAATAACGAACCCGGCCAGAAAGAGTACAGCGGACTGCGCCGTCCGGCGCGGCGGAGGCAGGATCGCTTCGCTTTTGCCCGCAATGACGGTCCTGAGACACTCAAATCCGTGGATGGCCGCGCGGGTGGCAGGGTGGCGCCGGCGGGTTTCTAATGGCCTTCCGGTTGGCCAAAGGAAATGTTGTATTCCGGCTCCCCAGCGGGGTCGGTAGCGGAATTTGCGGCGCCCTCATCGACGTCCTGTCGACCGTCAACGGACTCGGCCTTGGCGGCGGCAATGCCGGTGGCGACCAGCGACACCCGGACCCAGCCATCGACCTGCGGATCGAAAGTCGACCCGAAAATAATGTTCGCCGACGGGTCGACGGCGTCGCGGATCCGACTCGCCGCGGCATCGACCTCGAACAAGGTGAGGTCCGAACCGCCGGTGATATTGATGAGCAGGCCCTGGGCCTCCGGCAAACGCGCATCGTCAAGAAGCTCGCTGGCCAGCGCCGCCTCGGCCGCCGCGACGGCGCGCTCCGGGCCGTCCGCCTGACCGGTGCCGATCATAGCGCGCCCGGGGACGGTCATGATGGCGCGGACATCGGCAAAATCAAGGTTGATCATGCCCGGCTTGATCGACAGGTCGGTGACGCTGCGGACACCGCCGTAGAGTACGTCGTCGGCCATGCGGAAGGCGTCGGACAAGGTGGTGCTGTGAGTGGCGACGCGGAATAGATTCTGATTAGGCACGACGATCAGCGTATCGACACACTCCTGCAGCGCCGCAATGCCATCCTCGGCGACCTGCAGACGCCGGCTGCCCTCAAAATCGAATGGTTTGGTGACGACACCGACGGTCAGGATTCCGGCGGCGCGGGCGGCGCGGGCGATCACCGGCGCGGCGCCGGTGCCGGTGCCACCGCCCATGCCGGCGGCAAGAAAAACCATATTGAGGCCGGATAGCGCCTCGGTGACCTGGGCCAGCACTTCCTCGGCAGCGGCGTGGCCGAGCGCGGGATGCGCGCCGGCACCGAGTCCCCCGGTGGCGCTTGGCCCAAGCTGAATCTGGCGGTCGCACTGAGAGCGCGCCAGGGCCTGGGCGTCGGTGTTCAGGGCGAGGAACTCAACCCCCTCCAACTGCCCGTTGATCATGTTGTCCAGGGCGTTACAGCCGCCGCCGCCGATACCAACGACGGCGATTCGGGGCGCCGGCATCGGCGCCGCCGCGGGAAGTATGCGGGCGCCGGCGTCAGGACCGTCCTGGGTGTTCGCCGCCGCCGGCATGGGGCCGGCCTGTAGAGTCATTGTCATCCTGCGTGCAGTCCTGGAACGGTTGTTGTCTGTCGGCCCGACTCGCCTCAGGCACCGGTCAACTGTATTGGCACCGAAAGGGCTAGACAACAAGAGCGTGGTACGACGAACTAGCAGCGGCGGCTTTTTTTGAGACATGCCAAATGGCCGGCACGGAAGGATGACATTCCAATTGCCGCGCCGCAATTGCGCTGCTACCGTACGCGCACAAAAAAGAAGCCGCACCATAAAGCGGCGCGGCCCAAGTTTAGGGAGGAAACGCCTACTCAGGCGTAACGAGACAATCGCGCCAAGCGATCACTTGCACAAGCTCCAGTTAGCAATAACTGGAGCTTTTTTGTGACAGTGTGACTTTTTTGCTGTGCGTTTGCGGCGTGGTTCGGCGGCGTGTTCGGCCGTCTTGCAGGCGACCTGATCCGCCGGATCGCGAGGCTGCGCTCGCGCGATGACGTGTTTTATTTCTGGTCCGGAGACACGCTAGCCGATGGCGCGCTTGACGACGCGCTCGAGGGTCAAGCCCTGGACGATGATCGAAAATATGACCACGGCGTATGTCATCGCCAGCACGGTCTCGCGCCCGGCGAACGCCGGTAGCGACAGGGCCAAGGCAACGGAGATGCCGCCGCGCACGCCGCCCCAGGTCAGCACGGGCACGGCGCCGACGCTCAAGGTTCGACCCAACCTGAATAGCGTAACCGGCACGATGATGCTGACAAAGCGCGCCGCCAGCGCGATCGGGATCGCCAGCAGCATGGCCAGCATAGTCTCTCCGGTGAAGGTGAGGGCCACGACCTCGAAGCCGATGGCGAGAAACAAAACCGAGTTCAAGATCTCGTCGAGCAGCGACCAGAATTTTTCGACATGATCCCGGGTGCGCTCGCTCATGGCGAACTTGGCGCCGTGATTGCCAATAAACAGACCGGCAACGACCATCGCCAGGGGACCCGAGACAGCGATCGCCGTGGCGATCATGTAGCTGCCCATGACGAGCGCCAAAGTAATCAATACCTCGAGAGCGTAGTCGTCGATGGCGCGCATGGCACGGTAGGCCACGAGGCCGGCAACAAGGCCGAGCAGGACACCGCCACCGGCTTCGGTGACGAACAGCAAGGCGATGGAGGCCGGCGTCACTGCCGCGACGTGACCTGCCGCGCCGGCGCCGGCGATGGCCGTCAAAATCGTAAACACGACGATGCCCACACCGTCATTGAACAGACTCTCGCCGGCAATCTTGGCCTCGAGAGACGGCGGTACGGCGACGCGTTTGAGAATACCGAGCACGGCGACCGGGTCGGTCGGTGAAATCAAGGCCCCGAAAACCAGACAATAGATGAAGGGGATGGCGATGCCGATGACGCCCAGCAGATAAAAGCTGGCGATGGCGATGAGAAACGTTGAGAGCAGGGTGCCGACGGTCGCCAGCACGAGGATCGGCCATTTGCGGCTTAACAACGCCGCCAAATCGACATGCAAGGCGCCGGCGAACAACAAGAAGCTCAACATCCCCTTCATCAGGACCTCGGGCAGGTCGAGCAACTGCAGCGCTTGCTGCACCGAGGTGCGAAAGCCGAGACCGGGGATGAGGGCGTCGAGACCAATTGATGCCAAGGACGCGGCCAAAGCGATGACGACCAGTCCGATGGTGTTGGGCAAACCGAGCCAGCGGTAGTTGATGAAACCGAACAAGGCCGCCAGGGTCACGATTACCGCAGCGAGATTGAGAAATGTCGTCAAGGTCATTATGTGTCCCTGGTATCACGGAGGTCGGCGGGCCGCTAACATTGTCAGGCGCGGTGGTATCCTAGTATCTATCACCATGGCGCGACTTATTTGCGCTCGATCTATGGGGAGACCGGGGTGAGGGGGAGATTGTTCCATACGATCAGCTTGAGCCTGGTGCTATATGGGCTGTGGCTTCTGCTGTCGGGACATTTCGAGCCGCTGCTGCTCGGGCTGGGGGTGTTGTCCTGTGTGCTGGTGGTATGGGTGTCCCATCGGATGGACGTGGTCGATCAAGAAGGACAGCCGCTTGCCCTAACGTGGCGCGCCCTGCCCTACTGGGGCTGGTTGGCGTGGGAGATCGCCAAGTCCAGCGTCGACGTCACGCGGATCATTCTCAACCCGCGGCTGCCAATCAGCCCGCGCCTAATGCGGGTGCGGGCCAGCCAGAAATCGGAGTTGGGACATGTGATCTACGCGAACTCCATCACCCTGACACCAGGTACGGTGACCATTGATCTGGCGGATGGCGAACTGGCGGTGCATGCGTTGACGAGAGAAACGGCGGCAGCCCTGACCGACGGCGAAATGGACCGCCGCGTTACCGCAATGGTCGGGGAGCGTTGATGTTCAACGCGGCGGCGGCGGCGGTCCTGATCAGCATGTTCCTGGCCCTGGTGCGAGCCTTCGCAGGTCCCACGGTCTATGACCGTATCCTGGCGGTCAACATGTTCGGCACCAAGACGGTGCTGATGATTGCCATCCTGGGGTTCCTGACCGACCGACCCGATTTCCTGGATATCGCCTTGGTCTATGCGCTGATCAATTTCGTCGGCACCATCGCGGTGATGAAGTTCTTCAAATACAACCATCTCGGCTTGCCCCATGAGGGCGAGGATTTGGGTGATCTGTAGATGATGCTGGTGCGCGACATCCTAAGCTGGCTGCTCATCCTCGGCGGCGGCTTTTTCTTGGTGGCCGGGGCGATCGGGGTGTTGCGGCTGCCCGATTTCTTCACCCGCCAGCATGCCGCCGGGATCACGGACACCATGGGTGCCGGGTTACTGTTGGTCGGGCTGATGCTGCAAGGTGGCCTGACTCTGGTGACGGTGAAACTTGTCCTGATCATCGTGTTTTTGTCCTTCACCAGCCCAACCTCAACGCATGCCCTAGCGCAGGCCGCGTTAAGCAGCGGTCTGAAACCGCTATTGGGCGAGCGGCGGGAGGATCTGTCATCGAAGACGTAGTCGATGTCGCGTTGCTGGCGTTCTTGGTAGTCACGGCGCTGTTCGTGGTGCAGGCGCGCAACCTGTTCGTTTCGGTCATGCTGATGGGCATCTTCAGCCTGTTGGTGGCCGGGTTGTTCGTAGAACTCGACGCCGTCGACGTGGCCTTTACCGAGGCGGCGGTGGGGGCCGGGATCTCGACGGTGCTGTTCTTGGGCACGCTGGCCTTGGTGGCGGCCAAGGAACGCCCCGCAGGACCGTGGAAGCCGCGCATGGTGCTGCCCTTTCTCGTCGTCGGGGCGACGTTTGCCCTGCTGGTGTATGGCAGCCTGGACATGCCGCGCTACGGCGACCCGAACGCGCCGATCCATGGGCATGTGGCGCCGCGCTATCTCGAGCAGTCGGAGCGCGAGATCGGAATTTCAAACGTCGTGACCTCAGTGCTGGCGAGCTACCGCGGTTACGACACCTTGGGCGAAGTCATCGTCGTCCTGACCGCGGCCTTGGGCGTGATGTTGCTGATCGGTCGGGGCCGGCGCTTCCCGCGCCCGCGACCGCGTCCGAATGAAACGGATCTGGAGTAGGGCCGGATGAATCAACACGCGGTCTTGCGGGTGGTGACCAAGCTGCTGATGCCGGCCATCTTGCTGTTTGCTTTGTATGTCCAATTCCACGGCGAACTGGGACCCGGCGGCGGCTTTCAGGCCGGCGTGATCTTCGGTGTCGGCTTCGTGCTCTACACGTTGATCTTCGGTGTGCGGTCGGCGCGCCAGGTGGCGCCGCCCGGGGCGCTGCGCACGGTGCTCGGCGGCGGCGTGCTGATTTATGCCGGCGTCGGCGTGGCCGGGCTGCTGCTCGGTGGCAACTTCCTGAACTACTCGGTATTGAGCCACGATCCGGTGCATGGCCAAGAATTGGGGATCCAGCTGATCGAACTGGGCGTTGGGACGACCGTGGCGGCGGCGATCATCTCGTTGTTCTTCATCTTTGCCGGACAGGATCGGCCGGAATGAGTTTTCCCGGTCTGATCAACAGTTGGGCGGCCATGGCGCTGATGATGATCGGCTTTTATGCGGTGATCGCGCATGGCAATCTGGTCAAGAAGGTTATCGGTCTGAATATCTTTCAGGCGGCGGTATTCATCTTCTATATCTCGATGGCGAAGGTGCGCGGCGGCACGGCGCCGATCCTGGGCGACAATCTAACCCTGTTCAGCAACCCGCTGCCGCATGTGCTGATCCTCACCGCCATCGTCGTCGGGGTGGCGACGACGGCCTTGGGGTTGTCCTTGGTGGTGCGTATCCGCGACACCTACGGCACCATAGAGGATGAGGAAATCCGCGCCATCGAGGCCGCCGAGTGATCGTCGGGCAACTGCCGATTCTGCAAGTGATCGTGCCGCTGCTGGCGGCGCCGATTTGCGCCATCCTGCCGTTTCGCCGGCTGACCTGGCTGATCGCCTTGGCGGCCAGCCTGCTGGCGCTGGCGATCGCGCTGACCTTGCTGGACCAAGTTCTGTCCGACGGGCCGATCAGCTATTTGCTGGGCGACTGGGCGGCGCCGTGGGGCATCGAATACCGGGTCGACCCGCTGGCCGCGTTTCTGCTGGTGATCGTCAGCGCGTTGGGCAGCGTCATCATGCTGTTCGCGCCGACCAGCGTGGCGCGGGAGATCGCCGACGACCGGATATTCCTGTTTCACGCGATGTATCTGCTGAACCTGGCCGGGCTGCTGGGGATGGTGGTCACCGGGGACGTGTTCAACCTGTTCGTGTTCCTCGAGATCTCATCGTTGTCGTCCTATGTGATGATCAGCCTGGGGCAAAGCCGACGGGCACTGACGGCGGCATTCCAGTATCTGATCATGGGGACGGTCGGGGCGACGTTCTACGTCATCGGCGTCGGCATGATGTATATGATGACCGGCACCCTCAACATGGCGGATTTGGGGACGCGGCTGCCGGCGGTGGCCGAAACGCGCACGATCATTGCCGCCATGGCCTTCGTGGTCGTGGGTATCGGCCTGAAGCTGGCCATGGTGCCGCTGCATTTTTGGCTACCCAACGCCTATGCCTATGCCCCGACGGTGGTGTCGGCGTTCCTGGCGGCGACGGCGACCAAGGTCGCGGTTTATGTGTTGCTGCGGCTGGTGTTCACGGTGTTCGGCGGCCCGGCGATGGTCGGCCTGCCGGTGGATCAGGTGCTGCTGGTGCTGGGCATCGTGGCGATGTTCGGGGCCTCGGCGGTGGCGATTTTCCAGACCGATGCGAAGCGGCTGCTGGCCTATTCGAGCCTGGCGCAAATCGGCTACATGGTGCTGGGCATCAGTTTCCTGACGGCAACCGGGCTGACCGCAACGATTATCCATCTGTTCAATCATGCGCTGATGAAGGGCGCGTTGTTCCTGGTGCTGGGCTGCGTGTTCCTGCGCGTGGGGTCAGTACAGATCTCGCAGATGGCGGGACTGGGACGGCGGATGCCTTGGACCATGGCGGCGTTCGTGGTCGGCGGCTTGAGTCTGATCGGGGTGCCGCTGACCGTCGGCTTCGTCAGCAAATGGTATCTGATCCAAGCGGCGCTGGAAAAAGGCTGGTGGCTGGTGGCGGTGTTGATTTTGCTGAGTTCGCTGCTGGCGATGATCTATGTCTGGCGCATTATCGAGGTCGCCTATTTCCGGGCCCCGGGGGATGACGTCCTGCAGATCCGCGAAGCGCCGGTGATGATGCTGATACCGGTGTGGATCTTGGCGGCGGGAAATGTGTATTTCGGCATCAATGCGCAACAGACGATCGGCGCGGCCCAGAGTGCGGCAGCGGTGCTGCTGGGAAGTGGCGGATGACTCCTGAAACCGCCCTGGTGGCGGCCATCGCGGTGCCGGCGGCCGGCGCTTTGCTGATCGGGTTGGCCGGGAAGGCGCCGAATCTACGCGAAACGATAACGCTGGCAACCGCGGTGACCTTGTTCGCGATCGTGGTTTCGCTGGTGTTGTCGTGGCTGGACGGGGCGCGGCCGGACGTCACGCTGCTGACCATGCTGCCGGGGTTATCGCTGCGACTGACGGCGGAACCGCTGGGGTTGTTGTTCGCGCTAGTGGCGTCGTCGCTGTGGATCGTCAATTCGATCTATTCGATCGGCTATATGCGCGGCAATGCCGAGCGGAATCAGACGCGCTATTACATCTTCTTCGCGCTCGCCCTGGCCAGCACCATGGGCATCGCGCTGGGCGGCAATCTGCTGACGCTGTTCGTCTGCTATGAGCTGTTGACGCTGAGCACTTATCCGCTGGTGACCCATCACGGCACGCCGGAGGCGTTGCGGGCGGGCCGTACCTATATGGGCGTGCTGCTGGCGACGTCGATCGGCTTGCTGCTGCTGGGGATGATTTGGACCTGGCAGGTGGCGGGGACCCTGACGTTCACGCCGGGTGGGATCTTCAAAGACAGCGTCTACCAGCCGCTGATCGGCATTCTGCTGGCGCTCTATATGTTCGGGATCGGTAAGGCGGCGCTGATGCCGCTGCATCGCTGGCTGCCGGCGGCAATGGTGGCGCCGACCCCGGTCAGCGCGCTGCTGCATGCGGTGGCGGTGGTCAAGGCCGGGGTGTTCACGGTGGTCAAGGTGATCGTCTATATCTTCGGTGTCGAACATTTGAGCACTGTGATCAGTTTCGATTGGCTGAGCATCGTCGCCGGGTTCACCATCGTGGCGGCGTCGGTGGTGGCGTTGCGGCAGGACAATCTGAAGCGGCGTCTGGCCTATTCGACGGTGAGCCAGTTGTCCTATGTGGTGCTGGCGGCAGCGATCCTGGTGCCGTTGTCGGTGGCGGGGGCGGCGCTGCATATTGCCGCCCATGCGGTGGGCAAGATTACCTTGTTCTTCGCCGCCGGCTCGATCTACACCGCCGCGCACAAGACCGAGATCAGCCAGCTTGACGGGATCGGCAAACGGATGCCCTGGACCATGGCGGCGTTCGGCATCGGTGCCTTGTCGATCATCGGTCTGCCGCCGACCATCGGGTTCGCCAGCAAATGGCTGATCCTGCAAGGGGCGTTCGAAGCCCGGCACATGCTGGCCATCGGCGTGATCATCGTCAGCACGCTGCTCAACGCGGCTTATTTCCTCCCCATCGTGCATGCGGCGTTCTTTCGGCCCGAGGCGGCGGACGCCACGCCCCATGGCGAGGCACCGTGGCCGATGGTGCTGGCGCTTACCGCCACCGCAACGGCAACGGTGGTGTTGTTCTTCCTACCGGGCGTGCCGTTGGAGTTAGCGCAACAGCTCGGAGATATCGCGCGATGAACGACGACAAGAACAAGCCCTGGCTGGTGCGGCGGCGGACGATCCGGCTGTTGTGGTGGGTCGGCGGACTCGTTCTGGCCGCGATTACCGTCGGCGATTTGGGGGCGCACGGCTATACGGGTTTTGTGATCGACGGTAGTTTCGCCTTCTACTCCTGGT
The DNA here is from genome assembly GCA_021774445.1 of Alphaproteobacteria bacterium. Taxonomy (GTDB): domain Bacteria; phylum Pseudomonadota; class Alphaproteobacteria; order UBA6615; family UBA6615; genus SZUA-147. Next base: position 27,359 of record JAJFJA010000008.1, read on the forward strand.
TCGGCCTGGCGTCTTGCGTAGCGATGGTGTTGTTCGCCAAAGGGCTGGGCGCGTTCCTGAAACGATCCGACGACTATTATGACGGTTAGCAGCGTGCCACCGGGGTTGATCCTGATCGTCGGCGCGTTGCTGCTGCCGCTAACGGTCGGGGCAGTGCGCAGCGCCGTGCTGCTGGCGCTGCCGCTGATCGCGCTGGCGGTGCTGTGGCAAGTGCCGGACGGGCCGGCGCTGACCATCGCCTTCCTGGGAACGGAGCTGGTGCCGGTGCAGGGAACGACCCTGGGGCGGCTGTTCGGGACGGTATTCCTGATCATGGCGTTTGCCGGCGGCCTGTTCGCCATGGGGCAAAAGCGCAATACCGAGTTGGTGGCCGCCTATGTCTATGCCGGCAGCGCGGTGAGCGTGACGCAAGCCGGCGATTTGCTGACCATCCTGGTGTTTTGGGAAGTGATGGCGGTGGCGTCGGGTTTGGTGATCTGGTCGGCGGGCACCAAGGCGGCCTACCGGGCGGCGATGCGTTACATGATGGTGCATTTGCTGGGCGGCGTTTTGCTGATGGCGGGCATCGCCGGCTATGTGGTGGAAACCGGCTCTCTCGCCTTCGTGGCGATGCAGCCGGAAAGCGTGGCGACGTGGCTGATCCTGATCGGTTTCCTGGTCAATGCGGGGGCACCGCCGCTGTCCTCCTGGTTGCCGGACGCCTACCCGGAGACCTCGTACAGCGGCATGGTGTTTCTGTCGGCGTTCACGACCAAGACGGCGGTCTATGTGCTGCTGGTCGGCTTCGCCGGTAGCCAAGTGCTGATCTATTTCGGCCTCTACATGATCTTCTACGGGATCATCTACGCGCTGCTGGAAAACGATATGCGGCGCATCCTGGCCTATAGCATCATCAACCAGGTCGGCTTCATGGTGGTGGGGATCGGCATCGGCACGGAGATGGCCCTGAACGGTGCCGCCTCCCATGCGTTCGCGCATATCATCTACAAAGCACTGCTGCTGATGTCCGCGGGTTCGGTGCTGCACATGACCGGCAAACGGAAATGCACCGACTTGGGCGGGCTGTTTCAAAGCATGCCGCTGACGGCGACTTTCGGCATCATCGGGGCGCTGTCGATCTCCGCCTTCCCGCTGACCTCCGGGTTCATCAGCAAATCGATGATTTCGCAGGCGGCGTTCGACGAGCATTTGGCTTTCGCCTGGTTTCTGCTGACCGCCGCCTCGGCCGGGGTGTTCCTGCATGCCGGCATCAAGTTCCCGTGGTTCGTGTTCTTCCAAAAGGACTCGGGTCTGCGGCCACCGGACCCGCCGGGGCACATGCGCCTGGCGATGCTGTTCTTCGCGGTGTTGTGCATCGGGTTGGGGGTGTTTCCGGGACCGCTCTATAAGCTGCTGCCTTTCGCGGTCGAATTCGTGCCCTATACCGTGCCGCATGTGGTCAACATGCTGCAACTATTGCTGTTCTCCGGCCTCGCCTTCTTCCTGCTGCTGCCGCTGATGAAACGGACCCTGACCATCAGCCTGGACACGGACTGGGTGTACCGGCGGCTCGGCCAGCGGATTGCCGAAGCGGTGCTGACCCAAGGCGGGGCGCTGTATCTTGGCTTTCGTCAGGCGGCGGTGCGCCGGGTCGGACAGGCGATCGGGCTGGTGTTCCGCGTGACCGGCCCAGAGAGCGTATTCGCCCGCACTTGGCATACGGGCAATGCGATCATGGCGGTTACCGCCGTATTGGCGGTGGTGCTGGCGTTGTTCTTCTTCTAGGGCCTAGGGCATATGGCCGGGGCGATCCTCGCGACCGGCGGACCGAGTACGGGTTTCGTTCACGGCTTCTCGCTACGGCATCGCCGCGGCAACATTCTGGCGGCCTGACCGCGGCGGGGGTAGGTTAGATCGGCCAGACGAGGGCGATCATGGGGACCGCCGTGACGACGATCAACGCATCCAGCGGCAGGCCCATGCGCCAATAATCGCCGAAGCGGTAACCGCCGGGGCCCATGACCACGACATTGTTCTGGTGGCCGATGGGGGTCAGGAAGGCGCAAGAGGCGCCGATGGCCACGGCCATCAGGAACGGATCGACACTGGCACCGAGGCGGGTGGCGATGCTGGCGCCGATGGGCGCCATGACGATGGCCGTGGCGGCATTGTTGATGATGTCGGTAAGCGCCATGGTGACGACGAGCAACAAAGCGAGCACCATGATCGGCGGCACCTGTGAGGCCATGCCGACGATTATATCGGCGATGAGTTCGGTAGCGCCGGTGTCCTGCAAGGCGCGGCCGAGGGGGATCATCGCGCCAAGCATGACGATCACCGGCAAATCGATACTGTCATAGGCCTGGCTGGGCCCGATGCGGTTGAGCAGGATGAGGGCGACGACCGCGGCGACGAAGGCGACATGGGCCGGCAACAATCCCAAGGCCGTGACGATGACGCTGAGGCCGAAGACCGCGAGCGGCACCGCGACGCGGCCCGGCCGCCGGGCGCCGAGACCACGGCCGGCGAGCGGCAGGCAGCCGAGGCGGTTGACGACCTCCGGCAGGTCCTCGATGGGTCCTTGCAGCAAGAGCACGTCGCCGGCGCGGAGATGGGTGGTGCCGATGCGATGGACGATGGCGCCACCCTGACGAGCGAGCGCGAGCAAGGCCGTGCCATAGCGCCGGCGCAGCCGGAGATCGTTCGGCGTCAAACCCTCAATGCGGGCACCGGGCGGCAGCACCGCCTCGATCAAGCCAACCTTATCGGAGCGCAGCATGGCTTCGGACAGATCGGGGTCGGCCATGGTCTCGAGGCCAGCCTCGGTATGCAGGCGCTCGAGGATCATGGCGTCGGCGCGGATCAGCACAATGTCGCCCTCGCGCAGACTAACACGCCGGAGATCGGCAACCTCACGCTGCTCGTCGCGAATCAAGCCGACGACGATAAGTTCGCCGTCCGCCATCTGCTCGAGGGCGACCATGGGTACACCGATCAGTTTGGAGCCGGCCGCGACTCTGGCCTCGGCGATATAATCGCGGATCTCGAACAGATCCTCGGCGGATTTGCGGCCGGCGCGGTCCTGGGGCATCAAACGCCAGCCGACGAGCGTAATGAACAGAACGCCGACAATCGCGACGGGCAGGCCGACCATCGCGAAGTCGAACATGCGAAAAGGCTCGCCACTGACGGTGGCGCGAAAGCTGCCGATAATAATGTTGGGCGGCGTGCCGATAAGAGTGATCAGACCGCCGAGAATGGAGCTGAAGGACAGTGGCATCAGCAGCCGCGACGGCCGCTTGGCGACCCGCATGGCCAGCGGCATGACCAGGGCCAGGGCGCCGATATTGTTCATGAAAGCCGACAAGGTGGCGGCAAGGGCGCTGAGAGCGCCGATCTGGGCAGATTCCGTGCGGGCGCGGGCGGTGATGATCGCGGCTACCCGATCGATGAGCCCGGACATTTGCAGGGCCCGGCTGATGACCAGCACGGCCGCGACGGTAATCACCGCCGGATTGCCGAAACCGGAGAAGGCAGACTCGGTGGGCACGACGCCGGCGACGATCCCGATAACCAACGCCAACAACGCCACCATGTCGTAACGCAGCTTGCCCCATAAAAACATGGCCATGGCGGCGGCCAGTATGAGGAAGATCAGAAGCTGGTCCTGGGTCATGGGCAGAGTTACTCTGTTGCTTCCCGGCTGTGCTTTGCCCAACGTGACGAAACGCACGCGCTGTCGGGATATCAGCTTGCTGCGCGCCAACGTCAATATCATACGACACTCCAACACACACCCGCGCAACAAACGCCGGCACGGCACGGTCGAGTTAGGAGGCGACATGACAGAGGTTGCGCAATCGTCGTCGACCGTGCAGATGGTCTGCCACCGTGGCGCCAACCGATCGGCGCCGGAAAACACGCTGGCCTCGACGCGGGCGGCGTTCGACCTTGGCGCGGACTATGTCGAGTTGGACGTGCGGCAGTCGGCCGACGGCGAACTGGTCGTGATCCATGATGCGACACTGGACCGTACCACCGACGGCAGCGGTCCCGTCGAGGCCCTGACCATGGCGGAAATCGCGCGGCTGGACGCGGGATCCTGGTTCAACGCCGACTTCGGCGGCGAGCGAGTGCCGACGTTCGCGGATGTTCTGACCGGGGCGCAAGGACGGGGCGGACTCTATGTCGAAATCAAAGACGCGGACGCGGCAGCGGTGCTGGCGATGACGGAACAATATGGGTTGCTGGGGCAGTGTTTCTTCTGGTCGGAAGTCCCGGCGGTCCTCGAACAACTTCGCGATCATTCACCGGAGATTTCACTGATGATCCGGCATAAGGACTATGACGATCTCGATGCCGCCATTCGGCGATTCAGGCCGAACGTGCTGGAGTATTTGGAAAGCACCGTGGATGCGGTTGAGATACAACGCTGCCAAAAACATGGCGTGCGACCGATGGCGTTCTATCCGGGCCGCGATGTCGCGACGTTCCGCCGGCTCGCCGACCTCGGTGTCGTGCTGTTCAATCTCGACGAGCCGGCGGCTTTCAACCGCGCGTTTCGGTCTAGTCTCTAAGCGGGTAGTCGGCGATCAGGTTGCGGAGATAGGACACGTCGTCGCCGGCAAGGACATCGATCAGGCCGTCGGCGACCCAGGCCCCGACCCGCGCCCGGAGATCGCGGCCATACTCTTGGTGTTGGGCGATCTTGGCAGGTCTCGGCACCGTGCACCGGGTGGCAATGCCGGCGTCATGGAGGGCGCGAGCGTCATCGGGATGGAAACTCCTGGCCTCAATGGCGACGGAATCGAGTTGCGCCCGTCTTGCTAACGCGGCGGGGTCGCAATGGCGGGCATGGGTGATGCCTTCGGTGCGCAACCCGGGGATGCGCTGCTTGGCCTTAACAAGCTGTGGGTGGTCGAAGGAGATGAGAACGATCCAGTCCAAAGCGCCGGTCTCGTCCAGTAATTGGGCAAGGCGATCGAACATGGCGTCGTCATGTTCATAGTCCTTGAGCTCGATATGCAAGCCAATCTGCTCGCGCTTGGCGAAGGTCAGAGCCGCAGCCAAGAGGGGTACAGGTTCGCCGGCATATTTGGCGTCGAAGGGTGACCCGGCGTCGAGGGCCGTGATCTGGGCTGCGGTCTTATCGTAGGCGTAGCCACGGCCGGTCGTGGTTCGATCCACGGTAATGTCATGCAGAACGACGATCTCGTTGTCGCCACTGAGCACGATGTCGATCTCACAACACGCGGCGCCCTGTTGCTTGGCTAAGCGAATGGCGGCCATGGTGTTTTCCGGTGCCGCGATAGAAGCGCCGCGGTGGGCGCAAGGGCGCACCTTGCCGCTGCGAGAGGCGAGCAGTTCGTACATGGCGGTTGTCGTTTTAGGCGCTGCCGTTGGCGGCAAAATGCGCGTCCGGCACGAGGCGACCGGTGTCGCTATCGAAAATTAGGGTGTCGCCCCGATCGAAGGCAATCTTGACCTGACCGTCGATACGATGCGCGGCGGTCGATCCAGCCTCGAGAACACGGATGGTGCCGATATCCGTGTCGACTTCGTAAAGGGTCTCGCGCCCCATGGGCTCAACCTGGCGAACGCGGCCCGGCATGCCCGCGTCGCCGAAACGCATATGTTCGGCCCGCAGCCCGACGGTCACGCGGCGCGGCAGGGATCCGGTCACATCGAATGTGCCCTCACCGGCACGCAGATGGCCGTTCTCGGCCTGGCCGTCAACCAAATTGATCGGCGGCGAGCCGATGAAACCGGCGACGAACAGAGTGTTCGGGCGCAGATAAAGGTCGTCCGGCGAGCCGATCTGCTCAATCTCCCCCTTGTTCATGCAGATGACCCGGTCGGCCATGGTGGTGGCCTCGATCTGATCGTGGGTGACCAGGATCGTGGTGACCCCGAGCCGGCGCTGCAGGGATTTGATCTCGGACCGCATGGTCAGCCGAAGGGTGGCGTCGAGGTTGGACAACGGCTCGTCGAGCAGCAGGAGCTGCGGTTGCTTGACCAGCGCCCGGGCCAAGGCGACACGTTGCTGCTGACCGCCGGAGAGCTGACTGGGACGGCGGTCCATCAGTTCGGAAACCTGCACCAGTTCCGCGGCCTCGAGCACGCGCGCGCGCGCCTCGTCCGGCGGCACCTTCTTGAAGCGCAGCGGGAACATGATGTTCTCGCGCACGGTCATATGCGGATAAAGGGCATAGGCCTGAAAAACGATGCCGACATTGCGGTCGCGGGCCTCGACTTCGTTGACGCGGTGACCGTCGAACAGCAGCTCGCCGCCCGTCGGCAGATAGACCCCGGCAAGCATGAACAGACTGGTGGATTTGCCACAACCGGAGGGGCCGAGCAGGGCCACGAACTCGCCGTCCGGGATATCGATATTCATGTCGGGGATGACCATGACGTCGCCGAAGCGTTTCTCGATATGCCGGAATTCGATTCTTGCCATGACTTAGCCCTTCACGCCGGCGACGGACATCTGCAGAAGGTATTTCTGAGCGACCGTGTAGAGAACGAGACTCGGTATCACATAGAAGACACTTACCGCTGACACCAAGCCGAAATCGATGCCCAGCGAGTTCTCTTCGGTGATGAAGAACAGATACAGGCTCATGGTCCAATTGCTGTTCTTGATCAGGAAGGTGAGCATGAAAATATACTCTTCCCAACCGCGAATGAACGAGAACACGGCGACGGCGATCATGCCGTTGGTGACCTGCGGCAAGACCACTTTGACGAAGGCCTGACGGCGGGTGGCGCCGTCGGCCAGGGCGCTCATCTCGACTTCCCAGGGTACGGCGTCGAAGAACCCCTTCATGATAAAGACGGCGAACGGCAGCTCAATGCCGACCAACACGAACATCACGCCCCACAGGGAATCCAACAGCCCGATGAACCACAGCACGACAAACAACGGGACGATGAGGGTCATGGTGGGGAAAGCATGCAGCACCAACATCGACCGCAACATCGACGCCCGCAGGGGAAACTTGAACCGGGAGATGTAATAACCGGCCAAGCTGCCGACCATGGTCACGATCAAAGTTTGCGCGCCGGCGACAAAAAGCGAGTTGCCGGCGGCCCGCCAGACGGATGGGAACGTGGCAACGCTGAAACCAGGGTTGTTCTGGGCGCCGACGATGCTCTCGTTCTGGGTGTTGAAGTTGGGGTCGACGAGGAAACGGAAGCCGTTCAGGTGGAGCTTGTCGCCGATCAAGATCGCATAGATCACCGCCGTGGCGATGCTGATGACGCCGCACCCGATGACCGCATTCTGGCGGCTATTGGCGATCGCGGCCCAGGCCCATAGAACGATCAAGGCGGGGACGAGAATGAAGATCGAGGCCCACAGCACCTCGGTATCGGTGCCGCCCAGACTGGCCGAGAAGGCCAAGGTGACGAGCCAGAAGTAGGGCACGATGATGGGCACCGAAACGGCGATGAGAAAAGCGAACAAGGAGATGTTCTTGGCCCGGTTCTGCCAGCGGGCTTTCGCCGCCAAGGCATCCCAATGACTCTGGGCATCGCTGGTCTCCGGGAGCGTCGTCGCGACCATGGCTCAATGCACCTCGATACGCGGTTCCTGAAGCAGTTCCTTCATATTGGTGAGCCGCCATGCCAGAAGCGCGATGATGATGCCGGGAATGATCAAGAACAGGGCCAGCGCGGCGCCGTAGCCATATTGGCCGCTGGCGAATGTGCGGCGGTAGATGTAGAGCGCGAATACCGTGGTGTCCTGGAAGGGGCCGCCACCGGTGAGCAGAATAATGTACTCAAAACTCACCATCAAAGACAGGGTCTGCCAAATGCCGATGTAAGTGAGGGGCCAGCGCAGCGCCGGTAAGGTGATGTGGCGGACGATCGCCAGCGAGCCGGCGCCGTCACAGCGCGCGGCATAGAACAGATGGTCGGGGATGCCGCGGATCGCCGATGTGAGGATGATCATGCCGAAGGAGGCGCCGATAAAGCCGTTTGCCAAGATAATGAGCGGCACCGGCGAGTTGCTCAGCAGGTCGATGTTCTCCTGTGCGCCGAAGACATGCTTCAGTATTTGGTTGACCAGGCTGCTGTCGCCACTGTGTACGGACCACTGCCACAGCACGATGTAAACCACCGAAGGGCTCATGCGGGGCATCAGCCAGATTGTGCGGAAGAAACCACCGGATCCGCGCGGCAGGGCGGTGGTGGTCAAGGCCAGGACGAGGCCGAAGGTCACATTGAATATCGCCAGGGTGGCGCCGACGTAGATGAGGGTCAGAAACAGAACTTTCGGCAACCGCCGATCGCCGGTGGCGGCGCGCTCAAAGTTGCGGGTGGTGAATTTGCTGATCTGTAGATCGCGGCCCATGTCGCTGAAGGCGATAACGATGTCGACAATGACCGGAAGGAGGAAGAACAGAACGATGATGACGGTCGCGGGGCCGAGGAAAATGATGGAGTTCATGCGCTGACGCCCGCGCATCGCGCGCATCGCTTTTTCACGTACAGCGACTTCTTCGGTGATCGCGGTCAAATCACTCCCCCATCAGTCCGCCGGTAGCGAGATCTCAGTCACGGCCTCTCGACCCGTGTTAAAGGGTGCCGCGGGGGTGATTCTCCCCCGCGGCGGTCTCAAGACAGCAACATGATTACTGAATGACGATGCTGTCCGGTATTCTCGCTTCGGCTTCTTCGATGACGAATTCAGCCGCCTCTTCAGCACTGAGGCGACCGAGTTCGACGCCCTGCAGACCCTCATAGATGATCTGGTTCAGGGAACCAAAGTCGCCATGGTTGGGCATGAATTGCGTGACTTCGAGCAACGGCGTGGCGAGAGCCAGGGCCCACTGCTCGGCGTAGCGCGGATCGTCGGCCTGCGACCGGTTGATGCCGAGGTGGGTCGTGGTCACGGCATGTTCGGTATTGAGGTCCGGTGCCGAAGCGAAACCAACGACACGGGCCGCCAATTCGGCATGCTCGCTCTCGGCAGATACAGCGTAGACGATCGGATGGGTCAAGCTGCCGGGCTTGCCGCCTTTTTCGGCAGCCGGGGCCGCCGACCAACCGAACTGCTTGAAGAAGCTCTCCTGGTCGTCGGGTACGCCGCGCGGGAAGGCGTTCGAGCCGAGGTCCCAGATGCCATACATCCACATGGCCGCATTGTTATCCTTGTAGAACTGATCGCGGATGAAGTCCCACTCCATGGATGTGTTGTTGGACACACCGGCGCCGATTTCGACATTGCGGGCGAACCAGCCATAGGCACCTGCAAGCTTGTCCTGCTCCAACAGCAGCTTGCCGCTGTCGGGGTCGACGAAACTATTGCCATATTGCTGGAAGACCATGATGTAGTCGGGGCCGCGGCTGGGACGATGGAAAATGCCGTATTCAGCCGAGGTGTCGCTGACGATCTTGGCGGCGATGTCGGACATGTCGTCCATGGTGACCTCGCCGGCCATCACGCGCTCATCAAGGCTTTCGATGAAATCCTCGTCATACCCGGCGTCGCGCATCAGGCCCTTGTTGTAGAAGAACATGCGGGCCTCGGCGTCCTGAGGCACGGCGAAACGGCGGCCGCCGCATTCAGTCGATGTCCACAGGGAATCGAAAATATCACCGAATAGATCAGGATTGGCCTGGGTGTAGTCGGTGAGGTCCATGGCGCGGCCGGAATCGGCAAAAGCACAGATCCACTCATGGGCGGCGATGAACATGTCGGGGCCTTCGCCGATGGCAAAAGCACGCAGCAGGCGTTCGGCATCGCCGTCGAAACCGCCCTCGCTGGGCACCTCAAGAACATTGATGGCGACCCGGAAGTCGGCCCCTTCGCTTTCAAGGACCTTATTCAGGCGCTCGGCGCCGGTGACGATATTACCCGGGCGAAGCGGACCGGAGTTGTCGGGCCGCGACCAAAGATTGAGTTCGATCGTCTCTTGAGCCGTTGCTTGGCTGGCGCCAAAGAAGGCCGGCAGGGCAACCACCGCAGCGGCGGTCGCAATCATGTAGGTGCGCATTACTGTCATCAAGCATTCCTCCCAAAATTGTCTCGTGCGTTCTTATCGCCGCGGGCGCGCAGGCCTCATTGATAAGAACGACGAGGTGTGTCCCGATTTCTAACCATGGCCGGTGACACTATTATGAAGCCGTGGCGGCGCGATATCGTGCTCGATATGAGACACAACGGCGTGATGCCAAACCCGTCCACGCTTACGAACAGACATTCCAATACTATACGCCGCTCAGAACGAATCTGCCAGGGTCAAGGCGGTTTGGTGCCGCTAACCCGCCGGATTAAGCGGTTTTTGATAGTTCGGCAGCGCGCTTTTCTAATGCGATCGGCGTGTTGGTGGTTATTTGGTCAGCACCGAGGCTTAGGCATTGCCGCAACCCCTGCGGGGTATCCGGGTTGCCGTCATCGAGGGTCCAGCAGTCGATTTTGAAGCCAAACCGGTGCAGCGCCGCAATGATGTCGAAACCGGCACTGAGCAAATCGCCGACGAGGCGATAGTACAAATAGATCATCGCCGCATCGGGCGCATGCTGCGCAATGAACCGGCAAAACGCCGGTGCCGCCCCGGGTTCGGCAAAGTCCCATTTCGCGGCGTCTTCCGACGGATCATACCCAAGGCCGAGGCCGGCGACGCCACCGCCCAGGCGCTTGACGGCCGGCCAATCGTACGCGCTGAGCAGCAGGTTCGGCGCCGCGGGCGCCACCACGGTGGCAAAACGATCGCAAACGGCGCCGGTCAGGGCATCTCCCGGTACTTTCATATCAAGCTGCACCGGGGCGGCAGCGGCCGGACGATCCGCGACGGCCATGAGTTCCACAACCTCCGATAGCAACAAAGGCGGCGATTGGGTGGGCGTGCCATCGGGAGCGCGCATATGGAGGCGACCCATGGCGGCGGCATCGAGCGCGCGGACGGGCCCGCTACCGGTGGTTTCTTCGTCCAGATATTCATCGTGCAGGCAGACGAAATTGCCGCAGGCAAGCAGGCTTATGTCGACCTCCATACTGGCGCCGAGGGCAATACCGCGAGCCAAATTATGGCGCAGAAATGGGGCCTCGTCGCCGTGGCGGCGTAACTTGTGCCATTTCAGCCAAGCGCCATCTTCGCCTGGCAAACGCACGCCCTCCCCGGTGAGTTGTCCTGACATGGCGACCTCCTGAGATAGCGTCTAACCGGCCGCCTTGCCGGGCTGTTTGCTGTAGACGCCGAAGCTCTCCAGCACCGGCCGCATTTGCGCGGCGGTGAGAATGTGCGGTTTGCCGGCCTGACAAGCATGCCAATACTGCCGGGCCAAGGTTTCGACCTCGACGGCCCGCCACATGGCGCGCTCGAGGGAAGAGCCGAAGCAGATCATGCCGTGGGTGGCCAGCAGGCAGGCTTTGCGGTCCTTGAGTGCCGCCAGCATATTGTCGGAAAGTTCCTGGGTGCCGAAGGTGTCGTATTTGGCACAGCGGATATCCATGCCGCCGGCAGCGGCGATCATGTAGTGGAAGGCCGGGATCTTCCGGCGCAAACAGGCCAGCGCGGTGCTGAAGGTGGGATGGGTATGGACCACCGCCTGGGCCTCCGGCCGCGCCTGGTAGATGTCGAGATGCATACGCCATTCGCTCGATGGCTTGATATCGCCCGTATGACTGCCGTCGAGAGCCATGGGGACGATCTGCGCCGGCGTCATCTTGTCATAGGGTAGGGCGGACGGGGTGATGAGGAAACCATCGCCGGTGCGGACGCTGATGTTGCCGGAGGTGCCTTGATTGATGCCCAGGCCGTTCATTTCCAGGCAGGCGTCAATAATCTCCTGCCGCAGTTTTTGATGCTTCGGCCGTGCCATAATGCTTCCTTGTCCAGGGTGGGGTCGGCGCCTTCAAGCGACGATGGGTTCGGGCGCCAGCTCGAGGTCGAGGCGATAATACAAGGCATTGTGGTCGGACGCACCCATCGCGGGAACGGTCGTTAGTTCGGCGGGCGCGAAGCGCCGGCTATACAAAATGTGATCTATGCGCCCGGCTGGGTGTGTCGTGCGCGGCCCCTGATGGCGGCGGCGGCCGTCAGAGGCGCCGTTGGTCAGCACCAACCCAAGCGTCCGCAGCGGCGGATCGTCCTCGCGGGCATTGAAATCACCCATCAGGACAACGGGATCGCCGCGACTGCGGCGCAGGGATTCGGCCAAGATAAGCCAAGCCGAGCGCCGCCGGGCCTGGACTCCGCGGTGATCGAAATGGGTGTTAAGCACGAAGAAGGACCGATGACCGGCAGTGAAGCGTGCCCAGGTGGCGATCCGCGGCAGCCGCGCGTCCCAGCCGATCGTCGGGCGGTCGGGCGCCTCGGCGAGCCAGAACCAGCCGGACTCGAGCCGGGATAGGCGCCGTCGGTCGTAGAGTATGGGGGCATATTCACCCCGCTCCATGCCGTCGCCGCGGGCCACACCGACCCAGCCATGATGGGGCAAGGCCGCCCGGACCTCACTTACCACCGGCTGCAAGATTTCCTGAAGCCCCACGACATCGGGCGATAAGTTCTCCAACACACCGAGAATGCGGCGGCGGCGATAGCGCCACGGTGGGGTCAGTAGGCCACGGGTGTCCCAGCGCTGAATATTCCAACTCAGCAGACTCAGACTGTCAGCGCGCCGGGGCGACGCAAAGGGATGGTGTTTCGGCATATGGAGATGCGGCCGGCGTGACTACGGCGCGGCGCGGCGCTCTCCCTTGATAAACATCAGCGCGCCGGTATCGCTGACGGCGGCGGCGTGGGGAACGCCGGGGGGCATAAGCTGGTAGTCGCCGACCGACAAGACGACAGAGCCAGTGCGTACGGAGCCTTCGAGAATTAGGCACTCCTCGAACATCGCGTGGTCATGGGCGGGATACACCGCCCCCTTGGCCATCCGCAGCAGCGACGACTGCATGCCGGCGTCAGGATCGAAGAAAAGGATTTTTCGCTCGATGCCCGGCGCGACGGTTTCCCAGATCCCTTCCGCGGCGCCGATGGTGAGGCCACCCGCCGCCGCCGCCGGTGCCGCAGCGATGGCTTCGTCAATGCGGTCCCAGAGGTCGACGGGCGGCGTTATCGCCTCGGCGGCGGGTGCAAGGTTTTGCAGCCGCCGCCGCCATGCCGCCACCAGTTCCGACAGGTCTTCATCATGTTCACAGCGTGCCGCGACATCCTGAGCCGCCCCCGGGTCAAGGGTGCCGAGGACGTATTCAGCCGCCAACACTTCGCGGTCGTCGCTGGTCATTGCTCCAAACAATCCTTGATCTGCAGCAGGCCGCGGCGGACCCAACTCTTCACCGTGCCCAGCGGCGCCTGCAAACGATCCGATAATTCCGCATGGGTCATACCATAATAATAGGCCAGCAAAATCGCCTGGCGCGGGCTTTCTTGTAGACCCTCGAGGCAACCGCGAACGCCCTCGGCCAGATCGGTCGTCGCCGGTTCCGGGCGATCGGGAAGATCTTGCGTCAAGCCGGTTAACTCCTTGCCGCCCCGGCGCAGCAGGTCGATCGCCCGGTTGCGCACCACGGCGCCCATCCAGGACATCGGCGTGCCACGTTCGGGCCGGTATTGGGCGGCGCGCTGCCAAATCGTGACAAAGGCGTCTTGCAAAGCTTCCTCGGCGAGATCGCGACGGTGCAGAATGCGCACCGACACAGCGAACAGGCGCGGGCTGGAGATCTGATATAGGCGTTGAAAGGCGCGCCGATCGCCGTGCGCCGCGGCGACCAGCAAAGACCCCAGTGGATCCATCTCTGCGACGTTAGGTAACCCCTGCACCGAGCCCTGCCTCCGCTGTGCCGCAGCCGGGACAATAGGCGCATCTCGGCGGGGGGTGCAAAGCGTTTGAGTCATGTTTTTGCGGCCATGAGAAAGCCTAATCGTCGCTCTGCTGTTTGAGATAAGCGATGATGTCGGCACGATCGTCGGCCTTACCAACCCGGACGAACATGCGTTGCCCGGGAATAAAGACCGCCGGGTTGGTAAGCCAACTGTCCAAGGACTCATCGTTCCAGACGACCTCCGACTCTTGCAATGCTCGGGAGTAGCTGAAGTCCGGCACCGTACCGGCGGTGCGGCCGAAGACGCCGCGGTGACGGGGACCGATACGATTGGTTTCGATCGAGTGGCAGCCACCGCATTTGGCGCCGTACAGTTTTTCGCCACGGGTGGCACTGCCGTCGGCGGCTTGGGCGGTGGGCGCGAAGACAACGGCGTAGACGACAAGAAGGGTACGGACCAAAAGTCCCAAAAATCGAGGCACGGCTCGGCTCCTGTGAATTAGAGCCCACGCCGCCGGCCGGGA
>JAJFJA010000071.1 GCA_021774445.1 Alphaproteobacteria bacterium
AGATCGCAAGGCGGCGCTGAGATTTTTGCGCAAAGCGATGAAACCATATGGCCGTCCGGAAGCGATCGTCACCGACCGGTTTCGGTCCTACCGGGCCGCCATGCGAGGGATCGGCAACGAAGCACGCCAACAGACCGGTCGCTGGCTCAACAACCGGGCCGAAAATTCACACCAGCCGTTTCGTCGACGCGAGTGCGCGATGGCGAAATTCAGGAGCGCAAAGTCGCTACAGAAATTCGCCGCGATCCACACTTCAGTCCATAACCATTTTAATCGGGAACGTCACCTCAACAGCCGCCAGAACTTCAAACGCAGCCGCTCCGCCGCCCTTGCCGAGTGGCCTCAGCTTGCCGCCTGAAATGCCGTCTCAACACCGGATTTTGGCTTTTGCAGACCAAGTCGCATCCACCTGAGACTACCCGCTAACGTGATGGGGCGTCGATCCTCGGATTCCATCAGGGCCCGCGATCAACACAACCGCACGCAGAGGCCGGATAGATGACTGCAAACCCCAACCTCGCCGTAAATCAGAAATCCCTTGGCAAGCAGGGGGCGTTCATAGATGTCAATGCCGTCACCAGTCCTCGATTATTTGACTTGATGATTGTTGTAATCGGCGCGGCTCAGCCAAATCGTCTTTTGGATAGAACGGCCGCGCTAATTTCTGCCATGTCAGTCCTCGGAGGTCGGGTGTTGTGGGCCCCTTGGTATCAAGGACGAACGCGGCGGCGAACGGATATGTCAGTCGGTAGTTCATCGGATTCTTGACGGAGACAAGCCGGGCGGCATGCACATCCAGTCCCGCCGCCCGATAGGATTCATCGCCCCATTCATACGCCGCGTAGGTCGTGACGAGTACGCGGGTTTCGTTGATCGCGAGAACCACACTTTGACCCATCGCAGCGGTAACGCCTCCGAGAAAACCTCCATCATAGGTGAACTGGCCGTCGAAAACGCGCTCGACGGTCGCCGTCACAGGAATGGGCGCGCCA
Organism: Alphaproteobacteria bacterium; assembly: GCA_021774445.1. Taxonomy (GTDB): domain Bacteria; phylum Pseudomonadota; class Alphaproteobacteria; order UBA6615; family UBA6615; genus SZUA-147. The sequence continues at coordinate 993 of JAJFJA010000071.1, forward strand.
CGCGAGGTGTTGATCCGGTTGCCGACCGTTGTCGCGATTTCAGCGCCGCGCCCGGCCTTGGTCGCCTGCTCAGCGACAATGGGATCGACAATATGTACAAGCGATCCGGCGTCGGGCGCGAGACGCAGCAACGCCTCGAGGACGGCGACTCCATCGCCGGTGGACCCACCGCCGACGCAATCAGACGTATCGGCGAGGATTACGGGCCCATCTTCAATTGTCAACGCCGAGCGGATCGCTTCATCGACGGAAACAGTTTCGACGTCAAAATCATGGCGGCGCTGCCAAGCTTCGGATGCGATATGTTTTGCGGTCGCCTCCGCGGCGGCCACGTCGTCGTCCGAGACGACCACCGCCGCGAAGCCCATGTCGGGCACATCAAGCCAGGGTTGGACGGGAAAATAGCTGACGACGCTAATCGGTCCATCGGCCTTCTCAAACCCGCGCGCGATCCGGTCGAGGTCGACCATCGGTCCCGCGCCGAAGGTGTGCTCATGGTGAGGCGCGAATAACATTGGTAGTTTGGATACCGCCATAACCGGCTGCATCCGTCCTGCGATCGTATCAACCAGGCAACGAACGGCGCGCGCAGCGGTTTCCGGTGCATCGTCGTGGGGATAATGTTGATAGCCGATCAGGATGTCGCAGTTGGCAAGCATCGCCGACGTTATGTCGCCGTGGAGGTCGCAACTGATGGCAATCGGCGCCGAGCCGGCGATGAGGCGGACCTCCCCCAGCAATTCGCCTTCGACGTCGTCGGCGTCTTCGGCCATCATTGCGCCATGCAGCGCGAGGAACACGCCGTCGAATGGGGCTGACGATCTTAACCGGTCGAGCAGATCATTTCTGAGCATTTGATGGCAATTGCGTTCGACGACGCCGCCGGAACCGCCATGGGTCGCAAGAAGCGGTACGATATCGGCACCAGTTTTTTCGAGCTCCGCGATCGCGCCACCCATTTCGGTGCGCGTCCCGGAGAGACGCTGGGTGAGACTCGGGCCGGTCTCAAAGTATTTGTTTCGGAAATCCTGAATTCCGGTTCGGGCGACGCAGAAGGCGTTGCTCTCCTGCATTAGAGCGCCAATGGCGACCCTCATGACGAGGGCACCTGATCGTATTCAATCGGCGTGCCATGCCATCCCGCTTCTCGTTTTTTCCAGTACAGGTCGCGCAATCGCCAGGTCACGGGTCCTGGCGTCCCGTCCGCCACCGGTCGGCCATCAATTCTTGTGATTGGGATGAGTCCACCCGCTGTCGTAGACAGGAAGACTTCCGCGGCCTCCCTAAGGCGGTGTGCCGGAAGGGGCGCCGCCACGTATTCAAGATTGGTCTCGGCACAAAGTTCAAAGACGGTCCGCCTGGTCATACCATCGAGGACGCCCTGGCCCGGGGTTATCAATTTGCCATCGATCACGGCAAAAATATTGAACCCCGGCCCCTCTGTAACGTTCCCCTCGGCATCGCTCAGCACCACAGTTTCGGCACCGTGGTCGTAGGCCTCGAACAACCCCATTTCGAAGTCGAGCCAGTGGTAGTGTTTGATCGTCGGGTCGACTGACGTCGAAGGAACTCTCTGGATGCCGCTGACAAAAAGATGCAGGCCCTGCCGCTGCTGCTCGGGTGTTGCCACCCAGATGTAGGGAACGCAGAAGACGTAGAACTGGTTGGCGCATTGCCTCGGGTCGCGCACACCGGCCGGCGGTACGCCGCGCGTCATGATGATTTGTACATAGGCATCGCGAAAACCGGTCTTGCGCACGCATTCGATTACGATCTTGCGGCGTGCTACCTCGTCGAATTCCCCGCTCATGTGCAACCTGGCGATGTTGCGCTTGAACCGGGCGAGATGATCGTCGAGCCGGAAGACGACTCCCTTCCACACCGATATGGTGTCCTGGTTGGCGTCCGAACGTAGGAAGCCCCAATCGAGTAGCGGTATCCGTGCCTCCTCGATGGGCACGTAGGTTCCGTTGATGAAGGCAATGCCCTTGCTGAAGTCCCCATCAATCATAACTTTTCTCCCAGGTGCGTGGTCCGCCGCCATCCTCTCATAGGAGGACGAGCGTCAGGGACGGAACGAAAGCGACGAGTAGTATCGCCATGATCATGATCGCCATCCACGGCAAGGCAGCGACCGCCACTTTGACAACCGGGGCGCCTGCGATATTGGCTCCCACGAACAGGCAGATGCCGACAGGTGGCGTGATGAGTCCAAGATTGAGCGCCATAATCATGAAAACTCCGAAATGGATCGGATCCATCCCGATACCAAGGGCGACGGGAAGTAGGATCGGCAGCAGAATGAAAAGCGTTGATGTTGCGTCGAGGAACATGCCGGTGACGATCAGTAGGGCGAGCATCGACAATAGGATGACCGTATCGGAGCCGCCACTCGACAAGAGCAGGTTCGAGACGACCCCCGGAATGCCCTGCGAGTTGATGATCCAGGCGAAGAGGGTGGCCGTCGCAACGATGAACATCACCGAGGTGGCGACGACCGCGGCGCGCTCGAAGACGCGCGGCACGTCGCGCCAGGTGATGTCCCGGTACACATAGATGGCAACAAACAGGGCGTAGAGCGTGACGAAAATAGCCGACTCCGTCGGTGTGAAGATGCCGAGCCGGATACCACCAAGTATGAGAACCGGCGCAATCAGCGCCCAGCCCGCGCGCAGGGTCGCTTTACCCAGAGGCTGCCGCGACACGGATTGGATCGATCCATAACCGCGCAGCCGCGACAGAAGGACGGCGCCGACGGCGAATAGGATGGTGATGACTAGTCCAGGCACGACGCCAGCGAGGAACAAGTCGCTGATCGATTGCTTTGCCAGGACGCCGTACAGAATGAGCGCAATCGACGGCGGCACCAAATTAGCGGTCGTCGATGCCGCGGCGATCAGCGAGGCTGTGAAGTAACGTGGGTAGCCGTGCCGATCCATCGGTCCCGACATTATTGAGGTGACCGCGGCCGTTTCCGCCGCCGCCGAACCGGTCAGTCCGCCGAACAAGAAACACGTGAAGACTGACGTGATGGCGAGACCACCTGGGACCCGGCCGAACAGTGCATTGAAGAAGTCCACCAGCCGAGAGCCGATCGAACTTTCCGAGATGATCGTGCCGGCAAGAATAAAAAAGGGAATGGCCAGCAGCACGAAGGAATCGAGCGAGGTCATGATCATCTGGGTGCTGAGCTCGATCGGAGCGATGTCGAACAGCCATAGCGTCAGCGCGGCGCTGAGCCCGAGGCAGATGGCGATCGGTAGCCCACCTGCCAGAAACAAGAACAGGAGCCCGAAGAGGCTAAACGAGACGATGACCTGCTGGCTCATCGCGTTCCCCGCCATGCGGGAAGAATTTCCACTTGGACGATCCGAATAATGCTTAGAAAGCAGCCGAGCGGGACTGATGCGGTTAGCAGCGCCGCCGGCAAACCAACATTCGTCACCGCGTCGATGCGAATCTGAAACTGCGCCACTTTGATTGCCGAATAGGCGAGGTAGATAAGAAACCCGATCGCGAGTAGCCAGACCAGGATGACGTAGACGCGCCGGACGGTTCCGCTGAGGCTGTCGACTACCAAGTTGACGTTGATGTTCTCGCGGTACCGAAAGGTCATCGCAAGCGACAGGAACACCAGTACAATGAACATGTTCGGCAGCAACATCTCGGTTCGGGATATCGGAAGCGGAATCGCGTAACGATTGACGATCTGAGCCGTGCCGGTCACGAGCATGCCGATGAAGACCAAGGTCACAAGACCGCGTTCAAGGCGGTCAACGAGCGGCGGCGATTTCGGCCCCGGCGATTCGTCGTTTTGGCTGCTGAGCGGCGGATTGATCATGTGGTCTTCCAACGGCGTGCGGTCATGGGCGGAGGCAACGCCGCGTGTGCGCGCAGCCTCGGCAGATCGATGCTAGTGTAACTTCCGTAGAGTACGGTGTGCTCTCACCCGGCCGCCCCAGGCGAGAATGCCCGAGGCGGCCGAGCGGGAGAATGGGCGGGAGCAGTTCGGACTTGAACTACCCTAGCGCCCGAGTTCAGTGCGTGCCTTGTCGGCCTCGCCGATGGCCAGCGCAATGATGTCCGCACCGATGACGTCGTTGAACTGGCTGTACAGTGGTTGCAGGAGCTCGCGGAACTCGCTGATCGCCTCCGGTGCCGGACGGAGCACTTCCATACCGAGTTTCTCCAACTCAGCTGGTAGTTCGACATCCTGCTTTATCGCAATCGCCCGTTGCTCGAGGACGGCGTTGCGCGCCTCTTCGAGAAGCACCGTCTGGAACTCCTCGGACAAGTTGTCGAACTTGTCCTTGTTCATCAGGATATGGAACGGGTCGTAGACATAGTTCCATTGGGTCACGTAGTCCTGCACCTCGTAAAGACGGAACGACATAATAGTAGAGAAGGCATTCTCCTGGCCGTCGACGGCGCCTGTTTGAAGGGCCTGGAAGGTCTCCTGCATATTCATCGTCACCGCTTGCGCCTCCATCGTCTTGAAGGCCGCGAGAAACACTTCCGTTCCGGCAACGCGCAATTTCAGTCCCTTGATGTCGTCGGCGGTGGCCACCGGACGTTTACTGTTGGTCAGTTGCCGGAAGCCATTAATGCCCGTACCGAGCGCCTTGATGCCATATTCTTCGTACCAACTTGCTGTCGCGTCGCCAAGCGGTCCATCGATGACCTTAATAGCGACCTCGTGATCGTCAATAAGGAAGGGCAGGCTGTACACATCGAAACGGCGATCAACGAAAAGGCCGGCGATGATGGTTGAAAGGAGGGACATGTCGATGATCCCGCCGCTCAGCAGTTCCATCTCCGTCTTGAAGCTGCCGCCCGCCAGCGTGTGGTTGGGAAAGAGCTCAATCTTAAGCCGCCCGCCGGTGCGCTCAGCGACGCGTTCCGAGAGAATCTTGCCGGCGACAAACACGTGGCCATCAGGCCGGTCATTTGCTGACAGCTTGAGCGTAACCGTCTCTTGAGCGAAGGCTTGGGCGGAAACAGAAAGCATTCCAAGCACCGCAACTCCGAATAATAAGCTTTTCCGCATGGTCTTTCCTCCTATTGGTCGTCGGTTGTTCGCCTGGTTGTGCGCGTTGGTTCACGGTACCCCAGACATTGAAGTGGCGACCGGTTCGGGCGTCGTGCCGGTGGACCACCACTTTTCGGTCGGCGCACCACGTTTTCGAGTGGTGCACCACTAGCGAAGCGATCTAGATTCCCTGCGATTTTTGTCCATCGGCGGGAAAGCATTCCCTCGGTCCAAGCCGCGACATGAGGTGTCATCAAGACATTGGGCAATTCCGAGAACGGATACCGGGACGGGCGCGGCGTCGGGTCATCGTCATCCGGATAACGCCACCAGACATCAAGGGCGGCGCCAGCGATCTTGCGATCGGACAGGGCTACAAAGAGCGCCGCTTCGTCGACGATTTCTCCCCGGGCGATATTGATCAGGACCGCCGAGTCCTTCATCAGCGCCAATCGGCGCGCATCGATCAATCCACGCGTTTCAGTCGTGAGCGGACACGCAATCACAACAAAATCGCAATGCGGCACCATGGTATCCAGCGCCGTCATGCGTCCCGACCATTCGAGAATGGGATCGTCCGGTTCCCGCCGCGATACCGCGACCACCGTCATGCCGAATGCGGCCGCCCTTTTGGCGATAGCCTGAGCGATTCTTCCATATCCGATCAAACCAACCGTTGCGCCTGCAAGCTCGCCATGCAGAGGGCCGAAGGAGACATGGCTGCCGCTCCAATCACCGCCGCGGAATTTTCGATCGAGTCCGCGAAGATCAATGCGGAGTTCGAGCATCGTCAGGAGGGCGAACTCGGCCACGGCAGTTTCATGCTCGAAAACATTGCAAACGGTACACGTCTCGGGGATGGTGCCCCAATCGACGGCATCGGTCCCGGCATTTGGGAGTTGAAGAAACCGCAGCTTGGCCGCTTTTCGACTGAGGCTTTGGTTCCACCCTTGCGAAATGGCGGCGTCCGCCGTGGACAGTATATCCATCAACAGGCTGTCGGGATCTTGAAGCGCGACGGTTTGGATCTCCCACAGCGTTGTCAGCGATGCCGCAAGCCGGTCGACGTTGCGGGTGGCGTAAGGATCGACGAGGACACAGCGCATGGCGGTCACATTCCGACGCCGCCGGAGACCTTGACCACCTCGCCGGTGATGTAACTGGAGGCGGGCGAACAAAGAAACGCGACGGTTTCCGCCATGTCGCGCGTTCGACCCATGCGCGGGATCGGGTAGTCCTCGACACCGTAGTCATAGCCGTGCATCACCGCCGATGTGAGCACGGGACCCGGCGCAATGGCGTTGACCCTGATACCCCGACCGCCATATTCGCGCGCCGCCCATTTGGTCAGGCCGATCAGACCTGCTTTCGCCGCGGCATAGGCCGGACCGGATCTTCCATCCGACCCCTTCGCAGGAAGGCCGCCGATGACTCCGGAAATAGAGGAAACGTTAACGATGGCGCCGGTCTCGGCGGACAGCATGTATGGCAGCACCGCACGCATGAAGAAAAACGCACCGGAAAGGTTCTTGTTCAGCTCAGCGAACCAAACGTGGTCGGTCAGGTCGACAAAGCCGGTTCGTGCGCCGCCGCCGGCGCAATTCACCAAAATATCGATGCGCTCGTGAAGGCAGTACGCCTCAGCAACCGTTGCGGTTGCGGCCGAGGAGTCGGTTACGTCGCATACCAATGCCAACACTGCATTCGCGACCTCCGCTCCGATGAGATCAACGACCACGACGCGTGCGCCACGCTCCGTCAGGACTGAGGTGATGGCCCGGCCGATATGTCCCACGCCGCCGGTAACGATGGCGACTTGCCCGTCGAGGTCGTTGCCGGTCATGCCGCCACCATTTCGCGGATCGCCTGCTCGATGTTCTGTTGGGTTACCCGATAGGCGGTTTCAAGGGGTGGCGAGAACGGGACCGGCGCTCTCGGTGCGCCGAGACGCCGCGGCGGCCGGCGGAGTTCACCGTCAACATTCTCGGCAACAGTTGCGACGATTTCCGCGCCGAGGCCGCAGACCTGAACGGCCTCGTGGACGACCAGCAGCCGGCCGGTCTTTCTCACCGAGGCAAGCACGGCCCCGGTGTCCCACGGCCACAACGAACGCAGGTCCAGCAATTCGACGTCGGTGCCGCTATGGACGCAGGCCTCCATCGCCTTGTGCGCGACCGATGCCATGGCAGACCAAGTAACGACGGTGACATCACCGCCTTCCCTGACCAGACGGGCCTCGCCAATTGGGACGCAATGGTCGCACTCGGGAATTTCGCCCGTGCTCTGCCATATGGCGCGGGGTTCGATGAAAATGACGGGGTCCTCGCATCTAATCGCCGACTTCAAAAGGCCCTTGCAGTCGGCGGCAGTCGATGGTGCAAGCACAACGAGCCCCGGGACGTGGACGTACCAGCTTTCGAGTGATTGCGAGTGCTGCGCGGCCGATCCCGTCACCATTCCTTGCGGCAGACGCACGACAACCGGAACCCGTGCCTGCCCGCCGAACATGAACCGCGCCTTGGCAATCTGATTGATCAATTCGTCGATCGCCGAAAGTGCGAAATCGGCAATGCGCATTTCCACGACCGGTCTCGTACCGGCAAGGGCCCCGCCAAGACCGGCCGATACGATCATCGCTTCCGAGATTGGAGACGCGACGATGCGATCGGGTCCGAACTCGCTGATCAGATCACGGTATTGTCCGTAAAGGCCCCCGACGTGGAGGTCCTCGCCAACCGCCCAGACCGTTGCGTCGCGCCGCATTTCCTCGGCCAGGCCGTCGCGAACGGCCTCAAGGACAGTCTGCGTCGTCATGCCGGCGCTCCGATGTCCTGGACTTCCGCAAGGGCGCTTTCAGGTGCCGGGAAGACCGCTGCGCGGGCGCCCGCCAGCGCCGCCGAAATATCGTCCTCAACCTGTAATTGAAGTTTCTGCATATCCTCAGATAAATTCCAGTCGGTCAACCGCTGCCGCATTAGGAGAATCGGGTCGCGGAGCTCCTGGCGAGAATGCGTCTCAGCGTCGCGATAGGCGCCCTGGTCGGCAATCGTGTGGCCCCGAAGGCGATAGGTCTGAGCATGAATGAACGCGGGCCCGGCCTTCCGACGTAGCCGCTCGACCATTGCCGACGCTGCGTCGGCCACCGCTATTACGTCGTTGCCGTCAACAACCACGTTTTGGATGTCAAGAGCCTCGGCACGGGCCGCCGGACCTGCGCCCGCCGTCACGCGCGCCGTTTCGGTAAAAGCCGCGAAGCCATTGTCTTCGCAAACAAAGAGAACCGGCAGCCGAAAGGTGGCCGCCCAGTTGAGGGACTCCAGGAAGGGTCCGCGATTTACGGCGCCGTCGCCGAAGAAACAGGCGGTGATTGCGTTGCTTCCGCGGACGCGCAGTCCCTGAGCCGCTCCAACTGCTATTCCAAGGCCGCCGCCGACGACGCCGTTCGCTCCAAGCATTCCGACTGAGAAGTCGGCGATGTGCATCGATCCGCCCTTACCTTTGCACGTGCCGCTTGCACGTCCGAAGAGCTCCGCCATCATTGCTACGAGCGATGCACCCTTGGCGATCGAGTGGCCGTGGCCGCGATGTGTGCTCGTGATGAGATCGGTCCGCTCAAGCGCGGAGCAGACGCCGGCAGCTACGGCCTCCTGACCGATAGACAGGTGTAAGGTGCCCGGAATCTCCCCGGCGCGCTGCGCGATCTCGGCGACCTCCTCGAAGCGGCGAATGCGAAGCATCGTCCTGAGGAGTGCGAGAGCCCGGATACGCTCGTTCTGGCCGATGGCTGTCACGCTGCTGTGTGCTCCCGCGGGCGACGCAGGGGGTCCAACCGGCGCGCAACCATCTCAGCTTCGTGCTGGAGCATCGACACAACCTGCGATCGCCTCTCGGGAAGCATGCGTTCAGCAATCGCGGCGACGCTGAGAGTTGCCGCCGGCAAATTGTCCCTCCCGAGAATTGCGACGGCCACGGCACTCATTCCGCTAACAATCCGTCCATCGTTGAAGGCATATCCCTGGGCCCGCGTTTCCTCGACCAGTTGATAAATCTCGGAAACGTCGAAGCCTGAGGAGGTCGACTGGTGTGAGGCGTTGACCTCCATTGCTTGCCGCACATCACTATCGGGCAGGGCGGAGAGAAGGGCGAGACTGCCCGAGCCAAAACCAAGCGGACGACGGTCACCGATGTTGAGCGTAAGAGTCCGAATGGGAAACGAGCCGACCTGTCGGTCAACACAGACGGCCTCGTACCGGTCAATGATCGACAAGAACACGGTATCGCCCGTTTGCCGGGCAAGCTCGACGAGGCTCGGCCGCGCCAGTTCGATTATGTCCAGCCGACTCTGTGCCGCCATCGCGAGCGTGTAGACCTCGAGTCCCAGTCGATAGCGTCGCGTCTCCCCGTCCCGCTCGACGAAACCAAGATCCAGTAGCGTCTTGATCAGGCGGTGCGTCGTCGTCTTTCCGAGACCGATCGCCTGTGTAACGTCGGCTAGGCGCGTTCCCGCGGTGCCGGCATGCGCAAGAACACGCAGGATAGCTGCCGCCCGTTCCACGCTTTGAACGCCGCTCCGCCCGTCAGTCATTTGCTACCTGACAATTTAGCTTCTTGGACATCGTGGATGACATATGTTCCAAATAATGGAATTATAAAACCATATTACAGAACAAAAACGTTGTCAAAGCCGTTAAAACGTACTTTACTGCCATAATGGTCCGATACATGGTTCTATTTAGTCCGTATCATGGAATAAAATGCATGGGAAAATGTGTCGGAACATGAGGGGCGGAACAATTCTCCTCGCAGACACGGCGACGGTGCTCGGCCCGCATTTCGTCGACTCCATCGTCATTTGCGGCTCTCATGGCGGCACCTTTCCAGGTTGCCTTGTCGCCAAGGCCGGCTGCCGCGGGGCGATTTTCAATGATGCGGCGATTGGAAAGAACGCCGCAGGCATCGGATCGCTCGAGCTCCTAGAAGGGCTTGGTTTGCCAGCCGCAGTCGCCGACCACGGCAGCGCGCGGATCGGTGACGCCGCCGATATGCAAGCGCGCGGCATCATTTCGCGGGTCAATACCTCTGCGGAATCCATTGGTTGTGTCGCAGGTCAGACCGTTGCGGAATGCGCGGAGCTGATGTCGCTCGGCACCCCGCGATCGTTGTCGGCGCCGGATATCGGCGAGCAGCGCGTGCTAATCGCCGAACGGGGTGACCTTAAGGTCTGGGCGCTCGATTCGGCGTCACAGGTGGTGGCCGCCGATGCTGATGCCATCCTACTGACCGGCTCACATGGCGGTTTGGTCGGGGGGCGGCGATCTGCTGTCTTGAAGACGAGCGCTCGCCTAGCAGTTTTCAATGATGCGGGCGTCGGGGCTGATCGAGCGGGCATTGGCCGCCTTGCAGCGCTTGCGGAACGCGGAGTCCCCGGAGCCACGGTCTCCGCCGGCTCTGCGCGCATCGGCGACGGCGTCTCGACTTACGAGGACGGTATCATCTCCTTTCTCAATGAGCCGGCACAAGCGCTCGGTGGGCGGCCGGGCCAAGCCGCGCGTGAATTTGTCGACTCGCTTCTCAGAGGCGTTTGCCCGGAGCCGACATGTTGAGCGAAGTCCAGAAAGCGGCACCAGTGAATGGCGGCCACCTCATCGCTGAGATGATGAAGATCCACGGTGTAGGTCCAATGTTTGGTATGGGCGGATTTCAGCTCTTGCCGTTCTACGAGGCGATCCGTGTGCTGGGCCTTGAGCACCACCTCGTCAATGACGAGCGGACCGGAGCTTTTGCCGCTGATGCCTATGCCCGCGTTTCCGGACGTCCAGGGGTGTGCGACGCGACACTTGGGCCCGGGGCGACGAACCTCGTTACCGGCCTCGTTGAATCCCTGAATGCAGGTGTACCGCTTGTCGTGATCATCGGCGATACAAACCGCGCCCACGCCGGGCGCAATATGACTCAGGAGGCGCGCCAGACGGAAATTTTGCGGCCCGCTGTCAAAGAACTGATCCGAGTTGAAATGGTCGAGCGGATTCCGGAACTTGTGCGTCGTGCTTTCGCCGTGTCGACTGCCGGTCGTCCTGGTCCAGTCGTGCTCGACATTCCTGAAGACGTATGCCACGGCGAGGCGTTCGTTACGCGCGACGAAATCTATTCGCATACCGCAGCGGTCGCCGTGCCAGCAATACGCTGCCGGCCCGATGCCGAAGCGATTACTCGTGCCGCCTCGCTCCTACAGGCCGCCGAGCGTCCCCTAATTCTCGCAGGAGGGGGCGTTCATCTGTCCCGCGCCGATGGCGCGCTGACGGAGTTTTCCGAGGCACTAGGTATTCCGGTCGCTCACACGATGAGTGGCAAGGGAGCCATTGCGTGCACGAGCCCACTATCGGTTGGTCTGTTCGGGCGGTATAGCCGAATCGCCAATGACATGATAACAGCCGCCGATTGCCTCCTGGTTGTCGGCTGCAAGCTGGGCGAAATCGCGACGCGCCGGTATTCGCTTCTATCAAACAAGACTCCACTCATCCATCTCGACATCAGCCCTGAGGAGTTCGGAAGGACCGCACCGGTCACAACCGCGCTGTGGGGAGATGCCCGCGCGGGCATTACCGATCTTCACGAAGAACTCCGCGAAACTGTCACGGCCCAAAAGACGAAGCGGGCCGGAATCGAACGCGAAATCGGCGATCGGATGGCGGCGTGGCGTGCTGAGGCGCGTCAAAGAACGCATTCCAGTGAAGAGCCAATCAATGTTGCCCGGATCGTGCAGGCCCTCAACGAGGAGCTTCCAGCCGATGCATTGCTGATCGCTGACGGCGGCTTCGCGGCGCACTGGACCGGACTTTTTTACGACACGAAGCAAAGTGGTCGAACCTATCTGCCAGACCGTGGACTTGCCTCAATTGGTTACGGACTGCCGGGCGCGCTGGGTGCTTGGCTTGCCGCGCCCAACAGGCCCGTCGTTGCCATCACCGGCGATGGCGGCTTGAACATGACGCTCGGAGACCTCGAGACCGCGCGGCGAGTCCGTGCGGCGATTGTAATCTGCGTCGTAAACAACGCCGCGTCCGGCTATGTCAAGGCGCTGCAGCACTCCGTATACGGGCCGGGCCACTATCAGTCATCGGATCTCGACGAAACGAACTACGCAGAGGTCGCACGCGCACTGGGCTGTGCCGGTATTCGTGTTGAGCGCCCCGCCGACCTTTCCGCTGCTTTCGCGGCCGCCCTCGCCGACGGTGGGCGGCCGACAGTTGTCGACATAGTGGCAACGCGCGATCCGGCGGCAATGCTGCCGGGCGTTGATACCCGCGCACTAGTTGTGGACGATGGTGACCGACCTATCTAGGCGCTGCCTATGATCGGACGCTCAGCGCCGCCGCGGCGTGATCGAAAGGTAAGTTCGACCGACGAATAGGAGGCTCCCACCAACAATTTCAACAATCGGCTTGGGATGGAAACACGGTTGTCTACCAACGCCTTGTGAACCTGATGTGTGGACCGACAGATCTCATGCTCATGCCAAGGGGCCTTGAGGGCGTGGCGAGCGAAAAACCATCGAGGCTCGTGGCTAACCAGATGCAGCCGCATCACGAAGCCGGATATACGAAAGCAGTTGCCAGCCGCTGCAACCACCCGAACCAACCGGTGCAATCCGGCGGGGTCCATATACGTCCACACATGACACCACTCGACCGTTCGCTCGATCATGCGGGCGCCCAGGTGCGATCTCCGCCGAGGAACCCCTAACGGAATTCAGGCCGTTACGATGTTTCAGTCCAGATCAATTAAATGGAATGGACAACCAAAAATCTCATCCGTGTGTTTGGCTTGACCATCTGATGGATCGTGCGCCGATCTGTCAGCGATGTTTGATCTCCTGAAATCGATTATCTGGGGTCTGTTCCGGCATTTTGTTGTCGGGTGTTCCGCTCGAGGACTCGGTGAAGAACATGCGAGTGCTGGATGCCTTGCTCCCCTCACTCCCCACATAACCCCGCCGTTGCCTGGCGCACAATTTGCCGGCTTCTAAACAGGACCATCTCGCGCCAGTCGTCGGTGTCGGGATAAAAATGCGTTCGGATTTGTTGCTTGATGCGCTGGGTTTCGGGTGCGTTCCACTGTGCATTCGAGTGGGCGTGGAGCCAGTGGTCCTCGCGCAGGACAAGACGCCCCCGTTCGGGCGTGTAGGTGCCGTATTCCAGGGCGATGAAGGTCGCGTGCTCGCCCAGTTTCGCCATCCAGCCATATTCATTCAGGCCGACTTTAAGCACGGAGGACGAGGTGCCGATGGCGGGTTCCGTGACCGATTGGCCGTACCAGCGCTTGACGCGCGCCAGGGCCTGGGTGCCTTCCGCGTGGCTGCAAATAGGCTCGCCATAACCAAAGGGGCCGAGGCCGGTGTGATAGTCGACGATGGCGACCTGGGCGCGCGCGCCTAGGGTGTGATCGTCCATGATTGTCTCCAGGGTGCGCCGCGACCGGGTCGGCCTGCTGCCGCCATAGAACATGGACTGCGCATGCTTATATTGCCCGCCGCTGCGCGCGACATTAAAGGCGGTCTCGCCGTGTTGCGTGCGCCAGGCGCTGATTTTGGCCTCGGCGGCCTCGAAGACGGGGCCGGAGAGGGCGCCGGGCACCAAAGCGTCGGCGAGCTCGTCGTGACCCGGATTTTCGGGCAGGGGCTTGTCGAAATCGACGAAGTTGCGGTTGAGGTCCACGTTCTCCTCGGTCACGCGGCGCAGCCAGGCGAAACCATGCGGATTGATGGCGTGGATCGCCAAGACGGCTAGGCCCGCCGGTAAGTCTCGCGCCCCGCCGGCGCCAAGCCAGTCGAGGATCGCGCCCGAGCCGGTAAAGCCCTCAACCCCATGAGTGCCCGATTGTAGGACCAGGACGTTCTTGGCATCGCCCGGGCCGAACCAGGCGGTGTCGGTCGACAAGGCCTCACCCTCGGGCCCGGTCAGGGGGTTGTCATAGGCGCGCAGGGCCCCGCCCGCGTCCTTGGCGGCGGCCAGGAAGCGCGCCCGCGCCTGCGTATAATCGGCGGAAAAGCTCGTGGCGAGGTCGAAGGGATGATCGAAGGGATGTGCGGGCAAAAGTTGTCTCCAAATCGGGTGCTAGATCACGGTTTGGCCATGGGATAAGAATTCTTGGCCACAATCTTAACAGTCAGCGCCCAGAAGTCTAAACTAGACAAGACGTCTCGTCTCGTTTTAGACTTATGGGCATGTCCACGACAGCTACTCGTCGGCGACAGGCAGAGGCAGAGCCCAGACCGAGGCGTCGATCGTCCGTTAAGCATGTCGCAATTCTTGATGCGGCAACGGTGTTGGTCACAGGAATCGGCTACTTCGGGACGACAATCGAGGGTATCGCAGCGCTTGCCGGCGTCGGCAAGCAGACGATCTATCGCTGGTGGCCGTCCAAGTCTGCGTTGTTTATCGAGGTGTACAATAGCCTCGTACCGCCGTCCGAATTTAATATCGATACTGGCAACCTCGTGGCCGATCTTAACGAGCACTTGCGACGTCTCTTCCGGATCTACCGGGAGACGCCGTCCCCACTCATCTTGGGTGGTCTCCACGCCGACGCCCAACATGATCCCGACGTTGCAGAGGCGGTCCTCTCCGACCTTCGGCCCGGCCGACGACCACTCTTAACCAGATACTTTGACCGTGCTCTCCAACGCGGCGAGTTGCCTCCAGATTTTGATAAGGAGTGGGCCGTTGAACTGATCGTTGCGCTTATTGGACACCGAATGATTGGCGACAGCCAGGACCTCACAGATGCATTCGCCGAGCGGTTGGTGGAAACAGCGTTGGAGGTCGGCCGCCACGCCTTGGGGCGGTGATGCGCGTCCGGCCGAGAACTCGAAAGCTGTCCCGGGCCGGAGGAAACCATCAACACTTAAGCGTTAGAGGAGAATGTGGAGATGGGAAGATTTGGACCGACAGCTTGTTTTGCCGTGGTTGCGGCACTGATCACGTTTGCAGATGCTGGATACGCAGCGGATCAGCCGGTCGCTTTGGTGGTTCCCAGCACGAACGAACCGAAGACACTCAGCCCGGACTTTGCTGCCGATACTGGCGGCTATCACCCCACAAGGTTGTATGGGGATTCAGGAAATCTAGAGGAGGAAATCCGATGAAGGTTGTTGTTGGTGCTCTGTGCGCTCTGATAACCATGGTTTCGATAAGTATGGGGTCAGTTGTTCGCGCGCAAGAAGTCACACTCATTATTCCACAGCTCAGCGAACCAAAGACGCTAAGTCCCAGCTTCGCTGCTGATACCGGCGGCTACCATCCTGGCAGCAACATTTACAGCCATCTGGTGGTTATGGACTGGGGTATCCTTGAGGGAACCTCTGCCTATGGCGATCTAGCTAAGTCCTGGGAGTACAGTCCCGACGCCAAGCGGGTCACATTCAAGTTGCACGAGAACGTAAAATGGCATGACGGCGAGCCCTTGACGTCGGCGGATGTCAAGTTCACCTTCGACACGATTATTGCCAACAAGTATACGTTCTCGTCCTATCTGAGTAACGTGGAGAAGATAACCACTCCCGACGACTACACTGTGGTTATCGATCTCAAGGTTCCCGACGTCGCCTTCGTGCCCATGCAGGCGCAGGCGGCCGGCTGGACCGGAAAGATCTATCCCAAGCACCTTTGGGAAGGCCAGGGCGGTTTCGACAAGGGACCCTACGTCAACAACCCGATCGGCAGCGGGCCCTTCAAGTTCAAGGAATGGGTGCGCGGCAGCCATGTGGAGCTGGTAGCCAATCCCGACTACTTTCGCGGCAAACCGGCCGTCGATCGCCTGATCTTTAAGGTCGTTTCCGACAAGAACGTGGCCCGGGCGGAGTTTGAGGCCGGCACCTTCCCATATCTTCCCTACGACTATTCTCCGCCACTGGCCGAATTCGCGGCCTTCCAAAAAGATCCAAATCTTGAAGTCATTCTCAACGGATCCCACTACGGGCGCGACATCCAGTTGAACACGGCGCGCGAGCCGCTGAACAAACTCAAGGTCCGCCAGGCCATCGCCTTTGCCGTCGACCGCGATGCCATGTCGTCCCTGGCTTTTTTCGGCCTTTGGAAACCGGCCCAATATGCCATCGTCGATACCCAGAAGAAGTGGCGCAACGACGCTGCCAAGTTCCCGGACCACGACAAGGCCAAGGCCGAGGCGCTGCTTGACGAGGCTGGCTACCCTCGGAAGGACGACGGCTGGCGGTTTGAGTTGTCGGTGACCAATCCAACGTTTTCCGGCAGCGTGGGCATCGCCGAGGTGTTGGTCCAGCAATTGCGGGCCGTAGGCATCAAGGCCAACTGGGACAAGTACGACAACTCCACTTGGTATAGCAAGATGGGTGAGCGCGACTTCGACATTTCAGTCTATTTCACCCGCTACGCCCCGGATCCGGACGCCTACAGCGAGCACTTCGGGACCGGCGGCGGCCGAAACTTTATGGGATACAGCAATCCCGAATTCGACAAGCTGGCTGTCGCGGCTCGCGCCGAGACTGTCTTCGAGGAGCGCAAGAAGTATTACCAGGAGATGCAGGCCATGCTGGTTCGTGACCTGCCCTACATCAACCTCTTCAACGTGCTGCAGCCGAGCTTGTTGCGGCCCGGATGGACAGGCTTCAACGTCCAGCCTTCCGGCTTCAACAAGTCGATCACGTGGTTCGGCTACAGCTCGGTCAAGCCGCCGCAATAATGTAGGACTGCCGGAGATGTAGGGCATGTTGGTTCGTGGCGTGCCCTAGATCCCCAGCTTCGACTTGCGGTAGCCGCTTGCTTTGGCCCGGCTGATGGGGCCACGACGCCCAGCCTCTGGGACGCAAGAAATCGACCATTTAGATCGGCTACAGGGTGCGAACTGCCAGTACAAAGGGCTCGTAAGGGAGAGTAGGCGCCCCCGGGGGTTCTTCCGGCGCCGATAACGGAGTCTCGAAATGCGGCTGCAACGTTACATTCTGTCGCGAATACTCCAACTGATCCCCGTCATCCTGACGGTGATCGTGATCAATTTTCTGCTCATCCACCTGGCCCCAGGCGATGTGGCGATCACCCTGGCGGGGGAGGACGCCGATCCCGCATACATGGAAGAGATCCGCAGGGTTTACGGTCTCGACAAACCCTTCTACGAACAGCTGTTTCGCTATCTGGGCCAGATCGTCCAGGGCGACCTGGGGATTTCATACCGTTCCCGCGAACCGGTACTGGTCGAGATTTTGCGACGCGTTCCGGCAACCCTAATGCTGGTCGGCACCAGTTTGTTCATCGCCCTGTTCATTGGTACCTGGGCCGGCGCGATGGTGGCTCGTCGCCCTGGCTCGTTGCTGGATTCAGCCGTAAGTACATTGGCCGTCGCCGCATACAGCATTCCGGTGTTCTGGCTGGGGCTCATGTTGGTTCTTTTCTTCGGAGTCTACCTCAAGTGGCTGCCCATTTCTGGCATGTACAGCCTAGTGGCACCCAAGGAGGGGCTGGGCCGGGCCTTCGACGTGCTCAATCACCTCATCCTTCCGGCTCTAGCCCTCAGCACTGTGTGGATTGGTCAGTACGTGCGGCTGTCCAGGACGTCGGTGGCGGCGGTCTACAACGAACAGTACATCACCACGGTGCGCGCTATCGGTTTTCCGTCCCGGACTATCCTTCTACATCACGCACTGCGTAACGCGCTGTTGCCGGTGGTGACGGTTTTTGGCCTCCAGATGGGGCTGGTGTTGACCGGTGCCGTGCTCACCGAGACCGTCTTTTCGTGGCCTGGTCTGGGACGCCTGATCTACGACGCCATCCTCGCGCGCGACATGCCCATCATCATGGGCGCTTATGTGGCGATGTCGATTTGCGTCGCTCTTGCTTCGCTGATTACCGACCTTTTGTACGCGGTCCTGGATCCTCGGGTCGAGTTGTAGGGCGGAGCCATGAAGGGAGCCAATTACTGGACCGATTTCGCCCGCTACCCGACGGTTCTGGCGAGCCTGATCATCGTCGTCGGCGCCGCGGTACTGGCCCTGCTCGCTCCCTATTTGGGGCTCCCCAACCCTGAGGAAATGGCCGGCGACCTGAGCGAGCTGTACGTTCGGCCCGGCGCTGAGCACTGGATGGGGACAGACAATTTTGGGCGGGATATGTTGTCTCGAGTCATTTGGGGTACCCGGCTGGCCTTCCAAGTAGCGATTGTCGCGTCGCTGGTTTCCACCCTGCTGGGAGTGATGCTCGGTTCCATCGCCGGTTATTTCGGCGGTTGGGTCGACCACATCCTGGCGCGTACCTTCGACGTCTTCCTACTCATCCCGGCTTTTTTTCTAGTAATTCTGATTGTCGCCCTATTCGGCTCCAACATCTATCTGATCATCTTGGCCATCGCCATCACCTCCTGGTCGGGGCAGGCCCGCATCATGCGGTCCCAGGTCCTGACGCTGAAGTCCCGGACCTATGTCCAGGCGTCTCTGGGCATGGGCTCGAGCCACTTGCGGGTCCTCTTCCGCCACATTGTTCCCAACGGCCTGGCGCCCTTGATCACCAACGGCACCATCCTCATGGGGCTGGCCATCTTGACCGAGGCCGGTCTCTCCTTCCTGGGGCTGGGGGATCAGAGCACCATCAGTTGGGGGCGGATGATCTTCGAGGGCCAGAGTCAGCTTCGGGTGGCGGCCTGGCTGGTCATCTTCCCGGGCCTCGCCATGCTTCTGCTGGTGGCTGCCTTGAACCTGCTAGGCGACGGGTTGAATCAGGTTCTCGATCCCAATCTCCGGGTTCGCGGCAACCCAGAAAAGGCTCCCCTGCCGGAGGGGCTCTCTGGCCGGGGTGTCGCCGAGGACGGTCCGGCAACGGGTCGGACGGGGAGCGAAGGGGAAGGGCTTTTGGAGGTCCGCGACCTGACCATGTTTTACCATCTGGGGGACAATTGGGTGCGGGCCGTCGATGGCGTGTCATTCTCGCTGGAAAGGGACGGGGGGCTGGGTATCGTCGGCGAATCGGGCTGCGGCAAGAGCAGCCTTGGCCTTGCCCTCATGCAGGTGTTGCCGCGCAACGCCAAGATTTTGGGGGGATCGGTGCGATTCGATGGCAGGGAGATACTGAACGCAGGCGACGATTCATTTCGGAGCGTGCGCTGGAAGCGGATGTCGACCGTCTTCCAGAGCGCCATGAACGCACTCAATCCGGTGCTTAAGGTGCGACAGCAATTGGCCGAGGCATATCGCCTGCACCGTCCCGACGCCGGCCGCGCCGAGGTTCAGGAACGCATTGAGGAGATCTTCGATACCATTGGCATACCCCGTTGGCGCATGGAGTCCTATCCGCACGAGTTGAGCGGCGGGATGCGCCAGCGCGTGATGATCGCGCTAAGCCTGCTGCTTAATCCCGAGCTGATTATCGCCGACGAGCCGAGCACGGCGCTGGATGTGCTGGTCCAGGACCAGATCCTGGCCGAGATCGACAAGCTGCGATCCCGCACGAACCTGTCCCTCATCTTGATATCCCACGACATGGGGACGGTGGCGGAGACCTGCGAGCGAATCGCCGTCATGTACGCGGGCCAACTGGTCGAGGAAGCGCCGACCGACGCGATCTTCAGCGACCCCCGGCATCCCTACACCCAGGCGCTGGTCAATGCGGTGCCCCGCCTGACCGGACGCAAGCACGAATTGACATCGCTTCCCGGCGAACCGTTCGTGCCCATCGGCGACCTCCGGGGATGTCGCTTCGCGCCCCGCTGTTCGTTCGCCACCGATCTTTGCCGGCAGCAGGAGCCGTCCCGCCAGCGCGTCGATGCCGGACATATTTCGGCCTGCCATTTCGCGCTCGATGAGCGCATCGAAAACCGGGCCGGTGAGAGGTTGCTCCTGTGAACGCGTCTGTACTCCTTAGAGCCACCGACATCCATAAGACCTACAGCCTGCGTGCCGGGTTCATGGGCCAGGTGGTCGGCCGAAAGGTGGACGAGGTTCGCGCCGTTGACGGGGTGAGTTTGGAACTGGATGCCGGCCAGGTCCTTGCCCTGGTCGGGGAGAGCGGCTCGGGCAAGACCACCATGGGCAAGATGGTGTCGCTCGTGGAGCGGCCCACGGCAGGGAAAATCGAGTTCGACGGCGAGGACGTCACCCACCTCTCAAGCTCGCGCCTCAAGGCGCTACGGCAGGAGGTGCAAATGATCTTCCAGAACCCCTACGAGTCCTTGGATCCCCGCCACACTATTGGCACCTCCGTCATGGAGCCCCTGATCATTCACCGAATTGGGACCAAAGGCGAACGGCGCGACAAGGTGGAGGAGGCCCTTTCCCAGGTTGAGCTGCGGCCGGCCTCCAAGTTCGTCGACCGCTTTGCCCAGGACCTTAGCGGCGGGCAGTTGCAGCGGGTTTCCATCGCCCGCACCCTCGTCCTCGCGCCGCGCCTGATCGTTGCCGACGAACCGGTCAGCATGCTCGACGTTTCGGTCCGCTCAGGTGTCATGAACCTGATGCTGAACCTGCAGGCGAACCTCCAAATGGCGTATTTCTACATCACCCACGACTTGGCGGTAGCCCGCTATATGTCCAACCGAATCGCCGTCATGTATCTGGGGGTAGTGGTCGAGGAAGGGCCAACCGACCAGCTGATTGAACGTGCCGCCCACCCCTATACGCGGCTGCTGATCATGGCAGTCCCCGAGCATAAAGTGGGCAAGAAGCGCCGCCGCGTTCAACTTTCCGGCGAGGCGGCAGCCATCAAGGAGATTCCGACGGGTTGCCGGTTCCACCCCCGTTGCCCCCTCGCCAAGCAGGTGTGCTCGGTTGAGGAGCCTCCAGTCGTCACGGTGGCCCCGGGCCGCCGAGCGGCCTGTCACTTCGCCCAGGAAGTCTTCGACAAACAAGAGCTGATCCTGAACGTCTAATTCACCGCGGGCCGTACTCAATATCGGCCTTCAAATGGAATGAAAGTGACCTACGACCCCATCGCCCTGCAAATCCAATGGTCCCGTCTAATCTCCATCATGGACGAGGTGGACGCTGCCCTGGTCAGAACCTCCTTTTCCACGATCGTCGGAGAGACTCGCGATTTCGCAGTCATCATGTTGGACCGAGAGGCCCGTTCTATCGCCCAGTCCCAGCTGTCCTCACCCGGCTTCACCTGTTCACTGCCAAGTGCCACCCGGACCATGCTGAAGCAGTTCCCGGTAGACACGCTGCGGCCGGGGGATGCGCTGATCACCAACGATCCCTGGATCTGCCACGGACATCTACCGGATTTCATCATCTCCATGCCCATATTCGTAGGCGGCCATGTGGCCGCCTTTATGGCGGCGGCGGCCCACGTCTCAGACATCGGTGGGCGGCTCGACGAGTTCGATGCTCGCGACGTCTACGAGGAAGGCCTGCGCATTCCGCCAAGCAAATTGTTCGAGGAGGGGCGCCGGAACCAACAGCTCTTCAGCATTCTGGAGGCCAACACCCGATATCCACGCATGGTGATGGGCGACGTGGAAGCCATCGTCGGCGCCTTCCGCGTTGGTGCTCGGCGGTACCAGGAACTGGCCGCGGACTACCGGCCCGGAGACCTGGACCGGGTGGCCGAGGAAATACTCCGGCGCTCGGAAACCGCTATGCGCCAAGCCGTCGGGCGCGTCCCCAACGGCCGTTACCACCACACCGTTCAGGCAGACGGCTACAAGCAGCCGACCACTATCCAGGCCCTGATTGAAGTGAACGACGACAGCATTCGCATCGATTACTCGGGCTCCAGCGGCCAGCGGAACGACGCCTCTATCAACTGCGTCATGAACAACACATTCGCGCACACCATCTACCCCCTGAAATGCAGCCTGGTTGCTGACCTTCCCAACAACGAGGGACTGTTTCGGCCCATTTCCGCGGTGGCGCCGGAGGGGTCGATCCTCAACGCCCGATTCCCGGCGCCGGTGAAGGCCCGCTCCAAGACCAGCTATCACGTGCACAACGCCATCTACGGCGCCCTCGCCCAGGTCCTTCCCCAGGCGGTTCAGGCGGGTAGCGGATCGTTTTGGTCCATCAAGTGCTTCGGGCGGGATGAGGCCGGCACGCCGTTCGCCGTCCACGTGTTGCCCAACGGCGGCAAGGGCGCCGTCGAAGGCCTGGACGGTTTACCGACAATCGCCTTTCCGGCTAACGGAACCATTACGCCAGCCGAGATCATCGAAATCGGATCGCCGCTGCTGATCCTCGAACGTTCGCTGCGCCGGGATTCCGGCGGGGCCGGAAGGAACCGCGGCGGGCTGGGTCAGACCATTCGTCTGGGCTGTGCGCGCGACGCCCGTCTGAGGCTGACCATTCGACCCGACAAAATCAGGTTTCCGGCGCCCGGTTTGGCCGGGGGGCGTCCCGGATCGCCGGGAGAACTGACGCTGGATGATCGGCCCCTGGCTCTCGAGCCCTTCGAGCTACGTCCCGAACAGGTAGTGACCATGAAGCTTCCCGGCGGTGGCGGGCTGGGAGATCCGCTGGAGCGGGACCCCGACGCCCTGCGACGGGACATCGAACAGGGATTTGTTTCGATCGAGGCGGCACGGGATCTCTATGGATTCGAACAGCCGACAAACGAACCAACCGGAGCGTAGGCCGTCATGCACGAAACTCTCGATCAGGTTTCCCCCCATCCTCTGGAGAAGGGTTACCACACGCCTCTTTCCCATTCCTACATTTTCGTCGACACCTGCATTCAGATCTGGCCCGACACCGACTTCAGCAAGCTTCACACCTACGGTTGTACGGCCTTCTGCATCACCACGTTCCGGCCCGACGCGGGACCGGGCGAGGCGCTCGACGCCATCGCCAACTGGTACCGCATCGCCAATACCTACGAAGGGGTGCGCATCGCCTTTAGCGCGGCCGATATCGTCGAGGCCAAGGAGCAGAACCAAGTCGCCATCGTTATCAATTCCCAGGGCGGTGATTTCCTGGGCCGCGATATTCACAGATTGGAAGCCTTTCACAAGTTGGGGCTTCGCATGATGCTGCCCGCGTACAACAAGCGCAACGCCATCTGCGACGGCTGCTTGGAACCAGACAACGGTGGCCTCTCTGAGTTCGGCGAGAAGTGGGTGGACGAGTGCCATCGCTTGGGCGTGTTGATCGACCTCAGCCACGTCGGCGAGCGGTCTACTCTCGACATCCTGGAGCGGGCGCGTGAACCGGTAGTCTTCAGCCACTCCAACCCCAAGGCTCTGGTCGACATTCCCCGCGCCATCACTGATGAGCAAATCAAGAAGTGCGCCACCACCGGCGGCGTTATCGGCATCACCAACTGGGGTCCCCTGAACTTCCGGAAAGGGATGACGACGAGGCCGACGGTGGAGCATTACCTGGACGCCATCCAGTACGTTATCGACCTGGTGGGTCCGGATCACGTGGGTATGGCCACCGACATGAGCCTGGGCACTTATCCCGACGGCGACCTGATCCGCGGCCGACCCAATTCAGCGTTGGGGGGATATGCCGAACACGTGGAATCCAACCCTCGTTCCCGGCTGCGCTACGTGGAAGGCTTTGACGACTACGGCCAATTGATGGACGTGGTCGAGGCGATGAGCAAGCGGGGTTTCTCCGACGACGGCATCAAGAAGATCCTGGGCGGCAACTGGCTCAGAGTCTTCGACCGGGTTTGGGGAGATTGAGGCACCCCATGTCCGCCGGTCAGCCCCTCGACGCGATCGACCTAGAGGTCCGATGGAGCCGCTTGATTACCATCATGGACGAGGTAGACACGGCGGTGGTCCGCACCGCCTTCTCCACCATCGTAGGCGAGAGCCGGGATTTCGGGGTCATCATGGTCGATCAACGTGGCCGTTCGCTCGCCCAATCCCAGCTCTCCACGCCGGCCTTCACCAGTTCGCTGCCCATCACCTGCAAGCACCTGTTGGAGGCCTGTCCGGTGGACCGCCTTCGGCAAGGGGACGTGCTGATAACCAACGATCCGTGGCTCGGCTCGGGCCATCTGCCCGACCTGACCATCTGCACACCGGTCTTCCACAAGGGCACGGTTGTCGCCTTCATGGGCTGTGTCGCCCACATCTCGGACATCGGCGGTCGGAGCGACTATCTGGACAGCAAGGATCTGTTCGAGGAAGGCCTGCGCATTCCGCCCATGAAGCTGGTCAGCAACGGAATTCCGGTGGAGCCGCTTTTCAAGCTGATCGAGGCCAACGTTCGTGTGCCGCGCATGGTGATCGGCGACATCCACGCCATCCTGGGCGCTGAGCGGTTGGGCGCCGAGCGGCTGATCGAATTTCTCGAGGACTACCGGATGGACAATCTCGACCATCTTGCCGGTATGATCCTGGATCGTTCGGAGGCAGCTATGGCGAGGTCCATCGAGAGCCTGCCTGACGGTTCCTATTCATCCGCACTCGTCATCGACGGCCATAACCGCCCGGTGCACATCGCCGTAGAGGTGACCATTCGTGGGGCCAAGGTGCGGGTCGATCTCACGGGATCGTCCGACGAGCGGTCCGACGCCGCCATCAACTGCGTCATGAACACAACTGTTTCCGACACTTATTATCCCTTCAAGTGCAGCCTGCTTCCGGAGCTCCCCAACAACGAGGGGCTCTACCGGTTCTTGGAAGTCCATGCCCCTTCGGGCAGCATATTCAATACCCGTTTCCCCCGATCGGTGCGGGCCCGTTCCAAGTCAAGCTGCCACATCCATTCCGCCGTCTACGCTGCGCTTTCGGGCGTGATGGGCGATCGGGTGCACGCCGGCAGTGGGTCCTTCTGGACCATGACGGCCTTCGGCACATATGACGACGGCGAACCCTACCGCAGCCACATGTTGCCAAACGGCGGTAAGGGGGCGGTTCCCGGCCGGGATGGACTGCCGACCATCGCCTTCCCCTACAACGGAACAATCACGCCGGCCGAGGTCTTCGAGAACAACGCCCCGCTGCTCATTGGCCAGCGTCGCCTACTGACGGATTCGGCGGGCCCGGGCCGGTTCCGGGGAGGCCTTGGCCAGCACATCACCTTCACCTCATTGTGTGACAAACCAGTCGGCATATTTTGTCGCCCCGACAAGACGCGCCATCCAGCTCCTGGGCTGTTGGGGGGGCGATCCGGCCGGGCCGGCCAGTTTCTGCTCAATAGAAGTCCGGCCCCCCTGATCCCCTTCGAGCTGAGGCGGGGCGACCTTCTAGAACTGCGACTACCGGGAGGCGGCGGATTGGGACCGCCCGGCGAACGGAACCCGGCGGTGCTAGCCCGCGACGTGGCCGACGGCCTGGTTAGCCGGAAATGTGCCCGAACGGAATACAATTAATTCGAGGAACGAGGAGTAGTTCGACAAATGTCCGAAGCGATGAATTACCGGCTGGGATTCGATATTGGAGGAACCTTCACCGACTTCGTGTTGGTCGACGAGCGTAGCGGCCGCGCCTTTCTGAACAAATGTCTGACAACGCCCGACGATCCATCGCGTGGCGTCATGGACGGCTTGGGGCCGATGCTGCGCGACAGCAACATTGCGGGTGAAGAAATCGACATCGCGATCCACGGCACCACCCTGATCACAAATGCCCTCATCGAGCGCAATGGAGCCCGGACGGCCATGTTGGCCACGTCTGGTTTCCGCGACGTTCTGGAGATGGGTACCGAGGTCCGCTACGACATCTACGACCTTTTCCTAGAAAAACCGGCGCCGCTGGTGCCTCGGAAATGGCGCTACGATGTAGAGGAACGCCTGGACAAGGACGGCAACGTCCTGATCGCATTGGACGAGGCCTCACTCCGGGAAACTGCGGCCGAAATCCGCCGGCACGAGGTCGAGGCGCTGGCCGTTGTTTTCCTCCATTCCTTCCGCAATCCGGCTAACGAGAAGCGGGCGCGGGAGATCCTGGCCGAGGAGCTGCCCCAGGTCAGCATTTGCGTGTCCAGCGAAGTGGCGCCCGAGATCCGTGAGTTCGAGCGTATGAGTACGACTGTTGCTAACGCCTACGTCCAGCCGCTCACTCGCCACTACATTGACGTCATCGAACATCAATTGAGAGATATGGGATACGGCCGGCGCCTTTTCCTAATGATTTCGTCTGGCGGCATTACCACCTCGGAGACGGCCAAGGAATTTCCCATTCGCATGGTCGAATCGGGGCCCGCCGCCGGCGTCCTGGCGGCTACCTATTACGGGCGAAACATGGGGCTCGACCGCATGGTCACTTTCGACATGGGTGGAACCACCGCCAAGATCGGCCTGGTGAAGGACCATCAGGCAACCAAGGCCAGCGTAATCGAGGTGGGTCGTGTGAAGCGCTTCATGAAGGGAAGCGGCCTTCCCATCAGGGTGCCAGTGGTCGAACTGATCGAGATTGGCGCCGGTGGCGGCAGCATTGCCCAGGTGGACATCCTGGGTCTCCTCAAGGTGGGCCCGAGAAGCGCCGGAGCCGACCCCGGGCCAGCCTGCTACGGACGTGGGGGCGAAAACCCGACAGTAACTGACGCCGACGTCATCCTGGGCTATCTGGACCCGAACTATTTCCTGGGCGGGACAATGAAACTCGACGTGGAAGCCGCCAAAAAAGCGGTTGAGGAAAAGCTGGCCAAGCCGCTCGGCATGACCGCGAACGACGCGGCGCGCGGAATTTTCGAGGTGGTCAACCAGAACATGCTGGCCGCTATGAAGGTCCATATCGCCGAGCGCGGCGAGGATCCTCGCAAGTTCTATCTATTCGCCTTCGGCGGCGCCGGCCCTGCCCACGCTTATGAGCTTGCCCGAGCCCTGCACATGAAGGGCGTTGTGGTGCCGCCGGGGGCGGGTGCTACCTCCGCCATGGGACTGATCACTACCGCCGTTTCGTTCGACTTCGCCCGTTCTTTCGTGACCCGACTGGATGCCGTTCGGTGGGACGAGATCGGGGCTGTCTTTGAGGATATGGCGACCGAGGGTCTGGCCATCCTCGAAGACGCCGGGATCGCTCCCGACAGCAAGGGCGTGACGGTCGTTCACTCCATGGATCTCAGGCACAAGGGGCAGGGCCACGAAGTGACGGTAGAGATCCCGAAAAAGACCTACGACCAGCGTTCGACCGAGGCCTTGGCCGAGCTGTTTTACGAGCGCCACCGTGAAAAGTACGGCCATGCGCACACCCACCTGGCCGTCGAGTTGGTCACCTGCCGTACCGTGGTTGGGGCGCCGCCGCCGGTGGTTCCGCTCCATCTGTCGGAGGACCCTGCGGCCGATTCCCAGGCGGTACTCAAAGGCAAGCGACCGGTCTTTTTCCCGGAGAGCGGTGAGTACCAAGACACACCGGTCTACGACCGTTACCGCCTGGTCCCCGAAAGCAGCTTCCCTGGCCCTGCCATCATTGAGGAACGCGAATGTACCGTGGTGGCCGGCCCGTCGAGCCAGATCTCGGTGGACGCCTTCGGAAGCCTGTTCATCGACATATTGCCGGCGGTCAAGGTGGGCAAAGACCATGCCTAGCCCGACCGAGCTCGACCCGATCACAGTCGAGGTCCAGTGGAACCGGCTGATCTCGATCATGGACGAGGTGGACATCGCGTTAGTCCGCACGTCGTTCTCTACCATCGTTGGAGAGAGCCGGGATTTCGCCGTCATCATGTTGGACCGTCAGGGCCGCAGCCTAGCCCAGTCGCAATTGAGCTCTCCGGCCTTCACCGTTCACCTGCCTATCACCGTCAAACACCTTCTAGAGGTGTTCCCCGTCGAAGATCTGGTCCCCGGCGATGTGCTGATTACCAACGATCCCTGGATCGGCACCGGGCACCTACCTGACCTGTGTATCATCATGCCGGTATTCATTGATGGCGCGGTGGTGGCTT
Source organism: Alphaproteobacteria bacterium (assembly GCA_021774445.1). GTDB lineage: Bacteria > Pseudomonadota > Alphaproteobacteria > UBA6615 > UBA6615 > SZUA-147. The sequence goes on from JAJFJA010000071.1 coordinate 28,817, forward strand.
TCATGGCCTGTGCCGCCCACGTGGCGGATATCGGCGGGCGCCTGGATTTCTTCGATGCCCGAGACCTTTTCGAGGAGGGCCTGCGTATCCCGCCCAGCAAGCTCTGGCTGGCCGGTCAGGAGAATATGCAGCTTTTCCGCATTATTGAGGCAAACGTCCGGGTTCCTGACATGGTGCTTGGCGACATTCGCGCCATCGTTGGCGCGGAGGGATTAGGGCTCGACCGGCTGGTCGAGTTCCTGAGCGATTATGGGGGTGTCGAGGCCTTTCATGCCCTAGCCGAGGACATCCTCAATCGCTCCGAGAAAGCCATGCGCCAAGCTCTCAGTGAACTGCCCGACGGGACCTGGAGCTACGACTTGGATGCCGACGGGTTCAAAACACCGTTGCATGTGCGGACTACGGTGAGCAAGAGAGGCGACCGGGTGCACGTGGATTTCACTGGTTCGTCGTCCCAGTTCGAGAACGCCTCCATCAACTGCGTGCCCAACTGCACGTTCGCCGACGCCTTCTATCCCATCAAGTGCAGCCTGACGCCGGACCTTCCCAATAACGAGGGCCTGTTCCGGCCGTTGACTGTGTTCGCGCCCGAGGGCAGCGTCTTCAACACCACGTTCCCCAGCGCCGTCAAATCCCGTTCAAAGACCAGCTTCCACATCAATGTGGCGGTCTACGGCGCGATGGCCGGGCCGATGCCGGATCGGGTACAGGCGGGAAGCGGTTCTTTCTGGGCCATCACCCTTCATGGCACCCACCCGGACGGAACGGTGTTCAACGTTCATATCCTGCCCAACGGGGGCAAGGGAGCGACGGCCACTATGGACGGGTTGCCGACTATTGCCTTCCCCTACAACGGCACTGTCACGCCGACCGAGATCATCGAGAACCAGGCGCCCCTGGTGGTCGGCTACAAGCGCCTGATCGCCGACTCGGGCGGCCCAGGCCGGCAGCGTGGCGGCCTGGGCCAGGAAATCGAGCTGCGCGTGTTAGGCGAGGGCTCTCTGGTCGCCTCGCTCAGGCCTGACAAAGTGAGGTTCCCGCCCCCCGGAATACAGGGCGGAGAACCGGGGAGGGCAGGGCGGTTCGACGTGGACGGCGAGGTCGTCTCGGTGGAACCCCGAACCCTGCAACCCGGCCAGGCCTATCACATGGAACTGCCGGGCGGCGGCGGATACGGCGATCCGCGCGAAAGACCGACCGAGATTGTGGCCCGGGACGTGTTGGATGGCTATGTCTCGGTGGTGGCGGCGCGCGAGCACTACGGTGTGGCCGTCGATCCGGAGACTGGTAAGGCGGAACGTCTCAGCGACTAGGTGGGAGGAAGACATGGCATTCGACGTCGTAATCAGGAACGGTCAGGTGGTGGACGGGACCGGGAGTGCGCCCCGCCATGCCGACGTGGGAATCGACGGCGAACGAATCGCCGCCGTGGGCGAGCTTGGTGAGGCCGAGGGCCGCAAGGAATTGGACGCCGCCGGCCGGCTCGTCGCGCCGGGATTCATCGACGTCCATGCCCATTCCGAGGTCGGGCGCTACCTGAACCCGGTGTGCGAGACCCAGGTGGGTCAGGGCATCACCACCGAGGTCATGGGCAATTGCGGCTACAGCCCATTTCCATTGATGGCGAACAATCGCGGCCTGCTGCTGGATCCGCCGGGGGTCGAGGTCCCCTGGTCGACCGCCGCCGAATATTTCCGCGTCGTGGACGATCGCGGAGCCGGCATCAACGGCGTGCCACAGGTGGGTCATCTGACGTTACGCAAAGCAGTGCTTGACGGCGAGGATCGGCCCGCCACTGGGGCGGAGATCGGTCGAATGAAGGGCCATGTCCGCGAGGCCATGGAGGCCGGAGCCCGGGGCCTGAGTAGCGGTCTCGACTACGCCCCCGGCACCGCCTCGGACCTGGACGAAGTGGTCGACCTGGTGGAAGTGGCGGTGGAATATGGAGGTTTCTACAGTTCCCACATTCGCGGCTACAGTTGGAACGTGCTCAACGCTGTCGCCGAAACCCTCGAAGTGGGCCGGCGCACCGGCGCCACCATTCAGATTTCGCACCTGCACATCTACGGCCGTAAGCACTGGGGATGGATGCACCGCGTGCTGGACCTCATGGACCGGGCACGAGAGGACGGCGTCAAGGTGGCCTGCGACATGATGCCGTATCCCACCTCCGGGGCCTGGTGGTCGCCCCGGGCCATCCTGCCGCCCGAGGTCTACAACTGGAAGAAGACCTGGGCCGAGAACCTACCCACACTTGACGCACTGCTGCGCAATCAACGCAAACGGGCGCTGCTGAAGGCGGAAATCGAAGACCGTCGGACCCAGCCCAAGCGCGGCTTCCACGAAGAATTCTCAATCTTCGGCGACTGGCGGGACATTCATATTGTCGAATTGCCAGCGGCCAGCCCGCGCCAGGAACTCGTCGGCCTGGACATGGCGGCTGCCGCCGAGGTGGTCGGCCAGGATCCCTGTGATCTCTATTTCGACTTGATCTTGGAAGACGGCGAGGAATTCGGCGCCATCTGCTCGCCCTTCGACGAGCGGGATTTACGGGCCCTAATGTCCGATCAATGGACGCTCTTCGGTACCGACGCCGTCGGTAGTTCGGTTTCCCGCCTGACCGAGCCCTGGAACACAATTCAACCCCACCCCCGCCACACCGGCACCTTTCCCCGTGTCCTGGCGAAGTTCGTACGCGACGAGGGACTGCTAGAGATCGGTGGCGCTATCCGCCGCATGAGTGGCCTGGCGGCCGACCATTTGAGGCTTGAAGGGCGTGGCTACATCCGCGAAGGGGGTCAGGCGGACCTGGTGGTGGTGGACCTGGAGGGCGTCGGCGAACGCGGTACCTGGCGACTGCCGTCGGCCTATCCCATGGGCATCGAGCACGTCTTCGTCAACGGGGTCCAGGCGGTCGCCGACGGCGAATTCACCGGCAAGCTGGGCGGGCGGATCCTAACCCGCCCCGGCTCTTGAGGTTGCACCGTGGAGCCGTTGGATTTCAGGGAGATGGACCTGGAGCGGTTGGAGGCCGGCGCAAAGCTGTTAGCTTCCGTCCCGGTGGCCGGCCAGGGAACCAGCGATCCCTGCGCAATCCCGGTGATGGTCCTTTCGGGGCGCCAGCCGGGACCCGTGTTCTGCGTCAACGCCGGGACCCACGGCGACGAACACGAGAGTCAGGTGGCGGTCCACTGCCTATGGGACGAACTGGATCCGGACACCTTCCAGGGCGTTGTCATCGGCGTACCCCACCTCAACATGCCGGCTTGCCGCGAGTATTCCCGGACCAGTTCCATCGACCTGCTCGACCTCAACCGGATTTGTCCGGGCCGGGCCGACGGCTTCCTGACCGAGCGCATCGCCGCCGCTTTTTTCGACCATATTTGTCCGCGGCTGGATTATCTCATCGATGTGCATTCGGGTGGACCACGCATGGATACCGCGCCCATCGTCATCTACCGGGAGCAAGAGGGATCGAAGGCCGCGGCGCGCACGGTTGAATTGGCCCGAGCGCTGGACACCGAACTCGTCTGGCGGGCCCCTGCGTCGCTGGGCGGAGGTGGGGGCACGCTTCCCCAGGTGGCGCTCGAACGGGGTGTGCCAGCAGTTACCTACGAGATGGGCGGGCGCGGCGTGCCTCTCGATCATTGCGTGCGGGAGATCGGCAAAGCGATCAGGAACTGCTTGCGGCTGGCGGGGATGATGGAGGGCGAGGTGGCGTTCCGCGACCGCTACATCCTGGTCGATGGTTGGTTCTCCCATGGGGTGCATGGCGGCATCTACCTGGCTCGGGCGGCCGTCTCCGAAGCGGTGCGCGAGGGACAGGTGGTCGGCGAGATTCGCGACTTCGACGGGCGGCTTCGCGAAACCGTCCGCTCACCCCACGACGGCATCGTGATCAGCCAAAGGGTGAGCACCCTGCGACCCGGGGATTGGACGGTTTGCATCGGAAGAACAGCGGAAAGTAATGCATAGAAGCGATCGCAATCAGACCCCAGGGCTTGGTCGAGCGTACCTTGCCCCGGGCCATCGCCATTAGCAGCAATATTTTTCAACGGAGGATTCCAAATGGCTTTTCGATGGGACGGTACGGAAGTGGCGAAGCGAACCAAGGCATATTTCGAGGTTCCTGTTTGCGTCATGGCCAGCGGCTACAAGTTGGCCCTGCCCATCCACGTGATCACCGGACAGCGTCCCGGTCCATCGGTGCTGATCACCTGCACGTCGCACGGCGACGAGTTCTGGAGCGCCGAATTCTGCCGGCGCATCTATCATTTCCTGGTCGATTCCGATCACGATTTCGCCGGCACCCTGGTATTGGCCCCGGTGCTCAATCCTCATTCTCTGGAGTCGGGGGACCGTAATACCCCCATCGACCTCCACAACCTGAACCGGGTCTTCCCGGGATCGGAAGCCGACAGCAACTGGTTCACCGACGCCCTTGCCAAGGTCATCGCCGATCGCATCCTGCCCCAGGTGGATATAATCCTCGATTATCACGGCGGGGGCTCTGACACGGTCATCCATTACACCTATACAGCCGATCCCCAGGCTTCAGAGTACAATCGGCGGGTCCACGAGATCGCCATGGTCAGCGGCGCCGAAGTCCTGTGGGAACACTTCGAGGCTCGAGGGACGCTGACCAATTGCGCCGAACAGATGGGAATACTGGCCGTAGTACCCGAAATCGGTGGCGGTGGCCTAATACTAGATCTGGCTTATTTCGACAAGGCCATCGCCGACATGGTCAATATGTTGCGTGTGGTCGAGGTTTTTTCCGGCACTCTGACCCACGACGCCTCCCGAGTGGTGATCCGCAAAGGCCGCACGGTCAGGCCTGCCCACGGCGGCACGTTTATTCCAGAAGTAGGGTTGGAAGTGCTGGGCAAGACGGTCCCTCAGGGAACGCTCCTTGGTCGGGTGGTCTCGCCCTATACCTTCGAGGAACTCCACCGGCTCGTCGCGCCATATCCAAAGACCGAGGTCATGCAAGTGCGGAACCGTGTTTCGAAGGTACATCCGGGTGAGTATGCCTTCATCGTCGGCGACGGGGACTCCGGTTACACTCTTTGATGTTGCAGGTGCGTGGTGGATAATGTGGGCCAAGAGCGGGCCTGTGCGTAGAAAATCGCGAGCAACTTCAATCGTTGCGAAGAAACCGGATAGCCTACTCGTGGTGCCCAGCTGGCACATTATTTTTTGTAGCGGCCTGCGGTGAATGTTTGAGTCGGAGATTCGAACATTCATTTCCATTTTTCTGTCTTTCGTAGAAAAACGAATTCTCTGATTCGCGAAAACCATTCCCTGCGGCGATGTCAGGGGAAACCGACTTGAATGGGTGAGGCGGGATTTGTGGCGTCCCCGGATGAGAAATCCATTCCGCTACTTCAAGACTTCACCCGAGATCATCCGTCTTGCCGTGATGATGTATGTGCGTTTTGGGTTCTGTCAGTCCTTTGCGAACCAGTCTCCAAACTAGCCACCATCGCCCGGTTCATGCCGCCAGTTGGCGCCACTCGGCCAGCACAACCGAGCGGTTCTGCTTGAAGATATCGCGGCGGTTGAGGTGGCGTTCGTGGTTGAAATGGTTGTGGATCGAGGCATGGACGGAGGAGAATTTCTGCAGTGTTTTGACGTCCCTGAATTTCGCCATTGCTCCCTCGCGTCGTCGGAACGGTTGGTGAGAGTTCTCTGCCCGATTATTGAGCCACCGTCCAAAGGTCTGGCGCGACGCGTTTCCGATCACGTTCATCGCAGCGCGATATGATTTGAGTCGATCCGTCACGATCACCTTTGGCCGGCCGTAGCGCTTCATCGCGCGCTTCAGAAACGCTAGCGCAGCCTTGCGGTCCCGGCGTTTCGTGGCAATAACCTCAAGTACCTCGCCTTCACGATCAACCGCCCGCCACAGATAGTGGATCTTGCCGTTGATCTTCACAAAGACCTCGTCCAGGTGCCAACGCCAGTTGGAATATGATCGACGCTGAACCCGCCGCTTTCGGATCTCGGCCGCGAACATCGGGCCAAACCGATTCCTGTCTATTTTGTTTCCAGTAGTTTTTGAGTTGCGGACGGCATCCCGTATCGGTTCCGGGGCGCTACCCCGTCTGGTGGCTTGGGAGCCGCCCGCAACTTCGAAGTCATCCTGAACAGTTGACTGGGGCTGTTGGCGCAGACCCCGCAGAACAGGACAAGGAACATGATGCAAGACCTCTTCATTGGTGTCGATATTTCCAAAAGGTGGCTCGACGTCCATCATCCAAACCAACCGCCTGTCCGGATCGAAAATAACCCGGCAGCCATGCGACGGTTCGTCGGAGCCAGTCGCCGCGAAGGCGCATGGGTCATCTTCGAGGCGACCGGTGGTTACGACCGCGCCCTCCGCGATGCCCTGGAACGCGTGGGGGCGAAGTTCAGTCGCGTCAATCCGCGGCAGGCCCGTGACTTCGCGCGGGCGATGGGTGTGATCGGCAAGACTGACCGCGTCGATGCACGTATGCTTGCCGAGTTCGGCGCTCGTCTGCGCCCCCAACAGACAATGCCTGTGGCGCCTCAGCTTCGGGCCCTGCAGGCGCTTGTCACGCGGCGACGGCAACTCCGTCGAGATGCGCAAGCAGGAAGCTACCCGGCTAAGGCAAACCCATGGCAATGTTGCGCGAGCCGACATTCGCAGTCTCGTGGCGATACTCGACCGTCGCATCCAGAAGATCGAGGCTCAGATTGCGACCCTCATCACAACTAACCCGGACCTTGCCGACACTGCGCGCCGATTGCAGACCGTGCCCGGTGTCGGTCTCATCGTGGCGGCAACCCTGCTGGCCGATCTGCCCGAACTCGGTCGCCTGGATCGGCGCCGCATCGCCGCGCTGGCTGGGCTCGCCCCTGTGGCGCGGGACAGCGGTCAGATCAAGGGAAGACGGACGATCCGGGGAGGACGCTCAACGGTACGCGCAATGCTCTACATCGCCGCGCTCCACGCCTCACGATTCTGTGCGACTTTCCAGGAGTTCCGCCGCCGTCTCACTGCAGCCGGAAAGCCCATCAAGGTCGTACTAACGGCAACAGCACACAAGCTTCTCGGCGTCCTCAACGCCATGGTCGCGAGCAGTACGGATTTCCAGCTCGACCCGGCAGGTTAGAATACAGTTGCCACCAGAAACGCACCGTCTCATGGCAGAGGTCGATGCCACGCTCGAACAGCAGGTCCTCGACCTGACGACGCGATAACGGAAAACGGATGTACATCATCACCGTGAGGCGGATCAC
>JAJFJA010000072.1 GCA_021774445.1 Alphaproteobacteria bacterium
CCGCTCGATCTTCTGCAGCGCGTTGGGGTCGTTTTGTGCGAGAAACTGCTGGCAGATGTTGACCGGCACCAGCGCCCGCAGAGATTGGATGTCGCCTGGATCCGGGGGGTGATCCGGGTGAAGCGCGAAGATCTGGAGTTCGTGGCTCATCTCTGCGGAGTGTTTGGTCGCCGAACGGGCGCCAGGGATGTCGCGCAGGTGGACTAGGCTGACGAAGTACCAGTCCCAGAGCGGGTGATAACCGGGGGCACGCATGAGCCATTGGCCCAAGCACGCATTATGTGACGGTGTCTTTGGCTCGACAGGAATCGTCCATAGGCGGGCGTGGGGCCAGACGTGATCAGGCGCGGTGTCGCGAGTACTGGCTTTGGTCAATTGTCTATCTCCACACAGCAGTAGGAACTAGGCATGAACAAAGTGTGCCGGCTTTTGTGCCGGATCACTCCGCGTACGCTGACCGACAAATCCATCATTGCCGGCTGTGAATCCGCAGAAACCTACGGTTTTTCTAGTGTGTGGAGAGGCGGACGAGCGGAATCATAATCCGCGTGTCGGGGGTTCAAGTCCCTCCTCCGCTACCAATCTTTTCAAACACTTACGATACAGCTCACAAACCTTAGGAACGCTCTAGGAACTTCTCTAGGCATGTTAGACCGCGTTTCGGGCTGAGGCGCTCAGAACATGGTGTGCTAGTGGAGATTCGGCAAGAGTCATGATGAACACTGCTCATACATTCCTGTCCGTCAACCAGACCCTTTTGGCCATACGGCTAAGACCGAGAGTCACGTGGTCGTGCATGTGCGGCCCAAGGTACGTTGGCGCTGCGGAGCGGCGCGTTCATCCGAATAATGACCGCCGATTCTAATGCAACGGCGTGTCATAGGATCACTGGAGTAGCACTGCATTAATATGCCGCGTCTTCAAAGAGGCCTTCGGGCAGGTTAGCCAGCCCAGTTTTCAGAACATCTTGGTGCTCCTTCAGCAGCGCAATTGCAAATCGTCTGAGGAAATGAGGGCCTGGAGTCAGAACCTTGGACAATGGTGCTGACTACATTGACATCCTATGGTTTGGTTCAGCCAATGTGGCGAGTCGAGATCATCTACTCGCTTGGAGAGCGGTCGACGTCAGAATCCAAGTTTGTTGTCCGGTTGCAAAATATTCTACGCGCTCTCGAGGATCAGTTCGGGCGCGAGACCGGCCATTCCCTTCACTACCGGATCACTCGCCATGTGGCAGTTAAGACAGTTTTTGGCGTGTAGTGCTCCCGAGCCAATCAACGGCACCGAAACTCGGATGACCTGGGCCCACGTCCACCTGGCTGCTCTCCCGGTCGCTTTGGCCTCGATTTCAACCGAACTTGCGACCTGACCACTGACATCCTGAGATAGAGCTCGACAGATCTTCCGTCGCACCCCAAGACGGTTTTCATATTGGTGGAGCGACTTCCGAGGTCGTAGCCGCTGCGGACGATTGAGCCCGGGGTTCTTCCGCCGTTGCCGATATGGTTCCGCCGTCGTCTGCCTCTCGCTGGAGACGGAGGACGCGCGGCCGGCAACCCCCTGAATTTCGTTGCAGGCTTCAGGGAGCTCAGGTCGTACAATGGATAAAACACAACTTTATTCCGCTATATGGAAAAATTTATCGTCTATAAGAGAAATATCGTTTGATTTCCTTTTCAGGAAAGGGTAGCGTGCAAATCATGGAAATGATGCAAATTGGTCAACGCCCTACTTCTGGTCGCCCTTCCGCGGAGCAAGTCGCCGAGGCCTTGACCGCACTCTATGACACGCCCTTCAGCGGTCGAGAGCGGGGGCGATTTCGCATATCCCGCAAACTATTGCGTCAACTTGCCGGTCGGCAAAGGCTGCCATCGGGGTTGCTCGACCAGGTCACCGAGGAGCTCTTCGAGAAGGGTCTCATTTTCGTCGACATGGAGAGCTATTTCGTTCTACTCGAGCAGCGGCTCTTCCGCAGTTACCGACGGGTACCAGCATCTGTAATGGACAGCATTGCATCCTCGGAAACGGCCTAGCCGGCCGCCCGTTCGCTGCTTAGATGAGTACCCTCTTGAAGAGCCCGCTCTTGATTGGCGGCTGGCGTGAGTGGATCGCGCTTCCTGGCCTGGGTATTGAGCGGATTAAGGCGAAACTCGACACCGGCGCACGGACATCGGCGCTTCATGCCTACAACATGCAACCGGTGAGCATCGATGGCGTTCAGCACGTTCGCTTTTCCGTCCACCCGATACAGAGGCACCGTCACCCAGCCGTCGCCTGCCAGGCGCCGCTCGTCGACGAGCGCGTTATTACCAGTTCGAGTGGCAAGCCTGAGCATCGCTACGTCATCGAAACGCTATTGCGGCTTGGTGATGAAGAATGGCCCATCGAAGTTAGTCTCACCAACCGGGACGAAATGAGCTTCCGTATGCTGTTGGGTCGTCAGGCCCTCCGCCGGCGAATCCTCGTCGACCCGGGCAGCTCGTACCGTTTGAGCCGAGCGCTTCGGCCTTTTCGCAAGAAACGGCCGACATTTTCAAGCAAGGAGAAAGCACAATGAAGATCGCCATGATGGCCCGTAATCCGAACCTTTATTCGCACAAGCGGCTGGTCGAGGCTGCCGAGCAACGGGGGCACACGATGGAGGTCATCGACACGCTGCGCGTGTACCTCAACGTTGCATCGCATCGGCCAGAGTTGCGGTACAAGGGTGAAAAACTTGAAGGATTTGACGCCGTAATACCGCGTATCGGCGCCTCAGTTACCTTTTTTGGTACGGCGGTCCTGCGCCAGTTTGAGGTTATGGGCGTCTATCCTCTCAACGAGTCGGTGGCGATCAGTCGATCGCGTGACAAGCTTCGCAGCTTGCAATTACTGGCCCGCCAGGGAATCGGCTTGCCGGTCTCCGTGTTTGCCCATGCCACCAGTCAAGCCGAGGACATCTTGGACATTATTGGCGGCACGCCGGTCGTGATCAAACTGTTGGAGGGTACACAAGGGATCGGCGTTGTGCTTGGCGAAACACCCGCAGCAGCGAAAAGCATGATCCAGGCCTTCGGCGGGTTGCGCGCCAATATATTAGTGCAGGAGTTCATCAAGGAAGCCGGCGGTACCGACGTTCGGTGCCTTGTTGTTGGTGACAAAGTTGTCGCGTCAATGATGCGTACCGGTGCGGAGGGAGATTTTCGATCGAACCTGCACCGCGGTGGATCCGCCGAAAAGATCAAGATCACGCCGGAGGAACGGTCGACGGCCGTGCGCTCCGCCAACATTATGGGTCTCAATGTCTGCGGCGTCGATATGTTACGCGCCAATCATGGGCCTGTCGTGATGGAAGTGAACTCGACGCCGGGGCTCGAAGGTGTCGAGAAGGCAACCGGCATCGATGTCGCTGGCAAGATCATCGAATTCATGGAGAAGAATGCTCGGCCGAACCGCACCAAAACACGTGGTCGCGGTTAGTGATGTTGACGTGAAACGTCCTACCGGCTTGGCAATGAAGGAGTGATGTGGTGGAAGGTGTGTCAGTCTGGCTGCAAGAGCTAACCCGCGCAGCCTCGGCGATACTCGGCGATTTCGTCGAGTATCTCCCGTCCCTGCTAGGTGCCATTCTGATCCTCGCCGTCGGCTGGTTGATTGCCCGGTTTACGCGTTCTATCGGGGTGCGCAGCGCCTATTGGGCCAATGGGGTTCTAGAGGCCCGTGTAGGGCGCGAACGTGCCCGCCACTTGCGGCTGTCAGAGACTGCCATCCGGCTCCTGGGTAACGTGCTGTTCTGGCTCATCATTCTGTTCTTCATTACCTCGGCGACGCGAATCCTCGGCCTTGTTGTCTTCTCGGCCTGGCTCGACCGTGTCGTCGTCTACTTGCCGACTTTGCTTGCTGGCGGCCTTATCATCGTCGTTGGCCTGGTTATTAGTTCCCTGGCGCGCGATCTGACGGCGGCTGGGATCGCCTCGGCAGGGCTGACCCATGCGGAGCTTTTTGGCCGCGGCGTGCAACTTGCAATTTTGGTGACTGCACTCGTTCTAGGTATCAATCAAGTCGGTATTGATATCTCGCTACTGGTCACGTTGATCGTCATCTTGGTTGGTGCCGTTGTCGGCAGCATGGCGCTGGCCTTTGCTCTCGGCGCCGGTGGATTGGTTTCCAACCTGATTGGCGCGCACTATCTACGGCAGCACTACCGTACTGGCCAGCGCGCACGTTTGGGTGGTGTTGAGGGCGAGATCGTCGATTTGACCCCGGTGAGCGTCGTCTTGGAGACCGAAGGCGGTCGCGCAATCATCCCGGCGCGCATCTTTAGCGAGGAGACGACATTGCTCCTTGCGGACGGAGATGGCCATGACTAAGGCGGTCGAGTTCAGCCTGGCGTATTTGGAGGCGCACCCGGCCGGCGCGGCCCGGGTGTTTGAGGAAATTACGCCCTCTAGTGGTGCCGAGTTTGCGGAACAGGTGCCGGCCGAACTTCTCGCACCCGCGCTGGCCCAAATGGACGTCAGTGGTGCAGTTGATATTCTTGTGAGGTGTTCGGCAACAACGACCGCCGAAATCCTAACTCAAATGGCGCCGAACGCTCGCGCGATCCTGTTGCGCGCTCTACCAATGGCCACAAAGGACGGAATTTTTGCGGCTCTGCCTCGCCGCGAGGCCGCAACCTTGCGACGTTATCTCTCCTACGATCCAGGGACCGCTGGCGCCTGGATGACCGCGCCGAAAGCGGTCACCCAGGCGGATATGACGGTTGCGCAGTCGCTGCAGCGACTGCGCAAACTGCGCGAGAAGCCAGGGACGCGACTCTTTGTCGTTGGCCAAGACAAGAAACTAAGCGGCACGGTCGATGTCGACGCCCTGCTGGTCGCCGACGACAACGAAATTGTGGCCAGCCTGATGCAGGCGGATCCAGTAGTCATTTCACCCCACACGCCCTTGGCTTCCGCGGTCCGATTGGAAGCATGGGATACTTCCCTGGTGTTGCCGGTCACCGACAAGTCTGGTCGCCTGCTCGGCGTGCTCTCCTTCGACGACGTGCGGGACGGCTTGGCGACTGACCGCGGCGGCGACGCACCAAAGAGCGCAGCGATGTTGTTCCAGGTTGGCGAGGCCCTAATGGTTAGCCTCACCGGCGTACTTCAGGCAGCTGCCTCTACGCCAGCCACCCGAATTGGTGGAGATATCACATGAGCGACAGCGCGGGCCGGGTCGTGCAGGCCCTAAATCGCGCCTTTATTAGAGATCATCCGCTGCGCGCAGCCAAACGCATTGAGGCGATACCCGTAGAGGACGTGATTGAGATTCTCGCTGGTCAGCCCGCCGACGCCGCCGTGCCCTTGTTCAGTTGGCTGACGCCGGACGTCGCCAGCAACCTGATCACGCATCTCCCGCCCGCGACGGCAAATGAGATACTCGAGACGCTCAGCCCAAACTTGGCGCTGACCCTGCTGGGACAATTCGAAGACACCGAGCGGTCGCAGCGTCTCGCAGCGCTGCGGCCCAATATACGGCGCGAACTCGAAGGACTCATGCTGTACCCGGACGGCAGTGCCGGCCGTCTGATGGATACGAATATCGATATCTTCCGGCCTGACATGACTGTTTCCCAGGCGATTGACCGGCTGCGCAAATCACGCATTCGCGGCCGGCAGTCGCTCTACCTCGTCGACGATGGTAACCGTTTGACCGCCCGGGTCGCCATGCAGGACCTGGCTGTTGCGGATCCCGACCAGCCGCTACGCGACATTGCTGAACCGGCGACGGTGCGCGTTCGCGACATAGCACCGCGGGAGGAGGTTGTCGAAATCCTTGAGCGCTCGCGTTTGCCCAGTATTCCTGTGGTCGACCTGGATGATCGCCTGGTTGGCGTCGTGCGTTACGCAGCCCTGGTTGCCGCGCTCGAAGAAACCGCAAGCGGTGTCATGCAAACGATGGTTGGCGCCAGCAAGGACGAACGAGCTCTCTCCAAGGCGACGTTCGCGGTGCTCAAGCGCCAGCCTTGGCTGCAAATAAACCTTCTGACGGCATTTCTCGCAGCCGCCGTCGTCGGCTTGTTCCAGAACACGATCGCCGAGGTGACGGCGCTTGCGGTTCTGCTGCCGGTCGTCGCCGGTCAATCGGGCAACGCCGGCGCCCAGGCCCTTGCCGTAACCATGCGTGGTCTTGCCCTGCGCGAGATTACGGTACGCCATTGGTTGCCGGTGACCGTTAAGGAAATCAGTGTCGGGTTCATGAACGGGATCGCTATTGCAGTCACCTGCGGCATCGGTGTCTTTATTTGGAGCGGTTCAGTTGGTTTGATGGCTGTCATCGCTTCGTCAATGGTACTGGCCATGATCGCTGCCGGCTTCGCCGGCGCTATCGTGCCGATCGTCCTGAAGCGGCTCGGTCAGGATCCCGCGCAATCGTCCTCCATTGTCCTGACTACGGTCACCGACGTCGCGGGTTTTTTCTCCTTTCTCGGCATTGCCACCATCCTACGGAGTATCCTTTAACCATGTCGCCGAACAGCGCAAAGCTCAAGGTCGAAAAGACCAAGGTCCGCTCGAAGGGGCGGGCGAAGCGTCTGCCGATTACCCTCGGTGGCGTCGAGATCATGCCGGGCAGCGAAATCGCCATCGACATGCGCATTACCGACCTGTCAACCCATACGCCTGTAACCATGCCTGTACGAATCACACATGGGCGCAGGGACGGGCCTCGGCTCTTCGTCAGCGCGGCTTTGCATGGCGATGAGATTAGCGGGGTCGAAATCATCCGGCGCGTGGCGCAACTCGACGTCTGCGATCATATCCGCGGCACCTTGATAGTCGTCCCAATTGTCAACATCATGGGGTTTGTCACTCAGTCGCGATACTTACCGGATCGACGCGACCTCAACCGATCCTTTCCCGGCTCTGCCGGCGGCTCCATGGCAGCGCGCCTGGCCCATCTGTTTTTGGATGAGATTGTCAGTAAATCGACCCACGGGATCGATCTGCACACCGGCGCTCTGCACCGCGACAACTTCCCGCAGATACGGGCTAATCTCGACGATCCCGTGGCCGACCAACTGGCCCGTGCCTTCGGCGTGCCGGTGATGATCAATACCGGCTTCCGCGAGGGCAGTCTACGCGAAGCGGCGGCGCGGAGAAACGTGCCAGTCATCGTTTATGAAGCAGGTGAGGCTCTGCGCTTCTCCGAACCCTGTATTCGCGCCGGTGTTAAAGGCATTGTGCGTGTCATGCGTGCAATTGGCATGCTCCCCCCGTCGCGCCGCACTGCGCCTCCTAAGTCCCTTGTAATCCGGTCGAGCTCTTGGGTGCGGGCGGCGCAAAGCGGCCTCCTCCGCGCGACGGTCGCACTCGGTAGCCAAGTCGGCGCCGGTCAGCCTTTGGGGGTCATCGCCGATCCCTTGGGCGAAAACGAGACCGAGGTGCAAAGCCCCGCCGATGGCGTCGTCATCGGACGCACCAACCTTCCGCTTGTGCAGGAGGGTGATGCGCTTTTTCACATAGCCCGGCACGAAGGAACCCAGGTCGTCGCAAGGACGTTGGACGACTTCGAACATGACGCCGCCTTTATCGAGGGCACCACATCGGAGCTCGCGGAACAGCCACCGATTGTCTAAGCCGCGTTCCGGGGAGAGGGTACAATGGCCAATGAAGATGGTCTGATTTACGGGTATCTATTAGATGGCACCGGCGGCGGGCGGGCGCTCGACTGGGCCGGCGTGCGATCGTGGCGCCCGGGCGAGGGCCTGCTGTGGGTCCATCTTCACCGTACCGGCACCGAAACCGAGCAATGGCTGCGAGATGACGCCGCGATCGATCCGGTGGTTTTGCAGACACTGATGGCCGACGAAACCCGTCCTCGCGCGCTGCATGTCCAGGACGCGCTACTTGTTATCTTGCGAGGAGTCAATCTCAACCCCGGTGCGAATCCGGACGACATGGTCGCAATCCGCCTTTGGATCGATAGCGAACGCATCATCACCATTCGCCGCCGACGATTGATGGCTATCAACGATATTGCGGCGGACCTTGCGGCCGGCCATGGCCCCAAACGGCCGGGGGAATTTCTCGTGACGCTAACCGACCGCCTCATCGAGCGTATGGGCCCTGTTATCGAGGCATTGGACGACCAGCTCGACGAGTTGGAGAATGAAATCCCAGCTGCCCGGACCGGAGAACTGCGATCCAAACTTGCGGATTCGCGCCAGAAAGCGATTGCGCTGCGACGTTACGTGTCGCCGCAGCGGGACGCCATGTCGCGTCTGCACGCCGAGACCGTGAGCTGGCTGCAAGACGTCGACCGTGCCTATTTGCGCGAGATCGCCGACCGCACGACACGCTATGTGGAGGACTTGGAATCGGCGCGCGAGCGGGCCGCCGTTACTCAAGATGAGCTTGCTGGCCGGCTCGCCGAGCAGATGAACAAGACTATGTATATGCTTACGCTAGTCGCCTCAATCCTGCTGCCACCGAGTTTGTTGACCGGCCTGCTGGGCATCAATGTTGGTGGCATGCCCGGTGTCGACAGCCCAATCGCGTTTACTCTGGTTGTGATCGCTATTCTTGCACTCGCGGCATTCGAAGTATGGCTCTTGAAACGTCTGCGCTGGCTCTAGGAGAGGTTGTATGGGAGATATCTTACACCCAGACTTCCTGGCCACGCTCGCGACGTCTGCCCAGACGTGGGTCATGGACGAACTCCTAACGTTGGCGAGCCTGGTCCAGCTACTCGTCATCGCCGCGGCCTACCTGCTTGCTCGCTTGGTCGCGCCCCACTTGCGCAAGATGATCGAAGGTTTGCGCCCGCTCGGCAACGGCGGCCGGCGCGCCCTGGCTGCTGTAAGCTTGCTGGTGCTTCCGATCGGTTGGCTGGTGCTGCAATGGCTGTCGGTCCTGGTGGCATCCGCCGCTGATTGGCCTGCCCGATTGATCGAACTGACCGTCAGCTTGCTGACCGCATGGGTCGTCATCCGCCTGGCCTCTAACCTAATTCGCGATCCTGTTTGGTCCCGGCTTATGGCGATTGTCGCTTGGACCATTGCGGCGCTCAACGTGGTTGGCCTGCTTGGTCCGACGATCGAGCTGCTTGACGGCCTTTCCGTCACCTTCGGTTCGTCACTGCGCATCTCGGTGCTCAGCGTGATTAAGGGCATGATCACGCTGGGCGTGCTGCTGTGGGCCGCAACGGCCTTTTCACGGATCATGGAGCGCCGCATCAACAGCTTGCCGAACCTGACCCCGTCGGTACAGGTGCTGATCGGCAAGCTGCTTAAGTTTACGCTCTTGATTTTTGCAGTGCTGGCGGCGATCGCCAGCGTCGGCATCGATCTAACCGCGCTCGCCGTGTTCAGCGGCGCGCTCGGCCTCGGTATCGGTTTTGGCTTGCAGAAAAGCGTGTCGAACTTGATTAGCGGCATCATGTTGCTGCTCGACAAGTCGATCAAGCCGGGCGACGTCATTGGCGTGGCTGATACCTATGGCTGGATTAAGTCGCTCGGCGCACGGTATGTCTCCGTGGTCACCCGCGACGGCATCGAGCATTTGATCCCGAACGAAGATCTCATTGTTCAACGCGTCGAGAATTGGTCATACAGTAACAGTAAAGTGCGTCTGCGTATCCCTATCGGCATCTCCTATGGGGCCGACCCACGCCGTGCCATTGCCCTGTGCCTAGAGGCCGCCGCCGAGACCAATCGCGTTATCCCCGAACCGAAGAGTGTCTGTTTGTTGACGGGGTTCGGCGATAGCTCCGTCGATCTCGAGTTAAGGATTTGGATAGAGGATCCCCAAAATGGCGTCTCGAACGTCAAGAGCGACGTGCTGCTCAACGTTTGGGACAAATTTCACGCTGCTGGGATCGAGATTCCCTTCCCTCAGCGAGACTTGCATATCAGAACGCCGGAGGTGGTGCGCGTGGCATCGTCCGCCCAAGTCGAACCTGTGCAATAGCCGCGGTTGGATAGTTGATGCGCGCAACGATGGCATCGGCGCCGAACCTGGCACTCTTCGTTTGCCTGACTCTTGTAGCGGCGGTTGGAACGATCAATTCGGCGCCCGCTCAAGAGCCTGCGGCGGCGGGCACGGCGCCGGGACTCGAGTATGTGACTAGGATAATCGGGTTGGACGAGGAACCCGAATTGGCCGATATCCTCGAACGATCCTCGCGACTTATTCGCCTGCAGGACCGACCACCCGCAACCGCGGCCGGCCTGTCCCGTCGTGCGGAATCGGATCTCGACACCTTTGCTGGTGTTCTGCGCTCAGAAGGCTTTTATCGATTCGAGGTGACCTACCGGATCGACGCAGAGCAGTCGCCGGCCGAGGTCAGCATCGCCGTTGGCACCGGTCCCGTCTATCTCCTTGCTGACTATCGGATCGCCTACGAACCTGCTACGCCAGAATTGCCTGACAACCTAACTTCTCTGGGCCTAGAAATCGGCATGCGCGCCCGTTCCCAGCCGATCACCGAAGGGCAGGAAAGGCTCTTGCGACAATTGGCGGAAACCGGTTTTCCCTTTGCCAAGGTACTGGACCGCAAGGCGACCGTCGATCACCAGGACACGACGATGACGATCGACTTGCGGGTCGATCCCGGGCCATTTACCAGGTTCGGCGACGTTACGATCTCACCGTTCGAGAGACTGGATCCGGCGTTCGTGCGCCGCCGCGTACCTTGGTCTCGAGGCGACATTTACGATCGGCGTAAAATCGAAGCGTTCCGTAAGGACATGCTCTCATCCGGTCTTTTTGCCTCGGCACGGATCAACGTTGCCGCCGAACCGGCGATCGATGGAACGCGGCCGATTGCCATCGAACTTCGCGAGAGCAAATTTCGTTCCGTTGGCGTCGGCGCCAGCTTTTCTTCCAGCGAAGGTCTTGCGGGTACCGCTTTCTGGGAGCACCGCTCGCTGTTTGGCCGTGGCGAACGATTTCGCCTTTCGGCGACGCTAGGCGAGATCGAGCAGAAGGGGGAGACCACTTTTCGTGTACCCGGCTTCCTGCGTCTCGACCAGGACTTCGTCTCCTCCGCCGAAATTGGGCGCGACGACACCGACGCGTTCGAGTCCCTCGGCGTTAAGGGCCAAGCCGGCATCGAGCGGCGGTTTGGTGCAAGTTGGCGTGGTTTTACCGGTCTGTCAGTTGATCTTAGTCAAATCGATGACCAGGACGACACCTCCAATAGCCTGCTTTTCGGGCTTCCACTGACCGTGACGCGCGACACCACCGACAACCCCCTCGACGCTACCACCGGGACCCGCCTGACCCTGTCCACGACGCCGCTCGCGGGCCACAACGATGGCGCTGTGGCCTTTTTGGCCAACGAGGCAGGCGCCGCGGGTTTTCTCCCCATCGGTGATAGGATTGTCCTCGCCGGTCGTGGGCGGCTCGGCTCCATTTTCGGTGAAGATACCGCGAAAATCCCCGCCGACAGGCGCTTTTTTGCCGGTGGCGGGGGGTCTGTTCGGGGTTATGAGCTGCAAAGCGTCGGCCCGCACGATGCGCAAGGCGCACCGATCGGCGGCCGTTCGGTGTACGAGCTTGGGTTGGAACTGCGAGTGAGACTGACCGACACTATCGGTATCGTGCCCTTTCTCGAGGGTGGCCAGGTCTTTGACGACAGTCTGCCTGACTTTTCCGAAGCGCCGTTGTGGTCTGCCGGTTTAGGACTACGTTACTTCACAGCGGTGGGGCCAATCCGGTTCGACATCGCGACGCCGCTGAACGGCCGATCGACGGATGATGACTTCCAGTTCTACATCAGCTTCGGACAAGCCTTCTAGGCGGCCGGGCCTAGCCAGATCCGCGATCCGCGCCGCGGCCGCCATTCTGCTAGTTGCCGTTGTCCTGGTCGGCGGTGCGGTGGCGGCTCTGTTGTGGACCGAGCCCGGGCGGCAGCAACTGATCCGCATCGTCGAAATGCGACTAAGCTCGGCTGACCAAGGGGTTTTGATTGGCACCTTGGACGGGTCACTACCGCAAACAATTCGCCTTGGCGACGTACGGTTCTACGACCCCATGGGGGACTGGCTCACGGTCGGTGCCTTGGAAGTTGACTGGCGGCCACAGGCGCTGTGGTCCGGACGCATCGACGTCCAACGGATAGACTTATTTGAGCCGCGATTGCATCGTTTGCCGGACGGCGGCGCAGCCGAGCCGGACCCAGATCCATTGAGCGGATTGAGAACCGCCGGTGCCTTGCGGGTCGAGACCTTGCGGGTCGAAGGCGGTTGGCTCGGCCCGGCCGTACTTGGCGAAGCAATTTCCTTTCGCGCCGCCAGCGACGTCACCACGGCTGGAGATGGCATCTGGCAAGGCCGGTTGCGGGTCGAGCGTACTGATGGGGTTGCCGCAAAGGCAGAGATCGACGCGCGATTCGATGCCGTGCTTAAGCGGCTTCGCATTAGCGGCGCTTTTTCCGAGCCCGAGGGCGGCGCCGCGGCGCGGGCCGTTGGTCTACCGGGCCTGCCGGCTGTCAGCATCTCGATCGATGGCGATGGCCCGCTCGATACATGGCAAGGGAGCATCTTGGCGGAAGCCGAATCGCTCGCTCAGTTGCAAAGCGACATCGTGGTGGAACGCGAGCAGACCAGTGGCGCGTATATCTTCAGCGCGGCTGGGCGATCCGGGATCGCTGAGTCATTGCCGGATGAACTGGCAGCGCTGCAACTTGCCGACCTGCGCTTCGATCTGCGGGTTCTCTGGGACGGTGGCGACACCTTGAGCATTCGTCGTGCGCGCCTCACGACCGCCGTTGCCGAGGCTGAAGGCGTCGGCACCGTCGATCTCACCGCGGCGGCGCTCGACGTGAATATCACCGTCCAGACCGATCGGCTGGACATTAGCGCCCAAGATTTGCAGATCGGCCCCGCCACGGCCGAGATTACCGCCGCCGGATCTTGGTTCGCCCCCGATGTCAGTCTCGTGTTGGCCCTAGGGCAGTCCCGCGTCAGTGAGATGGCGTTCACCAGCGCTGAACTGGCGGCGCGAATCACCCCGCAAGTCGGCGCTCCCAGCATCTATGCCACGACCTTCGATGGCCGCCTCGTGGGCCCGGACTTCCCCGAACCAGGGCCTGCTCTCATTGGTGACGTCTTGACCTTCGACGGGGCAGGCAGCTTCGGCCCGGATCTCATACAAGTCACCACCATGCGAGCCGCCGGAAACCAGCTACGGCTCGAAGCCATCGGCAGCTTCGATTTCGGTTCCGGCGCCATCGAAACGTCGCTGGATGTTGACCTCGACGCGTTGGATGCCTTGGCGGGATTTCTGCCCATAACCCCTAGCGGGTCGGCGTCGGCGGAAGGTTTCTTCCAACGCCCCGGACCTGACTCCCCCATCACCGGCACCGCCGCGGTGACCATTGCGACGCTCGGCCTTGGGAGCCCGTCCTTTGACCAATTCCTTGGCGATGAAGTCGTTGTGGCCGCGGAATTCTTAATGCGACCGGCCGACGGGATAAGCTTCGACGCGGTCGATATTGCTTCCGGACCCATCCGACTCGCAGCATCCGGTTCCCTTGACGGTGGCTGGTCGACTCTCGACGGCAAGTTCCAAGTCGATTTTTCCGACCTCGCCGGCCTGTCATCTCTCGCCGGCTTGCCAGTAAGCGGCAGCCTCACAGGGCGCGGGACGTTGCAGGGCGCCGCGGCAGATCCGACGGTAGATGTCGTCGTAGAATCGACCACGCTTGCGCTCAATGGTTTACGCTTTGAGTCCGTGGCAGGTCGCCTCGAGCTTGCCCACTTGACCTCCCGCCCCAACGGTCGTGCTCGACTTAACGTTGCCGGCCCGATAGGCCCGCTCGCATTTTCCGCTGACGTTTTGCGCGCAAACGATCGTCTGTCCCTGCGCCGCGTCATCGCGTCCGCGAGCGACACCAGCGTCACGGGCACCGCCGAAATCGCCCTTAGCACCGGCCGTGCCAGCGGAACCCTCACCGGCCGCATACCGGATATTCAGCAGTGGGCGGCTCTTGCGGGGCTCGAGGCTACTGGGGCAGTCGACTTTGATCTCGTTGCCAGTGAACGAGACGGTGCGCAAGTCGTCGAACTGGATTTACGAGCAGCCGATATTAACGCCGCCGACGTCGGGGTCTCATTCGACCAGGGGACGGTCACCGGTGTGGCGACGATGACACCCGCCGGACCACGCGCCGACGCGGCGCTGCGGCTATCCCGGATATATGCCGGGAACGAACTGGCCCTCGACGGAGCAACGCTGACACTCGGCGGTTCAACGGAAGCAATGGATGTGACGCTTGCGGCGTCCGGACCCTACGCCGATGGCCTGGATTTGCGCGCGAAGGGTTTGGTTGAATACGAAGCGCCCCGGCTACGCGCCACTCTCGCCCAACTCGCCGGCACCGCCGGTGATACCGAGTTCGCGCTGACGGGGCCCACAGAAGCTGTCCTCACCGCCGGTCGCATCGCTTTGGCCACGACAGCGATGTCCATCGGTAGCGGACGCGTTTCCTTCGCTGCCGACCTGGCTGAGCAGTCGCTCGATGGGGAGCTTGCCATCGATGCGTTGCCGCTGTCCGTCCTGCGAGCCTTTGCCCCGACGGTCGACCTGTCCGGCCGACTTTCGGGGCGCGCGCGTCTCACGGGATCCCGCATGCGTCCCGAGGCAGAGCTGGAACTAACCCTTGTCGATGTCGTGTCGGCGGCGGTGCCAGTGGAGACTGTGCCGCCCGGAACGGGCACGGCGCAAGCCACTTTGCGCGACGGTCGGCTCCGAGCCGGTGGTTCATTTGTCAGCGTCGGCGAGCCGCTGACTTTCGAAGCTGATCTGCCGGTGCAAATGCCGGCAGTCGGATGGCAACCGTTCGTTCCCAGCGATGGCAGTCTCTCCGCCAATATCGCCTGGCAAGGTGACATTGCCTTGCCATGGGAGCTACTGCCGCTACCGGATCATCGTTTGTCCGGCCCGACCCAGGTTGAACTCGGTGTATCTGGCAGCCTTTCGACGCCGCGGGTCGAGGCGGCCCTGCAAATGAGTGGGGCCGAATATGAGAACCTCGAAACCGGAACCCTGCTGACGGCATTAGATGTTTCAATTCGATCCGCCGACTCCCGCACCGCACGAATTCGACTATCGGCCCAAGATGGTGGCGATGGCCTCGTCACCGGAAATGGCGTTATTTCATTCGAGCAATTGCGCACACCCAGAATAGACCTGACGACATCACTGCAGAATGTGACGTTCCTGCGGCGCGACGAAGTCACGGCCGCCGCCAGTGGCTCTTTGGTTTTGGCCGGGACGCCGAGTGATACGTTGCTGAGCGGACAGGTGAATTTATCGCCCGCTGAAATCCGTTTGATTGGCAACGCGCTGCCACCGAGTGTTATCGACCTGCCCGTTATCGAGGTCGACGGGAGCCTTATCGTACTTCCGGCATCGGGACCGCAGGATGTTGCCGGTGCAGTCGAACTGGCTATTCAGGTCGCAATCCCTGGCCGCGTCTTCGTCCGTGGACGTGGTCTCGACAGCGAGTGGGGCGGCAACCTCCAGATCAGTGGTACGACGGCCCAACCGATCATCACCGGCCAGCTTGCCGCCTTGCGCGGCGATTTTAGTTTCGCCGGGCGCAGCTTCGATCTCCGGGACAGTAGTATTTCTTTTGATGGCGCCGAAGAAATCGACCCCCAACTCGACATTGTCGCCGCGAACGCTGAGCCGGACCTTACGGCGATAATTCGGGTTTCCGGTCGCGCGTCCGATCCCGTTATCGGCCTGGACTCTATACCGCCTTTGCCGGAGGACGAGATCGTGTCGCGCGTCTTGTTCGGCAAGGGTGTGGGTTCCCTGACGGCCCTTGAGGCGGTCCAACTCGGCGCTGCCGTGGCCAGTCTCACCGGCGCCGGCGGATCGGCCAATGTTCTCGATCGCGTCAGGGAAAGGCTTGGTGTCGACCGCCTGAGTGTTGATGCCGGAGAAAATGGCGCCGCAGTAAGTGCCGGCCGCTATGTCGGCGATCGCGCTTTCGTTGGTGTCCGGCAAGGTACGGCCCCGGGCACAAGCGCCGCGACCGTCGAACTCGAGGTGGCACCGAACATCACTGTCGAAAGCGAGCTGAACAGCGTCGGTGCACCGAAAACAGGGATATTTTGGAAACGGGATTATTGATTTTCTGCGCTAGAACGAGACGCGGATTTGCCAACGCTCGTATTGTCGCCCCTCGACCTCATGCACGTGCCGGTGCCACACCACCTGGATATCTTGACCCGCCAATTGCGCTACCCGAGCCTTGATGCGGGGATCATCTGTTATCTGGTCGATAAAATTGCACTCGAACACAAGCTCGCAAGGCGGACCGGTCAATAGCGCTGCGGCGTCCCGCAAATGCTCATCTTCGAGTAGAGCCAAGACACGCTCGACGCGGAAATTTACCAGGTCACGCCGTGCTCTGGCCGCAGCGTTGGCCATCTGAAGATGCAGCCTCATTTGCCGTTCGCCAATTGGGCGAGCGCGGCGCTTGTTAAGCCGGCATCACCAGATGCTCGCTCCTCGACAAGTACCTGTGCCGGCGGCGATTGTCCGGCCTTATCCTGGCCAAAATACAGGGTGAGGTGCGGGAACGGAATCTCGATGCTCAACTCGTCAAACCTCTCTTTCAGCCGCAGGTTGAAGGCACGCGCCACGGCGAACTGTTTGATTGGTTTGGTCTTGATACGCGCCCGTACGATAATCGCGCTGTCATCGAACCGATCCAGGCCCAGCATCTCCAGCGGCTCGAGAATGAACGAGCCAACCTGGGCGTCCGTCTGGAGCTCTGCCCCGACCTGCACGATGACGTCCATTACCAGACTAATGTCCTCGCGATAGGCCACGCCGACGTCCAGGACAGCGAAGGAAAAATCCTTGGTCTTGTTGAGAACCGTGCTGACCTCGCTGAACGGGATCGTGTAGACCTCGCCGGCCAAGTTACGCAAGGTGATCGTTCGAATTGTCATACCCTCGACGAGACCGGCGTTACCGCCCAGATCAACCACATCGCCGACCGTAATCGTGTCCTCCATCAGGATAAACATGCCGTTGATGACGTCCTGCACAAGCTTCTGAGAGCCAAACCCAATCGCCAACCCGACCACGCCGGCTGCCGCGAGCAGTGGACGCGTATCGACCCCCAATTGTGCCAGCACGATGAGACCCACCACCACGATCAAAACCACCAGGATCGCATTCCGGATAAGTGGCAGGAGCGTGCGCATACGCGCGCTAACGAGTTGCCGGTCAACATCCTCCTCATCGTCGGCGTAGAGATAGCTCTCAATAAACGTGCTCACCCCCTCCCAAAAGACGATTGCCAGGGCCGCCACGAGCAAGATCGTCAGAATATCCGCGACAGCGCTCCTCCCCGTCGCACTGCCAAGCGCACCAATCACATCGACATCCCATGCCGCCAGGGATATGACGGTGGCCAGGCTGTATAGGACTGCGCGAAAGACGCCACCCGCGACCGGCACGTAGCGATTGGCCCGATGCTCCAGTGTCGGGTACCGGGCACGCAGTCCCGGGCCGACTGTCAAACCACGGTGAATCGTGCGGCGCACACCTCTGGAAAGCAATCGCGCCAGCGTGAATACGATAATCGTCGCAATCGTTCCCTCAAACAGATAGGCGAACCCGCCCGGAATCTGCAATGCCCATACAATATAGGTGCCGACAACATAGACGATGGCGACAATATGCCAGAACTCCGCAAGCTGACGCCGAATTATCCAGGCGCCGGAACGTGTGGCGCGCTTCTCTTCGTTGCCGAGCAACCAGGTCGCCACGGCGCGGTGGTTTTGCAGCACAAGCATTACGAGCATCGTCGCTACCAAAAGGCCGACCAAGTGGAGCATGATCTCACGTGCCGCTGCGCCCAGTCCGAGTGCCAATAGACTTTGCGAAAACACCAGCCCGTAGAGGCTCAGATAGACGATCCGCCTGATCCATACGTAAAGATAGGCGGCGGTCCCATCCTCAAGGCGGAACAATCTTAACTCTGGCGCGTATGGTGCGAGTACGGCACGCGATATCAACAGCGACGCTTGAACAACCAAAGTTGCGTTCACGAGAGAGACCGCGACGAACCGGGTCTGCGGACGCGGCACCGTGAAGGGCAGTACCAGGAACGCGACGGCGATGAAGACGAGCAATGGAAGCAGGTCGATCATCGCGCGTCCTAATAAGGCCGCCGCCTTGCGCGACATTCCAGAATCCACGGGGAGCCGGAGGGGGCGCACCGTGCTGGCGATCCCTCGCATCGTGACGTAGAAGCCAGCCACGGCGAGGCTAAACACGACTACCAGTTTGACGAACGCGTCAAGCAGAATTCGGCGCGTTTCAATGTCGAGAAACAGATCTGCAAACCAGCGCTGCAGAAGCGCCACGTCGGTAAGTGACCGGCCGACGGTAACGGCAGCACTGGTCAACTGTTCGATGCGTTTTGTGACAAAGGTAATGCCGCCCACGCCCAAGGCCGGGAGGGCAGCGGTCGCTTTTGGCGCTGCGGCTTCTTGAGCCTTGATTGCAGCCTTTAGGGTGGCGATGAATTGCTCGCGCGTCGACTCGTCTTCCAGCGTCGCCAGCAGCCGATTTAGATCGCCGGTCGGCAAACCGGCCGCGGCTGCGGACGGTTCTTGGGCGATCGCAGTCACACTGCTTGCAAGCGTCTGAAAGCCAATAAGGATGGCCGTCATGAGCACGAGCATGCGAAGGGCTAGACACATCCTATCGTGACCTTTGCGGAGCGATCATTCTTACGGTGTTCAAGCGCTCTGCCAGCAAATTATACACCCTTCATCGATATTGCGTGCTGTTCTCGACTTATGTCACCGCACGCGAAGGGTTACAATGCCAGCCTTGGCCTCAACCTGTGGGTTCGACCGCGACAGCCTCGACAATCGGTCTTTGCCCGCTGGCCAACAAGAATGCTTTCAGGTCGCCGAGTGCCAGCGGCTTGCTAATGAGGTAGCCTTGTGCCTGATCGCAGCCGATTGAACGAAGAAAGGCGAGCGTTTCGCGCGTCTCTACCCCCTCGGCGCAGACCGTAATCTTGAGGTTGTGCGCCAGGTCTACGATCGAACGGACGATGACTCGCGCCTCTTCCTTGACGTCAAGTTCCGCAACAAAAGATTGATCAATCTTTAACTCGCTGAAGGGCATGCGAAAGAGCTGAACCAAAGAAGAGAACCCCGTGCCGAAATCGTCCATCGAGAGCATCATGCCCTTAAGCCGAAATCGGGTCAGGTTTTCCATCGTCAGCGGGCCGTCCCCCATGGCCGCACTTTCGGTGATCTCGACAATGAAGTTCGCGGTGTCCAACCGGTGCCGTTCAAGAAATTGAGCAAAGCGGTCCGGCGCGTCGGAAGTCGCCAGCATCAACGGAGAAATGTTGACGGCGAGATCGATCGGGTGCCCGTCCTGATGCAAATCGCCGATCGCCGGAACCGCTTTCTCGATAACGACATCTGTCAATTGATCTATCAACCCGGCACCTTCCGCGAGCGGAATAAAATCCGCTGGCGGTATGAACCCGCGGCCGGGGCAGGTCCAACGCGCGAGCGCCTCGACACCTTCCACGACCCATTCGTGCCCAGACTTCAGGTTCACTTTCGGCTGAAAGTGGACAGAGATGTCTTTCTTGTCGATCGCCACACGTAACGCGGTCTCCAGGTCGCTCGCCGACGGCGTCATGAATCGACGCAGCGCCGCTTCCAGGTCGACAACTTCGACCGGCTTGTGCAGAAGTTCGCGGACCTTTAAGCCGTAGCTTTCGCCGAGCCGAGCCGCGGTGTTGAGGACCCGTGTGTCAGCGCCGCTGAAAAGGATAATGTCGGCGCTGCACTTGTTGTCGGCCAAACTGCGCAGGCTCTGAGCACCGTCGGTGCCCGGCATCATCAAGTCGAGGATAATTAAGTCCGGCTGAAACACGCCACAAACACTGAGTAGGTTGTCCGAGCGCTCAACGTACGTGGTCTGAAATCCTAGGCCTTCGGCGACCTGGACCATCAGGTCCCCGATCGCCGGGTCGTCGTCGACTATTAACAGTCGGTTCTGCCAAGCCATGGGGTCCCCTGACAATTTCTGGCAGCGCGGACATAGAGACGCGCCTCCAGAACCATAAAAACGTAAGAGGAATATAGCCGGATAATACTAATGTAGGATTAACTATATTATACAATAGGTTAAAGTGATTCGATGACAAATTCCCGCATCACATTGATACTTAGTGTCTGTTGTGTCGGCTGTAAACTCGTGTAGGTCGTGAGAATGTTAGGAAATACCACCGAGTGCTTGCCGAACCATTTCCGCCAGTGATGCATCCTCATAGGGCTTGCGCAGCAAAGCGAGGCCATGTCCCGGCTCCGGTGGCACAGATTCGAGGGCGTCGTCGGTATATCCGGACGTGTAGAGTACCTTGAGGTCTGGTCGGCGGCGCTTGGCCATTGTGGCAAGCTCGTGGCCGGTCATTCCGCCAGGCATGATCATGTCGGTAAACAGCAAGTCGATATCTGGCTGTTCCTCCAGCATGGCCAGGGCGTTGGGCCCATCAGGCGCCTCAGCCACCCGGTAACCCAAGTCCTCTAGAATTGCGACCGCGATCGCGCGCACCTCCGTTTCATCCTCGACGACGAGGATCGTCCGTTGCCCGTTCGCGCTCTCTCGGCTGGGTGCCGCTTCGGCACCCGGCGGCAAGGAAGCTGAGGTCTCCGCCCTTCGGAGGTAGAGGCAAAAGGTCGTTCCATGCCCCTCCCTACTCTCGGCCGTAATGTGGCCGCCGGATTGCTTGACGAAGCCAAAAACCATGCTGAGCCCGAGACCGGTGCCTTTACCGACATCCTTAGTGGTGAAGAAAGGCTCGAAGATCTTGTCTCGGTGCTCGGCGGAGATACCGGAACCGGTATCGGACACTGAAACGACGACGTATTCGCCGGTTGCCGTGCGAGGGTCAGAACCTCGATTGGCTTTTTCGGTGGTCTGGTCGGTCTCCAGCGCGATCGTTAGGGTTCCCCCCTCCGGCATAGCGTCCCTGGCATTGGTCGCGAGGTTCAGTAAGGCGTTCTCGAGTTGGTTCGGATCCGCCAGTAGGCCCAATGGTTCGTCCGAGAAGCGTGTCTCTATCTTGATAGCTTCGCCAAGTGTTCGCTGCAGCATGTCCAACATGCCAGAGACCAGTTCCCGGCCATCGATTACCCTTGGCTCAAGCTTTTCCTTCCGGCTGAACGCCAGCAGCCGGTGGGTCAGGTCGGCGCCGCGCCGCGCCGCGCCGGCGATCGCGGCCAAATTCTTTGCCGTCACTGCGTCACCATCGGACAAGCGCCGCTCCAGTAGGCGCACGTTGCCGATGATAATCGTGAGAAGATTATTGAAGTCGTGGGCGACGCCCCCAGTCAACTGACCGACGGCCTCCATCTTTTGTGCCTGGATGAGCTGCGCCTCGATTTCCTCGCGCTCAGTCAAATCAAGAAGTTGAGATACGAAATGCAGCGGCGAGCCGTTGGAGTCACGCACCAGGGACACGCTCAGCAAGGTTGGAACGATCCGGCCATCCTTTCGGACGTAGCGTTTTTCCAACTGATAATTCGGTATTTTTCCATCCAATACTTGGCGGACTAGGTCGATGTCGGCAGCGAGGTCATCCGGGTGCGTAACCGTCTGGAAGTTCAGGCTGAGAAGCTCTTGTTCCTCATACCCAAGCATCTCGGTGACCGCGTGATTTACTTTTAGCCAGCGCCCATCAAGCCCGACCAAAGCAATTCCGTGCGGTGCCGCCTCGAACGCCACGCGAAACCGCTCCTCGCTCTCTCTTATCGCAAATTCAGATCTCCTTTGGGTGGAAAGATCGCGAACCGAGCCGATGAAGACTCGGCGCTTTCCTTGACGGGCCTCGCCGAGGGACAGCTCGAGAGGAAAAGTCGATCCATCCTTGCGGGTCCCGACCAACTCACGCGGTCCCACGCCGAATATCGTGCCGCGTCCGGTTTTGTAATAACTCGCCACATAATCGTCGTGTTGGCTACGATATGGCTCGGGCATCAGCATCGAGACGTTTCGGCCCCGAACCTCGTCGGCCGAATACCCAAATACGCGCTCCGCCGACCTGTTGAAGCTCTCGATCTCACAACGTTCGTTAATAGTTATGACCGCGTCGGCCACATTGTCCCCGACGATGCGGATAAATTCTTCACGCTCCCGCAGCGCACTTTCCGCAAGGTGACGCTCCGTTATGTCGGTGGCCATGGCGACAAAGCCTCTGACCACGTTCTCGTCGTCCCGGTCGGGCACATGGATTCCCTGGATTTGGCGTGTGACGCCATCCGGAAAATTCACAGAAGCCTCGAAGGCTTCGCCATCCCCCTCAAGGGCGCCGTCCAGGTGCGTTTTGAGGCCTGCGTAACCGGCCTTGCCCAATACCTGCGCAACCGTCTTGCCGACAATCTCTTTCTCGGCACGGGCATACCAGGTGGTCGCGGTATGGTTCACGAAACGATAGCGTTGATCCGCATCGAAGTACGCGATCATGATCGGTAAATTATCCACGATGAGGCGCAGGAACTGCTCCCCGTCTCGTAACTCTTTTTGGGCGTTTTTGAGCGCGGTGATGTCAGTGCGGATGCCGACCGTCCCGCCGTCGCGCGTCCGGCGTTCATCGATCAGCATCCAGCGTCCGTCGCTCAGCTCCTGCTCGAAGGGTCCAGCACAGGCGCGATGGAGCGCCATGCGCTCGCGGACGAATTCCTCAACCTCCCCCGACTCCCGCTTGTACTGACCTCGCTCGGCGCCACCCCGAACGATCTCCTCGAAGGTCACACCAGGGACGATGAGGTCAGCCGACTTGTCGTGCATCCTCCTGAAAATATCGTTGCAGATAACCAGACGGTCTTCGGAATCATGAAGGGTGAAACCCTCGGACATACTTTCGATCGCGACCTGCAGTTGGCTTTCAATTTGCCGGCGCTCGCGGCGAACCGTCGCCTCCGCTATCTCTCGCTCTATCGCCGGGACCAAACGCGAAAGCCGATCCTTGACGACAACATCGTGCGCCCCCGCTTTCATGAGTTCGACCAGATGCTCTTCGGGAACCGCGCCGGAGACAACGATAAAAGGTACATCTATGCCTACCGACTTGACCTCATCGAGGGCGCCAAGGGCCCCCAAGCTCGGCATAGACGCGTCGCATAGGATTACGTCCCATTGAGACGTCCGTAGCGCGGTACGCAGGGACTCGGCGGTTTCGACGCGCTGGATAGCAGGGTGGAGCCCGTTTTGCCTCAAATGCCGAACGAGCAGCAGGACGTCGTCCTCGGAGTCTTCGACAACGAGAACGTTCAAGGTCTCATCCATTCGTCCTGGCCTCGTTGCTTGAGGTCAGCCGACAGGCATTTCGGGGGCCGGCTCGTTCAGCAGGACCCAGTAAAGCCCGAGTTTCCCCACCGCCTCGGCGAATTCGGCGAAATCAATTGGCTTGCGCACATAGCTGTTAGCGCCCAGGTCGTAGCTGCGCAACATGTCCTGCTCCTCATCCGAGGAGGTCAGGATCACGACTGGAATGTTGCAGGTCGCAGGCTCTTTTCGGATGCGCTCCAGGACATCAAGCCCACCGAGCCTCGGCATCTTCATGTCGAGCAACACGACCGACGGCCGGATTGGTCCATCATCGGCCCGGGTGCCGGTTCCGAACAGATAGTCCAAGGCCTCAACCCCGTCATTCGCGACGAAGACCGGATTGGAGATGTTTTTCTTCTTGAGGGACCGCAGGATGAGAGCTTGGTCGTCCGCGCTATCTTCGGCTAATAAGATCGGTATCCTATTCATGGATGATCCTTCAAGACTGGGGTGAAAGAGTGAAGCGAATGGTCGTTCCGCGACCGGGTTCAGACTCCGCCCAAATTTGGCCACCGTGGCGCGCGACGATGCGCGCTACGGTGGCTAAACCAATGCCGGTTCCCTGAAACTCGCTATCCGAGTGAAGACGTTGGAAAGGTTTGAATAGCTTGTCCGCATATTGCATGTCGAACCCAGCGCCATTGTCTCGGACGTAGAATGTCTGCGTCTCATTCGGTTCTTCACCGCCGACTTCTATGACCGCCTTGTCGATCTTCGACGTAAACTTCCAGGCGTTTTCCAACAGGTTTTGCAACATCGCTCGCAGTAAGGTCTCGTCGCCATCCGCGTGCAGGCCCGGTTGAATGCGGACAGTAACCTCGCGCTCGCCGGCGCCTCGACGAACCTCCTCTATAAGCGTTGTAGCTAGTGCCGAAAGGTCGATCCGGCCGCGTACAAGTTTGGCCCTTGAGATGCGCGACAATTTGAGAATATCGTCGATCAACTGACCCATGCGAATGCTTGCTGCACGGATTCGATTGGTGTAGTCCCGGCCTTGATCGTCAAGCCGGTCGGCATAATCCTCCGCCAGGGCGTCTGTGAACCCGTGGATACTACGTAGTGGCGCGCGGAGGTCGTGAGAAACCGTATAGGCGAAAGTCTCAAGTTCCTTGTTGGCGGATTCGAGCTCGCCAGTGCGAAGGCGCACGCGCCGCTCCAAGTCCCCGTTGAGTGCGCGGACTTCGTTTTCGCTTTTACGGAGGGAGACAGTCATGTCGTGCGCAAGCTTTTGTGCCGCGGCTCGCGTGTTCGCCATCAGCCACGCCACGGCTACGAGTAACAGGGTAATCACGACGCCCGCAATCAAAACGGCGCGAGAACGCCCGAGGTCCAAATTAGCTTCGAAATTCGGCAGGCTTGTGACGACTAGGGTCCACGTCCGGCCGCTGAAATCGAGCGACACCGTGCGCGTGAACAACGCCGCTGCGCTCGCGTCACCGCTGGTATAGGTGAGGGATTCATCAGAAACCACGGGCCCATCGTGAATTGCCAAGGCGGCATCGATTTCGTCTGGCCCCAAGATACCGCTCATTAAATCGTTCATGCGGAACGGACTGTAGACGTAGCCAAGCAATGCAGCGCGGCGGTCCTCCGTTGTCGCTACCGGCAGGCCCTTTTGGTACACCGGCAGGTAGGTTAGGAAACCGGCCTGCACATCCTCGTTCGTTTCTTGCTTTAGAATTACCTTACCCGACATTGCGGCAGCGCCGGTATCCCGCGCTCGTTGCATTGCGGCGCGCCGCGTCGGCTCCGACATCATGTCGAATCCGAACGCGCGCCGATTGCGGAAGTCGAAAGGCTCGAGATAGATGATGGCGGTGTAGACGGGGCGATCGCCGTCCGGCCAAATAGTGTAGTCAGGGAATCCCTCCGCGCGGATTTGCCGGATGTGCGCTGCCGTATCGGCGGGCGTCACGCGCACCGAGAAGCCGATTCCCTGTATGCCAGGGAAGTTTTCACCGACCCGAAGGCCCGCCACATAGCGGCTCCAGGCGCTGCGGTCTACTTGCTCACTGGCGTCAAAGAAAGCGACGCCACCTTGCAGCACCTGTTCATAGGCGGCCATGCGTGCTTCGATTGCCGTCCGCACGCGCAGGACGCGAGTATCAAAGCGCGTCTCGCCGACCTCAAGATTTGCCACTTCGACGATGGAAGCCGACCAGAATGTTATTCCGAGCGATACCACACCGACGACCAGAGGGGCGAGGCGGCCAAAGAGACTTAGCCATGGGCCGCCGCCTTGCCTTTGGACTGCCTCGACCTCAGACTTGGCCTCTGATAACGCGGGCATATCGACGCTCAAGGCAGTTCTCCTTAGTTAATCCGCAATACAAGGAACCCAATGATGCTGGTAAGCACCCAGGGGACAGCCGCAAGTCGACTGTTCCGCTTGACCCGAACCGTCCTATCGCCCGGCATCGGCGCTGGCGAGCAGTTCACCCAGAACTGCAAGCACAGGCTCGTCAAGAGATTGGGAACCCTATAGTCGGTTTGGTAAATTTACGCTTAAGCGAGCAAGGCGCGGACCGCCGACAAGAACTCGTCCAGCTCAAAGGGCTTCCGCAGCCCACGGTTAGCGCCTGCCTGTCGCGCAAGTTGCAAGACATCGGTGTCCCCGACCCGTCCACCGCCGGTCATCCCAATGATTTTCAGGTTTGGATTATTCTCCCGGATCAAGGCAATGATCTGGGCTCCTTCTTGCCCCGGCATGATAAGGTCAGATATTACCAGATCGAATGATCCTTCGTCACAGCGCCTTATGCCCTGTGCCCCATCGCCGACTCTCTCGACCTCGTGCCCTTCCTCCTCAAGAACCTGAACGAGCGTGTCCTGAACCAGTTCTTCGTCATCGATAACCAGCACTCTTGCCATAGCACGATCCATTACACATTCGTTGTGAGACGCTCGCCCGGGCCCTCACCAACCACATTCTTTGGCATGGTCTCAATAAACTGCAGAGGCATCCACGAGTTTCGCCGGTCGCAACGCCTCGCCGGTCGAGCCATCGCTGATTTGTTTGATCAAGTTGCTGATTCGACAACCTGCCAAAAACAGCTTATTTAGCTGAATTCCATCCTGAAGCTGCATGGCTGGGCCCGGGGGCACTTTTGTCAGATTCAATATCGGAACAAGCATATTGTTGAAATCGTTGATAGTTGCCCCATCCAACAGATAATATTCCTGTTCCAGCCGCTCACGCAGCGGGGCGATGTTCTGATCGCGGCGCTTGGCGTCGGCTGAAAGAGTGGGGTCATATATTTTGAACATATTGCGGCCTTGGCCCTTGGCATAATACATGGCCGTATCGGCATTGTTGACAAGTGACTGGGCGTCTTCACCGCATTCGGGATATATCGCGATCCCGATACTAGACGTGACGTTGATGTTGTTGCCGTCGAGTTGAAATGGTGCGGTGAAGGTTTGGCTAAGCTTGCCCACGACCTCCTCGACCGCCCCACGCCCTTCCAACCCCTCTATCAAGATAGCGAATTCGTCGCCGCCGAGGCGTGCCGCCGTATCGCTTGCGCGAATCGCGCGTGATAATCGCTGAGCGACGGCCCTCAGCAATTCATCCCCAGCCGCATGTCCGAGGCGATCGTTGATCGACTTAAAGCGATCAATATCGAGATACATCAAGGCCATCGACTTCTTGCTCCGCTTGGCGCGGAGCAAGGCCTGGGTCAAGCGATCTTGAAACAGAGTTCGATTGGGCAGGCCTGACAGTGAATCGTAACGCGCCAGATATTCCAACCTGTTCTGAGCGGCCCGGCGCGTGTGGCGCGATGCAGCGTGGTCCATTTCCCGCCGTATCGCGGGAACTAACCGTGCCAGGCTGTTCTTCATTATGACATCGTGGGCGCCCGCCTTCATAAGGCTAACTAACCGGACCTCCCCAATAGCCCCCGAAACCACTATGAAGGGAATATCCTTCCCGGATTGCTCCATGAGTCTTAAGACACTACGTGCGGTAAAACCTGGCAGTCGATAGTCACTGACGACGACATCCCAACTTTCGCCCTCGAGCGCTTCCGCCATCGCCTTCAGCGAATCGACCCGCAGGACCGTTGGGTCAAAGCCGCCCTTGCGAACCTGCCGGACCAAGAGCAGAGCATCGTCCTCGGAATCTTCCACAATCAGCAGCTTAAGCGCAGAAGCCATCCGATCCACCTAGTGTCGCGGCAACGTCAGTCACCCGGTCGTTTGCCAGTACTCTACTTTAACGCGATTCGCAACCGCAGGCCGCGCTTGCGAAAACCGCTAAGGGACTAAGCAGATGCTACGACGCGCTGCCCGAATACCCGGCGCAGGCGTCCCAGCGTCGGCCCCGGATTGGCGGGGAGATCGGGGACGTAGGGGACTTTGTGAAACCATAAGGAACACAGCCATGCGGTACCGTGGCGATGTTCCATTGCGCTCTATTCCCCCGCGACGTAGCCCCCGGACAACTCAGGAATGTCCCCGACGTCCCCTATTTCCAACCGGTCGCCTGCGAGGCGCCGCACCAGGAGTTCACGGATTTTACGCGCCCCCCAATGGGGTTTTTCCTGCTTCAGGCGAACAATCATTTGTTCAATCTGATCAGGCAGTTGCTTAGCGCAGCGGATCGGCCGGCGCGAGCGGTCGCACAAAGCCTGCGGCCCCTCTTGTTTGTACCGATTGAAGACTTTGTAGCCGGTCTTGCGCGAGATCCCGAAAGACCGGCACACCTCGCTCATGCTCTCCCCTTCAAGCAGGCGGGCAACAAACCGCAGGTGTTCTTCCCTCACCGAACTCGCTTTCCACGGCATAACACCTCCCGGCAAAAGCCAAAAAGTGTTACCTATGTGTCCGGTACAAGTTGTCACCTATCTCTCAGATCGCTCATCAGATATTTACGATAGATTGTGCCCGGTCATAGGCGCTCTCTAGGCACCTTGGATAACCTCCTTCGGACCCGAGCGGACCCCACACCGCAACAAGCGGTCGTGCAACCACCTTGATGCTGACAGCACCGGGGGAATGGCGATTCAACACCGGGGTGCCGAAACTCGCTGATCAGGGGCGTGGCAGCGGTGCCACGTCTTCGACCCAAACCCAATGGCTCGCTTGGGCGCGGCACGCCCGGCTTTGGTAGGTCGTCCGACGATCGCCGACAACTTGGGTGTCTTCGTAGTCGCGGCAGAACACACCCGGCTCCCCGACATAGGTTACGACAGGCGTTATTATTCCGCTGTGGCCCGTCTCCGGATTGACCCAACTCCGACCTTGACCATTGGGATCGATCTCCAGCGCAAGTTGAAGCGCTTGCTCCATCAGCGAGATATCGCTCTCCGCAATACGCGTCTGGCTAGTGCTGCACCCGGCCAACAACAAAAGGCCAGCAGCGAGAAAGAAATGTTTCATTTATTGCCCCATCAGACCCGGGCCACAGCCAGTCAGGCTGCGGTCCCGTCGAACGATTAGAATCCGAGATCACTCGTATTGATTGTCCCATTCCTATCCGTATCGAGGCTGTCGAGCCGCCAGCCACGTTGGACCAGAACGCGCGACTGCTCGTCAGTCAGCCGCGCGGCGACAGCATTACCGTTGCGTCCGATACCCAGACGGACCAATACGGGACCGGTCTCACCGCTACCGGCGCGCGCGCCGACGGCACCGTTCTGGACCCGGACCAGTATCGGGTCGTCACTTACCCGCGCAGACTCGGCATCAACGGGGGCGCCCTTCTCGGCGAGCACAATGCGGCTGCCACCTTCGTCAATAACACCTTGCGACGCGGCCGGCCCGCCCGCCAAGTCATCGCCAGTCTGTCCTCCAGGAACACGAACCTCTTTGTCTTCATCAATCAGGCCGAAGTGGACGAGTTCTTGGTCATGGTGTCCATCGCCCAGCCGATCACCCGTCTCATCGTCCCGCAACCGGAACCGAGGGGTATCTTCACCTACAACCGCGTCCCGCGCGCCGGCCGTCTCGTCGCCGTGCAGGAGAGCGTGCAAGAAGTCCTCGGCGGCGGCGGCGTTGCGCACGCGAATCCGAGTCTGGTCGTCGCCTTCGCGAATCCGTGCTTGGTTCAAACCGCTGTCATCCGGTCGGCCGAAGAACCGCTCCCTGTCGTCGAGTCCGGGACCGCCGCTGCCTTGACCGCTGCCGCCTAGACCGCTGCCATCGTGGTCGTCAGCGCCCCCGCCCGAGCCACCATTGCTGCTGCCGTCGTGGCCGCCTCCGCCGTGGCCGCCGCCGCCGCCTCCGCCGGGGCCACCATCGCCACCACCGCCGTGGCTGCCCCCGTCATTGCCATATGCCATCAACGGGATGGGCACCGGTACAGTGCTCAATCCAACGGGCTTCAGGGTTATTGGGGTAAGCGCCAGCCCAAGCGCCAAAATGCTCGTCAACGTTGCCGTTGATAAGGTGCGTGTCATGTCCACCTCTCGCAGCGAAGGAAGACCGGTCGGTCGTTGGCCCTCTAGGTTTCGAGATTGGCAATATGGGCCACTTGCTCTTGCCATGCGTTGATCCAAATCAGCCCGGCATGGCCACACTCGCATACGCACCCGAAAAACTTTCGCCATCACGAAAGCAGCAACCCTAAGGGTGCGACGAACTTAACCGCGCTGAACCCGTTGCCGGGTTTGATCGAGGTCAATGCGGCGGACCGATCGATGCTGGTTTATTGTTCGGAGCTTTCGCCGTCTTGCGCCGACCGTGGCATATAGCAGCGCGAATTGGATTTCGAGCCGGGCAGAAGCGTCACTAAGCTACCGAGCCGAATAATACACGGTGTTATTTCGATGATTCCGAAAGGCATGGCCTCAGTCGTGTCGGACAGGTTGAATGGAGGCGCGACCACCGAAATGCCCGCGCACGGCCTCGGCGTAGCAGCATTGTCGGCCGACAGCTTCGACGCCATGCTTTTCGACCTCGACGGCGTGGTGACCGATACGGCCACCTTGCATGCCGCGGCCTGGAAACAACTCTTTGACGCGTTTCTGGCGCGGCGACCGGCACCGGACGGCAAGCCGCAGTCCCCATTCGAGGCGGAGACGGACTACAAGAGCTACGTCGACGGCAAACCGCGCTACAAGGGCGTGGTGAGTTTTCTGCGATCACGCGAGATCGAATTGCCATACGGCACGCCCCATGACCCTCCGGACGCGGAGACCGTTTGCGGTCTGGGCAACCGCAAGAATGAACTGTTTCATCAACTTCTCCGCCGTGACGGCGTCAGGCCGATACCGTCCTCGGTGCAGTTCATCAACACCATCCGCTCTCTGGGGGTTAAGACGGCAGTCGTGTCATCGAGCAAGAACTGCGCGACCATCCTGGAAGTCGCCGGAATCGAGGCATTGTTCGATGTTATGGTCGATGGTGTTTACGCCGCCGAACACAGACTCAAAGGCAAGCCCGATCCCGACACCTTTCTCGAGGCCGCTAGGTTGCTTGGCGCCAAACCGCGCCGCGCAGTTGTTTTCGAGGACGCCCTTGCAGGCGTACGAGCCGGCCGCAACGGTAACTTTGGACTGGTCGTTGGTGTTGACCGCGCCGGACATGGTAATGAACTCAGACAAAACGGCGCAGACGTCGTGGTGACCCAATTGACGGAAATCAGGGTCGGCAACGCACCGCCGGCCAAGGACCAGATCGACGAACTCCCATCGGCCATGCAACATGTCGCTGCCTTGGTCGACGCCGGGCGCCGCCGTCGGCTGGTGTATTTCTTCGACTATGACGGGACACTGACGCCGATTGTGGCTCGGCCCGACATGGCTATTCTGTCGGACGGTATGCGCGCGACCTTGCAGGCGCTGGCGCAGCACCACACGGTTGCCATCATCAGCGGCAGAGACCTGGACGATGTACGAAATCTCGTGGGTGTAGAGAACATATTCTATGCTGGGAGCCATGGCTTCCGCATCGCCGGCCCCGGACAATGGCGCCGAGAGTCCGAGCATGGCACCGAGTTCCTCCCCACGTTGGACCAGGCCGAACGGGAGCTGCGCGACCGGATCGGGGGAGTTCCCGGCGCCCTCGTCGAGCGCAAGC
Organism: Alphaproteobacteria bacterium; assembly: GCA_021774445.1. Taxonomy (GTDB): domain Bacteria; phylum Pseudomonadota; class Alphaproteobacteria; order UBA6615; family UBA6615; genus SZUA-147. Next base: position 31,383 of record JAJFJA010000072.1, read on the forward strand.
ACCTATCCGTCGCCGTGCATTATCGCTTGGTCGAAGACGATGGCATCGCCAAGCTCGCCACCATCGTTGACGACGTTCTGACGGCTCACCCGGGGTTGCGAAAATCGGCGGGAAAGAAAGTTTTCGACCTGCAACCCAATATCGACTGGGACAAGGGCAAGGCGATTCTCTGGTTGCTCGAGGCACTTCATCTCGATCGCGACGACGTCCTGCCGATTTACCTCGGCGACGACGTAACCGACGAGGACGCCTTCAGAGCCCTGCGAAACCGCGGTCTGGGTATCGTCGTCAAGGGCGCATGTCGAGCCACCTGGGCACGATACGCCCTCGACGATCCCGACCAGGTGCGCGCGTTCCTCGATGCGCTAATCTCGGCCCGCAAAGGTGTCGCCGATGGATAACTGGTCCCTGATCTATGACGGTTTCGACCCCGCGCAAGAGGGACACCGCGAAGCGCTGTGCACCTTGGGGAACGGCTATGTCGCCACCCGCGGCGCGGCGGAGGAGTCGCCCGCCGACGACATCCACTACCCCGGCACCTATCTGGCCGGCTGCTACAACCAATTGGATACGACCATTGCCGGACGTACGGTCGCCAACGAAGATCTTGTGAACTGCCCGAACTGGCTGCCCCTCACTTTCCGCATCGGCGATGATGGCAGATGGTTCAACCTGCGCGGCGCGGATATCCGAGAATTCCGCCAAGAACTCGACCTCAAGAACGGCCTGCTCACCCGCCGGGTCGCCGTTGTCGGTCCCGGCGGGCACCGGTTCAGCCTGGTGTCTCGGCGCTTCGTACACATGAGTAAACCACATCTCGCGGCGATTGATCTTGCCATCACTGCCGAAGATTGGTCGGGCCCGATCACGGTGCGCTCGGGCCTGGATGGCTCGGTGATCAATGCCGGTGTGCCGCGCTACCGCGAACTTAACGGGTCGCACCTGGAATTGATCGACAGTGGCGAAGCCGGGGAGGATGTGATCTTCTTGCTGGTTCGCACCACTCAATCACGGATAGAAATCGCCGAGGCCGCGCGCACACGCCTGTTCCGCGATGGCGAAGCCGCGTCCGCCGAGTCCCGATATGTTGAAAAAGAAGGCTTCGTCGCGACGGACCTGACGTTCGAAATAGGGTCCGGCGAGACCGTGCGGGTAGAGAAAGTCGTCGCGATCTATACGTCAAAGGATCATGCCATCACGGAAAGCGCCACCGAAGCCCGCCGCGCCGTGGCGGTGGCGGGGTCATTCGAGGAACTTCGGCAGCAACATACGCTTGCCTGGGCGGCGGCGTGGCGGCGCGCGGACACGACAATCGACACCGGCGATCACGAGCAGAGGGCGCTCCGCCTGAATATTTTCCATCTCTGGCAAACCCTCTCGCCCAACACGATTGACCTGGATGTGGGCGTGCCGGCGCGCGGCCTGCACGGCGAGGCCTATCGCGGCCACATCTTTTGGGACGAGCTTTTCGTCTTCCCGTCGATCACGAGCAAGCAGCCGGATATTACCCGCAGTCTTCTGCTATATCGCTACCGTCGGCTCGACGAGGCCCGCCGCCTGGCTGCTGAAGCGGGCCTCCGCGGCGCCATGTATCCGTGGCAGAGCGGCAGTAACGGCGACGAGGAGACCCAGCGGTTACATCTGAATCCGCGCTCCGGCCGCTGGCTACCGGACAACAGCCACCTGCAGCGCCATGTCAACCTCGCCATTGCGTACAACGTTTGGCGCTATTTCCATTCCACGAATGACTGGGTTTTCATGCGCCTCTATGGCGCTGAAATGATGGTCGAGATCGCCAGGCTACTCGACAGCCTGACCTCCTTCAACGAGGCAACGCGGCGCTACGAGATCAAAGGCGTTATGGGCGCGGACGAGTACCACGACGCCTACCCGGACCGTGACGAGCCGGGGATCGACAACAACGCCTACACCAACGTCATGACGGTCTGGCTACTGACCGTCCTACTTCGATGGATCGACGACGCGCCGCCGGAATTGCGCGCGGAATTCACCGCCAGGCTCGATCTCGGCGACGAAGAAACCGCCCGCTGGTCCAACATCACGCGGCGGATGACGGTCCCTTTCCATGACGACGGGATCATCAGCCAGTTCGAAGGATATGGCGATCTCGAGGAGTTCGACTGGGACGGTTACCGCAAGAAATACGGCGATATTCAGCGCCTCGATCGCATCCTCGACGGCGAAGGCGACACGCCAAACCGGTACAAGCTTTCCAAGCAGGCCGATGTCTGCATGCTGTTTTTCCTGCTGCCACCGGACCACTTGGCAGCCGTATTGACCGGTCTCGGTTACGCCTTCGATGAAGATCTCATGCAGCGCAATGTCGATTATTACTTGGCCCGGACATCACACGGCTCCACGCTAAGCAGCGTGGTCCACGCATCCGTGCTGGCCCGTGTCGATCCCGAGCGCGCATGGCCTTTCTTTTGCACGGCGCTGAGCGCTGATCTCCGGGACGTCCAGGGCGGCACGACCCGCGAAGGGATACATTTGGGCGCCATGGCCGGCGCCATCGACATCGTCGAACGTAGTTACGCCGGGATCGACCGCCTCAACCAGCACCTGCGTATCAACCCGCAACTCCCGTCAACCGTGAAGAAACTGCGTTTACGGGAGAACTTCCGCCGCCGCTGGTACGAACTGACATTTTCGCAGGGGCAGGTGGAAATCGGTCTTGAGGCCGATGGATTTGGTCCGGCAACCGTAAAAGTGCACGGTCGAGACCACGTGGTCGAGCCCGGCCGCCGAATCCAAGTCAAGCTGTGAAGACGGAACTGTCGTCTGAAACGGGACGCGTCGATGGATGAAACGAACCCAGCAGGCCACGCGGAGAAACAAGGCTCTAGCGCGACCGCGGCGCCGCCGGGATTCGTGAGCCGGGTATTGGGCTCCGTCGTCGATGTGAGCTTCCCCGACGGCAATCTGCCGTGGATCAACGCGGCGCTCGAAATCGACTGGGATGGCCCGCACCGATTGGTCGTCGAGGTGCAGCAGCATGTCGACCCGCTGACCGTTCGAGGGGTTGCGATGCAGGAGACCGCCGGTCTCCAATGCGGCGTTGTGGCGCGTGATACCGGCGCACCGATAATGGTGCCGACAGGCGGGGATGTCCTCGGGCGGCTTATCAACGTCGTTGGAGAGCCGATTGATCATGGCGCCGTTTTCGGCCCCGATGTGCCGCGGCAGGCCATCCACCGGAAACCTCCAAGTTTGAGCGAGCAGCGCGGCAAACGCGATGTTTTCCTCACCGGAATCAAAGTCATCGACCTGCTTGCACCCCTCCCGATGGGTGGCAAGGCGGCCATGTTCGGCGGCGCCGGCGTCGGCAAGACCGTACTTATCATGGAGTTGATCCGCACCACCGTGGAGAAGTACGCCGGCATCTCGGTCTTTGCCGGCATCGGTGAGCGGTCGCGCGAAGGCCACGAACTTTGGCTTGAGCTCAAGCGATCCGGTGTCCTGGAGCGTACCGCACTCGTGTTCAGCCAGATGAACGAACCGCCGGGCGCGCGCTGGCGCGTTGGCATGACGGCTCTGACCGTGGCGGAATACTTCCGCGACTTCATGCACCAGAACGTCCTGCTGCTGATTGACAATGTGTTCCGGTTTGTTCAGGCGGGAGGCGAGGTGTCGGGGCTCCTCGGCCGGCTTCCCTCACGCGTCGGCTACCAGCCGACATTGGCCACGGAAATCGCCGAGTTGGAGGAACGCATCGCCTCGGTTAGGGACGCCGCGATCACTTCAATCCAGGCGGTCTACGTTCCGGCCGACGACTTTACCGATCCGGCGGTCGCGCAGACCTTTACGCACTTCGATTCATCGATTGTCCTCAGTCGCGAGATGGCGGGGCAGGGGCTCTATCCGGCGGTGGATCCGCTGGCCTCGACCTCGGAGATGCTGGATGCCCGTGTGGTAGGAAACGAGCACTATGGCCTGGCCCAGGAGGTGCGGAGGCTGATCGAGCACTATCGCGAACTCCAGGAGATCATCTCGCTCCTTGGCATGGACGAATTGAGTGCCCCTGACCGCACCGCCGTTCGCCGGGCCCGGCGGCTCGTACGGTTCTTGACCCAGCCGTTCGCGGTGACCTCGCAGTTCACCGGGCAAGAAGGTGCTGCGGTTTCGCTGGCGGAAAGCCTGCGCGGCTGCCGCTCGATCCTCGACGGTGAGGCGGACAGTTGGGCCGAAAGCTCGCTCTATATGGTCGGTACGATCGACGATGCGCGGGCCAAGGAGCAGGCCGCGGGCCTGGCGTCGGCATGAGGTTGCTGGTGACGACGCCGCTGTCGGTCGTCGTCGACGAGCACGACGTGCGTTATGTCCGCGCTGAGGACGAGACGGGGTCCTTCGGGATCCTGCCGGGGCACACGGATTTCATCACCGTGCTGACCATCTCCGTGATCAGCTGGCGCAATCATTCGGACGAGGAGCACCACGTTGCCGTACGCGGCGGCGTCCTCGCGGTGCGCGGCGGCGGTCGTGTGCAGGTGGCGACTCGCGAAGCGGTCGGCGAAGACACCTTTCAGCGGTTGGGGCAGGCCGTCTTGGCCCGATTCCGCGACGAGGCTCAAGCCGAGGAGAAATCACGACTTTCGGCGGCGAGACTGCACCTCGCGACCATCCGGCAGTTGCAGCGGTACCTCGAATCAGGACACCAGCCCGTGCCTCAAGGACCGCCGGGGGAAGGCGGGGCGGCATGACCTCCTCACACCGCAATCGGGGACACAAGGAGATGCGGCGGGCTGTCCGCTTGCGTAAACAAAGAAGCGAAAAGTGGCAGCGTGAGGGAGAGCGGCCGGTCTGGCGGAACCTGTCGATGATCGGGGCGCTCGGTTGGCTGATCGTCACGCCGACCTTACTCGGGGTGCTGCTCGGGCGCTGGCTCGACCGTGTCTTTGAGACCGGCATTCTCTTCAGCGGCGCGCTAATCTTACTGGGCGTCGTGATCGGCAGTTATCTCGCCTGGCAAAGGATCAACAAGGAATGAGCTTGATCTCCCCCATATATTCTGTCGCGTTCGTGGCGGCCGGGGCCGCGCTTGGCATGTTCTACTTCTATGTGATGTATCGAACGGTCCGCCTCCATGTGGTGCAGGCCTCCGCGTCAAGAATTGTGCCGCTTTATCTGTTCCGTGGCGGTGTCGCCCTGATCGTGTTTTTCGGCATCGCGCAGTGGGGAGCGTTGCCGCTGATATTGGCTTTGCTTGGCTTTCTCTTCGCGCGGCTTGTGGTCCGACGCCGGATGGGATCGCTGTGATGGTTGCGGCTAGCCCGCTGGCGAACGAGGTACTTTTTCACTTGGGGCCGGTGCCGTTCGTTCGTGCCGTCGTGACCACTTGGGCGATCATGGCGGCCCTCACCTTGGTTTCTTGGCTCGGGCTGCGCCGTGCCGGCGTGCACGCCGGCACCGTCCAGACGGTTCTGGAGATCGTCGTCGAGGCGATCGCCAAACTGGTCGGCGAGATCATCGGTCGCGATTCCTGGCCCTATTTGCCGTTCCTGGGTACCCTTTTCATTTTTCTTATCTGCGCAAATCTGGCGGCGGTCGTCCCCGGCCTGCAACCGCCGACCGGTCATGTGGAAACGCCCGCGGTGCTGGCGGCGCTGGTTTTTTTCTCGGTTCACTACTTCGGAATCCGATCGCGCGGCTTGCTCGGTTACGTTAGACGATACACTCAGCCCAACCCGTTGCTGCTCCCGCTCAATGTGCTGTCCGAGGTCACGCGGACTTTCTCGCTGATGGTCCGTTTGTTGGGGAACATCATGAGCCACGAGCTCGTTATCGGGATCATCGTACTGCTGGCCGGGCTACTGGTGCCCATCCCTTTCATGTTGCTCGGCATCATGATCGGAATCATCCAGGCGTATATTTTCACGGTTCTGGCGGCCGTCTTCATCGCGGCGGCCGTGAACAGCGCCGAGGTGGAATGAAAGGACTGATATGACAATCGAAATGTTGAGCATTATTGGTGCGGTTGTCGCCGTCTCCTTTGGCGCCATCGGCCCCGCCTTCAGCGAGGGCCGCGCCATTGCCGCGGCGATGGAAGCGATTGCGCGCCAGCCTGAGTCAGCCGGACCGCTGTCCCGGACCCTCTTCGTTGGGCTCGCGATGATCGAGACCATGGCGATTTACTGCCTCGTCATCGCGCTGCTGCTGCTCTTCGCCAACCCGTTCGTTGGCTAACGATGCAGATCGACGGTTGGACGTTGGCGCTACAGGCGGTCAACTTCCTCATTCTTATCTGGCTTCTCCGGCGCTTTCTTTACAAGCCGGTCAAGGAGATCATCGAGAAACGAAAGGCATTGGCCGAACAGGCATTCGTTGAATCGGCGAGGGCCAAAGAGGACGCCGAAGCGGCACGGAAACGCTTCGAGGACGGTCGGGCGCACCTGACCCAAGAGCGGCAGGAAATGCTCAAGAAAGTCGACGAAGAGCTCGAGAGGGAACGCGGTGACGTCATGGATGAGGCGCGTCGCCAAGCGGACCGGTTACTGGAGTCCGCACGAGCGGCCGTCGCGGAGGAGCGACAAGCCGCGATTGCCGAAATTCGCGCGCAGGCTACGGAGCTGGCCGTGGACCTGGCGTCGACCTTGCTGAGCAAATCCGGGTCTGGAACTCTCAACGACATCTTTCTCGATCGGATTGAGAAGCATCTGCGGGACCTGTCCGAAAGCGAGCGCGAGCGCCTGAAAAACGACTCTGCCGTCGACGGCGCCCAATTGACGGTCGTGACAGCGACGCCACTGGCTGTAACGGATCAGGACCGCTGGCGCCGGCGACTGGGCGCTTGCCTGAGTCAAGCCGAACGGGCCGAATTCGCGACCGACCCCGACATTATCGGCGGCGCGGAACTCCGCTTTCCCCATAGCGTCATCAAATTCACTTGGGCCGATCAGCTTGAAAAGGCCAAGGACATAATGAGCCGCGATGAAACCGCTTCGTGACGACTTGGCGCGGTGGCTGCCGTCGGCCCGCGGGCGGCTTGGGGGCCTGGAGGTAGGCCCGTCGCTGGAGCATGTCGGCACGGTCGAGCATATTGGCGACGGCGTGGCAACCATCGTCGGCCTGCCATGGACGCGTCTTGACGAGCTGCTGCGTTTCGAGGACGGCACGCTGGGGCTCGCTTTTCGGGTCGAGGAGGAGGCGGTCGGGTGCGTTCTCCTGGGCCGCGGAGAGGAAATAGGGGCCGGCACCAAGGTGCATGGAACGGGTGAAATCGCCCGGGTCCCGGTGGGCGACGCGCTGCTTGGCCGGGTCGTCGATTCGACCGGTGCGCCGCTGGACGACGGCCCTTCGATAGCGGCGGATCGGCGGGACCCGGTCGAACGGCCCGCGCCGGCGATCGTCGATCGTGATCTCGTCACCGAGCCGCTGATGACCGGGCTCACAGTCATCGACGCCATGATCCCGCTGGGCCGTGGCCAAAGGGAACTGATCATCGGCGATCGCAAGACCGGAAAAACCGCCGTGGCGGTGGACGCGATCATCAATCAACGGTCTTCCGACGTGGTCTGCGTCTATGCTGCGGTTGGCCAGAAGGCCTCGACGGTCAGTCAGGTCATCGATGCCATACGCACCTATGGCGCGGTTGAACGCTGCATCTTTGTGGTTGGCGAGGCCGGGGCGCCGCCAGGGGCCCAATGGATCACGCCTTACGCGGCCTGCACCATGGCCGAGTATTTTCGCGATCAAGGCCGTGACACGCTGCTGGTTATCGATGACTTGACGAAACACGCGATCGTCTATCGACAGCTCTCGCTGCTGCTCCGCAACCCGCCGGGGCGGGAGGCCTACCCGGGCGATATCTTCCATATACATGCCCGGCTGTTGGAGCGGGCCGCCAAGCTTTCCGCGGCCAAGGGTGGCGGCTCGCTCACAGCGCTGCCCATCGCCGAAACCCAGGCAGGGAACCTCAGCGCCTATATTCCGACCAACCTGATATCGATCACGGATGGCCAGATCTATCTTGAGCCCAAGCTCTTCTATGAAGGTCAGAAGCCGGCCATCAGCGTTGGCATGAGCGTCTCCCGTGTTGGCGGGCAGACGCAGGCGCCGGTGATGAAGCGACTTGCCGAAACGCTGCGGCTTGAATACGCGCAATTCCTGGAACTGGAGGTGTTTACGCGCTTCGGCGCGATGGTCGACGAGCGCACCAAACGGACCATCGAGCATGGGCGCCGCATCCGTGCGATCCTGATGCAGCCAGAATACGGGCCACTTTCCCTCGCCCATCAGGTCGCCTTGTTGCTTGCCGTCGATGAAGGAAAGCTCGACGACGTGCCGCTGCCGCTCGTCAACCTATTCAAGGATAGGATCGGCGCGCGGTTGGCGGAGCGCTGCCCCCGGGCCATGGCCCGGGTCGAAGCGACGCGGGAACTCAGCGAGGAAAGTCGGCACGATCTTCTCGGCGCACTCGATGCTCTTCTGGCCGACATCGGCGCCTCTACGAACGAGAGCGACTGAAATGGAGCAACTTCCACGGCTGAAGGCGCGTATATCGAGCCTGCGGGAGTTGCGCGACCTCATCCGGGCGATGCGCGCGCTGGCGGCGTCGCATGTTCAGGAGGCTCAAGGCGCCTTGGCGGGTATTCGCGGGTACGTCGAAGTTGTCGAGGATGCCATCGCCGACAGTGCCGGCTTGCTACGGCACAGCGACGGCCGCGCGCTTATCGCCGCGCCCGCCGTTGCCAATGTGCTGATGGTCGTATGTTCGGAACACGGCTTCGCTGGCGGGTTCAACGCGGCGCTGCTCGATCGCGCCGAGGCGGCGATGGCGCCGGGGCAGCAGCTCGGGATAATTGGTCGGCGTGGGGCGATGTTGGCCGAGGAACGGAATTTGGCGGTCGCGTGGAGTTTCCCGGCGGCCACTCATGTTGGCGGTGTTCTCGGTGTGACGCGCCCGGTCGCCGATCATTTGGTGGGCGTCTCGACCGCGGACATCGTCTTTGGGCGTTATCGCAAAGGCGGGCATTTTGATGTCGCGGCAAAGCGGATCCTGCCTTTGGCTCCGAAGCTTGTCGTCGGCATGGATCGGCACAGCCTCCCCCTGCATCACCTTGACGCGGACAAGCTGCTGCAAAAACTGGCCGACGAGTACCTCTTCGCCGAAATCACCCGCGCCGCCATGGAATCGTTGGCGAGTGAGAACGCTGCGCGGCTGCGGGTGATGGAGGCGGCGGACAACAATATCGGCGACAAGCTGGACGTCCTCCATCGTCGCGAGCGCAGCTTACGGCAGGAGACCATCACGTCGGAACTCCTGGATGTCGTAACCGGCGCAGAGGCTATTCTCGGTTAGCACAGCGGGCGCTCGCCCGCGGATTGCTAGCGTGACGGCGCATAGTACTCCAGGGGCCACCACCGTATTCCCGGGCTAACAAGCGCTAACCGGCCAGATTTCTGCCGCGATTGACAACGATCAATGCATGTTCCGTATGAAACTCATAGAACCGGGCTTCTGATATGGGGCGGAGGTTTGGAAACCATGACAGAACCGAAGAAGACGGCCCTAACCCGCGATGACATTGCGCTCAGGGTCGCCCATCTGGACGATGTAAAAGCCGCTGAGATCATTGCTACCGGAGCGACGATCGAGGAACTCGACGAGGCCATTGCCTGGGCCGTCGGCGAGAGCGACGAGATGGGCAAGCTCAGACGTCCGTTGTCCGGCGTTACGGCGCAGATCTATGACATCCTCACCATATCGGAAGAGCCTTTGGACGAAGGGTAGGGGCGCTTGCTCTGGTGGGTTGGATCAATGACGCTGCTGGCGACCCGAAGATGATGGGGCTACGTCGCATCGGTGGAATGGCGGTTTTGCTCGGCGCCCTCGCTCTCACCGGCGCCGCAGCCGGCGCCGCTCCCTATCCCGACCTTATCGGTACGGTCGTACGACACCAAGCGGCAGCGGGCGAAACCTTAGTCGAGATCGCGCGGCGATTCGGCCTCGGCTTCGTCGAGTTGGTCGCCGCCAACCCAGGCGTCGATCCCTGGCTCCCGGATGGTTCTGAGATCGTCTTACCCACCGCCCACATTCTGCCCGATTCCGCCCGTAAGGGCATCGTCGTCAATTTGGCCGATCAACGGCTCTATTTCTTTCCATCAACGCCAGGGCCGGTGCAAAGCTATCCCATCAGTATCGGTACGGATCATGGTCGAACCCCGGTCGGTAAGACCAGCGTCATTGGAAAGCGCGAGCAACCGACCTGGATTCCGCCGGCATCGATCCGGGCGGAGAAGCCGAACTTGCCCGCGGTCGTGCCGCCCGGCCCGACCAACCCGCTCGGTGCGTTTAGTTTGGATCTTGGTTTGCCGAGCTATCGCATCCACGGTACCCCGTTTCCCAACAGCATCGGTCGCCGTGCGACCCATGGTTGCGTTCGCCTTTACCCCGAAGGCATCGCCGCGCTGTTCCCGCAGGTGGCGATCGGGCTGATTGTCACACTCGTCGACCAGCCGGTTAAGCTCGGTTGGTTCGGCGGTGAACTCTTCCTTGAGATCCATCCCAGCCAAACACAGGCGGATGAACTCGAACTGAGCCAACGGTTTACGCCGGAGCCGATCGACGGGCTGGTGCTGCGCGTCGATCGGGCCGCCGGCGATGAGATCGGCCGCATTGACTGGGCGACAGTCGCCCGCGCCGCCGAGCGGCGCAGCGGGATTCCGGTCCGTATTACCCGCTAGTCACCTAATCGAGATGCCTCGTCGGCATGCCCTACTTGCGCTGTGACGTCACAAAAATCCGGTCTGCTTTGTCCGCCGCTGCCTGCGCCGCCGCCGCCGATGCCGCGGCGCTGGCCGCTGCTTGTTCGGCGCTCTGCGCGGCCGCGTCCGCGCTGGCGGCCGCGCGATCGGCGGCGTCTTGCATCTCTTGCAAGCTTTGCTGGAGCGTGACGACCTCGGTCCGTACGGACGACACGTCCTCGCTCGACGCGCAACCTGCTGCAGCGAGTAGGATGGCACTAACGAGCCCAATCCGGGCGACATGGCGTCTGCTTAACATGACAAAATCCCCGCTATTGGTTGCCGACGTCCGACGGTGGCGCGTCGGCTTTCAGGTATAGGTACTTCGGCAACGCATTAACGGCATTGACCTTGATCAACACCCGGGATCACGATCCTCGTGGTTGGTTCCGTCACGGTGGGTTTGACGCATCTCAATGTAGTGTGTTGATGTCGTTGGGCACACGAGCCGATGGAGGAGGCGTGAAGAAAACTCTAGTAATAGGCGCCCTGGGCCAGATCGGCTCGGAACTCGCTCTTGCGCTGCGGAACCGGTTCGGTGTCGAGACGGTGATAGCGTCCGACGTTCGGGCGCCGCAGCCGGGTGCAGCGTCGGGTGACGGCCCGTTCCAATATCTCGACTGTACCAGTTTCCGGCAAATCGAAACTGTGGTCCGCCGCCACGATGTGGGCACGATATTCCATCTCGCCGCGGTGTTGTCCGCCGTTGCGGAGCAAAATCCCCAGGCCTCGTGGGATCTCAATATGGGCGGGCTGTACCGCGTCCTCGAAGTGGCTCGGGAGTGTGGCTGTTCGCTGTTTTTTCCAAGTTCCATCGGCGCCTTCGGGCCGACGACGCCGCGGGATAGAACCCCGCAGGACACCATCCAGCGCCCCAACACTATGTATGGCGTGACCAAAGTGGCCGGGGAACTATTGTGCGACTATTACGTCGCGCGTTTTGGCGTCGATGCGCGCGGGCTGCGGCTGCCCGGTATCATCTCCCATGTCACCCCACCCGGCGGGGGCACAACGGACTTCGCGGTGGATATTTTCCATCAGGCCATTCGCTACCGGCATTACACCTGCTTCCTGCGTCATGATACGCGGCTCGACATGATGTATATGCCCGATACCATTGACGCAATTCTCCAGCTCATGGCCGCCGATCCCGCGCTATTGCGGCATCACAATGCTTTCAATGTAACGGCAATGAATTTCACGCCCGAGGAACTCGCCGGCGAAATCCGCAAACACATTCCCGACTTCGCCATCGACTACGACGTCGATCCAGTGCGGCAGGCCATCGCCGACTCCTGGCCGCGTTCGGTCGATGACAGCGAGGCACGCGCCCAATGGGATTGGTCGCCGCGTTACGATATCGCGGCAATGACGGCGGACATGCTGAAAAAGCTGCGGGCCAAACCTCGGACGGTCAGTCGGTTCAACCGCTAGAGTGGGAGCGCCCAGATATGCCGCATGACCGGATGGAAAAGAAACTAGCGGGCGTTCTCGCCGATCTCGAAAAATCGGGCCGCCTGAAGGGGCGCGAAAACGTAATTGCCGGCGTGGTCCCGGCGCGGGGCGCCTCGGGGCCGCGCTACTTGCTGGAGGGCGAGGGCGCCCAGCCATTCCTGCGGATGAACGCTAACGGCTATCTCGGCATGGCCCTGCAGGCGGACGTCGTTGCGGCGGAGGAAGCCGCCGTACGGCAGTTCGGCACCGGACCTGGAGCGGTGCGGTTCATCAGTGGTACCTATGCGCCGCATATCGACCTAGAACGCCGGCTCGCCGAATTTCACGACAGGCCGGCGGCGATGATCTTCAGCTCCGCCTATGCCGCGATTATGGGCGTGCTGCCGCCGCTGATCGACGACGCAACGGCGGTTATCAGTGACGAGCTGAACCATAATTGCATCATCAACGCCGCCCGCCTCGCGCGACCAAAGGAAAAACGCGTCTATTCCCATCTCGACATGTCAGCGCTGGAAAGGGAACTATCCGAAGCGGCAGATACATGCCGCCGGGCTATCGTCGTTACCGACGGTGTCTTCAGTATGCGCGGCGATCATGTGTCCCTGGACCGGGTCATGGAGATCGCGCGCCGCCGCGATGCCGATTTTGCCGACGACGTGCTTGTTTTGGTCGATGATTCCCATGGCGTCGGTGCGCTGGGCGCGACCGGACGCGGTACCGAGGAACATGCCGGCGGTGAAGCGGCTGACCTTCTGGTCGCGACGCTGGGCAAATCGCTCGGCGTCAATGGCGGATATGTAACCGGTAGCCGGACGATAATCGACTACCTGCGGGAGACATCGCCATTTTACGTTTACTCGAACCCGATCACGCCGGGAGAAGCCGTCGCGGCGAAAACGGCGCTGGACATTCTCGACAGTCCACGCGGCACACGGTTACTCTCGCATTTGCGCACGATGACGGCGCGGTTCCGGAACGGCCTTGCCGCACTCAGTCTCGAAAGCCTGAAAGGGGATCATCCGGTAGTGCCGCTGATGGTTCGCGATACCGCACGCACCTCCGATCTCGTCCGGCACCTGCGCGCCCAGGGCGTCCTGGCAACCGGGCTGAACTATCCGGTGGTGCCGCGCGGTGACGAGGAAATCCGCTTCCAGATTTCCGCAGATCACACCGCCGAAGATATCGATCAGGCGCTGGCAGCCTTGGAGTCCTGGCCCGGCCGCGGCGGCTGACGGGTCTGTCGCCTTCAGTTACCTCATCGTCGGGGTCCGTCCATGGGCGTCGGCCTTTTCCTGCTTCATCTGTTCCTCCGCACTCTCACGCATGCGGAATTTTTGCAGCTTACCGGTGACGGTCATCGGGAAGGAATCAACCAGGCGTATATAGCGAGGCACCTTGAAATGAGCGAGCCCGTCGCGGCAATAGTCGCGCAGCTCCTCCTCGGTCATCGTCTCGCCCTCATGCAGTTGGATCCAGGCCATGATCTCTTCGCCCATGCGTTCGTCGGCGACGCCGAAAACGGCAGCCTGAGCGACCTTGGAGTTGGCGAACAGAAAGGCTTCGATTTCCGCCGGGTAGACGTTCTCCCCGCCGCGGATGATCATTTCCTTCAGCCGCCCGGTGATGCGGACATAGCCGTCCGCATCCATACTGCCGAGATCGCCTGAATGCAGCCATCCGGCCTCGTCGATGGTACCCCGCGTCGCGTCCTCGTCATTGTAGTAGCCGAGCATGACGTGATAGCCGCGGAAGCAGGGCTCGCCGATCTCGCCGATGGCGATCGCCGCCCCGGTCTTCAGGTCCGCGATCTTTACCTCCTGATGCGGCAGGTTGCGGCCGACCGTTTCGGTGCGCCGCTCCAGGCTGTCGTCGGCGACGGTCAGGTGCGTGATCGGCGAGGCTTCAGTCTGGCCATAGCCGATGAGGATTTCTCGACAATGCATGTCAGTCATGACCCGCCGCATCAGCTCCGGCGGGCAGGGGGCGCCGGCCATGATCCCCGTCCGCAGGCTCGACATCTCGAACTCTTCAAACTGCGGATGGTCCAGTTCGGCGATGAACATGGTCGGGACGCCATGCAGGGCGGTACAACGCTCCGTCGCCACGGCCTTCAGCACTGCCAGCGGATCGAAATGTTCTGCCGGCACGACGAGACAGGCGCCGACGCTGAAGCACAGCAGGTTCGACAGCACCATCCCGAAACAGTGATAGAACGGCACCGGCACGCAAAGCCGGTCCTGTTCGGTGAAACCCATGGCGCGAGCCGTGAACCAGGCGTTGTTGAGGATGTTGTGATGGGTCAACACGACCGCCTTGGGGAACCCGGTCGTGCCGGAGGTGTATTGGATATTGATCGGCTCGTCCGCATCGAGGCTGGCGGTGGTCGCATCCAGCGCCGCCATCGAACATCTTCCGGCCGCTTCGGTTAGCGCTTGCCATGGCGTAAGGCCTGGATACCGGACCTGGGTACTTTCCGGCGCTACCGGGTCATACAAAACGATCCGTCTCAGATGCGGGAAGGCGTCGTTGGTCAAGGCCGTCCCCGCGGATTTCAATTCCGGCAGTAATTCCACCAGCGAGGCGACATAGTCGCTGTGGCGGAAGGATGGAATCGTGAACAGCCCCTGCACTTCGGCACGTTGCAGCGCATGGGCCAGTTCGCGCGGACGGTTGGCCGGGTTGATGTTGACCAGGATGACACCGATGCGCGCCGTTGCCATCTGCAGCAACAGCCATTCGACATTATCGGTCGACCAGACGCCGATCCGATCGCCCTTGACGAAACCCAGCCCAAGTAGCCCCAGGGCGACACGATCCACTTCGTGGCTGAGTTCGCGGTAGGTCAGGCGACGGTTCTGGTGCAGGCAGACAACCGCTTCGCGTTCTGGAAACTTTTCGACGATGGCCGCGAAATGTTCGGCAATCGTCGCGCCAAGTAACGGCGTCTCGCCACCGCGATGAAGATAGCTCTTAGCCGCCGGCATGCTCCGCCTCCAGCGGCGCCCAATAGGCATCCACCGCGTCCTGGATTTCCTTCAGGCGTGGCTCATCGCGCGCCGGCTCGAAAAGATGGGCGAAACGGCCCTGCAGCTTCAGGTAGTTCTCTACCGGCTGGCGCGGGTGGGGGAGGCGGGTGTGGACGGTCTCGCCATCGGCATATTCCTTCAATGGCCAGATACCCGTCTTCACCGCCAGCCGGGCGATTTCAACCGAGTGCTCCGGGTCGTAGCCCCAGCCAGCGGGGCAGGGGGCGAGCGCCAGGATCATGCGCGGCCCGTCCATCGACCGGGCCTTCTCCAGCTTGCGCGCCAAGTCGAGCGGCTCGCCGCCGATGACGGTCGCGGCATAGGCCGGCTTGTTGGCGACCCAGATCGCGAACAGATCCTTTTTCCAGCCGGCGAATCCGGAGCGCAGGGCGTCGGTCGCCGTCAGAGCGCCATGCGGCGTTGCCGAGGATGTCTGCTGGCCGGTGTTGCCGTAACCTTCGTTGTCATAACACAAGTAGATGAAATCGAGTCCGCGGTCGATCGCGGCGGAGGTTGCCGACAGGCCGATCCCGCCCGCCGCCCCGTCGCCGCTAAGCACCACGACCTGAAGGTCTTCTTCAGGCGTGATCCGGCCCTTCGCCCTGAGGATGTCGAGCGCGTCGCGTACCCCTTGCGCCCCGGCGGGAGCGGAGGCCATCGCGGTGTACAGCCACGAGCCTCGGAACGGCGTGAAGGGATAGACCGACAGCAGTGTCATGCAACCCGCCGCGTTCACGAACACCGTATTCTCGCCGAGCACGTCATAGACTTCGGTGACCGCCGCTAGGCCGCCGCAGCCGGCGCACATCGCCGTACCCGCGCCCAGCAGATGCGTCGACGGCAGATCTTTCATGCGCTGGAAACGGGCTTCGGTCATGGCACGATCTCCTCCTGCCGTTCGACATGGGCAATCGCCTGCAGCTTGCGTATCTCGCGCAATTCGGTATCGGTATAGAGCAGTCGGGGCGGTGGGATTTCGCCGGTTTCCGACGCGCGTCGGTTGATCGCGGCGATTTCGAAGAACTCCTCGATGCTGATATCGCGCCCGCCGAGGCCCCCGACGAAGCTGGTGACAATCGGCGGTGCATTTCTGTAGCCATATAGCGCAGACGTAATTTCGGTATGCAGGATGCCGCCCTTGCCCATGGAGAGGTTCTGGTCGATCACCGCCACCGCGCGCTTTCCCGTTAATGCGCTGCGCAGTAACTCAGTGGGGAAGGGTCGCAGCATGCACAGGCGCAGCAGTCCGACAGGCACGCCGTCCTCGCGCATACGGTCGACGGCTTCCTTAGCCTTGGTCGAAAAGGAGCCCATCATGAAAAAGACGATTTCCGCGTCCTCGCAGCGATAGCGCTCCAGGGCACCGTGACGGCGTCCAAACCGCGCGAAAAAGTCGGCGCCGATCGCCGCATAGACGTCGAGCGCCGCCTGCGCCGCAAGCGCCGTTTCGTAGCGGAAGTACGAGTAGGGGGCGCCACCGAGCACGGCCACGGCCTGGCTAACCGGGTGGCCGGCGCGGAACGTCGCGGGGCCGGGGTCGAAGGCTGGCAGGAAGGCGTCGACCGCATCCTGGCCGGGAATATTAACCGGCTCGCGAGTGAAGGACAGATAGAAGCCGTCCAAATTGACGATCACCGGCAGGCGTACGCGTCTGTCCTCGGCCAACCGATAGGCCATCAGCGTAACGTCCAGAACTTCCTGACATGTGGCGCAATGAATTTGCAGGAACCCGCTGTCGCGGGCGGCAAGAATGTCGTTGTGGTCCGATTCCAACGTGATCGGCGCCGCCAGTCCCCGGGAAACATTGGCCATGACGAAGGGCGCGCGCCAGCCCGCCACGGTATAGAGCATCTCCATGCCGTAGAGCAGCCCCTGGCTGGAGGTTGCGGTATAAACTCTGACGCCGGTCGCCGCCGCGGCGCCGGCTGCCGTGATCATCGAGTGCTCGGACTCCATCATCACCATGCGGCAATCCATCACCCCCTCGCCGCTCCAGCGGGCAATGGTCTCGATGATTTCCGTCTGCGGTGTGATTGGAAAAGCTGGCAGATAATCCGCCCTGGCGAGCCGCGCCCCCCAGGCGGCCGCGGCGTTGCCGGTAATCAGTTCGCGGGTCATGAGGCGGCCCCCTCCTTCTCCTGCGCGACGGCCTCTGCTTCCGGAATCGCTACGATGGCGTGGGGCGGGCATTGGGCGACGCAGATCATGCAACCTTTGCAGTGATCGAGGTCGATTTGCGGATAGCCCTCCGAGCCCCGGGCAATCGCGCTGTCCGGGCAGAACGAACCACATATCCAGGTACAGCGGTTGCAGCGGCTGGTGTCGACGACCGGGCGCATGGAGCGCCAAAGTCCGGTGCGAACCGCCACGCTGGTCGCCGCGCCGTAGATGGCCGGGCTGGACTCGCCGATATCGTCTGCCGGCAAGTCGACCCAACTGGGGACGGTCCGATCGTGATGGGATGTGGTGCCGCCTTCCTGGACGATTCCAGAGTGGGCGGCCATCCGCGCGAAGGCGCCGCTCGCGATTTCCACATTCCTGTCGACGACACCGGCTTTCATGTATGCGAGTTCCTGCTGAACCGCCTGTCGCACCGAAGCGAGCGAGATGATGCCCGTCAGGCATGCCGCGGCGGCGGCGCATTCGGTGCCGACATAGGCCATCTCGGAGGGCTCCAACGGGATCAGCCGCGGCAGTACGAGGATGGGCCCTTGCAGGTTGAGCCGTTCTCGCCAGGTCTTCTCCGATTCAGCGCTGTCGATCAGCAACACCGTATCGGGACCGATGCCCTGCATGACGCCCGCGGCGGATACCGGCACCAGCGTATCGTCGGCAACGACAACCAGGTCAGGGCGGCCGATAACGCCGCGTTCGTGAATGGCCGTCCGGTCCGCCCGGACATAGGCGAATATCGGCGCACCTCGGCGTTCGGCGCCGTAACGCTGGGCGTCCTGGACTTCGAATCCTTCGATGAAAAACGCGGTACCGAGGATACGGCTGGCGGTTTTCATGCCCTGGCCG
This sequence comes from Alphaproteobacteria bacterium, assembly GCA_021774445.1. Lineage (GTDB taxonomy): Bacteria > Pseudomonadota > Alphaproteobacteria > UBA6615 > UBA6615 > SZUA-147. The sequence continues at coordinate 49,649 of JAJFJA010000072.1, forward strand.
CCGCGGCCATGAAAACGGATTCGATACATGTCGTCTCCCTTTTCGCGAGGCAATTCAGAAGATCGACCAGCGCCTCGTGTTCATCGCCCGATGGATGCGCTCTTCGGCCATTACCGTTGCCGCCTGCCGCGGCAATAGCTGATCGTTGCGCACACGACGCAGCATCGACCGGACGTTCTGGACGATCCTTTCTTCAATGGCGTCGAACGCGGCTTTTTGGCCGGTGCCGGCATACTCCATCGCGCCACAGATGACGCCGCCGGCGTTGGCAATGAAATCCGGCAGCGACAGGATGCCTCTTTCGTGCAGACGGGCCTCCGCCGCCGCGGTGACGGCGATATTCGCACCCTGGACCACCAACCTGGTATCGAGTTGATCGACATTGTTCATATCGATGACGTCCGGCCGCGCCGCCGGAATCCATATGTCGCAGGGGACGCCGACAATGGCGTCCCGCTCCATCGCCGTCCCGCCGGCGAAGCTCCTGACCTGTTCGCCGCGGCGTTTCGCCTCTGTCAGTCCGGCGACGTCCAGCCCGGCATCGTTCCGGGTGGCGCCCCTCGAATCGGACGCGGCAACCAATATGGCGCCCTTTTCGGCCAGGAACCGCGCCGCATGCATGCCGACGGCGCCGAACCCCTGGATAACGACACGGGCCCCAGCCATTTGGAAATCGACATGTGGCAGCGCCGCTTCCACGGCGTGGGCCACGCCGAAGCCGGTGGCGCCGAGTTGGTCCAGGGGAATGCCACCCAATTCGCGCGGCAGCCCGACCGCGCGGCCGATCTCGTCCTTGACCCAAGCCATGCAAGTCTCGTCGGTACCCATGTCGGGGCCGAAGATGTAATCCGCGATGTCACCCAGCGCACAGGCGAAGGCGCGGATCAGCGGCTCCTTTTTCTCCCGTGGCAGGGTGGGGTCGGCTTGCAGGACCGATTTCCCGCCGCCATGGGGCAGGCCGGCCGCGGCGTTCTTGAGGGTCATGGCACGAGCGAGCCGAAAGCACTCGTTCAGAGTGACATCCTGCGCCATCCGAAGGCCGCCGATCGACGGGCCGGCGGCGACGTTATCCACCACCAAAATACCGCGCAGGCCCAGGTCTGGTTGGTGCACGTGGACTACCCGCTTGGGACCGAACCCGTCTTCAATCCCCAGCATGCCTGCCATGGTGTCTCTCCATTGCCAACTGAACGCTTCGCTAACCTGGCAAGCCGCTAGGTCCCCAGCCGCGGCTTGTCCGCATGCCGCCGGTGCCGCCTGGGGACGGGCTACGCGGTCGTCAAGAAGCGGGCCGGAAATACCGCGACTTGGTTCTCGGCGCCCTTCAAGCCCGGGGTATTCTCCACGGCCACCCGCAAGGCGTTCTTCTCGTCCTCGGTTTGCACCATGCCCCACAAGTTCGCCACGCCGTCGGTGACGACGATGGTAACCAGATGGGCCTCGACGCCGGATTCCTTGACGGCGGCCAATAGGGCTTCGCGCAGCGCCTCGTCCCCTTTGACTGGGACCTCCAGGGACCTGCGGACGGTGAGGCCATGCAACAGGTTAGCTCTGCTGACAATGCCGATAACTTTGCCCGCATCGTCGACGACGGGCATACGCTTGATGCGATGCTTCTCGAGGGTCGCGGCGATGTCCTCTATTGGCGTCGTCGCCGTAACCGTCTGCACCTGCTTTGACATGACATCGCTGGCGCGCCGGCCATGGGTTTTTATGTAGGCGCGTGCTCGCTCGTCGGGCTCCTGCCCGATCAGCGAGAGCCACCAGGACGACTTGCGCTCGGTGCCCGATTCCTCGCGGCGCATGAGGTCGCCCTCGCTGACGATGCCGACGAGTGCGCCAACGGCGTCCACGACGGGGACGGCGCTGACCTGCTTTTCGAGGAGTAGCCGGGCGATCTTTTCCACCGTCGTATCCGGTGTCACCGTGATCGCCGGTACTGTCATGATGTCTTTCGCTTGCACGCCAAATCCTTTCTTTGCCGTAGCGCCGCCATATCGGGCGGTCAGCGTATCAAGAATGCCGCCGCGCGACTATCGGCGCCTTGATCTCGGTCAAATAACCGCGTTCCCACCCAGATGGTGATATCAGACGCCGGTTAGCAGGCCTGGCGATGCGAAATCGGAAATCGCGCGGTTGCGCGATTGTCCGGCGGAATGCAACGATTGCTGCGCAGCGGCAGAGCGAGATAGGCGACTCTATGTGCCGATTATACGGCTTCAGGGCCAACGAGCCGACCAGGGTCGAATGCAGCCTGGTCCACGCCCAAAACGCGCTCATGAAACAAAGTCGTTCGGACCGGACCGGTCTTACCCATGGCCATGGCTGGGGCGTTGCCGAGCACCCTGACACCGTACCGTTCGTTGAGAAACAGGCATGGGCAGCCTATCACGGTGAGCACTTCAAGAAGACCGCCAAACGAGTGTATGCGCGCACTGTCATTGCCCATGTTCGACGAGCAACCGTTGGGCCACCGAGCATCGAGAACACCCACCCCTTCGTACATGGCGTTTGGCTTTTTGCCCACAACGGCACGGTACCCAATTTCGAGCTTGTGCGGCCGCGGCTGCTCGACGAACTCAGTCCTCTACATAGGACCGAGATCCAAGGCAGCACCGATAGCGAGCATGTCTTTCGCTACCTCATGAGTCTGCGGGAAAGCGACCCCGGGCGGCCCTTGATCGAGACCCTGCGCCTCGGTCTGGAGCAGGTTGTCGCGTGGGCACGGGAGATCGATCCGGACAGTAGTGTCTCGCTTAACATCCTTTGGACCGACGGCGATAAGATGGTTGGGTCGCGCCTAAATCGCACCCTTTGGTACGTCGAACGCGATGGCGTCGCGCCTTGCGAGATCTGCGGCCAGTCGCATGTTCATCACAAGAGCAGCCGACACTACGACGCGGTCGAAATCGCATCGGAGCCAATCACGCGGGAACTTTGGCGGCAGGTGCCCAATGCCACGGTGTTTGCCGTCAAACCGGATTTTCGGCTGCACTTAGAGTCGCTTGGAGGCAACGCCCAAAACGCCGCGGCGGCGGTTACGTCTTGATGTACCGCTGCCTCTCTTGCCGGCCAGCCAAACCCGCAGCATTCATCACCGGCATCTAGTATCTTTTTTCGCCCGCGATCTTTGCATTTTGACACAAGTCAATGAACTTGCCGCGGTTGTCTGAGAACATACCACTGTCACAGCAGGGAGCGCAGGCGGAAGGCAACTGGCGGAGAACGTCCTTCGGGCGCGAACTGTCAGGTACCGGCACCACCAATAACGTTGATCTGTTGTGGCGGGTCCCGCGGCTCCGGCCCCGAGCGCCCAGGAGGAGACTCCCATGGTGGAAGGGGGCGAGGCCGCGGGTTCCTCTCCAGGAGCAAGCAGATCTCGATGGGAGGTGCCGGTGCAAATACCTCTACAGGTCACATTTCGAGGCATGGAGTCGTCGCCGGCGGTCGAGCAGCGCATTCGGGAGCATGCCGAGAAGCTCGAGCGTTTTCATCCGCGGATCACCTCCTGTCGGGTGGTCGTGGAAGCACCACACCGCCAACACCACAAAGGCAAGCTGTACACGGCGCGGATCGACGTGACCTACCCTGGGGGCGAGATCGCGGCAAATCGTGAACATCGCCTCGATCATAGTCACGAGGATGTTTATGTGGCGCTGCGGGACGTGTTCTCGGCCGTGCAGCGCCGACTGCAGGACCAACAGCGTATTCGCCGCGGCCGAGTGAAGGAGCATCTGGCGCCGCAGATCGGCACGATCGTGCGGCTGTTTCCCGACCAAGGTTATGGATTTGCACAATTGCCGGATGAGCAGGAGGTCTATTTTCACCGCAACGCGGTCGCCGAGGGCTCGTTCGAGGCGCTAACGGTTGGGACCCATCTGCGGCTCGTCATTAACGAGGGTGAAAGTGGCAACGGGCCTCAGGCGAGCACGGTCGTGCCGTATCGGCATCAGCTAGACTGACCGTCCCACCGGCGTTGGTGCAGTCTTGCTCGATCGGCGCGTCCTCAAGAGTTGCACAGTGGGCAGATCGCACATGACGAATGTGGCACTGGGAGGCGGCGCGGGCCCGGCCCTCGATACTGCAGCCTGGCAGGCGCCGGCCGCCGGGCTGTTGCTTACCGATCTCTACGAATTGAACATGGTGGAGGTATATCTGGAGCGGCGCATGATCGCCCCTGCCGTGTTCGAGTTTTTCGTGCGCGCTTTGCCACCGACGCGAAACTTCCTCATCGCGGCAGGTCTGGCGCAGGTGATCGAGTTTCTCGAGACCGCTCGTTTTACCGAGGACGAGCTTGCATGGCTTCGGCGCAGTGGCCGCTTCGGCGCCGCGGCTATCGACGCCTTTGCCACCATGCGGTTCACCGGCGATGTCGACGCTATGGCGGAAGGCAGCGTGTTTTTCCCTGACGAGCCGATCTTGAGGGTGACGGCGCCGCTGCCACAAGCGCAGTTGATCGAGACGCGGGTTATCAACCTGCTTCATTTCCAGACGGTGATCGCCTCGAAAGCGGCTCGGATGGTGTTGGCGGCTCCCGGTAAGGACCTCGTCGATTTCGGCCTCCGGCGTGCTCATGGGGCGGAGGCCGGACTCCTGGCGGCCCGTGCCGCCTATCTGGCCGGCTTTGCCGGGACGGCCACGACACCCGCTGCGGCGCTTTTCGGCATTCCCATCTTCGGCACAATGGCGCACTCGTTTATCCAAGCCCACGACAGCGAGGCGGCGGCCTTCGAAGCGTTCGCCAGATCGCGACCAGGAAATATCGTGCTGGTGCTGGACACCTATGACACTGAACGGGCGGCGGAACAGGTGGTCCTATTGGCGAACAAGCTGGCGTCGGACGGCATCAGGATAAGCGGTGTTCGGCTCGATAGCGGCGACCTGGCGGCGCATGCCAGGCAAGTGCGTAGGATCCTCGACGCAGGGGGTCTTGCCGACGTTCGTATCCTGGCCAGCGGCGGTATCGACGAGATGGCTCTTAGCCGGCTCACCGCGGCGGCCGCGCCGATCGATGGTTTCGGGATTGGCACCAGCCTGACGACCGCGGCGGATGCGCCGACGCTCGATTGTGCTTACAAACTCCAAGAATATGCGGGCCGACCGAAACGCAAGCTTTCCGAGGGTAAGGCGACCTGGCCGGGCCGCAAACAGGTCTATCGTTGGCGCGGGCCGGACGGTGTGATGAAGCGGGACTTGGTCACGCTTGAGAGCGACCGGCGGGACGGCGAGGCTTTGCTGCGACCGGTCATGCGTGACGGCAGGCGAGTTGCCGTACTCCCGGCTCTGACTGAGGCACGCGCCCATGCCGCAAGTGAACTTGGTGATCTCCCGGGCGCACTGCGGCAACTAGACGTTGGTCATGTCTACCCCGTTGAGATCAGCGACGACCTGTCGGCCCTCGCGGCTAAATGTGATGAGCAGATAGCCCGCTAGCCCTGTTGCCTGAGCATCTAAGCCGCACCGGAGGCCAGCGTGCGCAGAGCCTCGCGTACTTCGCGCTCGGCCGCGGTGACCGTATCGGCGATGCCGATGAGGTGCTCTCCCTCACCATGGACGATGTAGCCCGGGCTGAGAAAGACGGCACCGACGTTCGATCCGGGTGTGAACAAGCGACCGGCCAGGGCATCGACCGCCCATTCGAACGTGTGCGGTGCGAGGTTGAGGCCGGTTTTCTGTGCGACTACGAAGGGGTGGCGCATCCACTTGCCGGTGAGACGGTTGACCAGAGTCATCGGCACCGAGACCCCGCCCCAGCGTCCGTTGCACTCCAGCCAATGGAGTTCGGCCTGCTCCATGTCGCGTCCGACGAGTACGGAATCGAAACTGCAACGGCCGAAATAGCCTAATGATTGCAACAGATATGCGAGCTTACCGGCCTCACCGACAATTCGCTCCACGACGTGGCTGGGTGCCGTGCAAGGCCGCGCGCCGACGAATTCCGCCGATGGGCCTGAGACGATCTGCTCGAAAATGCCCTCAATGATTGGCAGGCCGTCGTGTGCTCCGGGGATCCAGGTCTGGACAGAGGGGCTGCTAACCACCGGTGCGTCCCACACCGAAACCATAAGCGGATAGGCTCCTGCCGCACCGCGTCGGTTTAGCTGATCGAGCAGCAAGTCGCGAACGTCCCGCGGTGCCAACGGGCGCAGTTGCTGGGCGTTAAGCACGACATTGCCGAGTGAGCCCGCGCTGTCCGGCACTTTTACGACGACCCGGTCGTATCGTCGGGCGATTGCGATGACTTGGGCCGTCAACGCGGCCGGGCCGAAGGCGGTGTGGCTTGTCGGCAGGGCATTGCGGCCAAGGGCCTCGGCGACCCGATGGGCAAACCAGAGTTTGTCGTTCACGCGGCGGCTGAGCCGCGGTGGCGGCGCTGCTACGTTCACCGCGACACCGGATGCTTCTGCGATCGCCTGGGCCAGGCGCCAGACGCTACCTGTGCCAATATAAGGGACGATGTTGATCTCACCGGACTCCCGGGCCCGGTCTGCCACGATCGACAGGATTTTCTCGTGCCGGGCGCAGCGGAGCGGCATCGGCGTGCGCACATTTCGGCCTGCGGAAGGAAGGCTCAAGACCCGGATCTGGCCGAGGCCGAGCACGTCCCGGCAATAGGCCTCAAACGCCGGAAATCGCTCGCCTTCGACGATAACGAGGTCGTCGGCGCTAGCGAGTAGCAGCGGGCGGAACTTCAAGCTTGAGTCCCCGCCAGCGTCGGAGAACAGGTGGACCTCGCCATGGTCTTCGAACAGCAGCTTTGGCCCATCGCCCAGATTGGCCCTAACATCGGGGCCGAAAAAATCGGTTCGTTGCAGAGCTGGCTCCTCGGCCAGCAGGCGTCGGGCAAGCCGGTCCAACCGAACACGTTCTGCCGCCGATATCGTCGATGGGTACTGTGCGACGAATGGGATCGATGCCATCAGGGACTGATCGCTACAATAAGAACAACCGTCGTTCTCCCAATACGGTCGGTTCGGTCGGCGGCACTAGGGGACTCCGGAACCAGACATCCAAGTTATATCGGACGGACGGCGTTACGCACGCGCAAACGGAAACAACCCTCGGCTAGGCGCTGATCGGATGAACAAAACAGCAGGCCAACATGGCCCGCGTTCCGTTGCTTTTAAGGAGACCGGTGATCTCTTAGGATGACGGCCCGATGGGGCCACGAATTGAGCAGAATCGAAGAGGTGTCATGGTGCGGCGCTGGGCCGGACTCCTGGCGGGTGTGTGTTTCCTCTCCATGGCCGCGACATCGGCCATGGCGCAGCAGGTCTGTGACCAGTCGCCAGAGGACGTGTTCCGCGACGTTTCGCCGACAATCGTATCCATCTTGGCGGTTTCTATCGATCCTTTCAGCGTCTCGAAGCGCCTGCAAACCGTGGTTGGATCGGGAGTCATCATCGATGATGCCGGCCACGTGTTGACGAACTCGCACATCGTCTTTGGCAGTCACTCGATTGCCGTCACCACGAGCCAGCAGGGGGTCATGGCGGCTGAGTTGGTCGGCGCCGATCCAATTCTGGACCTTGCCGTTCTTCGACTGCCGTCGTCCGACGGTGGCCTCACTGTCGCCAAGCTCGGGGATTCGGATTCCCTTGAAATCGGCCAAGACGTGCTGGCGATTGGGAATGCCTTCGGCATGGGCTTGTCGGTAACGAAGGGAATCGTTTCCGGGTTGAACCGCGTCGTCCGTCGCTCCCCGATGAGCTGGTTGGCGCCGCTCATTCAAACCGACGCGGCGATCAACGCCGGCAGCTCGGGGGGACCGCTGGTCGACCTGTGCGGCGAGGTTGTCGGTATCAACACGTTTCGCCTGGCCCAGGGTGATGGAATCGGGTTTTCGGTACCGCTGAACATCGCCAAGCAGGTCATTCCAGAGCTTATCCGGGAAGGGCGTATCAAAAGACCGTGGCATGGCATCAACGGAAAAATCATCGATTTGCCGTTGCAGGTGCTCCTCAGGGTGCCGCTGGTGCGTGGCCTCCTGGTGGAGACGGTCGAACCCGGCAGCGCCGCCGCTGAGATTGGACTGCGGGGCGGCAGTTTTCCCGTTCGAATTGGCGCCCAGGAGTATCTTCTGGGTGGTGACATCATAACGCACGTTAATGGCGAAAGGATAATGGAGCTGCAGACGGCGGTCCGCATCGTCGGATCGCTGGCGGTCGGCGACAAGGTTGCAATCGAATATTTCCGCGAAGGCATAGCGTATTCGGCCGAGGCGGTCCTGCCGGAGCGGCCGGTTCTGCCGAACGATCTAACAAGTGTGCGCGATCGGCAGACCGACTACGTGCGCCGGTCCGGGAGCCTGCCGTAGCGGGCATAGGCAAGCCGGAGCGCGGGCGCCGCTAGCTCTCTATTGCGTCGAGCAGTGAGCGGACGTAACCGATTAGGTTGTGGTGGTGGTGGGGCTCGCTGCCTTCGGCGGCATAGCGGTGCTCAAGCACATCCTCGAGGTAGTCGATGACAGCGCGATAGAACATGCGGGTCGCTCGCTTCGGCTTGGCGACCATTATTTCTACTCTGATGCGCTCAACCAGCGCTTGCAGGTTGCTCAAATCGCAGCAACTCGCCTCGCTGACGAAGCGCTGCAGGTGCGCGAACTCCTGTTCTACCTTTTCGTCTTCGATCGTGGGCATCCACGAAACTCGCTTGCACTGGGACGGTCTGATCATACCATGGCATCGGCTATGCCGCACTTAATAAGCCCGGCGGCCATGGTAGGTTGGCTCGTGACGAACAAAGTGGACACATCAGCAGGCGCGATCGGGCGCTGGGTCGATGAGACGATTTTCGATCTCGGACGGCAGTTCCGCTGGTCTTACCTGCCGCCGTTGATGGTCTATCTTGCCGCAGGGGTCTCTGGCCTGACCGCCATCGTCGGCACGTTCTTCGTGAAAGACTATCTCGGACTGTCGGCGGCCTTTCTCACCGGGTTGGTCTTTTGGGCGGGTCTGCCCTGGGCAATGAAAATGCCGCTCGGCCATCTGGTCGACATAATATGGCGCTGGAAGGCGTTGTTGGTCTATCTGGGCGCCGCTCTCGTCGCCGTCAGTATCGGCATCATGTACGCCCTTATCGCCCACCCGGCGGCGATGGCGGCCTTTATGAGCCTCGACGCGTGGTTCGTCCTGAGTGCGCTGTTGGCACCCACAGGCTACGTCATCCAGGATGTGGTCGCCGATGCGATGACAGTGGAGGCTGTGCCGGTCGTCGACGCGCAAGGCGAACCCTATCCGGACAGCGCGATCAAAGCGATGCATACCACGATGCAAGCACTTGGCCGGTTCGCGATTATTAGCGGCTTTATTGTGGTCGCGGCGCTCAACATCACAATTTTCGCAGGCGTGGAGCTCCTGTCTGAAACGGAAAAGGCAGCTGTCTATGCGAATATTTATCTGCTGGCCTTGGCGATACCGGTCATCTCGATCGGTGGTGTCGTGCTTGGTTCCGTATCTCTCCGCAAACGCGCGAACAAGATGCGCCAACAGGGTCTTGACAGTAGCAAGATCGAACAGTTGCTCTATTTGCCGGCCGAGAAGGTTGAGCCCAATTGGTGGATCTTCGGCGGCAGCGCCTTATTCGTGGCGTTCACGTTGGCTATGGGACTGGGCAAGGCGCCCTTTGCCCAGGAGATCGTTTTCTTCGGCTCAATGGCTATCGTTCTACTCTTGATGCACCGCCTGTTGCTTGAGCTCGACCACGACCTTCGCCGGACTCTGGTGGGGACCGCGATTATCATTTTCGTGTTTCGGGCAGTGCCTTTGCCTGGTCCCGGTGCAACGTGGTTCGAGATCGACGTATTGGGCTTCGACCAACAGTTCCTCGCGGTGCTGTCGCTGATCACCTCGGCGCTCGCCCTTGCTGGAATTGTGCTATTGCGGCCCCTCATGGCGAACCGGTCGATCGCTTATATCGTCGTCATCCTGACGATTGCGGCGGGTCTTCTGTCGCTGCCGAACATCGGCCTGTATTTTGGCATCCATCAATGGACTGCGGTCTGGAGCGGTGGGGTCATCGATGCCCGATTTATCGCGATTCTGGATACCGCGATCGAATCTCCACTCGGACAGATATCGATGATCCCGATGCTCGCCTGGATCGCGAAAAACGCGCCGGCGCACTTGAAGGCAACATTCTTTGCCGTCATGGCTTCTTTCACCAATCTTGCGCTTTCGGCCAGTAGCCTGGCAACCAAACACATCAACCAGGTGTTCGTCGTGACTCGCGAAGTTCGTGACCGTATTTCAGGCTCGATCGAGGTCGCCGCCGACTACAGCCAACTCGGATCGGTCCTGATTATCGTGGCGCTTATCGTGGTCTTGGCGCCCCTGCTCACGGTCATGATCGTTCAGCATTCTCCGCTGCGGACACAGCAATAGAGGCGAAGAACTTCGGGTCAGCCCTTTTGTGCTGGAGGCGCCACGCCGGTTCCCGCACTCACCGCGGGTGATCTAACACCCAAACTCGCTCGCTCGGCCGCGCTGGGGTCCCGTTGCTGAACCTAGCCCAGGCAACGAACAGCCGGCCACCCATGGCCATCGGGACCACCAACCGTGTATAATCTCGGCCATGGAATATGAAATCGAAATCCACGATGTCTGGATCCCCGTCACGCGCGAGCAAGCGGAGCGCATATTCAAGGGTTGGGAATTCGTGAACAAGTCGGCCGCCGGGTTCGAACATGGGCTCGACCGTTTGAACAGCTTGGCGCCCGGTGCGGAATGCGCGCTTGTCTCCGGCCATGTGCGCTTCCGCCGGATAGCATAGCCCCATACTTCGCGCAAAATCCGGGTTTTGACGGGGCGCCCGATGAACCCATGCTGTTTGCGGGCATCGGTCGGCGCCTCCTCCTTGCTTGGTCGTCTGGTACGGGCCGGAGGCGTGGGAGAGGTTGTCGGATCGTTTCGAGAACCTACCGACAAAGGGACTCGCAAAGTCACCGAAAACCACCGGATTGATCCAGATCAAGGACACAGACATGACGCTGGTTATTGTTGGTTCTGGGGCACTAGGACGTTTTGGAACTATTGGGGGAAGTTACTGAGTTCTTGGGGCCCGACCCGGCAAGTTGTCGCTCAACGATAATGTTG
>JAJFJA010000073.1 GCA_021774445.1 Alphaproteobacteria bacterium
GCTCAGCTACACGCCCGCCAAAAGCCATCGCGATTTTGCCGGTGCACCACTCCAGCGAGTAACTGAGCTTGTCGCGTTCCGGCAAACTCATGGTCACGCCCAGCGCCCGTCCGCGCGGAATGATCGTCACCTTGTGCAGTGGATCGTTACCCGGAACAACGACGTTGACCAGCGCATGGCCCGCCTCGTGATAGGCCGTTGCCAGCTTTTCTTCTTCCGTCATGGCCATTGAACGGCGCTCGGCGCCCATCATGACCTTGTCTTTGGAATCCTCAAACTCAGTCTGTGTCACAAGACGCTTGTTCCGCCGTGCCGCAAGCAGAGCTGCCTCGTTGACCAAGTTGGCTAAGTCTGCACCCGAAAAACCAGGAGTGCCGCGTGCGATAACACGTGCGTCTACGTCTGGTGCAATAGGTATCTTGCGCATGTGAACTTTGAGGATCTTCTCGCGGCCGACGACGTCGGGATTGGGCACCACGACTTGCCGGTCGAAGCGGCCCGGGCGCAGCAGCGCGGGATCGAGCACGTCGGGCCGGTTGGTGGCGGCGATCAGGATGACGCCTTCATTGGCCTCAAAGCCATCCATCTCGACCAGTAGCTGGTTGAGGGTCTGCTCGCGCTCGTCATTGCCGCCGCCGAGACCGGCGCCGCGATGCCGACCCACGGCGTCGATTTCGTCGATGAAGATGATGCAAGGGGCGTTCTTCTTGCCCTGTTCGAACATATCGCGGACGCGGCTGGCGCCGACGCCGACGAACATCTCGACGAAATCGGAACCGGAAATGGTGAAAAAGGGCACGTTGGCCTCGCCGGCGATGGCGCGCGCCAACAGCGTCTTACCGGTGCCCGGCGGGCCGACAAGCAGCACGCCCTTGGGGATCTTGCCGCCAAGACGCTGGAATTTCTGGGGGTCGCGCAGGAACTCGACGACTTCCTCAAGCTCCTGCTTGGCCTCGTCGATACCGGCGACATCCTCGAAGGTAACGCGGCCGACCTTCTCGGTGAGCAATTTCGCCCGCGACTTGCCGAACCCCATGGCGCGGCCGCCGCCGGACTGCATCTGGCGCATGAAGAATATCCAGATGCCGATGAGGACGATGAAGGGCAGCCATTGGGCCATGATCACGATAAGCGGATGGACGCGGGAATCCTCCGGCGCGGCGGTGATGATGACCTGACGTTCGGACAGGAGGGGGATAAGACTGGCATCCTCGGGCGCATAGGTGCGAAAGGCGGATCCGGTGCGCAAATGTCCGGTGATGTCGCGGCCTTTGATGGTGACATCGTTGACCTGGCCGCTCTGGACATGACCAAGAAACTCGGAATAGGCCAGTTGTTGCTGCGCGCCGCGTTGGCTCGGCCCCTGGAACATATTGACCAGGACGACGACGAGCAGGGCAATTATCACCCAAAGCGCCAGATTTCTGCCGAATGTATTCACCAAGCCTCTCCACATCCCGGTAGCGGTCTCCAGGACAGGCTACCGCGGTTAATCCTAAAAATAGGTTCAGCGCCTCTGTTAAACAATGGCGAACTGCGCGCTGGACAAGGGTTTTGTCGGCTGAAAAATAATATCCAGGTCGGAAAAACCGGCGTGGCGCCCGGCTGACGGCGCGATTCCCAGGTGTGGCACGGCCACGACCTGATCGCCGCGCCACAGGGCCGGCAGCCCCGCACGGACCGAAATCGGCAACTTTCTGCGCATCTGCGGCGTCGTCCGGTCGCTGATCCGGCGCCAACCTTGGCTGCCGAGGGCGGCAATGGACAGGCCGCGGGGCAGCCGTGGACCGGCGCGCACGCGAAACCGGCCGTCCCAATGGGCCGAGATTGCCGGCGAAAGGGGCAAGGGCGCGCCGATTGCGGCCGGCTCACGGCAGATCAAAACCTCTTGGCCGAGGGGGCTAAAGCGGCAACCGCCCAAGGTTCGCGCCTTGGCCGCCGGCCGGACCAAGCCCCGGTAGAGGCCCTGGACGCCCTCGGCGCGAGGCGGATAGGCCGAACCCGACACTGTTGCGGCGCAACGACTCAGCACGCGCAGCGCGATTTCGGCCGGGGCGGCGGCAACGAGCGAGTGCTTGAGCCGGATAAAACCGGCCGGATGCACGAGGACGGCCGCCGCAAGCAGCGAATCGACCTGGCCCTCCAGCGTCTGCCGGGCCTGACCCAGATGGCCGGTGGTCGCGGCGAGACGAGACACGGTCAGGCCATCTTCGCCGAGCGCGGGCAAAGCCGCCCGCAGGCGCGCCCGGGCCTGAGTCGGGTCGCGATTGCTCGGATCCTCGACCCATGGCTGACCACGCGCGGCCAAGGTCGCCCGCAGGCGGTCACGGGGCACACCAAGCAGCGGACGCAACAATCTGACCTGGCGACGTTCGACAATCGGCGCCATGGCCGCAAGGCCGTCGAGGCCGCTGCCACGACCGAGTCGCAGCAGCAGGGTCTCGGCCTGATCCTCGCGGTGATGGCCGACCAGCAGATGGAGCACACCTTGTTGCGCGCACCAGTCTTCGAGCAAGGCGTAGCGGGCCGCGCGGGCCGCGGCGGCCACACCCTGCCGAGGCCGGGGACCCGCCCAAGGAAGGATTTGCGGCCGCAGGCGGTAGCGCGAGAGCCACGTCGCGACCTGCGCCGCCTCGCGCGCCGACTCGGCGCGTAAGCCGTGATCGACGATCAGAGTGGAAATTCTGCCCCCTTGGGCGGCCACCCAATCGCCGGCGAGGATGGCGAGCGCCACGCTATCGGCACCGCCGGAGGCGGCAATCGCTAGACGTGGCTTCGACTCGAACGGCCCGAGCGCCGCCATAAGGGTGGCGAACTCGGCGGCGGAGAGCGCTGCGGCGGGCTGGCGGGCGGGGCTAGCCGCACCCGAGTCGGGCATGCTCTCGCTCGGCGCGCTGGCGGATGTTGGCCGGCGCCTGGGGATACTCGTCGCTGAGCCGCGACAAGGTGATGCAAGCATCGTCGGTGCGGTCGAGATTGGCCAAGGCGAGACCGAGCTTCAGCAAATTGTCGGGCGCCTTACCGCTGGCCGGGAAATTTTGATAGCCCTCGGCGAAGGCCCGCGCCGCCTCGAGATAATTCTCGCGTACGTAATAGGTCTCACCGAGCCAATATTGGGCATTGCCGACGAGCTCGGAGTCGGGATTGACATCGATGAAGGCCCGAAAGGCCTGCTCGGCGCTGTCGAAATCACGGCGCATCAGGAACGAGCGGGCGTAGTTGTATTGATCCGCCGGGGCGCCCTCGGGGAGACTGACAGCGCCGGTCGCGGGACCGGCGGAAGCCTCTTGCACCGCCGGCAGCGGGGTCGAGGTCGTCGTTGTTTCAACCGTCGAGGGGTCGATGCCGGCCGCCCTGAGCTGGCTCTCATCCAGCGTGCCGATAGTTTCTACGGTCGAAAATGTGCCGGATTCCGGTGCGGCGACCGGAACATTTGTGCCCGGCTCCAAGGCGATGAGCGACTGACCGGCGCCGTCGCCGCCGGCGTCGGCGTCGGCAACGGGCGTGCCGCCCTGCTCGAGGGTGCGCAGGCGGAAATCCACGTCGGCGACGAGTTTGTCCAGCCGCGTCGACACTTGGCGAAGCTCGAAGGTCGCGCGCTCTACCTGACCCGTCAGGGTGCGGAGCGCATCCTCGAATTGATCGATGCGAACTTGCATCTGCGACGCGGCGGCGTTGTTAAAACCGGAGTCCTGCAGGGGCGCCGGCGTCGTGTTCTGGGGTGGCGGGTCACCGCGATAGACCGTGCGTTCCAGCGACAGGAGCTGACGCTCAAGCCGGGAAAGCGTGTCCGCCAGGCTGCCGGCGTCCTGAGCCAACGCACCTGTTGGCCCGGCAACCGTCGCCAAAGCGAGCACGGCCGCGGTGGCAACCCAAAGAGCCGGAGAGCTTCGTTGAAACCGAGACATGCTGGTTCATCCCTGATGCGCAACTGCCCAATCAACAACTATATCAGTTTTTTCGGGCAAAACTAAGGCGCCCGTCCGGCGATGCGGACGGGCGCCCTCGTTCGTTCGCTCAGGCCGCTCAGTTGACGATCATCACCGAACGGCGATTCTGCGCGTAAGCCGTGTCGGTAGAACCGATCACCGCCGGCCGCTCTTTGCCGAAACTGACAACCTTGAGGCGATTGGGATCGATGCCGAGCGAGACCATGTACTCGCGCGCGGCGTTCGCCCGACGCTCGCCAAGAGCGAGGTTGTACTCGCGCGTGCCACGCTCATCAGCGTGACCTTCGAGGGTCACCGTTACGGCGGGATAAGTTTTAAGCCAAGCCGACCAACGCTCAACCGATCCGCGCGACTCGGGCTTTAAACTGAATTTGTCAAAATCGAAGAAGACTCGATCGCCAACATTGGCAACCAAATCCGCCTGACTGCCGGGCTCGGGACCCGTTGCTCGCGAGACCTGCGGCTCGGGAGCGGACTGCGTCGCCGCGGGCGTATCCGCCGCGCCGCTCGAACCCGAGTCGGCCGCCTCTTCGGACGCCGTCGAGCAGGCGGCGAGAACGAATGCCGCCACAATCATGATGGGAAGGTTCAGTCGCATCGATGACTCCTTAACCGTTGGCTCGGAGGAAGACCACGGGACATTTGTTGTGAGTTTGCACCCATTACGTGTGGGCATTCGGCCCCCCCGGCCAGTTGGTACGCCCCGTACCGTCTAGCCGCGCCGAATATACTGCGCCCGAATCCCTGTTGCAAGAGTTCGACCACGGCGGAATCACTGTATTAGCGGAGACCATGCCGGGTCGGAGCCGTCAAGCGGCGTGATCACTTCATGCTCGTTGAATCCCGTCAGGTCAATGGAAAATAATCGGCTGGTGCTGCCCTTGCCGGCGGCGTCGGACGGGGTCTGACGATAGAACATCAGGACACGACCGTTCGGCGACCAGGTTGGCCCTTCAACAAGGAAACCGTTAGTCAGCAAGCGTTCGCCGCTGCCGTCGGTACGCATTACACCGATGTGAAACGACCCTTCGTGGATCTTGGTGAAGGCGATCAGATCACCGCGCGGCGACCAGACCGGGGTGCCGTAGCGGCCCTGCCCGAAACTGATGCGCTGCACGTTGCTGCCGTCGCCCGCCATAATATAAAGTTGCTGACTGCCACCGCGGTCGGACTCAAAAACGACACGGCGACCGTCGGGCGAAAAACTCGGCGCGGTGTCGATGGCAGGATTCTTGGTCAGGCGCCGCTCCTGCCGGGTGCGCAGGTCCATGACATAGATGTCGGTGTTGCCCTGCTGCGCAAGACTCATGATGACACTGTTGCCGTCCGGGGAGAAACGCGGCGCGAAGGTCATGCCGGGGAAATCGCCAAGCACTTCCTGTTCGCCGGTATTGATGTTGAACAAATACACGCGCGGCTGGTCGTCGACGTAGGAGAGATAAGTGATCTCCTGAGTCGTCGTCGAGAAGCGCGGCGTCAGGACGAGATCGCGCCCTTCGGTCAAGAACTGATGGCGGGCGCCGTCGGAGTCCATGATCGACAAGCGCTTGATGCGGGCGTCCGGCGGGCCAGTTTCGGAGATGTAGACGACTCGGCTGTCGAAATAACCGGTCTCCCCGGTAATGCGTTCATAGATCTCGTCGGAGATCTTGTGGGCGATGGCGCGCCAGTTCTCCTGCGGCGTGGTCAGACTAATGCCGGTCAGGGCCTGCTGAGAAAAAACATCCCACAGGCGGAACTCGACACGGAGCTGCCCGTCGGCCGGGATATCGGCCTGTCCGACGACCAAGGCCTGGGCGTTGAGCACCCGCCAGTTGTTGAAATTGGGCTGTACGAACAAGCCGGCCGGCCGCTCGATAAAAGCGCGCGGATCGACGGCGCGGAACAAACCCGACCGCTCCAGATCCGCGGTGACGACCGCGGCAACATCCTTGGCGAACCGGGCGGCTTCCGGTCTGGCTTCGATGAAACTCGGGATGGCAATCGGCAACGGTTCGACATTGCCGCGGGTGATGTCGATCACCAACTCGGCGCGGGCCATACCGACCCCTTGGAGGGCCGACAACAACAGCGCGAGAGTTAGCGTGCGATAAGCTCGTGCGAACGTTTTCATCTGTAGCCCAACATTTCTCTGGGGTCGAAGTTCAAGGTAATGTCCTTCCAGGCTTCATATTTGTCGACCGGAAGCGCGAAGCTATTGCAGCGGTCGTTCAGAACGGCACGTCGAGCGCTTTCAGCGGCAGCCTGGTAGAACCGGTCGACCGACGCACGACCAGAACGCTGCACCCTGGCAGTGCGGACCTGGCCGGTGGGATCAAGCTGCAGCGTCAAGGTTACCACGAGATTGTCCGCCTCCAGTGCACCGACCGGCGGGTTCCAGCATGGCTCGATACTGCGGCGAATGATCTCACGATAGGCATCGATTTCGGCGATCGTCGGTTCGGCGCGACTTTTGACCGGCTGCGCCGGGGTCCGCGGTCCCTCCGCCTTCGCGGTCTTGACGGTCTTGGTCTTCGGGGCCGGGGCCTCGCTGTCTTTAGCAGCCAAATCCTTCAGCACCGTGCTGAAGTCCCGACGCACCGGCGGCTTGGGTTTGGAGCGCGGCTTGGCCTGCACCGACGGCTCCGGCTTCGGGGTCACCGCCGGCTCCGGCGTCGGTTCGGGTTCCGGCTCAGGTTCCGGGGCAGGCTCGGGCTCCGGCGGCAGTGCGGCGATTTCGGGCTCCGGTTCCGGCTCGGGCTCGGGCTCGGGAGGCGGCGGCAGGGGTTCGGGGGGCGGCGGTGGCGCCGCCGGTTCAGGCTCCGGTTCGGGTTCGGGCTCCGCTTCCGGTTCCGGCGTGGTCTCCTCCGGCGCGGTGGTGATCGCGGCGATAGAAACCAATTCGATCGGGATAATCGTGGCCGACACCGGCGGACCGGTGAACAGCTCACTTAGCCCGAAATGGGCCACTAAAAAGAGCGATCCATGCAAGGCCGCCGAGAGGATGCTGCTGTTGCGCATCATCGCCTATTGCTGCGTCGTCCCGACCGGCGGGTTTTCGGCGATCAGTGCCACCTTGGCGAAACCGGCCTGGTTGACCAAGCCCATGACCTCCATAACGCGGCCGTAATTGATGTCGCGGTCGCCGCGCACAAAGACCCGGACGTCGTTGTTGGTCTCGGAGACCGCGATCAAGCGCGGCACGAGCACGGTCTGCTCAATCTCAGCGTCCTGAAGATAAATGCGGCCCTCCTTGTCAACGGTGATGACGAGAGGTTCTCGTTCCTGATTGATCGGTCCGACCGTCGCTTCCGGCAGATCGATGGGGACACCAACCGTCAGTAATGGTGCAGCGATCATGAATATGACCACCAAGACCAACATTACGTCGACAAATGGGGCGACATTAATGTCGTTGACCGGGCCGCGACGGGCGCGGACGAAGCGGCTACGCGATGATTTCCGCAGCGCCATGGCTCAGGCCTTCTCTTCGAGTTGGCGCGACAGGATGGCACTGAACTCGGAGCCAAAGCCCTCCAGCCGTTGAGAGTAGCGGGCAAGATCGGCGCTGAATTTGTTGTAAGCGGCAACCGCCGGCACGGCGACGATGAGGCCCATGGCCGTGGTGAACAGGGCCTCGGCAAGACCCGGTGCGACGACGGCCAGGTTGGTGTCCTTGGCCAGGGCGATGGCCTGGAAACTATTCATGATGCCCCAAACGGTGCCGAACAGACCAATGAAGGGTGCGGTGGCGCCGGCCGACGCGAGGAAAACGAGATAGCGCTCCACGCGTTCGACCTCGCGTGCCATGGTGACATCCATGACGCGTTCGATACGCTCCTGCAGACTGGCGCGCATGCGTTCGGTCGAGGCGAGGCCACGCGACGAGGAGCGCCGCCACTCGCCCATGGCCGCGGAGAACACCGCGGCCATCGGATCGAGGGGTGAGTTGCCGACGCGATCATAGAGATCGTCAAGGGAGCCGCCGGCCCAAAAGCTATCCTCGAAATCAGCCGCCTGCCCCCAAAGGCGGCGCAAACGCAGCGATTTGTCGATGATGACCGTCCAAGACCAGAACGATGCCGCGAACAGGATGATCATCACCAACTTGATGACAACGTCGGAACGCAGGAACAGGCCCCAGACCGAGAAATCCGCGACCAATGCCGTACCGCCGAAAGCAACCGATTCAATAACGTTTGTTTCCATATCCGTTCCCTAATGCGCAGACGCGTCTTGGTTCTCTGCCGCCAGCTCAGCCAAAACCGTATGGACCGGTGACGGCAAACGTGCCGGCCGGCCGGCGCGGTTGACGCAAGCCAAGCGAATGTCGACCTGAGCCAGCGCGTCACCGTCGCGCTGAACGATCTGGCGACCGACCAGGCTGGCCCCGCCGACTCTGGTCATCACGCTGCTGACCTCAATCGCATCATCAAGCCGAGCCGGACTGATATAGTCGATAACGCAGTGGCGCACAGCGAATGCCAGCCCCGCTTCGGCCATGAGGCGATTGTGATCGACACCGCGGCAACGCAGCATTTCGGTGCGGCCGCGCTCCGCGAACCTCAGGTAGTTCGCGTAGTAGACAATGCCAGCAGAATCGGTGTCCTCGTAATAGATCCGCAGCGGCAAGATATGGGTGCGACCGCGGAAGTAACCGTTCGTCGGGGTCGTCGGCTCAGGCATCGGCGGGCCCCGCGGACAGCAGATCGAGCTGCCCCGGTTCGCGCACCGGGGCGGCGAGGCCGACATGACGATAGGCCTGATCCGTCAGCATGCGGCCGCGCGGCGTGCGTTGCAGGAAGCCCTCCTGAATAAGAAAGGGCTCGACAACATCCTCCAAAGTATCGCGTTCCTCGGCCAGGGCGGCGGCCATGGTTTCGACGCCGACCGGACCGCCGCGATAATTCTCGGCGATGCAGATCAAGTAGCGGCGGTCCATGGCGTCGAGACCGCGGGCGTCGACATTGAGACGGCGCAAGGCGGCGTCGGCCCGCGCGGCATCGACCGGCCAAGTGTTTTCGACCGACGCGAAGTCGCGGACCCGACGCAGCAGGCGGCCGGCGACGCGCGGGGTGCCGCGGGCGCGGCGGGCAATCTCCGCCGCGCCGTCGTCGGTGAGATCCATATCGAGAATGCCGGCGCCGCGGTGGATGATGCCCTTGAGTTCGTCGGGGCTGTAGAATTCGAGGCGTAAGGAAATGCCGAAGCGTTCGCGTAACGGCGTGGTCAGCAGGCCAAGGCGGGTGGTGGCGCCGACCAAGGTGAATGGCGGCAGTTCGATGCGGATGGAACGCGCCGACGGGCCCTCGCCAATGATCAGATCGAGCTGGTAGTCCTCCATCGCCGGGTAGAGGATCTCTTCCACCGCCGGATTGAGCCGATGGATCTCGTCGATGAACAAGACATCGCGCGGCTCCAGATTGGTCAAGACCGCGGCAAGGTCGCCGGCCTTGCTGATCACCGGGCCGGAGGTCGCCCGGAAACCGACGCCAAGCTCGCGAGAGACAATCTGCGCCAAGGTGGTCTTGCCGAGTCCCGGCGGACCATGCAGCAGCACATGATCGATGGCCTCGCCGCGGCCGCGCGCCGCATCGATGAAGACTTTGAGGTTGCTGCGGACGCCTTGCTGGCCAACGAATTCGCCGAGGCCCTGCGGCCGCAGCTTGACCTCAGCATCGTCGCCCGGGGCGGCCTGCGCGCCCACCAGACGAGGGGCGGGCTCGGCGGACATGCTCATCGGCCGAGCTCCCTGAGCGCCGCGGTGATGACCGACTCGACCGAACTGGCGCCGGCGTCACGGGTGGCCGCAACGACGGCGCCGAACGCATCGGACCGGCCATAGCCGAGGTTGACCAAAGCCGACACCGCGTCGGCCGCGACACGGTCGAGGCCATCGCCGGCGATGGCGCCGGCGACCGACTCGGTGACCGCCGGCAGAATGACGTTGCCGGCCTTGTCGCGGAGTTCGGCGACAATGCGCCCGGCCAGTTTCGGCCCAACGCCGTCGGCGCGGGTGAGCGCGGCCTTGTCCTGGGCCACGATTGCCTGCAGCAGCTGGTCGGGGGAGAGGCTGCCGAGGATGGCGAGAGCGACCTTTGCCCCGACCCCTTGCACGGTCAGCAGGTGGCGAAACCAATCACGTTCGGCAAGATTCGGAAAACCGAACAGGTGGATGTGGTCTTCGCGGACGTGGGTCTCGATATGCAGGCTGACCGGTTGGCCAACCGCGGGCAATGCCGACAAGGTACGGCCGGCGCAAAAAACCAGGTAGCCGACACCGCCAACGTCGAGGACGATAAAATCCTTGCCGGTTTCGTCGAGCAGACCTTTCAGCTTGGCGATCAACCAGTCACCTCCCGCAACTGTGGCGACCGCCAGCGCTGGTTGGTTTGGCGGTGATGCGCGTGACACACGGCAACGGCTAACGCGTCGGCGGCGTCGGCGGTATCGAGGCGGGCGCCAGGCAACAACGTTGCGATCATCGCCTGGACCTGCTGCTTGCCGGCGTGACCCGTGCCGACCAACGACTTCTTGACGAGATTGGTGGCGTATTCGGCGACCGCCATGCCGGCGAGCGCAGGGGCGAGCATGACGACCCCGCGGGCCTGTCCAAGCTTCAACGTCGATGCCGCATTGCGATTCAC
This sequence comes from Alphaproteobacteria bacterium, assembly GCA_021774445.1. GTDB lineage: Bacteria > Pseudomonadota > Alphaproteobacteria > UBA6615 > UBA6615 > SZUA-147. The sequence goes on from JAJFJA010000073.1 coordinate 10,577, forward strand.
GAAGGTCTCCTCGACCGCCGCCTCGAAAGGCGCGAATTCCTCAATCACCGCCACCAAGCCCTGATGCAGTTGGGTCAGGCGCTCAGCGAGCGAGCGTTGCTCATCGGACCGCACCGCGCCGTCGGCGACGTGACGCAGGCGGTTGCCTTCGACCTCGATCACACCCCAACCGGTGATACGCAGGCCCGGATCAAGCCCGAGCAATCGCATCCAGTGCTTCCCCCACAAAACATCGTCAACCGACTCACTCAGTCGGCAAGTTTGGCCATGACCTCGTCGGCAATCTCGAAGTTCGCCGAAACCGACTGCACATCGTCGCAATCCTCCAGCGCGCTCAGCAATTTGATCAAAGTGGGCGCCGTCTCCTCGTCGACGGCGACGGTGTTCTGCGGCTTCCAGGTCAGACCGGATTCCTGAGGGGCGCCGAAGCGCGTCTCCAAGGCGGCGCCGACGCTATGGAAGTCATCGGGCGCCGTCGTCACTTCATGGCCGGAGCCGTCGCTGACGACATCGCCGGCACCGGCTTCCAAGGCGACTTCGAACATCTCGTCGGCAGACGCGGCCGCGGCCGGATAAAGCAACTGCCCGACCCGATCGAACATGAAGCCAACGCTGCCGGTGTCACCCATGTTGCCGCCGAACTTGCCAAAGGAGGCGCGAATCTCGGCGGCCGTGCGGTTGCGGTTGTCGGTCAGCGCCTCGACGATAATGGCGATGCCGCCGGGGCCGAAGCCTTCGTAACGCACCTCCTCAAGGGCGGCGCCATCGCCGCCGCCGGCGGCCTTGTTGACCGCACGTTCGATGCGATCCTTGGGCATGTTGGCGGCCCGGGCGGCGGTTATGGCGGAACGCAGGCGGGGATTCTGGTCCGGATCGGGCGCGCCCAAGCGGGCCGCGACCTCGATCTCGCGGGCGAGCCGCGCGAACTGCTTGGCCCGCTTGGCATCCTGCGCACCCTTGCGGTGCATGATGTTCTTGAATTGGGAATGGCCGGCCATGGCCTGTCGCGCCCCCTTAATACGCTGGTCAATATACCATATGTGGTGGTAGCCCGCGCAAGCGGAGCTATCGGCTGGGGTCCCGACCATATTGGCTGGTGGATATCAAGGCAATATGGCGAGATTACGGCGGCAACCGGGCCGTCTTGGCCCTCTCGTCTAGGCCATCTCGGGGGCGGCGGTCAATGCCGACGCGCAGCGCGGCATGTGAGGACGCAGCCGGCCGCCAATCCGCACCGGCTCAACGTGGGTGGCCAATCCGGTACGGTCGTCGGTCTCGACGAAGAGGGCGCAGAGGGTGGCCTCGCCGTCGGCCGGGTGGAGGCGCTCATTGACGATTTTCTTGCGGAACCGAGCGATGGCCGTGTGTTTGCGCATGCCGATCACGGAATCATAATCGCCGCACATGCCGGCGTCGGTCTGGTAGGCGGTGCCGCCGGGCAAGATCTGCTCGTCGGCCGTGGGCACGTGGGTGTGGGTGCCGACCACCAAGCTGGCGCGGCCATCGAAACTGTGGCCGAAGGCCATCTTCTCCGAGGTCGCCTCGCCATGGACGTCGATGACCACAGCGTCGACCGTCCGGCCAAGACTGTGTTGCGCCAGAATCGCCTCGGCCGCGGCAAAGGGGTCGTCGAGAAGTTCCATGAAAAGCCGGCACATCACATTGGCGACGAGCACGCGCTTGCCCTGCGGCGTGGTGTAAACACCGGCGCCCTGCCCCGGGGTGCCGGCCTGGTAGTTGAGCGGCCGCAACAGCCGCGAGTCGCCGTCGATATAAGAGACGATCTCGCGCTGATCCCAGGCATGGTTGCCGGTAGTGATGACGTCCGCGCCGAAGCCGTAGATCTCCTTGCAAATCGCCTCGGTAATGCCGAAACCATGGGCGGCATTTTCGCCGTTGACGATGACGAAATCGAGAGCGAGCCGGCGGCGGAGTAAGCCGAGGTGATCTTGCAGAGCCTGGCGACCACTCCGACCGACGATGTCGCCACAAAAGAGAATACGCATGAATCGCCCTAAAGAATCTTACGGAAACGCCGTGCCCCGGCCTCGGTGACCACCCAATCCAGGGGCTCGTCAGAGGCGGCGGACGGCACAGTCTCCACCATCTGGCCGGCAAAGGCCAAGCCAACCGCGGCAACCGGGCCCGCGGCCCGTAGGGCGGCGAGGGTGCGGTCATAATAACCGCCGCCATAGCCAAGCCGCTGGCCCTCCCGGTCATAGGCCAATAATGGCAGCAGCAGTACTTCGGGCACCAGCGCCGGGCTTTCGTCGGACGGTTGTTGGGTGCCGAACGGACCGGGCAGTAACGGCTCGCCGACCTGCCAGCGGCGAAACAGCAGCGGCTCCTCCCGACCGACGACGACCGGCAAGGCGCACACGAGGCCGGTCGCAATCAGCTGGCTGATCAGCGGCCGCGGGTCGATCTCGCCGCGCATAGGGGCATAGGCTGAGAATACCGTCCCGGCGGGCGGGGAAAGGGCCAGTCCCGGTCCGGCACGATAGTGGGGCAACAGGGCCTGGCCGGCGGTCATGGCCGCCTCGGGCGCTTCCGCCAAGGCCGCGCGGCGAGACCGGGCCGCCATCCGTAGAGCTGTTTTGGCGGTGCGCAACCTTTGAGTACCCGCATCGTGCATGGTCGCGACCTATCGCGGAACCGATCGAAAAAGAGGACGGACGGCGCCGGGTCAACCGTCGAAGAGGCGTCCACCGAGGCCTGCTATGCAGGTGGGCGCCATATACCGAGGCCACGGCCCCGGCAGGGACAGCTCCCTGGTGGTAATTATAGCCCCCGGGATGCCCGCATCTAACGCGAAGCCCAGCGACGTCCTGGAGAGAACTTAGGAAGCCTCGAGAGCCGCCGCAATGGCGTTGATGCGGCCGGCGAGAACATCGATCTGGCCGACCAGGGCGACTTCGGCCTCGGATGCCGCCTGATCGCGAATCTGCACGGACTGGCGCTCGGCATCGGAAAGCTCGGCGTTGGCGTCGGATAACTCGTCGGCGATCAGCAGGCCGGCCATCACTAGCAGGCGGGTATCGCCGATTTGGCCGACGGCGCTGACCAACTCCTCGACCTTGCCGTTCAAATAGGCGGCGAGCTGGGTCAAATGTTCTTCCTGGCCGTCCTCGCAGGCGATGCGGTAGTTGCGACCATTGATGGTGACAGCGACCTGAGCCACCTCAACCCTCCAGCACGACTTGCAGTTTGCCGATCGCCGAATCAAGCCGTCCCGACACCGTCGCGGCGGTCTGCTTGACCATGTCATACTCCTCGCGCATGGCCGCCAACTGCTCCAAAAGGCGGGTGTTCTCTCGGGCCGAGCCATGCTGCAAGGAACGAACGGCCGCCTCAAGGCGGCTGATCGCCTGATCAAGGCGCTGCTCTGCTGCTTCAATTTGTGACATTAACAATGTCCGCTGCAATGTCCGTGGGATTGACCAACACCGGCCGCGGCGTCCTCCTCATCCCCTCAAAATTTCAAACGCCGCCAGGGCGTCGACCGGTCGCAAACGCATACATAGCCTATGATCGGGCCGGAGTCTCGGTCAACTAACGCTATCGTGGCGGGGCGCGGCGGCGCGTTGGTGTGGGCGGCGCACGGCCTGCGGCCGATCAGGGAATCAGCCCGACTCGGCGGCGGCTTTCGTCAGTCTTCAGCGAGAAATCGGTGCCGGCAAGCGCCGCCGCGTCCGCCGTGCACAACCAGGCGATAGCGCGGGCCACCCATGCCGGCGGGATATGGACCGACGGATCAAGCTGGCTGACCGGGTTAATGCCCGAGGCCTTGATCGCGGTCTGCATCTCGGTGGCAACGGTGCCGGGGCTGAGGCCGATCACACGGATGCCTTCGTCGCGATACTCCTTGTCGGCGCAGCGGGTCAACGACAGCACCGCGGCCTTGGTCGAGCAGTAGTGGCTCCAGCCCTCAAGGGCGCCGGTGGCAGCGCCGGAACTGATGTTGACGATGATGCCCGACCCCTGGGCCTGCATCATGGGTATCGCCGCGCGAAGGCCGTGATAGACGCCCTTGTAATTAATGTCCACGACGCGGCCCCATTGCTCGGGATCGGACTCGGCCAGCCGGGCAATTGGGTCGATGACCCCGGCATTGTTTACCAAGATATCGAGGCGGCCAAACTGGTCTCGGCAATGCTCGGCGACGGCAAGCACATCGGCATACCGGCTGACGTCGCAAGCCATCGCCGACGCCACCCCGCCGCCTTCGGCGATCTCGCCGGCGAGCCGCTGCAGCGCAGGCAGGTCGCGGGCAGCCAGCACCACCGAGACCCCATGGCTCGAAAGTTCCCGCGCCGCCGCGGCGCCGATGCCGCGACTGGCGCCGGTAATAATGGCGGTCTTGCCTGTCAGTTCCTGCATCAATTCACTCCTGCGTTGAGAATCGCGCTGCGAGGGCGAACCCTACCTCGGCGAGGCAGCGTGCAGTGGTCGACACCGCGCCCCGACGGCCGTGAGAAGAAGAGGCGGAAGATAGGTGCAATAACGGGAACGGCAATACCCGAGCGCCTAATTCGTTGACGGGACGGGGCCTTGCCGGCATGTTGCCGCCGGCGCGCACACCCGATGCCGCGGTGGACGCCGGCGCGTATCCGGACACCGGGTAAAGACGAGGCCGAGGCAAACAAGATGGACGGCATGGATCCAAGTCGCTTGCGCGACCTCGCCAATGCGCTGCGGGCATTGGCCATGGACGCGGTGCAGCAGGCTAATTCCGGTCACCCAGGTATGCCGATGGGCATGGCCGACGTGGCGACGGTCCTGGTCAGCCGCCATCTGAAATTCGATCCGACCGCCCCCGACTGGCCCGACCGTGACCGCTTCGTGCTGTCGGCGGGCCATGGATCGATGCTGCTGTACGGCCTGCTCCACTTGACCGGCTATGCGGACATGACGCTGGATCAGCTGCGGCGCTTCCGGCAGCTCGGCAGCCGCACGCCGGGTCACCCGGAGTATGGACATGCGGCCGGGGTCGAGACGACCACCGGGCCGCTGGGACAGGGGCTGGCGAACGCCGTCGGCATGGCCCTGGCGGAGCGCCTGCTGGCGGCGCGCTACGGCGCGGAGATCGTCGATCACTACACCTATGCGATCGCCGGCGACGGCTGCCTGATGGAGGGCATCAGCCACGAAGCGATCTCGTTGGCCGGGCATCTGCGCCTGAGCAAGCTGATCGTGCTGTTCGACGACAACGGCATCTCCATCGATGGGCCGACATCGTTGTCGGTCTCCGACAATCAAAGCGCCCGCTTCGAAGCCAGCGGGTGGAAGACCCTCGCGGTCGATGGCCATGACGCCGCCGCGATCGACGCGGCGATCGCCGAGGCCAAGACCGCTGACCGGCCGACCATGATCGCTTGTCGCACGGTGATCGGGTTCGGGGCGCCGAACAAAGGCGGCACCGCGGCGGCGCACGGGTCACCGCTGGGCGAGGCGGAAATCGCGGCGGCGCGCGAGCAATTGGGCTGGCCCTATCCGGCCTTCGAGATCCCCCATGACATCGCCGCCGGGTGGCGCGCCATCGGCAGCCGCGGCGCCGAAAGCCGGGCGGGATGGGAGGCGCGGCTGGAAAGCCAGGACGCCGAACGGCGCGCCGAATTCCAGCGCACGCAGGCTGGAGAGCTGCCGGCCAAGCTGGACGACTCGGTGGCGGCGTATAAACGACAATTGGTGACGGAACAGCCAGGCTGGGCGACGCGCAAATCCAGCCAGGAAGTTCTGGAGGTGATGACCCGGGCCGCGCCGGAGTTGATCGGCGGCTCGGCGGACCTCACCGGATCGAACAATACCAAAACCGGGGCGACCGACCCGGTGACCGCGGACGATTTCAGCGGCCGCTATCTCTATTACGGCGTGCGCGAGCATGGCATGGCGGCGGCGATGAACGGCATCGCCCTGCATGGCGGGCTGATCCCCTATGGCGGCACGTTCCTGGTGTTCTCCGACTATTGCCGGCCGGCGATCCGTCTGGCGGCGCTGATGGGCATTCGGGTGGTGTTCGTGATGACCCACGACTCGATCGGCTTGGGCGAGGACGGGCCGACCCATCAGCCGGTGGAGCAGTTGGCGGCGCTGCGGGCGATCCCGAATCTCAATGTATTCCGGCCGGCCGACGCGGTGGAGACCGCCGAGTGTTGGCAACTGGCGGTGCAGAGCACGAACAGACCATCGGTGATCGCGTTGACCCGACAGGGCTTGGCGGCGGTTCGCCACAGCGATAGCGACGAGAATCTGTGCGGGCGCGGCGGCTATGTTCTGGCCGAGGCGGACGGCCGCCGGCAGATCACGCTGCTGGCCACCGGATCGGAAATCGCCGTGGCGATGGCGGCCCGGACCCTGCTGCAAGCCGAAGGCATCGGCGCCGCCGTGGTCTCATTGCCGTGTCAGGAACTGTTCGACGAGCAGCCGGCAAGCTACCGGGCGGACGTCTTGGGCGCGGCGCCACGGATCGCGGTCGAGGCGGCCGTCGGGATTGGCTGGGCACGTTATTTGGGCGACAAGGGCGCGTTCATCGGCATGGACGGCTTCGGTGCCTCCGGCCCCTACAATTCGCTTTACGAACATTTCGGAATCACCCCGGCGCGGGTTGCCGAGGCAGCACGCAACGCTCTGGATTGAGCGGTCGGACTTACTCACCTTACCACCAGGCCGCCGTTGTTACCGCGGCCACATCTGTCGGAGGACTTAAATGGCTGTGCGGGTCGCGATTAACGGCTTCGGCCGTATTGGACGGTTGGTTCTTCGGGCCGCCGCCGAGCAGGGACGCAAGGACATCACCTTTGTGGCGGTCAACGACCTGGGGTCGGTTGAAGCCAACGCGCATTTGTTGAAATGGGACTCGGTGCATGGTCCGTTCCCCGGCAAGATCAAGTCCGGCAAGGATTGGTTCGACCTTGGCGCCGGTAAGGTCACCGTGCTCAGCGAGCGGGATCCGGCGCAGTTGCCCTGGGCGAAGCTTAAGGTCGATGTGGTGCTGGAATGCACCGGGATTTTCACCAGCAAGGAAGCCGCCGGCAAGCATTTGACCGCGGGTGCCAAGCGGGTGCTGGTCTCGGCGCCGGCATCGGGCGCCGATCTTACGGTGGTTTACGGGGTCAATGACGACAAGCTGAACAAGAAGCATACGGTGGTCTCGAACGCCTCTTGCACGACCAACTGCCTGGCGCCGGTGGCCGCCGTGCTGGATGACGCGATCGGGATCGCGCATGGTTTCATGACCACGATCCACAGCTATACCGGCGATCAGCCGGTGCTCGACACCCTGCACAAGGATCTGCACCGGGCCCGGGCGGCGGCGTCTTCGATGATCCCGACAACGACCGGGGCGGCGCGGGCGGTCGGCTTGGTATTGCCAAAACTCGCCGGCAAGCTGGACGGCACCGCGGTGCGGGTACCGACACCGAATGTGTCGATGGTGGATCTGGTGTTCGAGGCCAAGCGCAAGACCACGGTCGAGGCGGTCAACGAGGCGATCAAGAAGGCGGCGGCGCGCGGCAAGTTGAAAGGCATCTTGACGACCAACGACGAGCCGCTGGTGTCCAGCGATTTCAACCATGATCCGTCGAGCTCGGTCTTCGATCTGGGGCAGACTCAGGTCGTCGACGGCACGATGGTGCGGGTGTTGAGCTGGTACGACAATGAGTGGGGCTTTTCATCGCGGATGAGCGATACCGCGGTGGCGATGGGGAAACTGCGCTAGCGTCGGCGGCGGCCGAGCCGCGGCCGCCAGCGATGATGCCATGGCCGGGCCAATCGTCTTCCACACCCTGGAACAGGCGGTCGCCGCGCTAACGGCAGCGGAGACCACGGGGCGTAAGGTCACCTTGCTGAGCGCCTCAGGGGCCGCGGCGACGAGCGGCCCGGGCTGGTTCCGCGAGGTTATTGCGGCGGCCGAGAAGTCTTGCCCGGACGCGAAATTCGCGGCGATCCTGGATTGCGGCGACCTTGCGGGTCATGCCCTGGGCGCCTTGCGCGCCGGCGTATCCGCGATCGCCCTGGACGCGCCCGCGGGGGTGCGGCGGCGGGTGGCCGATATCGCCCGGCAGCAGGGCGGCCGGCTGGTGAGACCGCCGGCGCCGCCGGTGCTCGACTTGCTGGATACGGAAGATGCGCTTGCGGCTTGCCTAGAATGGCTGCAACCCCCACCAAAATAGCGGCGCAAATAGGCGTCCGGCGGCATTGCCAAAGCGCATGGGGTCGGTTATGCAATCCGGCGAGCCAGCCCATGTCCAGAGAGAGCGAGAGCCGAAGCGATGAAGGTCACTCAGCGCGTGCGCAAGATCCTGTCTTGGTACGAATCCGATAATCCGGGGACGAAGACAAACCTGGCGCGAATTTTGATGCAGGGCAAACTAGCCGGCACCGGCAAGATGATCATCCTGCCGGTCGACCAGGGTTTTGAACATGGTCCGGTGCGCAGCTTCGGCCCCAATCCGGTGGCCTACGACCCGCATTATTTGTTCCAGCTGGCAATCGACGCCGGGCTGAACGCCTATGCCGCGCCGCTGGGGCCGCTGGAGGCAGGGGCGGACAGTTACGCCGGCTCGGTGCCGCTGATCCTGAAGATGAACAGCTCGAATACATTATCCACCAGCAAGGACCAGGCGGTAACGGCGACGGTGGGCGACGCGCTGCGGCTGGGCTGCGTGGCCATCGGCTTCACCATCTATCCGGGCTCGGACTACCAGTTCGAGATGATGGAGGAGATCCGGGAGCTGGCCTTGGAGGCGAAAGCCTGCGGTCTCGCCGTGGTCGTTTGGTCCTATCCCCGGGGTAGCACGGTTTCCAAGACCGGCGAGACGGCGATCGATATCACCGCCTATGCCGCCCATATGGCGGCACTCCTAGGGGCGCATATCATCAAAGTGAAACCGCCGACGGCGGAGATCGAACAAGACGAAGCGCGCCAGGTCTACGCCGACGAGAAGATCGACGTTTCGACCCTGCAGGCGCGCATCGTTCATATCGTGCAATCCTGTTTCGATGGCCGCCGCCTAGTGGTGTTCTCAGGCGGCGCGGCGAAAGGGACCGAGGCGATCTATGAAGACGCCCGGGCGATCCGCGATGGTGGCGGCAACGGCTCGATCATCGGCCGCAACAGCTTCCAACGGCCGCGCGAGGACGCGCTGGAGCTGCTGGACACGCTGGTGCGGATCTATCAAGGCAAAGCCTGAGCAGCACCATGGCCGAGCCCGGCTGCCGGCTCTACCTGATTACACCGCCGCGGCTACCGGCGGATTTTGCCGTGACGCTGGGGCAAGCCTTGGATGGGGGCGACGTTGCCTGCCTGCAACTGCGCCTGAAGGATGCAACCGACGACGAGATCCGCACCGCGAGCGAGGCGCTGATGCCGCTGACCCAGGCGCGGGGCGTGGCGTTCTTGCTCAATGACAAGCCCGATCTGGCAGCCGAACTTGACTGCGACGGCGTGCATGTGGGGCAGGACGATGTGCCCTATGCCCAGGCGCGGGGCCGTGTCGGGGCCGACAAGATCGTCGGCGTGACCTGCCATAACTCACGGGATCTGGCGATAGGGGCGGCAGAAGCCGGCGCGGACTATGTGGCGTTCGGCGCGTTCTTTTCGACGACGACCAAGACGCCGAAAAGCCGCGCCGAGCCGGAGCTGTTGCGCTGGTGGCAAGATGCGACGACGGTGCCGGCGGTCGCGATCGGTGGCATCACCGTGGAAAATTGCGCTTCGTTGGTCGATGCGGGGGCCGATTTCCTGGCGGTCAGCGCCGGGGTGTGGGACTATCCGCGAGGCCCGGCGGCGGCGGTCGCGGACTTCAATCGGGCGATCGGCGAGCGGGGCTAAGCGTGCGGTCGGCCGGCGCCCCGCCCTCCGCCCCGGGGGCGTTGTCACTCGCGGGCCGACTTGCTAGCTTCCGCGCGGTCACAACATCAAACTATACGGTCCGACAAACATGAAAATCGACGGCAACGCGATCCGTCCCGGCAACGTCATCGAGCATCAAGGCCGCCTGTGGCGCGCGGTCAAGATTCAGCATGTCAAGCCGGGCAAAGGCGGCGCCTTCCTGCAGGTCGAGTTGAAGGACATTCGCGACGGTACAAAGCTGAATGAGCGCTTCCGGGCATCGGAATCGGTGGAGCGGGTGCGGCTGGACCAGCGCGACTTCCAGTATCTGTTCGGCGACGGCGAGAGCTTTACCTTTATGGACCAGGAGAGCTACGAGCAGGTCAGCCTACATATCGATCTGGTCGGCGAGGAACAGGTGCCGTTCCTGCAAGAAGGCATGGTGGTGACCATCGAATCCTACGAAGAGGAGCCGATCAGCGTAACATTGCCGGAAAAGGTCACGCTGGCGATCACCGAGGCCGACGCCGTGGTGAAGGGCCAAACCGCCTCGTCGTCCTACAAGCCGGCATTGTTGGAGAATGGCCTGCGTGTCATGGTGCCGCCGCATATCGGCACCGGTACGCGGGTGGTCGTGGCGACCGCCGACTGCAGCTATGTCGAGCGCGCCAAGGATTAACATGCGATCCGCGATCATCAATGTCATCGACCGCGCGGCGCGCAAGGCCGGGCGCGGCCTGGTTCGCGATTTCGGCGAGGTGCAGCAGCTGCAGGTTTCGCGCAAGGGCCCCGCGGACTTCGTATCGGCGGCGGACCTGAAGGCCGAAAAGACCTTGCGGTACGAGCTGCAGCGGGCGCGTCCGGACTTCGGGTTCATCGGCGAGGAGGGCGGCCTGGTCGCGGAGGGCGACGGCCTGCATCGCTGGATCGTCGATCCCCTGGATGGGACGACCAATTTCTTGCATGGCATCCCGCATTTCGCGATCTCGGTCGCCCTGCAAAGAGGCGAAGAGATAATCGCCGGCGTGGTTTACGACCCGCTGCGGGACGAGCTGTTTTGGGCCGAGCGCAACGGCGGTGCCTTTCTCAACGACCGGCGCTTGCGGGTTTCTTCGCGCCATAATTTGGCCGACGCGGTGATCGCAACGGGCATGCCGTTCCTGGGCAAGCCCGGGCATGACAAGTATCTGGCGAGCTTGCGGGCGGTGATGCTGAACACGGCGGGCGTGCGGCGGCTCGGCGCCGCGGCGCTGGATCTGGCCTATGTGGCCGCGGGGCGCTGCGACGGATTTTGGGAAATGGGGCTGGGCCTCTGGGATATGGCCGCGGGCCTGATTTTGGTGCGCGAATCCGGTGGGTTCGCCTGCGACATGGACGGCGGTCAGAACATGCTGGACAGCGGCGACATCATCGCCACGAACGACCCCCTGCATGGTCCGATCACAAAATTGCTGCGCGACACGAATCGGCAAGCCGGCTGAACAACAACTGCCCAGGCCGTGACAATTATCGGGTGGCACGGGGCCGACTTATACGAAAGGGACCGGCACCCATGCGAAGGTGTTGTTCGTCCCCTAGGTGGTAGGCTATGTTGCGGCAACACGTCGCCGTGCGCGATTCGGCTGCGCGTGCTCGAAGACGGAGTAAAAATGGGTCGGTTGACCATGCCGGGTGGTGCCTGGACATACCCTACCATTTGGCACCCCGCCATCTGGATATCGGTTGCGGCGTTGTTGTCGGCGCAGGGCGTCGGTGGCGCGGCGTCGGCACAGGTGTCGCAATATATCAGCAACAGTCCGGGCGTCGTCGTCGATCTCGAGGTGCTCGAGTCCCTCGGTGGGCCGCCCTTGGTCGTCGACCGCCCGGCGGCCGCGCGCGCCCCGATAACCGTGCAACGGATGGCGCCGCCGCTGCAGCCGGCGCCGCAAACGGCGCCGCGATCTCGGCTCAATAGCGACGCCCTCGCGCGGTTGGGCTTGACAGCCGGGAGCCCAGTTGCGGCGCCAGCGGCCGTGCCAAGGGCGCCGGTCGTGGCGACGCGGGCGACACCGGCACCGAAACCGGCACCGCCGCCAGCACAGACCGCGGTCGTGCGCCAGCAACCGGCCGCCCCCGCCACGCCGGCGGCGGCCACCGGGGCGACGGGTGCCGCGACGACGGCGGCGCGTACCGGGGTGCCGGAGCGCCCGGTGCTGCCGCCGGTCAACGCACCCGCGCCAGCGCCAAGTCGCCAGGCAACGACGCGCCAAGCCACGACGCCGCCAGCGCCACCGGCCCCGCCGACGCCCCCGGTGACGACCGCCGCGACGCCGTCGGCGGCGACGACAGCGCGCGCACAGGCGCCGGCGGCCAGTGCGGCAGCAACACAGCAGGCGGCGCGGGCGACGACAGCGGCAGAGACCGATGGCAATGCGGCCCTAAGGCTGCTGTTCGACGATGGGTCTGCAAAACTGCCCGACGCGGCGCAGGCACGGCTACAGTCACTGACGCAGCGCCTGAACGACGACGAGGCCCTGCAAGTACAGCTTGTCGCCTATGCCGCCGGCACAGCCGAGACATCGAGCCAGGCCCGACGACTATCGTTGTCGCGGGCCCTTGCGGTGCGTTCGTACCTTATCGACAAGGGTGTGCGCAGCACACGCATGGATGTTCGCGCCCTCGGCAACAAGGCCGAAGACGGCCCGGCGGATCGGGTGGACGTGGTTCTGGTTCAAAAGTGAGTAAGTGCGCTGCGCATCAAGCGCCTCCCCTCGGCCCGCGAAAGCATCTGACATGACAAGTCCGCAACGCTACCTCACGCGGATGGGGCTGTTCCTGATCGCGGCCATCGCCGCGACCGGGGCGCTTTACGTGCCGCTGTTGCAGGCGTTTCTGGCCAACGCGGCCTTGAATGGGCTTATCCTGAGCGTGCTGGTGCTGGGCATACTGTATGTCTTTCGTCAGGTGTGGATGCTGAACGCCGAAGTCGCCTGGATCGAGGCGTATCGGAGTCAGCAGCCCGGCCTTTCGGTGCGCATGTCGCCGAAGTTGCTGGCGCCAATGGCGACGATGCTCGGCGACAAACAACATCGCATCTCCCTCTCAGCGGTCGGATTGCGATCTATCCTGGACGGTTTGAGTGCACGGCTGGACGAGGCGCGGGACATTTCGCGCTACATGATCGGGCTGCTGATTTTTCTGGGACTGCTGGGCACTTTTTGGGGGCTGTTGGAGACGATCCGCGCGGTGGCCGAGGTGATCGGCAATCTGCAGGTCAGCAGCGGCAACAATGCCAACGTCTTCAACGACCTGACCAAAGGATTGCAGGCGCCGCTGTCGGGCATGGGGACGGCGTTCAGCTCATCATTGTTCGGATTGGCGGGATCGCTGCTACTGGGCTTCCTCGACTTGCAGGCGAGCCAGGCGCAAAACCGCTTCTACAACGATCTCGAGGAATGGCTCAGTGGCGTGACCCGACTGACCGGCGGCGCGGTCGGCGACGCCGGCGATCACAGCGTCCCGGCGTACATTCAGGCGTTGTTGGAAACCACCGCCGACTCGCTGGACAATCTGCAGCGAACGATTTCGCACGGCGAAGACGGGCGCGGTCAGTCCAATGCCACGCTCACGGCGCTGACATCCCGGCTGACGACGCTGTCCGACCAGATGAAGACAGGCCAAGAGCTGATGATCAGGTTGGCCACCAATCAATCGGAGTTGAAACCGGTGCTCGAACGGCTGGCGAATGTGACGTCCTCGGGGCTAGACGACGCAACCCGCAATCATATCCGCAACATGGACGTCTATGTGGCACGGTTGCTGGAAGAGGTCTCCACCGGCCGCACCCAGATGGTCCAGGAACTGAGGTCGGAAATACGACTGCTCGCCCGCACCATGGCGGCGCTCGCCGAGGACGCCGAGCGCTAGGTAGGATCAGGGTCCCTCGATGTCCGTAGCGTCGCTCCGCTCGCGCCGCCAGGCGCCGAACTTCTGGCCAGGATTCGTCGACGCCTTGGCAGCGCTGCTGATGGTCGTCGTGTTCCTGGTGATGGTCTTCGCGCTGGCGCAATTCTTCTTGTCGGAGGCATTATCCGGGCGCGATGCGGCGCTGGACCGGTTGACGCGGCAAGTCGACGAGCTGGCCAATCTGCTCAATTTGGAGCGGGAGGCCAATGCCGATTTGCGCCTTTCGGTGGCGCAATTATCGGCGGAATTACAGGGATCGCTGTCGGAGAACGAGACCCTGGTGCCGCGGATCGCCAATCTGACCAGAGAACGGGACACGCTGCTGTCGGACCGCGAGGCGCTGCAGCAAAGGCTGGCGGCGGTCGAGCAGGATCTGGCCAGCGAAGTGGGGTCCCGGGAACGCAGCGCCGCGGACAACGATAAGGTGCGCGCCGAGCTTGAAGATGCGTTCAAGGTGATCGCCGCCGACAAGGAAAGCATTGAGCTGCAATTGCGCGAGATCGAAAGCCTGCAGCGGGACCTGACCGCGCTGCGGACCGTGCGTACCGATCTGGAAAGCCAAGTGGCGGAGCTGGCGACGACGCTTAGCGATTCGCGCACCGATGTGGCGGCGCGCGAGACCGAAGTCGGCGTCTTGCGTGACCGGTCGAAGGCGCTGCAAACCAGTCTGGCCGAAGAGCAGGAACGAACCCTGTTGGCGCAGCAGGAGATCGAAGCCCGGGATATCCGGCTCGCCGAACTTCTGCAACGGGCGGAGAATGCCGAGGACGCGTTCTCCGAGGAACAGCTGATTTCGCAGTCGGCACAAAACCAAGTCGAAGTGCTGAACCGACAATTGATTGAGATCCGCCGCCAGTTGGCGGCGCTAAACGAAGCGCTGGAAGCGTCGGAGACGCGCAACGAAGAGCAGCAGACGATGATCGTCGACCTGGGCACGCGGCTGAACCAGGCCCTGGCCAGCCGGGTGCAGGAATTGGCGAACTATCGGTCGGAGTTCTTCGGCCGGCTGCGCCAAGTGCTGGGGCGGCGCGCCGACGTGCAGATCGTCGGCGACCGTTTCGTGTTTCAGTCAGAAGTGCTGTTCGCCTCGGGACACGCGGATTTGGAGCCGGCCGGGCGGGCACAGCTGCAGCAGTTGGCGAACACCTTGGTGCAGATCGCCTCGACGATCCCGGACGACATCGACTGGGTGCTGCGGGTCGACGGCCATACCGACGTGCGGCCGATCAGCACGCCGCAATTTCCGTCGAACTGGGAGTTGTCCTCGGCGCGGGCGACTTCGGTGGTGAAATTCTTGATTCAATCCGGCATCCCGGCGGACCGGTTGGTCGCGGCCGGCTTCGGGCAATTTCACCCGCTCGACCCCGGTGAGGACGAAATCGGCTACCGCCGCAATCGGCGCATCGAGTTCAAACTGACACAGCGCTGATGGGCACGTCGCCAGCGACAATGTCAGTGATTCCGCTGGCGTTAAACTGCAAGGCGGCCAGCCGGCTGTAGAGGCCATTTTCCGCGAGCAGGCTGTCATGGGTGCCGGTGGCGACGATGCGGCCGTGATCCATCACGACAATCCGGTCGGCACGCATGACCGTGGCCAAGCGGTGGGCAATGATCAGGGTCGTGCGGTCTCGCATCAACCGGTCGAGCGCCTGCTGAACCATCTGTTCGCTCTCGGAATCGAGGGCGCTGGTGGCTTCGTCAAGCAACAGCACCTTTGGATCGCGCAGAACGGCCCGGGCGATGGCGATGCGCTGGCGCTGGCCGCCGGAAAGGCGGACACCCTTTTCGCCAAGATGGGCGGCGAAGCCGTCCGGTAAGCGGTCGAGAAACTCGGTCGCCGCGGCCGCGGTGGCGGCGGCGCGGACCTCGGCATCACTGGCGCCGGGGCGGCCATAGCGGATATTCTCCGCCGCGGTATCGGAGAAGACGACCGGCTCCTGAGGCACCAAGCCGATCTGGGCGCGGAGATCGGCCGGTGCGAGGGCGCGCAGGTCAATGCCCTCCAGCGATACCCGGCCGGCCTGCGGGTCGTAAAAACGCAGCAATAGCTGGAAAACGGTGGTCTTACCGGCCCCTGACGGCCCGACGATGGCAACCGTCTCACCAGGGCGCACCGCCAGGGTGAACTCCGTAAGAGCCGGGCGATCCAAGCGCGATGGGTAATTGAAACTCACCTCCTCAAAGGCGACGGCGCCGTGCACCGGAGCCGGCAACTGCTGCGGATCGCGCGGACTGGCGATTTCGGGCTCGAGGCGGAGCAACTCGACGAGCCGCTCGGTGGCCCCGGCAGCCCGCTGAAGATCGCCAATGACCTCCGAGATGGCACCGACGGACCCAGCGACGATAACGGCGTAGAACACAAACGCGGAGAGTTGGCCGGCGGAAATACGACCGGACAGGACATCATGGCCGCCGATCCAAAGCACAACGCCGACGGCGCCGAACACCAAGACGATGACGAAAGCGGTAAGCAGGGCGCGGGCGCGAATGCGCCGCACCGAGGTCGCGAAGGTATCCTCGACGCGATCGGCAAAACGGGCACGGTCGGTCGGTTCGTGGCCGAAGGCTTGGACGGTGCGTATGTTGGCCAGGCTCTCGTCGACATGCGCCCCGACATCGGCGAGGCGATCCTGGCTGGCGCGGCTGAGGCCGCGCACGCGGCGGCCAAAGAAGATGATCGGCACGAGAACGAAGGGCACCACGAGGACAACCAGCCCGGTGAGCCGAGGACTGGTGATAGACAGCATCACCAAGCCGCCGACCAGCAAGAGCAGGTTCCGCAGGGCCATAGAGGCGGAAGAGCCGACAACCGTCTGCAACAGCGTGGTATCGGCGGTGAGGCGGGACATCACCTCGCCGACGCGCATGACCTCAAAAAAAGCCGGGTTGAGCCCGAGAACATGATCGTAAACCGCCTTGCGCAGATCGGCGACGACACGCTCGCCGATCCACGAGACCAGATAAAAGCGGCAATATGTCGCGAAGGCGAGGAGCAGGATAACGCCGAATAGGACCAACAAGGCGCTGTTGAGAACACCGGTGTCGCTGTTGGCGAAACCACCGTCGATGAGGCGCCGCACGCCCTGGCCGAGGGCCAAGACGGTCGCGGCGGCGAGGGTCAAAGCACAGACCGCGCCGGCGATAGGCCAGCGATAGGGCGCCACGAAGCCGACAAGCGCCCGCAGTTGGCGGATGTCACGCTTAGGTGGCTCGCCGACACTGTGGCCTTGGTCGGCGGCCGACCGGCCGTCATCGGCGGTCGCGGTGCTCATTATGCTCCGGGTCTGTTAGGGGGTTTCGTTTAGCAGTGGTCGGGGCCGGCAACAAGGGTTGGCGGCGTGCGGGCGAAAAGTCGAGGCCCGAGGCCCCTTGCGAAGCGCGCTCTCCGTCGTATATAACCGCGCATCCTGTCGAGGAGTTGAAGATGAAGAAGGACATTCACCCGGACTACCACGAGATTACCGTGGTGATGACCGATGGTACGGAATTCAAGACCCGGTCGACCTATGGGCAAGCGGGTGACCAATTGCGCCTCGACATCGACCCGAAGACGCATCCGGCTTGGACCGGCACCCACCGGCTGGTGGATTCGGCCGGACAAGTGGCGAAGTTCAACAAGCGTTACTCGGCTCTCGGCCTCAAGTAAGACCGGTTCAGTGGGGCGTCGGCCGGGATGTGCCGCGGCTGCGACGGCTGAGTTCATCGAGACGGGATACCCGGACATAAAGATGATGGCTGCGGTCCAGCAGATCCCGCATCGGGGCCGGTATGGACTCATGCCGATGACCGCTATCGTCGCGACAAAGCCCGCGCGCGCCGAGTTGCCAGGCCGGTTCGGCCGCTTCGCGGGGGGTCAACTCACCTTCCAGGACCGCTCTTTGCACCATTAGCCAAGACATGACTTGGGTGAGGCGCGTGGTCAGGCGGAAGGCCTCCCGAGCCGCAGTCAACTGCCCCTCCGGCGACGCCTCGTCGACTGAACCGAGCGGCCGGGGCGCCGCGCGAGACGCCTGGACATAGTCGCGGGCCTCCTCCAGCAGGCCGAGCGCCTCCTGATAGGTGCGGTCAAAAAACGCCGGTGTTTCGTGCCCCATGAACGGCTCCGTCGGCCGCTTTACGGCCGATTTCGTTACACAATCGAAATATATCATAGCGGTGCCAGAATCTCAACCTCGGGGGAGGCCGGACCCTTGACGGCCGATCGGCGCATAACTATCTCAATATTGTCGCCGGGACGCCCAAATTTGGGGTCCAAGAGGCGATCCGGGGCTCGACCATGGTGGTGAGCCACGTATCCACAGGTTGCTCATAGGAGGACTCGTGGTCATGCGAACTTATGACCTTTCCCCACTTTTCCGTAATACGGTCGGTTTCGACCGCATGGATCGGCTGTTCGATTCCATCCTCAGCGATGTCGATCGGACACCATCATATCCGCCGTACAACATCGAGACCTTGGGTGATTCCGCCTATCGGATCAGCATGGCGGTCGCCGGCTTCTCCGAAGGCGATATCGAAGTCACCCAGCAGGAGAACGCGCTGTTCGTTAGGGGCCGTGCCGGCGGCGACGGCGACGGCGAGCGGAAATATCTCCATCGCGGCATTGCCGGACGGGCCTTCGAGCGCCGTTTCGCGCTGGCTGATCATGTCCGTATCACCGAAGCCAGCCTGAAGAACGGTATGCTGAATATCGAGCTGGTGCGCGAGGTGCCGGAAGCGCTGAAACCCCGTACGATCGCGATCAACGGTGGGTCGGCGCTGAAGAAGCTGAGCCGGAAGAAGGCCGCCTAGGCGGCAGCGCCGCAAACGAGGCGCGGTCTAAATGGCCGCGCCATCAGCACCTTACGCAAAGAAAAGAGGGCCGCCCCGGTGTCGGGGCGGCCCTTTTGAGTAAGCAGGGAGGCATCAAACGAGGATGGGAGCTTCTCCGAGAGGCTCCAAACCGTCGTGACCATTCTCCCGGCAATATCTTAACGAAAGGTTACACCTAGCCACCGTCCGGAGACGACCGCCCGATGGTCACATCGGCCATCCAGCCCGGGATGCCGCCGGGCCCGCGATCCTCCTCCCCGGTCCCGGGGGCGGCTTCCTTAGGCTGATCGCCGGCGGCCGGCTTGCGGCCGGCACGGCGCGCCGCTTCAACGGCCTCGTCCAAATCCACCTGGCGGCATAAGCCGACAGTGACCGGGTCGCGGGGCCGGATATTGGCTGAATTCCAGTGCGTACGTTCACGGATCGCATTGGTGGTCGGCTTTGTTGTCCCGATTAACTTGCAGATCTGGGCATCGCTCAACTCAGGGTAGTGGCGGATCAAAAAGGCAATGGCGTCCGGCTTGTCCTGGCGCTTGGACACCGGGACATAGCGCGGGCCCTTCGTACGCTTCATGGGCGGCGGGTTGGCGGACCGCTTGATCTTGAGGCTGGCCGTGGGATCGGCGGCGCAACGCTCGATCTCCGGCCAATCGAGCTGGCCGTTGGTGGTCGGGTCGAGACCTTTGATGCCCAGTGAGACCTCGCCATCGGCGATGCCCTGGATCTCCAGCGTGTGCAGGCCGCAAAAATCGGCGATCTGCTTGAATGTCAGGGACGTATTCTCAACCAGCCATACCGCCGTGGCCTTCGGCATCAGGGGTAACGACATTGATCCTCCGTCTCCGCTTTCCGCCTCCGGCGGGCTGGTCCAAAACAAAACGCTTCTTCTCGGGATGCCGTTTTATAGGCGCGCAAAGGGGCGAATGAAAGGCCCCAATCGCTGCCGCTTGCGGTTAGGTGACCAGAACTAATTTGCCGATGTGGGTACTGGCTTCCATAACCCGGTGGGCGGCGGCGGCCTCGGCGAGGGGAAAGGTGGCGTGGATCACCGGGCGCACCTGTCCGGCGGCGATCAGCGGCCAGACCCGATCCCGCAAGGCCTGGGCAATGGCACCCTTCTCGGCGACGGAGCGCGGCCGCAACGTCGACCCGGTGACGGTGAGCCGGCGCACCAGGAGCTTGAGCAGATCGATGTCGGCTCGGGCGCCGCCGATAAGGGCGATGATGGCCAACCTGCCTTCGGGCTTGAGCAAGGACAAATTGCGCTCCAAATAGGCGCCGCCGACCATGTCCAGGACGACGTCGACGCCGGTATTGCCGGTGAACGCCTGCACCGCTTCGACAAAATCCTGCTGGCGGTAGTTGATTGCCGCGGCGGCGCCTAACTCGAGACAGGCGGCGGCCTTTTCGTCATTGCCGACCGTGGTCAGGACGGTGGCGCCAAAGGCCTTGGCAAGCTGAATGGCGGTGGTGCCGATACCGCTGGAGCCGCCATGGATCAGGGCGACCTCGCCGGCCTGAAGGCGCGCCCGCTGGAACAAATTCGACCACACCGTGAACATGGTTTCAGGCAAAGCGGCGGCAGAGACGGCGTCCAAGCCGGCCGGAACGGGCAGGGCCTGCGGCGCCGGGACGAGCGCGTATTCGGCGTAGGCACCGCCGGCGACCAGGGCGCAGACAGCGTCGCCGACCGCCCAATCGGAGACGCCATCGCCGATACCGACGACGGTGCCGGCGAGCTCCAGACCAGGAATATCCGAGGCCCCGGGCGGCGGCGGATAACCGCCCTGGCGCTGCATGACATCGGGACGATTGACACCGGCGGCGGCGACACGGACCAGCAAGTCGTCCGGACCAGGCCGGGGCACCGGGCGCTGCCGCGTCTCGAGTACCTCGGGGGCACCGAACTCGGTAATCTCGACCACGGTCATAGACTGGGGTAGCGGATCTTGCATGAATGACTCCCGTAAGCCGCGGCGGCTGTTACTAACTCAGCCTAGCATCTGAACGTGTTGCAGGCTGCCAGAATGCCGGCCAAACTGGCATAGTAAAATAGTCTGCAAATCCCAACCGGTGGGAAGAGCAATATGAGCTTCGAAGATCTTGAACCACGCCCGGCCAAGCAGAAATTGCTGTCGCCGGCCAATCTGGAACCGCTCTCGATCAAGGAGTTGAAGGAGTATATCGCAGACATGGAAGGCGAAATTGCCCGGGTCCGCGCCGCAATCCTGGAAAAGCGAGACCTGCGCGGCGACGCAGAAGCGCTGTTCAAGAGCTGATGGCGAAGGGCGATATGACCAATCCCTATGAGCAGGATCTGGGCCAATGTGCGGCGAACTATGCGCCGCTGACGCCGCTTTCCTTCGTCGCGCGCAGCGCCACCATCTATCCCGACCACGTGGCGATTGTCCATCGGGCACGGCGTCAGACCTGGGCGGAGACCTATGCGCGGTGCCGGCGCTTGGCGTCCGCCCTAGCGGCGCGGGGAATCGGTCCAGGCGACGGTGTCGCGGTACTGGCCCCCAATATTCCGGAGCTCTATGAGGCGCACTTCGGCGTGCCGATGATCGGGGCGGTGCTGAATGCCATCAATACGCGGCTGGACGCCAAGACCATCGCGTTCATCCTCGAGCATGGCGAAGCCAAGGCGGTGCTGACCGATACCGAGCTCGCACCGGTGATGGCGGAGGCGCTGGCGCTGACGACGGCGCGGCCGCTGGTGATCGATATCGACGACGACCAAGGGCCGGGCGGGAAGCGGCTTGGCGATCTGGACTATGAAGAGCTGTTGGCCTCCGGCGATCCGGACTTCGCCTGGCAACCACCGCAGGATGAGTGGCAGGCGATTTCGCTGAACTACACCTCGGGGACAACCGGCGATCCCAAGGGCGTGGTCTATCACCATCGCGGGGCGATGCTGGCGGCGATCGGCAACATCATGGTGTGGGAGATGACGCACCATCCGGTTTATCTGTGGACCCTGCCGATGTTCCACTGCAATGGCTGGTGCTTCCCCTGGGGTGTCGCGGCGGTCGCGGGCACCAATGTCTGCCTGCGCAAGGTGGAGGCCGGCGCCATCTATCAGGCCCTGGCCGACGATGGCGTCACCCATCTGTGCGGGGCACCGATCGTCATGCAAATGATCATCGACGCCACCGAGGAGGAGCGCCGGCCGTTTACCCAAAAAGTGGAAATGATGACGGCGGCGGCACCACCACCGCCGTCGGTGCTGGCACGGATCGCGGCGCAAGGCATACGCGTGACCCACGTCTATGGGCTCACGGAAACCTATGGCCCGGCCGTGGTCTCGGCCTGGCAAGACCGGTGGGACAACCTGCCCGAGGAAGAACGGGCGGCGAAACAGGCGCGCCAAGGGGTGACCTATCCGCTGCTCGACGGGCTGCGAGTCGGCGACGCCGAGACGCTGCGTCCGGTCGCGCCAGACGGCACGGAGATGGGCGAAGTGTTCATGCGCGGTAACATGGTCATGAAGGGGTATCTGAAAAACCCCAGCGCCACGCAGGCGGCCTTCGCCGGCGGCTGGTTTCATAGCGGCGATCTGGGGGTGCAGCACACAGATCGCTATGTGGAGCTGAAGGACCGCTCAAAAGACATCATCATCTCCGGCGGTGAGAACATCTCCTCGATCGAGGTCGAAGGGGCGCTGTATCGTCACCCCGCCGTGGCGCGGGTCGCGGTGGTGGCGAAATCCGATGAGAAATGGGGCGAAACCCCGTGTGCGTTTG
Source organism: Alphaproteobacteria bacterium (assembly GCA_021774445.1). GTDB lineage: Bacteria > Pseudomonadota > Alphaproteobacteria > UBA6615 > UBA6615 > SZUA-147. The sequence goes on from JAJFJA010000073.1 coordinate 32,912, forward strand.
TCGAGCTGCGGCCCGGCACGACGGTCAGCGAGGCCGATCTCATCGGCCATTGCAGACAGGAGCTGGCACACTATAAGTGCCCGCGTCACGTGGTGTTCGGGGCGCTGCCGTCAACATCGACGGGCAAGGTGCAAAAATTCATTCTGCGCAAGCAGGCTGAGGCTCTCTAGCCGAAGATCGCAACGCCTAATGTTGGCAAAGCTGGTTTCTCGCCGAGCCAGTACGCGAATGGGACGGATCTCGCCTTGGCGAACCGGCGCGAAGGCAGAATTGGTTAACCCAAACAAAAAGGGCGGACCCTGGTCCACCCTTCAAAAAAAGCGCCGTTACATCGGATTTCTCAAGGCCGTTCGATCTCGGCGATGCGGTCCTTAATTTTCAACTTTTCCCGTTTCAGTTGCGCAACCATGGCTTGATCCGGCAGCGGCCGTCGCGTCTCGTCGTCCAACAACTGCTGCAGGCTGGCGTGCTTTTCACGCAAAGTATCGATCGGCTCTTGCTGCTCCACTGGCCTCACTCCTTCACTATCTACCCGTAATAGCAAACGCTACTCCAAGATACGCTCATGACAGAAATATTACCAGTGTGAGGGTAGGCGTCGAGGCCGGATTTACCCGGTTTCCAGGCGATACCGAACCGGGTTCCACGCCGCCGATTGCCCGGAAATCCGGGCTTTTTGACCTTTAAGCGTTAATCGTGGCTACTTTTCGAATAAATGCGTCTATCTGCCGCCATATGCCCTCATAAGTTGTATCTGCCGGGGATTGTCGCAGCGAATCGCAAGGCGGAAAACGGTCCCGATCAGGTATCGCCGAAGCAGACCCCGAGCCCGCGCGCGGTCCTGACCTGGACGCTATCTTGCTCCACGGCCTGATAGTGCTCGATGGCCTCGGCAATCGGCACGTCAACAATATCGCGGTTCTGCCAGGCGACCATGCGGTCGAACTTGCCAACGCGGATCAGATCCACAGCCGCGACCCCGAAGGCTTGCGCGATCAGCCGATCTTGAGCGACCGGCGCGGCGCCGCGCTGAACATGGCCAAGCACGGTGACGCGAGTCTCGGCGCCGGTCGCCGCAGTAATGGCATCGGCCAGGTAAGACCCGATGCCGCCATAACGGGTCTCGCCGTCGCGATGGGTTACCCAAGCGGACTCGCCATCCTCGCGTTTGACGGCTTCGGCCACGATGGCCAAAGCAAAATTGCGGCCACGTTTCTTGAGACGCTCGATCTTGGCGGCGATATTGGCGATTTTGTATGGAATTTCCGGAATCAGAATGATGTCGGCGCCGCCGGCCAGACCGGCGGCTAATGCGATATGTCCGGCATCGCGGCCCATGACCTCCAAGATCATGACGCGGCTGTGGCTGGCGGCGGTGGGCTGCAACATGTCGAGCGCTTCGGTGGCCACATCGACGGCGGTGGCGTAGCCAACGGAAAACTCGGTCGAGCCGATATCGTTGTCGATGGTCTTCGGGATGCCGACCAGCGAGAGGTCGCCCTGGATCGCCAAACGCCGCAGAATAGCCATACTGCCGTCGCCGCCGATGCCGATCAGCGCGTCCCGGCCGAGGGTGCGGTAGGCGGCGATGATCTCATCCGAGCGGTCCTTCTCGGTGCCGTCCGGCATGAGAAAGGCGAAGGGGTTGCCGCGATTGGTGGTGCCCAAGAGCGTGCCGCCCTGGCGCATCACCTGACCGGTGAACATGGGTAGCTCGAGCGCGAGCACGTCGGGGGGTTTGCTGAGCAAACCCTTGGTGCCCTCGCGAATACCGATGACCTCCCAGCCCAATCCCTCGGAGGCGCGGGCGACCACGCCCCGGATCACCGCATTGAGACCGGCGCAGTCGCCGCCACTGGTTAGAATGCCAATACGCTTAACCATGAAAGTTCTCGCTCCGGGGAATTTTGTTCGAACCAGTGGCGTTTTACCACTCGCGGTGCCGCAAGCGAGCGTATTTTGCTATATTGACGACGTGTTGAGTGAAGTGGTGGCGCCGAGGCATGGTAGACAAACAAGCGCTGCTCGACAAATTGCGGGACCTCCGGGCGGAACACCGGGATCTGGACGAGGTGATCGAGGGCCTCCATAGCGAGCAGGCCTATGATCAATTGCAGATAAAGCGGCTTAAGAAACGTAAGCTACAGTTGAAAGACGAGATTGCCCGGGTGGAAAGCGAACTGCTGCCTGATATTATCGCTTAGTGCCGGGACCGGCGGGCCGCTGGGCGGCGACAAGCGGACCTGATCGCGCCGACCTATGCTCGCTAACTTGCCTTCCTGGCGCGGCTCTGCTTGTTCAGATACATTGCCTTGTCCGCCCGGGCGAGGGCCTCACTGGCGTTTTCCAGGCCACTGAACGAATAGATGCCGTAGGATACGCCGAGGCCTAGGCTGTGTGTCTCCCATACGAAAGGGACTGATTCGACGGCATGAGCAAGGGTCTCGGCCTTTTCTCGGGCTGTTTGAGCGTCGGCCTGAGCCAGGATGACGCCAAACTCGTCACCGCCGAGGCGGCCAACGATGTCCGACTCACGGATATTTTCGAGCAGTAGGCGGCCGACCTGACGCAAGGCCTCGTCGCCGGCAGCATGGCCGTATTTGTCGTTGATCTGCTTGAACCTGTTGATGTCGAAATAGAGCACACTTGATTCGGTGCCGTAGCGTTCGGAATAGCCGACCACGCGGCTCAACTCGCGCACGAAGGCGCGCCGGTTGGCGACCGGGACCAGTGAGTCCTCATCCGCCAGCTTTTCCAAATAACCGACTCGTTTCTGGGCTTGGTCCAGATCGACGCGCAGGCGCTGCACTTCGGCCATCAGCATCTCGATGGCGGCACGCACCTTGGGGGTCAACTCGGGCTCGGGCACGCCGGCGACGGTGGTCACATCGGTGACCGGATGGCTGCCGCCGGAGGCTGGCGTTCCCGGCGTGCCGGAAACCTGACGTGTGCGGGCCGGGGCCGCTCCGCCGACTGATCTGGTACCGCCGATCTTCATGGGCGTCCCGCGTTAACCTCGAAATAACCAACCTGCTCGTTTCATGCGGCAATTCGGCGATCGCACGAAGACTTCGAGGCTGTCGAGACGCTACCGAGTATCGGTTAAGAAAGGCTTGCCCAGGGCGAAACTAGCGCTGGATAAAGCCATTTTCGGCGCCTTGCCATGCGCCGACCTGACACTATAATTCGCTGCCCATGCGCCGCCCCGGGAGGCACAAACAGTGGATAAGCCGTTGGTAGGAGTGATCATGGGCAGCCAGTCGGACTGGCCGACCATGGCCCATGCCGCCGAAACCTTAAGCACGCTCGGTATCGCCCACGAAATCCGGATCGTTTCGGCGCACCGGACCCCGGACCGGATGGCGCGTTATGCAAAAACCGCACGGGAGCGTGGTCTGCGGGTGATCATCGCCGGTGCCGGCGGGGCCGCGCATCTGCCCGGCATGACCGCCGCCCTCACCCCGCTGCCGGTGTTCGGTGTGCCGATCGAGACGCGGGCGCTGAGCGGCCAGGACAGCCTACTGTCAATCGTGCAGATGCCAGCGGGCGTGCCCGTCGGTACGCTGGCGATCGGCAAATCCGGCGCGATCAATGCCGCCTTGCTGGCGGCGGCGGTGCTGGCCCCAACGGAACCGGACATCGCGGCGGCGCTGGACCGTTGGCGGCAGGAACAAACCGACGCCGTGGCGGAGCAACCGGACAGGAACAGTTGAGCGCCGCGATCCCGCCGGGTTCGACGATCGGCATTCTCGGCGGCGGCCAGTTGGGCAGGATGACGGCCCTGGCGGCGGCGGCCCTCGGCTATCGCTGCCATGTCTTCTGCCAAGACGCGACCGAGCCGGCGGCGCAAGTGGCGGCGGCGCAGACAGTCGCCGCTTTCGACGATGCGGCCGCAATCGCTCGGTTCGGCGCAGCGGTAGACGTGGTCACTCTCGAGTTCGAGAATTTGCCGGTAACGACAATCGAGGCGATTGCGGCGGCGGTGCCGGTGCGCCCCGGCGCGGCGGCCCTGGCGATCAGCCAGGACCGCGTAGTGGAAAAGGACTTCCTGCGGCGCCAGGGTGCGCGGACGGCGGCCAGTCGGGCCGTGGGCTCGTTGGAAGAACTGACCAACGCGGCGGCGGAGGTCGGGCTTCCGGCGGTGCTGAAAACCGCCCGGTTGGGGTATGACGGCAAGGGCCAGGTAAGGATTACCGAAGCCGACGATCTCGCGGCGATATGGCGGAACTTCAGTACCGGGCCGGCGCTGCTGGAAGCTTGGGTCGTCTACCGGATGGAGATATCGGTGATCGTCGCCCGCGGCGAAGACGGCCAGACCGCCAGCTACGTGCCGGTGGAGAACCAACATCGCGACCATATCCTGGCGCGCACGATCGCGCCCGCCGAGCTGCCGCCCAAGGTCGCGGAGGCGGCGCGGGATATCGCGGAGCGGTTGGCGCATGGGTTGGAGATCGTCGGGCTGCTGGCCGTGGAAATGTTCGTGACGCCGGACGACGAACTGCTGATCAATGAGATTGCGCCGCGGCCGCATAATTCAGGGCATTGGACGATGGACGCCTGCGGGTGCAGTCAATTCGAACAGCTGGTCCGCTGCGTCTGCAACCTGCCGTTGGGCGACCCGGAACGGCATAGCGACGCGGTGATGGAAAACCTGATCGGCGCCGACGCGGATAACTGGCTTAGACATCTCGGTGCCGGTGACACGCGGCTGCATCTGTACGGCAAAGCGGAGTCACGGCCAGGGCGCAAGATGGGACATGCGACGCGGATAAGCCGCCGTCGCGGCTAGCGCCGCCGCCTTTCACCCACGCGACGAGACCAGACGAAACAGCCGCAGCGGGTCCGGCATCGCGGACGCAGCCCGGCGCAAGCGACCGGTGATCTTCGGCACTTTCATGACGTCGGCGATGCGCCGGTCCAAGAAAGCCCAGGTCGCCGCGGACTCGGCCGAGGTATCCGACAGCCAATACAGCAGGGTCGAACTGTAGACGCCGGCCAATAGGCCGCGCTTGGTATAAAAATTGAAATCCGTGCTGTTGTCGCCGGCGGCGTACCAGATGGCGTCGACGGTGCGATAAAGGGCGCGCAAGGCAAGCGCGGCGTGCTGCGGCTGGGCGAGATAAAGCAAGCCGCGGCGAACAGCCTCGCGTTCGTCCATATGTTGCTGCAAACGCAGCCGGACGGCGAAGGCGATGCGGTCACGAATGCGCATGGCGGCAAGATCGGATTCCGCCAGGGTGGCGAGCAGTCGTCGATCGGCCTCGGCCAGGTGGAAACTCAACAGGTCCCGAGCACCGCCGGGAAACGCCCGCGCGGCCGTCGTGTCATCGTGACCGGCATCGCGAGCACCGCGAGACAGGGCGGTGGCCGACCAGCCATCGAAGGCGATATGGGGCACGGTCGACGCTAGGATCGCCCGCTGCGTCTCCAGCAGCTCGTCGGGCCCTGCGGTCTCAGTCATCGGCAGCCTCCTGCGCGGTCGTTTCGGGTTCCTCCGGACGTTTTTGTTGCAGCTCCCTGACAAAACCGAAACGCGACATGTCGTCCATTCGCATGGGATAGAGCACGCCGTCGAGGTGGTCGCATTCATGTTGCAGGACGCGGGCAAAAAAACCATCGGCCTCACGCTCCACCACCTCTCCAGTGAGCGTTTGATAGCGGCAGTGAATGTGGGTGAAGCGCGGCACATACCCGGCGAGACCGGGCAACGACAAGCAGGCCTCCCACCCGACCGTCCGGTCCTCCGACAAGGCTGTGACGATCGGGTTGATCAACGGCGTCAACGGCTCGCCATCCCCGTCCTCACCCTCCCTGGCCAGGCGTTCCGCCGGGATGCCCACCAACACCAACCGAAGGGGCACATGGACCTGGGGTGCGGCCAGGCCGGCGCCGTCGGCATCATGCAGGGTCTCGGCCATATCAGCGACCAATTGGCGGATGGCCGGCGCGGCGGGGTCGACGACCTCGTCGGCGCGGCGGCCAAGGACGGGATGCCCCATGCGTGCGATCTTGAGTATTGCCATGGCATGAATATGTGGGCGGCGGCGCGGCGGGTAAAGAGCCGGTTACCCGGAGAGGCCAAGATGCTTTGCAGGTTTGGCCTGGGACCGCGGCAGGCGCTATGGTGATCGCGAGTTCGGGCGACAAACCTAACGGCGGCACAAAATATGGAATCGATCAGCTATATCGACGGCGAGTGGATTGAGGGCAACCCAGCGATCATCGGGGCAATGAGCCACGCGGCCTGGTTGGGGTCGGTGGTGTTCGACGGCGCCCGGGCCTTTGACGGTGTGACCCCGGATCTCGACCGCCACTGCAAGCGGGCGGTCGCGTCGACCCTGTCCATGGGTATGCGATCGCCGGTGGATGCGGCGAAAATTCAGGAACTGGCGCTGGCCGGGGTGGCGAAATTCGCGCCGGGCACGGCACTGTATATCCGGCCGACCTTGTTCGCTGAATCCGGCCTGCGCCTGTTGGCGCCGGACCCAGAGAGCACGCGGTTCGTGCTGACCATCTGGGCGGCACCAATGCCGCCAGGCGTCGGATTCAGTGCCGGCCTCAGCAGCTTTCGCCGGCCGACACCGGAATCGGCGCCGACCGATGCGAAAGCCGCCTGTCATTACCCGAACGGCGCGCGGGCGGTGAATGAGGCCGCGGCACGGGGTTTCGACAACGCCGTCGTGATGGACGTCAACGGCGCGGTCGCCGAGTTCGCGACATCGAACCTGTTCATGGTCAGGGATGGTGTGTGCCTGACGCCGTTTCCCAATGGCACCTTCCTGAACGGCATTACGCGGCAGCGGGTGGTCAATTTGTTGCGCAACGACGGTATCGACGTCGTCGAAGCCGCATTGCGACCTAAGGACTTGCTGGAGGCGGACGAAATCTTCAGCTCCGGCAATTATGGCAAGGTGCAACCGCTCACCCGCTATGAAGATCGCGAGATCCAGCCCGGTCCGGTGTATCGGCGGGCGCAGGAATTGTATATGGACTTCGCGCACTCGAAGACCTGATTGGGCGCGGGGGTCACCGTGGTATCCGCGGCATGGATTGCCGCGGCGGCCGGCGGCCGCCTTGCAATGACATCGAGGGGACACGCAGCGCCGTCATCGCGTTGTCAGAAGAGTTTGAGATCGAGCAGCTGGATTTCGGAATAAAGGAAGTCCACTTGCCGCGAGGCCAGACGGGCGGACTTGAAAAAACGCGGCGCCGGAATGGGCGCCTTGGCCGCGGCGATCGTCAGGTCCGTAAGGAACCGGCAATCGACGGCCATGAGTGCGTTTTCGGCCGGCAGAATCGCGTTGGCGAAGGCCTGGGCCTGGCGGGCGAAGGTGGCCGGGTCGCTGATGTATAAAGCCTCGTGATAAGCGGTGTCGGCGCCCTTGCGGCGGATGGACATGAGGACGAAGCAGACCTCGCCGTCGGCCCGCAAGAGAAAGGGCGCGACGTTGAATGGGGCGTGATCGTCGAAGAGTTGACGGTCGATGCCGGCGAGTGCGGCGCGGACGGCGGGTGGCTGCGTCAGCACTGTCAGGTCAGCGGATGCGGTGCCCGCGCGGTGCCAGACATAGCGGGTGTCGTCGAGGGTGCGAAAGCCGGCACGGCGCATCAGGCGGGTCACCGCCGGGCGGCTACTGAAGACGGTATAGGTGGCGTCCGGATCGGCAGTGGCGGCCTGCAGCATGGCCAGGGCGGTGTCGAGACCGCGGTGTTGGCGCAACAGATACCATGACGTCAGGTTGACCAAGACCTCGGGGCGGCCGTCGATGGTGCGGTCGGCGTAGATCAAGCCGAGAAAGCCGACCAGGCTGCCGGCGTCTTCGACGAGCCAACCGCGCGTGGGCTGGTCGGATCGCCAATGGTATTCCATGATCTGCCGCCAGCGCTGGCGGCCGATGCGCCGGTCCATATGGGCATGGAGAAAATCGCAGATCGCAGCAATGTCGCCGGCGCCGGCGGGCCGCAGGGCGACCATCAGGCCGCCTCGGTCGCAAGGATTTCGGCGATGGCCAGCCAGCGGGCGGCGCGATGGTGCGCGGCATAGGCGAGCAACTGTTCGACAAATTGCCAACCGGCGGCGTCGAGGTCGAGATGGTGGGTCAGCAGGCCGGTCGGCTCGCCGGCATCGACATGGCCCTGGCGACGGTCGCGGAGATGGCCGACGATATCGTCGAGGGCGCGCGCCGTGCCGGTAAAGCGGGCACCGCCTTTCCACTTGATGGGATCGCAATGGGCATTTATTTGCACGACGCCGGGCGCCGGCGACACCGCAGCGCGGGGACCGAAAGTGGATAAGCCACGCAGCCCGACGTCCGGAAGGCCCCGCGTAATGGCAGCGTCGATGCGGTTCCAAGGCGGCACGACGAGCGGTGCGAAACGATCTTGGAAGGCGTCGGCCAAACACTGAAATCCGGCCGCCAAATCGGCAAACACAGTCGCCGCCGGTCGGTGCAATCCGAGTTCCCACGCGCCCTCGCCCTTTCGGCGGGCATGATTGACGTGGGCAAAGCCGTGCTGGATGACGGTCACCCAAGGTGCAACCGCCAAACACGCCGGCAAATCGGCGCGCATGGGTTGGGGAATCACCGCGAGCGCCAAGGGTGCCGACGCCTGGGTCGACAGGGCGACAAGTCGCGCCAGCGCCGGCGTGACCTCGGCGGCGTCGTCATCGCGCCACCATAGGGTCGCCTGACGCCCGGCGGCGGCCCAGAGATCCAGCTCCTCGCCCAGCACCCGCCAGGGGTCGGCGGTTGGCTCAGGTGGTGACTGCGGCGCCATTGGTTGGCTCGGATGCCGGCGCTTTCGCCAGGGCATTTTCGATCAAAGCCACACACTCCGAGAGCCCATAAAGGGCGACGAAGGAGCCGAAACGGGGGCCCTGGCTTTGGCCGAACAACACCTCATACAGGGCGCGGAACCAGTCACGCAGATTCTCGAAACCGTGGCGCTTGCCGACGGCGTAGACCTCGTCCTGGATGGCGCTGGCCTCGGTGTCGGCCGGGAGGCCGGCCAAGATTTCGGTCAAGTCCTGCAAAGCGGCACGTTCCTGTGTCGTGGGGGCGCGGTATTGCTTGTTGGGCTTGACGAAATCCCGGTAGTAGGCGATCGCGTGCCCGACCAGGCGGTCGAGCAAGTCATTGTCGGTTGCGATGGCCTGCGGCGCATAGCGCTTAATGAAACCCCACAACACATTCTTGTCCTCGGAGTTGCAGGCGCTCGCGAGGTTGAGAAGGAGCGCGAAGGAGACCGGCGCGGCGACAGGCGGCGGGCTGCCGGCGTGAACATGCCAGACCGGGTTTTCAAGGGCTTGCTCCGGCGGTTGCTCAGGGTAGCGCGCTGCGAAATTGAGATACTCGTCGACGGCCTTGGGGATGACGTCGAAATAAAGCCGCTTGGCGGTGCGCGGCTTTTGGAACATGAACAGGGACACGCTCTCCGCCGGGCCGTAAGTCAGCCAATCCTCCAGGCTCAGGCCGTTGCCCTTGGACTTGGAGATCTTCTCGCCTTGCTCGTCCAAGAACAGCTCATAGGTAAAGTCGTTGGGTGGGCGGCTGCCGAGGATGCGACAAATACGCGCCGAGAGGCGGACCGAATCGATCAAATCCTTGCCGGACATTTCGTAATCGACATCGAGGGCAAACCAGCGCATGGCCCAATCGGCCTTCCATTGCAGCTTGCAATGGCCACCCGTGACCGGCACCTCGACGCGGCTGCCGTCCGCAGGGTCGAGATAGATAATCGTGCCGGCTTCGGCGTCGCGTTCGACCACCGGCACCTGGAGGACGATGCCGGTCTTTGGGCAGATCGGTAGGAACGGACTGTAGGTCTGCTGGCGCTCGGACCCGAGGGTCGGCAGGGTCGCCGCCATGACCTCGTCATAGTGGACCAGCATGCGGCGTAGTGCCTCGTCGAAGTGACCGCTGCGGTACATGTCGGTGGAGCTGCGAAAATCGTAGTCGAAGCCGAACTGGTCGAGGAAGGCGCAGAGCCGGGCGTTGTTGTGGGCGCCGAAACTGTCATGGGTGCCGAAGGGGTCCGGGACGGCGGTCAACGGCTTGCCGAGATGGGCGGTCAGCATCTCCCGGTTGGGCAGATTGTCCGGGACCTTGCGCAGCCCATCCATGTCGTCGGAAAAGGCGATCAGCTTGGTGGGAATGTCGCTGAGCGTCGCAAAGGCATGGCGCACCATGGTCGTACGGGCGACCTCGCCGAAGGTGCCGATGTGGGGCAAGCCCGATGGGCCGTAGCCGGTTTCGAATAGCGCGTAGCCCTTCGCCGGCGCGGTGGCCGCCGCGGGACCGCCAAAACGGTCAAGCAGTTGCCGTGCCTGTTCGAACGGCCAAGCCTTTGCGGCGGCGGCCAATTCGCGTTCGCTTGCCATGGTGTCACTCTCTCGCTCGGATGCGGAGGGACACTAGGTCTGGGGACCCCCAAACGTCAACGGGCGGCGCAAATTGCACCGCCCGCCGCCCTGAGAGTTAGTACACGAGAAACGCGCTAAACGAGGATGTCCACGCCTCGGCCGTCGCTGGATTCGCGGGGCGGGTCCGAAGCACTCGCGGGCTCACGGACGGCCGCCTCGGTTTGGGTAGCGCGTGCCTGAGTCGGCGGCGCACTCGTCGCAGCACCGGGACTGGGTACCGGCGCCCGTTTTTCAGGTATCAAAGTCGCTACCTGACCGGGGGACTCTATCTGCATCCGCTCCTCCTTCCTGGAGAACGATCCGTTAGCCGCCGGCCACTTGGCCCGGTGATTCACGAAGAATCCGTGCGCGGCGTGGGGAACTATCCGTTGGCGTAGCAGGGTGCCAAGCTGAGTTGAGTGAAAATATGGCCCGAAGTGCAGGTGATTGTCACGCAACATCAAATCCAATTTTCGGCAAGGTTGCGGGGCATTTTTCTCAACTCAACGCGGTCTCTCAACTGGCGAATGCGGCTAATTGGGGCCGTTATGGTGCGGCTGTATTCTGGCGGCGCGGTCGCGCGCGAGGCGATCCGGATTGCAACCCGGCGGCGCGACAAGCGACGGCGCCCGACAGCGATAGCGGCGGTTGGTGACGGGCCCAACCGGGGACAGGCGGATCGGCAATGACGGATCGTCGCAAGGTGGGATACACGGGACAAAGCGCGTATTGTCCGCCGATGGTGGGGACGGCAATCGAGGCAACCGAGCCGAGCCGCGGCCTGTGTCCGGCGGTGCCGGTGCTGGTCGCGGGCCGACGGGAGGCTTGCTGGCTAAGTCCCGATGGCGAGATCGAGACGCTGGATCTGAAAAGCGCAGCGCGGCGGGCGGCGGCGGCGCGACCGATGGTGTGCCACGGGCCGGCGATGGCGCGGCGGCTCGGGGTGCTTTCCTTCGCCCGCTACGAGCTGCTGGAGCTCTACGCCTTCGTCCTGCCGGCACGCTTCTGCCTACCGACCCCGCGCGGTCTGGCGGCGGCGCTGGGCCTAACCATGCCGCAGGACCTGGAGGGTGAGGCGCTGACCCTGTTCGACGCGGCCGACATGTTGCTGGACCGATTGGCGGCGACCGACGACCGGGACGCGGTGGCCGTGGCGACGGCCATGGCGCAGGCGGGCTGGCCCTGGGGCCCGGCGGCGTTGGCGGCCCTGGGCGCCCCGCAAGGCAGCGATGGCGATCCAAAACGGGGGCTGAAGGTGTGGCGGCGGCTGCCGGAATGGCAAGACGATGCGCCGTCGCCGCCGTCCGGCAACCAACCGGTGGAGCCGCGCGAGGCACGCCAACGACTGGCGACACTGCTCGGCACGAGTGCTGAGGACCGGCCGCAGCAAGCGGACTTCGCCTCCGCCGCCTGTGCGGCATTCCAGCCGCGCAGCGCCCCCGACCAACCCAACGTGGTGCTGTCGGAAGCCGGCACCGGCACGGGCAAGACCCTGGGCTATATCGCGCCGGCCAGCTTGTGGGCGGAAAAGAACGGCGGAACGGTTTGGATCAGTACGTATACGCGCAATCTGCAGCGGCAGATCGATGGCGAACTGGCACGCCTGTACCCGGACGCGGCGCAAAAAGCGGCGAAGGTGGTGATCCGCAAAGGACGCGAGAACTATCTGTGCCTGCTTAATATGGAGGAAGCCGTCAACCGCGTCGGCTTGATGACCCCGCCGCAGGCGATCGGGCTGGGACTGCTGGCGCGCTGGGCCTTGCGGACCCGCGATGGCGACCTTGGCGGCGATCTGCCGGCTTGGCTGCCGGCGGTTACCGGCGGGGCGACGATGTTGGCGCTGGCGGATCGGCGCGGCGAATGCATCTATTCGGCCTGCCCGCATTACGGCCAGTGTTTTATCGAACATAGCGTGCGCCGGGCGCGGCATGCCGACCTGGTGATCGCCAACCACGCGCTGGTGATGATCCAGGCGGCGCTGGGTGGACTGGATGACGGGCACCTGCCGACGCGCTATGTCTTCGACGAAGGCCATCACCTGTTCGACGCGGCCGACAGCGCCTTTGCCGGCCATCTCACCGGCCGGGAAACCGCCGATCTGCGGCGCTGGCTACTGGGGCCCGAAGCCCGCAGCCGGGACCGGTCGCGGGGCCTGAAGGAGCGGGTCGGCGATTTGGTCGGCGACGATGAGGACGCGGCGGCGGCCTTGACCGACATTCTGGCGGCGGCGCGGGCGCTGCCCGGGCCCGGCTGGGCCAACCGGGTCGCCGACGGGGCGCCACAAGGACCGGCGGAAGTGTTCCTGACCGAAGTCAGGGCGCAGGTCTATGCGCGGACGCGGGACTCGAACAGCCCCTACGATCTGGAGACCGAAACGACGCCGCTGAGCGAAGAACTGGCGGCCAGTGCGGCGGCGCTGCACGCGCGGTTGGCCGGGCTGGTCAAGCCGATGACCGTGCTGGCCAGCCGGTTGACGGCAAGACTCGATGACGACGCGGACAGGTTGGAGACGAGCACGCGGGCGCGCATCGAGGCCATTTGCCGGAGCCTGCAGCGACGCGGGGCCCAGCAGGTCACGGGCTGGCGCAGCATGCTCGAAGCCCTCGCCGAGGAAACCCCGGAGAGCTTCGCCGATTGGTTCGCCATAGAGAGACATGACCGGCGGGATGTGGATGTGGGCCTGTACCGGCATTGGGTCGATCCGATGGTGCCGTTCGCCAATGCGGTGGCCAAGAAGACCCACGGCATGCTGGTAACCTCGGCCACACTAGCCGACGGCACCGGCGACCTGGAGGCCGATTGGGCGGTGGCCGAACAGCGCACGGGGGCGGCACATCTGCCAGTGCAGGCGGTGCGGGCGCAGGTCGCCTCGCCCTTCGATTATGCAAACCTGACGCGCGTCTTGGTGGTGACGGACGTGCGCAAGGATGCACCGGAACAGGTGGCGGCCGCCTATCGGGAATTGTTCAAAGCGGCCGGCGGCGGGGCGCTGGGCCTGTTCACGGCGATCTCGCGGCTACGCATGGTGCATGGCGCCATTGCCGGGCCGCTGGAGGATTCCGGTTTGACGCTCTACGCCCAGCATCTCGACGGCATGGATGTGGCGACGCTGATCGATATCTTTCGCGCCGAAACGGATTCTTGCCTGCTGGGGACGGATGCGGTGCGCGACGGCGTGGATGTGCCGGGGCGATCGCTGCGGCTGTTGGTGTTCGACCGGGTGCCGTGGCCGCGTCCGAGCCTGCTACACAAGGCGCGACAAGCCGCGTTCGGGCGCAGCCGGTATGTCGACATGCTGACGCGGCTGCGCCTGGCACAGGCCTATGGCCGGCTGGTGCGCCGGCGCGACGACAAGGGCGTGTTCGTGTTGCTGGACCGGATGTTCCCGTCGCGGCTGCAGGGGGCCTTTCCCGACGGGGTGATCCCGGAACGGGTCGGGCTGGCGCAGGCGGTGGAGATCGTCGGCAGCTTCCTGCCAGACATGCCGGAGGACGAAGCTGGGCCTTGACGGGGCGCGGCGGGTCGGCTTTATCACGCCTTGAAGCAACCCCAAGGAACCGACGATGATCGACCAACATACGGCTCTCATCTACGCTATGGTTATGGCCTCGGCCGCGGATCGGGACATGACCGATGCGGAGCTGCAACAGATCGGCGATATCGTCAGCCATCTACCGGCGTTCCGGGGCTTCGACACCGGCCGGCTCAGCGAAATTGCCGAGAACTGCGCCGAACTGATGACCGCCGAGGATGGGCTGGATCAAGCCTTCGAGCAAATCAAGGCGGCGCTGCCCGGACGCATGTGCGAGACGGCGTATGCGCTGGCTTGTGACGTGGTGGCCGTCGACGGCCAGGCGAGCCAGGAAGAACTGCGCCTGCTGGAGATGATGCGCCACCGTATCGGCGTCGGCCGGCTGCCGGCGGCGGCGATCGAGCGCGGCGCGGCAGCGCGCAACCGTACCGCTTGAGCCGCCTAGCGGCGCGGCGCGGTCGCCGCCGACGGCGCGCGGACACGAGGCCGCAGGCCCAAAAGCAAACGTAGGGCGCCGGCGAAGGCGGCTTGATCCTGACGCAACGCCGCGAAGAACTTTGTGTCCACGGCCTGCACGCCCGGTGCCGCCGAGGCGACCCGTTCGCGGCCGGCCGCGGTCAGCGTGACGCGGCGACTGCGCGTATCATCGGCGCGGCGACGAGCAATCAAGCCGCTACGCTGGAGCTGGCGCAGCACGGTCGAGGCCATGGTGACATCCATGCCGCACAGATCGGCGAGCTGGCGCTGATTGGCGCCGTCCGGGCGGGTGTCGACGGCCAGGGACGCCAATGCGTCGAGCAGGGCAAATTGCGCCTGGGTGAGCCCCTGGTCCTTCAGGACATCGCGTAGAGCACGCTGCCAGGTATTGGCGGCGCGCCACAGGAGGACACCCGGGGTCTCGCCGGGGGTGTTACTGCGCGCTTTGATGGTGATATTTGGCATACCTAATATTGGTATACCATCTATAGCCGGAAGAAAAGGCTGCAACACGGGGGTCAGGGGTCACCCGCCGGCAGAATCCGATCACATTATGACCGTGAGCTTTCCACACCTCATGCCCTACGCACCTTATGTGGTCACCAAGGACGTCGGACCAATGGACCCCCATCAACGTGCCGGCACCTTGGATTACGGCGGGCGCAACGCCGGGCCGCACGGCTATCTGTACTTCATGGTTCAACCAGATCAAGCCGAGGCTATCCGCGAAATATGCTGATTCGCTCGATCGGCTCTGTGACCTGAACCCCAATTGGTGCCTGTCCAGCGGGTAGCGAAGAGGCTGCGTCTTTGAGAAAAAAGAAAAGGCCGCACCCTTCGGTGCGGCCTTTTCCGATAACTCAGGTCGCGGGGAATTACATTCCCATGCCACCCATGCCGCCCATGCCACCCATATCGGGCATGCCGCCGCCGCCGCCAGCGCCCTTGGGCTCAGGCTTCTCGGCAACCATTGCCTCGGTGGTGATCAGCAGGCCAGCCACGGAAGCGGCGTCCTGCAGAGCCGTCAAGACGACCTTGGTCGGGTCGACGATGCCGGCCTTCACCATATCGGTGTAGGTACCGGACTGGGCGTCGTAACCACGGTTGTTGTCCTTTTGCTCAAGCAGCTTGCCGACAACCACGGCACCGTCTTCGCCGGCATTCTCGACGATCTGACGGACCGGCGCCTGGATGGCGCGGCGAACGATGTCAATGCCGACACGCTGGTCGTCATTGACCGGCTCGAGCTTCTTCAAGGCACGCGTGGCATAGAGCAGGGCGACACCGCCGCCCGGGACAATGCCCTCCTCAACCGCGGCGCGGGTCGCATGCATCGCGTCTTCGACGCGGTCCTTACGCTCCTTGACCTCGATCTCGGTGGCGCCGCCGACACGCAGGACGGCAACACCGCCGGCCAGCTTGGCAAGACGCTCCTGCAGCTTCTCACGATCGTAGTCCGACGAGGTCTCGTCGATCTGCGCCCGGATCTGGCCGCAGCGCGCCTGGATCTCGCCCTTCTTGCCGGCGCCGTCGATGATGGTGCTCTCCTCTTTGGTGAGCAGCACCCGCTTGGCGCGGCCGAGCATGTCGATGGTGACATTCTCGAGCTTGATGCCGAGGTCCTCGGAGATCACCTGACCACCGGTCAAAATGGCGATATCCTCGAGCATGGCTTTGCGGCGATCGCCGAAGCCCGGGGCTTTGACGGCCGAAACCTTGAGACCGCCACGCAGCTTATTGACGACGAGCGTGGCCAGGGCCTCGCCCTCGACGTCCTCAGCGATGATCAACAGCGGCCGGCCGCTTTGCACCACGGTCTCGAGAATCGGCAGCATCGCCTGCAGGCTCGACAGCTTCTTCTCGTGCAGCAAGACGTAAGGATCGTCTAGCTCGCAGACCATCTTGTCAGCGTTGGTGATGAAGTAGGGGCTGAGATAGCCACGGTCGAACTGCATGCCCTCGACAACCTCGAGTTCGGTATGCAGGGACTTGGCTTCCTCGACCGTGATCACGCCCTCATTGCCGACCTTCTGCATGGCCTCGGCCAAATAGTCGCCAACCTCAACATCGCCATTGGCGGAAATGGTGCCAACCTGGGCAATTTCCTCGTTGGTCTTGACCTTCTTGGCGCGCTTGGCGATGTCGGCGGATACGGCCTCAACAGCGAGGTCGACGCCGCGCTTGAGATCCATCGGGTTCATGCCCGCGGCAACCGCCTTACAGCCCTCGCGGACGATGGCCTGGGCCAAAACGGTGGCCGTGGTGGTGCCGTCACCGGCGATATCGCTGGTCTTGGAGGCGACCTCCTTGACCATCTGGGCGCCCATGTTCTCGAACTTGTCCTCAAGCTCGATTTCCTTGGCGACCGTTACGCCGTCCTTGGTGATGCGGGGGGCACCGAACGACTTGTCGAGGACAACGTTGCGGCCCTTCGGGCCCAACGTCACCTTGACCGCGTCGGCGAGGATGTCCACACCACGGAGCATCTGCTCCCGGGCGTGGCTCGAAAATCTTACTTCTTTTGCAGCCATAGCCTCATTCGCTCCTTACGCGGCTTTCCGCGATTTCTTCTTCGTGCCTTCGATAATGCCCATGATGTCGGACTCCTTCATAATCAGAAGATCGTCGCCATCAATCTTGACCTCGGTGCCAGACCATTTGCCAAACAGAATGCGGTCGCCGGCCTTAACATCGAGGGGAGCCACCTTGCCGCTGTCGTCACGGGCTCCTGGGCCAACGGCGACGATTTCACCTTCCATCGGCTTCTCTTGAGCCGTGTCCGGAATAATGATCCCACCGGCTGTCTTGGCTTCGCCGTCCAAACGGCGAACCACTACCCGATCATGTAACGGGCGAAAGTTCATTCCCTAACCTCCAATTGATCCCGCGCCTCAGTCGTTAAGGTCGCGGCGTTGTTAGCACTCTCATGTGTTGAGTGCCAGACACCTAGTGGCCAGCCGTTGCGTTGTCAAGATGCCGGCCCGGCAAATAAGCATCACCGCAAAAGTTGGGTTGGCAGCACTCTTACCTCCTTGCTGCTAAGCTTCTGTTTTCGCACAACTTTTTCATTGCGCGTTAACGATATAGCCGGCAAAATTCTGGGTGGGCAAGGAGCCGCCAAGAACCAGGAGGTTCGATGATCGACCATAACCAAGACCGAGCGGAGAGCGGGTTAGAACAGCAGCTCGACGGATTCCGCCTCACCACCGCCGAAATCATCTATCACATGCCGGACCATCCGGGGCTGCTACAAAGCTTTGTTTGGCAGCAGTTGGACAAAGCGCCGGAATTTCCCCGGCTGCGGCGATTTCTCGACTTTTGGGCGCGGAATCTCGACGGCAAGTTGCATACGGTGACCGTCGCCCACGCCGAACTGATTACGGCAGGCACCTGCCGTAACGCGACATTCATGGCGACCTTGCATTAAGGCCAGGATGGCGGCGACGATCAGATGTTCGTCATGGCGGCAGACAATAGTTGAAATAACCGTCGCGGGCGGCAATAGTCCCTGGCGGCGTCGTTAAGTGCAGCAAGGGGTTAGTGAATGGCCCCGGCTAGGCCACTGACCGGCCGCACTATCCGGTGCACGATGCCGTAGGTTGGGCCGGAGGCTTCCTGGATGACGTTAAAGGTTGCGGTCGTTGGATCCGGACCCAGCGGATTCTATGCGACAGAGGCCCTGGCCAAAAAATGTCCCGGCTGCGAGATCGATATTATCGAGCGCCTGCCGACACCCTTCGGCCTCATCCGCGGCGGCGTGGCGCCGGATCATCAGAGCACAAAACGCGTGAGCCGGGCCTTCGAGCGCACCGTGGCAAGGCCGGAAGTGCATTATTACGGCAACGTGGCCATCGGTCAGGACATCTCTCTGGTCGCGCTGCGTGATACCTACGACGCGGTCATATTGGCCATCGGAGCGCCGCTCGACCGGCCGTTGAATATCCCCGGCGACAAGCTGGCCGGCGTCATCGGTTCGGCCGCTTTCGTCGGTTGGTATAACGGCCATCCGGATTATCGCGACCTGGAGCCGGACCTGGACTGTCAGGCCGTGGCGATCCTCGGCAACGGCAATGTGGCGTTGGACATCGCCCGGCTGCTGGTGAAAACCCGGGGCGAACTGGCGGTGACCGATTTACCGGACTATGCTCTGGAAGCCATTACCAAGTCGCGGATCAGCGATGTCTACATGCTGGGGCGACGCGGACCGGCGGAGGCCAAATTCACCAACGTAGAATTGCGTGAGATGGGCCAACTGGAGAATTGCGTGCCCGTCGTCGATCCGGCGCAGCTGCCGGAAAGCATCGAGGGGCAGGATTGCTCCGAACGGGATCTGCGGCTGAAGCAAAAAAACCTGGCCACTCTGCAGTCCTTCGCGACGGTCGACCCGAGCGGCAAGCACAAACGGGTGCATTTCTGCTTCTTCGCCCAACCAAAGGCGGTGTTGGGTGAGGACCGGGTCAGCGGGTTGCGGCTGGAACGTACCAGGGTCGTCGACGGCAAACCGGAAGGGACCGGCGAGGTCTTCGATCTTGCCTGTGGTCTGGTGATCCCAGCAATCGGATACCGCTCGGCCCGCATCGAAGGCGTGCCGTTCGACGAGCGGCGCGGGATCATTCCGAACGAAGACGGCCGGGTCGCCGAAGGCCTCTATGTCGCCGGCTGGATCCGACGCGGGCCAACCGGGGTGATCGGTACGAATAAACCGGATGGCGAGGTGGTGGCCGACCATATTCAAGGCCACGTCGCGGCCGGCGGTAAGCCGGGCCGGCAAGGACTGGAAGCGGCGCTGCAGAGCAAGGGCGTGCAATGGGTTGATTTGAAGGGCTGGCAGGCCATCGACCAAGCGGAGATCGAACACGCCCGAGACGGCGCGCCAAGAGCGAAGCTGCTTACCATCGACGAAATGCTGGCGGCGGCAGATGACGACGTTACGGAGGCGGCCAACTGACCCGGGTGTGAACACCACAGGGCAAGGAATAATGGACGATGGGCTGCTGGGTACTTGCACCGGCGTCACCGGCGGCGAAAATGAGGCGCTTGTGCCGACTTCACTGGCCGCCAATATGGACTAAATAGGTGGTAGGCGAACAACATCCGTCCACCGCAGATGGCGACAAGCGGATACCGAGGCTCGGCGACGGCTGAGACCAAACAACGAGAGGCCCGATACCGATGGCAGAAGTGGCGGCGCTGGAGCGGATAGACCGCGAGCGCCAGGAGCTAAACTCCGCAGTGGTCCGCTTTGCCGGCGACTCCGGCGATGGCATGCAACTTACCGGTGGCCAGTTCACGCTGGCGACCGCCCTGGCTGGTAATAGCCTGGCTACGTTCCCTGACTTCCCAGCCGAGATCAGAGCCCCGGTCGGCACGACCTTCGGGGTTTCCGCGTTCCAGATCAATTTCGGGGCACGCACCATCATGACGTCCGGCGACGAGTTGGACATGCTGGTGGCGATGAACCCGGCGGCGCTGAAGACCAACGTCGCGGACCTAAAAGCGGGCGGCGTGGTGATCGTCGACAGCGGCGCGTTCAGCGAGAAGAACCTGCGCAAGGCCGGCTATGACGAAGATCCGTTAGACAACGACTCGCTGGATAAGTACCGGGTGTTGCGCATCGACATGTCGCGGCTAACCCTGGAAGCCGTGAAACCGCACGGCCTGTCGCAGAAAGACGGGCTGCGGTGTAAGAATCTGTGGGCGCTGGGGCTGGTGTACTGGATGTATGGCCGGCGCCGGCAGGCCACGGTGGATTGGCTGAGCGAGAAATTCGCCACCAAAACGGATATCGCCGAGGCCAATATCGCGGCGCTGAATGCCGGCCATTCGTTTGGCGAGACGGCCGAAATGCCGGCCGAGGTCAAAACCTACCGGGTTCCCGCAGCAGATATTCAACCGGGGACTTACCGCACGCTGACCGGGGCGGAAGGTACGGCCTGGGGCTTGGTTACGGGGTGCCACCTTGCCGGACTGCCGGCGGTATTCTGCTCCTACCCGATTACCCCGGCATCGTCGCTGCTGCATATCCTCGCCGGGCTGAAACAATATAACGTGGTGACGTTCCAAGCCGAGGATGAAATCGCCGCGGCGGCCGCGGCCATCGGCGCGTCCTACGGCGGCGCGATGGGCATTACCTCAAGCTCCGGCCCCGGCGTGGCGCTGAAAGGCGAGGCCATCGGCCTGGCGATCGCGGTCGAGTTGCCGTTGGTGGTGGTCAACGCGCAGCGTGCCGGGCCCTCAACCGGCATGCCGACCAAGACCGAGCAATCGGACCTCTATCAGGCGGTCTACGGCCGCAACGCCGACAGCCCGATGCCGGTGTTGGCGCCACGGGCGCCGGGCGACTGTTATGAGACCGCCATCGAAGCGGTGCGGATCGCGTCGCGCTATATGACGCCGGTGATGCTGCTGACCGACGGCTATATCGCCAACGCGTCGGAGCCCTGGCTGATACCCGACGCCACAGAGATGCCGCGTTTCGACGTGACGTTCCACGAAGAGCCCGAGGGTTTCCAGCCGTTCAGACGGGCCGAGGACACCCTGGCGCGCCCGTGGGTCAAACCCGGTACGCCTGACCTGGAGCATCGTATCGGCGGCATCGAGCGCAGCGACGGCAGCGGCAACATTTCCTACGATGCCGACAATCATCAGCGCATGACCGATTTGCGGGCGGCAAAGATCAACGGTATTGCCAACGATATTCCCGAGCAGGCGGTCGACCAGGGCGAGGCATCGGGCAAATTGGTGATCGTCGGCTGGGGCTCGACCTATGGCCCGATCAGCCGGGCGGTGGCGAACCTGCGAACCGAAGGCCTCGACGTGGCGCATATCCACATCCGCCATATCTGGCCACTGCCGCGTAACCTGCAAACCCTGCTGAGCCAATATGAGCAGGTGCTGGTGCCGGAAATGAACAAGGGTCAATTGCTGACCGTGCTGCGGGCGGAATATCTCGTCGATGCGAAAGGTCTGAACAAAGTCACCGGCAAGCCGTTCCGGATTGCCGAGATCGAGACGGTCGCCCGCGACCTGGTGGAGAGCTGATATGAACGTCGTCACACCGCCGCAGAAGCTTACGGCAAAAGACTACACCTCCGACCAGGAAGTGCGGTGGTGCCCGGGCTGCGGGGATTACGCGATCCTGAAAGCCGTGCAGCGCACCTTGGCCGAAATGGCGGTGCCGCGGCACAAGACGCTGTTCGTCTCCGGTATCGGCTGCGCGGCGCGCTTTCCCTACTACATGTCGACCTATGGCTTCCATACGATCCATGGCCGGGCGCCGGCCATCGCCACCGGGGTCAAGCTGGCCAATCCCGAGTTGGACATATGGGTGGTCTCGGGCGATGGGGACTCCCTGTCGATCGGCGGCAACCACACCCTGCACATGCTGCGGCGCAATGTGGATTTGCAGTTCTTGCTGTTCAATAACGAGATCTATGGCCTGACCAAGGGTCAGTACTCGCCGACCTCCCGAAAGGGCACGCGCTCGCCCTCGACGCCCATGGGGTCGCTGGATAATCCGGTGTCCGCGGCGAGTTTCGCGCTCGGCGCCGGCGCGCGTTTCGTCGCCCGGTCCGCCGACATTCTGCAAAAGCACCTGCCCGGCGTGCTGAAGCGGGCGCACGCCCATAAAGGCGCGTCCTTCGTGGAAATCATGCAGAATTGCATCGTCTACAATGACGGCGCCTTCAAGCACTTCCTGGACAAGCCGCTGGCGGCCGACACGCAGCTGCATGTGGAGCACGGCGCACCGCTGATTTTCGGCAAGGAGCAGAACCGTGGACTGCGCCTGAAACCGGGGTCGCTGTCACTCGAAGTGGCGACGATCGGCGAAAACGGGGTCAGCGCCGACGATATCTTCATCCATGACGAGACCGACCGGAACCTGGCGACGCAGCTGGCGGCGATGCAGCCACCGGACTTCCCGGTGGCCATGGGCGTGCTGTACTGCGACCCGGCGGCGAGCTACGTGGACCAGGTCTATGCGCAAGTCGACGAAGCCAAGAAGAAAAACGGCAGCAGCGACCTGAACGCGCTACTCAACCGCGGCCATACTTGGACGGTGGAGAGGTAGCCGAGCGCGGCAAACGGCGTACTGCGTTACCGGGATTGCTTCGCTCACGCTTTCAAAGACGATGTGGGTGGTCCGCGTTGTACACGGCTATCGGCATTTGCACTTTTGGCCTACATTTTCTGCGCGCCAGTTTGACCAAACAAAGCTTTTTCACTGACCCTAGTACGCTTACGATGGCCGACTGAAATCCTGTTTCTGACCAGACCGCTGTGCCCGGTGAAGCTATGCCAGGACTAGATCGGCAAATACTGCGGCAGTTAGATCTCGATAGCGTAATCGCTCACGTGAAGGCTGATATACGCAGCGACCTCATCTGGGCGCCTCACTACAACGTCATTTTCAGCCGCGCCGGCAATGAACTTTGGGATCAACTTAGCCAGAAGCTGAGGGCGGGAAGCTATGAGCCCGAGCTGCCAGTCACGATGAGCGTTCCCAAGGAACGATGGTTTTCGCGACCGGGTAGCATCCTGAAGCCCTACGATCGATTTCTGTATCAGGCACTGGCCGACCATGTCATGGAACAGCTAGAGGATGGCCTCGACCGAGAACGTACTTTTAGCCATGTCCCATCAGATGAAGACGATCAAGTATTCGAGCCCAATCACGAATCGTGGGAGCGGTTTCAGGACCGGGTTTCCGAGATCTGCGATGAGAGCGGTTTCCTTCTTAAATCTGACGTGTCTCACTACTTTGAAAGACTGCCACAGCATCACCTAATCAACCTGATGATGGCAACGGACTGCTCGCCGGAAGTCGTGAGACTGCTCGAGGAGATGCTCCTAGCCTTCCGGGAGAGAAACTCTTTCGGCATCATCCAGGGCGTGTTCCCCTCCGACATGCTGGGCAACTTCTTCCTTTCCGACCTCGATGCGTACTGCGAGATACGGAACATCCCTTCCGCGCGATATGTGGAC
>JAJFJA010000074.1 GCA_021774445.1 Alphaproteobacteria bacterium
GTCCTAACCGGACACATGGGTGACGGTTTATACCGGAGACATGGGTAACAGATTTGGGCCGAACGGGTTAGCGATCGGTTCGAGTCTGCAGGTGTCTTCGTCGAAATAGCCGAGGTCGTAGAGCATGAAGCTGGCCAGCCAGAGCTTGTCGTCGACCTGTTTGATGCCGACCTTCTGGCCTGCGAAGACGGTGGAGAGGTTGACCTTCTTGCGGTTCAGGCAGATGCGCCCGCAGGTCGTCACGGTGACGGTCTTGTCGTGGAAGGGGTAGTCGACCTCGGGCAGGCCGGTGTAGGCGCGGGGGCTCGGCCGGTGGGCCTCGGCCGGCAGCTTCTGTCCTAAGGACTGATGGGGCCGCTCCTCGTTGTAATAGGTGACGAAGTCGTCGAAGCGGCCCTGCTGCTGGAGCAGGTTGTCGCCGGCGGGTTTGGTGGTCTCTTTCTTGAGAGTGAGGTGCATGCGCTCGTGGCGGCCGTTCTGCTGGGGGCAGCCGGGCTTGATGCGCTCGATTGCGATACCGAGCCTGAGCCACCACACCGACAGGCGTGACAGGCCGTAAAGGGCATTGGGGCTGGCAAACGGCACGCCATTGTCCGTGCGGATCGCGGTGGGCAGGCCTTGCTCGCGGAAGACCCGCTCGAAGACGGGGAAGGCGAAGGCTTCCCTGGTCGAGCCGAGCGCCTCGCAGGCGAAGAGGTAGCGGCTCTCATGGTCGGTGATCGTGAGCGGGTAGCAGTAGCGCTTGTCCGCCAGCATGAACTCGCCCTTGTAATCCGCACACCATAGATCGTTCGGGGCACGGGACGCCGACAGCGCCGTCCCCTCGGCCCGCTGCCGCCGGCGTTTACGCTTGACCACGAGACCATGCCGGTCGAGGACCGCATGGACCGTGCTCACGGCCGGCGGATGGATATGGGGATAGAGCCGAAGCAGCTTCTCGCGGATCTTCGGCGCCCCCCAGCTCGGCTGCTCTTTCTTCACCGAGACGATCAGACTCTCGAGCTGAAAGGGCAGTCTGTTGGCTTGGCGGTAGGGTCGGCGCGAGCGGTCTGTCAGCCCTTCCAGCCCCATCTCCTTGTAGCGTTCGAAGATTTTGTAGCCGGTCTTTCGGGATATCCCGAAAGACCGGCACAGCGGCGCCATCTTCTCGCCGTCCAGCAACCGCGCCACAAAGCGCACTCTTTCGTCCATGGGGGAACACTCCTTCCACGGCATCCCGGTCCTCCCGAAATGCCAAAAGTGTCACCCATGTGCCCAGAATGGACTGTTACCTATGTCTCGGGAAGGGCAGTTCTACTCTCTCGGGCGAACCCTCGGACTCTTTGGTTTGGCGCTGCGCGCGCAGCGCCACGGCGCCGGGGCGCCGGTGGGGGTTCGAATCCCTCTCCCACTCCCTGTGCCAATATTTAAATGACTTAGTGAAGCTGTCGTAGTCGTGAACAAAGCCAGGTAGTGTTGGTCGGGATTGGGTGGCGCAGCATATTTGGCCTGACAACGCGCACGGAACGGCTGTTTAGCCTTGGGCGCCGCCGGCTAGCTTCTCGATGGTGCGGTCGACGGACACGGCGATGACCAGCAGCAGGCCCGTCACGATCAGCCGCGCTTCGTTGGCGACCCCCATCAGGTTGAGTCCGTTCGACACGGTGGCGATAATCAGCGCCCCGAACAGAGCGCCGGTCACCCGGCCGCGGCCGCCGAACAGGCTGACGCCGCCGATCACCGCGGCGGCGATACTTTCCAGCAACAGCGCGCCGCCGCCGATCCCACCGCCGGAGGACACCGACACGCCGAGAATCCGCGATGCCGCCAAGATGCCAGCAAAAGCCGACAAACCGCCGGTGATGGCGAAGGCGGTGATCTTTATCCGCTCCACCTTGATGCCGCTGCGCCGAGCCGCTTCGATATTGTTGCCGATGGCATACAAATACAGCCCGAAGCGCGTTTCCGTGGTCACGTACCCCGTAACTCCGAGAATACCGATGTAGAGGATCAGAGGCATCGGCAGCCCGTTGCGCTGCGCCAGGATTAGCAGCGTCGCCGTTCCCAGGCCGCCGACGATAACCAGCGGTAACACTATGATCTGTACCGCCGACGCGGTGAGGCCGGCGCGCCGCCGCGCCGCCAGCGTCGACAACCGCACGGCGGCGAACAGGATCAACCCGATGATCAGCAAGGCCCACGCACTGGCGCCAGCGATGTTGGTTGCGGCGATTTTTTCCACACCGGAGTTGAGCAGGTTGTAGCGCCCCGTCCGTGGCAGCAGCACCAGCTGGATACCGTTGAGCACCAAGCCGACGCCCAGCGTCACGACAAACGACGGCACCCCCATCAGGGTCACCCAGCGCCCGGACGCGGCGCCGATCACCACGCCGCTGAGGGTGCCGAGGGCGACCGCCGCCGGCACCGGCATCCCGGCATCGATCACCAGTTTCGACATCAACACGCTGGCGACGCCGCTGGTCGCCGCGACGGATAGGTCGATTTCGCCAACCAGCAGCACGAACACCAGGCCCAGCGCGACGATCCCCGTCACCGTGCTCTGCACTAGCAGGTTGTTGAGGTTGCGGCTGGTTAGGAACACATCGCTTTGGGTCGCGAAGAACACGAACAGCACGATCAGTCCCGCGGCGACCGGCAATAGCCGCAGGTCGCTGCTGAGCCGTTCGCCGAAGCTGCGCCGTTGGTCTACCGCCGCCGGGTGCGCACTATCCTGAGTCGTGCTCGGGGTTTCCATTCAGCGGGCGCCCGCCGGCTCTTCATTGCCGCCGACCATGGCGCTGACGACCTGCTCGCCGGTCACTTGTTTAGATGCGAAGCTCGCCACCTTGCGTCCGAGCCGCAGCACCTCGATCCGATCGGTCACGTCGATCACGAACTGGTGGATGTCGTGGGAGATCACCAGCACCGCCAACCCATGACTGGCGAGCTCGCGGATCAGTTTACCGACGGCTTCGGCCGCCGTATGGCTCAGCGCCGCCGTTGGTTCGTCGAGCAGCACGACCTTGGGCTGCCACAAGATGGATCGGGCGATGGCGATGTTCTGCCGCTGCCCGCCCGACATAGCGCCGACGTTGCGCGTGAGGGAAATGCCGCTGAGCCGCAACCGTTGCAACACCTCGTGGGCTTTGCGTTCGCAATCGGCCCGCCGTACCCGAAACCCGGACCACCATGGACCAGTCAGTTCGCGCCCCAGGAAAATGTTCTGAACGGCATCGAGATTGTTGCACAGGGCGAGATCCTGATAGACCGTCTGGATGCCCAAATCGCTCGCTGCCGCCGGTCCGGACAGGGTTACCTCGTTGCCCTCGAAGAAAAATTGGCCCTTATCCGCACGAATAACGCCGGCCATGGATTTGATCAGCGTCGTCTTGCCGGCGCCGTTGTCGCCGACCAGAGCGACAACTTCGCCAGAATACAGGTCAAGCGACACGTCCGTCAGCGCCTGCACGCCGCCAAACGATTTATGGATGCCCCGCAGACTGAGGATCGGTTGTATGGCGTCGCTGGGCATGCCCCTCACAACTGCTGTACCGATGCGCCGGTGGGCGCGCGGACCTGCCACCGGCAGGCCCGCGGTGCCGGTTAGAGATTATCCTGACAGATCTGCGAGGCCTCGCCGCCCTGACAAACCTCTGCCCAAGTATAGATGCCCGCCTCGACCACGTCCGAAACGTTCGGCGACGTCACGTTGTTGACCGGCAAGAATGCCGCGGGCACGTCCATGAACGTGTTGTTGACCTGGCCGTTGATCCAATCGGCCGGCAGCGCCTGACCATCGAGAATCGCCACGGCAGTATCGGCGGCGGCTTCAGCCATCACCCGCAAATCCTTGAACACCGTGTTGTCCTGCCACCCCTGCACGATGAACTGCAGGGCTTCGATGGTGGCGTCTTGGCCGCCGGTGACAACGATCTCGCCCGGCGTATACCCTTGCGAGATCAGTGCCGCGACGGAGCCACCCGTGGTGCCGTCGTTCATGCCCAGGAACAAGTCGACGTCGCCGCCGGTCCGCGTCAGGCAATCCTCGGCGAATGACTGTGCCTGGACGGGATCCCAGTTCGGGGTGAACTGCTCGCACACCACCTCGACCTTGCCGGCGTCGAACAGCGGCTGCAGAAACTCGTTTTGGCCGATTTCATATTGGTTGGTGCCGTACTCGCCTTGGTTGCCTTTGACCCGGGCGATCCGCACGACGTCCTTGTCCATGCTTTCGATAATTTCAAGGGCGCGCTGACCTTGCGCCTGACCAACGGCCAGCGCGTTGAACAGCACATGGGCTTCGGCCTGGCCGCCGACCGCATCGTGTTCGTACAGCAGCACCGGCACGTCGGCGTCGGCCGCGGCCTTTAGCGCGCCCGCCGCGAGGTTTGCGTCGGACGAGGTATAGACGATCAAATTGGCGTCCTGTGCCAAGGCATCCTCAACCAACCGCTGTTGGCGATCCGGGTCGCCTTCGCCGTTCTGCACGATCACCTCGGTGCCGGGGCGTCTGGCTTCCATCGCGGCCACGAATAGCGGCGCGTCGCGGCGTTCGAAGCGGATCGTCGTGCTGTTCGGCAGCAGGAAGAATACTTTCTTGCCGTCCTGGGCGACGGCGGGCGTGCCCTGTGCGGCAATTGCCGTGACCAGCGCGACTGCCGCGCATCCCATGAGTTTGCTCATCTTGTATGACCCAATCAAGTTCACCATCTTCGCTCCTCCGTTGAGGCGCCCGTTCTTGGTCAGCGCGGGTGCCGTTGCTTCTGCGTTACTACAGTTCTCAAAGTGATTGCTCATGCCGCCACCGCGGCGTCGTATTGAATTGTTACAGCGCGGTTCTCGCGCACCGACTGCAGCGCGGCCTCGGCGAGGATCAACGCCCGGCGACCGTCCTCGAAGGTCACGCTCGGCGGTCGTCCGGTTCTCAGACAGTCAATGAAGTCGCGGATTTCGGCTTCGTACGCATCGCGGTAACGCTCGATAAAGAAATGCAGCAGCGGCTCGCGCGCAGCGGTCGCCCCGGCGTCGTAGCGGGTGACCTCGCTGCGGCGAAGATTATTCGAGCGCACGAGGCCGTCGGCGCCGAATGCCTCGACCCGCTGGTCATAGCCATAGTTGGTACGCCGCGAGTTGTTGATGTGGCACAGCGCTCCCGAGGCGGTGCGCATGACCACAACCGCCGTGTCGACGTCGTTGAGGGCAGCGAACACCGGATCGACCAGATTGGAGGCCATGGCGTAGACCTCCACCGGTTCGTCCTCGAGGACGAAGCGTGCCATGTCGAAATCATGGATAGTGGTGTCGCGGAACAGTCCGCCGCACGCTTCCAGTATGGCGCGGGGCGGCGGCGGGCCGGGGTCGCGGCTGGTGATGATCAGCAGTTCCAGGGCGCCGATTTGCCCCGCGCGCACCGCGTCATGCACGCCCCGGTGGCTCGGATCGAAGCGCCGGTTGAAGCCGAGCTGTACCGGCACGTCGTATATGGCCAGGGCCAAACGACACTGCTCGACCTTCGCCAGGTCCACGTCGATCGGTTTTTCGCACAGGATCGGCTTGCCGGCGGCGGCGCTGCGCAGGATCAACTCCACGTGGGTGTTGGTCGGCGACGCAATGAGCACCGCATCGACGCTGTCGTCCGCCAGCACGTCATCGACATGTTCGGCCGGCCGTGCCCCGACCATCTCGGCCGTCGCGGCCGCACGCACGGGATCGACGTCATAACACCAAGACACGGTCGCATCGGGCTGCTGGGCCACCAGCCCGGCATGCATTTGTCCGATCCGCCCGGTGCCAAGGATTCCAAATCGATGCATTCGTTGTCTCCCGTTGTCGAAACGCCCAGATCGGAACGCTCCGGCACCCAAGCGACACATATGTCCAGGCGCCGCTCAAACGCTAAAATGTCCAGATTGGGAAACATGTCCCTTGGTGTGGGGCGTTCATGACATAAACTCGGCCAGTACAAACGGTTGGGGCCGGGGACGTTATGAGAAACAAATTTGTCCGATTTGGAATTTTTTGATGATGCAACCGGCCGTGAAACCTCAGCACAGCGCTGCCCTGTCCAATCACGAACTCGATCGGGTCATTGAGTTCGTCGCAACCCTCGAGAGAGAGACCGACATCTGTCTCGATTTGCGCCCGGCGACCCGTGAAATGCGCATCATGATTCAGCTCATGCGCAGCCATCTGCACGGCCGTCTCGAAACCCCCAGTTCGTTGATCGCCGCCTCCGGCCTGGCCCGCGGCACGGCCCACCGTATCCTTGAGGATATGATCGAACGGGGCCTCATTACCCGCCGCCCGCGCACCAAGTCGGGCAAGACCTACTCGCTGCATCCGAGTGAACAACTCACCGACAACTGGCTTAGATATGCCCGCCGCATGAAATCGGCGGTCGGCTCGGCATTCGGGCTGTCGTCCGGGTCGGACTATTATTTTGGCGCGTCCTATCTGTCGGCGTCGGCGATTCCGCCGCTGCCCGTGCTTCAGGAGCGCCTGGGGCTGACCGACAGCCTCCGCGTGCTGATGCATGCCGACCCCACGTTCCTGGCCATGCAGAAGCTAAAGCGGCAGTTCGAGCTGCATTTCGGGGTCGACATCGTCGGCCGTGCCCTCAGCCTCGATCGCCTGCACGAGGAGATTCTGGTCAACGCCGAGCGCGGGTCGTCGGACTATGACATCGTCACGTGCGATCTGTGCTGGATGGCTGAACTGGTCGAGCGGCAAGCGGTGCTCCCCCTCGAGTACGCCGCAGACAGCGAGGGACCGGCAGTTCACGATTTCCACCCCGAGGCCCTGGCTACAGCCCGCCGCGGTGGCGTCCTGTACGGCCTGCCGGTACAAACCGTGCCCGAGTTGTTGATTTATCGGCGTGACATTTTTTCGACCAAGGCCATTGCCCCACCCACCAGTATCGCCGCCACCCTCGAGGCGGCGCGGCGCGCCCACGACCCGGCGAACGGTATCAGCGGTATCGCCTGGAACGGCGCCGGCGGCACCCCGGTTGGCACGACGTTCATGATGATCATGGCCGACATGGGCCAGCCGGTACTCGACATCCCCCGAGCCAGGGGTGGCTTTTCCGATCAAGACCTTCGGCCCGAGCACTATCGCCCGGCCCTGGACACCCCGGAAGCCCGCATGGCGGCCGACTATTTGCTTGAACTGCTGCCGTACTCGCCACCCAACATCTTGCAAATGTCATGGTTTGAGCGGGCCAAGTGCTACGCCGCGGGCCAAGCGGCCATGAGTTATTGCTACACCCAGATCATGCCGCTGTTCGATCAGGATCCGGAGTCGCCGGCGTGGGGTAACACCGCGTATTTGCCCCACCCGAGCGCACCGGGGGTGCAGCCCATTGCGCCCCTCGGCGGGTGGAACCTTTGCATTCCCGCCAACCTGCCGGCGGAGCGGCGCGCGGCGGCAATGCGCGCCGTTCGCACATTGACCTCCGCCGAGGCCACCAAGCTGTATATCGAGAATGGTAGCGTCGTCAGTTCGCGCTTCAGCGTCAGCAACGACCCCGATGTGGCGCAGATGCGGCCAATCATTCCGGTGGTCGACAAAATGGCGCGCGCCGGCGCGCTGCAAAGCTGGCCACGCCCGGCGGTCGCCGAGTTATCCGAGATCGTCGGTATCCTCGGCCGGGAGATCCACACGATGCTACAGCGCCGCAAGCGACCGTCCGCCGCTTTACGCGACGCCCAGGCCCAATGCGACCAGCTTATGCGCGCCAATGGCCGATATTGAGCCAGTGCGCCTGGGTTTCTCATGGCATGGGGCGTCCGAATGTCGTTGGCGGATTTTTGGATCGCCGTGTGTTGTTGTTGCCGACCCTCTGCCGCACGTCCATGCAGCAAAAAGGGCTCGTTTTGTTAGCTTTTGGTCTACAGACTATGAGTCTGCCGAGTTACTGGAGGTCGTTGGCCTCAAGGGCGAGCATGCCAACAAATTTCCGCACGAATTCTCCGGCGGCCAGCGGCAACGTATCGGTATCGCGCGGGCCCTAGCACTCAACCCAGAGCTGATTATTTGCGACGAGGCGGTTTCGGCACTGGACGTATCGGTCCAGGCACAAGTCATCAATTTGCTGATGGATCTGCAGGACGAGTTCAATCTCTCTTATCTGTTCATTGCCCACGATCTCGCTGTCGTCGACCACATCAGCACTCGTGTCGGGGTGATGTATCTGGGGCGCATCGTCGAACTTGCGCAGCGAGACACACTGTTCGACACGCCCCAACATCCATACACCGAGGCCCTGTTGGCTGCCGTTCCCATCCCCGACCCAAGCATATCGAGCAACAGGACAGTGCTTTCAGGTGACGTCCCAAGCCCCATCAACCCACCGCCGGGATGCCACTTTCACACGCGCTGTCCTTACGCCAAAGATCGCTGTCGTACCGAGGGCCCTGTGTTGCGTGAGATCGCTCCGCAGCACTTTGTTTCTTGCCATTACCGATAGAGGAGCCGTCCACTGCGATGGAGTCCGTAACAAAGAGCAACTTTCGCATTGCCGTTCTGCCCGGGGACGGGATCGGCAAAGAAGTCGTCGCTGCCAGCCTGCATCTGCTCGAGGCATTGAGGTCGAAGGTCCCGGGCATCAGGCTGGCGCTCGTTCCTCTTGAGGCGGGCGCGGCACTGTATCGCCGGACGGGAACAGCGTTGTCGGAGGAAACGCTCGCAACCATTGATGGATGTGATGCGATACTTCTGGGTGCCATGGGACTGCCGGATGTGAGACTTCCGGACGGCCGCGAACTGGTGCCGCAAATCGACCTGCGTTTCCATTTCGAGCTTTATGCGGGCATCCGGCCCATACGCGCGATTCCGGGCGCACCAACGCCCTTGGCGGACCCGCGCGCCAAGGAAATCGATTTCGTCATTATTAGGGAATCGACCGAAGGCCTGTTCGCCGATTTAGATGGCGGCAAGGTGACAGACGATAAGCAGGCGCAAGACACTCTCATTATCACCCGCGAGGTTTCGACCAAGCTGTTCAAGACGTCCTTTGATCTGACCGCTCAGCGTAAGCTGCGGGGCTTGCCGGGCAGGTTAGTTTGCATTGACAAAGCCAACGTCCTTACCTCCATGGCGTTCTTCCGACGCATCTTCGACGAATGCGCGCGCGACTATCCCGACATTGATGCCGGGCACGAATATGTCGATGCCGCGGCGCTCAATTTTGTCCGCAGACCTTGGGAATACGACGTTGTCGTTACCGAGAATATGTACGGTGATATCCTCTCCGACCTGGCCGCGGGATTGATCGGCGGTATGGGCATGGCGCCTTCCGCAGATCTGGGCGATCGCATGGCGGTTTTCCAACCCTGCCATGGCAGCGCTCCGGATATTACCGGGCAGGGTAAGGCAAACCCGGTGGCGACCTTCCTGTCCATGGCCATGATGCTTGATTGGCTAGGTCAGCGCGATGGCATGCCGGCTTATGCGGACGGCGCGATGGCCATACAAGATGCCATCGACGACGCCTTCCGCAACGGCGCCCTGCGCCCGGTTGAAATGGGTGGCAGCGATGGTACCCGAGCCATAACCGACGCGGTCATCCGGGCACTTCGAGAGCGCCATGGCGCGACAACGAAGGTATGAGCGCCGTTGCTGTATGGCGCGCTACTCCAGGGCTTCGACTTCGAAGGCGATGACCTGGGCCGTCAGATTGCCGTTATCGACGCTTGTGGCGCCCCCGAGACCGCCAGCCGAGACCATCGTATCTACGCCAAGCGAAACCGAGAAATCGCCACCGACCGCGGGGATGTCGAACTCGAGAGCAACGGGAATCTCCAGGCCACTCGACGCAGCAAGAGAGCCGCCTGGGGGAGACGGGAGACTGGGAGGTGCTACGCCGCTGAAGCTAAGATCAGTCAGGGTCAGTGTGCCGTACTCGAAAAGTCCGTCTGGTCCAATGACCGCGAGACTAATCGTCTCGGTAATCGATCCAGTCCCAAAGCCGAAGACAAAGATAGCGACAGGATCGTTGTGCAACTCAACTCGCGCTTCGACGCGCAGGCGCGTAAAGCCGGCGGGAACCGAGAACGTGTCGCCGACGCGGCCCCAGCCGCTGGTGGTGGCGATGCCGCCAAGAGAACCGGTGCCGGCCGTGCTCCAACTAAGGGCTTGTGCGGGGAACTCATCAAAAGCCCCGCTCATCGTGTAACCGTAGGCCATACCGCCGCTAAGTGGTTCGAGATCCTCATGGTCGCTCGATGTGTAGGAGAACGGCGGCTCCAAGGTAAGTTGGCTGGGAGGTGGAGCCTCCGCCCGGCGATCGCCGGTCCGGCGCGAGCGCCCCCTAGATCGATCGGCCGAGCGGGCGTCGTGGAAGACGACGTCGCGATCACCGCCAAGATCGGACGGGCGGACGCCTAAGGATCGTGCCAGCTCATTGCGGAGTTGCGCCGTATCGGTCGCCGGTGCGTTCTGCCGAACATCGCGCAGCAAATCCTTATGGCGGCCATATACGTTGGCTTGGGCATCAACAGCCGCACGCCGCTGTCCAGCTGTTCTTGCCGCCGCAATCCGCTTGGCTGCGGCCTGCAGATCTCGCTGAAACGTGTTACTTCGTCGGTCTGCCTGGAAGGCCCGTTGCCATTCTTTTTGGTGTGGGGCGAGGCTGCGCGCGAGACGGGTTGCGGCCGCCTGTGTCCGGGCTAGTTGCTTTGCCCGCTCCCGATCGAGGCGTTGTTCGGTGGCAGCAACCAGGTTCTGTTGTGCCGACCGGGACACGCCTTTGCTCAGCCCGGATTGGGCTTGAACCGCGGCAGCGCCGGTCACGGAAAAAGCGGCGATCGCAGCCATGCAGATGGCCGCGCGTGTGAGGATATGAACGTCCGACATCGATACCCCGTTTGCTGTTGGGACCCGGGCTAAGGCGTGAGGCGCACCGCGCAAACCCGTCGTCGTCTTCCACGGTGATTATGTTGTGATCCGACCGCCGCCGTCTAGGCCTCACCCGCGTTGCACCCGGACCGGTCTCAGATCTCCTCGGGTACCATCTTGATGGCGCCGCAGGGGCATTCGGTAGCGCAGATGCCGCAGCCCTTGCAGTAGTCGTAGTTGAATTCGAAGCGTTTGCCTGGTCCCAGTTTGATCACCGCGTTGTCCGGGCAGACGCCGTAGCAGTTGTCGCACTCGAAGCAGTTGCCACAGGACAGGCAACGACGGGCCTCGTAGAGTGCGTTGGTCTCGTCAAGCCCACGGTGGACCTCGTCGAAGCTGGTTTGCCGGCGGATGATTTCGAGCTCCGGCTGCACGGTCTTGGGCGCATCGGCGTAATACCAGGAATTAAGCTTGTCGACGCCGGCCAGCTCAGGGCGTGGCGGATGTTCGTAGCGTTCGCCGCGCAGCCAGGCGTCGATGTGCCGCGCCGCCTGCTTGCCGTGACCGACCGCCACGGTGACGGTGCGCTCGCTCGGCACCATGTCGCCGCCGGCGAACAGGCCGGCGAAGCCGGTCATCATGTCCGGCCCAACCTGAATCACGCCGTCCTTGGCGATCTCGACCCCCGGCACCTTGGCGATGAAGCCGGTATCGACGTTCTGGCCAAGCGCCAGGACGAGGGAGTCGGCCTCGATGGTGTCGAATTCGCCGGTCGGTTCCGGCCAGCCGTCGTCGTTGAGGGCCATCTTCTCGACCACGAAGGAGCCGCTGTCGTCGATCTCCTTGATCGTCGTCAGCCAGTTGAGGATCACGCCCTCCGCCAGGGCTTCCTCGACCTCGAAATCATGGGCCGGCATCATCTCGCGGGTGCGGCGGTAGACGATGATCGCCTCCTCCGCCCCGAGGCGCTTGGCCGTGCGGGCCATGTCGATCGCGGTGTTGCCGCCGCCATAGACGACGACACGGCGGCCGAGCAGCGGCGGATCGTCGCCGGTTTCCATCTCGCGCAGCACGCCGATGGCGTCGAGGATCTTGCCGGCGTCCGGGGTCGGGATATCGACCCGTTTGGCGAGATGTGCGCCGACGGCGAGGAAGCAGGCGTCGAAACGACCGTCCTGCATTTCTGCCTGGATGTCCTCGACCTTATGGTTCAGCTCGAGTTCGACGCCCATGGCGAGGATCCGGTCGATCTCGGCCTGCACGATATCGCGCGGCAGGCGGTAGGCCGGGATGCCGAAGCGCATCATGCCGCCGGGTACCGGTCCGGCCTCGTGGATGGTCACGGCGTGGCCCAGGCGGCGCAGGTGATAGGCGGCGGAGAGCCCGCTCGGGCCGGCGCCGATGACCAATACCTGTTTGCCCGAGGACGTGGCCGCGACCGCCGGCATCCAGCCCTTCTCGATCGCTTGGTCGCCGAGGAAGCGCTCGACCGCGTGGATGTTGACCGCGTCGTCGAGGGCCGACCGGTTGCAGGCGCCTTCGCAAGGGTGGTAGCAGGCGCGGCCCATGATCGCCGGCAGCGGATTATTGCGCATCACTTCCTGCCAGGCCGCCTCATAGTTGCCCTCCTCGGCATGGCCGAGCCAAGCCTGGATGTTCTCGCCCGCCGGGCAGGCGTCGTTGCAGGGCGGCAAGCGGTCGAGATAGACCGGCCGCTCGCTGCGCCAGCTCCCAGTCCGGTTGGCCAGGCTCGAGCCGACGTCGAGGGTGATGGCGAAGGGCACGTCGGGGTGCTGCTGGCTCATAGCGGTGTCTCCTCGACGTCGCGCAGCAGGTCGAAACGCTTGATATTCGCGTCGGCCATGCGCTGCAGGCGGGCGATCCGCGCGCTGCCGTCGTCGTCCTTGAACAGGTGAGCGAAGCGCTTCTGCGGCCTGAGATATTCCTCGACCGGCACCTTGTGGCGGATCGGCAGGCTGCCGGTGACCTCGCCGTGTGCCGCCTCGAACAGTGGGAACAGCCCGCATTCCGACGCCAGGCGCGCGATGCGGATGGTGTCGTGGCCGGCCGAGCCCCAGCCCAAGGGACAGGGCACGAAGATGTGGATGTAGCGCGCGCCGCGGATCGCCATGGCCTTCTCGACCTTGCGTTCCAGGTCGTGCAGGTTGGCGACCGAGGCGGTGGCGACATAAGGGATGTTGTGGGCCATGGCGATCAGCGGCAGGTTCTTGCCGGTGCCGAAGACATTGCCGGGCTCGGGCCCGATCGCCGGCGTGGTCGCGGTGCGCGCCGTCGGTGGCGTCGCCGAGGAGCGCTGTACGCCGGTGTTCATATAAGCCTCGTTGTCGTAGCAGATGTAGAGCACGTCGTCGTTGCGCTCGAACATGCCGGACAGACAGCCGAAACCGATGTCGGTGGTGCCGCCGTCGCCGCCTTGAGCGACCACCCGGACCTGCTGGCGACCCTTGACGCGCATTGCCGCCGCGACCCCGGAGGCGACGGCCGGGGCGTTACCGAACAGCGAGTGGAGCCACGGCACTTGCCAGGAGGTCTCGGGATAGGGGGTGGTGAAGACTTCCAGGCAGCCCGTGGCATTGACCGCGATCAGTTGGCCCTTGGTCGCGCGCATGGCGGTGTCGAGGGCGTAACGCGCACCCAGCGCTTCGCCGCAGCCCTGGCAGGCGCGGTGGCCCGAGGTGATGGCATTGCTGCGCTCCATGCTGGCCTGCACCGAGCGCCGCGCCTGGTCGACCAGGCGGTTGCCGACGGTGAAGGTGCCCTTTTGATAGAATTTGACCTTTTGTTCGGCGGTCATATCGGACATGGCGGCGGTCTCCTCAACCATCGGCTCAACCGACTTTCGTGGCGCGCGGGCCGATGTCGCGCAGGATGTTCTCGGCGATCGGCCCGGCGGTGATCTGGTTGCGCTGGTTGTCGATCTCACGGCGGACGAGGTCGAGGTCGAGATCGAGGAAGTGCGGATCCTTGAGCTCGCCGCGCTCGACCCGTCCGAATAGCCGGGCCAGCGACTTGCGGGTGATCGGACGGCCGCCCAGTCCGGCGATTACGGTATGGACGAGGGTGTCGACGCCGTGCAGCGCCATGCGCACGTCGGTGGCCAGCACACCGCCGAAGCCGAGTGCCAGACTCTTTTCCAGCACGATTACCTTGGCGGCGCCCTGCAAGGCGCGGCGCAGCGCGTCGAGCGGGAATGGCCGATAGCTGCACAGGGTGATCACGCCAATCCGGACGCCATCGGCGCGCCGCTCGTCGACCATGTCCTTCACCGTGCCGGCGAGCGAGCCCATGGTCACCACGACGGTCTCGGCGTCCTCGAGGCGGTAGCGGTGGAACAGCCCACCGGACTCGCGGCCGAAGATCTCCTTGAACTCCTGCTGGATCTCCGGGATCACGCTCAGCGCCTGTAGCAGCTTGTCGTGCGCCAGGTAGCGCACCTCCATGAAGGCCTCGGGGCCGACCATGGCGCCGATGGAGTAGGGGTCGGCGGGATCGAGGACCTGGCGCGGCTGGTAGGACGGCAGGAAGGCATCGACCTGGGCCTGATCGGGCATCGCGATGCGCTCGTAGGCATGGGTCAGGATGAAACCGTCCATGCAGACCATTACCGGCGTGCTCAGCCGCTCGGCCAACTTGAAGGCCTGGATGTGCAGATCGGCGGCTTCCTGGTTGGTCTCGGCATGGAGTTGGATCCAGCCGGCGTCGCGCAGCGCCATGCTGTCGCTATGATCGTTCCAGATGTTGATGGGCGCGCCGATCGCCCGGTTACCGATGGTCATGACGATCGGCAGGCCGAGCCCGGCGGCGTTGTAGACCGCCTCGGCCATGAACAGCAGGCCTTGGCTGGCGGTGGCGGTATAGGTCCGCGCGCCCGCGGCAGAGGCGCCGATGGCGACCGAGAGCGCGGCGAACTCGCTCTCGACGTTGATGAATTCGCAATGCTGAATCGTGCCCGCGCGGATCAGTTCCGCACAGCCCTCGACGATGTGGGTCTGGGGCGAGATCGGATAGGCGCAGATGACCTCGGGCCGGCACAGCCCAACCGCCTCGGCCACCGCGCGCGAGCCCTCG
Organism: Alphaproteobacteria bacterium; assembly: GCA_021774445.1. GTDB lineage: Bacteria > Pseudomonadota > Alphaproteobacteria > UBA6615 > UBA6615 > SZUA-147. The sequence goes on from JAJFJA010000074.1 coordinate 14,905, forward strand.
ATTTGCTTCAGCATGACGGTGCTCCCGTTGTGGCCGGTTCAACTCCCTTGGCCGCCGCGAAGGCGGCACGCGCCGCCGCGACATTGCCGTCGCCGACCTGGCCGGCAAACTTGGTGCGGATCGCCCGTTCGACGGATGCGATATGGAGCAGCCCGGTGATCGCCGCAAAAGCGCCCAGTAACGCGGCGTTCGGCAGCGGCCGGCCGACGTGCTTGCTGGCCAGCTCGCTGGCGCCGATCTGGCGGACATGTCCCTTCGAGAAACGTGCGGCGAACTCGGCGATGCCGAGCTCCGCGAGGCCGCGGCCGGTGTTGATCAGAATATAGCCGTCGTTCTTAAGGCCTTGGAAGACGTCCACCGAATGCAGCAGGGTTGGGTCCTGGATGATTACCGCGTCGGGTTCCAGGATCGGCTCGCGCAGCCTAATCTCCTTATCGTCGATCCGGCAGTAGGAGACGACCGCCGCGCCGGTCCGCTCCGAGCCGAAGCTGGGAAACGCCTGGGCGTGCTTGTCTTCGATGAAGGCGGCAATCGACAACATCTCGGCGGCCGTCACAACGCCTTGGCCACCCCGACCGTGCAACCGCACCTGAAACATACGCCGACTCCGATGATGCCGTCCGCCGGCTCGCGGACACTCGATGGGAGTTTATTCTCGACAGATCGGCCGGCGGGGCATTGACTTCGGTCAAGTGGATCCGGGACGACCCGCCGGCGTCGTCCGAGGGCAAATCAGCGAAAACCTAGGCTGACCCCAACGCCGCTGCCGCCAGGGCGGTGCCGTCGACGCGGGCCTTGATTTTGGCGAAGGCGGTGTCGCGGGCGGTGGAGATGTCGTCGCCGAAGGGTGAGAAGCCGCAATCGTCGGTGGTGCCGAAGGTGCCGACGCCCAAATGCTCGGCGGCTTCCAGGGTCCGGTCACGCACTTGTTCGGGGGTTTCGATCTCGGGGTTGATCGGATCGATAACGCCGACATAGACGGTCTGGCCGTCCCGGCGCTCCCGGGCGACGATGTCGAGCACGCGCGCCCGATCGGTTTCGCTCGCCAGCTGCATGAAAAAGCGTCCGGCGTTCATGGCGAACAGATCGGGCAGCAGTTCGGCATAGTCGACATCGGCCGAGTGAGTGCTGTCATGATCGCCGCCGGGGCAGGTGTGAATGCCGATGCGTTGACGCTCGGCATCGCTAAAGCGGGCCAGCACCGCGTTGTTGAGGGCGACGAAATCGCGCAGCAGGCCGCGGGACGGATCGAGCTTGCAGGCCAGCCGCCCTTCGGTGAAGTCGATCTGCACGCTGTCGGCCCCGGCATCGAGGGCCGAGCGGATGTCCTTTTCGCACTCGGCGGTCAGATCAGCGATAAAAGCGTCGCGATTGTAGCCGGCGATACCGTCCTGAGGATAAAGCAGGCTGAGCGCGGAGGGGGCGATGACCGCCTGTTTGAGCCGGGCGTCGGTGTGTCGTTTGGCTTGCGCGACGAATTGGCCGGCATAGGTGGTGTAACGGAAAGGCCCCGCGGTGAGGCGCGGAAGCTGCCGGGTGTGACCGTCCTCGAACGGTATTTCGACGCCGTCAGGCGCCAGGTTCTGCATCCCGCTCAACGGATAGGTGGCGAAGCTGGGCTTGGACTGTTCACCGTCGGTGATGACCGGGGAGCCGGTGGCCGCCATCGCCGCGATAGTTTCCGCGACGGCACGGTCGATCGCGGCGTCAAGGGCCGCCGCATCCACGGTGCCGTCAGCCTGGCCAGACATGGCGTCGAGCAAATATGACGGGCGTGGGACGCTGCCTACGGGTTCTGTCGGGATGGTCATGGCGGTTGTCTCCCCCTTGCTCGATGCTATGCCTCGGCACTGAAAGCCGCGCGCCCGTGGGCCCTTCGGCTACCGGCAGTGTGCCGCATGGTCGGGCCGCTCACAAGCCAGAGGCCGGCTGCCGCGAGTGTTACTCCCGCGGCAGTGACGATGCCGAGGCGGCGAGCCGGACCAGGTTGATGAACTCGGCGCGGTAGCCGAACTCGTCGTCGCCTTTGGCGGTGCGGGCCAGTTCGATGACGTCGTCGTAGGAGAAATCGCCGGTGTATTTGCCACCCTTGAGGATCTGACCGAAGGCGGCGACGGCGGTGGCCCAGCGGGCTTCGCGCAGTTGCGGCGCGTCGATGTCATCGACCAGTTCTTGGTCTGTCGCAATCGGGGTCGAGATCAGTTGCGACGTGTCGGCGTTCGGGTGCTTGTAGCGGAATTTGAGAAAAGCGTATTCGTTCGCGAATTCCGAGGTGATTGCCGCGGGTGCGGTGTCCGTCTGCGGGTAGCGGGTGTCGGCGATGGCGCCGGTGACACCGACGGGCGTGATTTCATAGATGGCGGTCACGGTGTGGCCGGCCCCGATGTCGCCGGCGTCGACCTTGTCGTTGCCGAAATCCTCGCGGTCGAGGGCGCGGGTCTCGTAGCCGATAAGGCGGTACTCGGCGACGGTTTGGGGATTGAACTCGACCTGGATCTTCACGTCCTTGGCGATGGGAAAGAGGGTCGATGATGCCTCCTCGACGAGGACCTTGCGGGCCTCGTTGAGGGTGTCGATGTGGGCGGCGATGCCGTTACCGTTCTGCGCCAGGGTCTGCATGAGGCTGTCGTTGAGATTGCCCTGGCCGAAGCCGAGGATCGACAGGAAGACGCCGGCGTTGCGCTGGCGCTCGACGAAGCCCTTGAGCTCCTCGGGGTTGGTGATGCCGACATTGAAATCGCCGTCGGTGGCGAGGATGATCCGGTTGACGGCGTCGTCGTCGAAGTTCCCTTCAGCCAGTGCGTAAGCTTGGCGAATGCCCTCGGCACCGGCGGTCGAGCCGCCGGCTTGTAGACGCTCCAAGGCCGCGAGGATTTTGCTCTTGTCAGCGACCTTGGTGGGCTCCAAGACCGTGCCGGCGGCGCCGGCATAGACGACGATGGCGATGGTATCGTCAGGCGCCAGGGTGTCCAGTAACAGCCTCATGGAGTTGACCACCAGAGGCAGCTTGTCCGGCGCGTTCATGGAGCCCGAGACATCGAGCAGGAAGACCAGGTTGCTGCGGGGGTTTTCGGCCGGTTCCAGGTCGTACCCCTTGATGCCGATATGGACCAGCTTGTTGCCGCTGTTCCAGGGGCTGGGCAGTACGGTGATCGTGGGTTGGAACGGCTGCTCGGTCGTGGCGGCCTGGGCGTAGTCGTAATCGAAGTAGTTGATCAGTTCCTCGACCCGGACGGCGTCGGGCTGCGGCAACGTGCCGCTGTTCAGCATGCGACGGACGAACGAGTAGGACGCGGTGTCGACATCGATGGAGAAGGTTGACACCGGCGCCTCGGCCACGCGCGTGACCGTGTTTTGCTCAACGTCTGCAAACTGGTCGCGGCCGATGGCCCGGTATTGCCGTGGCGGCGCTTCGGGCGCCGGCTGCGCTTGCGAGGAAAGCTCCTGGACGACGTTCTTTAGGCGGCGCTTGTCGGTCACGGCGGCGGGTGGGGTCGTCGGTGCCGGGGCGGCGGCGGACGCGGTGCTATCGGCGGTCAGCCCGCGTGGTTCCGACGCGGCAAAACTATCGTAGACCTGCCGTTCCGCTTCGGATCGGCTGCGGGTCTCAGTCGGGGCGTTCACGGCGTTTTGCGCGACAACCGGCTCTTGCGGGGCTGGCCGGTCGCCATCGAGGATGCCGTAGGTGCCGATGCCGACGATGATCGCCGTCGCGGTCGCCATACCGCCGAAAACAAAACGCCTGTGCATGGGTCGTCTCCCGGTTTTTCGGTTGGAACGACCCGTTAGACGAGACAGCAGCGGAAATCCTTGGCGACTGTTTTGCTTGCCTTGTCGTGCGGTATCGAATTCGGCAAGGGCGAGGTTGATGGCTCGCTTGCGCGCATTCTCGTCGGCCGGCGGAACCTCTTGGTTGCCGAGTATGTCCTGCAACTGCCGATCATCCATGGCGGCACTCCTGATGCTGGAAGGTTCGCAGTTTCTTGCGCGCCTCGTGGATGTACCAGGAGACGGTGCTCTCCGTGCATTCCATCACGGTCGCCGCTTCGCGGTGGCTTAGGTCCTGGCCAAAGACGAGCAAGAGGGCGACCTGCTCGCGCTCCGGCATGGTGCGCACGAAGGCCATGATCTGGCTGGCATAGACCTTGTCGTCTCCGGCCGGGGGCTCGCTGTGGTGGGTTTCGGCTTCGTGATGGGTCAGATGTTTTGGACGGGCCTTGGCCCAGTCCTTCGCCGTGTTGATGACCAGCCGGTAGAGCCAGGTGAGGAAATCCGACTGAAATCGAAAGGTATCGATGGAACGGGCCAGTTTGAGGCAGGCGTTTTGCGTGATGTCCTCGGCATCCGCTTGGTTGCCGCACCATTTGAACGCGATGCGGTAGATACGGTCATAGTGGGTCCGTAGGAGCGCTTCGAACGCCCCTCTATCGCCTGTTTGAGCCTGTTTTATCAGGTCGGTCTGGTTGCCCGATCCGGTCATTCACACGCTTTCGCCGGCTGTTCCGGTTGTTAGACGACGGTTCCGACGGAATCCTTGGAATATTTTTAAGTCAAGAATATGAAGGGTTTGTCTCGCGCCGCCCGGGCCGGCTGCTTTGACGGCCTTGACCCGCAGGCTCTGATATTCACTCTGGGCAGAGCCGATAGTGGGGAGGTTTGAGCCATGACGAGCGAGACGGGGCGGTTAACGGTCTTTATTGCAAGCCCGCTGGAGCCGGAACAGGTGGATCGGATCAGATCTGTCGCGCCGGACAGGATCGAGGTGCTCCATGAACCGGCGCTATTGCCGGGGGCGCGGTTTCCCGCCGATCACAAGGGCCGCGAGGATTTTGTCAGGACAGCGGCGCAGGAGGAACAGTGGCGTATGCTGCTGCGTCGTGCCGAGGTGCTGTGGGACTTTCCGCCGATCGCGGGCGGGGAGGACGGGGTGTTCGACCTGGTCCCGAACCTGAAGTGGGTGCAGACCACGAGTTCGGGGGTCGGTCAGCAGATCAAGCGTCTGGGGCTGCAGGATTCGGATCTGCTGGTGACAACGGCGCGGGGCGTTCACGCCGGTCCGCTGACCGAGTTTGTCTTTCTGGCGCTGCTCAGCCATGTCAAGCGACTGTCCGTTCTCCAGGCCGAGCAGCGGCAACATCACTGGGCGCGGTTTTGCGGCGATGAACTGGCCGGCAAGACCCTAGCGATTATCGGTGCGGGCGAGGTCGGCCGCCGTGTCGCGGCGCTCGGCCTTGGTTTTGGCATGCGGGTCGTGGCGCTGGCGCGCAGCGGATCGGACCGGACGGCAGAACAGTTAGGTGTCGATGCGCTGTTCCCCGCCACGCGACTGCACGACATGCTGGCACAAACCGATGCGCTGGTGCTTAGCGTGCCACATACCCCGGAAACGGAAAACCTGATCGACGAAGCCGCGCTGCGGGCGCTGAAGCCGGGCGGTGTCTTGGTCAACATCGCCCGGGGACAGGTCGTCGATGAGGCGGCGCTGACCGAGGCCCTGCGGTCCGGCCATATCGGTCTGGCGGCGCTGGATGTCTTCGCCGTCGAACCGCTGCCGGCAGAGAGCCCGCTATGGGACCTACCCAATGTGCTGATCAGCCCGCATTCGGGTAGTACCGCGGCAAGCGAGAACGGCAAGATCAGCGATATTTTCTGCCACAACCTGCGGTGCTTCCTGGCAGGCAAGCGCGGGGACATGCGCAATGTCTTGGACAAGACGCGGTTGTATTGACGCGGTATCCGAGCGGTGCCTGTTGCACCAGCGGCTACCGCTTCTGTTCGGCCAAGGCGGCTTCGATGATGGCGCTGGCGCCGGAGATGTCGGGCAGTCTGGCGCCGGCGTCGATCTCGGCGCGTTTGCCGACCTCGTCCTCCTGCATCTTGATGGCGCGGTCGGCGACGCTGGCGATCTCGGCCGGATCGAGCACGAAAATGCCGTTCTCATCGGCGAGGATGGCGTCGCCCGGCCGCACGGTTACGCCGCCGCAGGAGACCGGCACGCAGAAGTCACCGCCCAAGGCTAAACGCTTGGTGGTGATTGCCGATGGCCCGCGGCACCACAGGGGCACGCCATACTCGCGGATCTCGCCGAAATCGGTGGCGACCCCGTCGATAATACCACCGGCGATGCGGGCCCGCATGGCCGAGTATTGCACCAAGCCGCCCCAGCAAGCGTGTTGGCGGTCGCCGCCGCGGTCGACGATGATGACGTCGCCCGGGCGTGACTGACCGATGGCGTAGGCGATCATGGTGCCGTCGGCACCCGGGGCGCGGACGGTGATGGCGGTGCCGGCGATGCGCCGGTCGGGGATAACGGCGCGAAGTGCCGGATCCATGAAATCACTATGGCGAAAATGACCAATGGTGGCGGGTTCCGCCTGCTGGAGCTTGGCGATGAGGGCTGGGTCGATTTGCGGCGGCAGGGGTTGCACAGTGAACATTCCGGGGTCCTTTCGATCAACAATGGCCGGGTCGCCGGTTTCGGAGACTGCAGGATAATATATTCTTCTCGTATATTATATACTCAGGGTATAATCTTGTTGGCATGAAGCTGGCGGCGATATGATTACCTGGGCCCGGCGGGCTCGGCGATGTGTTGGCGTTGCGGCAAAATGGTTGCTGGGGCGTGCCCCGTAATAGCCTGACCAAAGGCAGAGGTTGCGCGTACCGGCTGACCGGATCGACAATCGATTGGGAGGGTATGCTCATGACAAAACTTGTTTCATTCGGCCGGGTAGCGGGACTCGCACTTGCGGTCACGTTCGGCATGATCTCGGCTTCTCAAGCCGCTGAGGTGACTTGGCGCATGGCGACCAAGCAGCCGGCGGAAAGCGACGAAGGCAAGGCCTTCCAACGCTTCGCCGACAAGGTGGCCGAACTGTCCGACGGCCGGATGGAGGTCAAGGTATTCCCGAATGAGCAGCTCGGTAAGACCGAGGCCATTCTGGAGCAGATGCAGGCCGGTACCATTCACCTCTACCCCGAAGGCTCGGCGTTTCTCGCCAAATGGGTCGACGACATGAAATTCTCCAGCGCGCCGTTCCTGTTCGAGAGCCGTGAGCATTGGTCGAACTTCATGCAATCGGATCTGTACAAAGGTTGGCTCGCCGACGTTGAAGAGACTGCCGGGGTGACGGTCCTGGGTGACCCGGCGGCCTATATGCGCGGCCCCTACCGGGTCATGGTGACGAAAAAACCGTGGAACTCCCTCGCCGAAATGCAGGGTACGAAACTGCGCATGCACCCGAACCAGTTGGCCTCGGACGTCTGGACCCATCTCGGCGCCGAAGTCCGCACACTTGGCTGGACGGAAGTCTATAGCTCGATCAAGCAGGGTATCGTCGAGGCGGTCAACAGTCCGATCGGGTTGGTCGAATCGATGAAGTTCTATGAAGTTGCGCCGAACGTGATTCGGCATAACGAATACCCGCAAGGTATTGGCTTCATCATGAATGCCGGGGCTTTCAATGCGCTGCCAGACGATCTGAAAGAGGTCGTGGCGCAAGCCCATGCGGAGGGCGGCAAATACTCAATGGAGCTGACGAACGCCAATCTCGAAGCCTCGATCAACAGAATGAAGGACAAGGGCGTGACGTTCGCCGAGCCGGATCTGTCGGATTTCCGGGCGTCGATGTTCGAGTTCTATCGCGAGCGCGAGGCCAATGGGGAGATGCCGGCCGGTTTCCTCGACGCCATCGAGGCCACGCGGCCAAGCAGCTAGGCGCGGGGTCGTTCTCGGCGATGATGGGAATCGTCGAACGCGTCGACCGGCTATTGGGGGTTTGCGGGCACCTGTTCTTGGTGCTCGCAAACGCCTGTTTGGCGATTCTACTGATCATCAACGTGATGAATATCGGCAGTCGGGCGATGTGGGACCGCGGCATCCAGTGGGTCTTTCCGTGGAGCACGGTGCTGTTCGTGTGGATGACCTTCCTGGGCTTTTACGTGCTGTACCGGGCGCGGCGGGATATCACCGTCGATTTCATCTATCTCCGCTTAGGCCGTAAGGGGCAGTTGGCGATCCGGCAGTTCGTCAACATCCTGATTCTGCTGCTCATGGGCGTGATGGTGTGGCATGGGCCGGAGATCATCGAGCGCCAAGCGGGGATCATCGAACAGGTCTATTTGTTCGGTGTCCAGGTCGAACGGTTCACCCTGGCGGTGCCGTTGTTCGTCACCTGCGGCCTGATCTTCGTCAACTATCTTGTCGATACGATCTATCTGCTGCGCGGTGAGGAAATGCCGTCGCAAGCCGCGGATCAGGCGGGACAGATTTCTCACTAAGACGAAGCCGGTGATACCGCCGGCGGGGCGAAGGCGGGGGAAGCAGTTTCATGGCATGGGTGCTGTTCGGCGGATTTATCAGCCTGATGCTGTTGCGTGTGCCGGTGACGATGGCGATCGGCGTCGCCGTCCTGGCCTCGTTACTGGTCGCCGGGTTCGCCGGCGAGGTCTATATCCTGCCGCTGCAGGTCGTAGAGGGGGTGGAGAATCCGTCGTTACTGGCGGTGCCGTTCTTCATCATGGCGGGCAACCTGATGAACGCCGTCGGCATGACCGACAAGATCTTCAACTTCGCGATGGCGCTGGTGGGGCATTTCCGGGCCGGCCTGGCCCAGGTCAATGTATTGGCCTCGATGATCTTCGCCGGGGTTTCGGGGGCGGCGGTGGCGGATATCGCCGGCCTGGGCATGGTCGAGATCAGGGCAATGAAGGAACGCGGCTACCCGGCGGATTTCGCCGCGGCGCTGACGGTTTGCTCGGCCGTGATCGGGCCGATCATCCCGCCGTCGATCAGCCTGGTCATCTATGCCTTCCTGTCGAATACCTCGGTGGCGCGGCTGTTCCTGGCGGGCATTGCGCCGGGGCTGCTGATCGGGCTGTCGCTGATGGTGTTCAACCGGGTGATCGCCGAAAGGCGGAACTTCCCACGGGAGCCGCGGGCGACGTTCAAGCAGATCCGGCACACGGCGATCGACGGTGTGGCGGCCCTGGTGGCGCCGGCGATCATTCTGAGCGCGATCATCACCGGTTTCACGACGGCGACAGAGGCCGGCGTGCTGGCCTGCACCTATTCGATCCTGCTGGGGGCGGTCTACCGCACCCTGAGTCTGAAGAAACTGTGGAAGGCGTTGACCGACACGATGATGATCACCTCGATCATCATGATCATCATCGGCTATAGCCAAGTCATGGGGTGGCTGCTGGCGATCGAGCAAATTCCGCAGGCCTTGGCGTCGGCGGTGCTGCTGACGACCGAGAACAGGTTCGTTTTTCTGGCCATTCTGTTGGTGTTTCTGCTGGCGATCGGCACCGTGGTCGAGGGGATCCCGGCAAAGCTTATCCTGGTGCCGATGCTGTTGCCGCTGGTGGATCACTTCGGCATCGACCGCATTCATTTCGGACTGATCATCACCTTCGCGCTGCTGATCGGCATGGCGACGCCGCCGATGGGGATCGGGCTTTATATCGTCACCCAGGTCGGTGACGTGTCGTTCGAACGGGTGGCGCTGGCGGTTGTGCCATTTTTCATACCGCTGCTGATCGTGCTACTGCTCATCACGTATGTGCCGGCTCTCACACTTTGGCTGCCAAATTTGGTTATGGGGCCGGGATAGGTCGATCAGAGCGCCCCGTGCGGCAAACGGTCACGGCCACCCATTACTCCATCGTTCAGCATCATTGAACAAGAGCGACCGTGTGGTCAGGCGCGGCGCCCGCCATGGTTGCGCGCAAATGTTTTTGCTCGCGGACTCGTGATCTTCGCTTGACCTTCGATTGAGTTTCACATGAAGATACGATGAGACATGGGGCGAAAGTAGAACCCCGTGCCTTAAAAATCTGAGACAATGTGAGGGAGGACCAAAATGCGACAACGTTTGACGTTGGCGGTTGCTGCGATCGCTTTGATCGCCGCGTCCCAATCCGCGTTCGCCGACATGGCCGCCGCGGAGAAATGGGTAGCCGAAGAATTCCAGCCATCGACGCTTTCGCAAGCTGAGCAGATGGCGGAAATGGAATGGTTCATCAATGCATCGGGACCATTCGCCGGTATGGAAATCAATGTGCTGTCGGAAGGCATTCCGACGCATGACTATGAATCCAACACACTTACCAAGGCGTTCGAGGAGATCACCGGCATCAAGGTCAATCACCAGATTCTTGGTGAGGGCGAAGTCGTCCAGGCCGTGCAGACCCAGATGCAGACCAACCGCAATCTCTATGACGCTTATATCAATGATTCCGATCTGATCGGCACGCATTCGCGGCTGCAGCTGGCGGTCAACCTGACCGACTGGATGGCTGGGGAAGGCGCAGACGTGACGTTGCCGACGCTGGATGTCGACGACTTTATGGGCAAGTCGTTCACCACCGGCCCGGACGGCAAACTTTATCAGTTGCCGGATCAGCAGTTCGCGAACCTCTATTGGTTCCGCAAAGACTGGTTCGACCGCCCGGAGTACCAGGCGGCATTCAAAGAGCGTTATGGCTATGACCTTGGCGTGCCGGTCAATTGGTCGGCCTATGAGGACATCGCCGAGTTCTTTTCCATCCATGTGAAGGAGATCGACGGGGTCCGCGTATACGGTCATATGGATTATGGCAAGCGGGCCCCTGACCTGGGCTGGCGGATGACCGATGCCTGGCTGTCCATGGCCGGTGCCGGTTCGGCTGGTTTCCCGAACGGCGTGCCGGTCGACGAATGGGGCATCCGCATGGAAGCGGGCTCCTGCAACCCGGTCGGCGCCTCGGTTAGCCGCGGTGGTGCGGCCAATGGCCCGGCGGCTGTATATGCCATCCGCAAGTGGGACGAATGGTTGCGCAAGTATGCGCCGCCGGACGCCGCCAGCTATGACTTCTATCAGTCATTGCCGGCCCTGAGCCAAGGCAATGTGGCCCAGCAGATCTTCTGGTACACGGCCTTCACCGCCAACATGGTGGCGCCAAAGTCGGAGGGCAATAACACGGTCGATGACGATGGCGTGCCGCTATGGCGGATGGCACCGTCGCCGCACGGTCCCTATTGGTCAGAAGGTCAAAAGCTGGGCTATCAGGATGCCGGTTCTTGGACGCTGATGAAATCGACCCCGGTGGACCGTCGCAAGGCCGCTTGGCTGTATGCTCAGTTCGTGGTCTCCAAGACGGTGTCGCTGAAAAAGACCCATGTCGGGCTGACACCGATCCGTGACAGCGATATTCGGCATGAGAGCTTCACCGAACGGGCGCCGAAACTTGGCGGTCTGGTCGAGTTTTATCGTTCGCCCGACCGGGTCATGTGGTCGCCGACCGGTATCAACGTGCCGGATTACCCAAAGCTGGCGCAGATTTGGTGGCAGCAAATCGGTGATGTGAACTCGGGTGCCTTCTCACCACAAGAGGCGATGGACCGCCTGGCGGGCGAGATGGACATCACCATGGCGCGCATGCAAGCCGCCGACGAGGCCGCCAACGTTTACGGTGGCTGCGGTCCGCGACTGAATGAAGAGAAAGATGCCGACTTCTGGCTGAGCCAGGCAGGATCACCGAAAGCGAAATTGGCCAATGAGAAGCCACAAGGCATCACCGTCAATTACGACGATCTGGTGAAGCGTTGGGAAACCGCCAATTGATCGGCGTTTCGTAAGCGACAATAACCGCCGGGGAGACGTTTTTCCCCGGCGGTATCTTTTCGGGGTTTGTTCTCGCCAGAGCGGTGAGAGACGGATTAGTGTCCCATTGCAAATGCCGCGCGAGCCAGTTGGGCGACCGGAACTGAGGGATGACGCTGGAACTAAAGAATGTCGCGAAGCGGGTCGGTACGGATACCCATATATTCGCGACCAACCTAACGCTGGCGACAAAGGGATTTAACATCCTGCTCGGCGCGACGAACGCGGGCAAAACAACGTTGATAAAATTGATGACCGGGCTGGAGCGGCCGACCAGCGGCGAAATCTGGTTCGACGGGAAGAATGTCACCGGCGTTTCGGCACAACGGCGCAACGTGTCGCTGGTGCATCAGTTCTTCGTCAACTACCCGAACATGAGCGTCTATGAGAATATAGCCTCGCCGCTGCGCGTTGCCAGAATACGTGGTCCGGAGATCGAACGCCGCGTCGGCGAGACAGCGGAGCTGCTGAGACTGACACCGATGCTGCGGCGGCGGCCGTCGGAGCTTTCCGGCGGTCAGCAACAACGAACCGCGCTGGCGCGGGCAATCGTCAAGGATTCGGCTCTGGTGCTGCTCGATGAGCCGCTGGCCAATCTCGACTACAAGCTGCGCGAAGAGCTGCGCGATGAGTTGCCGCGGCTGTTTGAGGATCGCGGTACGATCGTGGTCTATGCGACGTCCGAACCGTCCGAAGCATTGCTGCTTGGGGGCCATACGGCGACCCTGCATGAGGGCCGTATTACCCAGTTCGGCGCGACGGCGGCGGCCTATCGAGCGCCGCCGGACCTGGCCACCGCGCGGGTGTTCTCAGACCCGCCGATCAACGCCGCCGCGGTGGTCAAGCAGGGCGGCGAAGTGGCGCTGAACGCGGACGTGCGATGGCCGGCGGTCGGCGCCATCGCCAACGCTCCGGATGGTGAATACACGGTCGGCGTGCGGCCGCATTTCGTGGCACCGGCGCAGCAAAGCGAAAGCGCGGTTGGGCTCGATGGCAGGGTTCTGGTGACGGAACTCTCCGGATCCGAGAGTGTGGCGCATTTCGAATTGGGGGACCAAACCTGGGTGGCGCAAAGCCATGGCGTGCAAGCCTACGAGATCGGCGAGATGCACCGGTTCTTTGTCGATGTGAGTCGGTGCCTGTACTTCGGCGCCGACGGGGCGCTGGTTACGGCCGCGGCGGCGTGATCGGGAGGAAGTGGGGAAATAGTGGCGAAAATCGGTCTCAGGAAGCTACGCCATAGTTATCTGACCAACCCCACGGTGGACGCCGATTGGGCGGTCAAGGAGATAGACATCGATTGGTCGGACGGCGGCGCTTACGCCCTGCTCGGACCGTCGGGTTGTGGCAAGACGACGCTGCTGAACATCATCTCCGGGTTGCTGACGCCATCCGAGGGCCGCATTCTCTTCGATGAACGAGACGTTACGGCGCTGGCGCCGGTTGAGCGTAATATCGCCCAAGTGTTCCAGTTCCCGGTGATCTACGACACCATGACGGTGTACGACAATTTGGCCTTTCCGCTGCGGAATCGCGGCGTGGACAAAGCGCGCGTCGACAGGCGGGTGCGTGAGATCGCGACCCTGTTGGAGCTGGACGACATGTTGTCGCGGCGCGCGGCGGGGCTGACCGCGGACGGCAAGCAAAAGATCTCGATGGGTCGCGGCCTGGTGCGAGACGATGTCAATGTCATGATGTTCGACGAGCCGTTGACGGTGATCGACCCGCATCTGAAGTGGAAGCTGCGTTCCAAGCTCAAGGAACTGCATCAGCGGGTGCGGGCGACGATGATCTACGTCACCCACGATCAGACCGAGGCGCTGACCTTTGCCGATCAGGTGGTGGTGATGCGGGAGGGCGAGGTCGTGCAGATCGGCACACCGGTGGAACTGTTCGAGCGACCGGCGCATACATTCGTCGGCCATTTCATCGGCTCGCCGGGGATGAATGTGCTGCCGTGCCGAATCCGCGATGGCGGTGCCTTCGTTGACGACTGCCATGTGCCGCTGGTCGAAAAGCTGGTTAGTCAGGATGTGGCGGGGCAATTGGAACTTGGGGTGCGCCCGGAATTCGTGCGGTTTGTGGACGACGGCGTGCCGGCGCAGGTGGTGCGGATCGCTGATACGGGGCGGCATCGAGTGGTTGAAACTCGGGCCGGCGGAGCCCGGGTCTTCGTCTTATGCGGTGACGACGAGGTGATACCCGAAGGGGCAACCCATCTAGCCTTCGATCCGGCGCACACCGGGATCTATGCCGATAGTTGGCTGATCGGCGGTGGCGGGCCGGCGCAATGAACAAGACCGAAAATCAGAGGGCTTGGTTCTTTGTCGCGCCGGTCTTGGTCCTGGTGGCGTTTAACGCGCTGATTCCATTGATGACGGTCGTCAATTACTCGGTGCAAGAGACGTTCGGCAACAATGTGTTCTTCTGGCAGGGTGTCGGGTGGTTCGAACAGCTGCTGCATTCCGAGCGGTTTCAAGCTGCGCTGGGCCGGCAGATCGTTTTCACGGCGATCATTCTGGCCATCGAAATACCGCTCGGGGTGGCGATAGCTCTGACGATGCCCCGTAAGGGCCCTTGGGTTTCGGTGTGCTTGGTGTTGATGGCGCTGCCGCTGCTCATTCCGTGGAATGTCGTCGGGGCGATGTGGAATATCTTTGCGCTGCCGGAAATTGGCTTGCTCGGGCGTGCCATCAACGCGCTGGGCATCGATTACAATATGACGCAGCAGCCGCTGGCCGCCTGGTTCACGACGATCCTGATGGATGTTTGGCACTGGACGTCGCTGGTGGTGCTGCTGGCTTACGCGGGTCTGATCTCGATCCCGGATGCCTATTATCAAGCGGCGGAGATCGACGGCGCCCGACCATGGGCGGTGTTTCGCTATATCCAACTGCCGAAGATGAAGCAGGTTTTGACCATCGCCATCCTGCTCCGGTTTATCGACAGTTTCATGATCTACACCGAACCCTTCGTGCTGACCGGTGGTGGCCCGGGCAACGCGACGACGTTCCTGTCGATCGACTTGGTCAAGGTGGCTCTGGGGCAGTTCGACCTGGGTCCGGCGGCGGCAATGTCGTTGATCTACTTTATCATGACGTTGCTGGCGAGCTGGGTATTCTACACCGTCATGACCAAGAATGACGCCAGGTAGGGGGGCGCGTGCCATGAGACGGGCAATCTGGCTGGTGCCGACGCTCTATATCGTTTTCCTGATGCTGCCGATCTACTGGCTGCTCAATATGTCATTCAAAACGACGAATGAGATCCTCGGCGGCTTCACCCTGTGGCCGCATGATTTCACGGTGGCGAACTATGTGACCATTTACTCCGATCCAACTTGGTATCTGGGGTACGTGAATTCGCTGACCTACGTGTCGCTGAACACGGTGATCTCCGTCGGCTTGGCACTGCCGGCGGCCTATGCGTTTTCGCGCTATCGTTTTGTCGGCGATAAACATCTGTTCTTCTGGCTTCTGACCAACCGGATGGCGCCGCCGGCAGTGTTTGCGCTACCGTTTTTCCAGCTCTACTCGGCGGTGAATTTATTCGACACTCATATCGCGGTGGCGCTGGCGCACACGCTGTTCAATATTCCGCTGGCGGTTTGGATCCTCGAGGGTTTCATGTCCGGGGTGCCGAAGGAACTCGACGAGGCCGCCTATGTGGACGGCTATTCGTTCCCGCGCTTTTTCTTCAAGATCTTCGTACCGGCGATCAAGTCAGGCATCGGCGTCGCCGCTTTCTTCTGCTTCATGTTTTCGTGGGTGGAGCTGTTGTTGGCGAAGACGCTGACCTCGGTTGAGGCGAAGCCGATCGCCGCGACAATGACACGGACCGCGTCGACGGCGGGTTACGATCTGGGGCTGCTGGCGGCGGCCGGCTGCCTGACGATCATCCCGGGGGCTATCGTGATCTATTTCGTGCGCAATTATATCGCCAAGGGCTTTGCCTTGGGCCGGGTGTGAGTTGGGGGCAGTCGCGTCATGAATCTCGGATGGATGGCATGGACCTGGCCGACGGCCGCATTGATATTGTTCGTGTTTCTCAGTATCGCAGCGATGGGATATCTGGAATGGCGAACGCCCGGCGGGGCCCCACGCCACGGTATTCTGGGGCTTGATACCACCCGAGGCGACCGGCTGTTCATCACGCTGCTGGGGTCGGCTTTCATCTTTCTCGGCTGGCTGGGCCTGATGGGTACGCCGCTATGGGGCGGGCTGGTCATCTCCATCATTTGGGGCGGGTGCGTGTTTCGCTGGGTCTAGCCAAGCGGTTGCCCGCATGAGTTGCATAAGCGCGAAATTGGCTCCGTTTAACAAGGGGTTGCGGTGTGGGGGTTGGGGCGTGGTAACGTCCGCGGACGTGATCGCGGCCGGCCGATCTCGTGGCGATATTGCCGGACGTTGAACCGGTGTGCCGCGCGGCGGGCAACCTGTATTGGGAGGAATGAAGATGCAGAAGAAATTGGGGCTGGCCCTGTTGGGTGCGGCAATGGTCGTTGGGTCATTATCGGCCGCGGCCCAGGATACCCTGGTGATCTCGACCTGGGCCTTCAATGCCGACAAGCTTAAGGCCAATATCTACGAGCCGTTCGAGAAGGCCAACAACGTCAAGATCGTCGTCGAGACCGGCAATAACAGCGACCGCCTGAATAAGGTGCGGTTGCGTGAAGGGTCGACGGTGGATCTTATTTACCTGGCCGATGCCTTCGCGCAGCAGGGGATCGCCGAGGGGCTGTTCGACAGCGTCGATCGGGCCAACCTGCCGAATGTCGCGAAGCTGTACGCGTTGGCCCAAGCGCCCCATGGCGAGGAATTCGGGCCGGCCTATACCGTCGGTCGCTTCGGGATCATTTACGATAGTGCGGCGGTCTCCGAGCCGCTGACGTCGTGGTCGGATCTGTGGCGGGACGATCTGGCGGGCAATATCTCGGTGCCCGGCATCACCACGACGGCCGGACCGATGCTGGTGCTGGCGGCGAGCGACAGAGCTGGCATGGCCGGCGATGCCGATGCGGCGTTCAAGGAGCTGGCGGCGCTGAAGCCGAACTTGGTGAAGACCTATAACCGTTCGTCGGAGCTGGTTAATCTGTTCGCACAAGGCGAGATCGTCGCCGGGGCGGCGCAGGACTTCGCCTTCGGGCGCATCAAGGAGGCCGTACCGACGGCGGTGTGGGTCGATCCGGTGGAGGGCGCCTACGCAAATCTCAATACGATCAATATCGTCAAGGGGTCGAAGAACAAAGCGCTGGCGGAGAAATACATCGATTTCGTGCTGAGTGCCGAGGTGCAACAGGCGTTGGCGTTGGAGCGCGTCGATTCGCCGGTCAATTCCGGTGTGACGTTGTCCGACGAGCAGGCGGCGGGACTGACCTATGGGGCGGACCTGATCGGCAGTCTGCAGACGGTGGATTGGGCCGCGGTGAACGATGCCAAGCCGGATTGGATCGAGCGCTGGAATAGCCAGATTTCGGCCAACTAGCCAGGCCGAGATTGCAGAGATGAAGGGCGCGGCGCGCCGGCAGCCGATCGGATCGTGAGATATTCCTCGGTCTATCTGTTGTGCGTGCCGGCCCTGGTGCTGGTCGGGTTGCTGCTGGCGGCGCCGTTGTACTCGACGGTGGCGCAGACCTTCGGTGGCGAGGTGGCGCTGTTCGGCCGCTATGGCGCCTTCTTCGAAAATGCGTTCAATCGGGACGTGTTCTTCCGCACATTGAAGATTGCCCTGATCACGACCGTTATCGCGGCGGCGCTGGGCTATCCCACCGCCTATTTTATTTCGCAAGCCGGGCCAAAGTGGCGCAGCCTGCTGATCTTGTGTGCGGTGTTGCCGCTGCTGACCAGCTCCGTCGTGCGGTCGTTCAGCTGGATCGTCATCCTGGGTCGCAAAGGCAGTGTCAATACGCTGCTGATGAAGCTGCATGTGATCGACGCGCCGCTGCGGCTGCTGTTCAACGAAATCTCCGTCGTTATCGGGCTGACCTACCTGTTCCTGCCGTTGATGATCCTGTCCCTGGTCGGGGTGATGGAGAATATCGAGGACGATTTGATGGATGCGGCGACGAGCCTGGGGGCGCCACGGATCAAGGCGTTCTTCGCCGTCATCGTGCCGCTGAGCCTACCGGGTCTGGTGGTCGGCGCGGTGTTGGTGTTCACGGGTAGTCTGACCTCTTTCACGACGCCGCAATTGCTCGGTGGGGACGGGTCGACAGTGCTGTCGACGCTGATTTTCCGGCAGGCGATGGTACTGTTCGATTGGGACGGGGCGGCGACGATCGCGACGATGATGGTGGTGCTGACACTGTCGGTGATCACGGCCATCAACATGGCCGCGCGGCGGCTCAACCCGGCCGCTTGATCATGAAGCGCGGTAATCCGGCCCTCGCGGCCTATGTGACGCTGGTCTATTTCTTCCTGCTGGGGCCGTTGTTCATCGTGGCTGCCGCGGCGTTCAGCGGGTCGAATTTCCTGGAATTTCCACCGAGCAGCCTGTCGCTGAAATGGTTTGCCAATATCCTGGCGGTGTCGGCATTCCTGGAGACCTTCATCGTCAGCCTGCAAATCGCGGTGCTGGGGACCTTCCTGTCGCTGGTCATCGGGGTGCCGGCGGCCTATGCGCTGAGCCGGTCCGCCGTGCCCGGCCGCGGCGTGCTGCAGGCGATCTTCGTCTCGCCGGTGATCGTGCCGGGGGTGGTGCTCGGTTTCTCCCTGCTGCGGTTCTACAACGTGCAGGGCGGGGTGCCGGTGTTTCAGACCCTGCTGATCGGCCATACGCTGATCGTGCTGCCCTACAGCATCCGGGTGATCTCCTCGAGCTTGGCGAATTTCGAGCCGGCAATCGAGGAGGCGGCGATCAGCCTCGGCTGTCCGCGCTGGCGGACCTTTTTCGTGGTGGTGCTGCCGAACATCAGGGCCGGGGTCATGGCGGCGTTCATTTTGGCGTTCATCACGTCAATGAATAACGTGCCGGTCTCGGTGTTTCTCACCGGGCCGGGGGTCAGCACGCTGCCGATCCAGATGCTGTCCTATGTGGAGAATTTCTTCGATCCGACGATTGCCTCGCTGTCGGTGGTGCTGATCGCGACGACGGCGGGCTTCATGTTCCTGATCGAGCGCACCCTCGGTCTCAGTTACTTCGCGCGCTGACGGGATTCGAGCATGCCGACGCTGGAACTGCGAAAAATCTGTGCCTCCTACGGCGACAACCGGATTCTGACGGACCTGGATCTGGAGGTCGCCGACGGCGACTTCGTGTCGCTGTTGGGGGAAAGCGGCTGCGGCAAGACCACGACCTTGCGGGTGGTCGCCGGGTTCCTGCGTGCGGACAGCGGCGGGGTGTTGCTGGACGGGGAGGACTACACGCGGCGCCCGCCGAACCGCCGCGGCTTTGGTTATGTGTTTCAGAGTTATGCGCTGTTTCCGCATCTGAACGTGTTCGACAATGTGGCGTTCGGCTTGCGGCAGCGCAAAGTGGCGCGTGAGGAGGTGCGGCGGCGGGTCGATGAGATGCTGGAGGTGGTGGGGTTGGCCGCGTTGCGCGACCGGTTGTCGAAGTCCCTATCGGGCGGGCAGAAACAACGGGTGGCTTTGGCGCGGGCGCTGGTGATCAAGCCTGATCTCTTGCTGTTCGACGAGCCGTTGAGCAATTTGGACGCGAAACTGCGGGTCAAGATGCGGGTCGAAATCCGCCGATTGCAGCAGGAGTTCAAGATTACGACACTGTACGTCACCCATGATCAGGAGGAGTGCTTCTCGATCTCCGACAAGGTCACGGTGATGAATGACGGAGTGATCGAACAGTTCGATCGGCCGGAGCATATCTTCAGCCAACCGGCCTCGCCCTTCGTTGCGCGCTTCGTCGGCTTCGAGAATTTTTTCCAATTACGCCATCAGGGTATGAGCGACGGCCGGCACCAACTGGTGGCGGCGGACGGGACCAAATTCGAGGCGCCGGATCGGCAGACGATCCCCGGCGGCCGGTTGCTCGGTGCGGTGCGGCCCGAGGCAATTGCCTTAGGGCCGGCGGCGAGGACCGGGCAAGCAGGCGAGATCGCCGGCTCGATCGCGTTCCGGACTTATCTGGGGCGGGGCTACCAATATATCGTGCAGACGGCGTTGGGCGATTTGACCGTGAATGGCGAGGATCAGCAGCCCTTTGCCACCGGCGACACGGTCACGTTGCGGGTGCCGCCGGACCGCATGGTGCTGCTGGGTGATGCGTGACGGAGGGCGCCATAAGGGCCGACCTGATTATCCGTAACGGCCTGGTTGTTACGATGGATAGGGACCGCCGGGTCATCGAAGGCGGCGCGGTGGTGGTTACGGGTGCGGAAATCACCGCGGTGGGCGATCAGGCGCTGGGTGAGCGTTACGAGGCGGTGACGGTCATCGACGCGGCCGGCGATATCGTCATGCCGGGCATGGTCAACACGCACTGCCACGCCGCGATGACGGTGTTTCGCGGTCTCGGGGACGATATCCCGGATCGGCTGGAACGCTATATTTTTCCGCTGGAGGCCAAGGCGGTCACGGCGGAGTTGGTCTATTGGGGCGCCATGCTGGCGATCCTGGAAATGATCGAAGCCGGGGTCACGACCTTCGCCGATATGTATTTCTTCGAGGAGATGGTCGGCAAGGCGGCGCGGGATCTGGGCATGCGAGCGGTGGTTGGCGAGACGGTGATCGGTTTTGCCGCCCCCGACTGCGCGACGCCGGAAGACGCGGTGGCGCGGACCCTGGCGATGGCCCGGGATTGGGGCGGGGACGATCTGGTCCAGGTTGGTTTGGCACCTCATGCGCCCTATTCCCTGGCGGCCGATACCTTACGGCGGGTGGCCGACGTGGCGCGGGAGGCCGATCTGCCGGTGCAGATCCATCTCGCGGAAACGCAAAAGGAATGGGACGATATGCAGGCGGCGCATGGCCGGTCGCCGGTGGCGTATCTGGCGTCGGTCGGGCTGCTGAACGACCGGTTGACCGCGGCCCATTGCCTCTTCGCCGATGAAGACGACATGGCGCAGCTACGGGACAGCGGCGCGGGGGTGTCGCACAATCCGGGGTCCAATGCCAAGGCCGGCAAAGGCGTGGCGCCGGCGCTGCGGATGCGGGCCCTGGGCATTCCCGTGGGGCTGGGCACCGATGGGGCGATGAGCGGCAATACGCTGGATATCTTCAGCCAAATGAGCCTGGCGTCGAAAATCCACAAGCTGGAGCAGCGAGACCGCCGGGTGGCGACGGCGGCGGACATGGTGGCCATGGGCACCATCGATGGTGCCGCCTCGCTGCATATGGCGGCGTCGGTCGGTTCGTTGGAGGCCGGCAAGCGGGCGGATATCGCGGTGGTCAGCACGAAATCCACCCATATGCGGCCGCTACATGACGTTTATTCGGCCCTGGTCTATGCGGCGTGGGCCGGCGACGTGCGGCACACGGTGATAAACGGCCGCGTGGTGATGCGGGATCGGAAGATTCCGGGGTATTCACGGGACAAGATTTACCGGGAGTTCGACCGTATCGCCGGCGGGATCAAGGGGATCGCGGCATCGCTGTAGGGGTTGGCAAGATCAACGGGGTAAATTATCCTACTTGGTAGGGAATTTTCCGCGGAGAAAGAATCATGGCGACCGTCAAGAAGAGTATATCGGTGACGGATCAACAAGCGGCGTGGATCAAATCGCAAATCGCGAAAGGGCACTATAACAACGATAGTGAGATCATTCGGGCCGCTATCCGAGAGAAACAAGAGCGTGAAGCCGGCATTGAAGCCATTCGCGCCGCAATTATCGAGGGCGAGCAGAGCGGCATGAGCGACCGCACGCCGCAAGAAATCGTCGCGGCCGCGAAAAAACGCCTAAGGGCAGATGGCAAAATATAGGCTGTCGAAAGCCGCCGACGATGATGTTGATCGATTGTTCGTGTTTGGATTTACTCGGTTTGGGCTGAAGCAGGCCGAGAATTACGTGGACGGGTTGTACAAACGTCTGGACGATGTGACAGAGAGTCCAGGGCGTTGGCCGGTGGTCGCCCATATCCGTGCAGGACTACGGCGCTGTGCCTATGGAAGTCACTCGATCTACTACCGTATAGACCCTGACGAAATCGTCATTGTCCGTATTTTGGGGCGTGAGGACCCAAAGCAATGGCTCTCGTGACCGGCCTAGCTGGGCCAGGTGAAGTCGAGGGCGTCGAGCGCTTCAGTCAAGTTGGTGGCTGCTTCGCTTTGTAAGGAGACCAGCGGCGGACGGGTGGTGAGCCACTCAGGGTCGGAGCGGGCGTGGGCGATGACCGCCTTGAGGCCGGGGACCATGGGTTGGGTCTCAGCTGCACGCCGGATTTTTGTTAGTTTCTCCTGGTCGGCATCGAGGCCCGGGTCGCCGTCCTGGTAAGCCTGATAGAGGGCGCCGATGGCGGCGGTGTTGATGTTGGCGGTGGCGGAAATGCAACCGGCGCCGCCGGCGCGCAGGCCGTCGAGCAAGAAGACCTCGCTGCCGGGGAAGATTGCGAGGTTGGGGAAATTCTCGATGACGGCGGCGGTATTGGACCAATCGCCGGAACTGTCCTTGAGGCCGGCAATGGTATCTGGGAAATCCCGAACCAGGCGCTCGATCAGGGGCAGACTGAAGCCGACGCCGGCCATGGGCGGAATATGATAGAGATAGACGCGCAGGCGGCTGTCCGCGATGCGGTCAATAACCTGAGCGATGCCGGCATAGAGGCCATCATCGCTGACCCCCTTGTAATAGAAGGGCGGCAGCAGCAGCACGCCGGCGCAACCATGATCCACGGCATGGCGGGTCAGCGTTTCGGTTTCGGGCAGGGCGCAGCAGCCGGTACCGGGCATGAGGGCGGCGGGGGAAATGCCGGCCTCGATGAGGCCGTCGAGCAACGCCATGCGCTCAGCCGACGACAAGGAATTGGCCTCACTGGTGGTGCCGAAAGCGGCAAGGCCGCTGGCGCCATTCGCCAGTAACCATTCGCAATGGCTGATGAATCGCGACGCGTCGACGGCCAAATCGGCGGTGAATGGCGTCAGGGCCGGAACCCAAAGGCCGCGGCAGGCGTGTGGCTTTGTCATATCACCCTTGTTAGTGCTGTTGTATCCGTCGAATTGCGAGCAGGTGGATCATAGCAATCGGTAACGGAAAGTGCATCCCGGCCAATTTATTCAGATGGCGCAGCGCACTAATTTGGCCGTTATTGCCTGAGCTTCTTGCCGGTAAGCAGGAAGTGAGGATGCGTTTTTCCACACGCACGCCGGTCTGTACCCGGTCGATCGGTATGCTTCCATCGGGTTTGGTCATCTCGCTCTCTCGTGGTTGGTACCAGTGTATATTGGTACCAACCACGAGAGAGCGGAGCGTGCTGCGGCGGCTGCCAGAACGGGCTATGGCAGGAACTGGCCGGTTTGGTAGTCGCGGATGGCCTGCCGGATTTCGGTCTGGGTGTTCATGACGAACGGGCCGTAGCGGGCGACCGGTTCATTGATCGGTCGGCCGGTGAGCAGGAGTATTTGTGCGGCGCCGACCGCGGTTGTCGGGACGGCGAGGCTGACCCCTTCGCCATCGGGGGCGAACAAGACCAGTTGGCCGTCATGGATCGGGCGTTGGGCGCTGCCGGCCGTGGCGGTGCCCTCGAGCAGATAAGCGAAAGCATTATGGCCGGGCGGGATGGGCTGGTAGGTCGACCCGCCGGGGGCGATGGAATAATGCAGATAGCTGATCGGGGTCACGGTTTCCACCGCCGCCTGTACCCCCAGCGCCGCGCCGGCGATGACCCTGACGCTCACCTTGCCATCGAGGTCCCGGGCGGTGGGAATATTTGCGGCCGGCAACGGCTGGTAGCGCGGGGCCATCATCTTGTCCTGGCCAGGCAGATTTACCCAGAGTTGCGTGCCGTGCAGGGCGCCCCCGGCGCTGAAAAAATCGGTGTCGAGCATTTCGGAATGGATGATGCCGGCACCGGCGGTCATCCATTGGACGTCGCCGGGACTGATGAGCCCGACATTGCCGGCGGAGTCGCGATGCTCGATGGCGCCGTCGAGCAGATAGGTCACGGTCTCGAAGCCGCGATGGGGGTGATCGGGGACGCCGCCGCTGGGGTTCGCCGAGATCGCCATCGGCCCCATATGATCGAGCAGCAGGAACGGATCGACCATATCGAGGTCGGCGTTGGGGAAAGCGCGGCGGATTTCCAGACCGTCGCCTTCGATGGTGCGTGCCGCGTCGACGATGCCGGCGATATCGCGCTGGTTCTCCGGGGTTGCCGCCATGGACCTACCTTTCGCCCTTCGATGTCTGTGGCGTTGATATATGCCCGGATCGGGTGCGGTCGAGCCGGGCGATGATATAGTGGGCCATTGGTGCGAAGGAGGCGAGACGTGGGACAGGCCGGCGGGCGGATATTGGCGATTGACCAGGGGACGACAAGCACGCGCGCAATCGTCTTCGACGGCGCGGGGCAGGCGCAGAAAAGTGCCGGCCGCGAGTTGCCGCAGATCTTTCCCAAACCGGGATGGGTCGAGCATGATCCGGAAGAAATCTGGCAGGCGACCTTGGCGGTGTCTCGCGACGTCATGGATGACGACGTCGTAGGGATCGGCATTACCAATCAGCGCGAAACCGTGGTGATCTGGGATCGCGGCAGCGGCGCGCCGATCCACAACGCCATCGTGTGGCAGGACCGGCGCACCGCGGAGGCCTGTCGGAAATTGACCGAGGCAGGGAAGGCGGCGCTGGTTACCGAGGCGACGGGGTTGGTCTTGGACCCGTATTTTTCGGCCAGTAAGATCGGTTGGCTGCTGGACGATGTGCCAGGCGCACGGGTGCGCGCGGAAGCCGGCGATCTGGCCTTCGGCACGATCGACAGCTTCTTGCTGTGGCGGCTGACAAACGGGGCGGTCCATGCCACCGATGCCACGAACGCCTGTCGAACGATGCTGTTCAACATTCACACCCAGGACTGGGACGACAGATTGTTAGCGCTGTTCGGGGTACCGCGCGCGTTGCTGCCGGAGGTCATGGACAATGCGGCGGCGTTCGGCGTCGCGGTGGCGGAACATTTCGGCCGAGCTCTGCCGATCGGCGGGATGGCAGGAGACCAGCATGCCGCGACCGTCGGGCAGGCCTGCTTCGCGCCGGGGATGATCAAGAGCACTTACGGCACGGGTTGTTTCGCGGTTCTAAACACCGGCGACACGGCCATTCCGTCGCAAAATCGGATGCTGACGACTATGGCCTATCGTTTGGAGGGCCGCACGAGCTATGCCCTGGAAGGCAGCATCTTCGTGGCCGGGGCCGCGGTGCAATGGCTGCGCGACGGCCTGGGGGTGATAGCTCGGGCGGAAGAGACGGAAACGTTGGCCGCCAACCAAGCGGACAATGCCGGGGTCTATCTGGTGCCGGCCTTCACCGGGCTTGGGGCGCCCTATTGGGATGCCGACGCACGGGGTGCCATCCTCGGTCTGACGCGGGACAGCGGGGTCGCGACCATCGTGCGGGCGGCGTTGGAGGCGGTGTGTTATCAGACCCACGATCTGGTGTCGGCGATGGCTCAGGATATGGGGCAGTCACCACGCAGTCTGCGTGTGGACGGTGGCATGGTGCACAACAATTGGCTGATGCAATTCTTGGCGGATATCGTCGATCTGCCGGTCGATCGCCCGGGGGTTACCGAGACCACGGCGCTGGGGGCGGCTTATCTGGCTGGCCTGCAGATCGGGGTCTACGACTCCGTGGAGGTGATTTCCGAACACTGGCAGCGGGACCGCCAATTCACGCCGAGCCTGACCGGTGAAGCGCGGCAAACCCTGTTGGCAGGCTGGAAGGATGCGGTCGGGCGAGTCCTTACTCGCTAATTGGCGGCGGGTCGTCGTCGGATGCCACGGGTGCCTTCGACCAACGGTCGCCCGGTAAGGCAACCCGATAGGTAGCACCCTCGCCGGCCACGCTATCGATGGTGAACTCGCCGCCGTGGATTTCAACCAGCGTCTTGATGACGGACAGACCGGGCCGGTTGCCCTGAGCGTGGCCCCGTACATGGGGTTCGAACAGTAAGGGGATCGCGGCGGCTTCGATGCCGCCGCCGCTATCGGTGACCGCGAGGGACAGGCGGCCATCCGCGTCGGCGTTGGCGGTGAAGGAGACCTGGCCATCGTCGGGCGTGTTGTCGATGGCGCTGGTCCCGAGATTGAGCAGGATCTGGCGTAGGGAGGCGGGCTCGCCGTGGATGGTCGGATCGCCCTCGATGGCGCTGGCGATGGTGATATTCTTGGCCATCGCGCGGGCGCGCAGCAGGCCCGAGACCTCGGCAACCATGGCCTGTACGGAGATTGCTTCGGTGGTCGGGTTCGTCGCTGTGGCCGGCAGACTAGTGCTCAGCTCGGCAATAAGATCACGCAGTTGCTCGGCGCTGGCGACGATATGCTCGGCATATTGACGGTACCGTTCGGCGGCGTCGGGACCGAACCGTTGGCCGGCGATGATCTCGGCAAAGCCAAGGATGGCGTTCAGCGGCGTGCGCAGCTCATGGCTCATCTCGGCCAGGAAATGCCCGCGTTCTTGCAGGGCCCGGTCGGCGGCGGTGCGGGCGGCACGGGCCTCGTCCTGTAGGATGCGGCGTTCGCTGCCATCGAGAAGAACGGCGACGAAGCCTGCCGTCGGCGTCGGTATCAAGGAGACCGTCAGGGGGTAGGGCTCGCCGTTGGGGCGCAGGCCGGTGAGTTTGGTTCCGTGACGCGGCCGTGCGGCCGCAAACCAGCCCAGCAGCCGGGGCCGCTGTTCCGGCACGATCAGGTCGCCCAGCGGACGCCCGATCAGTGCCTGCGGCCGATGACCGAATACCGAGGCACCCGCCGGGGCCAATGAGACAACGATGCCGGCCGCGTCAAGGAAGGCGACGGTCTCGCCAAGGTCTTGCTCAGCGGGATCAGGCATCGCGGGGACCGTGGTCACGCATGTTCCGCATGGTGGCGATCATCGACCGGAAGATGGGGCGGCGCAATGGCCGGCATGGAGCTTTTCCGTGGCTTGTTATGGTTAGCGGATCAGCCGTCGTAGAGGCCCGCCGTACGGGCGCGCAGTTTGACCAGGCCGAGTACGATATCGATGGTCGGCGTCGGTAACCCGGTTAGCCGGCCAAGTTCCTGGACCGATGACACCATGGCGTCGATCTCCATGGGGCGGCCGAGATCGAGATCTTGCAGCATGGAGGTGCGGTGTTCGCCGACCTCACGGGCGCCCTCGATGCGCGCATCGACATCAATGAAAAACCGTACACCGATGGCTTCGCCAATGGCCTGGGCCTCCACCATCATAGCGCGGATCACCGTGCGAACCTCGACGTCCTCGGCGAGGGCCTTGAGGGTGGCAAGGGTCAGGACGCTGACCGGGTTGAAGCTGAGGTTGCCCCACAGTTTGACCCAGATCTCATCGCGGATGGCGGTCTTCACCGGCGCCTTGATGCCAGCGGTGATAAGCATTTTCGAGAGGGCGCGCACGCGGTCCGATTTGCTGCCGTCGGGTTCGCCAAGTGTCAGGCGGGTGCCGTATTCATGGCGGATGACGCCGGGCTCGACGACCTCCGCGGCGATATACACGACGCTACCGATGGCCCGTTGCGGTCCAAGCGCGTCCCATTGCTTACCGCCGGGGTCAACGGTTTCCAGGCGTTTGTCCTCAAAGGGGCCGTTCTGCTTGTAGAAATACCACCAGGGGATGCCGTTCTGGCCGGTGACCACCGCGGTGTCGGCGCTCAGCAACGGCCGCATCTTGTCGGCGACGGCAGGGACCGAGTGGGCCTTGAGAGTGACGATGACGTAGTCCTGCTCGCCGGCCTCTGCCGGATCGTCAGTGCAGCGGGGATGGGCCAGCTGCTCTTTGCCGTCGACAATCAGCCTTAGGCCACGCTCGCGCATGGCGGCGAGATGGGGTCCGCGGGCGATGCAGGTGACGTCGGCGCCGGCGTTGGCGAGCTTGACCGCCAGATAGCCGCCGATGGCGCCGGCGCCGAAGATGCAGATGCGCATGGGTCAGTCCTCCAGGCCAAGCTGCTTGGCGAGGCCGATACGCTGGAGCTTGCCGGTGGGACCCTTGGGGATTTCGTCAAGGAAGACGATCTTGCGCGGCACCTTGAAATCGGCGAGGCGGCGGCCGGCGAATTCGCGTATTTCGGTCTCCATACCGGTCTGACCTTCGGCGAGGACGATGGCGGCGGCAACCTCCTCACCGAGTTTGGGGTGGGCAAGGGCGAAGGTGACGGCCTGAGCAACCGCGGGATGGTCGAGCAGCACTTCATCGACCTCGCGCGGGCTGATCTTCTCGCCGCCGCGGTTGATGATCTCCTTGAGGCGTCCGGTGATGGTGAGGTAGCCCTCGGCGTCAATGACGCCCTGGTCGCCAGTGCGGAACCAGCCGTCGGTAAAACCCTCGGCATTGGCCTTTGGATTGGCCTCGTAGCCGGCGGTAACATTGGGGCCGCGAATGACGATTTCGCCGGTTTCACCGCTCGCCAATAGCCGGCCGTCGGTGGTCATGACCGCCACTTCTGGCCCGGCGGCGATGCCGACGGTGCCCGGCTTGCGGGTCGCAGGGGGCAGCGGATTACTTGCCATCTGATGGGCCGCCTCGGTCATGCCGTAGGACTCGATGACCGGACAGGCAAAGGTCTCTTCCAGGGCGGCCATGACTTGTGGCGGCAATGAGGAAGACGAGGAGCGGATGAAGCGCAGGCCGGCCGCGGCGACCGTGCCTTGATTACGGCCGGCACGGGAGAGGATGGCTTGATGCATGGTCGGGACCGCCGTGTACCAAGTCGGCCGTGCCTCCTCGAGCCAGGCGAAGAAGCGCAAGGCATTGAAGCCCGGGGTACAGAAAACCGAGGCGCCGGCGGCCAAGCTGGCGGACACAGCGGCGAGGAGCCCGTGGATATGGAACAGCGGCATGACATTCAAACAACGGTCGGCCGGGACCAGTTGCAGCGTGGCGGCGATATGCGCCGCCGAGGCGCAGATGTTGCGCTGGGTCAAGGGGACGATCTTGGGACGCGAGGTGGTGCCGGAGGTATGCAGAACAAGGGCGATGTCGTCGGGCTGTGCCGGCCCGGGGTGGCGGCAGGTGGGCGGTTCGCCGGTGGTCAAGGGTGCGATGGTGAAGGTGCCGGCCGGTCCGTCCGCGGCCGCGATCAGTTGATAGGTGGCGATGCCAAGCTGCGTCGCCACGGCAACCGCCGGCGACTGGCTGCCGGCCTCGACGAGCAAAGCCTTGGCGCCGAGGTCTTCAAGGTAGAAACGAAATTCATCGGCCCGGTAAGCCGGATTGAGGGGCGCCGTCGTGGCGCCGGCCGCGATGGCGATGAAGGCAGCGGCCATTTCGGGGCCGTTGGGCAGGACAATAGCGACGCGGTCGCCACGGCCGATGCCGAGGGCGTTGAGGTGAGCTGTCGTCGTTTGCGCCAGGGTGCGGATGTCGTCGTAAGTAGTGGCGGGCCGGTTTGGAGCGGCGATGGCTGCCGCGCGTGCAGCGCCCTTGCCGAGGAGATCGGCTACTGTCGTCGTTGGCATTGAACTGGCTTTGCTGCTGGGCCTTACGAGCCCGAACGATAGCAGGCGGCCGGGGGCCTTTGCATATAGAATCTTAGCCCAGGCGCGGAAGGCCGATGGGGCGCCGGCCGTCCGGTGGCGTCAGACCTCGAAATCGAGCAGCGTTTGGTCGGCGATTGGAGCCGCTAGCCTAACCAGGGTGCGCGGACGTGACATGATCTGGTGAGCCGGGGCGAGGGAGGGGTAGGCCGCGACAGCCTGACGGTGCGGCAGCGTGGCTGCCTGCCATTCCTGGGCGACTAGCTGCGCGAACAGGAGCTGGCCCGGCGCAACGCGACCGCCGGCGTGGAGGGGGGCGGCCGTTGCCGCGGGCGATTGGCGCGGCTGGTCGGCGGCGATGGTCGGATCGCCAGGATGGCTCGGAACGGCCGGTCGCGCCTGCTCATTTCGCCGACCATTGATCGTCGTCACGGCGACGATATTGGCGAATGCTGATGAAGCCGGACCGGTACGCACGTTATCTCCAAAGATTAATTTAGGGCCCTCGAGGGAGGACTTCAGGGGGCATAGTAGGTTGGTGCTTTTGGCGTCATCAATATAGCGTTAGGCATAGTCAATAATCATTCGCCGTCGTTTTTAACTTTCATTAACCAACCTGGCTTCTATTTTTGCCATTGTTTTCGACACCTGTGGCGCGATTGTGTCGGCATTACGATTTGTTAAGACCTGAGGCGCTAGCGTCCGTCTTCCGCTCCGTAGTCCGCAGAAGGCGGCCGGGTCCCCAGAATTAACCTCACAGGTAGGAGGTTACGGTGTCGGAAGTACTGCCGCTTATCGCGGATGACACCTCGTTTCCGGATCTTATCAGCGTGCTCGTCGCGTCCGGTGACCTATTCTACGACTGGGATTTGGTCGAGGATAAGATCACTTGGTCGGGGAACACCGCCGCGGTGCTTGGATTGCAGGACGGTGCCGCCTTCCGCGCCGGCGCGGCGTTTCTCAAGCGCGTCCATGCAGAGGATTTGCCGCATCGTATGATCGCGATTTCGCGGCATGTCGAGCATGGCAGCGCGATCGATTGCGAGTACCGCGTCCGCGGCGACAATGACGGCTTTTTGTGGGTGCAGGAACGGGCGATCGCGCGATTTGGACCGAGTGGCCGCGCTATTCAGCTGACCGGCATTATTCGTAATATCGCGGACCGTAAGGAAAGCGAAAGGCGACTGGCGTTCCTCGGTACTCATGATGCCTTGACCGGCCAGTTCAACCGCCTGCGTCTGCGCGAGGCGCTGGAGCAGGCCATCGAAAAAAACCTGCGTGAGGGCCATCAGGGCGGGTTCTTGTTGGTTGGCATCGACAAGCTGGCGTTGCTTGGCGAGGTCTATGGCGAAGAAGTCGTCGAAGGGCTGCTCGTTGCGGCGTCGAAGCGGCTGGAGGGTTGCTTGCGTGGCGGCGACGTGGTCGGCCGGGTGGGCTTCGATCGGTTTGCCATCGTCTTGCAACGCTGCTCGGATGGTCAGCTGTATCAGGTTGCCGGCCGTATGCTGGCGGTAATCCGCGAAGCGGCGGTCGCGACGGCGGCGGGGCCGCTGCATATGACGGCCTCGGCCGGTGCGACATTCTTTCCAACCGCGGCGGCGACGGCGCGCGAAGTCGTGAGCCAGGCCGATAGTGCCCTGCGCAATGCGCATAAGTTGGGCTGCGACTGTTTTTCGGACTATGCCGACGTGCCCGCGAATAGGTTAGCGCGGCGCTGCGATCTTGATACTGCCGAACAAGTACAGTGCGCGTTGCGCGACAATCGGTTCGTCTTGGCCTATCAGCCGGTGGTCGATGCCGAAACCGGCGAACCGGTCTTCTATGAGGGCCTGGCGCGGATGGTCGCGGATGACGGTAAGCTGATCGCCGCCGCCGCCTTTGTGCCGATTGTCGAAGAGATGGGGTTGATGCGGCTTATCGACCGGCGGGTGCTGGATCTCGGTCTGAACATGCTGGGATCGCAACCGCGCTTGAACCTGTCGATCAATGTCTCAGGCCTGACGATTATCGATCCGATCTGGCTGCGGCTGCTCGAAGAGCGGTTGCGCGGTCGTCCGGAAGTGGCGCGACGGCTGACCCTGGAGATCACCGAGACCGTCGCCTTGGACGATATCGGCGAAGCCTCGCGCTTCGTCAGCAGCCTGGGTGAACTCGGCTGTCAGGTCGCCTTGGATGATTTCGGTGCGGGCTTTACGTCGTTCCGGCATCTGCGGTCGCTGCGGGTGGACATGGTCAAGATAGACGGGTCCTTCGTGCGCGATCTGACGACCAACCCGGACAACCTGATCTTCGTCAAGACACTCCTCGGTTTGGCCAACGGGATCGAACTGGCGACGGTCGCGGAGTGCGTGGAGACCGAGGAGCAGGCAAGACTACTGCGCGCCGAGGGGGTGCGCTACTTGCAGGGTTACTATTTCGGCCGGCCGACCATCGAGCCGAACTGGCCAGGGTAGGCGAGAGAGTAGGCGCCGTTTTCTGGCCTAGTCCTCGTCCTTGTTCCGAGAAATGTCGTTGACCTGCTGCTGCAAGGCCTCAAGCTGGCGCCGCAGTGCGTCGTAATCGCCGCGATTGGCCTTGGTGTCGGCGGTGTCGGCGCTGTCGTCGGCGGTGTTCTCGGTGCTGGGGTCATCCGGGGTGTCGGAAGATTGCTGGTTGAACGGTGCGGTCCACATTTGCATGGTGCGCTCGAACATCGCCATATTCTGCTTGCCGATTTCATCCCAGCGGCCGAGGGTGAATATGTCGCCCATGGTGCCGCTGAAATGGTGCCGCATGGCCTCCTGATTCTTGGTGAAGGCCTGCATGCTGTGATCAAGGTAGCTCGGTACGAGACCCTGTAGGCTGTCACCGTAAAAGCCGATGAGCTGGCGGAGAAAATTGATGGGGAGCAGGTTCGGGCCCTTGCTCTCCTCCTCAAAAATGATCTGAGTGAGCACCGAGCGCGTGATGTCCTCGCCGCTGCGCGCATCGACGACGACAAAATCAACACCGTCCTTCACCATTTGGGCAAGGTTCTCAAGGGTGACATAACTGCTGGTCGCGGTGTTGTAGAGCCGCCGGTTGGCGTATTTCTTGATCGTTACCGGGGGTGTTTGTTCGACTTCAGCCATCTGGTTCGCATCCGCCATAGGGGCATGTGGTCAGGAATATAGCAGTTTCCTCCAATTTTGTTGCAATGCAACTAACGTGGATAGGCAGTGGCCGGCGCAGGCGTTATAATCGGCGCCATGGCCGAGCCGCCGCCCATGGACGAATTGGCCCGCCGGTATATGGACCTGTGGGAAGAACAACTGGCCGCCGTCGCGGGCGATCAGGCGTTGGCGGAGCAAATTGGCCGGCTGTTCCAAACGATGGCTCAGTCGGGCCCGGCGGCGCTGTTCGGCGCGAGCGGCATGGCGACAAACGAGGGCCCGAATGACGGCAGCGGAAAGCCAGAAGACGGGTCGGCTGGGGCCGCGGCCGTTGGTACTGCATCTGACGGTGGCCATGGCGACGTGGATGAGTTCGCGCGGCGGATTGCCACTGTGGAGGAACGGGTCGCTGCCTTGGAGCGGGCCGCTGGCGGAAAAGGCCGCCGAACTGCGCCGCGAAATCGAGCAAAGCGCCCCGGCTGACACGGCGTGGGACGCCCTTGGCGTCGCGCTGGAGCGCGAGAGTCGGCATCGCCTGGCGGCGCTGCATGACGGGTTGACTATCTACCGCCAGCATTCCTACCGGCGGGACCTTGCCGCGCCACCGGTCATCTGGACGGCCGGAACGACGCGACTGCTTGACTTTGGCGCCGTCGGCGACAGGGCGCGGGGCGCGGTGCTGGTCGTGCCATCATTGATCAATCGCAGTACCGTCCTGGATCTTTGCGAAGGGCAGAGCCTGTTGCGCTGGTTGGCTGGGCGCGGTGTCAGGCCTTTGTTGGTGGATTGGGACGCGCCGGGAATCGGCGAGCGTCGGTTCGGGCTGACGGACTACGTTGCCAGGTTGGAAGCGGCGTTGGCGGTCGCCAATAATCTGGCTGGCGGGCCGGTACCGGTGGTCGGCTATTGCATGGGCGGACTGCTGGCGCTGGCCCTGGCGGCGCGGCGGCCGGACGATGTCGCCCGCTTGGCGCTGCTGGCGACGCCCTGGGATTTTCATGCGGACGACGCGGCGCGACGGCAAGCGGGCGCGGTGGCGACGGCACTGGCTGCCTGGACCCCGGTTATCACCGCCTTGGGTGAGTTGCCGGTAGATCTTATCCAAGTCCTGTTCTCGTTGCTCGACCCGATGCAGGTGCCGCGTAAGTTCATGCGGTTGAGCAAGCTCGATCCGGGCAGCGCCAAGGCGGTGACATTCGTGGCGTTGGAGGATTGGCTGAATGACGGCGTCGCCCTCGCCGGTCCGGTGGCCCACGAATGCATGGGCGGCTGGTACGGCGGCAACGTCACTGGCCGAGGACTGTGGGAGATTGACGGTGGGCGGATCGACCCGGCAGCGATCGATCAGCCGACATTGGCACTGATACCAAGCGGCGATCGCATCGTGCCACCGCCAACCGCGGCGGCCCTGGCGGCAAAGTTGCCGCGTGGGGAAGCGGTGTCCGTGCCGCTGGGGCATATCGGCATGGTGGTGAGCGCGCGCGCCGAACGTTTGGTGTGGCCGCAGTTGGCGCACTGGCTTGGCGGCGGATGATCGCTGGACCTCTAGGTGGCGCCGCCCATATTGTGCAGTGCACTGCAGGATTCAACGGCGCGAGACGGCAGCGGTCGCGCGGACCATAGCAAGTCACGGAGGGTAGGATGAAAGAGGTTGTTGTAGCCGGAGCGGCGCGGACACCGATCGGCGCCTTTGGCGGCGCCTTGTCGAGCCTGGCGGCGTCGGCGTTGGGGGCGACGGCGATCAAGGCTGGTTTGGAACGGGCCGGCGTCGAAGCGGCAGATGTGGATGAACTCGTGTTCGGACATGTGCTGACCGCCGGTAACGGCATGAACCCGGCGCGTCAAGCGGCACTGGCCGCGGGGATGTCGCAGGATTGTACGGCCTATCTGATCAATCAGGTCTGCGGCTCGGGTTTGCGCAGCGTGGCGCAAGGCTATCAGGCGATCCTGCTTGGCGACGCGGGGATCGTGGTCGCCGGCGGTCAGGAGAGCATGAGCCGTGCCCCGCATGCAGCGCATCTGCGCGACGGGGTCAAGATGGGCGACGTGCCGTTCGTTGATACGATGATCCGCGACGGCCTGTGGTGCGCGATGATGGGTTATCACATGGGCACTACGGCGGAGAATGTGGCCGAGCGCTGGCAGATCACGCGCGATGAGCAGGATGCCTTCGCCGCGGCGTCGCAGAACAAGGCGGAGGCGGCACAGAAGGATGGTCGTTTCGCGCCGGAGATCGCCGCGGTCACGGTGCCGAACCGGCGTGGCGATATTGTCGTCGACAGCGACGAATATCCGCGCCACGGGACGACTTCGGAAACCCTGGGGAAATTGCGACCGGCGTTCAATAAGGAAGGCTCCGTTACGGCCGGCAACGCGTCCGGTATCAATGATGGTGCCGCGGCCTTGGTTCTGATGTCGCGGGACGAGGCCGAGCGCCGGAATATCGAGCCATTGGGCCGCATCGTGTCCTGGGCGACGGCGGGCGTGGATCCGGCGGTGATGGGTTCGGGACCGATCCCGGCAAGCCGCAAGGCCCTGGAGAAGGCTGGCTGGCAGGCGGGCGACTTGGATCTGATCGAGGCCAATGAGGCTTTCGCGGCGCAAGCCATCGCGGTCAATCGCGATATGGGTTGGGACACCGAGAAGGTGAACGTCAACGGCGGCGCGATTGCGCTGGGGCATCCGATCGGCGCCTCGGGCGGGCGCATTCTGGTGACTTTGCTGCATGAGATGGCCCGGCGGGATGCGAAGAAGGGCTTGGCCACCTTGTGTATTGGCGGCGGCATGGGGATCGCGATGTGCGTGGGGCGCGACTAGGCAGCTCGATCAAACACCGGCTGGGGAAACTAGCCATTGTAGTGACTGTCCTAATCCGTTGAAATTGCCGGTGATGCTCCGTACCACGGAGACGGAGCCGGCAATCGGGAGGATGGCATGTCAAAGGTCGCAGTGGTTACGGGTGGCACACGCGGGATCGGGGAGGCGATCTGCGTCGGCCTGAAGGCCGCCGGCTATCAGGTGGCCGCCAATTACGCGGGCAACGACGAAAAAGCCCAGGCATTTACCGAGCGCAGCGGGATCCCTGTATACAAGTTCGATGTGTCCAATCTCGCGGCCTGCCAACAAGGGATTGCACAGATCGGGCAGGATCTCGGCCCGGTGGCGATCGCCGTGAACAATGCCGGCATCACGCGAGACGGCACGATACACCGCATGGACCAGGAGGATTGGCAGTCGGTGATCGATACCAATCTGGGCGGTTGTTTCAATATTTGCCGCTGCGTCATCGCCGGGATGCGGGAACGCAGCTTCGGTCGGATCGTCAATATCGGTTCGATCAACGGACAAGCGGGACAGTATGGCCAGGTCAACTATGCCGCGGCGAAGTCCGGCATCCATGGCTTCACCAAAGCCCTGGCCCAGGAAGGTGCCGGCAAAGGGATCACCGTCAACGCGATCGCGCCGGGCTATGTGGATACCGATATGGTGCGGGCGGTGCCGGATAACATCCTGGAGAAGATCATCGCCCAGATACCGGTGGGTCGGCTCGGTAGAGCCGAGGATATCGCCCGCGGCGTGTTGTTCCTGGTCGCCGACGATGCCGACTTCATTACCGGATCGACGCTGTCGATCAATGGCGGTCAGCACATGTATTGAGCCCGCACGGCCGGCGAACGAGATGGTGCGGGACTATCCCGACAGGCCGATCGTAGGGATTGGCGTCGTGGTTTTGAAAGGCGACGACGTGCTGTTGATCCGACGCGGCAAGGCGCCGCGTGCCGGGCAGTGGAGCCTGCCCGGCGGGGCGCAGAAGCTGGGCGAGACCGTGTTCGAGGCGGCGCGGCGCGAGGTGCTCGAGGAGTGCGGTGTGACCATCGCGGCGGCGACGCTGCTGGACGTGGTGGATTCGATCGATCGCGACGATGACGGCCGAGTACGCTTCCACTACACCCTGATCGATTTCGGCGCCGACTGGCGCGGCGGCGATCCGGTGGCCGGGAGCGACGCCGCCGCCGCCCAATGGGTGTCCTTGGCGGCGCTAGACGATCTCAAGCTTTGGGCCGAAACGGTCCGGATCGTCGGGTTGGCGGTGGCGCGCCGTTCGGCGACCGGTTGACGCCGGCGACGGGCGTTAACCGTGCGGCACGGACGATGTGCTAGGCTCTGAGCCATGTGGCCGGATGTCGTCGACCTGCACAACTTCTACGGCTCCAGCTTGGGGCATGTGGCGCAACGCTCAATTCGCCGCAAAGTGCGCGAGTTATGGCCGAATCTCAGCGGCCTCAATGTGCTTGGCCTGGGTTATGCGGCGCCCTATCTGCGGCCGTTCCGGGAAGAGGCGCAGCGGGTCATACAAATAATGCCGGCGCGCATGGGGGTGATGGTCTGGCCAACCGACGGCCCGAACCTGGCCTGCATCGCCCATGAAACCGAGTTGCCGCTGCCGGACCTGTCCATGGACAGGATCTTGATGGTCCATGGCTTGGAATGCTCGCACCATATGCATGAGTTCCTGCGGGAAGTCTGGCGCGTGCTGGCGGATGGCGGCCGCGTGATGGCGGTGGTGCCGAACCGGCGCGGCATCTGGGCGCGCATGGACCACACACCGTTCGGCCATGGCCAGCCCTATTCCACCGAGCAGATCCATCGGATCCTGCGCGACGCGATGTTCGCGCCCATTCGCACGACCAGAGCGCTCTATGTGCCGCCCAGCCGCCGGCGCTTCGTGCTCACATCGGCGCCGGCATGGGAAAAAATCGGCGGCCGCTGGGCGCAGCCCCTGGGCGGCGTGGTGATGGTCGAAGCGGCGAAGCAGATCTATGCCGGCACGCAAGTGCCGGCGCGGGCGGCGCGACGGGTGAAATTGCCGGCGCGGGCGGCGTTGGGCGGTGCCAATACTCGCCCGCTTCAAGCGATACCGGAGACCGAGTAAGGGCGCTGCAAACCGGCAGGCGATCAGGGTTCAGGCATCACGGCTGAGCTGGAAGATGGCTTGTTGAGCGAGCCAGTTGTTGACCCAACTATCGCTGCGAAAACGCCGCGACCGACCGGCGGCGTCGATGGCGATGGAGCGTTCGACCGTGATGTCCAACTCGTCGCACAAGGCAAGAAAGTCGACAATGGTGCAGATGCGAATGTTGGGCGTCTCATACCATTCGTAGGGCAACGCCTTGGAACGGGGCGTGCGGCCGCTCCACATCAAATGCCAACGAAGCGGCCAATGGCCGAAGTTGGGAAAGCTGACGATGGCGCGGCGGCCGATGCGCAGCATGTCGGACAGCACGCCTTTGGTATCGTGAATCGTCTGGAGCGTCTGGGATAGGATGACGTAGTCGAAGGAGTCGCCCGGATAATCGCTGAGATCGGTTTCGGCATCACCTTGGATGACCGACAGGCCGTGGCTCACGCAGTTGGCGACACCGTGGGGGCTGAGTTCGATGCCGCGGCCGTCGACGCCCTTGAAATGCACCAGATAGTCGAGCAGGGCGCCGTCGCCGGCGCCGATATCGAGGACGCGGCTGTTAGGCTCGATAAAATCGGCGACGAGTTGGAGATCGACGCGGATCTGCGCGCGGGCTTGTTGCTCGCTCAGGATCATCGCAGGCCGAACTGCTCGGCCGCGCCGCTCAGCATACCATTGAGGGCACGGAAAAACCCCGGTTCCTCGAGCAAGAACGCATCGTGGCCGGCGTCGGTCTCGATCTCGACAAAACTGACATTGGCGGCCACGGCGTTCAGGGCATGGACGATGCGGCGGGACTCCGGGGTCGGAAAGAGCCAGTCCGAGGTGAAGCTGATCAGGCTGAAACGTACGGGGGTGGCGGTGAAGGCCTTGGCCAGGACACCATCGCCATGTTCGGCCGCGAGGTCGAAATAGTCCATCGCCCGGGTAATGTAGAGGTAGGAATTGGCGTCGAAGCGGTTGACGAACGTACTGCCTTGGTAGCGGAGATAGCTCTCAACCTGGAAATCGGCATCGAAACCATAACTGACGTCGCCGCGGTCCTGCAGCTCGCGGCCGAATTTGCGATGTAAGGCGGGCTCGGACAGATAGGTCACGTGGGCGGCCATGCGGGCCACGGCGAGGCCGCGCACCGGTCGCCGAGGCAAGTCATAGTAGTTGCCGCCGCGCCAGTCGGGGTCGGCGAGAATGGCTTGCCGGCCGACTTCGTGGAAGGCGATGTTCTGGGCGGTGTGACGGGCGGCGCCGGCGATGGGCATGGCGCAGAAGACGCGGTCCGGGTAGCGGGCGGCCCATTCGAGCGCCTGCATGGCCCCCATTGAGCCACCGATCACGCAAAACAGCCGCTCGATACCGAGGTGGTCAATCAGCAGTTTTTGCGCCCGCACCATGTCGCCGATGGTGATGACGGGAAACTGCAAGGCATAAGGCGCGCCGGTGCCGGGGTCGGTTTCGCGCGGACCGACCGTGCCCATACAGCCGCCCAGCACGTTCGAGCAAATTATGAAGTATTTGTCGGTGTCCAGGGGCCGACCGGGACCGATGATTTGCGCCCACCAACCGGGTTTGCCGGTTATGGGGTGGGGTTCGGCGGCAAACTGGTCGCCGGTCAGGGCATGGCATACGAGAATGGCGTTGGTGCGCGCGGCGTTGAGGGTGCCGTAGGTCTGATACGCCATGGGAAAGGAGCCGAGCCGGGCGCCGGCGGCCAGGCGCAAAGGCGCCTCACGGCCCAATTCGACGCAGAATCCGGGGAGATTCGTCGTCGAATAGGGCGGCGCGAGAACCGCACTGTCATCGTCGGTGCTCTGGGCCATCAAATAATCTATCAGGTCGGCGATCATGCATTTCGAAGGGTTGGATAGCTAGTTGCCTGGATTGCTCTATGTCAATGTTTTCTTTGCCTTTGCTTAGGCCAGCGATTACTACTACCGGACGATTTTCCTGGCTTGCAACGTGTTATTGCGAAATGAATTCGGCCGCCATGCATCTCGACGAGCTTCGCCGCGATATCGACGCGATCGACACGCAGATTCATGACCTAGTGATGCGCCGGGCCGAGGTGACAAGCGCGATCGCTCGCCTTAAAGGCGAAATTCGGAGCGTGCCCTATCAGCCCTTGCGTGAAGCGGCGATTCTAAGCCGGTTGCTAGGGCGCCATAAGGGCGACTTGCCGGCAGCCAGTGTCGTCAGGCTGTGGCGGGAGATTATCGGCGCCTCGACGCGCCTGCAGGGCGATTTCTCCGCGGCGGTGTTCTTTCCGGCAGATGCCTCGCCGGAAGCCGGATTGGACGTTTGGAAGATCGCGCGAGATCATTTCTCGGGTGGTACGCCCCTGATCATGCATGACAGTGCGCCGCAAGTCGTCAACGCCGTGGCGACCGGCCAGGCAAGCGTCGGCGTGCTGCCGTTGCCGGGTGACGGAGACTTGAACCCTTGGTGGGTGAAATTGCTGGGCGAGGGGCCGACGATCCCGCGGGTGGTGGCAAAACTGCCGGTCGTCGGACCGCTTGCCACCGGCGACCCACAATTGCTTGTGGTGGCGCTTGCGGCCGATACCAACGGTGCGGATCGGCACCTGTTGGCGATAGAATGCGAAACCCAGACGTCGCGCGCCGGGCTGCAAGATGGGCTGGTCGAGGCCGGGCTGGAACCGGCTTTCTGTGTCGCCTGGGAGGACCGCCATGACGATGGGCGGCGCTGGCACTTGGCCGACGTTTGCGGTGCCGTCGCGATAGCGCCGGCGGTGCTGGCGACGGTCGAGCGGCGGGCCGGTACGGCGATCCGGGCCGTGGTCGAGATCGGCGGCTACGCGACGCCGCTGACGGACGGCCATCAGGGCAGCGGCACTTATAGCTGAAGAGGCGTAGATGGGGACGGGACCGAGACCCCGGCCAGGGGTACTCGACATAGACAAGTATGTGGGTGGCGGCAGCGGTCTCGACGATGACGCGCGGGTGATCAATATCGCCTCGAACGAGAGTGCGCTGGGGCCGAGCCCGCTGGCTGTCGAGGCCTATCGGGCGGCCAGCGATCGTATGCATGTCTATCCCGACGGTGATTCGCTTCGGCTGCGGCAAAGGCTGGCAGAACAGCACCAACTGGACATCGATGGGATCGTCTGCGGCGCGGGTTCGGACGAACTGCTGACGCTACTCGGCCGGGCCTATGCCGGGCCCGGTGATGAAATCGTCTACAGCGCCCATGGCTTCTTGATGTATTCGATCATCGCGCGCAGCGTCGGCGCGCTGCCGGTGGCGGCGCCGGAGTGGGCGCTGACCACGGATGTGGACGCCGTTCTGGCCAAGGTCAACGAGCGGACGCGTGTGGTCTATCTGGCCAATCCCAATAACCCGACCGGTAGCTATGTGACGTCGTCGGAGATGGCGCGATTACAATCGGCGCTGCCGGATCGGGTGCTGCTGGTGCTCGACGCGGCCTATGCCGAGTTTATCCACGCAAGCGACTACGACCCGGGCGGGGCCCTGGTGGCGGCGCATGACAATGTGGTCATGGTGCGGACCTTCTCGAAAGTGTACGGCCTGGCGGCGCTACGGGTCGGATGGCTGTATGGCCCGGCGGCCGTCGTGGATGCGGTCAATCGTATCCGGTCACCCTTCAATCTCAGCACACCCGCACAGGCGGCGGCTGGTGCGGCGCTGGAAGACGAGGCGCATCGGGATCGGGCGATCGCCAACAACGACACGGTCCGTCCCTGGTTCACCGCCCGTCTTGAGGATCTGGGACTGATCGTGAATCCGTCGGTCGGCAATTTTGTGCTGGTGCAATTTCCAGACAGCGACGGCCAGGACGCTGCCGCGGCGTTCGGCGCCCTGCGGCAACGCGGAATTTTGACCCGCCGGATGGGTGCCTATGGCCTGCCCACTTGGCTGCGCATGTCGATCGGCAGCGAGGTGGATATGGCTCAAGTAGTTGAAACACTTGCGGAATTTCGGTCCGGACACGATGTCTGAGCCGCTGTTTCACCGGGTGACAGTGATCGGGTTGGGGCTGATCGGCTCCTCGTTGATGCAAGCCGTGCGCCGGCACGATCTGGTCACTGAGATTATCGGCTGCGATAGCAGCGAGGCGGTCCGCGAAATGGTCGAGACGATGGGCATTGCCGACCGGGTGGAAGCTGATCCGGCGCGGGCGGTGCAGGGCGCCGACCTGATCGTGTTGGCAACGCCGGTCGGGGCGTTTGGCGCGGTGGCGCGGCAGATGGGAAGCACGATCGCGGCCGGCGCGATCGTGACCGATGTGGGATCGGTCAAGCAGCTGGTGGCGACGGCGGTGGGACCGCATTTGCCGGAGGGTGCGCATCTCGTGCCGAGTCATCCGGTGGCGGGCACGGAGCATTCCGGGCCGGAAGCCGGGTTCCCGGAACTGTTTCAGAACCGTTGGTGCATCCTGACGCCGGCCGCTGGGGTGGATGCGAAAGCCGTGGCTAGGCTGAGCGAGCTGTGGCGGCGGGTGGGCAGCGATGTCGAATTGATGGAGCCGACCCATCACGACAAGGTTCTGGCCATCACCAGCCATTTACCGCATCTCATCGCCTATACGATCGTGGCGACGGCCGCCGATCTGGAGGGCCAGTTGACGGCGGAGGCACGGGAGGAAGCGGATCGGGTGACGACCGCCGAAGTCATCAAGTACTCGGCGGGTGGCTTTCGCGATTTCACGCGCATCGCGGCGTCCGATCCGGTGATGTGGCGGGACGTTTTCCTGCACAACAAAGAAGCGGTACTGGAGATGCTCGGGCGTTTCACGGAAGACCTCACCGCCTTGCAGCGGGCCATTCGCTGGGGTGAGGGTGACACGCTGCATGAGCTGTTCACGCGCACCAGAACGTTGCGCCGTGGGGTGTTGGACGCGCGGCAAGCCGGCAGCTTTGCGGCTACGGAACCTAGCGCCAGCGAATCTCCGGCAGAGTCAGCAGCGGCACCGGTCCCAAAGTCACCTGACGCTGCGCGATAGCCAGCGGTAAGCGAACAATCGGCGCGCCGCCGTCGGCCGGGGCGCGGCTCAGCGCGGCGATGGCGATGCGCGCCAGGGCGGCGCCACGCTGGTCGAGCAGGCGCGCCTGCTCGAAGGCGGTGATGGCGTTGTCCATGCCGCTGATTTCGGTGTCGAACTGACCTTGGGGTTGCAGGGTGCCGTCGAGGGACATTTCTCCGGTCGCGGCCGCCCGCACAGGACCCCAATGCAGGTTCACGCGGCGGATATCGAGCGTACCGCCGTTGTCGCGCCAGCGGGCGAGGGCCGGGTCCGTCGGGCCGGACGGCAGATCACCATGCCAAATAGCCTCGGCCGCCAGGGTGGTTAGTTCGGTGCCCAGCGGCCCGTCGAGGGCCGCCGGCAGCTTGACCCCGCTGAGGGCGGCACCGGCGAGCAGGGCCGGCAGGTCCGCCGAAGGCTGGCGCTCGGCGACGAAGGTACCGCTGTCGGCGGTGAGACGCAGGTCTTGCTCGGGATTGTCGATCTGGAGACCGGTAACGGTCGCGGAAACCGCCTCGATATCGCCGGAGAGCCCGAGGCGCAGCCGCGCGGTCGCGGCGTCGGTGCTGGCGTTGAGGTGGTTGGTCTGGCCATCGGCGGTTACGGTCAGCGCGTGGCTGCCGGGGGCGGCCAGATCGACGCGGCTCGGTGCCAACGGAAAAAAATGTAAGGTGAGCGCGGGTGGTAACCAGAGCCATTCCTGGCCATCCTCGGCGCGGGCCAAACGGGCGCCCTCAAGGCGGCCGTCCAGACGGATGGGAAATCCGGTAATGACGAGGCTGTCCCAGGCGACCTCGTAACCTTCGGTGCGGCGGTCGTCGGCCCATTGCTGCAGCGCCCGCTCAACCGCCTGGGCGGCTATCCACCAGCCGCCGGAGACGAGGACGCAGACAATAACAACCAGGGCTAGGGCATATTTCAAGGCACGACTTGCCATGGGGATCCTATTCGATGGTCCTGATGCCTTAGGGGCCGTCGGCAGTGGCGTGGAGGACGGGTGTTTATAGCGGTCGGCCGTGACAGCGTCGAGGTGCAGTTCGGCCGTGCAAGGGCGGCTTGTGTGGGCTGGGCCGATGGACAATGTTACTCGGCCGGCCCGAGAGGCAGAGGCAGCAGGATATTGACGAGAGGATCGGTGGCGGATTCGGAACAAATGGTGCCGATGACGGTCGACTCGGTGGCGGCCGGCACGGCGGACATCTTAGCCGGGTGGAAGCCTGCGGAACCCTATTGGGTGTTCGCCTACGGCTCGCTGATGTGGAACCCGGATTTTCCGTTCGAGGAGAAACGGGAAGTGCGCCTGCATGGCTATCACCGGGCGTTCTGCATCTATTCCTACCACTATCGCGGACGACCGGGGAAACCGGGCCTGGTGTTGGGGTTGGATCGGGGCGGCTCCTGTCGCGGGATCGGCTTCCGCATACATCCTGCCGACGTCGCGGCAGTGACCGAGAAATTGTGGCGACGCGAGATGGTGAGCGAGGTCTATGAGCCGCGGCGTGTGAGGGTGCAATCGGCGACAGGCTCAATGGCGGCGCAGACGTTTGTCGCCGACCCCCGCCATGAGCAATACGCCGGCAAACTGCCGTTCGAGCAGATGGTGGCGATGATACGCGACGGTCGCGGCGTGAACGGTGCGAATGTGGAGTATCTGGCCAACACGGTAGAGCATTTGCTGGCGCTGGGCATCGATGACGGCCCGCTGCACAGGCTAATGAACGTGTTGGTGGAGAAACGCTGAGGGCGGGAGGGTTTAGCCGTGATGTTGTTTTTTCGTATCCCCACCCTGTCTTTGCGAGGCGGCCGAAGGCCGGCGCGGCAATCCAGGGACGCCAATGACGCTCGCCGTTCTTTGGATCGCCGCAGCTGCTGCGCAGCCTCGCGATGACGGCGTGGGGATAGTCGTTTGATGAACCTGCGGTGAAGCCGGTTCGATCCTAATCTAAAAGCATTTCGAGTAACCGCAATCGAGGCAGAGATCGCAGCCTTCCTGGCGTACGAGCCCGGCGGCGCCGCATTTCGGGCATTGTTGCGGTAACGCAGCGGGTATGGG
This sequence comes from Alphaproteobacteria bacterium, assembly GCA_021774445.1. Classification (GTDB taxonomy): domain Bacteria; phylum Pseudomonadota; class Alphaproteobacteria; order UBA6615; family UBA6615; genus SZUA-147. The sequence goes on from JAJFJA010000074.1 coordinate 59,269, forward strand.
CGTCGGCCGGTCATCGCCGGCTTGGCTCGCGGCAACGGCTTCTCGTTCGGCCTCGATGGCGGACAGAAAACCGATGTCGATCATATGACGTTCAATGACTTCGCCGATGGCGGCGAGCAACGAGGGCACGTAGTGGCCGCCCATCCATTGGCCGCCGCGCGGATCGAACACTGCTTTCAGTTCCTCGACGACGAAGGACACATCGCCGCCGCGACGGAAGACAGCGCTGATCATGCGGGTCAGGGCCACGGTCCAGGCGTAGTGCTCCATATTCTTGGAGTTGATGAAGACCTCGAACGGGCGGCGGCGGCCTTCGCGGACAACGTCGTTGATGGTGATGTAGAAGGCGTGGTTGGTCTCCGGCCAACGGATCTTATGAGTCTTACCCGGTAGCTCTTCCGGCCGGCCGAGGGGCTGCGTCATGTAGACGATGCTGCCGGCTTCCTCGCCAGCGGTATCGGTTGGCGGTGGCGCCGCCTGCGGCTGATCATCGGGGGCTGCCGCGGGGGCCGCCGGGGCCGGCTCGGCGGTGGTCTCGAGGACGGCGCCGGTGACGGCGTTGGGGCGGTAGGTCGTGCACCCCTTGCAACCGAGTTCATAGGCCTGGCGATAGATATCGGCGAAACCCTCGAAGGAAATGTCTTCCGGGCAATTGATGGTCTTGGAGATGGAACTGTCGATGAACTTCTGTGCCGCGGCCTGCATGACCAGGTGGTCGGCCGGGGAAAGCTGCATGGCGTCGACGAAATAATCGGGCAGCTCGGCGTCGTCACCGTGCAACCGGCGGAATTGGGCAAAAGCGTAGTCGGTCACTTGCTCGGCTTTGCGGCTGCCGTCCGGCATCAGCAAGTTGCGGGTGTGGCGGAAGCTGAACACCGGCTCGATGCCGGAAGACGTGTTATCGGCCAAGATGGAGATGGTTCCAGTCGGCGCGATGGAGGTCAGCAGGGCGTTGCGCAGGCCGTGCCGGGCGATTTCGGCCCGGGTCTGTTGGTCCAGTTTGGCGATGAACGGGCGCTCAAGGTAGCGCTGCTTGTCGAATAACGGGAAAGCGCCCTTTTCGGCCGCGAGGCCGGCGGAGGCGCGGTAGGCGCTGTTGACGAGAGTCCCGAGCCAGCGCTCGGTCAAGGCAATGGCTTGGCCGCTGCCATAGCGGGCGCGGCACATGATCAGGGCGTCGGCGAGACCGGTGACGCCGAGGCCGATGCGCCGCTTGTCCCGGGCTTCGCCCTGCTGGGCAGGTAAGGGAAACTGGGAGACGTCGATGGCGTTGTCCAGCATACGGACTGCGGTGGCGGTAAGTTCGCCGAGGGCCGGGAGGTCGATAGCGGCTTGCGGGGTAAATGGCTGGTCGACCAGGCGGGCAAGATTGACGGAACCCAGCAAGCAGGCGCCATAGGGCGGCAAGGGCTGCTCGCCACAAGGATTGGTGGCCTGGATGGATTCGGCATACGCCAGATTGTTAAGATCGTTGATACGGTCGATAAAGATGACACCCGGTTCGGCAAAGGCATAGGTGGACCGCATGATGTGGTCCCAAAGATCACGGGCGGCGACCGTGCGGTAGGTGGTGTCACCGAATACCAAGTCCCAGGAGGCATCGATCTTAACGGCCTGCATGAAGGCATCGCTGACCAGGACCGAGAGGTTGAACATGCGCAGCCTGCCAGGCTCCTGCTTGGCTTCGATGAACGCCTCTATGTCGGGGTGATCGCAGCGCAGCGTGGCCATCATGGCACCGCGACGGTAGCCGGCGGACATGATCGTGCGGCACATGGCGTCCCAGACATCCATAAAACTCAACGGACCGGACGCATCGGAGCCGACGCCGTGGACGGGCGCGCCCTTGGGCCGCAAGGTGGAGAAGTCGTAACCGATACCGCCGCCCTGCTGCATCGTCAGGGCGGCTTCCTTCAAGTGCTGAAATATGCCCGCCATGCTGTCCGGGATGGTGCCCATGACGAAGCAGTTGAACAGGGTGACATCGCGGCCGCTGCCGGCGCCGGCCAGGATGCGCCCGGCCGGCAGGAAGCGGAAATCCGCCAGGGCACCGTAGAAGGATTCGGCCCATGCCGCCTGATCCGCCTCGGGTTCCGCGAGGGCCTTGGCAACGCGGCGCCAGCTGTTGTCTACCGATTTGTCCACAGGGTCGCCGGCGGCGTCTTTCAGCCGATATTTCATGTCCCAAATGCGGCTGGAGATCGGGCTGAGGCTTTGCATGGTGAGGCAACCTCCGGTAGGCGAGCGCGGGCGGCGCCGGCGACGGGCTTGTTCGGGCACCGTTTTAGCGCCCAAAAGTCAATATAATGCTGGGTTTCGTGCTTGGCACATGGAAATGAGCGGCGGCGGTGATCGTAGCGATGGCAGCGCGCGGGCCGCCGCCGGTCAGTTGGTGTGGGAAAAGGGGCAGTGAGTTTGTCCAATTCCGTCGGAGCTGTGATTTGTCAATTAACCAATCACAAAATCCACAAACTTTTCCACAACACTTGCCGATTGTTAATTCCCACTAGACGGGCTCGTGACTGCCGTCTGAAGGATTGCCGACGCTTGCTCAATACTGGTCTCGAGCGCCGCCATGAAGTCGCGCCGGGGCAGACCCGGTGGGATCGGCGGCAGATATTGCACGGTGATTACCCCGGGCCGCAGGCGACCGCTGCGGCGGGGCCAGAACAGGCCGGAGTTCAAGGCCACCGGAACGACCGGTAGCGCCAACTCCTGGTATAGGGCCGCGATACCGGCTTGGTAGGGCCGCTGCGTGCCGGGCGCGGTACGGGTGCCTTGCGGGAAAACAACGATGGACCGGCCGGTCCGGGCGATAGTCCTGGCGTCGGCCAGCATGCGGCGCAGGGCGGCGGCGCCGCCGCCACGGTTGATGGGGATCATGCCGCCGCGGCGGACCAGCCAGCCCCAGACCGGGATGAAGGTGAGTTCGCGCTTGAGCACGAAGATCGGATCGGGCACGAGAATGTTGAAAACCAGGGTGTCCCAAGCGGATTGATGTTTGCTGGCAAAGATCACCTGTCCGGCCGGAATATTTTCGAGGCCGCGGAGCTGATGACTCAACCCGACCGTATGGCGCAGCAGGGCCAGGCTGGTGGTGACCCAAAACCGGCTGAAGCCAAGGATGGCGCGGCGGGGCAGCACCAGCAAGGGCAGGGCCAAGAAGGCCAGGATGGTGGTCCAGGCATAAAACAGGATGTTGAAGGCCAGCGGCCGGAGTCGGTTCATGAGCCGCCGGCTGGGCTCGAGGGCATGGTCGAGCCCAGGGCCCAACCAAAAGCCCGGGCGATCAGATATTTGTTGTATTCGGAGACGAGCAGCCGCGCGGTCGTGGGCCGCCACCAGCGGGCCAGGTCGACATTCTCAGAAACGATCGGATACTCGGAGATGACAACACCGGGCATGCGGCGCTGGAACTCCACCAGGCTGCGGGGCATGTGATAGTTGGCGGTGACCAGACGCAGGCTGCGATAACCTTCCTGCTGCATCCAATCGGCGGTCTCGAGGGCGTTTTCGCGCGTGTTGGAGGCGGCGTAGCCGAGGGCGATGCAGCATTGCAGATTCTCCGGCCGGTGGCGGCTTGGACGCAGGAGTGCCGTGACATCAACACCGCGATAGACACCGGAGACGAAGAGCTTGCGCGCATGGCCGGCGTCGAGCAGTTCGAGGCCGGCATCCAGTCGGCCGCTGCCGCCGGTGAGTACGACGACCGCGTCGGTGGCCTGGATTGGCGGTGGCGGGTTGTCGGGAATGTCGGCGACGAAACGCTGCAGGCCGCCAAGCCATATGACGACGGCGACAAGCAAAAGCAAAGCAAGCCAGCGGCCCGTCTTGCGTATCCGGGGGGTGACGGGCAACTGGCGGGTGCGGATCACGGCATCCTGGCGAGGGCGCGCAACACCGTCAAACGTGCGGTGCCCATAGCGATGACGACGGCGGAGATGGGGACGATGGCGAGAATACCCCATTGCCGAGGATCGAGGTTGAGCGGCGGGATGAAGGCCGCCTGAATGTCGCGGGCGAAGAAGCCGATAAGGGCGAGCAACGCGGCGGCGGTGATGGCCCCGAGCAGGCCACCGCGCAGCCCCTGACGCATGGCTTGGCCCTGGAACTGGGCCGCGACGTAGCTGTCTCGCGCGCCCATGAAATGGAGTAGTTCGATAATATCGTAGTGGACGGCGAAACCGCTGCGGGTGGCAAAGATCACCGTTGCCACGGCGCTGAAGCCAATAAGGACCACAACCAGTAAGGCGGCGAGTTCGACGATCCGGGCGAGGTCGATCAACCCGGAGAGCCAGACCCGGTGATCATCGATAGCAACGCCGGAGGCGACTTCGGATAGGCGCGTGGCCAAGGTAGTGCTGTCGAGACGCGCGCCTGGTGTCAGCTCGACGTCAATTAGCAATGGCACCGGCAGGTCGGTGTCGCCGGCGGCGTCGCCGAGCCAGGGCTCGAGCAGGGCCGCGACCGCGGCCGCGGCCAGGGGTTCGGCCGAAATCACGCCAGGGGTGGCGCGCAGCATGGTCAAGATGGCAGCACTCTGGGCGGCCGCCACGTCGCTGTCTTCCGCCGGGATCTGCACGGTCATGCGCCCGCTGAGACCATTGTCCCAGGTATCCGCGGCGCGTTGGACAATGAGTGCCGCGGCTGCGGCCAGGGCGGCAAGCAAGACCATCAGAGCGACGATCCATGGCAGGAACCGGGTGGACTGGTCCTGGTCGAAGGGCAGGTCCGTGCGCGTGCGGCCCCACATCACTCGGCGGCTCCGCGGCGGCTGCCGACGACCTGCAGTTCGCCATCCTCCAGCCGCAATATGGGATAAGGAAAGCGGCCGATCAGGGCTTCGTTGTGACTGGCGATCAACACCGTGGTCCCCATGCGGTTGAGCTGTTCAAACAGATACATGAGGCGCACGGCAATGTCGTCGTCAACATTGCCGGTCGGCTCGTCGGCGAGGAGCAGGCTGGGCCGGTTGATCACGGCCCGCGCGATGGCAACACGCTGCTGCTGACCACCGGAGAGCGTCGACGGCCTGGCGTCGAGATGATCGGCGAGACCGACCCAGGTCAGCAACTCACGCACATGGGCCTCGGTTTCATCGCGATCGGCGCCGGCGAAGCGTAAGGGTAGAGCGACATTCTCAACCGCCGTCAGATGTTCGATAAGGCGGAAGTCCTGATAGACCACACCAATGCGGCGGCGTAGTGGCGGCAGGTCGGCGCGGGGCGTCACGGAAATGTCACGGCCGAATACATGCACCAACCCCCGCGATGGGCGGTGGGCGAGATACATTAGTTTGAGTAGAGTCGTCTTACCGGCGCCGCTGGCGCCGGTAAGAAAGTGAAACGACCCCGGTTCGAGGGTAAAGTTGAGGTCGCGCAGTACCTCGGGTCCCATGCCGTATCGCATGCCGACATTCTCGAAACGCAGCACGAATCACCCTCTCGGTGCAGTCTGGAACATTCTGATGTTCGCCGTAACAAACTACCGCAGAATCGCATGGCGGACAGGTTGGCGTAAAGCACAGGAGGGATACTCTAACGCCAAGGTGCTCGGGTTGCCTCCTATGAACGTAGCATTTATAACCGATATGTTGAGCGCGGCGATGACGGATGGGCCACATATACGTATTCGCCCGTGATAAGACGCAAAGGTTTCACCTGGAATGATCCTCTCCTGTCCGTCTTGCTCAGCGCGGTTCGTCGTTGACGCACGTGCGTTGCGGCCGAGCGGGCGGGTCGTCAAATGCGGCAAGTGCGCGCATCAGTGGCGCGAAGAGGCGCCGCCGCCGGAAGACACACTGCCGGCCGCAGACGCGGCAGACGCGTTGGTCCCGCCGCCATTGGAGCCGCCGCAGAGCTTCCGCCGGCGGGCGAACCTGCCGGCCTTTCCGCAACCACCAAAGCGGCGCCGCCCGGGGGTCATAGCGCTGGCCCTGGTGGCGTCGATCCTGGTGGCGGCGCTGGGCATCCTGTGGTTCGGTCGGGCACCGCTGGTCGAGCTGTGGCCGGCGGCGGCAGAGCTATATGCCGCTATTGGTCTGGCGGAAGGCGATAAGGAGCCACCGGTGCTGGGGGAGGGGCTGCAGCTCGACCAGGTCACGCCGCGCCGGACCACAGAGGGCAATGTGCCCTATCTGGTGATTGAAGGCGAAGTGGTGAACAGCTCGGAGACGACTCGCGAAGTGCCGCGGATGGTTGCCCTGCTAAGCGACACCAATGACGAGGTGGTCCAGCATTGGACCTTTTCCGTCGAGGCGCGCCAGCTTGGTCCCGGCGAGCGTGTACCGTTCTCAACCCGATTGGCCAATCCGTCGGACGTGGCGTCGGGCATTAAGATTGAATTTACCCAATAACCCGAGACTCGCGGGGTAGCGGCGACGGTCGGCTCAACAGGCCGCGCGCGCACTGGCTGACGGCCCGGCGAGGTTTAGATGGCACGTATCCTGGTGGCAGAGGACGACAGCGCGGTGCGCGAGTTTGTCGACCGTTCGCTGCGCCATGACGGTCATGAGGTGGTGACGGCCCATGACGGGCTCGACGCCCTGGACAAATTACACGCCGCGCCTTGTGAACTGCTCATTACCGACATCGTGATGCCGGGTATGGATGGCATCGCGCTCGCGCTCAAGGTGGCGAAGGACTTTCCGGACGTGGCGATCGTGCTGATGACCGGCTACGCCGCCGAACGACAGCGGGCGCACAATCTGGAGATTCTGATCCACCGGGTGCTGGCCAAGCCCTTCACACTGACGCAGCTGTGCGCGATAGCCGCGGAAGCGTTGGCGGTCGGCCGCTAGATCGACGCATTTTTGGCGCTTAAACAATGCTGTTTGAGCGGAAAAAGCCCTAGAAACGGCGCAGCAGGCGCTCGATGTAGTCCTGCTCGGTCACGGGGCGGTCGCGCTGACCGGCGCGGCGGCGCAATTCGTCCAAGATCTCACGGGCACGCTGTAAGTCAGCTTCTTCGGGAATGGCCACGCGACCGGTGTCGAGCCCGCGATTGCCTTCGGTTCGACGGCCCAAAGGATCCTGGCCATCACGGAAATTGCCAAGCTGGCCGGGCTGGTTCCCCTGCTGACCCTGGCCGAGCTGTTCAGCCAATTGCTCGGCGGCGGCCCGGGCGCCTTCGCGGAGCTGGTCGAGGGCTTGGCCTTGCGGTCCTAGAGATTGACCGGGTTCGCCGCCGGCGAGAGCCTCAGTCGATTGGCGCATGGATTGCTCGGCATTGCCGAGCTGAGGTGGGATTTGCCCCGACATTTCACCGAGCTGGCGCATGGCCTCGCCGAGCTGGCGGCGCAGGCTTTCCTGCTCGGCAGCGCTGGCGCGGCCGTTATCGGAGGGTTGTTGGCCCTGCTGACTGTCACGAAAGGTGCGGTCGAGCAGCTGTTGCTGACCACGGGTAATATCCTGCAGCTGATCAAGGAGTTGCTCAGCTTGCTGCTGGCCGGGCGGCTGGCGGGCGAACATGGGCTGGTTATTCAGGTTCTCCAGCATCTGCTGCAGTTGGCTCAGCATCTCGCGGGCGGCATCGCGGGCGCCCATGCGGGTCAGATCCTGGGCCCGGTCAATCAATTGCTCGAGGTCCTGCTGGCTTAAGGCGAGGGCGTTGGCGTCCGGCTGGATTTGCGGGATCTCACCGCGTTCGAGCTGGCGCTGGAGGTTCTCGCGGGCGGCCTGGAAAAAACGATCCAGGGCTTCGCGCAGTTCGTCGAGCAAGCGCTCGATCTCAGCGTCCTCGGCATTGTTCGCGAGGGCCTCCTGGAGGCGGCGCTGCAATTCCCGTAACTCGCGTTCGGCCAGGGAAAGGCCGCCATCCTCGAGATGCAACGCGGTATCCCACAACAGCTGTTGGACGCTGGCGGTGGCGTCGGCCTCGCCATTCAGCAGCCGCGCCGCGGCCACTCTGAGGGCGAGATGGACGGCAAAATCCTCGGCATAGCGCTCCGGTTGGCGGGCAATGGACGACAGCGCGCTGACCACGGTGGTGACGTCATCGGGGTCGCGAACCAGCTGTTTGCGCAGGGCGATCAGCTGGCGGGCGATGGGATGGCTGAACTCGCGCTCGGGCAAGGTGATGGTCAAGGCGTCGGAGTTGCCGGCCTGGCCGAGCGCGTCAGTGGCGGTGAGCTGGACCACAACCGGCAATCCGGCCCAAGGGTGGGCGGTCAGGTCGTGGAAGGACGCGATCGCCGGGTCGCCGGGCAGCGCTTGCGGCAGCGGCAGCTCGATCGCCAGGTCCGCGTCCGCCGCGGTGGCCTCGGCGGCCGGCCGGATGATGCTGGCCCGCACCTGCTCGATGCCGTAGTCGTCGTCGCTGCTGTGCTCGATGCGCAGGGCGGCGCGATTGGATGCGGTCGGCGGCGCGGCGAAACTGATGGTCGGTGGCTGGTCCGGAATGAGTGCCAAATCGAGCAGAACAAGCTCATTTGCGCCCTGGCGCAACACCAGGGGGAGCTGGGTCGGCTGCACGGTCTCGACCGGGGTCTCGACACGCCAACTACGATCGCTGGTCGCTTGCAACAAATGCTCGGCAGCGCCGAGGGATAGGCTTGGCTGGCCGCGGCCGTCGTGGAGTTGGGCGAGAATGACGCTGCCGGTGGGGACCGGGACGGGCTCGGTTGGGAGGGCCTCGGGATCGAAGAAAATGGGGGCGAGGCCGGTGTATTCGGGCGGCGTGATCCACATTTCGACGGTGGCCGCGGTGACTCCGCCGAGGCCGCTCAAATCGGGGCTTACGGCACGCGCCAACCGGTTACCGGCGTCGCCACCAGCGGCGATGAAGCCGATCGCGACGGCAAGAATTAAGGCAATCCGCAGAGCCCTGGGGTCATGCTGTGCCAAGCCCGGGCGGGGCCAGGGCACCCGGGCGGCGGCAATCGCCCGGGCGGCACGGGCAATATGGGCGCGCCATAAGGCATTCTCCGCCGCGCCGGCCAGGGCCGCAGCCGGCTGATCCTGAATCGCCGTCAGCGGGCGATGGCTAAGGCCGGCATCAGTCTCCAAGCGGCGCTGGGCGGCGTGAGTGGTGGGAACATGGAAGTGGGAGAAGCCGCGGATCGCCGCGGCGACGACGGCGCTGGCAAAGGCGATGAGCGCGAGCAGGTGCAGCCACCCGGGCAAAATCGGCAGCAAACCGACGAGAGAAAGCGCGAGGAAAAGACCGGTGACGGCCAGGAGCGGCCAAAGGGCGGGCCACAGCCGTTCCCACAGGAGCACCAGCCGGGCCAGCTTGATGCGGCGGTGAAGGCGGGCGATCGCTGTCCCTCGGGGCGCGGGGCGGTGATCTTGATGCTCGATCATGGTGTCGCTACCTCGGCATGCCGCGCCGTGGCCGGCTCGTCGAGCCAATTGGGCATGCTCTCCTGGGCGAGTAGCGCCGCGACGCTTTGGCGGGCCCGGATGACCGCGTGGGCCTCGCCGCGAACCATCACCTCGGGAATAAGCGGCCGGCTGTTGTAGGTCGAGGCCATGACGGCGCCATAGGCGCCGGCGCCGCTGAACGCCACAAGATCGCCGGCGGCCAAGGGTGGCAGGCTGCGCCCGGTGGCGAAGGTGTCGCTGCTCTCACAAACCGGACCGACGATGTCGGCGGCGCTGCGCCGCGCGCCGGAATCGGGTTCGACGATCGGCATAATGTCGTGCCAGGCTTCATACATGGCCGGCCGGATCAGGTCGTTCATGGCGGCGTCGAGGATAATGAAGCGGCGGCCGGCATGCTCCTTCACAAACAAGACGCGGCTGACCAGAACACCGGCATCGCCAACCAGGCGGCGGCCGGGTTCGAAGGTGAGCGAACAGCCCGAGCGGCCGACGGTTTCGCGGACGATCGCGGCATAATCGGCGATCGCCGGCGGCCGTTCGTCGCGGTAGGCGATGCCAAGCCCGCCGCCAAGGTCGAGCCGGTTGATATCGTGGCCTTGCTCGCGCAGGCTCGTTACAAGCTCGGCGACACGACCGAAAGCGGCACGGAACGGTGGTAGCTGGGTGAGCTGACTGCCGATATGGACGGCGGCGCCGACGGCTTGAATGCCGGGCAGTTCGCGGGCCATTGCGTAGACGCGTGGCGCTTCGTCGATATCGATGCCGAATTTGTTGCCCTTGGTGCCGGTGGTAATCTTGGCGTGGGTGCGCGCGTCGACATCCGGGTTGACGCGGAGGGCAACCTTGGCGGTGACCCGACGCGCCGCCGCCAATTGGGACAACAGTGTCAGTTCGGGTTCCGACTCGACATTGATCTGATGGATCCGGTGGTCGAGAGCCGCGGCCAATTCCTCAGAACTCTTGCCGACACCGGAGAAGACAATCTTGGCGGGGGGGACGCCAGCGGCCAAGGCTCGCTGCAGCTCGCCGCCAGAGACAACGTCGGCCCCGGCACCGAGGCGCGCCAGGGTCTTGACCACCGCGAGGTTGGAATTGGCCTTCATGGCAAAGCATATCGTCGCGTCAAGGCCGGCGAGGGCGGCCTCGAACTCGCGGTAGGCGCCCTCGATCGCGGTGGAGCTATAACAATAAAAAGGCGTGCCGACCAAGGCGGCGAGATCGGCCAGGGGCCGCCGCTCGGCGTGCAGCTCGCCGGCTTGGTAGTGAAACGGTGCCTGGTCTCGACCCTGGTTCATCGCGTCGGGTAGCTCCTGGGGAATGCGCTGTCCTCGGAGGGTGGCTTGGGCGGGCCCTTTTTGCCACAGGCGCCGACCGAGAAGGCAAGGATCACGGCCAACAATAAGACGGTCAGCGGGCGGCTCATGGCGTTTCTCCGGCGCCGGCCAAGAAGCGCTGACGAGCCGCTTCCGCAGCGGTGGCAACACGATCCATCGCCGTGCCACCGTAGCTCGACCGGCTGCGCACCGAGGCCTCCACCGACAGTACATCATACACGCCCACATTGATATTCGGCTCGACCGACTGCATTTGCGCCAATGACAATTGCGCGAGGCCGACGCCCTCGTGCTCGGCGAGGCGGACCAGGGCACCGGTGACATGATGGGCATCGCGAAACGGCATGTTCAACTGGCGGACGAGCCAGTCGGCGAGGTCGGTGGCCGTGGGAAATCCGGCCGAGGCGGCGGCGAGCAAGGCGGGCTCATTGGCCTGCAAATCGGCCACCATGCCGGCGGTCGCGGCGATCGCCAACGCCAGGTTGTCGGCGGCGTCGAAGACCGGCTCCTTGTCCTCTTGCATATCCTTGCCGTAGGCCATGGGCAGGCCCTTCATGACGACCAGCAAGGTGGTCATGGCGCCGATAATACGGCCGGCCTTGGCGCGGGCAAGCTCGGCCGCGTCGGGGTTGCGTTTCTGGGGCATGATCGAGCTGCCGGTGGTGTAGGCATCGGACAGTTCGACAAAGGCGAAATTTTGACTGCACCAGATCACCAGCTCTTCGGCGAAGCGGGAAATATGAACCGCGGTCAGGGAGGCGGCGGCCAAGAACTCAATGGCGAAATCCCGGTCGGAGACGGAATCCAGCGAGTTGGCCGTCGGCCGGTCGAAGCCGAGATCGCGGGCCGTCCGTTCGCGGTCGATGGGAAATGACGTGCCCGCCAGGGCGGCGGCGCCGAGTGGGCATTCGTTGAGGCGCTTGCGGCAATCGGCGAAGCGGCCACGGTCGCGGCCGAACATCTCGACATAGGCGAGTAAGTGATGACCCAAGGTCACCGGCTGCGCGGTCTGGAGATGGGTGAAGCCGGGCATGATCACCGCAGCGTATTGTTCGGCGCGGTCGATCAACGTCGCCTGAAGCTCGCGCAGGCCGGCATTCAGGGAATCGATGGCATCGCGGACCCACAGACGCAGGTCGGTGGCGACCTGATCGTTGCGTGAGCGGCCGGTATGGAGCCGGCCGGCGGGCTCGCCAATGAGCTCGCGCAGCCGGGCCTCGACATTCATGTGAATGTCCTCGAGGGCCCGGGAATAGGCGAAATCGCCGGACTCGATCTCTCGCAGAATCGTGTCTAGACCGTGAGTAATGGCGGCGCCATCTTCTGTAGTGATGATACCCTGGGCGGCAAGCATGCGTGCATGTGCCTGGCTGGCGGTGATATCCTGGGCATAGAGCCGGCGGTCGAAGTCGATCGACGCGTTAATACGTTCCATGACTTCGGCCGGGCCAGCCGCGAACCGGCCGCCCCAGAGTGCGTTGGCAGCTTGGCCTTGCGGGGGCTGCTTGGTGTTTCGATCGGTCATGATGGGAATATGATGGTGAAGAACCTCTTTGTCAGCCTCGTTGCCGCTTTCGCCCTGCTTTCTCCACTTGGCGCGATCGCCGATACGCCGCCGATCTCGGGCTCGGTGCAGAATTTCATCGTGCATGACAGCCCGTTTCCGGCCCCGGATACACCGTTTGCCTCGCAGAACGATGGCGAGAAGACGCTGCAAGATATGCAGGGCAAGGTGACCTTGGTTAATTTCTGGGCCACTTGGTGCGGGCCTTGCGTGCGCGAGTTGCCATCGATCCAGCGCCTGCAGGCGGAGATGGCCGGTGACGACTTTCAGGTGGCCTTGGTGAGCCAGGATCGTGACGGCTATAAGCGGATCGTGCCGTTTCTGAAGCGGCTCAAGATCGACATTCCGGGCAGCTTTCTCGATGAGAAGCTGAAATTGTCGCGGGCGCTGAGCGTGCGCAGCCTGCCGGTTTCGCTGCTACTCGATACCGAGGGTAACGAAGTCGGCCGGGTGACCGGGGCCGCGGAGTGGGATACGCCAGAAGCCCTGGCGCTAATCCAGCACTATATCGACAAAAACTAGTCGTTCGGCGACGCGCCTCAGCGCGTCGGGACCGGGGTGTCGCCGGAGTAGTCGTAGAAACCGCGGCCGACCTTGCGGCCGGTCCAGCCGGCGTCGACATATTTGACCAATAGCGGGCAGGGCCGGTACTTCGAGTCGGAGAGGCCGTCGAACAGGACCTGCATGACCGACAAGCAGGTGTCGAGGCCGATGAAGTCGGCGAGCTCGAGCGGCCCCATGGGATGGTTGGCGCCGAGCCGCATGGACGTATCGATGGCCTCGACGGTGCCGACACCCTCATAGAGGGTGTACACAGCCTCATTGATCATCGGCAGCAGAATGCGGTTGACGATGAAGGCGGGAAAGTCCTCCGAGGTCGCCCAGCTCTTGTCGAGGCGCTCAGTAAGTTCTCGCACCGCCTCGAAGGTCTCGTCGGTGGTCGCCAAGCCACGGATCAGCTCGACCAATTTCATCAGCGGCACCGGGTTCATGAAATGCATGCCCATGAACTTTTCCGGACGATCGGTCGACGCGGCGAGGCGGGTAATCGAGATCGAGGAGGTGTTGGTGGCGACGAATGCCTCGGGCTTGAGGTTCGGGCACAGCGCCTGCAGGATCTCAACTTTGACCGGCTCGTTCTCGGTCGCGGCCTCGATGACCATATCGACGGCGGACAGGGCACTGAGTTCGCCAGCGGTGGCAATACGTGCCGCGGCCGCGGTCATGCTGTCGGCGTCCTGGTGCCCGCGCTTGACCTGACGCGCCATGTTGGCGCGGATGATTTCGAGAGACTTCTCGAGTTGTTGCGGATTGTTGTCGACCAAGGTCACGTCGAGACCGGCCGCGGCACAGACATGGGCGATTCCGCTGCCCATTTGGCCGGCACCAATCACACCGATACTTTGAATCATTGCTGATCTTCCTGCTTACTAGGAAACCCTCGCTGCAAGAGCCAAGTGCTCAGCCGAGGGCGTCCGCGAGTTCCGGGAGAACGGTAAAGAGGTCGGCGACCAAGCCATAGTCGGCGACCTGAAAAATCGGCGCTTCTTCGTCTTTGTTGATGGCGACGATGACTTTGCTGTCTTTCATGCCGGCAAGGTGCTGGATGGCACCCGAAATGCCGACGGCGATGTAAAGCTCCGGCGCGACGACTTTGCCGGTCTGGCCGACCTGGTAATCATTGGGCACGAAGCCTGCATCGACAGCGGCGCGTGAGGCACCGATGGCGGCGGCCAGCTTGTCGGCGATCGGCTCGAGCAGGGCGAAATTCTCACCCGAACCCATGCCGCGGCCGCCGGAGATGATGACACGAGCGGCGGTCAACTCGGGGCGTTCGCTCTCGGTTGCGTCGAGAGATACGAACTGGGCCAAGCCCGACGCCGCCGGCGCGGCGATGCTTTCCACGGCAGCAGCGCCGCCCTCCGCGGCCACCGGATCGAAAGCCGTGGCGCGCACGGTGATGAGTTTGGTGGCATCGGCAGACTTGACCGTTGCCATGGCGTTGCCGGCGTAAATCGGCCGGATGAAAGTGTCGGCGTCGACGATGCCGGATATCTCCGAAATCTGCTGGACGTCGAGCAACGCCGCGGTGCGGGGCAACAAGTTCTTGCCGAAGGTGGTCGCAGGGGCGAGGACATGGCTGAAGCCCGCGGCCTGAGACACCACGATCGGCGCCAAATCCTCGGCCACGGCAGGGCTGAGCGCGGCATCGTCGGCACAGCGGACCGCGGCGACTCCAGCCGCTGCCGCGGCGGCCTTGGCGGCGGCGGCGCAATTATGGCCGGCGACGAGCACGACGATATCGCCGGCGCCATGCTGGGACAGCTGCGCCGCGGCGGCGATGGTGTTCAGAGTGGCCGGCTTGAGGCTGGCGTTGTCATGTTCGGCAATGACGAGAATGCTCATGAAATCACCTTCGCCTCATTTCTAAGCTTGTCTACCAATTCGGCAACGTCGGCGACGATGACGCCGGCTTGGCGGCTCGCTGGCTCCTCGACCTTGAGCGTGGTCAGGCGCGGAGCCGGATCGATGCCGAGATCGTCGGGCGTGACCTGGTCGATCGGCTTGCGTTTGGCTTTCATGATGTTCGGCAAAGAGGCGTAGCGCGGTTCGTTGAGACGCAGGTCGGTGGTCACGACCGCGGGCATTTTCAGGGTTAGAGTCTCCAGCCCGCCGTCGACTTCGCGGGTCACGGTGGCAGAGCCATCGGCCAGCGCCAGTTTGGAGGTGAAAGTGCCCTGAGCCCAGCCCAGTAAGGCCGCCAGCATCTGGCCGGTCTGATTGCTGTCATCGTCGATGGCCTGTTTGCCGAGGATCACCAGTTGAGGATCCTCGCGTTTGACCAGAGCGGCCAGCAGCTTGGCGACGGCCAGAGGTTCCAGCGCGACATCGGTGGCGACATGGATGCCACGGTCGGCGCCCATGGCGAGAGCGGTGCGGATGGTTTCCTGACACTGCTGGACGCCGAGGGAGACGGCGACGATTTCAGTGACCGTGCCGGCCTCTTTCAGGCGCAGGGCTTCTTCGACGGCGATTTCGTCGAACGGATTCATGGACATTTTGACGTTGGCGGTGTCGACGCCGCTGCCGTCGGTCTTGACGCGGATCTTAACGTTGTAATCGACAACCCGTTTTACCGGGACCAGAACCTTCATCTGTACTCCCCGTCAGCCAATCGCGAGCGTATTTTGCACCGCACCATATCGCTTATCCTTAGAGTGCTGTCAAACATCGGTCTCTGTTCGGTAAGATTTAGTCAATATTTGCGCCGGGTTGCCATAGAACATCGGCCTTGCCGCCGTCGTTGAGGTGACGCGCCAAGACGAACAAGTGGTCGGAAAGGCGGTTGGCGTATTGCAGCGCAAATGGATTGATTTCGGCAACCGTTGCGAGGTGAGAAATCAGCCGTTCGGCCCGGCGGGTCACCGTGCGGGCGAGGTGGAGATAGGCGGCAGCGGCGCTGCCGCCGGGCAAGACGAAGGATTGTAGCGGCGCCAAGGGCTCGTTGAGGGCATCGATTTCTTGCTCGAGGCGGCCGATCTGGGCGGCGGTGATCCGTAGGGCGCCAGATTTGCGCTCCTGGTCGTGGGGGGTGCAGAGATCGGCGCCGAGATCGAACAAGTCGTTTTGAATACGCGCCAGCATGGCATCTTCTGCGGCCGTTTCGGCGGTGTGGAGCCGGACGATGCCGATGGCGCTGTTCGCTTCATCGACGGTGCCGAAGGCGGCAACGCGCAGGTCATGCTTGGGTACCCGGCGACCACTGCCCAAAGAGGTCTCGCCGCGGTCGCCGCCGCGGGTGTAGATGCGGGTGAGTTGAACCATGACGCCTCGTTTGGGAGTTAACCCCGGCTGCTGAGAATGAGCAGGACGAACAATATAACGGCGATCAATTGCAGAGCGACACGGACCCGCATCAACTTGTTGCCGAAACGCTGATTGACCTCGCCGCCCTTGGCCATCACGACGACCCCCGCCAACAGGGTCAGGAGTACGGCGGCCAAGGCCACGGCCACGAGGATGGGCAGCAGAGTGTCCATGGGGAAGGTATAAACCGCCGTGGCGGCGGTGGCGAGTGCGGCATGCCGCGCGGTCAGTCGGGCAGATTCACCGGGAGGGCGCGGGCCGCCGGAAGGGGCTCGGATACCAATGGCGAGAGGGTCCGGGCGAGGTGACAGAGCACGCCATGGCGATAGAGTGTGGCGACGGCGGCCCAGGCGTAGTGAATGTCGCATCCGGTACCGCAATGCATGCGGATCCGGGGATCGCTGACATGTTCGGTCAGTCGTGCGGCGATATCGGCGCCGGCGCCGACATAAAGCCAGCGGCGGCCGCCGCCATTGTCCTGCCAGATGAGATAGACCCCACTGACACCGCGGGCGGCGTTGGGGTCGAGGCCGGTGGCGCTGCTGCGCGACCAGCTTAACCATTGTGCGGGTTGGCCGGGCTGATCCGGCCTGGCCTGGAGATCGGCGTCGGTGATGGTCATGGTGGACGGCTACCTGCCTTTTTGACCCCACCAGTTTCCGACTGCGACCTTGATTAAGCGTTAAACCGCCGCCGGTTTTCGACCGAAACCCTATCGCCGCCGCCGTTTTTGCGCCTGGACGGATTTGTGGTATTTGCCAATGTCGCGGGCGCGCTTGCGACGCTCGGCGGTGGTGCCGCTGTTGCGGCTCTGTTCGGCCTGAAGCTTGCGATAGCTGTCGAGGCGCCTTTGGTCCAGCTGGCCATTGGCCAAGGCCGCCGCGACCGCGCAGCCGGGCTCGTCTTGGTGGCCGCAATCGGCGAATCGGCACGCGGTGGCGAGATCGTCGATCTCCGCGAAGACGTCGGCCAGGCCGGCCTGCATATCGGCCAAACCGAGTTCACGCATGCCGGGGGTGTCGATGACCCAGCCGCCACTGGGTAGGCGATGGAGCGAACGGCCGGTGGTGGTGTGTCGGCCCTTGGCGTCATCCTCCCGGATAGACCGCGTACGCTGCCCATCGTCGCCGCGGAGGGTGTTTACCAAGGTGGATTTGCCGGTGCCGGAAGAACCGACCAGAGCGACCGTCTGACCCTGGCCGCACCAGTCTAGTAGAGGGGCGACACTGGCGTGATCGGTGGCATTGACACATTCGACGAGCAAGGCGGGCATCAACGACCCCGCCTGTTGGCGAAACGGCCCGGGGTCATCGACGAGGTCGGCCTTGGTGAGGACGACGATTGGATAACAGCCGGCGTCAGAGGCGAGAGCGAGATAGCGCTCGAGCCGCGACAGGTTGAAATCCTCGTTGCAGGAGGAGGTGATGAACAAGGTGTCGACGTTGGCGGCGATGGGCTGGACCCGACCGCTGTTGCCGGCGGCCCGGCGCTTGAGCAGGCTGGCGCGGCGCAGGCGGCGCAGCGGGACATGGGTTCGGGGGTCGAGAAGCAGCCAATCGCCGACGGTTGGCCGCTCTTCATCGGCATGGTCGAGGAAGGCGGCCGGCAGCGTTATGGCGGTAGGAATAGTGGCATCCGGGGCGAGGATCCCGAGGCCGCCGCGATGCACCGTGGCGACGCGGACCGGGATGCTGTCGGCGATCTCGGCAATAGAAAGCTGTTGTTGGTAAAAGGGTGTCCAGCCGAGATCGGCCAAGGTGTTGTTTCGTCCTGTCATTGTCGTTCTTCTCGTCGGGCCGGCAAAGCGGCCTTGCCGCACGCCGGCAGCATGGCGCGGGGCGGTCATTGGAATAGAACGGGTGCGGACAGGGCGTTTCAGCCAGCCAAAAACGGCTGGCGCACATCGGGATCGGTTTTCCGGGATCGGCTGTCGAGCCAATCCAAGGCTAAGGCTGTCGCCTCAACCGATGGCGTGCGTAATGGCGCCCGTCCGGCGAGTTGTGCGCATCACAATCATCACGAACTCCTTATGCAATCAGTGCGAAACGGAGGTCGTTATACCGTCTGCGTCGGCGCTGGGGCAAGCGCTGGCTCCGGTTTTTGGCCGAGGAAACCTTTTGGGACCCGCTTCACCGTGCCGCCCAATTTCTCGAACCAGTCGAAGATGTCGTCCTCATTCAGGACATGCCGGTACCGGCACAGATAATAATCGAAGAATCCTTCCCGGTGATACGCCACGCTCTCGCCGACCGCCTGGTTGCCTTCCAGAAGGAAACGCGCGCGCCATCGCTTGCGGTTTAGGAGTTTGAGAATTCTTGAATCGAGCAAGAATTTGTAGAGATACGCATAGATCGAGAGTAACCGTTTCGCTCGGCCCGCCGCCATGCGGTGAAATTCGAATCTTTCCCGATCAATCAAGACTCTGCGGTTGTGGAGGCTCGCCAAATAAATATGGCTGTAGTTAATGCTTCCGCCGGATTTGGTTACACGCCAGATATTGCGATGGGCCAACTCGGGCGATCGCGTGTGATGAATGATCCCGCCGGAAACCACGTAGTCGAACATGTTCGATCTGAAGGGAAGATTGCAGAGATCGCCGATGAAGAACTTTATGCCGCGGTATTCGTCTTGCTTTGCCAGTTGCAAAACGAAGCTGGAAAAATCAATCGCGTAGATCCGTTTCGGAGACATGCCGAGTAAGATGTTGAGTTCGGTGCCCGCGCCGACGCCCGCGACCAAGACCGTTTTGCCCTCGATTGCCGAGGCGTCGAGTTCCATGGCCCGCGAAATCGAATGCAGCGTTGCGGGGTCCATCGTCGCCGGCGTCCATTCGGGCAATATGGCGTCGTAGGAGGTGCCGTCGCGATCGGTCGTCAGACGAAAGTCCGGAATGCCGCCAATCAACGGATAGCTGTGCGACGGTGAAAGCAACATGTCTCCGGCACGAGTCAGTGGGACGATTTCGCCGGTGCTGGCGAGGGTGCCGGGGCAGCACAGCTCATCCAACTCGGTCGCCGGGTTAGGAGATGATGCGGCGCTTAGTTCGACGATGGACAAAACCGACATTCCTCACAGTGTCCAGCGAGGCGGATATTGCCCGAATGTAGACTAGGCAGCAACGGCGGGGTACCGCAGCAGAGGCTACATGCGGATCGGTTCGGCGTGGGCGGCCAGTTGATCGGCCATGGCGACAACTTCTGCCGAAGACAGACCCTGTTCGCGCAGGGCGCGCAGGGTCGGCGCGTTCGTGCGCTTGGCCAGACGGGCGCCGCCGGCGTCGGTGAGGAGTGGGTGATGCGTCCAAATCGGGGTCGGCAGATCCAGCAGCGCTTGCAGCAAGCGGTGGATATGGGTGGCCGGGAGCAGATCCTCGGCCCGGGTCACCAAGGTGACACCTTGCTCGGCATCATCGATGGTGACGGCGAGATGGTAGCTGGTGCCGATATCCTTGCGGGCGAGGATGGGGTCGCCAAAGATCTCTGGGCTGGCGACATAATCGCCCCTGATCGTGTCATGCCAGATCAGCGGCGCCGCTATCGGCGCCAAGGCCCGTTCGAGGTCTAAGCGGATGGCGTGGGGGTGGTTGGCAGCGAGGCGGCGCCGGCGCTGCTCGCCGTCGAGGTTGCGGCAGGTGCCGGGATAGACCGGGCCATCGGGGCCGTGTTGGGTGAGGTGGGGCGCCTGACTGGCGGCCCGGATCTCAGCCTGGATCTCCTTGCGGGTGCAGAAACAGGGATACAGCACACCGGCGGCGTCGAGACGGTCGAGGGCCGCGCGGTAGTGGGCGAGGCGGTCGGATTGGCGCAGAACGGGCTGCTGCCAAGTGATGCCGAGCCAGCCGAGGTCGTCGAGGATGGCGGTTTCGAATTCGGGCCGGCAGCGGGTGCCGTCGATGTCTTCGATGCGGAGCAGAAAGCGCCCGCCTTCGGCCTGCGCGAGACGCCAGGCAAACAATGCCGAATAGGCGTGGCCGAGGTGGAGGTGGCCGGTGGGGCTGGGGGCGAATCGCGTAACGATGCTGGGTTCAGGAGGCATAACGGAATTAAGTGACTTGGGGCCGGTGATCGTTATGAATATAGGGCCAAGGGATGAGAGGCCAAACTCTCGCGGCCCGGCAGGATGAGAATGGAGCGGCGTGGTGAATGATTCGTTACGATCAAAAGACGCTGGACGATCGGCAAACGCCGCGGCTCCCCTAAGCGGGCCGAGTCGTGCCCCACAAAGTGGGCAGCCGGCGAAACAATTAGTTATTCTGCTGCACGGTTTGGGCGCGGACGGAAACGACCTGATCGGCCTGGCGCCGGGTTGGGCGGGGGTTTTGCCGGAGGCGGTGTTCGTGGCGCCGGATGCCCCTTTCCCCTGCGACATGGGACCCTTCGGGCGGCAATGGTTCAGTCTGCAGGATTTCTCGGAGGCCCGGATCGCTGCCGGCGCGCGGGCCGCGGCGGTGCCGCTCAACGCCTTTATCGACGGGGAATTGCAGCGGCTCGGTTTGCATGACGACCGGCTCGTCCTGGTGGGCTTCTCCCAGGGCTGCATGATGGCGCTGCATGTGGCGCTGCGCCGCCCGAATGCCTGTGCGGGGGTGGTTGGCTATTCGGGGATGTTGGTGGATGGCGGCAGCCTGGCGACGGAATTAACGGCGCGGCCACCGGTGCTGCTGGTCCATGGCGACGCCGATCCGGTGGTGCCGCCGGCTTGTCTGCCGGCGGCGGAAGCGGCGCTGAAGGCGCTGGACGTGCCGGTTTCAGCGCATTTGCGGCCGGGATTGGCGCATGGCATCGACCCGCAGGGCATGGCGTTGGGGGGCGATTTTCTGCGACAGGTTCTTGCCTGTTGAGGCTTGGTTTTGGCGGTTCGGGGCGATAAAGGGCGGCAAATTCGCTGTAATATTCCCGCAACACATTGTGAATCCCAAACTTTTTGTTTTGGAGAGACATTTCTTCTACACTCCCCTGCAGTGGAAAGGAGAGATACCGTGGCGGTTGCGCTCCGGGACAGTCCGGCCCTGGTCCTGAATGCGGATTTTCGGCCGCTAAGCTACTTTCCGCTTTCTGTCTGGCCCTGGCAGGAAGCGATAAAGGCGGCTGTGCTCGAACGGGTCAATATCGTAGCTGTCTACGACCGGGTGGTGCGGTCGCCCTCGGTGGAGTACCCGCTGCCCAGCGTAATCTCGCTAAAAGAGTATGTCGCGCCGACAGTGCGGCCGGCCTTCACCCGCTTCAACGTGTTCCTGCGCGATAAATTCTCGTGTCTGTATTGCGGCGGACGTTTCGTGGCGAACGACCTGACCTTCGAGCATGTTTTCCCGCGCAGCCGCGGCGGGCGGACAACTTGGCTCAACGTGGTCACGGCGTGCGGCGACTGCAATCTGCGCAAGGCGAATCGAACGCCCAGAGAGGCCGGGATGCGCCTGATGCGCGAGCCCCGTGAGCCGGGCAATTGGGAGCTGCAGGAGAACGGCCGCGGCTTTCCGCCGAACTTTCTGCATGAAAGCTGGCGCGACTTTCTCTACTGGGATTCGGAGTTGGAGCCGACCTAAGGCCGATCTCGTTCGACGGCGGCCAGGCTTGCGGCGGATACCACCGGCATTTCGACCGGTGGTTCTCAAACTCTGGTCGAGAGCCAAATAGCCAGGCGGGTGCCGTCCTTGATGGCGCGGCTGAGCAGCGGGTAGCCCGGTGCTGCCTCCGCATCATGGGCGAGGCCGGTGTCGCGGTGCGCCAATTCGTCACGGCGAAAGCGGCGGATGGTGTCCTTGAGATCGTCCTCATCCCGGCCGAGCTTGGCTTCCTGTCCGGCATAGTGATCGCTGATGACCTCCTCGACCGCGACGGTGCAGGCCATGGCGGCTTTCTCGCCGAGCAAGGCGGTGCCGGCGCCGAGGGCGAAGCCGGCCAGATGCCAGAGCGGGGTCAAGACGGTGGGGCGGACGCGGCGCTCGACGATCAGCTTGTTGAAGGTCTCGAGATGGTGCTGCTCCTGTTCGGCCATCTCGCGGATGGCGGTGCCGACGGGGCGGTCGCCAAGCACGGCAAGCTGGCCTTCGTAAATCCGCTTGGCGCCATATTCGCCGGCCTGGTCGACGCGGATCATCTGGCCGATCAGAGTTTCGCGATCGGGGTCGCCGGGCAGGCGATCCTGCGCCGTCAGGGTCGGGCCGGATCGGTCCCGAGGTTGATCGTCAGGCGGTTGCGACATGGCGGACTCCGAGAAAGCGGCGCGCGGCGACAAGCGCGGCGACGGCGAAGGTCACCGAGGCCAGAAAATTGTAGCCGGCCATGGAGATACCGAACAAGGACCAGGGTACCTCGTCGCAGCGCACGACCGGGGTGGCCAGGAGCTGGGCCTTGAATTCCTCGAAGCTGAGGCTGGGGTCGATGTTGCCGCCACAACCGGACAGGCCCTGCCACCAATGCTGTTCGACGCCGACGTGAAACAGAGCGACCGCGGCGCCGCCGGCAAAGGCCAGGCTGCAAAGGCCGACGGCGATGGCCAAGCCGCGCCGGCCCAGGGTGCCGGCAAGGGGCAGGGCAATGACCGACAGGGCGATGGTCACGGCATAGGGGATGCGCTGATAGATACACAGGGCGCAAGGCGCCAGACCGCCGAGATATTGGAAGGCCAAGGCGCCTCCCAGCATGGCGACACTGGCCAACAGTATCAGGGCCGGGGCGAGCCGCGGGCGCTCAACGAGTCGCGCTTGCATGGTGGTCATTTAGGTGCCGGACCGTGGGCTTGACAAGGGCCTGCGGCATTGTGCGCCGGTCGCGGGCGCGGCCGGTCTAGAAGACGTAGCGCAAGGCAATGAAACCGCCGAATAGCATGATGAAGAAGACAATCGTCAGCTTGCCCAGGTGGCGCTCGATGAAGCGCCGGATGGGCTCGCCGAAATACCACAGCAAGCCGGCGACGAGGAAAAATCGGACGCCGCGGGACAGCAACGACGCGATGCCGAACTGGAAGATATCAAGCTGGGTGACGCCGCTGGCGATGGTGATGACCTTATAGGGGAAGGGGGTGACGCCGAAGAAAGCGACGATCCAAGCGCCCCAGCGGTTATAGGCCTCGGCGAATTCGAGGAATTTGTCGGTGTAGTGATAGAAGTCGAGGATCGGCTGGCCGACGGTGTCGAACAGGGCGAAGCCGATGCCATAACCGGCGAAACCGCCGAGGACAGAAGCCACGGTGCAGACGCCGGCAAACAGCCATGCCTTGTGGCGGGCGGCGAGCACCATGGGGATCAGCATGACATCCGGAGGCACCGCGAAGACCGAGCTTTCGGCGAAGGCAACGGCCGCCAAGGCCCACAACGCCCAGGGGCGGCCGGCGAGGCCCATGGTCCAGTCGTAAAGCGAGCGCAGGATGGCCAATGTGCCGGGAGCCTTGGTCAGCGGGGATCGTGGAAATCCGGGCAATAACAGGTGTTGCGGATGCTGGCAATCGGCCGGATGGGATAGCGGCCGCCGCGCCGCGTTGCTAGGAGGTTGACCGGCGTCCCGAAAGACGCTCTTTTACCGGCGGCCGGCCAGCGGAAAAACGGGTCGCGGCGGTCAAGCGGGTGTGGCGGAATTGGTAGACGCGCCAGACTCAAAATCTGGTTTCCGCAAGGAAGTGGGAGTTCGAGTCTCCCCACCCGCACCAGTCAGATCAAAGGGTGGCTCCGCCTTATCGGCGGCCAGATGGGCACGCGATTGGCTCGATCACTGTCGCTAATGGTCAAGCGCCATAACTAATGATTAATCAGATCATGGTAACGCGAGCGGCCTGCTTAAGTAAGGTTACTCCTAGCGATGGCCGGGGTCGCCGACAGGACACGGAAGACAGCGATGGCCCACTTTAATGCGTGCTTCCGAAGCGACCGCGGAACGGTCGCTCGCTTTCGGGATATTGTCGACGGCTTGGCTCGCAGAGGTCGCATCGCAAGGCTGAAGAGTGCGGCCGGAACCATCGCTACGGCGACAGTCTGGGAAGCGGACAAGGCAATACCAGATGTTCTGATCGAGGCCGACGGTTCCTGGCTGTTGATCGTTGGGACGCCGCTGCTATCCGCGCAAATGCGGGCAGATTGCGACCGACCGGGCTTCCTGCGTGGTTTCCTCAGTGATCCGGCCCGCTCCATTCGGACCCATCTCGATGGCAGCTTCGCGCTCATCGCCTATGACGGCGCCAATCAGCGGGTCATCGCAGCCTCGGATTACAATCGGACGGTTCCGGTATTCTATGCCGTGAGACCGACCGGCGCCTATTTCTGCGGGTCGGAACTCGCGCTGGCGAAGATGCTGCAGGCCGAGATTGATCCCGAGGGGTTTGCGCAAACGATCCATCTCGCGACGCCGTGGGGCACCCGCACGCGATTTGCCGGCATCTCGGTGCTTTCGCCGGCATCAATCCTGACCATCGATGCAAACCTCGCCGCGAACGAGGTGCCGTATTGGCGGCCGCAGGAAGAAACCGTGTGGCAGGGTGGGCTTGACCGGATCATGGACCAATGGTCGCCGTTGGTGGCGCGCGCAGTCGAGCGTTTTCAACAATATAGGGGCGCCCGAGATTTCCTGACAGATTTCACGGCCGGCGAGGATTCCCGCCTGGTCCTGGCACAGTGCCATGCACTGGGCGACGATTACCGTGCCCATGTCGGCGGCTTCTCCGGGGACATGGACGTCAAGGTCGCCGAACATGCCGCAAAAGAGGTCGGGTTCGCGCTTGACGTAACCCCCTATAGCCTGATCGAGCCGGCACAGGTCAAGGCGCATGCCGAGGATATTGTGCTGGGGTCCGACGGCTACGCGAATTTCTTTACGGCGTGTATTCTCTTCGCCACAGAGTCGAAGGACGAAACATATGATCGAGCCGCCATTAAGTTGAGCGGCATGCCGGGTGGAGAGGCGTTCCGGGGGTCCTATTACTATCGGGCGAAGCTGCTCTTCCCGTCGCTAAGCGGTCATTTCGAACCGCGGTTCTTCACGCGGTTGAAATACCTCTTGGACTGCCACCGCGGACTGCTCAAATTTCCGGACGAGGCGTTTTTGGCAGGCGTCCATGGCGCCATCGACGCGGCGTTGCAGGAGGTGAAGTCCTGCCCCGACGGGACGCAAGTCGATCACTTGCTGCGAATGTTCCAGACGTGCTCCTGGGGCATGATCAACCGCAGTCCCGCCTACCTGCCGCTCGCTACGGCGGACCTGACCCGGTCGATCTACTGCTTGCCGCCGGGCGTCAAGAAGCGCGGCGCACTGACCAAGGCGCTTACAGAGCGCCTTTGCCCCGCGGTTGCGTGGATCAAGACGCAGAACGGGGTGCCGACCGTGCGACGGACCGTACTCCGGTCGCCGTTGTTCCTGCCCGAGTACCTCGCCAGCCTGTCCGCCGTCGTGCGGGGATTTAACCGTCGGGTGTTGAAATTGAACCAGAGCGGCCGCTCGCTGGCGCGGCATCTGCGCCTCGACTACAATAGGAGCGTCTTCCAGACGCTGTTCAATGACGAGCCCTATCGGGCGATGTGGCAGTCCGCCGAGGCCATGAAGACCGGACACCTCTATGATCCGGTCGCCCTGAACGACATCCTCGACAGCGCGCGTGAGGGCCAATGCCGGTCGCTGAACCTGCTGTCGCGGATTATCAGCCAGGAACTGGCTTATCGGTGGGTCTGTAGCGGCGATACCAATCCGGGGTTGAAAGACGAGTTGCGGTCGAGAACCTTGTCGGACGTCTACCGCTAAATATCCCGTACCGTCCTTGCCGGCCGCCATTGGCGCCGGCCGATCACGCCGGCGGCGCCGTTTTGATCGCGGTGGTTGCGGCCGCTGACGTGGCGCGGATCCGCCTTTCGCGCCAGGCGATATAGATCGTGCTGGTGAAGATCACGGTGGCGCCAATCCAGACCCAGACGTCCGGGGCCTCGGCGAAGAAAACAAATCCGATGGCCGCGGTCCATATGAGCTTGGTGAACTCCAAGGGCATGAGGGCGCTGGTGTCGGCCCGGCGGAAAGCTTCCCCCATGCACAGGTGGCCTATGGTTCCGAGGATGCCGAGGAACGGCAATATCAACCATTGCTCCAGGGTCGGCCACTGCCAGACGAACAACGCCGGCAGCAGGGACACAGGCGTCAGCAGAACCATCGCTATGGCGGTTATGTCCACCGCCGACTCAGTGCGCGACAGGAGCTTGATGATAATGATGCTGAGCGCCCAGGCGACCGCCGACCCCAAAGCCATCAATGAGCCGGCGTCGAGTGCCTGAAACCCCGGGCGCAGGATGAGCAGCGTACCGACGAAACCAAACCCCAATGCCATCCAGCGCCGGCCGCGCACGCGTTCGTGCAGGATGACGATGGCGAACAACGTCGCGAACAGAGGTGCGGCAAATCCCAGTGACACGACTTGCGCCAATGGCGCCAGCGTCACGGCTGAAAAGAACAGCAACATGGCGGTGATATTCGTCATCAGCCGCAAGCCGTGCAGCCCGTAGTTCCGGGTGCGAAATGGCCTGAGACCGATGGACCACAGCCAGGGTGTCAGAGCGATCAAGCCGAACAGATTGCGGAAAAACACGACCTCGAATGGATGCAGTTCGGTGGTGAGCACACGAATGAGCCCGGCCATCGCCGAGGCGCCTAAGGTGGCAGCAATCATGAGCAGCGGCGGCGTCATGCGGGCGCTAGGCGATCCGATGCGCTGCTTCGACAGTCGTTCCAAACGCCGTCCTTCCTATGACGCCGGCTCTGGGCCGGACTTGTGCTTGCGGGTACGGCCGTGTCCGCCATCTCGCGAGCGCTGTATGTTGCCGGTGGCGCTGACTTTAGCAGACTTTACCTGTCGCCATGCGCAGCTTTGGCGGAACGCGGGCGTGGCGGCGCCGGCGGGTGAAAATTGTCGTGCAAGCGCGCCGAGAATGGATAACCCTATGGTTGCCGATGCCGCCCCTGGGAACAGTTAAAGGGTGCCGATATGCCTGATATTTTCCAGTTCATCGACGACATCAATAGCGACAAGCAGTCCATGGTGGCCGAACGCTTGGAAAGCCGCGCGCAGATGGCGCAGTTCGCGGCAATCCGGGAGCGTTATTTCGACAAGATCGGATTGCCGGCCAAGGGGAGCATCCACGAACTTGGCTGCGGGACCGGGGCGGTTTGCCGAGCGATCGCATTGCGACCAGGTTTTGCCGGCACCGTGGTCGGATCAGACCTGTCGGCGAGTCTGATCGAAACGGCAAACGAAATCACGGCGAAAACCGATCTTCGCAATATCCGCTTCTATCAGGCCGACGGTCAGGGCAGCGATCTGCACGATGCGCAGTACGATCTGGTGATCGCGCACACCGTGATCAGCCATGTCGCCAGCCCCGCCGCCTTCCTTGGTGAAGCCATCCGGCTCGCCAAACCAGGCGGCAGGATCGTCATACACGACGGCGATTATGCGTCTTTGACGTTTGACACCGGCAGGCCGGAACTCGACCGGAAAATGCCCGAGCTGATTTTGCAAGCGGTGGTTGCCAATCGCTTCGTCATGCGTGAGTTGCCGCGTCTTTTCCAACAGTCCGATATCAGCATTACGCACGCAATTGGCGATGTCGTTCTCGAAACCGGCAACGGCGAGTATTTTCCCGGTCTCGCGAAAAGTTACTGTCCGATCGCCGCCGACAATGGCTTCGTCGAGGCGACGGAGGTCGAGGACTGGTTGAACGCGATCGATCACGCAATGTCGGAAAACGTGTTTTTCGGCGCCTGCAATTTCGTGACCTATTGCGCTTCCAAACCGGGCTAGGCGGCACCCGCTCGTCGTCCCGGATCTTTGCCTCCCACGGAAGAGTGTCTTCCGCCGCGCTATACTAATGATACCACATGCCCCATGATGAGCGGCAGTGAGGCGAAAATGTTTCGACTCAGACAATCGTTCCATGAGAGGGGGATCGTTGCATGGAAGATCTTAAGGCCCATTGGGGCAAATATGTAAAAGGCGGCATCGGTGGCGCCATCTTGATTCTTATCGTCGGCTTT
Organism: Alphaproteobacteria bacterium; assembly: GCA_021774445.1. Classification (GTDB taxonomy): domain Bacteria; phylum Pseudomonadota; class Alphaproteobacteria; order UBA6615; family UBA6615; genus SZUA-147. Next base: position 87,356 of record JAJFJA010000074.1, read on the forward strand.
GCGTTTGGGCCGCTGACGACCAACGGCAATGCCACTCAACTGGTGTCCACGGCGGTCGCCGATCGGGATATCAGCTACTGTGTCGCCAACGCGCTGAAACTCGTTGACGCCGGCGTTGAAGCGGTGCCAACGTCGAGCACAGAGCGGACAGATCTCGCGAAGGCTTCGTTCGCGAGCCTGCTGCCTGACGTCACAATGGGCAATACGTTATTCAGAAATTGCTCACGGGCTTTCCCGAAGGATTTCTGAGCGACAGATCCAGCTACGGGCGGTGATGACTGATAAGCCAAGGCCATCGGTCGCCGCCCGCTCCTACTCTCTGGCCGGCGGCGTGCGGCATCATCCTTACCAAGATGGGGGCACTGGCGCCCGTACGGCAATCAGGGTGTAACGATACGGGTGTTCACGATCTCGCCGTCGTCGGTGCGAAACACGACGGTCGAGTAAACTCGGGTCACCGAGTAGACGACTAGGTAGCGCCCGACCAGGTAGGGGTCCGCGTGCAAGGCGTAGGGGGCGGTATAGATGGCATGCCCTTGGGGGATGCGGAAGGCCGAGAGCAGATACTCGTCACTCTCGGCCCGGCCGAGCAGGATATGCCCGGTTGCGCCCTCCTCCAGCGGCATGTGCAGGTGCGGCCGGTCGTGGTACTCGATGAAGCTGCCGCCACCCCGGCCCGCGACCTGTAGGTAGTCGGCGACGTAGGCCGGGCCGATGTTCATCACCGTGACCGGCAGGTTCTGGTCGGCCTCAAACTCCACCGCGTCGCCCACGGCCAGCAGGCGGGCGCCGTAGAACGCCAGTGCCGCGGCGGTCGTCGGCGCCTGCGGTATGGCCAGCGTCGCGTCCGGCAAGGTCAAGATGCCGAGGCCGCCGAGAATGTTGGCCTTGGCCGATGCGACTTCCTCGGTCCGGCTCCAATGGCCGCAGATGCGCACATGCGGCGGCGGCGGCCCCGAGCTTTTTGGCGATGGGGTCGGCCTTGCCACTGCGTCGTCCCAGGGGGTCAGACGGTCGGTCTCGAGGCGGTAGCAAGCGCCGGGGGCGACATGCCCGATGATGTCCTCGGTGAACATATGGGACCCGGGATTGTCGCCGCGGCGGTCGACAACCAGCCGGTCGAGCGTGTCGCGGATGTCGTCCGGCAGCGCGTGCGCGTTTCGCAGGGGGTCCATCATCGGCCTGTTGCGGGGTTCTGCCTGCCTGAGGCTAACACATCAGCCGAATTGGCGCCGGACGTTTCCCGGGCGCCGTGATCCGGATCCGGGGCGCCCGCTCGGGGCAGAAGTTTATTTCGCGGCCGGTTGGTTGAGCTCGATCACGTTGCGGTCGGGATCGCGGACGAAGATCGCACGGGCGCCGCCGGGAAAATCGATCGGTCCCCCGGTGACGGACACGCCCGCTGCCGCCAAGCTGGCCAAGGCGCCCTCGATATCGGCGATCGACAAGGCCACGTGGGTGTAGCCGGGGTGTTTTACCGGCACATCCATCAGGATGTTGTCGGTTTTGCGGGACGCCGCGTTGAGGATGAGATTGATCTCAACGCCAGCGGGATGGGACAGAATCGCCACCGGTTCGGGCCCGACGGGTCCGATGACGAATTGGAAGCCGAGCTGCTCATAAAATGCACGCGCGCGGTCGAGGTCATGCACGCGAATGCCGATATGGGCCACGCCGGTGATCTCCAGTGTATTGCTCATCTTCGGTCTTCTCCTTCTGTTGCTGGCTCATATAGGCGCGGTCGGCAGATGACAAGGAGCGTTGGATTTCCTAGGCTTGGAGCCTCAGCAACGGACCCATGAGGCGAGATCATGGTCAGCGCGGTGCACTATTGGAGCGGAGCCGGCAAGGTCAAGCTTGCCGCCGGGGACGTCGAGGCCCCCAAGATCAAGGACGACAAGAAGTTCACCTACGCCCTGGGGGTGATGAACAACGCCTTCCGGATCTTCCACGACGCGCGCCAGCTTATCTCCGGGGTCTCCGACGCGGCGGTAAAAAGGGCGATGACCGCCGATCTGGTCGATGTTGGGCGGACCGGTTGGGGCTGGGGAGTGAACGACCTCGAAGAGGCGTTCGCGCATATCGCGGCCAATAACGGCAAGTGGAAGGACAACAACACCAGTACGATGGGCTGGTTTTCCAGCGACAAGATCGGCGGTGTCAGCCGGCACGCCGAGGTCGGCTATGTGCGGATTCCGATCTCGCTAGAGAACTTTCTCGACGCGCTGAACGCCAAGGCCAGCACTTTGAACACCAATCTCACAGCCCTGCGCCAGCACGGTGCCGCGGTGGTGACGAAAGTGGCGACCAGTGTGGGGGATCAGGTCCTGCCGACGGTCGGGACGACGGAGTGGACAACCTTCGGGAACGGCATCAAACAGGTCAACCGGGCCCATGACGGCATCAAAAGCATGCTGTGGCTGGCCGCCGTCCACGAGGAATCGACGATGCACACATCAAGCGAGAACCTTGGCAAGGTGCTCGGTGCGATCGGCAAGGTCCGGGGCGCGGTGGAGAATTTCGACAAGGCGTCAAAAGCCGGCTTCGGCACGGTCGAGGGCGTCGCCTTCTCGGCGATTGCCGAGGGGCTGGGCGCCATTCCGGTGCTCGGGGCGTACTATCAGGAGGCATTCCAGCTCATCCCCGGTATCACCGCCGGCATGACCAACATCGTGCAACGCCGGGACGCGCTTGCCGCCAAGCTGGGCGTCGACCTGCGGATCCGTCTGGAATACTGACAAACCTGCACAAATCGGCTAGCGGCTCGACAGCAGACGCACAGTGTCCGCGATGCGATGAAGACGTTTGCCTGAAGACGCTGAGACGTTCTGGTTGACCGCGTAATCCTGGTACTCGCGCTCGGTGCCGATGTCCCGCTTGACCTCGACGTCGATGGCGTTCGTGGTACGCGGCTCTCGTTTGTTGCCCAGCAACGCCGCACAGGCGATCCGGTGGACGAAAACGGCCGGCCAGCGGCCGGTTTGTCTGAGAAGGATCATGACCTGCTGAGATTAGCGGCTTCTAAGTTTCGGGATAATATGCTACGTATGGGAATGTTAATCCTAGTAATCGGGATAATTCCGTGAATCCGCATAATGCGATGAGGGCGTTTGTTGCGGTTGCGCAGACTGGCGGTTTTTCTACAGCGGCCAGCAAGCTCAGTATGTCGACGACTGCGGTTAGCCGTCATGTCGCCGATTTAGAGCACGACTTGGGCGTGACGCTACTGCGACGGACGACACGTCAGGTGAGCCCCACCGAGGCGGGGGCACGTTACCTGCCGCGTGCCGCGGCGATCCTCGAGGAGATTACGCGCCTCAACGCTGAGATCAGCGCCGTCGACATGACGCCGCGCGGCAAACTCAGAATCACCGCACCGCCGGCGGTCGGCCACGATTGGATCGCGCCGCTTTCGGTGGATTTCGTCGAGGCGTATCCAGAGATAGACCTTGAGATCGAGTTTACCGAACGCCTCGTCGATCTGGTGGCGGAGGGGTTCGACGCGGCGATTCGCGCCGGCCCCCTGGTGAGTTCCTCGATGATCGCACACCGTATCATCGAGATGCGCTACCTAGTCTGCGCGAGTCCCGCCTACCTGGAGTGCCGGGGGGTGCCGGAGCGGCCCGAGGACATCGTCGACCATGATTGTATCCACTGGCTCGGTGGCCCCGAAGCCGGCACATGGAGCTTCACCAAGGATGGGGCGCGGGTCACGGTGCCGATACGGGGACGGCTGCTGATCACCAATTTCGCGGCCGAACGCGAGGCCGCTGTTAGGGGGCTTGGCCTGGCGATCCTGCTCTCGCTCGATGCGCGCGACGATCTGGCGGCCGGGCGACTGGTTCCGGTGCTGTCAGACTACCAGGTTTATCACGGGGTGCTGAGCCTGGTGCGCCCGGCGCTGCCGTTCGAACCCCCTAAGTTGCGTGTATTTGTCGACTTTATCACCAAGGCCCTGCGGGCGCGGGGTTCGGGCCTATCGTCGCCAGGTGCCTAGGGCTGTGGCGCCTCGTCGCGGGCGGTCATGCCGTAGTCGCGGATTACGCTGGCGACGCGGAGGCGGTAGTCGGCGAAAACTTCGCCGCGGCCGCGGCGCTGAGCGGCGGCGTGTTGGCTGTGTTCGCGCCAGCGGACGATGGCGGCCTCGTCGCGCCAGGTCGAGAGGGACAGGATCTTGCCGTCGTCGGTGAGGCTGGCGAAGCGTTCGACGGAGATAAAGCCGTCGATTTGCTCGAGTTCGGCCTTCAGGGCGGCAGCGATGCTTTGATATTCATCGTAGCGATCGGTCTTCGGGGTGACTTCGAAAATGACCAGATGCATGGCATGCTCTCCTGGGTAGGCGCGCTCGTGGGCCGCGGGGCGGGCTGCGGATTGTGACGCAAGGGACACGGTATGGCGAGAATAGGCAATTCGATGGTTGTTGGATGGTGAATCTGGAGGCCCGGATCGAGGTGCTGGCGGCGGCGTTGTCGGACTCTTCGCGCAGCCGGATCGTCTTCGCCCTGATGGACGGCCGGGCCTACACGGCCAAAGAGCTTGCCTATCAAGGGCGAATTTCGGCGCAGACCGCGAGTTTTCACCTACAACGGTTGGTCGAAGCCGGCGTCATAAACCGCCATCAGCAAGGTCGGCACCGCTATCACCATATCGCCAATGCCGATATCGCGGCGGCGATCGAGGCCCTGTCGGTGGCGGCGCCGGATGAGCATTTGCGGCGGCTCAAACCGGGCGCGGAGGGCGAAATTCGGCTGGCGCGGTCGTGCTACGATCATCTGGCCGGTCGGCTCGGCGTGGCGGTGGCCGGTCGGCTGGTGGCGGCACAGGCCCTGATGGCCGGCGAAGAGGGCTTCATCCTGACCGAGGCGGGCCGCCGTCTGCTGGCCGAGATCGGCCTCGATCCGGAGGTCGTGGCGGCAAGCCGTAAGCCGCTGGCGCGACAATGTATGGATTGGACAGAGCGCCGGTTTCACTTTTCCGGGGCGCTGGGCAAGGTGCTGCTGGGGCATTTTCTGACGGCGGGCTGGTTGGACCGGGTCAGGGACAGCCGGGTGCTTGCCATAACGGCCAAAGGCGGGGCGCTGTTTCAGGAAAAAATGGACCTGGCGGTCGACGATCTCGCGGGACCGAAACTGGCGGCGTGAGGACGGGAGGGCGCGTCCGGGCAACCCTCCCGCCGTCGCGACGATAACCTAGCGTCGGTTTCGCCCGCCGCGGCCACGTTCGCCGTGCCGCTCGCGCAGAGTGTCCAGTTTCTCGAGTTGTTCGGCGGTCAAGATGCCGCGGATGTCGTGCATGACCTGGGCGCGGGCGACCATGGCGGCCGCCATGGCGTCGCCTTGCGCGTCGGCGAGGGACTGCAACGCGGCCGCGTCCAAGTTCTCGGATTTGACCATCTCGCCAAGTTGCGCACGGCCATCCCGCAGGCTGTCGCCGAGGGCGCGGGCTTGCGGCCGGGCCTGGTCGACGATGCGGCGGACTTCCGTGCGTTGGGTGTCGTCGAGATCGAGGGCGCGGATCATGCGCTCGATTTGGGCGTCGCCGCCGCCGTGGCCGAAGCCGCCGCGGGCGGACGCGGTGCCGGTAATCGCGGTGCCGGCGATCAAGGCGGCGAGGGAGGCGTATAGGATGGTCTTCTTCATGGGGCGTTCCTCTTTGTTGCTGGCGTATCTTTGCGTGCCCCCTTTATGTAGCGAACCGGCGTGTTAACTTGCGTCGGCCGACGGCAAAGTTTTGTAAAGCTCGCGGGGGACCTCACGGATGCGGCGTATTCTCCTGGCCGATGACGACCGGGAATTGTGCGAGTTGTTGGCGGAATATCTGGCCGGCGAAGGCTTCGAGACCGACGCCGTCCACGACGGCGAGGCGGCGGCCAGCGCCGTGTTGGCCGGCGACTATGCGGCCATGGTGCTCGACGTCATGATGCCGCGGCTCAACGGGTTCGAGGTCGTGCAGCGGGTGCGCGAGCGGTCGGCGCTGCCGATCATCATGCTGACGGCGCGCGGCGAGGATGTCGACCGGATCATCGGGCTGGAGATGGGTGCCGACGATTATCTCGCCAAACCGTTCAACACGCGGGAACTGGCGGCGCGGCTACGGGCGGTGCTGCGGCGCGGCACCCTGGCGCCGGGGGAAGCGCTGCGCGAAGGCGACGTCGTGCTATCGCCGGGGGACCGACGCGTGGACGTGGCCGGTGCCGCGGTGCCGGTGACCGGGGCCGAGTTCGGCATCCTGGAAGTGTTGCTGCGGGGAGCGGGCCAGGTGATTTCTCGGGAAACCTTGTGCGAGCAGGGCCTCGGCCGGCCGTTGCAGCGGTTCGACCGCAGCATCGATACCCATGTCAGTAGCCTGCGCAAGAAACTGGGGAACAAACCGGATGGTGCCGCACGGATCAAAGCCGTGCGCGGCCAGGGCTATATCTTCGTTCGCGATGGGTAGGCTCTATTGGAAGATTTTCCTCGGTTTTTGGGCGGTTGCGGTGACGGTCGCCGTGGCAACGTCGGTGACCTCGAACCTGCTGTCGGACCGCGATGCCCCGAGACGGTTCCAAGTGCTCAATCAGTTGCGGCTGGAGAGCAGCGCCGTCACGGCGAAGCTGCTGTTGGAGCAAGGCGGCGAGCCGGCGCTGCGGCGTTGGCTATCGGCGCAGCGCCGTAATGTCGGCCCGGCGCTGCTGGTGATCGGGCCGGACGGCCGCGAATTGCTGGACCGGCGACTGCCGCGCCAGGTCGAAGAGCGCCTGCAGGGGCGGCGGCCACGGAGCGAGCGTTCGGCGGGCCAGCAAACGATCAGGGAGCGGCGGGACCTTCAGAGATTTTCTACCGAAGCGATCACCGGGCCGGATGGCGCGCGTTACCAATTGGTGCTGCCGGCGCCGGATATCCGGCGACTGGCGCCGGAGCGGCGGCCGCCGCGGTTGACGGGGCTGGCGGTGGCGATATTGATCAGCGGTTTCGTGTGTTGGCTGTTGGCGGGGTATCTGACCCGCCCGTTGCGCCAATTGCAGGCGGCGAGCCAGCGCTTGGGGGCCGGCGACCGCGGCGCCAGGGTGGCGCCCGCGGTGGGGCGGCGGCGCGACGAGATCGGGGAACTGGGCAATGAGTTCAACCTTATGGCGGAACAGCTCGAACGGGCCATGAATGCCCAGGCCGAGCTGCTGCGGGACGTGTCCCATGAATTACGGTCGCCGTTGGCCCGATTGCGGGTGGCGTTGGACCTGGCGAGACGACGGGCGGGCGGCGGGTCGGTGGAACTGGACCGTATCGAGCTCGAGGCCGGGCGGCTGGACGCGCTGATCGGGCAGCTGCTGAAGATGATCCGGTTGCGCGCCGGCGAGCAAAGAGTCGCCAAGGAAGATGTGGATCTGGCGACGCTGCTTACCGCGATCGCCGAGGATGCCGATTTCGAGGCGACGGCCCAAGGCCGTTCCGTCCGCTGTATGGTGGCAGGTCCGGTGGCGCTGCGCGGCGACCCGGTGCTGTTGGGCAGTGCGTTCGAGAATATCATTCGCAACGGGGTGCTGCATACGGCGGAAGGGACGGCGGTCGAGGTCGACCTGGGGGCCGCGGATGTCGATGGGTCGACGGTGGTCGTTACTATCCGCGATCACGGCCCTGGTGTGCCCCGGGCAACGTTGGAGCGGCTGTTCGATCCGTTCTTTCGGGTCGACGACGATCGGGATCGGGCGACGGGCGGCTATGGACTCGGTTTGGCGATTGCGCAGGAGGCGGTGCGGCTGCATGGCGGCGAGATTTGGGCGGAGAATGCCGATGACGGGGGGTTGCGGGTTTCGGTGAGACTGCCGGTCTCCCCTATCAGTCCAGGGTAATGCCGGGCCGCGGATCGAGACCTGAGGGGCGCACTAGCGTTTCGTTGGTTGCCGCGATAATCTTTCGCGTTCCAAATAAGCAAAACAAACAGTGTGTTGAGGCTCCATGCGCTTACTCATTGCGTTGCTGCTGCCGTGGCTGTTGTTCTTCACCATCGGTCGGCCGATCGCCGGTATCGTCTGCCTGATCTTGCAGATAACCGTGATCGGCTGGGTGGTCGCGGCGATCTGGGCGGTCTATGCGCTCAGCCAGTACAAGACCGATAAGAAGATCGAGGCGGCACAGCTGCTGAACCAATAGGGGTCGCCGGCATGGCGTTACGGCGCAGCATCGCCTCCACAGTCATTCGACTGTTCATCGCCTCGTTGTTGGTGGGGCTGGTGTTGTCGGTGCTCAATGTGACGCCGCAACGGCTGCTGCAGAGTATCGGCGGCACGGCGGAGCAGATCTTCGACGTCGGCGTTTCGGCGATTGAATGGGCGGTGCCATTCGTGCTGATCGGGGCGGTGGTGGTGATCCCATTGTGGCTGCTGCGCGTAATATGGCGTACGGCCCGAGACCGAAAGACCTGAGACCGCCGCCGCCACCGGGCGGTCCGAGAACACTAAGAGGGGATCGTTATGGACCAGGCGCAAATAATCGCTCTGATCGTCAGCTACAGTCTGAATGTGGTCGCGGCGGTCGTTATTTTGATCGTCGGCTGGATTGCCGCCGGCTGGGCGTCGCGGTTTGTGACCCGCGTACTGTCGCGGGTAGAGCGGGTCGACGTTACCTTGCGGGCGTTCTTCGCCAGCTTGGCGCGCTATTTTATTCTCGCTTTTACCCTGCTGGCGGTGCTGTCGCAGTTCGGTGTCCAGACCGCGAGTCTGATCGCGGTCTTCGGTGCGGCCGGTTTGGCCATCGCCCTGGCCTTGCAAGGTACCCTCAGCGACGTTGCGGCCGGCGTAATGTTGCTGCTGTTTCGGCCGTTCAAAGTGGGTGACTACGTCGAGGTCGGGGGCGTCGCCGGTACCGTGAAGTCGGTAACCCTGTTTCTGACGGAATTGGCGACCCCGGACAATGTGCAGATTTTGGCGCCGAACTCGCAGATCTGGGGCTCGGCGGTGAAGAATTACAGTTTTCATACGACGCGACGCCTGGATTTGCCGGTGGGCATTGCCTACGAGGACGATATCGACCAGGCGATGCAGGTCATGCAGAAGATGATCGCCGCCGAAAACCGCGTGCTGGCCGATCCGGCGCCGCAGGTCATGGTGAACGAGCTCGGTGACAGCTCGGTCAATATGATCGCGCGGATCTGGGTCAATGCCGCGGATTATTGGGATGTGCGCTTTGACTTGACGAAAGCGGTCAAGGAACGGCTCGATGCTGCGGGGATCTCCATCCCCTATCCGCAACGGGTGGTGCATATGGTGCGGGCGGACAACGAAAGCGCGGCGGCGGCTGCGGAATAGCCGCCACGCCAAACAATAGAAGGATCGGGAGCGATGGCATATGTAGCGGTGCGCGTTGGCGCGATCGCGTTGGCCTTGACCGTGGGTGCCGTGGCCGCGAGCCCGGCGTCGGCACAGGGTCTGCTCGACAAGGGCAAGAGTCTGCTGCAAGACGTGCTGAAAGAAGTGCCGGGCGGCAGCGGCGCCGCGGCGCTGTCGGACGGTGAGATTGGCGATGGCCTGCGGGAGGCGCTGCGGGTCGGGACCGAGCGCGTGACCTCGACGTTGGGGGCCGTCAATGGCTTCAACGACGATGGCGAGGTCCATATCCCGTTGCCGGAGAGTTTGCAGACGGTGCAGAAAGCGCTGGCAAAAATCGGTCTGTCCAGTGTCGCCGACGATTTGGAACTGCGCATGAACCGGGCGGCCGAAGCGGCGGTGCCGGAGGCCAAGGAAATGTTCTGGCAGGCGATCTCGGAGATGACCCTGGAGGATGTGCGGGGCATCCTGAATGGCCCGCAAGATGCGGCGACGAAGTTCTTTCAGGGCAAGATGACGGCGCCCCTGACCGAGCGGTTCACGCCGATCGTCGAGGATCAGCTCGCCGAGGCGGGCGCGGTGCAGGCGTTCGATGGCATGATGGGCGACTATAAAGCGATCCCGTTCGTGCCGGACGTAAAAGCCGACCTTACCGAGCATGTGGTGGCCAAGGCACTGGACGGCGTGTTTCTGTTTCTCGGCCGGGAAGAGGCGGCGATCCGCGAGAATCCGGCGAAGCGGACGACGGACATCCTGAAGAAAGTGTTCGGCGCGGCCGCCTAGGCGAAAGAGCTTTATTAGGTTCATGCTCGGATTGGTTGTCAGGTCCAGCTCGCGTCGTTAGGCTGATTGTCAAAGGCCGATTTCGGCCGACCAACGACGTGGGGAGGACCCAGAATGACAAACATCCGCAAGGCTTTTTTGCCGGTGCTAGGCGGTGTCCTTGCCGGTGCCATGCTGTTTACCAGCGTGGCGCAGGCGGAGGTGGTTTTCCACCGGGGAAACACCGGTGAGCCAGAGACGCTCGACCCGCACCGCACCTCTACTACCTACGAAGCCCATATCCTGCATGATTTGTTGGAAGGTCTAGTGGTGCAGTCCGCGGAAGGCATCGTGGTCGGTGGTGCCGCCGATCGCTGGGAGATCAGCGAAGACGGCAAGAGCTACACATTCCACATCCGCGAAAACGCTAAATGGTCGAACGGAGAGCCGGTAACGGCTGGTGATTTCGAGTACTCGTTGCGGCGCATCCTGACGCCGGAGACGGCAGCCAAATATGCCAATATTCTGTATCCGATCGCGAATGCGGAGCAGGTCAATACCGGTGACGTATTGCCGACGGAATTGGGCGTCGAGGCGGTCGACGATGACACCTTACGGATCACGCTGAATGTCGCGACACCATTTTTCCTCGAGTTGCTGACGCATCAGACCGGGTTGCCGGTGTATCCGCCGGCGGTGGAGGAATTCGGCGACGATTTCGTGAAGCCGGAGAATCTGGTGACCAACGGTGCGTTCAAGCTGGAAGAAGTGGTACCGCAGGCGCAAATCAAGGCCGTGCGGAACGAGTTCTATTGGGACAATGGCAATGTCCAGCTCGACACGGTCTATTACTATCCGACCGAGGATCGCGCCGCGGCGTTGCGGCGGTTCCAGGCCGGTGAGCTGCATGTGAACAACGATGTACCGCAAGACCAGGTGCGCTGGATGCGGGACAACCTGGAGGGTCAGTTCAAGGCCTCGCCGCGCTTGGGCACCTACTATTACGCCCTTGATACGCGCGACCCGGCGATGTCCGATCCGAAGGTTCGCCAGGCGCTGTCGATGGCCATCGATCGGGAGTATATCGTCGAGGAGATCACCGGCGCCGGCCAAGTTCCGGCCTATAGCTTCGTGCCGCCGGGGACCAACAACTATGGCGAGCCGGCAATCGCCGACTATGCCACCCAGTCAATGTTGGATCGTGAGGAAAGAGCGATCGCGCTGTTGGCGGAAGCCGGTTTTGGAGCCGACAACCCGCTGACGATCGAGATCCGTTACAACACGTCGGAGAACCACAAGCAGGTGGCGCTGGCGATTGCGGATATGTGGAAGCCACTGGGCGTGGAAGTCACGTTGCTCAACACAGATGTGGCAACTCACTATGCCTATCTGCGTGACGGCGGCGAGTTCCAGGTGGCGCGGGCCGGCTGGATCGGCGACTACAACGATGCGCAGAACTTCCTGTTCATGGTCGAAAGCGACAATGAAGGCTTCAACTACGCGAAATACGACAATCCGGAGTATGACGCGTTGATGGACGAGGCCGCGGCCACCATAGACCTCGAAAAGCGAGCGGACATCTTGCGCCAGGCGGAGACGCTGTTCATGCGCGATCTGCCGTTCGTGCCGATCTATCACTATGCCAATCTGGAACTGGTCTCCGACAAGATCGAGGGCTGGGAGCAGAATCTGCAAGGCCGTCATCTGGCACGGTATGTGAAGATCAAAGAATAGGACCGACAGGGGAGGGTCCGGAGTCCTCGGATTTCGGACCCTCACTTCTCACGCGGTGCTATGACCCGCAAAAAAAGATGTGTTCTAAGCCGGCGTAAGCGGAAACCGCCATGCTGAGCTATGCGGTGCGGCGCCTCCTGGGGGCGATTCCGACAGTCTTCGTCATCATCACGATCTCATTTTTTATGATGAGATTGGCGCCGGGTGGGCCGTTCAATCTGGAGCGGCCGCTGCCGGCGAATATCCTGCGAAATCTGAACGCGGTCTATAACCTCGACAAGCCGCTGCTGATGCAGTTCTTCATCTATCTGCAGAATCTGGTGCACGGCAATTTCGGGCCGTCGATGGTGTATCGCGATTTGTCGGTCGCGGAGATCATCGGCAGCGGCCTGCCGGTCTCGATCCAATTCGGTGGCGCGGCGCTGCTGTTGGCGCTGGTGGTCGGCGCCTGTTTCGGCAGCTACGCGGCGCTGAAACAGAACAGTATGTCCGACTATTCGGTGATGATCGTGGCGATGGTCGGGATCACCATCCCGAATTTCGTGATGGCGCCGCTGATGCAACTGGTCTTCGGCGTGGAGTTGGACTGGCTGCCGGTGGGCGGTTGGGGCGAGGGCGCGTTGGCGAACAAGGTGATGCCGGTGATCGCGCTGGCGCTACCGCAAGTCGCGGTGGTGGCACGGCTGACCCGGGGCAGCCTGATCGAGGTCTTGCGCGCGAACCATGTGCGCACGGCGCGGGCCAAGGGCCTGCCGGAGCGCATCGTGTTGTGGCGTCATTCGCTGCGGGCGGCGCTGCTGCCGGTGGTGTCCTATCTGGGTCCGGCGGCGGCGGCCTTGCTGACCGGTTCGGTGGTGGTGGAGACCATCTTCGGGGTGCCGGGGGTGGGACGATTCTTCGTGCAGGGGGCGCTGAACCGCGACTATACGCTGGTCATGGGCACGGTGGTGCTGATCGCCAGTTTTATCGTGCTGTTCAACTTGCTGGTCGATTTGGCCTATGGCTTTCTCGACCCCAAGGTCCGCTATGACTAAAGGGCGGCCGTCATGACCACACTTTCGCGGTTCGACGCGGCCACCGGGTCGGAAGATGATGCCGTACGCGGCCGCAGTCTGTGGGCGAACGCCTGGCGGCGGCTGCTGTCGAACCGGGCGGCGGTGGTCAGCGTGGTACTGCTCCTGATCATTGCTTTGCTCTCGGTGGTCGGTCCGATGGTATCGCCGCATGGGGTGGGCGAAATCTATCGGTCCTATACAAAGGTGCCGGCCGGGTTCCAGGCCTATCCGCGCGAGGCCGATATTCCGGATATGGTCGGCACGGCGCTGCGGCGCAGTCGAACGGAAGTGCAGTCACTGGAACTGGACGGCTCGACGATAATCCTGACGATCACGTCGGCGCGCGAGATCGATGAGCGGCTGGCGCGTAGTCTGGCCCGCAGCGCCGATTTTGCCGATGTCACGGTGGTCGAGAAGAGTGCCGACGGGTTGGCGATGACCCTAAGTATGGAGGTGGTGCGCAACACCTTCCTGTTCGGCACCGATGCGAACGGCCGGGATCTGCTGACGCGGGTGCTGTTCGGGGGCCGCATCTCGCTGATGATCGGGCTGTTGGCGACCATGGTGAGTTTGGTGATCGGTGTGCTCTACGGGGCTACGGCCGGTTATCTGGGGGGCCGCGTCGATAACGTGATGATGCGCATCGTCGACGTGCTGTATTCGATCCCGTTCATGTTTTTCGTGATCCTGCTGATGGTGTTTTTCGGCCGCAATATCGTGCTGATTTTCGTCGCGGTGGGGGCGATCGAATGGCTGGACATGGCGCGCATCGTGCGGGGCCAAACGCTGAGCATCAAGCGGCGGGAGTTCATCGAAGCGGCGATGGCCTGCGGGGTCTCGACATCGACGATCATCCGTCGGCATGTCGTGCCGAACGCCCTGGGGCCGGTGGTGGTCTATATGACCTTGCTGGTGCCGAAGGTGATCCTGCTGGAGAGCTTCCTGAGCTTCCTCGGGCTCGGCGTGCAGGAGCCGATGACGAGCTGGGGCGTGCTGATCTCGGAAGGGGCCAATAATATCGTCGAGGCGCCCTGGATGTTGATCTTCCCGGCGGTGTTTCTGGGGCTGACGCTGTTTTGCCTCAATTTCATCGGCGACGGGTTGCGCGATGCCCTCGATCCCAAGGATCGGTAGCGCATTATGACGGTCGCCGCAGCGGCCCGCGAAGCCAAGCCGAACGGTGGCTCGCCACCGGTGCTGGAGGTCAGCAATCTGGTGACGCGGTTCGCGACGCCGGAAGGTGAAGTGTGTGCCGTCAACGATGTTTCCTTCGCGGTGGCGGAAGGCGAAGCGGTCGGCATCGTCGGCGAGTCCGGCTCAGGGAAAAGCCAGATTTTCATGTCGGTGATGGGCCTGCTGGCGTCGAACGGTACGGCCAGCGGCAGTGTGCGGTATCGCGGCGCGGAGCTGTTGGGGCTGCCGACGCGGCTGCTCAATAAAATCCGTGGGGCACGGATGTCGATGATCTTTCAAGATCCGATGACATCGCTCAACCCGTATCTCAAAGTCTCGAAACAGATGACCGAGGTCCTGGTCTATCACCAGAAGATGGGCGAGGCGGAAGCGCTGCGGCGGGCGGTGGACATGCTGGATCTGGTGCGCATCCCGGAGGCGCGGCGCCGTATCGGCATGTATCCCCATGAATTCTCGGGTGGGATGCGCCAACGGGTGATGATCGCCATGGCGTTGCTGTGTCAACCCGATCTGCTGATCGCCGACGAGCCGACAACCGCGCTTGATGTGACGGTGCAGGCGCAGATCATCGATCTGTTGCGCGACATCAAGGCGGAGCTGAATACGGCGATCATCATGATCACCCACGATCTGGGGGTGATCGCAGGCATCTCGGATCGGGTGCTGGTGATGTATGCGGGCCGCATCGTCGAGCGTGGCGGCGTGGTGGATATCTTTCACGACCCGCAACACCCCTATACCGAAGGTCTGCTCAACAGCATGCCGCGGATCGACTCGGCCCTGGTCGAAGACGAGCTGATCTCGATTCCCGGTCAGCCGCCCAATCTGCAGAGCTTGCCCGGCGGGTGCAGCTTTGAGCCACGCTGCCGTTACCGTATTGACCGATGTACGTTGGAGGCGCCCGAACTAAGGGAGATTGCCGGCGGGCGGGCGAAAGCGTGCCATCGTGAAGCTTTGACCCCGCAAGCGGCGGTGAGGGCGTAGATGGCGATGACATCAGCCGAGGCCGCGCCCCTGCTTAGCGTACTGGATCTGAAAGTTCATTTCGATCTGCGCGGCGGCCTGCTGTCGCAACAGCGCGATACCATCAAGGCGATAGATGGGGTCAGCTTCGATTTGGCGGCTGGCGAGACGCTTGGCGTCGTCGGCGAGTCCGGTTGCGGCAAATCAACCCTGGGGCGGGCGGTGTTGCAGCTGATCGTGCCGCGTTCGGGGCAGGTCGTGTGGATGGGCGACGATCTCGGGCAAGTCGGGCGCCGCGGCATGCAGGCGCGGCGGGCGGAGATGCAAATCATCTTCCAAGACCCGCTGGCCTCTCTCGACCCGCGTATGACCGTCGGCGACATCATCGCCGAGCCGCTGATCACCCATAACCCGAGAATGAAGCGGGAGGAGACACGGGGCCGGGTTCGCATGTGGATGGAGCGGGTCGGGCTGACGCCGGAAATGGTCAATCGCTACCCGCATGAGTTCTCCGGCGGGCAGGCGCAACGGATCGGCATCGCCCGGGCGATGATCCTAGAGCCGAAGCTGATCATTTGCGATGAGCCGGTGTCGGCGCTGGATGTCTCCATCCAGGCGCAAATCATCAACCTGCTACGCAAGTTGCAGCGCGATTTCGGGTTGTCGCTGATCTTCATCAGTCACGATCTTTCGGTAGTGCGCCATATCAGCAATCGGGTGATGGTGCTGTATCTCGGCAAGGTTATGGAAATGGCGGACCGAGACAGTCTGTACGCCCAGCCCCGGCATCCCTACACCCGGGCGCTGATCTCTGCGGTGCCGATCCCGGACCCGGTCCAGGAGCGTAACAAGGAACGCATCGTGCTGAGCGGCGATCTGCCGTCACCGATCGATCCGCCTTCGGGTTGTCCGTTCCGGACGCGCTGTCCGGTGGCGACGGCGGTCTGCGCGCAGAGCATGCCGGCGCTGGAGGCCGCGGCGCCGGGACATGTGGTGGCTTGCCACAATCTGTGACCGCCCGAGGCCTCTAGTCTAAAAGATTGTTAACTATACCGAGAATAAGATTGAGACTACGGCAATAGTCTAGGTTCGGGATATGCGGGCGGATACGGCCGCCTATGCGGCGTTCAAAGCGCGCGTTGGGCACCAAGATCCGGCGGTGCGGGCGGCAGCGGCGGCGAGTGACGAGGCGCCGCCGGAGGTGCTCTACTACCTGGCGCAAGATGCCGCCGTCGAGGTGCGCCGGCGTGTGGCCGCCAACCCGGCGACGCCGGTGGCGGCGAATATGCTGCTGACTCGAGACCCCGATCACAGCGTGCGTTGCGAAATCGCCTATAAGGCGGTGGGATCCGGGCTCGAGGCTGAAGAGCGGACCCGCATGCTGCGCATGGGCCTGACGATCCTGGAAACTTTGGCGATGGACCAGGTGGTCAAGGTGCGCGCGGCACTGGCGGACGCGATCAAAGGAGTGGCGGAAGCACCGCGGCAAATTATTCGGGCGCTGGCCGCTGATGCGTATGAGGAGGTTGCCGCCCCGGTGCTGCGCCGTTCGCCGGTACTGACCGATGACGATTTGATCGAGGTTCTCGACGGTCATCCGCCGGAATGGGCGCAGACGGCGATCGCCCGGCGGGACACGGTGTCGCCGCCGGTGGCGGAAGCGATTGCGGATGCCGGATCGGAAGCGCCGACCGCCGAGTTGATCGGCAATAACGGCGCTAGTATTGCCGAACCGGTGCTGGAGCGCATTGTCGAAGGCGCGGCGGATGTGGCGGCTTGGCAGGCGCCGCTGGCGCAACGTGAGGCGATGCCGCCGCGGTTGATATCGCGCTTGGCGAGCCTCGTGACAGGGCCGATTTTGACCCTGCTGCGGCAGCGAAATGACCTGACGACGGAGATGCGGGACGCATTGGTGCTGCGCGAACGAACCGGGTCGACGCCAGGGCCGGCGGCCCGCGCCGAAGCGGCGGAGAGACCAGTTCGCGATGCCGCGCCGGCAACCGCTACCGCCGCCACGTCGGCACAGGACGAGCGCCAGCGGGCCGTGGCCTTGCATCAGGCGGGCGAGCTGGATGACGACGTCGTGGCATCAGCCCTGGACCACGGCAATAACGAGTTCGTCACCGTTGCGCTGGCGCTGCGCGCCGGCATGACGCTGCCGACGGTGCAGCGCATCCTGTCGGCCAAAGGGGCCGAGGTGGTCACCGCCATGGTGTGGAAGACGGGCATGTCGATGCGCTTTGCCATGGATGTGCAGAAATTCCTGGCGAATGTGCCGATTCCCGAGGTGCTGAATGCGCGCGGCGGGGTGGATTACCCGCTGAGCGAAGACAAGATGACCATGCTACTCGATGTTTTCGGCGACTGATCGTCAAGACTTGACGATATAATACTGCATATCAATTTCCCAATTTATGTATAACTGCCTATATTCTTGAATGCGACGTGCTCTTTGATATATAGAAAGACCCATCGATTGCGGTTCTCGATATAGAAAAACGGATCAATGGACTACGCAACTGAATATATCACCGCGACGCTAAAGGAAGCCCGCAAGCAACAGGGGCTCAGTCAGCGGGATCTCAGCGCGGCGGCGGGCGTGCCGCAAAGCCATATCTCGAAGATCGAGAACGGCGCCGTCGATCTCAGGCTGTCCAGTTTGATCGCCATGGCTCGGGCCCTTGGTCTGGAAGTAACACTGGTGCCGCGAAAGTCGGTTGTGGCCGTGAAAGCGATTGTAAGCGCGCCGCAATCGGAATTCGTCCGTCCGGCCTATTCTCTAGGTGACCAGGACGACGATGGCTGAAGTCTCCGTCCTTGAGGTGCTGTTGTATGAGGTGCCAATTGGCACTCTGACCCGGGTCGCCGGTGACCGCACTTTGTTCGCTTTCAGCGAGGCGTATGTGGCCGACCGGAACCGCGTGGTGTTGGGGCTGGGGTTCAAAGACCAATTGGGCGAATTGATCACCGAATTTCGGCCCACACAAACTCGCCTCACGCCGTTCTTTTCGAATTTGCTGCCGGAGGGGCATATGCGGGTCTATTTGGCAGAGCGTGCCCGGGTAAACCCAGCCCGCGAGTTTTTTTTGCTCCGGGCGCTCGGCCGCGATCTCCCGGGTGCGGTCACGGTGCGGCCTGCCGACGGTGAGGACTGGCCGCAAGGCGCACGCGATGATGGCGATCATGAGCGCCCGGGCCGCAACCCGCACGACAATGCGCTGCGGTTTTCGTTGGCTGGCGTGCAACTCAAACTCTCGGCGATTAGTGACGCCCGTGGTGGTCTAACGATTCCGGCCAAGGGTGTTGGCGGTTCTTGGATCGTCAAGTTGCCCTCGCGCGAATTTCAGCGCCTGCCGGAGAACGAATTCTCGATGATGACCCTGGCCAGCCTGATTGGCATGGATGTGCCGGCAATGCAGCTCATTGATATTGAGGCGATTGGGAACCTGCCGGAGGGTATGGGGGCATTGGCAGGACGGGCACTGGCGATTGAGCGGTTCGACCGTGCTCAGGATGGCAGTGCGGTTCATATCGAGGACTTTGCGCAGATATTCGGCGTCTATCCCGAAGATAAATACCGCAGGGCCAGTTACCGCAATATCGCCAGTGTCGTCGGTGCCGAAGGGAGTTCGGAGGATGTTGCCGAGTTTGTTCGCCGACTTACCTTCAATACGCTAATCGGCAATGCCGACATGCATCTGAAAAACTGGTCGATGATCTATCCGGACCGGCGTCGCGCGGCCCTCGCGCCGGCGTATGATTTTGTTTCGACGATCGCTTATTTGACGGACCGAGGCGCTGCGTTGAATTTCAGCCGGACGAAGCTGTTTAGCGAATTCTCATACGACGAACTTGGCCATCTCGCCGCCAAAGCCCTGCTGCCGGAAAAACTCGTTCTGGAAACGGCTCGCGAAACTGTGGCGCTGTTTCATCAGCATTGGCAGGCCGAGAAGGCAAACTTGCCTCATTCCGCCGATGTTGTCCGGGCCATCGACGATCATGTTCGGACGATACCTCTGGCATGACGATCGTTTGATCGACTCTCGCTGGCCTTGCCGTACCCGTGAAGCTGCATTATCCCGTGCAGCGTTGGCGTTTGTTGCAAGGGTGGCGTGGGCAGTTCAACGATTACGGTATTGGGGGCAACCGGCAAGGTGGGTCGGGCGCTGGTCGCCGACCTGGTGGCAGCGGGCCGCCCGGTGGTGGCGCTGGGGCGCGATCGAGCCAAATTGGCGGCGCTGGGCGCTGCCGAAACCAGAATTGCGGATTTTGGCGATGCGCTCGCGTTGACGGCGGCCTTGGTGGATGCCGAGCGGGTGGTCAGTTGCGCCCATGCGCGGTTTGTCGCGCCCCTATTGGCGGCACTGCCGGCGCAGGTGTCGCGGTTGGTGCTGATGGGATCGACGCGAAAGTTCACGCGCTTTCCCGACGAGAAAGCCGAGGCCGTGCGGATGGGCGAGGAAGCCTATCTGGCGTCGGGACGGGCGGGGGTGATGCTGCACCCGACGATGATCTATGGCATCGGTGCCGAGAATAACATTGCGCGGGTGGCGACGATCATTCGGCGGTTCGGGGCGGTGCCGCTACCGCTTGGCGGGCGCGCGCTGATTCAACCGATCCATCTGGACGATGTGGTGCGGGCGCTGGCGGCGGCGCTCGACGAGACGGATGGGGAGGTCTCGTCGCTGGTGTTGGCGGGTCCGAACGCGGTGCCCTACAGCGAACTGATCCGGGCCGTGGCGCGCGCCATTGGGCGGCCGGTCAGGATCGTGCCGGTGCCGGCCGCGCTGTTGGTCGGCGCGAGTTGGTTGACCCGCGTGGTGCCAGGGGTGCCGACGATCTCGGCCGGCGAAGTGCGGCGACTGTTGGAGGATAAGGATTTCGACATTTCAGCGATGGTGACGCGATTCGGTTTTGGGCCGCTGGCGCTCGACGCCGGTCTCGCCCGTAGTTTCGGTTCGCGGTAAGCCGCCGCCGACCATGCTGTTCAACTCGACGATCTTCATCCTGGTTTTTTTGCCGTTGACCGTTACGGCCTACTATCTGCTGGCGGCAAGCCGGACATGGCGGCTCTGCGCCCTAGGGGCGGCGTCGCTGGTGTTCTATGGATTCTGGGACGTGCGTTTCCTGCCGCTGCTGGCCGGCTCGGTCGTGGTCAATTGGCTGATTGCCGCACTCTATGTGCGGCGGCGTCTACTGTTCTTGCCGCTGATCGGGGTCGCGGCCAATCTGGCACTACTGGCGCTGTTCAAATATGCCGATTTTCTCACCGAATCGGCGGCGGCGATGCTGGGTCAGAGTCATGACGGCTTCGGCATCATCTTGCCGATCGGCATCAGCTTCTTCACCTTTCAGCAGATCTCCTATCTGGTCGATTTGAAGCGCGGTCAGGCGAAGCTGTATCCGGTGCTGGACTATTTCGTCTTCGTGACCTTTTTTCCGCAGCTGATCGCCGGGCCGATCGTGCGACATCACGAGATCATCGATCAGTTCTCGCTGCCGCCACGCCGGCCGGCGGTGTGGGAGACTCTGTCACGAGGTAGCCTGCTGTTCATTGCGGGGTTGTTTAAGAAGGTGGTGCTGGCGGACCAATTGGCGCTCATCGCCGACCCGATGTTCGGCGCCGCGGCGGCGGGCAATGCCCTCAGCTTCAGCGAGGCGTGGTTCGGCGACCTGGCGTTCACGCTACAGATCTATTTCGATTTCTCCGGTTATTCGGACATGGCGATCGGGTTGGGGCTGATGTTCGGCTTCCGGCTGCCGGTAAATTTCAATGCGCCCTACCGGGCGACGTCGATCCGGGCGTTTTGGCGGCGCTGGCATATCACGCTGTCCCGCTTTCTGCGCGACTATGTCTATATCCCGCTGGGTGGCAACCGGTCCGGGCGGCGGCGGCAGGCGATCAATGTCGTGCTGACGATGCTGCTGGGCGGGCTGTGGCATGGCGCGGCCTGGACGTTCGTCGTATGGGGCGGATTGCACGGTGTGGCCCTGGCGGTCGCCGGGCGCTGGCAGCGCAGCGGCCGGGCCTTGGCGCCGGCTTGGGGATGGGCGCTGACCATGCTGTTCCTCACATTCACTTGGGTGCTATTCCGGGCCGAGGATTTCGCCACCGCGGCGAGCGTCATGGCATCGATGGTGGGACTAAACGGTTTCGGCACGGCGGTGGTCGAGGAAATATGGCTGATTCCGGCGGGCCTGGCGTTGGTGTTGCTGGCGCCGACCAGCCAAAGTGCAGTGTTCGCGCGGTTCCGGCCATCGCGCTGGCTGGCGGCCGGCATGGCGACAGCCCTGGTCTTCATCGTGATCATGATTGGCAGTTCTCCGCATAATGAATTCATCTATTTCCAGTTCTGACGGTCAGCGCTGGCGGCGGTTTTTCGCCATATTGGTCGGTGCGGCGGTAACGATCGGTGCCGTGCTCATTGCCGCGGTGGCGATTGTCGATCCGTTCGATACGCTGGCGTTATCGCCGAATTTGGATCGGGTGCCGATCGCCACCAATGCGCGTTATTCCTTTCCGGCATTGGCGCGCAGCAGCCGCTTCGACAGCGTGGTCATTGGTACGTCGACCAGTCGCCTGCTGCGTCCCGAGCGGCTCAACGCGCTGTTTGGCGGACGCTTCGCCAATCTGGCGATGAACAGCGCAACGGCCTATGAGCAGACGCAGATGCTGTCTTTGTTCGGGCGCAGCCATGCGACGCCGGCAACGGTAATGATCGGCATCGACACGGTGTGGTGCGATGTCGGCACCAGGTTCGAGCGCTTCACGCCGCGACCTTTTCCGACTTGGATGTATGACGACAACCCGTGGAACGATCTGCCGGCGCATTTCAATCTCTACAGTCTGGAGCAGGCGGGCCGTCAGTTCGCGACGATGATCGGTTTGCGGCCCGTGAAATACGGCCGCGACGGCTACACGAACTTCCTGCCGGCGGCGGCCGACTATGACAATGAGAAGGCCCGGCGGAATTTATGGGGCGACGGGCCGGATCACGTCGTCCCGGTGACGCCGGCGCAGATACTGAGTGATGAGGCGCGCGCTGCGCTGCGCTTCCCGACCCATGGGCTGATGCAAAGTGTGTTGGCGGAACTGCCGCCGGAGACACGGAAAATCCTATTTTTTGTCCCGACCCACGTGTCGGCGCAGCCCCAGCCCGGTAGCCGCGGCGCGGCGGAGTGGCAGGAATGTAAGGCGCGGATGGTGGCGATGGCGGCGGACGTGGAGAACGCGACGGTGGTCGACTTCATGCTGCCCAGCCCGGTCACGGCGACGGATCGCAATTATTGGGACCGGCTGCACTATACCGTCGAGATCGCCGACTTGTTGGCCGAAGATTTGTATGTTGCCGCGCAGAGGGAGGGCGACAGTGGCGGGCGGTTTCGGCTGCTTTCCGGGCCGGCGGAAGACGGCGCGGGCGGGCAGTGACGGCTAGTGGATAGAATCCAACATAAGATACCCATACGACGGCTTGGCGCGTTTACCCGGCAAGGCGCGCGATACGCCGTGATGCCATCGCATCACAAGTGTCGCGCAACGCGGCCGGTGAGCTCGCCAAGCCGCCCTTCGGGT
>JAJFJA010000075.1 GCA_021774445.1 Alphaproteobacteria bacterium
CCTCAGCTGCGTCATCAATCTTGACAGCTGGTCGCGGCTTTCCGCCACCCAGCATCTGATTATTGAACATGCCTGCGGCGTCGAGAACAGTTGGACCCATGCCCTGTTTACCGCCCGCAATGGCGAATCCCTGCGCACCCTACGTCGGGAACATGAAGTCAGCTTGCGCCAATTTCCCGATAGCGTATTGACCACCATCGGCACGGCGGCGGGAAAAATCGTCGCGGAAACCAGTACCAATGACCCGGCGATCGAGGCGATCTACCGCAGTTTCCTCGGTTTCCGCCGCCGCGCCATGTCGCTGTCGAAATTGACCGATCAGGGCTTCGCCCAAGCGCGGCTACTACCGTTCCACTACGGAAAATCCTGACCGCCGCGGCGCCGCACCCGCGTGGGTTTTACATTGCACCCATAACACAAGCCGGATAACTTTTCGGGACCGAGCGGGCCGACAAACCCGCCATGCGGGTCGCATCGTAAGATCGACATCGCAACAACAACATTCCGGAGGTTCCATGAAACGTCGTTCATTTGTTAAGGGCGCAGTCGCAGCCGGCGTTGCTTCCGCTGCCGCATCGTCGCTCCCCAAACCGGCCATCGCGCAAGAGCGCATCGAATGGCGCATGGTCACATCCTGGCCGAAAGGCTTGCCCGGCCTGGGCACCGGTGCCGAGCGCGTCGCCAAACGCATCAGCGATATGAGCGACGGCCGCTTGAATGTGAAAGTCTTCGCGGCCGGCGAACTGGTGCCGGCGCTCCAGGTCTTCGATGGAGTCTCCGGTGGCACTGCCGAAATGGGCCACGACGCTTCCTACTACCACCTCGGCAAATCCCCGGCGACGGCGTTCTTCACCGCGGTGCCTTTCGGCATGACCGCCAACGAGCTGAACGCCTGGGTTCATTGGGGTGGCGGCCAGGAGCTCTGGGACGAACTCTACGAGCCATTTGGTCTCAAAGGCTTCCTGGCCGGCAATACCGGCGTCCAGATGGCCGGTTGGTTCCGCAAGGAGATCAAGTCCCTGGACGATCTCAAGGGCCTGAAATTCCGCATGCCGGGCCTGGGTGGTAAGGTATTGGAACGCTTGGGCGCCACCGTCGTGCTCCTTCCCGGCGGCGAAATCTTCCCATCCCTGCAGTCCGGCGCTATCGACGGCACCGAATGGGTCGGTCCTTACAACGACCTTTCGCTCGGCTTCTACCAGGTCGCGAAATTTTACTATTGGCCCGGCTTTCATGAGCCCGGCTCCGGCCTGCAGCTTACCGTGAACCGCAGTAAGTTTGAGGCCCTGCCGAACGACCTCAAGGAAATCGTCCGCGCTGCGGCGAGTGCCGAAAATGATGTCATGCTCGCCGAGTTTAATAGCCGCTCCGCGCCAGCTCTACAGACTCTCGTGCGCGAGCACGGTGTCCAGCTTCGCCAGATGCCTCGCGATGTTCTTGAAGCCATCGGCACGGAATCCGGCAAGTTGATGCAAGAGACATTGGACGACGGTGACGAGATCACCAAGAAGATCGCCCGATCGTTTTTCAAGACCCGCCGCGAAGCGTTGGCTTGGACGCGCCTTTCCGACCAGGGCTACACCAACGCCCGGCTGCTCAAATTCCCTTATCCTCGCGGCTAACGCCCCAAGAGACAGGGACAACCCGCGTCGCCTTGGCGGCGCGGGTTTTCTTTTTTGAACGGCTCAGTCGGAGAACAGGTCGGACGTATCCGGAGGCGCCAGCGGGTCATCGTCGAATCCAGGGGTCGACGCATCACTATTGGGGTCGCTCTCCAGGCCAAAATCCAAAGACCCGTCGTCTCCATCCGACTCTGACGGCGCGAATTGATCGGGGGCATCGTCCCCAAAAAAGTCCCCGCTGCCGCCACCCTCAATGCTCACCCCTGACCCACCATAGATCACATTCGGCAACCAGGTCGCGACTTGCGGAAAACTCCATAACAAACCGATCGCTACCACCTGCAACGCCACGAACGGCACGATCCCGCGATAGATGTGCCCGGTGGTGACCTCCTTCGGTGCCACACCGCGCAAATAGAACAGCGCAAAGCCGAACGGCGGCGTCAGGAAACTGGTCTGCAAATTGACCCCGATCATCACGCCTAGCCAAACCGCATCGAGATCCATCGCTAGCAAGATCGGCGCCGTGATCGGTACGATGATGAAGATGATCTCGAACGCATCCAGAAAGAACCCAAGGAAGAACATCAGCAGCATCACCACCAGCACCGCCGAGAAGCGCCCCCCGGGCAGCGACGACAACACATCCTCGACCAGTTTCTCGCCGCCCAGTCCTCTGAACACCAAGGAGAACACCGACGCCCCGATCAGGATGACGAACACCATCGAACTGATCTTCAACGTCCCCCGCATGACCTGCTGCAGGATGTCGATACTGAGCCGCCGGTTTGCGGCCGCCAGCAGGATCGCGCCCACCGCCCCCACGGACGCCGATTCCGTCGGCGTCGCGATACCGCTCAGGATCGAGCCCAACACCGCAACGATCAGCGCCAGCGGCGGTACCAGAACCACAAGGACCTTGAGCCACAGCCCGCGTGTTTCCTCGGGACTACGCTTCATTGGCGGGCAAGAGGTCGGATCCACCACCGCCTTGAACAGGATCCAGGCGATATAGATGCCGACCAACATCATGCCCGGCAGGAACGCCCCGGCGAACAAATCACCGACCGAAACCGGGTCCGGTGCGAAATTGCCCTTCGCCAGCTCAGCCGCCTGATTGGCCCCCTGCAAAATATCGCCCATGAACACCAAGACGATGGACGGCGGGATGATCTGCCCCAACGTGCCGGAGGCGCAAATCAGCCCGGTGGCCAGCTTCGGATCATAACCGGCCCGCAACATCGTCGGCAGGCTCAGGATACCCATGGTCACGACCGTCGCGCCGATGATCCCGGTCGACGCGGCCAGCAGCGTGCCGACCAGCACCACGGAGATTCCCAGACCGCCCCGCATCGAGCCGAAAAGCTCGCCCATGGTTTCCAGCAGCGCCTCGGCCAGCCGCGACCGCTCCAGCATGACCCCCATGAAGACGAACAGCGGCACCGCCACCAGCACCTCGTTCGTCATCACGCCGAAGTAGCGCGACGACAACCCGCGAAACAGCGCGAAATCGAAAACACCCAGCAGATGGCCCAATAGCGCGAAAATCAACGCCGTACCCGCCAGCGTAAACGCCACGGGAAACCCGATGAGCACCATGAAAATGGTCGCCCCGAACATGCCGACGGCGATTAACTCACCAAGAAGCGCGGGATCCATGCGGTCCTGGCCGCCCTATTCGTCCGTCAAGAGCGCGAATTCCTCACGCCCCCTTAAGACCAGCAGACTTCGGACAGCCATTGCCGAGCCCTGCAGCGCCATGAGAGCGGTGAATACGAGAATAACGGTCTTTAGAAGGAAAACGCCGGGCAAGCCACCGGGCTGCGTCGATGGCTCAAAAATCCGCCATGACAGCGCCACGAACGGCAACGACGTCCAGGCGACGACGATCAACCAAGGTGCCAAAAACACCAGCGTTCCGATCAAATTGACCCAGGCCCGCTGGCGCGAATTGCCGCGCATATAGAAGATGTCGACCCGGACGTGACCGCCATGCAGCAGCGTGTATCCGGCGCCCAGCATGAAGGCGACGCCATGCTGCCAGACATAGACGTCCTGCATCCAGATAAAGCCGATATTGAGGAATTTTCGCATGAAGACGACGATAAATGCCGCCAACACCGCGCCCAACATCAGCCAGGCCGTCCCGCGCCCCACCCATTCGTTGATACCTTCAACGAACCTCACATAACGGCCAAGCGGTTCCTCCAAGGCGAGTCTCTTTTTTCTAGATCAACCCCCGGTGTGTATCAGCTTGCTGATCCTACCTCAACGTCCGCGCGCGCATTTACGCTAAAGAGGTAGGTCCGAAACCATTGCTGCGCGGAAAACCGGCCGGCGGCAGCCGACCGCTCTGGGCACGTTTTGCCACCCACTCGCCGAGCTGCCCGGCATCGAAGCTGCGACGGCGTTCCCCCGTCTGCACCGTCAAGCCGTCCTCCAGTTTGAAAACCCGCACGTCGCGCAGCCCCCCCTTGGCATAGCGCTGCAAGCGAACGCCCTTGCCGCGCACCATCTCAGGCAGCTCATATTTGGGGAAGATCAACAGCTTGCGGTTCTCGCCAAGCACGGCCACATGGTCACCGTCAGCCAGCACGCATACCGCCGCCTCCACACCACCGCCGACGTTCAAAACCTGGCGGCCCGCACGCGTCTGCGCGATCACATCCTTTTCCGGCACCAAGAAGCCGCGCCCATCCGACGAGGCAACCAGCAACTGGCGCTCCGGTTTGTGGACGAACAGCGCCACGATCTCCGTATCATTGCCAAACTCCAGCATCAGCCGCAGCGGCTCGCCGTTGCCGCGCCCCCCAGGCAACTTGTCGACGCCAAGCGTATAGAAACGCCCGTTCGTCGCGAACACCACCAGCTTGTCGGTTGTCTCCGCCGCCACCGCAAGTCGCGCCTTATCTCCTTCTTTGTATTTCAACTCGTCGGGATCGATCCCATGGCCCTTGATCGTCCGCACCCAGCCTTTAGCCGAACAGATCACCGTTATCGGTTCACGCTCGATCATCGCCTCCAGCGGCACGATCACCGCCTTCGGTGCGTCGCCGATCTCGGTCCGCCTTGCGCCGCCCGGATAGTCGACACCGAAACGGGCCTTCATCTCCCTGATTTCTTGCGCCAAGCGCGCCGACTTCCGACCCTCATCCGCCAATAGCGCCTTGAGTTCTTCGCGCTCCGCCTCCAGGGCGGTCATTTCCTTGCGGATTTCCAACTCTTCGAGTTTGCGGAGGGAGCGCAGCCGCATGTTCAAAATCGCCTCGGCCTGCCCCTCGGTCAGCTCGAAAGTTGCCATCAGTTCTTGGCGCGGATGATCCTCCTCCCGGATGATGCGGATCACCTCATCGAGGTTGAGGTACACCACCATGTAGCCCTGCAACACATCCAGGCGCCGGGCGATCTTACCCAGGCGATGCTCGCTGCGGCGCACCAATACCACCAGGCGATGGTCGAGGAACGCCTGCAGCAATTCACGCAGCGACATCACCCGTGGCGTCCGATCTGCGTCCACCACGTTCATGTTGAGGCTAATGCGGCTTTCCAGATCGGTCTGTCGAAACAGACTCTCCATCAGCACGTCCGGCTCGACATTGCGGCTCTTTGGTTCCAGCACCACCCGCAAATCCTCGGCCGACTCGTCGCGAACATCGGCCAGCACCGTCAGCTTACGGTTGTTGATCAGCTCGGCAATCCGTTCGATCAGCCGCGATTTCTGCACCTGATAGGGAATCTCCGTGACCACCACCTGATACTGACCCCGGGCCAGATATTCGACCTGCCACTTCGCCCGCACCCGCATCCCGCCGCGGCCGGTCTTGTAGGCCTCGATAATGGTCTCCCGATTCTCCACCAGCAGCCCGCCCGTCGGCAGGTCCGGCCCCGGCATATATTCCGCCAGTTTGGCGATCGAGGCATTGGGATGCTTCAACAGATGCTGCAAGGCGTCGCAGATCTCGCCCACATTGTGTGGTGGAATGTTGGTCGCCATGCCGACCGCGATACCCTGGGCGCCGTTAGCCAGCAGGTTCGGGAACGCGGCGGGCAACACCACCGGCTCCTCGTTATCGCCGTCATAGGTGGCCTGCAGGTCGACGGCATCCTCGTCGATCCCCTCGAGCAAGGCCATCGCCACCGGCGTGAGGCGGGCTTCGGTGTACCGCATCGCCGCCGCGTTGTCGCCATCGATACTGCCGAAATTGCCCTGCCCGTCGACCAGCGGATAACGCACCGCAAAATCCTGCGCCAGCCGCACCATGGCGTCGTAAACCGCGACATCGCCATGCGGATGGAACTTACCGATGACGTCGCCGACCACCCGGGCGCATTTCTTGAATCCCTGATCCGGATCGAGGCGCAGCTGCCGCATCGCGAACAGCAGCCGCCGATGCACTGGCTTCAGACCGTCGCGCACATCCGGCAGCGAGCGCGCCATGATCGTGCTCAACGCGTAGCTCAGGTAACGCTCGCTCAACGCATCCTTGAACGGCGTCGGCCGGATCTCCCCGGCGAGTGCGGAATCGGACATCAACTTCCTCTAATTTACCGGCCCATATACGAGCGCCGGTCGCGGGGGGTCAAGCCACCCCAGCCACGAATTCGCAACCGTCGTCGGCGTGCCTGGCTTCATTGCCCATCGTGGATCCTCCCAAGGCTTCCTCCCTCGCCCAGCTGTGCCCCGAGCCGCTCCCGCGCCGCCGGCAGCGGTCGGTCGAGCGGCCCGAACACGTGCTGCTGGAGGAAATACCCGGTCAGCCGCAGTCCATCCCGCACGCCCTGCGAGTCCGCCCTGCCCTGCCCCACGAGGAATCCCGGCAAGGTCAGCAGTTTGTCGCGATACGCTTCCCCGGCCGACAGGCTAACGGCGCGCCCGCTACGCGGCGACACATAGGCCAGCATGTCATTGCGTCCGGTCGCGGCACAGCTGTTGAGATCGAGGCCGAAGCCGAGTTCCGTGAGCAATCCCAACTCCCATCGCACATAGATTCCCGGCCAGACGTCGGCTTCGTCGTCCACTGCCATCGCATCGAGCAGCGCCGACAGCCCTTCGAACAGCGCCCGATGAGGCTCCCGCTCCGGTAGCGCCAGTTCGGCCATGCTGCACACCGCGCTCAGCCCGGCCAGCCGCAACGGATCATCCATTAGGCCCGCGGCGTACGACCGCTCGACCTCCAGGCCGTAGGTGCCAAGATGTTCCGCAAGGCGAGCCCGCCATGTCGCCTGCACCCGCGTGCCCGGCTCAGTGAGCCCGCGTTTGCTACGCGACGTCGCCCCGTGCAGCAAGCCGGCATGCCGGCCATGTTCGGCCGTCAGCAGCTGCACCACCGCCGCCCCCTCGCCGTGGGGGCGAGATCCCAGCACGAAGCCCTCGTCGCTCCAATCCACCGAAATTTCCTCGACCGGCCCGGCTCAGGCGTCGAAACGCAAGCCCCATCGCCGGTATTGCTCCGGGTCCTCGGCCCAATTGCTTCGGACCCGCACGCGGATGAAAAGATGCACCGACTTCCCCAGATCCCGCTCAAGATCGGCCTGCGCCTGACTGCGAATGCGTTTGATCGTCTGCCCGCCCCGCCCCAGCACGATACCCTTCTGGCTATCGCGCGCCACCGTGAGCGTTTGGTCGATCCGCACACTGCCGTCCTTGAAATCTTCCCAAGCCTCGGTCTCTACGGTCAGCTCGTAGGGCAATTCGTCATGCAGATTGAGGAACGCTTTCTCACGCGTCACCTCGGCCGCCAGCAAGCGTTGCGGCAAATCGGCGATTTGATCCTCGGGATACAGCCACGGGCCTTGCGGCATCTGCTTGGTCAGGTATGCCTGCAGATCGGTCACGCCGTCACCGTCCAGCGCCGAGATCATGAAGATGTCCGAAAAGACCTCGGTCCGGTTCAGCCGATCCGCCAGGGCCAGCAACGCCTCTCGCGGTACAAGGTCGACCTTATTGAGCGCCAGCACCGCCTGCCGCCCGGCACGCGCTCGGCCCTCGACGATGCGTTCCACATCGGCGTCGATCCCGCGGGCGGCGTCCACCAGCACGACGGTCACATCGGCATCCCCGGCGCCGGCCCAAGCGGCGTCGACCATCGCCCGTTCCAGCCGGCGTTTCGGGGCGAAAATCCCCGGCGTATCGATGAAGATGATCTGGCAGTCGCCATCCAGCCCAATGCCTCGAATCTGCGCCCGGGTCGTTTGCACCTTGTGGGTCACGATCGAGATCTTATCGCCTACCATGCGGTTCAGCAGCGTCGATTTGCCGGCGTTTGGCGGCCCGACCAAGGCCACCACGCCACACCGCGTACCCGCCTCAACCATGCTCGGCGGCGCCAACGCGCCGTAGCATCTCGGCGGCGCCCAACTGTTCCGCGGCCCTTTTTGAGCGGCCCTCGGCCCTTATGGAAACCTGCCCGTCCACCGCGACTTCGACGGTAAAACATGGCGCATGCGCCGGGCCGTCGCGGGTTATTTCACGATAGCGCGGCAAGTCCAGACCACGCTGCTGGGCCCATTCTTGCAGCGCTGTTTTGGCATCTCGCGGCGGCCTCGCCGCACCATCCATCAGGTCGGTCCACTGCGCCGCCACAAAACGCGCCGCCGGCCCCAATCCGCCATCCACATAAAGCGCGCCGATGACGGCCTCCATAGCATCCGACTGAATCGACTCACTGGCGCGCGTACCGGCACCGACCTCACCCTTCGACATGCGCAGAAACCGGCCCAGTTCGATACGTTCGGCCACCAAGGTTGCCGCTTCCCGCCGCACCAGCGCGGTATGGCGGCGTGCAATATCGCCCTCATCCTCTTCCGGATAGGCCTTCAGCAGCATGTCGGCAATGACCAGGCCCAGGACGCGATCGCCTAGAAACTCCAGCCGTTCGTAGCTTCGTCGGTGGGCGTTATTGGCCGCACTGGGATGGGTCAAGGCTTCTATCAGCAGCGCCGGGCGATTGAAGTCGTGACCGAGAACCGCCGCCAGATCCTGCAATGTGGTCGCGCCGTCCAACTGGCTTACTTAACGGCGTCGAATAGGCGCGAGAAGCGGGTCGCGGTCGGCCAGCGCCAGAACTTAAACAGCCCGGAGCTTCCATCGGTGGAGAAGAACAAGAACTCCGCCGGGCCGATGAAATTCTCCAGCGGCACCGTCCAGCCGGTACGACTGTCCGCCGAGTTGTCGCGATTATCGCCCATCGCGAAATAGTGGCCCGGCGGTACCTCGAAAACCTTGGTATTGTCCTCCTGCCCGGTATCGCCTCTCACCTCGATAATCGGGTGAACCACGCCATTGGGCAGCGTCTCCAGATAATGCGGCACGAAGTTCCGGACACCGGGGCGCGGTTCATAAAGAAAGTCGTCGACGCGCTCCCGCTTAACCGGCTGCCCATTGATGTGCAGGATCCCGCCGACCACTTGGATCCGGTCACCCGGCAAACCGACGATCCGCTTGATGAAGGTCTCGTCGTTTTCGGGCGGTTTGCGGAAGACCGCGACATCGCCCCGCTCGGGCGCTTCCGACAGCAGGCGTCCCTTTGTGACCGGTGGACTTAGCGGCAGCGAATAACGGCTGTAGCCGTAGGAGAACTTTGAGACGAACAAATAATCGCCGATCAGCAACGTCGGCACCATTGAGCCTGAGGGAATATTGAATGGCTCATAAGCCACCGTCCGCACCACCAACGCGATCAGGATGGCGTAGACGAGCGTCCTGACTGTCTCGGCCCAGCCGCCGGCTTGCTTCTTCTTTTTCATCAGTGTTTCCGGCTTCGTCACGTCTTGGGGTTCCCCATCAAGCAAGAATCCATTCTGGTCAACGACGGTCGGCAACCGCCGTGATTATCACAATCGCCTGCGCCAACGGTGGTTCATCGGTCAGCGAGACGTCCACCTGCGCCACCATGCCCGCCGGCACCATTTCCGCCAAGCGTTGGGCCGCGTTACCGGTCAGCACCATCGTCGGCTTGCCTGAGGCTAAATTCGCGACGCCAAGGTCGCGCCAGTAGACGCCGCGCCGAAAGCCGGTGCCCAGCGCTTTCGAACAGGCCTCCTTGGCGGCAAAACGGCGCGCATAGCTTTCCGCCCTGTTGCGCCGTCGATCCGACTTGCGCTGCTCCTCTTGCGTGAAACAACGCATCGTAAAGCGGCTACCGAAGCGGTCGAGAGTCCGCTGCACCCGGCGAATATCGACGATATCGCTGCCCAGCCCAATAATCATCCGCCGCCCCAGGTCTTCAACGCTTCGTGAGCGCCCCATACGCAGACACGAGATCTCGCCCGCGTCGACGGCACGTAAACGACCACAATTGGCGGCGGTGGTACGGTATAGCTCAAAGAACGGCTCCGCTAGTGCCGGGCACGACTGACCGAAACCACCGCCGGGGCAGCGCGCAGCGCCGCGACGATCGTGGCCAGATGTTTGGCATCCCGTACTTCCACATCGACCATCATGTCAAAGAAGTCCACGGTCCGGTTAGTGAATTTCAAATTGGATATATTGCCCTCATGTTTGGCGATAACCGAGGCCAGATCTCCCAAGCTCCCGGGCTCGTTGATCAATACGGCCAGCAACCGGCTCACCAGCTTGCCGTCCTGTCCGTCCCCCACGTCCCAGGCCACATCGAGCCAACGCTCCGGACTATCCGAGAAATTCGCCAGCGTGTCGCAATCGATAGTATGAATGGTAACCCCTTTGCCGGTAGTCACGATACCGACGATCCGGTCCCCTGGTAACGGATAACAGCATTTCGCCAGATGCATGGCCATCCCGGGAATCAGCCCGCGGATCGGCACCGCATGATCGCCCGCTTTGCTCTTGGGCCGCGCCCGCCGGCCGAGATTTAGGCTTGGGATTAGTCGCTTGCTCTCGGGGTAGACCTTGTCGATGACCTCCCGCGCCGTAATCTGTCCGTCGCCAACCCGAGCATAGAGATCCTCCAACCGGTCGCAGTGCAAGGCCTCCGTAACCTTGCGCAGCATCGCCTCGGTCAGTTCGCGCTTTGCCTTCTGCGCTGACTTCTCAAGAATATCCCGGCCCAGGCTGACATACTGCTTTTGCTGTTCGCGATGAACGAAACGCCGAATCCGGGACCGCGCCTTCCCGGTGACGACGACTTGCTCCCATTCCGGCGACGGCGTCTGTTTCTTTGACGTGAGGATCTCGACCTGATCGCCGTTCTGCAGCGCCACCCGCAACGGCACCATGCGGCCATTTACTTTCGCACCGACACAGTGATCACCGACCTCCGAATGCACCGCATAGGCGAAGTCGATCGGGGTCGCGCCTTGCGGCAAGGCATAGACATCGCCCTTTGGCGAAAAACAGAACACCTGGTCATGAAACATCTCGAGCTTGGTGTGCTCGAGGAACTCTTCCGGCCCCGCGGCGCTTTCCAGAATATCGAGCAATTCCTGTAGCCAGCGGTATTGCCGGCCATCGGTCGGATGTTGCAGCCCCTCTTTGTACTGCCAATGCGCGGCGACGCCCCGCTCGGCGATGTCATGCATCTCGGTTGTCCGGATCTGCACTTCGATCCGCTGCCCCTCGGGGCCGACGACGCCGGTGTGTAGCGATCGGTAGCCATTTTGCTTTGGCGTCGAGATATAATCCTTAAAGCGGCCCGGAATCAGCGGATAGTGGCTGTGGATGACGCCCAGCGCTTGATAGCAGTCGGCCACCGTCTCGACCACCGCGCGGAATGCCATGATGTCCGACAGGGCCTCGAACCCGACCTGCCGGTGCTGCATCTTGCCCCAAATCGAGTACGGCGCCTTTTCGCGGCCTGACATGACTGCCTTGACCCCGCCCTCGGCCAAGATCTCCTCAAGCTCGTCCAGGATCCGGCCAATCAGACTCTCGCCGCCCTTTTCTCGCAAGAATCCCAAACGCTTAAGCACCGAATCTCTAGCGTCTGGATTAAGTTCTTGGAACGCGAGATCCTGCAATTCGTCCTTGATGTCGTTCATCCCGATGCGCTCGGCCAGCGGCGCATAGATATCCATCGTTTCGCGCGCGATCCGTCGTTTCTTGTCAGCCGACCGAATATGCGAAAGCGTCCGCATGTTGTGCAGCCGATCCGCCAGCTTGACCAGGAGCACCCGGATGTCCCGGCTCATCGCCAGCACCAGCTTGCGGAAATTCTCCGCCTGCTTGGCTTTGTCCGATTGCAGCTCGAGTTGCGACAGCTTGGTCACGCCATCGACAAGCTGTGCCACTTCCTCGCCGAACGACTGTTTCAGGTCGTCGAAGCTGACCTTGGTATCTTCCAGCGTATCATGCAGCAACGCCGTCACGATCGACGCGCCGTCCAGCCGATAGCGGGTCAGGATGCCCGCGACTTCCAGCGGATGCGAGAAATAGGGGTCGCCGGAGGCCCTGGTTTGCGACCCATGGGCTTTCATGGAGAACACATAGGCCCGATTGAGCGCGTCTTCGTCCACGGCTGGGTCATAGGCTTTGACCCGCTCGACAAGCTCAAACTGGCGGATCATGCCGGACTATTGTCGGCAAAGGCCACGCCCACCGTGGCTTGCGGTGGCCCCAGGCACAAGGCTGTCCGCGGCCACCGCCATCAATCAGACCTGTTCGGGCTCCGGCGGCGTCGCGACCGCTTCCGGGGCATCCATCTCGCTGGCGGCCGGGGCTTCGGGTTGTTGTACGCCCGGCACGTCCTGCTCGGCCTGCAACAGCTCGAGGATGTCGTCATCCTCCGGATGATCGAAATCCACATGCTTCTGCATGCTTTGGATCAGCGACTGTTGCAGCGCTTCCGGGGCAACGGTCTCGTCCGCGATCTCGCGCAGCGCGACCACCGGATTCTTATCATTATCCCGCTCTATCGTCAGCGTGGCACCGGAAGCTATTTCCCGCGCCCGATGCGCCGCCAGCATGACCAAATCAAATCGGTTGGTGACTTTATCAATACAATCTTCAACAGTTACACGCGCCATTCAGCCCAACTCCAAGTCCGTTCCGCCCTTATATATGGCGGATTTGCCCCGCTGCCAAGTTTCACGCAGCCCGCTGTCATGTTTCATGCAGATTGAACCGCGGCCCGCGCCTCGTCCTCGTTCTCGCTCAGCGCCTCCACCACCTGATCCGGCGGCAAATCATCAGCCAAATCACGCGCCGAACACCGCAAAATCGGGTGTTGCCATCGCGGTGCCAGCTCGGCCAGGGGCCACAGCACGAACCCGCGCTCATGCAACCTCGGATGGGGCAGCAACGGCGGCTGCCCGGACACCCGCAACACCGAACCATAAGTCAGCAGGTCGAGGTCGATAACCCTCGGGCCATTAACCATATGCCGGATCCGGCCAAACTCCTGCTCTATCCCCAGCAGCAGCGCCAACAGGGCCTCCGGGCCCACCTTGGTCTCCAGCTCGGCGACGCCGTTAACGAACCACGGCTGATCCGAGGCCGGGACCGGCGCACTGCGGTACCAGCTGGATCGGTCAACAACCCTTACCCCGGCAGCGGAGACCGCCTCCAGGGCTGCCTCGCAGGTTCTGCGCGGACTACCAAATCGAGTACTTGGTACGTTTGCACCAATCCCAAGTAGAATCACCCGGTGTTCCCCCTCTCAAGCCCCGTCATTCTTGAGCAGCCAGCGATAGACAACCGACGGTCACGCCGCTAATTAAGGCATAGTTAGCGCTCGCGCACCCGCCGGAACGACGCTCTGGCGTGCGCCTCAATCGATTTTCGCGTCAGCGGCATAATCAAGGACTCATTGCCATGCCCGGTTCCAACAAACGTATAGCCCTATTTATTGATGGCGCCAATCTTTACGCGGCGGCCCGATCCCTCGGCTTTGACATTGATTACAAGCGGCTTCTCGACCTGTTTAAGGGTCATGGCCAACTCGTTCGAGCCTATTACTATACGGTTCTCATTGAAGACCAGGACTATTCGCCGATTCGCCCTCTTGTCGATTGGCTCGATTATAATGGCTACACCTTGGTCACCAAGCCGGCCAAGGAATATACCGATCAGTCTGGCCGGCGCCGTATTCGCAACAGCACCGACGTCGAATTGGCGATCGATATGCTGGAGTTGGCCCCGCATTTGGATCAGGTCATATTATTTTCCGGCGATGGCGGCTTCCGCCGTGCCGTCGAAGCCGTCCAGCGGCTCGGGGTCCGGGTGACCGTCGTGAGCACCGTCCGCTCCAACCCGCCCATGGCTGCCGATGAGCTCCGCCGCCAGGCCGACGATTTCCTCGAGTTGCGCAGCTTGGCCGACGATATCCAGCGCGCCCGCGCCGCAAGCCCGCCGCCGCAGGAAACCACTGTCGCGCCGGAAACGGACGCCTATGACGAGGACGACTACGACGACGACGAATACGACGAGTTCGAGGATGACGTCGAAGAGGGCGAAGAAGTCGAGCCCGAGGAGGATCGTTGAGCGCCACCCGGTCGCTGGCCGTCTCGCTGCCGCGCGGACGATCGGCACCCGGCGCCGACTGCACTCTCTGCCCTCGTCTTGCCGGCTTTCGCAATGACAATCGCGCCCAGCTACCG
Source organism: Alphaproteobacteria bacterium (assembly GCA_021774445.1). Taxonomy (GTDB): domain Bacteria; phylum Pseudomonadota; class Alphaproteobacteria; order UBA6615; family UBA6615; genus SZUA-147. Next base: position 14,136 of record JAJFJA010000075.1, read on the forward strand.
GCACATTTCAATGCACCGGTCCCCAGCTTTGGCCACCCGGCAGCCCGCCTGCTTGTCGTCGGGCTCGCCCCGGGGCTCAATGGCGCCAATAAAACCGGGCGGCCCTTTACCGGCGATTATGCCGGCGACCTCCTCTATGCGACCCTCTGCAAGTTTGGTTTCGCCACCGGCACCTATGCGGCGCGGCCCGACGACGGCTTGACCCTGAACGATTGCCGGATCACCAACGCTGTTCGCTGCGTGCCGCCACAAAACAAGCCCACCGGGCCCGAGGCCAAGACCTGCCGGCCCTTCCTCGTTGACGAACTCACCGCCAAACCGGCCCCGAGCGTCATCTTCGCCCTCGGCCAGGTTGCCCACGTGAACATCCTCTCCGCGCTCGGCCTCCGCCGTGCCGCCCATCCGTTTGGCCACGCCGCGATCCATGACCTACCCGGCGGCAGAACCCTCGTCGACAGCTACCACTGCTCTCGCTACAACACCAATACCGGCCGCCTCACCGAAGCCATGTTCCACGACGCTTTTGCCAAGGCCAAAGCCGCCGTAGACTCACCAGCGGCATAGCCATTCCCGGAGTCAGGCCGACCGCCCCTTGATTTTTCGGTAAGCGAACAACAGCACTAACGTGCCGATCACCGCCAGCACCAGGCTGCCGATATTGAAGCCGGTCACGTTGCCGATCCCGATGAGTGTGCCGATGAAACCGCCGATAACGGCGCCGACGATACCAATGACGATGGTCATGAAAAACCCGCCCGGATCGTCGCCCGGCATGATGAACTTACCCAACGCCCCGGCAATCAAGCCCAGAATGATCCAAGAAAGTATGCCCACGGGTGCCTCCCCTTTGTTTGATGACCGGCTGGACTATACGCGAGCCGGCGCCTAGCCGAAATCAAAACCCAAATCCGCCAATTTTCGCCGCAGGTCTGCCCGCAACGGCGGATGGAATTTCTTATCCATATCGTGGGTCCACGAATCGGCCGTAGTGGCCCGCCCGGCCGCCTGATAATGCGCCGCCAGCGTCCAGTCATAACGCTGCAACTGCGCGCCGGCCCCCGCCGCTTCATAACGCTCATGATGGGTGACCATGTCATAGTCCATCCGCGGTTTCTGCTTCGGCACGTCCGCCGGCCACCCCAGACACATGCCGAACACGCAATAGACCCGGGCCGGCAACCCTAGTATCCGCGCGACCTCGTCTGGCTTATCACGCACGCCGCCGATCATCACACCTTTCAACCCCACCGAATCAGCAGCCAGATACGCCGCCATGCCCACCAGCGACGCGTCGATCGATGAGACCAGACAGACTTCCAGGTTATTGCCGTCGAGACTGTGCCCACGTTGCTCCATGGCATACTCAATGCGCGTAAGGTCCGCGCAAAACGCCAAAAAAACCGGCGTCTCGGCAACATGCCGTTGGTTCCCCGTGGCCACCGCCAGTGCCGCCCGCGCCGCCTTATCGCGCACGATCACCACGCTGTAGGCCTGAATATTCGACGAGGTCGGCGCCCGATACGCCGCTTCCAAGATGGCTTGGACATGTCCCGCCGAAACTGGCATGTCCGCAAACTTGCGCACGCTCACCCGCGCCCGCAACACCCGAATCGTTTCGCTGCTGGGCAACGCAGCGCCGCTTCGATCTTCCGGCATGAGGCAGCTCACTAGAGTTGACGAACAGCCAACCCTTAACACCTCTCACGGCCGAGGCGAAACAACACGGTAGCGGCAACACTTGCTGCCGGCGCGTTGTTAGAGGAAGATGTGCAACCGTGGAGAGAAGCGACAAGCGCACCGTGCGACCGTGCCGGCAGCTTGGGCTTTCCGCAGCAGCCAGTCGATCAACATGCCAGAGGAGGCGGCCACCCGATCTTAATAATAAGCCGAGCAAGAGGCTATTGGTCGCCCACCACATTCGGTCTCGTCGCCTAGAAACCGGCGGCAAGCTACCGTCCCGGTGCATCCTCGCGAAACTAGGGAGGAAGAGTATGGGTACATCAAAAAAGCAGCAGATGTCGCACAAGCGGAATTTGACCCGTCGGGGGCTCCTGAAGGGTGCTGCCGTTACCGGCGGCTCAGCCGCTGTTCTTGCCGGCGCCAGTCAGTTCGGCGCGCCTTACATCGGCACGGCGAAAGCGCAAACGACCAAATGGCGCATGCAAAGCGCCTGGTCGGCGGGCATCCTGGGCTACGAGATATTCAAGAACTGGGCCGATAGTATCGTCGAAAAATCCGGCGGCGAACTCGCCATCGAAGCGTTTCCTGACAAGGCCGTCGTCGGCACCTTCGAGGCATTGGACGCCGTTCAGAGCAAGGTGCTCGACGCCAACAATTGGTTCACTCTCTACGGTGCCGGTCGCATCCCCGCCACGGTGTTTCTCAGTTCCTACCCGCTCGGCCTGCGCAACCCGCACGAATGGGACGTGTTCTTCTATGGTCTCGGCGGTCTTGAGATCGCGCGTGAGATTTACGCTGAGCAAGGGTTGTTCTATGTCGGGCCCGTGCATCACGGCCCCAACATCATCCACTCCAAGGTGCCGATCCGCTCCATCGAGGATTTCCGCGATCGCAAGATGCGGGTTCCCGGCGGCATGGTCGCCGAGTTGTTCACCGCCGCCGGCGCCAAAACGACGCTGTTACCGGGCAGCGAAATCTTCCCCGCCCTCGAGCGTGGCACCATTGATGTCGCCGACTATGTCGGCCCGGCAATCAACCTGCAATTTGGCTTGCATCAGGTAACCGACTTCATTTCCATGGGCCCGCCGGGGTTCATGTCCATTTATCAGCCCGTCGACCTCATGGATTTCACCGTAAACATGGGGGCGTGGCAGGCACTGTCTCCCCAGATGCGGGCGCTGATAGAGGATCAAGTCCATGTCTATTCCGACCTTCATCACGCCGCGATCCAAAAGGCCGATCAGGATGCGTGGGTGGAGATCGAGGCCGCTGGCAATGTGATCACGCGCCTTTCCAGTGATGATGTGGATGCCTTCACCCGCCTTGCCGTGCCGCTTTGGTACAACTGGGCGAACAAGGACAAACAGGCAGCCCGGATCTTCAAGATCCAACTCGACTACATGATGTCCGGCAGTCTTGGCTACATAACGCCCGATATGATCGCTGGGCAGACCCTCGACTTGTAGGTTTGCGTCACCGGTGTGGAGGCGCGTGGCGGTGCCGGCGCCTCTACACCGCTCTCTCGCGAAGCAGAACCAACACCGTTTGCCGGGCGACAGCATGCCAAGTCTTACATTCGTTTTGCCCCATTGGGTCTATTGGCTGGGCCTGCTTCTGTTTCCCGTGGCGGCGATGACCTTGGCCCAGCGCCAAAGCGTGCGTAAGCCCGACACCGGCGCATCCCTGCCTGTTGCCATCATGCTGCTGGTTACCGGCGGTTTCGTCGGATTGCACCGCTTGTATCTGCGCAGCCGCGTGGGCTTGATCTACATCCCTTTGTTTCTCGCGATCCTCTTTAGCAATATCCAGGAACGCCAGGCCCGCGACCTGGATTCGGACGCAAACCGGCAGGTCGTGCTGGCCGAGATAAAGTTGGAGCGGCTCGAAGCTGCCTCCAAGGCAGACCCCGCCGCCGCCAAGGACCGTTTAACAGAAGCCAGGGATGGCCTGGCCGATTTGCGCGAGAACTTCGCCGGCGCGCGCGCGACGCGTGCCCGCTGGCACAGTGTCGCCGGGGCCTTCGCCATCGCCATCGCCCTCTTCATGCTCGTCGACGCCGCCTTGTTGCCCCGGATGGTCAAGCGCAGCCGTTCGCGCGAGGACGCCGCCGCCTTAGCCGCCGTGCCGGTGGCCCCACTGACCGGCGAAGTGCCGCCGGGCCCGGAGGATCCCGCGGCGCATATCCACACCCCAATCACCAACGCCATCGATAGCACCAATGAATGGGTCGGCAATTTTGTCGCCTATTGGTCGATCATCGCGGTCTTTGTCTACTACTACGAAGTCATCGCGCGATACGTCTTCAACTCGCCGACCAACTGGGCCCATGAAAGTATGTTCCTGATGTTTGGCATGCAGTATCTGCTCGCCGGCGGCTTTGCCTATCGCGAGGATTCCCATGTTCGGGTCGATGTTATTTACTCGCTGTTCCCGGCCCGTGTCCGAGCCAAACTCGACATCGTCACCTCCGCCTTTTTCTTCATTTTTGCCGGCACGCTCCTGTGGACCGGGCTGGTTTTCGCCCTGCGGTCCATCGACGTGTTCGAGGTCTCCTTTACCGAATGGGCCATCCAATATTGGCCGGTGAAGTCGATGATCGCTTTGGGCGCCTTCTTGATTCTCTTGCAGGGCGTCTCGCGGCTCATCAAGGACATCGTATTTCTCCGCCGCGGCGTGGCCTGAGCCATGGGTATAGAACTCGGCATCGGCTGGCTGACCGTCCTCATGTTCGGCTCCTTGGCGATCCTTCTAATGGCCGGCCTGCCGCTGGCATTCGTCACCGGCGGACTCGGCGCCATATTCCTCTTCGTCTTCGGCGATGCGGCGATGTTGAACATATTTCCCGCCCGCATTTTCCCTTTCATGACGAATTTTCAGCTCTCGGCAATCCCGCTGTTCATCTTCATGGCGGCAATGTTGGAACGCGCCGGCCTTATCGAGGACTTGTTCGACGCTATTTACAAAGTGCTGGGCAGCCTCCGCGGTAGCCTCGCTTCCGCGACCATCATCGCCTCGACAATTCTAGCCGCCATGGTCGGCGTCATCGGCGCGACCGAAGTGACCATGGGCTTGATCGCCCTGCCCGCCATGCTCAAGCGGAAATACAGCCAGAGCATGGCCTGTGGCGCCATTCTCGCCGGCGGCACTCTGGGGATCCTCATTCCGCCGTCCATTTTGGCGATCCTTTATGCGTTGGTCGCGGCCCAATCGGTCGGCGAGTTGTTCGTCGGCGCGGTCTTCCCCGGCTTACTGCTGTCGGGCCTTTACATCGCCTATGTGACCATCCGCAGTTATGTGAACCCGCTTGACGGGCCACCATTGCCGGTCGAGGAGCGGATCGACCTGCGCGAAAAGATCCGCGTCCTCTCGGCGTTGACGGCGCCGATCATCCTGGTCGTTCTGGTCTTGGGTGTCATTTTCACCGGTGTGGCCACGCCGGTGGAGGCGGCCGGTATCGGCACCTTCGGCGCCATCGTCGTGACCGCAATGCACCGGCGGTTGAACTGGCCGGCGGTCCGCGAGGCGGCCGTAACCACGCTCAAGGCCTCGGCCATGGTGTTGTGGATCATCTTCGGCGCCAGCGTTTTCGTCGGTTTCTATATCGTCGCCGGCGGCCAGGAATTCGTGACCTCGGTGCTGATCGGCACCGGCCTCGGACCCTACGGCGTCCTGGTGATCATGATGATTATCCTGGTCATCCTCGGCATGTTCCTCGACTGGGTCGGCATCCTCTTTCTCGCCGTCCCGATTTTCGTTCCCATCGCCAAGAGCCTCAGTTTCGACGGCGTGTTCGGATTTCCCGGCGTGGCACCCGCCGACGTCCCGTTGTGGTTCGGCGTCATCTACATGATCAACATGCAGATGTCGTTCCTGAGCCCGCCGTTCGGTTACGCCCTGTTCTATCTGAAGAGCGTTGCCCCGCCGGAAGTCTCGATGGCGACGATCTTCCGTTCGTCGATCCCCTTCCTGCTGCTGCAGGCACTCGGTCTGGCCATCTGTGTGATATTCCCCCAGATCATTCTGTGGCTGCCTCGCTTGGTTTATGGCTAGCGCGCCAACCCGCGAAGGCGGCGCGCACGAAAAACCAGGACCCAAGTGACAACGCGATATCACTTCGCTAGTATCCCGCCGGCTCGCGCAGGCTAAGCGCCTGATTTCATTGCACGGATGGGTGGCCGAGTGGTTGAAGGCACCGGTCTTGAAAACCGGCAAGGGTGAATAGCTCTTCGTGGGTTCGAATCCCACCCCATCCGCCACCAAAGTTTTTCCTCTAAGTACGATTCATAAATTTCAATAACTTAAGCCAGAAAAACCCTCTGGTTGAGGGCCTTGAATGCTGGTAGGTCGTGGACTAAGTCGTGGGTTCGAATCCCGGTTTTCCATGGACGCCTACAGATGACCAAACCCAGCAGGACAGCCCTGCACAAGCTCTCTGCCCGCTTGCCCTCAAAGGCGGGCCAGTACGGTGATGGTGGGGGCTTCGCACTTCGAGTTGGACCCAACGGTTCGCGGGCCTGGCTGTTCCGCTACCCGAGAGGACCAATGGGCTGGTGTTTCCGGGTCTTCATGAGAACAGCCTTCAAAGCGTCTTGTACGCCATAGGTTACTCGGGTGATCAAGCCACCGCCCATGGGTTTAGACCCACCCTCCGTTCTTGGTGTGCTGACCAAGGAATCGCAAGGGAATTGGCAGAGAGCTTGCTAGGCCACGCACTCGGCGCTGTCGAGGCTGCTTACAACCGGGCTGACCAGGAGGTGCTCAAGAGGAAAGTGCTAGAAGGGTGGGAACGACACGCGAGAGAGAGTTAGACTAACCCTCGTGTTCGAGGGGGACGCTAGCAGCCCCTAGCAAACGCTGACTTGCGGAGTTTCGACCTAGTTTGGTTCTGCGCTTGGTTTATCAATCAATATATCTGTTCCCAACTTGGGCAGACTTACCGCTTCCTCGATAGCCGGACCAGCCGCCATTATCATGTCCCAGTTTCTCATAATATCGTCTGAAGTCGTACCCGAACCGCGACCTCGAAGAAGCATCGGATGATTATTAGCCGCCGAAAACGCCCTAGCGAACGCATATCTAGGATCGGCATCTAGATAGAGCCCTCGCTTCCGCAACCAATCGTTACACTTCATCACCGCTTTTGGGTTTTCCTCTTCAGAGTGGACAGCGCTCAAGAGGTCTCGCCACAAAGTGTACGCCTCTTGGTGAGCCTCGAAGCGACGTTCAACAACGGCGAGGCGCAATTGTGACTCCGTCCGATATCTCTCCAGCACGTGTGCATAATCTGACTTTATCTTCTCCTGAGTCTGCGCGATGCCCTTTATGTCTTGTTTTGTTGCAAAGTTCTCAGCTTTCTTCTTGATATATGAGCGAAAAAACAGGACGAAGAAGACACCCGCAGCGTAAAGACCGAACAACAGAAGTAGTGAAAATAGTTCAAGCATCTCTAGCCATCCACGATTTCTAGCTCGTAGCTTGTCGGTGCCTGCTGCATCCTCTGGAAGGTCACCCGTGGGTCTCTGTCCTTGCACCACTCTCGCACTAGATGTTCATGATCTTTGCTCATGCGACAACCGAATATGACGCCGGTTAGGAGTTGCCCTGGAAATGACTTCACGCCCGGCCCATCTTCATAATCAATTATGCGCCATTCCTCTTCGTATTTCCAATGGGAAGACTTCGTGAGCAGCATCTTCTCCTGGCAAGCTAAATCGCCTTCGATTATCCTATTCAGCGTGGGGTATTGGTTTGAATACGTGACTTCGAGAGCGCGCGAAATGAAGCCAAGATCACGGAACTCGATGCAAAGACCTGTGTGTGCCGAAGCGTAGTGCGCCCACATGAGTAGGTCGTCGCACACCTTCGAAAGGCTGTAGATGCCTATTCCCGCAATGATTTCATCCAAACCCTCCTCCATCCCTCTCTTGAAATCGGGCTCGTCGAACACTCCAATGTTCTGGCGAGCCCAAAATCGGCGTGACGAACGGTTAGACCCGCCGGGGTTTTTTCCGCCGAAGGTTTTTCCTAAATAGTCTTTCTTTTGCTTGTCCGTCGAGTCATACGAAAGTTGGAACTTGCAATCGAATGGATCATTGAAATCTCTTGACCTTGAGAACCACAACTCGTTGTGCGTGAATATCCGACTGACGCGTTCGAGGTGTGCATCGTCGATTGTCCTGTACTTGTACAAGAAACCGGCCACGTGTATTCAGCTTGTGTGGTTGGTTGGGACCGGGGTGGGGTTCAGCCCTTCATTTGCCCATCTCTCGATTACGTACTCGTAGAATTCCGACGACAGGGCAGAGCCACAGATGGTTGCCAACTGTTTTCCGGTTTCGGTCAGCATCGCTCTCCCAAAATTAAATCGGCCGACCTTCTCCATTACCAAAGACCTTCCGTAATAGTCGGCAACCAATAATCTAGGATCGCCCGGAATGCTAAATCCAAAGCTAGCCGATGGGTCTACATGGAAATCCAAAAAACCAATATCATCAAGGTGCGTTAGATCCATGTAGCTGAGGCTCTTGTATACTCCAGTTTTTACGTCGAACACTAACAGCGTATTGGTGTCATCTATCGTCCAAATGAAGGTACACACCTTCGTAAACAACTGGGCATCTGATCTGTCCATATCGGAAACTTGATTGACAGTTCGTCTCGAAAAAGCCCCTGGCGTAGTTGCCTCGCCTGCCAATATCTTCGCCCACAAGCTTTGCATCTCCGTGTCAGAGTAGTTGCGGGCTTTGTCGAAGAAATTAGTAAGCCAATCCTCTTCAATGTCTTCTGGCTTGGTGTCGTTCTCGACTTGCTGGGCAGCTTGCGCCGTCATCCGCTCCATGTTCTCTTGCTGCTTTCCCCCCTCGACGATCAAGCGCTCCAAGCCACGAGCTTGCATGTCTGTGATCTGGAGGTCTGACGCAGCCAGTATCTGCGCTGCCTCAGCCTCAGCCCGGGCAACTCGTTTGACCTGCCAGGGTTTGAAACCACCTCCGAGAGCGTCCGAAACGCGTTCGATCAGCTTAGTAGCCGGCTGCGACAACCCGGTAATGTCAACTAGTGAGGTTTTATTATCGGACATGGACGCAAAGTTGAGCCATACCGTTCGAGTCGCGCAACCTCCAGGAGGTTAATTCACCGGACCAAACAAATAGTCGATGAACTCCCCGTCCTCTTCCAATGCACGGCTGGCCTTGCCGAGTTGACTCGCTGGCAACGGAGCACCGAAGTCCGCTAACAATCTCACAACAGATCGGAACAAGGCCGGGTCGGCCTCCCCCTGCTGAACCTGCTTTGTAAACTGGCCAATGTCAGAGGCCACAGCACCAACCGGTCCACCACCTGGGAAACCCTGGATAGCTCTGGCAGCTTCACGGACTAAGGGAATACCCGCTGTAGCCGTGCGGAAGATCGTCTCTGCCACGTTGGTTAGGGCTTCCTCTTCATCGTCACCGCGGAAGATCACGCCAGCAGCACCAATCACCAGAGCCTCGGTGACGTACAGCAGGAACATGGACGAGATGAAGTCCATCAGATCGCAGGGCTTTTGAAGTTGGTTCTCCCAAACCACTCTAGCGCCACGTTGTTCTTGGCCACAAAGTGGCCGGCAAAGGTCGTGAACAGCTTCACGAATTCCT
>JAJFJA010000076.1 GCA_021774445.1 Alphaproteobacteria bacterium
CGGTTGTTGAGCCAACGACCACATAGCTGGCGTGAAGAGTTTCCAATCACTCTCTTCGCCGCACCGTATGATCGCAAGCGGTCAGTCACTATTGCCACTGGCTGACCGTAACGTTTCATCGCACGTTTCAAAAACGTCAGCACAGCCTTACGATCCCGCCGTTTAGTGGCGAATACCTCAAGTACCTCGCCTTCATGATCAACCGCCCGCCACAGATAGTGGATCTTGCCGTTGATCTTCACAAAGACCTCGTCCAGGTGCCAACGCCAGTTGGAATATGATCGACGCTGAACCCTCCGTTTCCGGATCTCAGCGGCAAACATCGGACCGAACCGGTTCCACCAACGCACCGTCTCGTGACGGAGATCAATTCCCCGCTCAAAAAGCAGGTCCTCGACTTGGCGCCAGCGAAAGCGGATGTACATCAGTTACCGTGAGGCGGATCACCTCGGGTGAACTGTTGAAACAGCGGAAAGGATTGCGCATAGCCCGACACTATGGAACTCCACTACCCGCCTCAAGCCAGCCCTCATGATTCTTCGGCTCTCTCCGTCGCGCCCAAATCAACCGTGAGGCAGGCCTTCAGATACAGGACACCTAGTTCCGGACTCGACAGCACGGGAATGCCTAGCGTTGGCGCTGACGGTCCTTCGAGCACACGAGCCATGGATGCCTGCGCTAGAACAATGACATCCACGTCGCCGGCCAGCGCCGTCAGTTCGCGGAGAACGATCGCGTCATGGCCCGCCCGATCGCCCTTCGACAGGGTCTCGAACGCGCCATCGCAGACCCGGCTCACTATCGATGGCGAATGGGTCATGGCAGCAGCGCGGCTGAGGAGAAGATCGAGCGTCGGCTCGAGCGTCGTCGACAAGGTGGCAAGGACGCCGATACGGCTGCCAGTCCTGATCGCCTCGTCGGCCATGCCCTCATCGACGCGCACGACCGGAACCGGGCAGAACGGACGGGCGGCATCGACGGCTGCCCCGATCGACGAGCAGGTGACGAGGATCGCATCTGCGCCGGCATCGATGGCGGACCAGATGTAGCCCGTGACCCTCCGCCCCGTCTCCGGTGTCAACCGCCCGTCGCGGATAGCGTTTCTAAGGAGGCTCTCGTCGACGATGTTGAACGGTCGCCAATCCGGGAGATGGCGGCGGACGAGATCTTCGAATGCCGGCACCAGACCGGTGACCGTGTGGATGATGGCAAGGGAACGCTGCATCGTGTTTTCCCGCTAATCCGGCTCTTCGTCGATGAAGCGGTCGAGTTCCCAGCCCTGGTCGAACGGGGTCCACATGATCGAGATCAGCTTCACCTTCTTGAACAGCCATTTGCCGCCGATGCGCGCCAGTTCGTTTTCGTATTTCGCTGCAGCCCACACCGCCCGTTTGCCGCTGCTCCCGTCGTCGAAGCTGCAGGGCATCAGCAGAACCCACTTGCCGAAGGCGTAATCGCCGTCAATGTCGATGATCGGGTTGGTGTTGTAGTGGATCGCAAATGAGCGATGCTCGAGCGCCCGGATAGTGTCCCGTCCCTCGTACGTACCGTATATATCGGTTTCGAAGACTCCGTCTTCAGCGAACACGCCGCTCCAGTTCGCTCCATCCCTGTTATCGGCATGATAGCAGTAGGCATTCATCAGGCGCTTGATCTCCTCGAGATCTTCGAGCCGTTGGATTCTTGTTTCGAGACTGGTATCGGCCATTCAGTTCCCCTGGTCTACGCGTCTTGTCTATCGCCGGTTCAGCGATACTGCAGTGATGATAATTAGCCCTTTGATCACTTCTTGAATGCTCGTCGACAGGCCCATGACGATGAGGCCAAAGCCGAGGATGCCGATAAAAATGGCACCGACGACCGAACCAAGGATATAACCACGCCCGCCGAACAGGCTGGTCCCGCCGATGATGACGGCGGCAATCACGTCCAGTTCGAGGCCCTGGCCGAGAATGGGGTTGCCCGCAGCGCTTCGGGCAGCGAGCACGAGACCAGCCATCGCCGCGGTCATGCCAGAAAGCGCGAAAGCGCTGATTCTGATCAAGTCGGTGTTGATGCCCGAGAAGTCAGCGGCGATCGTGTTGCCGCCGGTCGCCAGCACGCGGCGGCCGAAAACCGACATGTGCAAAAGGAAGAACCCGACCAGAACGACGACAAGTGTCCACCAGATCGGCGCCGGCACACCAAGCGGCGTTCCTCCGGCGAGTATCTTGACATAGCCACGGTCAACGATCGGCACGGGCAACGATCCTGTGAAGCTTAGCGCCAGTCCGCGAAGGACGCTCAGCATACCTAGTGTGACAAGGAACGATGGTATCCGCAGCTTGGCGACCATTACCCCGTTGGCGGCGCCAACCACGGCACCGAGAAGAAGGACGACGGGCGCCGCAAGCCATCCAGGCACGTCGTTGCTGAGCAGCATCGCCACCACCATTGCGGCGAAGCTGACGTGGGATCCGACCGAGAGATCGATCTCGGCGCAGGCGATGACGAACGTCATCCCCACCGCCATAATCGTGACGACCGCAGTGATTCTGCCGATCGCGCCAGCCGTCCTCAAGGTCGCAAAGTTGGGGGCGAAGATTAGGAAGAACCCGATAATCAGGAAGAAGACGATGTAGGTAACATGTGGACCCGGCCGGAAGAGGCGGCTGAGCATAGCTGTTCCAATACCCGGCGCACTGGGCGTGCCCTCGGTACCCGTCGTCACGCCGCTTGGTAGCGCATTGCTTCGAGGTCGACCTGCAAGGCCGCGCGCAGATCTGCTTCGCTGGCGCCGCTCGGCAGGGTCCGGCCGAGCGTGCCGTCAACCATCGTAATAATTCGGTCGGCGACCCTCGACAACTCCTCCATTTCCGAGGCGATCAACAGCACGCCCATTCCCCGCGCTGCGGCATCGCGAATGATCAGCCGCATCTCCGCTTTTGCGTTGACGTCAACGCCAGAGGTCGGCTCGTCAAGGATAAGCAGGCGCGCATCCGTCGCCAGCCATTTGGCCACCACCACCTTTTGCTGATTACCGCCGCTCAGTTCGCGCGCCGATTGACCGCCGGCCCGACACACGATCCGAAGTTGCCGGCGCATGGACTCGAACAACTGGTTGGCGTGGTTCGGTAGGATCATTGGAAAGTGTCCGCCACCTACACGGAGATGCTTCAGGCGGGGCAGCGCAATGTTAGCAGCGATGCTATGATCAACGACGAGCCCTTCGCCCCGCCGGTCTTCAGGGACGAAACCGATTCCAGCAGCAATTGCGCGCGATGGCGAGCGGAGTCTCATCGGCCGCCCGTCGACCTCGACGGTGCCGACGGCATCGGGAAGAAGTCCGAACAAAGCCTTGGCTATAGTAGAGCGCCCGCTACCGACAAGCCCCGCCAAACCGAGAATCTCGCCCTTCGCGATTGTGAGATCGATTCCCCCTCGTAGCTTTCGCGCGGTCTGCAACCCGGATATGCGCAGTGCCGGAGAGTCGCTCTGTCGAATGACTGTTTCCGTGCCAGGGTTAGCGCTTGTCATTGTGCCGTTGCGCGACATCAGTTCGGCGATCCGGTGGATGTCTGTACTGGAGGATTTCTGGGTGGGCAGCAAGCGGCCATCCTTTATGACGTTGATCCGATCCGAGATCTTGAAGATCTCGGCCATACGGTGGCTGATATAAATGATGCCGATACCTTTCGCTTTCAGCGAACGTATGATGTTGAAGAGCCTGTCTTCCTCGCGGACCGTCAGAGACGATGTTGGCTCATCCATGATCAGAACCCGGGCGCCGCTAGCGAGGGACTTGACGATCTCGACCATCTGGCGCTGTGCGAAGCCGAGATCCTCAACCCGGTCGCCGGCTCGGATCGGAAAGTTATACGTGTCTAGGAGTTGCTGCGCATTCCGGCGAAGGGCGCGGAAGTCGATCCGCCAACCCACTCGCCGCGGCTCGTGGCCAAGGAGCAGGTTCTCGGCGACTGTCAGATTCGGCAGGAGGCTCAGCGCACGTCGCGGCTCGAAACTCCTTTAAGATGCGTCTATAGAAGGCGGCGTTGGATATAGAAGGCGTTGTAGACGGCCGCGTGGATCGCGAGGAAGTGCGCTGAACCAGGAAGTCGAGCACCTCGCCTTCGTGATCGACCGCCCGCCGCAGCCAGTGGCTGCGGCCACGGATCTTGACGACCATCTCGTCGAGGTGCCAGTTCGAACTCGGCCGCGGACGGCTGCGGCGAAGATTGCCGGCGATCAGCCGCCCGAACTTCACGAACCAACGCCGGACGGTTTCGTTTGACGACAGGGTCAGCCGCGCATACAGCCAGATCGCGTGCCGGATGATCTCGTGCGGAAAGCGATGGCGCTTGAATGAAATAGGGTCGTGAGACGACGGTAGCGGCCCCAGCCCACCCACTTAACGT
>JAJFJA010000077.1 GCA_021774445.1 Alphaproteobacteria bacterium
GACCGCACGATCGGTATTCACCCAACGGCGGCCGAGGAATTCGTAACAATGCGCGAGCCGGTGGCGGACGCGTCTTAGCGGCCAAACAAGGCATTTTTGGCGATTCTCCTGGTGTTTCATGGTGGTTGCGCGTAAATCAGCGCTTCCGCAAAATAGCGGTATCTCGAGCGATGGGAGGCTCGCATGGCCACGAACTGGCAACCAAATAGCTGGCGCGGGCGGGATGTTCGGCAAGTGCCGAGCTACCCGGACGCGGCGCATCTTGCGCAAGTAGAGCAAACCCTCAGCGGATATCCGCCGTTGGTGTTCGCCGGCGAAGCGCGGAAGCTGCGGACGCAGCTGGCAGACGTGGCGGCCGGCAAGGCGTTTTTGCTGCAGGGCGGCGACTGTGCCGAGAGTTTCGCGGAATTTCACCCGGATAATATTCGCGATACTTTCAAAGTTCTGCTGCAAATGGCGGTGGTGCTGACCTTCGGGGCGGCCTGCCCGGTGGTCAAGGTGGGCCGTCTGGCGGGTCAGTTCGCGAAACCGCGCTCGGCCGATACCGAAACGGTCGACGGGGTCGAGCTGCCGAGCTATCGCGGCGACATTATCAATGACATGGCGTTCGAGACTAATGGCCGGGCGCCGGACCCGGACCGCTTGGTGCGTGCCTACAACCAATCGGCGGCGACGCTGAATCTGCTGCGGGCGTTTGCGCAAGGCGGGTTCGCGGATCTGCATAAGGTGCATCGCTGGAATCTCGATTTCGTGCGATCGAGCCCGCAGGGCGCGCGCTATGAAGCGCTGGCGGCGCGGATCGAAGAAACCTTGTGTTTCATGGAGGCGTGCGGCATTACGGCGGAGAGCGTGCCGAAGATCCGCGAGACCGACTTCTACACCAGCCATGAAGCCCTGCTGCTGCCCTATGAACAAGCACTGACGCGGCAGGATAGCCTCACGGGCCGGTGGTATGACGTGTCGGCCCATCTGTTGTGGATCGGCGACCGGACCCGACAGCCGGATGGGGCCCATGTGGAGTTCATGCGCGGGGTGGAAAACCCGATTGCCATGAAAGCGGGCCCGAGCCTCGATCCCGAAGAACTGCTGCGGCTGATCGACATCCTCAACCCGAGTAACGAGGCCGGGCGGCTGACCCTGATTTGCCGCATGGGTGCGGACAACGTGGCAGCGAAGCTGCCGCGACTGGTGCGGGCGGTGGCGCGCGAAGGCCGCAATGTGGTGTGGTCCTGCGATCCCATGCATGGCAACACCGTAAAGGCGTCGAGCGGTTACAAGACGCGGGCCTTCGATAGGATTCTCGAAGAGGTGCGCGGCTTTTTTGCGGTGCATCGCGCCGAGGGTACCCATGCCGGCGGCGTGCATTTCGAGATGACCGGACAGGATGTTACCGAATGCATCGGCGGCGCCCAGGCGATCACCGAGGAAGGACTTTCGGACCGCTATCACACGCATTGCGATCCGCGACTCAATGCCAGCCAGTCGATAGAACTGGCGTTTGAGATCGCCGAGAATTTGCGGCGCCAGCGGGATCAGGACAATGCCCGCGTGGCGGCGGCATCCTAAGGAAACAGCGCTTAGCGCCGAGGCATCCGATGACAGAGGGTGAGGCAAGGCCGCGCCGGTTGGAGCCCGAGGCCGACGCGGTCGCCGGACTTACGGATCATTATTTTGTCCGGACCAAGGAAGTGGTCGGCCGGTTCGGCGACTACGACGTCACCTATGCGGTGTTCATGCGCCGGCCGGTGGTCTCGGCGCCGCGGCTGGCCATGGATTGGCTGGAGCAGGTTGCCGCGGAACGAGGCGCAAAGATCGAGATCGAACTGACCCACGACGAAGGCCGATGGGTCGGTGCCGGCGAGCCGCTGATGTATATCACCGGCTCGTTTTTTCATCTGGTGGACCTCGAGACGCTTTATCTGCAGAAGCTCGGCGCGGCTTGTGTCGCCGCCTACAACGCGTCGGCGATGTGCATAGATTTGCCCGAGGTTGCTTTCTTGGCGTTCGATGCGCGGCATTGTACCGGCGAGGATATGGCCGAGCTTATGGCTTATGCGGCCGGAGTCGGGTCGCGGCGGGCAGTGCGCAAGGTGGGGGCGGTGGGTTTCGTCGGCAACGCCACCGACGCCACGGCGCATTATTTCGGCCAATCCAACGGCAAGGGCACGATGCCGCATGCGCTGATCGGTTATGCCGGATCGACGGTGCGGGCGGCGGAGATGTATCACGAGACATTTCCCGACGAACCGATGACCGTCTTGGTGGACTATTTTGGCCAGGAAGTCAGCGATACCTTAGCCGTATGCGAACGGTTCTCCGAGTTGGCCGAGCGGGGCGATTTGATGATTCGGATCGACACGCCCGGCGGCCGCTATACTGAAGACCTGGACATGTCGGGCTCCTATGCGGTGCTGGAGCGCAACGTGCCGGAGGCCGTGCGCGGCTACCGTACCGAGGCGGAGCTGCGCCACCTGATCGGCGGGGGTGTCTCCGCGGCGGCGATCTGGCATCTGCGCGAACGGCTGAACAAGGCCAATTTCGAACAGGTGAGAATTGCCGCCTCTTCCGGCTTCGGGCCGGCGAAATGCAAGGTCATGGCGGCGGCACAGGCGCCGATCGACGTGATCGGCACCGGCTCCTACTTGCCGACCAATTGGCATGAGACCTACGCCACGGCCGACATCGTCGCCTATGACGGTCAGCCGCGGGTCAAGGCAGGGCGCGAGTTCTTGCTGCGCAAATAGCCGTCATGCCGCCGGCTGGGCCGCCGCGGTGGGGCGGCTTAGGGTGGTCTCATTGCCGGGTGCCGGCAGGTTCGGGATCAGGATCGACAGAATTAGGCTAATCGCCGCCATGGCCGCGCCGGCGAGGAACACGGCCGCCGGGTTGGTCAGCCAGATAAGACCGAAAGCTGCCGGGATAACCACGGCTGCGATGTGGTTGATGGTGAAGGAAACGCCGGTCGACGGGGCGACGTCGGCCGGGTCGGCGATTTTCTGGAAATAGGTTTTGATGGCGATTGCCAGGGCAAAGAACAGGTGGTCGATAATGAAGAGCCCGGCCGCCGCGGTGGCGTTGCTGACGAAAGCATAAGCGGTGAAAACGGCGATCAGCCCGATATATTCGAAGATTAGCGCCGGCCGTTCGCCGATGCGGCCGATGACCCGGCCGACATAGGGGGCCAGGAAGATATTGATGAAGTGGTTCACCATGAACAGCAGGGTAATGGTGCCGACGTCGTAATCGAAGCGTTCGACCAGCATGAAAACGGCGAAAACAACGAAGATCTGGCGGCGGGCGCCGCTCATGAACGTCAGGGCGTAGAACAGCCAATAGCGGCGGCGCAGGATTAGGGACCGACGTTGTTCGACCTTGGCGGTGAAACGGGGAAAAGCGGCCCAGGCATAGATGCCGATGGCCACGGTAATCATGCCGACCAAGGCATAGGTCCAAGCATAATCCAGCCCGATTAGGTCGAAGGCCAGCCAGACCAAAGCGAAGGCGAACAGCGAGGCGAGACTGCCGGCGGAGAGCAGGCTGCCGAGAAGGGCCGCGGTGTGCCGCTTGTCGATCCACTGCAGGGTCAGGCTCTGGGACGCGGCCTCGTAGTAGTGGAAGCCCAGGGACATCACCACGGTGGTCGCCAGCAAGCCGACATAGGTCGGGAAAAAGCCGGCCGCCGCGGTGCCGAGGCCGAGCAGGATGAGGGACATCAGCAGGACGGTCTGCTCGCGCCAGATCAGCAGGGTGAAGACAAAGGCAAAGGAGAGAAAGCCAGGGATCTCGCGGACGCTCTGCAACATGCCGATGTCGGCGCCGTCGAAGGCGGCGCGGTCGACGGCGAAATTGTTGATCAGTACCATCCAGGAGGACATGGACAGCGGCATGGCGATGACGAGCAGCAGCAGGAGCATTTCCGGGCTGCCGCGGCGGAACATGGCGATGTTGGGGAGGAATTTCATAAACCCTGGATAGCACTGGTCAGGGTTGGCGATCTATCGATATTATGCCAGATGATGTCGCAAATCAGACATAACGGCCGCCCCGGCCGACCGATGCGCGGTTTGGCGGCCGATCATCCGCCCGGCTACCACATCGGCTGGCACAGCCATGGCGAGGCGCAACTGATTTTCGCCGCTTCGGGGCTGATGCGGGTGACCGTCGAGCCAGGACATTGGGTGGTGCCGCCGCGCCGCGCGGTGTGGGTCCCGGCCGGTATTGCGCATGCGATTACCTGCATCGACGCGGTGGCGATGCGGACGATCTACGTGGAACCGGAGGCGGCACCGTGGCTGCCGCACTCTTGCGGCGTGTTGCCGCCGTCGCCCTTGCTGGGGGAGTTGGTGATGGCGGCAATGGATCTGGAAAGCGGCTATCCGGAGAACGGACCGGCGGCGCGACTGGTGGCGGTGCTGTTGGACCAACTCGATGTGGTGCCGGCCATGGAGCTGCATTTGCCGATCCCGCGCGAACGGCGCTTGCGGCGTATCGTCGAAGCCTTGGTCGATGATCCGACGGATGATCGGGGTCTGGCCGCCTGGGCGCGGGAGGTCGGCGCCAGCGAGCGCACTCTTGCCCGGTTGTTCATGGCGAAGACCGGGATGGGATTCCGCGCCTGGCGACAGCAACTGCGGCTGCACGAAGCGTTGGCGCGGCTGGCGGCGGGGGAGGCGGTGACGAGCGTGGCACTGGCGGTCGGTTACGACAGCCCCTCGGCCTTCATCGCCATGTTCCGGCGGGTGATGGGTGTGCCGCCGCGGCGCTATGCCCATGATTGACAGCCCTCAGGGTGCTGCCTAACTTCGCGCGGGTGCCGGCGTGCCGGCTGCCACCGTAGTTTTTCGAAAGGCCGCGACGGTTCCAATGACCGACAGACTTGCGATCGCCATGGCGCAGCTCAACCCGACGGTTGGGGATATCGCCGGCAATGTGGAGAAGTTGCTGGCGGCGCGGCGGCAGGCGCAAGTGGATGGGGCGGCGCTGGTGGTGGCGCCGGAACTGTTCGTCTCGGGGTACCCGCCGGAGGACCTGGTCCTCAAAGGCGCCTTTCTGGCGGCGGTGCGGCAGGGGGTAGACACCCTGGCCAAGGCGACGGCGGATGGCGGCGCTGGGCTGGTGGTTGGAGCGCCGTGGCGGGATGATGCCAGCGCGCTGGCCTATAACGCGGTGTTGTTGCTGGATGGTGGCGAGATCGTCACGGCGCGCTACAAGTATGATCTGCCGAACTATGGGGTGTTCGACGAAAAGCGGGTGTTTGCCGCCGGACCCCCGCCCGGACCAGTCAATTTTCGCGGGGTGCGCCTGGGCCTGTGCATCTGCGAGGATATCTGGGAGCCGGATGTTTGCGAGACGCTGGAGGAAAGCGGCGCGGAGATCCTGGTGGTGCCGAACGGCAGTCCCTACGAACATGACAAACCGGATCAGCGTCTGAACCGCGTGGTGGCGCGGGTGACCGAGACCGGCCTGCCGCTGATGTATGTGAACCAGGTCGGCGGTCAGGACGAGTTGGTGTTCGACGGCGCGTCCTTCGTGCTCAATCGTGACCGAGCCCTGGCGGCGCAAGCGCCGGCCTTCGAGGAAGCGACCATTGTGACGCAATGGCGGCGTGGTGCCGACGGCCAATGGGACTGCGACCGGATGGCGGTGGAGGCGGCGCCGGAAGGTCATGCCTCGATGTATCAGGCGATGACCCTGGGCTTGCGGGACTATGTGGGCAAGAACGGTTTTCCGGGTGTCGTGCTGGGGTTGTCGGGTGGGGTCGATTCGGCGTTGTCGGCGGTGGTGGCGGTGGATGCGCTGGGGCCCGAGCGGGTGCATTGCCTGATGATGCCGTCGCCGTTCACCAGCCGCGAGAGCCTGGAAGACGCCGCCGACTGTGCGCGGCTGCTGGGGGTGCGCCTTGACGATGTTTCCATCGGGCCGGCGATGGGGGTGTTCGACGACATGCTGCAGGGCGCCTTTGGAGAGCCGGCCAGTGGCGTGACCAAGGAGAACATTCAGTCCCGGATACGCGGGTTGACGTTGATGGCGGTGAGCAATGCCACCGGTGCGATGTTGCTGACGACCGGCAACAAGTCGGAGATGTCGGTCGGTTATGCGACCATTTATGGCGATATGTGCGGCGGCTATTCGGTGTTGAAGGATATCTACAAGACCGATGTATTTGCCCTGTGTCATTGGCGGAACGCGCAGAGGGCACCGGGGGCGCTGGGGCCGGCCGGGACCGTGATGCCGGAACGGGTGATCACCAAACCGCCCTCGGCAGAGTTGCGGGAAGACCAGAAGGACGAGGATTCCCTGCCACCTTACGATGAGCTGGACCGGATCCTGCGGGGCCTGATCGAGGAGGACCTCGGGGTCGCCGAGCTGGCGGCGCGAGGGCATGACCCGGCGACCTTGAACCGGATCTGGCGGCTGCTGGAAATGGCCGAATACAAGCGTCGGCAGGCGCCGCCGGGGGTCAAGATCTCGCACCGGGCGTTCGGGCGCGACCGGCGCTACCCGATCACCAACGCCTTTCGCGGGGAGGGCTGAACGGGCGGCGCTCACCGGCCTCAGTAGGCAGCGCGCTTGACAGCGGGTGCCGATGCCCTAAAAGTGACCCTCCGGTTTTCCGCACGCAAAGGCGGCCTTGATGTTTCGACGATCCCAAAGGTGTTGCAGCACGCGAATTATCTGCGCCTGACCGCCGATTTTGGTGGCCGGGCCAGCCCTATTCGCCTGCACGCAACACGATCTGGGACAGAACAATGCCGCTACATCTCCACAATACCTTAAGCCGCCAAAAAGAGCTGTTCGAGCCGCTCGACCCGGAACAGGTCGGGATGTATGTCTGCGGCCCGACGGTCTATGACCGCATTCATATCGGCAATGCGCGGCCGTTCGTCATATTCGACGTGCTCTACCGGTTGCTGAAGCGGCGTTACCGCAGGGTTACCTATGTCCGCAACATCACCGACGTGGACGACAAGATCAACGAGCGGGCGGCGGAACTCGGGGTGCCGATCCGGGAGTTGACGGAGCGGACCGTGGACCAGTTCCACGACGATGTGGCGGCGATCGGGGTGTTGCCGCCGGACCACGAGCCGCGGGCGACCGATCATATCGAGGCGATGATCGCGATGATCGGCCGCCTGATCGAAAAACACCATGCCTATGTGGCAGAGGGGCATGTGGTGTTCAGTGTGCAGTCGATGGCCGACTATGGCCGGCTGTCCCGGCGGAATCGCGAGGAGTTGATCGCCGGGGCGCGGGTGGACGTGGCGCCCTATAAGAAAGATCCGGCCGACTTCGTGCTGTGGAAACCAAGCGCGGCGGAGTTGCCCGGTTGGGACAGTCCATGGGGTCGTGGCCGCCCGGGCTGGCATATCGAATGCTCTGCCATGAGCCAGGCCTTTCTCGGCGACCAATTCGATATCCATGGCGGCGGGGTGGATCTGGTTTTTCCCCATCACGAAAATGAGCTGGCGCAAAGCTGCGGGGCAAACCCCGGCAGCCGGTTCGCGCGCTACTGGGTGCATAACGGCTATCTCATGGCCGAAGGGGAGAAGATGTCCAAATCTCTGGGCAACTTCTACACCGTGCATGAGTTGCTCGAAGACTATCCGGGCGAGGCGCTGCGGCTCAGCCTGCTGATGACCCATTACCGGCAGCCGATGGATTTCACCAAGGCCGGTCTCGCCGAGGCGAAACGGGTGCTCGATCGCCTCTATACGGCCTTGCGCGCCTGCCAGGATGTGGCGCCGGTGCGGGCGGAAATAGAGGACGGGGTCGCCGCGGCGCTGGAGGACGACCTCAATACCCCCCTGGCCGTGCGCCAGGTGATGGCCGACGTACAGACGCTCAACAAATCAGTCGCCGAAGGCGACGCCGAGGCGGTGGCGCGGGATAAGGGGCGACTGCTGGCGGGGGCGGCGATCTTGGGACTTGGCATGGACGATGCCGAGGGCTGGTTCAAGCGCCAGGATGGAGCCGGTCCCGGTGGCTTGGACGCGGTGCAGATCGAGGCGCTGATCGATGCTCGCACGGCGGCCCGGCAGGCGCGCGATTTTAGCGAGGCCGACCGCATTCGAGATGAGCTTTTGAGCCAGGGCGTGCAGCTCGAGGATCGCGCTTCCGGGACGATCTGGCGGCGGGCAAGCTGATGGCCGAGCGTCTCTATCTATTCGACACAACCTTGCGCGACGGGGCGCAGACCCAAGGGGTGAGTTTTTCCGTCGCCGACAAACAGGCCATCGCGCAGGCGCTGGACAGCGTCGGTATCGACTATATCGAGGGCGGTTGGCCGGGCGCCAATCCGACCGACGATGCGTTCTTTGCGGCACCGCCGACGTTGAAGCATGCCACGCTGACGGCGTTTGGGATGACGCGGCGGCCGGGCCGCAGTGCGGCCAACGATCCGGGGCTCAATGCGCTGATGGCGGCGGAGACGCCGGCGCTGTGCATGGTCGGCAAGAGTTGGGACTTCCATGTGGATGTGGCGTTGGGGATCGAGCGGGACGAGAATCTGGCGATGATCCGCGACAGTGTCGAGCAGGCACTGACCCGAATACCGGAGGTCATGTTCGACGCCGAGCATTTCTTCGACGGCTACAAGGCCAATCCCGACTATGCGCTGGCCTGCCTCAAGGCGGCCCATGATGCCGGGGCGCGGTGGATGGTGCTGTGCGACACCAATGGCGGGACGCTGCCCCACGAAGTGCGGCGGATCGTCGGTGAGGTGGTGGCGCATGTGCCGGGCGACCGGCTGGGCATTCATGCCCATAACGACACCGAAAACGCCGTAGCCAACTCGCTGGTGGCGGTGGAGGCCGGGGTGCGGCAGGTGCAGGGGACACTGAACGGTTTGGGCGAGCGCTGCGGCAATGCGAATTTGATCTCGCTGGTGCCGTCGCTGGCGCTGAAATGCGATGGGCGTTTCGAGATCGGGGTGAGTGCCGAGCAACTCGGCGAACTGACCAAGCTGTCGCGGCTGCTAGATGATATTCTGAACCGGGCGCCGGTCCGGCAGGCGGCCTATGTGGGCGAGGCGGCGTTCGCCCACAAGGGCGGTTTGCACGTCTCCGCGGTGCAAAAGGACTCCCGGACCTACGAACATGTGGAACCGACATTGGTCGGCAACCGCCGGCATTTCGTGGTGTCGGATCAAGCCGGGCGGGCCAATGTGCTGGCGCGGCTGAGTGAGGTCGGCTTGGAACTGGACGCCGACGACCGGCGGGTCGGTCAGTTGGTGGAAGCGGTCAAGGCCAAGGAATTCGAAGGTTATGCCTATGACGGTGCCGAGGCCAGCTTCGAGTTGGTGGCGCGCCGGGTGTTGGACGATTTGCCGACGTATTTCGACGTGGACAGTTTTCGGGTCGAGGTGGAGCGTCGGCACAATGCCAAGGGCGATCTGGTCACGATCAGCCAAGCGGTGATCAAAGTGCAGTCCGGTAATGGGCCGTCAATGCAAGTGGCCGAGGGCAACGGGCCGGTGAATGCGCTGGACGAAGCGCTGCGCAAGGCGTTGCTGCCAAGTTATCCGGAGCTGGACAGCGTGCGCCTGGTGGACTTCAAGGTGCGCATTCTGACGCCGCAGCAGGCGACCGCGGCGGTGACCCGGGTGATGATCGAGTCGACGGACGACACCGGGGTGCGCTGGACCACCGTCGGGATCTCGCCGAACATCATCGACGCCGCCTTCGAGGCCTTGTGCGATGCCATCGTCCATAAGCTTTACCGCACTCGGCCGAACGGGCCGCAGCAGAGCTGAGACGGCGTGGCGGGCACCGACCATACCCGCGGGGCGCTGCGCCCGACCGGGCCGCGGATCGTGCTGGTGGAGCCGCAATTGCCGGAGAATATCGGGGCGACCGCCCGGGCCATGCTGAATTGCGGCCTGACCGATCTGGCCTTGGTGAAGCCGCGCGACCGCTGGCCAAACGACAAGGCGGTGGCGATGTCCTCCGGTGCGACCGCGGTGCTGGACGGGGCCGGGCTGTTCGGGTCCACCGAGGCGGCGGTGGCGGACCTGCAACAGATTTATGCGGCCACGGCACGGCCACGGGACCTGACCAAGCGGGTCGTGACGCCACGTCAGGCCGGGCAGGAGATACGCCAGGCGGTGGCTGCCGGGCAGCGGGTCGGTGTGTTGTTCGGGCCGGAGCGTTCCGGCCTGACCAATGACGATATGGTGCTTGCCAAGACCGTGATTACGGTACCGCTCAATCCCTCCTACGCATCGCTCAACCTCGCGCAGGCGGTGCTGCTGGTGGCCTATGAATGGTTCCAGGCCGGTGACGACACACCCCCGGAGAGCCTGATAATGAACGGCTCCGAGCCGGCGACCATGACCGAGCTGGGCAATCTGCTCGCGCGGGTGGAGGCTGAGTTGGATCAGGCCGGGTTCTTCCGCAACGAGGATATCCGGCCGTCGATTGCCCGCAATTTGCGCAACCTGTTCCACCGACTGGCGCTGACCGAGCAGGAAGTGCGGACGCTGCACGGGGTCCTATCGAGCCTGATCTCGACGCGGCACAAGCGTTAGCCGCGGTGGTGGCACCCCGCGTTATTTAGCCTGGCCGTCATCGCGAGCGCAGCGTGGCGATCCGGTGTTTGGATCCCGGGGTCGCCCGGGATCGGGAGATGGATTGCTTCGCTTTGCTCACAATGACGGCGGGCGCCGGAGGGACTGGGCTAGCGCGCTTGTCATCTAACGGTTTGACATGGGGGCAACGACCCCTATAGTGCGCGCGATTCCTGGGAATGTGGGTGATGAGCCCCGCCACGCGGCCTTCTCGGAGGTGGCGGACGGACTACCGGGACAATAAGCTAACCTAAAGGATTAGCGCGCATGTCAAAGCGACTTTCGTCGAAATACAAGATCGACCGCCGCCTCGGCGTCAATCTATGGGGGCGGCCGAAGAGCCCCTTCAACCGTCGCGAGACCCCTCCGGGGCAGCATGGCCGCCGCCGCCGCAAGCCGTCCGATTTCGGCGTGCAGTTGATGGCCAAGCAGAAGCTCAAGGGCTACTACGGCAATATCGGCGAGAAGCAGTTCCGGCGCTACTACGAGGAGGCCGCGCGGCGACGCGGCGATACGGGTGAAAACCTGATCGAAGAGCTGGAGCGTCGGCTGGATGCGGTGATCTACCGGATGAAGATGGTGCCGACGGTGTTCTCGGCGCGGCAATTCGTCAGCCATGGCCATATCAAGGTCAATGGCCGGCGGGTCAATATCCCGTCCTTTCGGGTCAAGGATGGCGATGTCGTCGAGGTCAAGGAAAAGTCACGGGAGCTGCCGCTGGTGCTCGAGGCGATCGGCTCGCCGGAACGGGATGTGCCGGACTATGTGGATGTGAATCTCGACAAGCTGACCGGGACGTTCGTGCGCGCGCCGAAGCCGGCGGATGTACCCTACCCGGTGCAGATGGAGACCAATTTGGTCATCGAGTTCTACTCCCGGTAGTCCTTGTGCGTGCTTGAGCGCGCGATTACTTGCGAAAATTAGGTAAGGCCAACCACAAAGCGCGGTTGGCCTTATTTTTTATTCGGATACCGGCGCGTTACACGGTTTTGTTACCACAACGTAATCGACGTAAATGCTGTTGTACTCCATGGGGTAGCTCGTTTCACGTAGGGGATTGAGGCGTTGTCGATTTACCGGAACGGCGAATATTGGGCGCAGAACGATACCTTTCACGAGGAACATGCCGACGCAAAAGTAAGAGACGCGTTGTCCGTTTTAGGCGATATCTCGCCGAAATCCGTCATCGATATCGGCTGCGGTAGCGGTAGACATCTGAAGTTGATTTGTGATGCGTTTCAGTGCCGCGGCGTCGGTATCGACGTTTCACCGGTGGCGATCGAGCGGGCCCAAAGCGTGAATGGGTCCAACATGGTCCTGTATGTGAACCGGGATCTCGATGACGAAGATGGAGCGTATGACTTAGCGCTCAATTTCGACGTGTTCGAGCATGTCGACGATTATATCGGCTTTCTGAGGAAGCTGCACGGCCGGGCGACCTATTATGTCTTTAGCATTCCGGTCGATTTCACGGTGAGTGCCGCCATACGCGACCGCTATATGTATGCGCGAGAGGCCTTCGGGCATTTGCATTACTTCACCAAGAAGTCGGCGATCGCGACTCTGGATTACACCGGGTTCGATGTGATCAGGGCCAAAGTGTGCGATGGCACGATGCATAACTTGCGGACTAATCCGGGGCTAAAGCAATTCGCGTTACTGGGTCCGCGGCTTATCCTCAACGCGATTTCCAAAGACCTGGCGATGAAATTTCTCGGCGGCGCCAGTCTGATGGTGCTGGCGAAAAGCAAACCGGCGCTGGTCGCCGCCGCCTAAAAGGCACGAGGTCAGGCGGCGCGGTTTTCGACGCCCTTGTTGGTCAGGAAATCAGCCAATTCGCCGGTCTCGTACATCTCCCGGATGATGTCACAACCGCCGACAAATTCGCTCTTTACATAAAGCTGAGGAATAGTCGGCCAATTGGTAAAGCGCTTGATGCCTTCGCGCACTTCGGGGTCCATCAGGACATCGACGGAGTTGAATTTGACACCCAGGGCGTTGAGGATCTGGATGACGGCGGCGGAGAAACCGCATTGGGGAAAGACCGGTGAGCCCTTCATGAAAAGGACGACGTCGCTCTTGTTAACTTCGTCCTGAATTCTCGAATTGACCGTGTTCTCGCTCATTGACGCATGCCTTCTGGTGAACTGATTTGGTTGATCGGTTAGCCGGCTTCCGGCACGGAGGTCTGTAATGCCAAGGCATGGAGCTCTTCGCCCATGCGGCCTTGCAGGGCCTCGTAAACCATCTGGTGCTGTTGGATTCGGGTCTTGCCCTCGAACGCCGGGGTGGTGACGAAGGCCAGATAATGGTCGCCATCGCCGCGTAGGTCCTCGATGCGGACTTCCGCATCCGGCAGATGGTCTTTGATCATCTGTTCGATCTGGCTCGCTGGCATCGGCATCAATCGGTCTCCCCTCGGTCTCCAGCCGGCTCCCGGACGGCGCCGGCTAGGCTCACGCTGTCGCCATATAAGCCGGTAGCCAGCCCTCATGAGCGGCACTGAGATCCGCAAGCGATATAGGGGCGGTGCCAGAGACTGTCAATGACGCCCCGCCGGTATGACCGATCCGGCGGGCCGGTATGCCAGCTTGAATGGCGGCCGCGAGCAAATCCGCCGGGTTTGCGGTGGTCACGAGATAGCGCGCCTGGTCCTCACCGAAGAGCCAGGCATGGGCCGGTAGGTCACCGGGGAGGGTGATCGTGGCGCCAATATCGGCGGCCAGAGCCATTTCCGCCACGGCGACAAGCAGGCCACCGTCGGCGAGATCGTGGCAGGCCGTCACTTGCCGGTCAGCGATCAGGCCGCGGACGAAATCGCCGTTACGGCGTTCGGCGGCGAGATCCACCGGTGGCGGTGCCATGGTCTCGCCGGGGCATGATTCGCGCACATATAGGGAGCAACCGAGCCAGCCGGCGGTTTTACCGATCAGCACGATCGCCTGGTTGGCGGCGAAGGCAAGGGAGGTGGTGACGGCCAAGTCCGGCAGCAGTCCGACCGCGCCGATAACCGGGGTTGGCAGGATCGCACTGCCCTCGGTTTCATTGTAGAGGGATACATTGCCGGAAACGACGGGGCAGTCGAGGGCCAGACAAGCCTCCGAGATGCCCTGGATGGCACCAACGAGCTGGCCCATAATTTCGGGACGCTCAGGATTGCCGAAATTGAGGTTGTTGGTGATCGCAAGGGGCGTGGCGCCGACAGCGGTCAGGTTGCGCCAGGCCTCGGCGACGGCTTGGCGGCCACCTTCGATGGGATTGGCGTGGACGTAGCGCGGCGTGCAGTCGGTGGTCACGGCGAGGCCCTTTTCAGAGCCGTGGACGCGGACCACACCGGCATCGCCGCCGGGGCGCTGAACCGTGTCGGCCATGACCATGTGGTCGTATTGCTCCCAAATCCAGCGGCGGGAGGCGAGGTCCGGACACGCCATCAGCCGGCATAGCGCCGGGCCGAGATCGGGCTGTTGCGGCACCTCGGCGGCGGTCAATACGGGACGCGGCGGGGTGGCGGTCCAAGGCCGGTCGTATTCGGGTGCTGCGGCAACCAAGGGCGGCACCGGGATGTCGGCAGCAATCGAACCGGCCGTGCGGAGGATCAGGCGGCCATGATCGACGGTTTCGCCGATAACGGCGCAGTCGAGCTCCCACTTCTCGAAGATGGCCATGGCGGCCGGCTCGTGCCCCGGCTTGAGGACCATGAGCATGCGCTCCTGGCTCTCCGACAGCATGATTTCGTAAGGCGTCATGCCGGTCTCGCGGAGTGGAACCCGGTCGAGGTCAAGCTCGATACCGACGTTGCCCTTGCTGGCCATTTCCACGGAGGAGCTGGTGAGACCGGCGGCGCCCATGTCCTGGATGGCGACAATGGCATCGGTGGCCATGAGTTCCAGACAGGCCTCGAGCAGCAGCTTCTCGGTAAACGGGTCGCCGACTTGGACGGTCGGGCGCTTTTCCGCGGCATCGCCGCCGAACTCGGCCGACGCCATGGTGGCACCGTGGATGCCGTCGCGGCCGGTCTTGGAGCCAACATAGACGACCGGCAGGCCGACGCCGGCGGCGGCGGAATAAAAGATCCGGTCGGCGGGCGCGATGCCGACGGTCATGGCATTGACGAGAATATTGCCATTGTAGGCGGGGTCGAAATTGACCTCGCCGGCGACGGTGGGGACGCCGATGCAATTGCCGTAACCGCCGATGCCGGCGACAACACCGCGCACGAGATGGCGGGTCTTGGGGTGATCGGGGCTGCCGAAGCGCAGAGCGTTGAGATTGGCGACCGGCCGGGCGCCCATGGTGAAGACATCCCGCATGATGCCGCCAACGCCGGTCGCGGCGCCCTGATAAGGCTCAATGAAGCTCGGATGGTTGTGGCTCTCGATCTTGAAAATGACCGCCTCGCCGTCGCCGATATCGACCACGCCGGCATTCTCACCGGGGCCGCAGATGACCTGGGGGCCTTCGGTGGGCAGGGTCTTGAGCCAGCGCCGCGAGGATTTGTAGGAACAATGCTCGGACCACATAACTGAAAAGATGCCGAGTTCGGTGAGGTTCGGCGGGCGGCCCATGATCTCGAGAATGGTGTCGTATTCGGGCTCGCTGAGGCCCATCAGGTCGTTGGGGCGGGGGGCGGCGTTGCTCATGCCGCGATCATCTCGACGAGGCCGGCGAACAGGGCGCGGCCGTCGGTGCCGCCATGGTGCGGGTCGGCGGCCCGCTCAGGGTGCGGCATGAGGCCGAGGACATTGCGCCGACGATTGAACAAGCCGGCGATATTGCGCTGCGCGCCGTTGGGGTTGGCCTCCGCGGTTGCCGCGCCATCCGCATCGCAGTAACGCAGGGCGATCTGGCCGTGGTCCTCGAGCTCCTGCAAGGTCGTGTCGTCGGCGATGTAATTGCCGTCCATGTGGGCGACTGGAATGCGCAAGACCTGGTCGGGACGATATTTGCAGGTGAATACACTGTCGGTTTGCTCGACACGCAAATGGACATCCCGGCAGACGAAGCGCAGGGAGGCGTTGCGGGTCAGCACGCCAGGCAACAAGCCGGTTTCGGTCAAGACCTGAAATCCGTTGCAGATGCCCAAGGTCGGCACCCCGGCATGGGCACGGGCGACGACCTCGCGCATGATCGGGCTGTGGGCGGCAATGGCGCCGGCGCGCAGATAATCGCCGTAGGCGAAGCCGCCGGGGATGACGATCAGGTCGACTTTGGGGAGCGCCGTCTCGCGGTGCCAAATGAGCCTTGGGGCCCGGCCGCTGGCCGCTTCAAGGGCAACGGCGGTATCGCGATCGCAATTGGAGCCGGGG
Source organism: Alphaproteobacteria bacterium (assembly GCA_021774445.1). Taxonomy (GTDB): domain Bacteria; phylum Pseudomonadota; class Alphaproteobacteria; order UBA6615; family UBA6615; genus SZUA-147. The sequence goes on from JAJFJA010000077.1 coordinate 15,871, forward strand.
AAGACGATAATGGCGGCGGTCACGCGGCGGCGACTCCGAGAAATCCGGGCGGGCAACGGGGCGGAGACTATGCGGAGCCGAAGCCGCGTTCAAGCGACAGCTTCGCCGTCGAGCTCAATGGCGTAACTCTCGATGACGGTGTTGGCGAGGAGTTGTTCGCACATCTGGCGCAACTGCTGCTCGGCCGCCGCGCGGTCCTGATCGGCAAGCTCCAGTTCGAGATATTTGCCCTGGCGGACATCCTCGACTCCGGCGAAACCGAGGCCGGCTAGGGCATGATGGATGGCCTTGCCCTGTGGGTCGAGAACACCGTTCTTCAAGGTGACGTGGATGCGAGCCTGCATGGGTGAAGGCGCTCCCCCTATTGCATCATTGCCGGGCCCTTGAGGTCGCGGGGACCTGCCTCGGGCAGGATTCCGAGGCGCCGGGCGACCTCCTGATAAGCCTCGGCGACATTGCCGAGATCGCGGCGGAAGCGGTCCTTGTCCATTTTCTCGTTGGTCTCGATGTCCCACAGCCGACAGCCGTCCGGGGTGATCTCGTCGGCGAGCACGATACGCACCTGGTCGTCGGCATAAAGGCGGCCGTATTCGAGCTTGAAATCAACCAAACGAAGGCCGACGCCGAGAAACAACCCGGAGAGGAAGTCGTTGATGCGCAGGCTGAGAGCGAGAATATCGTCGAGTTCCGGCGGCGCGGCCCAACTGAAGGCGGTGATATGCTCCTCGGTGACCAGCGGGTCGCCGAGGTCGTCGGATTTGTAATAATACTCAACGATGGAGCGGGGCAACGGGGCGCCTTCATCCATTTTGAAGCGCTTGGAGAAGGAGCCGGCAGCGATATTGCGGACGACAACCTCCACGGGAATAATCTCGACCTCGCGCACCAACTGCTCGCGCATGTTGAGGCGACGGACGAAATGGGTCGGGATGCCGACCTCGGCGAGGCGGGTCATCAGGTATTCCGAGATGCGGTTGTTTAGGACGCCTTTACCGGTGACGACGCCGCGCTTTTCGTTGTTGAACGCGGTGGCATCGTCCTTGAAATACTGTACCAAGGTGCCCGGCTCCGGGCCTTCAAACAGAACTTTGGCCTTGCCTTCATAGATTTTCCTGCGTCGGGCCATCCATTTTTCGTCCATGCGGTGGTGGGCGGCCGAAGGGCGGCCACCTGAGTGTGAGATATAGCAATACAGGAGAGGGAGTACAATGCGGGCCAAACCCGGCCGTTAGTGGGCGATTTCGGCGAAAAGGCCGGGTTCCGGCAAGCCCGGTGCGAAGCGCCAGACCGGCTCGCGGCCAGCGGCAGAGGGCGCCGGCAGGGCAATCAGGGCGCTGGAGACCGTGCCATAGCGGCGATCGGTTTCGACGAACATGGCACTGTGGTCACTGCCGTCGGGGCGCCGGCGGTCCAGGAGGAGAGTCTCCCAGGCCAGCCAATCGCCGATCTCCGGGTCAGGTGGGCGGGCGTCATGCCAATGCCGCAGGTGCGCGGCGGTACGTGGGCAGGCCGGGTCGTCCAGATCGAACGCGGTGATCATATGGAGCCCGGCTGAGAGGGGGCGGATGGTCAGGGGCCCGCCAGCGCCGCGATTGCAGAGCCAGATGGCATCCCGGTTGTCGGCGATCACCAGATTGAAGGGTCGGTACGCCGCGCTGTTTAGCTCGGAAAGCGCATCGGCGGCGGCCATGGCGTCGGCGTGATCAAGGGCCTCGAGCACGAGCTCGCCACGGCTACGCAGGTCGGGGGCCGGTCCGAGGCTGCCGGCGCGGTTAAGGACCGCCGCGACGACGCCGTGATCGTTGAGGCCGAGCCAACTGCCGCCTGCGAAGGCGTCGTACCCGGCAATAACATCCGGCCGATCCGCCCAATGGCGGCCCGGCGGCCGGGAGGCACGCGAAATCATCTCGTCGCGGTTTGCGGCAAGCAACAAGGGCCAATCATGCCGTGGCCGGTGCAAAAGGATGACGCTACACATGCTGTCGGGCAGATAGTCCCCGGCGAGGTTGCGGGCAAGGGCGCGGAATTCTCAGGCGTGGGGCAAAAGCGGTGCCAGGTCCGCCATGGTGTGGACAATGGTGAAGGCGCCGGCGGCGCGGAGCCGATCGCCGTGACCGGCGGTGATGTGGCTGCCACCGGTGAAGCCAATGACCCGCATACCGGCGGCCACAGCGGCACTGACCCCGGTGGTGCTGTCCTCAATGACCAAACATTCGGAGGCGAGGACCGACATGCTGCGGGCGGCATGATGATAGACGTCCGGCGCCGGTTTCGGTTTTTCGACATGTTCGGCACTGAAGATATTAGGTGAGAAATGATCGTAAAGCCCCGTAACTTGAAGGCTTTTTTCGACTCTCTTAATCGAGCTGTTGGAAGCCACGCAGATCGCACCGCCGAGGCCGGCCAGGGCGGCATGGATGCCCGGGATCGGCTGGAGGTCAGTCTCCAAGGCGCGTGCCGTACAAGCCGAGAGATGGGCGCGAAAATCGGCTGGGATGGGGACATCACTCTCGGCCGCCAGGGTCCGCAGCATGTCCATGGTCGCGGACCCGATGAAGCGTCGTGCAACTTCCTCGGCGGTAATATTATGTCCGATCCGGCCCAATTCCACCGCATCGACACGGCAGGAGATGATCTCGCTGTCGACCAGGACGCCGTCGCAATCGAAGATGGTTAGTTTGACGGTCATCCAAAACTCTCGCTGGTCGGGGGGGCCGCTGGGCTAACGATGGCAACGGCCCGCTGTGCCATGGCTGGCCGGCTGGTTCAATTGTCTTTTTCCTTAGAAACCGACCGGCCGGCTCGCTATATATCCTGTAGATCCCATGCCGAACGACCTTGAGGAGCAGTTTCCCGATGGCAACCTTCAATGAACGCGAGAAGGGCTTCGAAGCCAAATTCAAGCGCGACGAGGAGTTTAAATTCAAGGTAACGGCACGGCGCAACAAGCTACTCGGCTTGTGGGCGGCAGAGCAAATGGGGCTGAGCGGCGACGCCGCCGACAGCTATGCCAAGGATGTCGTCAAATCGGACTTCGAGGAGCCTGGGGACGACGATGTGCTGCAAAAGGTGCTGGGTGATCTGCAGGCGAAGGGCATCGCGACGTCGGAGCATATCGTGCGCAAGCATATGGACGAATTGATGCCGGTAGCGGCCGAGCAGATCAGCGGCGGGAGTTGACCTCAGTCGGCTGCCAGCGGCGCTAAGTTGCGCTGACGATCGGCGCGCCGGCGGGCGCGCCCCTTAAGCCGTTTTAGCGGCAATGCGGCGCTCGTGGTCTCGATCTTCTTTGCCGAGGTCACGGCACCGGTCAGGGGGTGCCACTGCTGCGCGCCGCCGGCGGTGTCGATGGTCAGAGGTTTCAGGATCTCGCTGTCGCGCTTGGCGTTGTAGACGCACATGGATAGCGGACCTTCGGCCGTCGCGACCATAAAGACGCACGACAAGCAGCGATCGTACTGGAGCCGCTCGGCGTCCTGAAAATTGTGGATGAAGAAGGACAGTTTGTTAACCCGGCCGCGGGCCGCGAGCAGGCTGGCGCGCATTTGCCAGGCCTTGCGGGCGACGAACCGCAGGGTCGGGAGCCACATACCCCGGTCCTTGGCCAATTCGCGGGCAAGGGTAGCGACGACCCGCCACCGGCTGCTGCGGTCGAGAGGTGTGCCGGCCATGCGGGCGATCACGGCCCGGGCGTAGTCTGCATCGTCACAAAGATCGAAGAGTGTGGCGTTGGATTCCAAGCAGATGGCATAATGGTTGCACTTGGGGTGGCCGACGCGAGGAACATCGAAACTCAACGCGGTGCCGGCGCCGGACGAGATCTGTGCCGCGACGCTATTTTGGGTGATGAGTTCGGCGCGCTGGCGTAGGACGCCGCGGCCGGTCTCGGCCTGCAGTTGAAACGACAACAGTCTCACAACGTCGGCGTATCGGCGAAAGAACCGCACGATTTCAGGGATCGCGGCGAAATTGCCTTCGAACACGGTGGTGTTGAAGAATACCGATAGCCCAAGGCCACGGGCGCGTTCGACATATTCCGCCCGCAGGGCATTGAGGTCCTGCTCGGAATCATAGCCTTTGCGTTGTTGGGTCATATCGACGTGGAAAGCAACGTCGACGAGGCCGTTGGCGGCAAGTTCGTGCAGCAGATCGCGCGTCGCCTTGATGCCGTTGGTGAACAGCGACGGGCGCATGCCCATATCGCTGATGCGGCGGACGATGGCCACCAACTCGTCCCGTTTGCGCAAGGTTGGGTCGCCGCCAGAGACCTGGATGTCGGTGTTCGGTCCGTAGTGACGGTAGATCATGTCGATGCGGCGATAGATTTCGGTCAGGGGAACGTCCTTTACCGCCTCGGCGTGGTCGGAGAGATAACAAAGCGTGCAGTCGAGATTGCAGCGCTGAGTGACCTCAAGCGACACGCAGCCGATCGCCCAATGGCGCGCGGCGACTTGGTCGCCGGTCCACTGATCGGTTTCCTTAAGCCGCCGTCTCAGCGGTCCGGCGAAGTCACCAAGCGGCGGCGGCGTTCGGTCCGGCGACCAGGCAGCGATTTCGGCTTTGCTCAGATGATGGCAATCGGGGTCAGCCATGGGTTCTCGTTGGGTGGGAAAAGGGATCAGTTCGACGGGCCGGAGTCGTTGAGTTGCCAGTCGTAGCGATAGCCGGCGAGACGTGGCTCGGTGGCGAGAATGGCGCCGAGCGTGGGTGCCGCGTAGGCGGAGAGGTGCGCGGTGATTGCGGCTAAATTGCCGCCGAAATCCTCGCTGAACCAGTTGTAGATGCTGGAGAGCAGCAGTTTGCCATTGACGATTTCGACACCGCGCGGGCTGTTGATGTAAGAGCGTGCGGCGGCCTCGAGCAGCGCTTCAGCGTTGTCGGTGGTGAACGCGGTGGTCTGGAGATTTGGGCAGCCGACCGAGGCGCAGTTGACGGCATAGTGGATGCGTGGATCGTGCCAAATCGGGCGCAGAATCCGATGCTCGATGTCGTTCAAGCTGAGCGACTCCGCCTCGACCGTCAGCAGTTTCTTGTCCCAAGGACCGAAGGCGAAAAAACCCGGCGAGATCTTAATGTCGCGGATGCTGGTCACCGGATAGTGGTCGAGCACAAGGTCGACCGTCGCCGCATTGTACAAATTGATCCAATATGCGAGCTGAGCATCGCGACTGAGGCTGCTTACGGGGAAGGCAGAAAGATCGGCAATATATCGCTTCAGTGTGGCGCGGTTTGCCGGGGTTACGCTGCCGTAGGCGATCCGGTTGAGGCCCTGGTCGTCGACGGTAACATTGTCGTGCAGCCAGCGGTCCCAAGGACCGTGGTCAGGTTGTTTGGCCGAGGCTGGATCGTGCGCCTCCCAACGCGGCCAGAGGTGGGCGTCCGGCGCCAACCATGCCTCGATAAAGGATGCCGCAGCCTCTTGCGATTGCGACAGCGTGGTGAGCAGAACCAAGGCAAATCCGAGTATTGGCGGCAGGGCGCGCAGGCGTTGAGCCATTGTCATCGCAATATTCACTCGTAATGGCGGATTATGCCGACGGCCTTTGCCGACGCCAACAAACAGTCGCGTGAGCAGATTTGTGCATGCGAGTGCTTCCTACCCGCCGAGTCGATGTGCGATATCCTGCGAGCGTAGATTGGGGGCTACACCACATGGTATCGATTTTGCGAGGGTTAACCTGATGGCGGACGGTGGCCGGCGGGCCCGTGATAGCGCGGCCTTGGCCGATGATGCGGTAAGGCCACAGGCAAGTCCCCTACAGCGGGCCTTGCGCCGGGCCTGGCTGCGCTTGAGGCGGTGGCCGGTTCTGGCCATGCCTTGGGCCGACATGTAGCCGGCCCGGCATCAATCCCCGAAGACTCGCCGGTAGATTTCGTCGACGTGCTGGAGATGGGCGTCGCCGGCAAATAACGCGTCGAGCGCGGCCGTATCGAGGTGGTGCGTCACCTGCGGATCGGCGGCGAGGGTGGCGCGCAGGGTGCCGCCCTCCCGCCATACTTGCATGGCGTTTCGTTGGACCGCCTGGTAGGCGTCCTCACGGCTCATTCCTGCCTGGGTGAGGGCGAGGAGCACGCCGCCGGAGTGGATGAGCCCACCAAGCTGGTCGAGATTCTCCTGCATCCGATCAGGATAGACGACGAGCTTGTCGACGACTCCGGCGAGGCGGGCGAGGGAGAAATCAAGGGCGATGGTCGCGTCGGGTGCCAAGACGCGTTCGACACTGGAATGGGAGATATCACGTTCGTGCCAAAGGGTGATGTTCTCCAGTGCCGGGACAACCGCAGCCCTGACCAGGCGGGCGAGACCGGTAAGGTTTTCGGTCAGTATCGGGTTGCGTTTATGGGGCATGGCGCTGGAGCCCTTTTGTCCCGGCGAAAAATATTCCTCCACTTCGCGCACTTCGGTGCGTTGCAGATGCCGGATCTCAGTGGCCAGCCGTTCGACGGCACCGGCGATAACCGCGAGGGTGGCGAAAAACATGGCATGGCGGTCGCGCGGGATGACCTGGGTGGAGACCGGCTCGGCTTGCAGACCGAGTTTGTCGGCGACGTGACGCTCGACCGCAGGGTCGATGCCAGCGAAGGTGCCGACCGGACCGGAAATGGCGCAAGTGGCGACCTCCGACCGGGCATTGACCAGGCGGGCGCGACAGCGTTTGAACTCCGCGAAATGGCCGGCCAGTTTGATGCCGAAGGTCGTGGCCTCGGCGTGAATGCCATGGCTGCGGCCGATGCAGGCGGTAAGCTTGTGTTCACGGGCGCGGCGTTCCAGCGCGGCCAGCAGTTGATCCAGGTCGGCGAGCAGAAGATCGGCGGCCCGGGTGAGTTGAACCGACAGGCAGGTGTCCAGGACATCGGAAGACGTCATGCCCTGATGGACAAAGCGGGCCTCGGGCCCGACATGCTCGGCCAGGCTGGTGAGGAAGGCAATTACATCGTGCTTAACCTCACGCTCAATCTCGTCGATGCGATGGATTTCCCACTTGCCGCGCTGCCAGACGGCGGCGGCGGCGGCGCGCGGGATAACGCCAAGTTCCGCCTGGGCATCGCAGGCATGCGCCTCAATCTCGAACCAGATGCGGAATCTGCTCTCCGGCGCCCAGATTTCAGTCATCTGGGGCCTGCTGTAGCGGGGAATCATCGCGGTCCTTCCGGCTCGTCCTGTCGCGCCGGCGAACCATAGGGCGCTGCCTCGGCCGCGGCAAGAATTGGGGTGCCCGACGGCGCTTGGCCCGGGTTGCATCAATTGACCCGTCACATGCGGGCAGCCAAGATTGCGGACGGCCAGGTGCGTTCATACGCGCCGTGGCTTGTAGGGATCAGGTAAGGGCGGGTGTGACGGACAAGATCGCGCAGATACGCCAACTGCCGCTATGGAGCGGCCCGGTAAACCCGCGGCCGCTGGTGGGTGGTTTGAGTAACGAGAGCTTCGTCGTCAGCGACGGCGGACGGCGGTTCGTGGTGCGAACCGGCGAGGACTATCCGTTTCACCATGTGTTCCGGGATCACGAACGGATGGTCTCGGCGGCGGCGCATGAAGCGGGATTTGCGCCCGAACTGATTTATGCGCAGCCGGGGATCATGGTGTTCGCGTATGTCGAGGGCCGGACCTATGACGGCGCCGACGTTCGCGACAATATGGCACGGGTCGTTGCCGTGATCCGCGGTTACCACGGGAAGATGCCCGCGCATGTCAGCGGCGGGGCGCGGCTGTTTTGGGTGTTTCATGTGGTTCGCGACTATGCGCGAACGTTGCAGGCAGGGAATAGTCGCGCGGTCGGCGAAATCGGCCGCTATTTGGCGCTGGCCGAGGCCTTGGAGCGGGCACAGGTAGCGTTACCGATTGTTTTTGCCCACAACGATCTGTTGCCGGCTAATTTCATCGACGACGGCAGCAAGGTGTGGCTGATCGATTTTGAGTATGCGGGGTTCTCTACGGCGATGTTCGATTTGGCCGGTATTGCCGCCAACGCCGAGTTTACGCCGGCGCAGGATGAAGCCTTGCTGGCGGCGTATTTCGGGGAACCGCCGGATGTCGCGCTCAGGCGCTCACATGCCGCCATGAAATGCGCGTCGCTGCTGCGCGAGGCGATGTGGGGCATGGTGTCGGAACTCCATCTCGCCGCGCCCGGTGCCGATTATGGGTCGTATGCGAATGAGAACCTGGCACGGTTGGAGGCGGCGCTGGACAGCTACTATTCGAGATTCGGCAAAAGCGGTTCATGACGGTTCCCACGCACAAGCAGATCGTGGTTATCGGTGGCGGGATTATCGGCTGTTCCACGGCCTATCACTTGGCGCGCGATCACGGCGCGGACGTTGTGTTGCTCGAACAGGGTCAACTGAGCAACGGTTCGACTTGGCATGCCGCCGGACTGGTCGGCCAATTGCGGTCGTCGGCGAGCATTACCCAGGTGCTGAAATACTCGGTCGACCTGTATAGCCGGTTGGAGCGGGAGACCGGTCTGGCGACCGGCTGGAAGCAGAATGGCGGGCTTCGACTGGCCTGCAACCAAGAGCGCTGGACCGAGATCAAACGGCAAGCAACGACGGCGCGCAGTTTCGGCCTGGAGATGGAGCTGCTGTCCCCGACGGAAGCCAAGACGCTGTGGCCGCCGATGGATGGGGCCGACCTTGTGGGGGCGGCGTTCCTGCCGTCCGATGGGCAAGCCTCGCCGTCGGACATTACGCAGTCTCTCGCCAAGGGTGTGCGGATGCACGGCGCGACGATCTTGGAAGGCGTCACGGTCACCGGCATCGAGGTGGAGAACGGACGGGTTCGTGGGGTGCGCACCGAGCAAGGGACGATCGCCTGCGAGAAGATCGTGAACTGTGCAGGCATGTGGGCCAAGGAAATCGGACGCATGGCCGGGGTATGCGTGCCGCTGCAGCCGGTCCAACACCAGTACATGGTTACCGAGAAAATCGATGGTGTCACCGCCGATCTGACGACCCTGCGCGATCCCGACAGGCTGATCTACTTCAAAGAAGAGGTCGGCGGCCTGGTGATGGGGGGGTATGAGCCGAACCCGATCTCCTGGGCCGACGGTGGGCTGCCGCAAAGTTTCGAATATCAATTGCTGGACTCGAACTGGGATCATTTCGAACCGTTGATGATCCAGGCGCTGGAACGGGTGCCAGCGTTGCAGACTGCCGGGGTTCGACAGCTCATCAATGGGCCGGAGAGCTTCACGCCCGATGGTGCCTACATAATGGGCGAGGCAGCTAATTTGCCGGGCTTCTTCGTCGGTGCCGGGTTCAATGCCTTCGGTATTGCCGCCGGCGGCGGTGCCGGTTGGACGCTGGCCGAATGGGTGATGACGGGGGAACAACCGCTCGATCTGTGGAGCGTGGATATTCGCCGGTTTTCCGACCTTCATAACGACGATGCCTGGGTCCGCGAGCGGGTCCTGGAGGCCTATAGCAAACATTACACCATCGCCTTTCCGCACGAAGAATATGTCAGCGCGCGGCCGCGCATCGTGTCGCCTCTATATGGGCGATTGCAGACCAAACAGGCCTGTTTCGGATCAAAGCTCGGGTGGGAGAGACCCAACTGGTTCGCGCCGGCGGGTGTCGACCCGATGGATCAATATTCCATGGGACGGCAGAACTGGTTCGATGCGGTCGGGCAGGAACATCGCGCGGTTCGCAGCCATGTCGGACTGTTCGATCAGTCCTCATTCGCCAAGTTCGAGCTGCGCGGCCGGGATGTGGTGGCGGCGCTATCGTGGATCGCGGCCAACGATGTCAGCAAGCCGGTCGGGCGGGTGACCTACACTCAGATGCTGAATAGTCGCGGCGGTATCGAATGCGACCTGACGGCGGCGCGGCTGGCGGAGGATCTTTACTACATCGTCGCGGGAACCGGCTTTCGCACGCATGACGGCGCCTGGATTAGGCAGCATATTCGAGCGGGGCTGGACGCCGAACTGATCGATGTCACTGAGCAATACGGGACGTTGTCGCTGTTTGGGCCCGAGGCGCGGCATGTGTTGCGGAAAGTAACGGCGGCTGACGTGACGCCGGAAGGGTTTCCGTTCGGTCATGTTCGATCAATTACGATTGCCGGTCATCAGGTCCGGGCGCTGCGTATTACCTATGTCGGTGAGCTTGGGTGGGAGCTGCATATGCCGGTCAGCGCCACGGGCGACGTATTCGATGCTCTGATCGCGGCCGGTGAAGAATACGCAATGGCCCTGGCGGGGTATCGTGCCATCGAATCGCTGCGGCTTGAAAAAGGCTACCGCGCCTGGGGCAGCGACATCACACCGAACGATTCGCCGTTCGAATCGGGGCTTGGGTGGGCGGTCAAACTCGGGAGCAGCACGGACTTCATCGGCCGCGAAGCTTGCGAGCGCGCCGCCGCCCGCCCACTGGAAAAAAGGCTGATTTGCTTCACCGTGGACGATCCGGAGACGGTACTAATCGGACGGGAAACGATCCGGCGCGATGGCAAGATCGTTGGCTATCTGACCAGCGGCGGGTACGGCTACACGGTTGGTAAATCCATTGGCTACGGCTATGTGCGCCAGCTCGGGGAGGCGGACGGCAGCGGCGTCCCGCGCGGAGAGTTCGAACTTGAGGTCGCGTCGGAGCTGAAGCCGTGCACGGCACATATCAAACCGCTTTATGATCCTGAGATGAAGCGGATTAAAGGCTAAGGTCTACCGAGCGCCGGCGGGTCCTGCGTCCGCTAGGCCACCAGTGCGTCTTTGGGTGCTGACGGGTCCGGTCCGGATCCCTGGGTGGGCTCGTTGGCGGCGGCAGCGAATTCTTCCGCGGCGCGCACGAGGGCGGCCAGGAAGGTGTTCTCTTCGTCACATGTCTCAGATTTGGATTTCTCAACATCGCGCATCGTTGCTCTCCCGTCTGGCGAGGGTTCACCCTCGTTTTCCGTGCATCGCGGCCGCTGTTCGGCCCGATGCGAGCAATGACTCAAAACTCGTGCCAACTTCGGTTGAAGAGGGCTAGTCGTTTGATAATGCAGATGTTGGGGTTAACAAGGTCCATCGCAAGGCATCACAAATAGCCTCACTTATTAGTGCTCAACCTTAACAGTTGCGTGTTGGCGCTAGTCGCTTGCGGGGATCTCCTGGGCCTCGGTAATCCGGACGTTGAAGGCGATCGAGATGCGCTCCCCCTCGCCCTGGTAGGGGTTGACGTAGTGATAAAGCCAAGCGGGGAACAGCAGCAACATGCCGGGCGCCGGCTCGACACGGACCTTGCCGCCGAACGGATTGCCGGGGACATCAAGCATGTCGACGCCGAAGCGTGGATCGAGGAATTCGAGAATGCCGCTTTCGGGCCACTCCGGATCGCTCTCGCCACCGGCGACGTAATAGACGCCGGACCAGGTGTGGTTGGGGTGGTGGTGGATCTTGTTGTAGGCGTTGCGGCGGGAGACGTTGGCCCAGGCATGCATCTCCAGCTTGCCGGAGACCTCACCCTTGGCGCGGCTGGTTATCTGGGTCACCTGCTTTACCGCGGCGGTGATCCAGCTTTTCAAGGTCTCGATTTCCGGGGCTTCCCAGAGCAGCAGGTCGGGCCTGGAGTGCCAGCCGCCGACATTGCTGCGCTCTTGCCCTTGGTCGGTGGTCTCCTTTTCCAAGATCAGTTGTCTGAGGCCCGCGTTGGTGGACTCGGCGTCCGGGCAGATGACGCGCATCAGCGGTGTCGAGAACAGCGACAGAATGCGTTGGTCACTCTTACTTTCCTGTTGCATGGCCCGGTCCTCTTCAGTGTCTTGGTGCTGCCCGATCATCATACCCTCATTTCTGCGCGCGCTATGAGACGGCCTCTTGGCGGCGCCCGCCATGCGCTAGGTCAATTCTTTTCGATGATTTTAGATGACGCCGAGAGCGCGCAGGCTGGCGTGGCCGTCGCGGCCGATGATGACATGGTCGTGGATGGCGATCCCGAGCGGCGTCGCCGCCGCGATAATGTCTTTGGTAACCGCGATGTCGGCGTGGCTTGGGGACGGATCGCCGCTGGGATGGTTGTGGACGAGGACAATGGAACTGGCGCCCAGTTCGAGGGCGCGTTTGACGACCTCGCGCGGATAGACCGCGGCCTGGTCGACGGTGCCGCGCTGTTGGATCTCGTCGGCGATCAGGGCGCTGCGATTGTCGAGGAACAACAGGTGCAAGCGCTCGGTCTTCTCGAAGGCATGGCAGGCGTGGCAATAAGCCAGCACCTTTTGCCATGACGTGAGGATGGGGCGGTCGAGGATTTCCTCGCGGGCGATGCGCAGGGAAAGCGCCCGGGCCGTCTTCAGCGCCGTAATCGCGCTTTGGCCCATGCCCTTGATGGCGCCGAGCTCCGCCGGTGCCGCGTTGAGCACGGCGCCGATGCTGCCGAACCGTTTCAGCAGTGCCTTGGCCAAGGGCTTGGTATCACCGCGGGGATGGGCTTGGAACAAGGCCAGCTCAAGCAGCTCGTAATCCGGCATGGCCGCCCCCTCGTCCTTGAGGAAGCGCTGCCGCAAGCGGGCACGGTGACCTTTATTGTCCTGCGATACCGACACTAAGTCTGAAACCGACCACGAAGACTCCACCGGCAGCTTAGCATAAGCGCGGCGCGGCCAGGTCAGTTGTAGGGTGGGTTGTGCAGTCCTTTCGGCGACAAGGTGAAGACCTCGTAACCGTCGGCGGTGACGCCGATGGAATGTTCGAACTGGGCGGAGAGGGAGCGGTCCTTGGTGACGGCGGTCCAGCCGTCGCCAAGGATCTTCACGTCGTAGCGGCCGGCGTTGATCATCGGCTCGATGGTGAAGAACATGCCTTCGCGCAACTCGGACCCGGTGTGGGGTTTGCCATAATGCAAAATACTGGGGGCGTCATGAAAAACCCGGCCGAGACCGTGGCCGCAAAAGTCGCGCACGACGGAAAAACGCTGGGCCTCGGCATGGCGCTGGATAGCATGGCCGATATCGCCCAAGGTCGCGCCGGGGCGGACGGCCTTGATGCCCTCCCACATGGCCTCGAAAGTGGTTTCGATCAGCTTGGCGGCGCGCAGGCGGACATTGCCGACCGGGAACATGCGGCTGGTGTCGCCGTGCCAGCCGTCGAGAATGACCGTGATGTCGATGTTGACGATATCGCCGTCCGCCAGCCGTTTGTCGCCGGGGATGCCGTGGCAAACGACATGGTTGACCGAGGTGCAAATGGACTTGGGGAAACCGCGATAGTTCAGCGGCGCCGGGATCGCGCCATGGTCGACAATGTAGTCATGGCAGAGCTTATCCAGGTCGCCGGTGGCGGCGCCCGGCACGACGTGCGGGGTGATGAAATCGAGGACCTCGGCGGCCAACCGCCCCGCGGCCCGCATGCCGGCGAATTCGGCAGGACCATGGATCTTGATGGTCCGTGGCTCGGGATCCCAGTTGGCGGCCATGTCGTTGTTCATCGCGGTCTCGGCGCTTTGCGGAAGGCGGCAGGGGTGGACATTAGCCTAAGATCGGTAAAGCGGTGGTAATTTCAATGCTCTGGGGCGTGACGCTGCAAGAATAGCACAGCGCCTCTATGCCGCCGCGGCGGGCGTCGGCGAAGGCCTGGGCGTAATCCGGGTCGATGTCGGCGGCGAGGCGAAACCGATCGCAGTCGCCGCGTTGCACGACATAGAGCATGACGGCGCGGCAACCGCCGGCGACCATATCGGTGAGTTCACGCAAATGCTTGGCGCCGCGCTTGGTGACGGAATCGGGGAATTCGGCGGTGCCGATCGCGCCGTCGTCGCGTTTGAGGTGGACGTTCTTGACCTCGACATAGGCGTCCGGCCTGCCGGCGCCCCGGAGCAGCAAGTCGATGCGGCTATTGACGCCGTAGGGAACCTCTCGCCTGATCGCGTCATAGCCGGCGAGCTCGGGAATCGCGCCGGCCCGAATCGCTTCCTCGGCCAGGGCGTTGGGGTGCATGGTGTTGATGCCGACATAACCACTGTCGAGGTGCGACAGCTCCCAGGTAAAGCGCAGTTTGCGGCTGGGATTGCGCGCCGGGGACAACCAGACCGGGGTGCCGGGCGCGTTCAAGCCGAGCATGGCGCCGGGATTGGGACAATGGGCAACGACCGTGCGGCCATCGGCAAGCTCAATATCGCTCAAGAAACGCTTGTAGCGGCGGATCAAGGTGCCGGCGATGAGGGGGTCGGGAAAAAGCATGGCGGCGACCCTAACGAGGGCGGGCGGCAGGGGCAATGGTGGCTCGTCACCCGGTTACGGGACTGGCATAATGGGGGTCTTAGATGCGAGGGGATAGACACTACGGATGCGATGGTATGCGTTAATCGCCGTCGGCCTAACCGCGGCGTGCACGGCCGCGGGCGGCTGGACCAAGGAAGACGCGACAAAGGCAGAGGTGCGGGCGGATTTGGCCGAGTGCCGCAGCTTCGCCCAGGAAGCAACGGCACGCGATCGGCGGGTCGACCAGGATATCCGGGCCGGCCGGCGCGACAGCCCGGTGCCGATCGCCAGCCGGCTGCGCGACGATGTGCGGGATTTCGGCTCGCCACAGAAGTCGACGGACCTGGTGAGCCGGTGCATGCGCAGCCACGGTTATGTCCGTGGCCGGCTGCCGCCCGCGGACGCCGCGGCCTCTTGAGAGCAGCCTGCCGGCGCCGTCGCGGATGAGTGCCGGCGGTTCGCAAGATGTCGGGACGCTGGCTGCGGGGGCGGATGGAATCGACCGGGCCATCGGGCTCGGGTTGGTCGTCACCTTGGTGCTGCTGGGCCTAGGGCTGACGGTGCCGATGATCTCGGTCAACCGGCTGTTTCTGTTCGAAGAGCGGATGTCGGTGCTGCGCGGCCTGGCGATCTTGGCGAATGAGGGCGAATGGCCGTTGCTGGTCGTGGTGGTGGTGTTCTCGCTACTGTTTCCGGCCGGCAAGATCATGCTGGCGGCGCGGTTGTGGTACGGCGCGCCAATGGGGGCGGCGGCGCTGGCCAAGGGGCTGCGGTTGCTGGACATCGCCGGCAAATGGTCCATGCTTGACGTGTTCGTGGCGGCGATCGTCGTCAGCGCGGTGAAGGTCAGCGTGGTATCGGCCGTGGCGATCCATCCCGGCTTGTATCTGTTCTGCGGCGCTATCTTGCTGTCGATGGTGCTCAACCAACGGATCGCGGTGGTGGCGCGGGCACGGCTGGAAGGGAGCGAGACATGAGCGATCAGGATCGGGTAACGGCGGCGGTGATCGTGATCGGCAACGAGATCCTGTCCGGCCGCACCAAGGACGCCAATCTGCCGTACCTGGCGGCGGGGCTGAACGAGATCGGCGTGGTGCTGGCCGAGGCGCGGGTGGTGCCGGATATCGAAGCGAAGATCGTCGAGGCGGTGAATGCCATGCGCGCCGAATATGACTATGTCTTCACCACCGGCGGCATTGGGCCGACCCATGACGACATCACCGCGGCAGCCGTGGCGGCGGCCTTCGGGCGCAAGGTGGTGCGGCATCCGGAAGCGGAAGCGGCGCTGCGCGGGTTCTGGGAGGCGCGGGACATCGAGGTGACGGCGGCGCGGCTGAAAATGGCCGAGGTGCCGGACGGGGCCAGCCTGGTGGAAAACGCCGTCAGCATCGCGCCGGGATTTCGGGTGGAGAATGTGATCGTCATGGCCGGCATCCCGTCGGTGATGCAGGCGATGTTCGAGGCGGTGAAGGGCGACCTGAAGCGCGGCGCCAAGGTGCTGTCGCGGGCGGTGAGCTGCCAAGTGCCGGAGGGCACCATCGCGGCGGGCCTGGGGGTGGTGCAGGACAGCTATCCGGCGCTGGATATCGGCAGCTATCCCTATTTCAGCGAGGGCACGCCGGGCACGACCCTGGTGCTGCGCGGCACCGACGCGGCGCAGCTCGACGACGCGTTGGCGCGGGTAGAGGCGTTGATCGTCGAATGCGGCGGGCAGCCCTTGGAGGCGCGCTCGGGTTAGGCGCTAGCGGAAAATCAGCGCGATGGCGACGATGATGACGACGATCACGCCCCAGATACCAAGATGGCGCGAGGACTGCCGGCGGTTGCGCATCATATAGATCCCCGCCGGTGCCAGCAGGACCAGCACGGCAAAGAGTTGCAGTAAAGAAGCGAGATCGGTGTTGCTCACGGCGGGTTCGCGGGTTGTCTCGCGCCACCATATCTCATTCGGCGGCGGTGAGGGGTTGCCGCGACGCGCGGATTGAGGAATGTTGCGGATCGCCGGGCGGCAGCAACGACACGCCCGGTACCAGGTGCGGGCGTGGCGAAATTGGTATACGCACGAGACTTAAAATCTCGGGTCCTTTTGGACGTGCGGGTTCAAGTCCCGCCGCCCGCACCAATTAATCAATGGTATAAGGTCGGCTCGATCGGTTAGTCATCTTTCTTGAAGCTCAGCAATGACATAGCAATGGCCCGCGGGCTATTTTGTCGGGTCCGACCGCGCTGCTTTTGGTCCGACAAAACGAACAGCATGCAGACCAGGGTTCTCAACGCGTTGCCCTGCGCCCCCTCCCCCCGTCCGGTGCTACGTAAGCCTCGCGGCTGGACGTCCTGACGGAAATCCAGAATGTCGGTGATCGTCATTGCCGGTATGCCTGGACCGTTGTCGAGAACACGGATCCCATGGTGATCGACCTTGACCCTGACCACAAGTACGATGCCCGCTTCTTCTCGTGAACACGTGGAACCTTGAGGATGAGCGTTTCTTCTTCAACGATGATGATCTGGGTGCGGTCCGCGCGAACCTGAGAAAGAACCGCGCGAGCGGCCTTTGCAGTGATGGCGGCCGATACTCTCTCATAACATCGAAAAGAGCAGCGTCATGGCTGGCGACTGGCCATGTTCAATGCAGGCAATTGAAATGATGACCGTCATCACCATGATCCTCTTCCAAGCTGCCTCCTCGTGCCAGAGCGCGGCAGCCCCTCCCACACATCGTCGCCGATCGCGAATACGTTTAGCAAAATCGTCGGCGACGTTAGATCTTTGTTGCGAAATCCCGCCACGTCAAAACTTGTGGTATCGCCGTTCCAAGCCTGGACTTGCGAAGGCCTTTGGACGCGAGGGGGTTCAGCGCTCTGCCAGCTTTCCAGTTCGTTATTCGTCCTCAATACTCACGCTGGACGTGTCCACGATCTTTGGGAGGTTCTCCGATAAGGCCAAAACTGTGGATGCGGACCCCTGGGCGGCCATTCGTCTAAAGTCGTCGACATACTCTGCGATTTCGCTATCGGAGAGACCCTCCCTAGACTGCAGCGCCTGCTCGTAGCCGAGGAGCAATATACGCATCCCCAGAACATACTTTTCGGTCACGACGTCCTTTGCGACCTGCCCTCGCTGTTGGGAGCGGTACTTAATATGGTATGAGTTGTCGTAATTGATCTTATATAAGGCCCCGTCTTCACCGAGGTCCTCAATGATACCGCCGTCAGTCTCGGTAAAATCTTCCGGCCAAACCTCAACATCATAGCCATCTACCTCGCGACCATCGTGGGTGAGAAGTATGCACTTGGGCAGGCCGTGAGTCGGCGTGCTTTCGCCTTTACCTGGCTCCGCTCCGCCCTTACCCGCCCCCTTCTTTCTCCGGTTTCTCCGCTTTTCAGACTTGGCCTTTTTTTCTTCGGCCACGATAAACAGCGAAACGTCCTCGGTCACAACCGGACCTGGCATCCCGTCATCTTGCAGCCCGATCTTGAAGATGAGTTTATCTCCGACCTCCAACTGGTCCTCGATAGGACTTAGGTAGATAACTAATCTTCCATTGTGGAGGTGCTCCCTAATACCGAACTTCTTTTTGATGCTTTCATCTATCAGGATCACCCCACGGTTGTCTACTCGGTTCAGGTAGTCATTCACTACATCTGTCCGAGCAGCCATAGGTCGTGTTCGATTGATAGGCAGTTCAAGGCCGTGCTGCTTGTACCGCTCCTCAAGGCGAACAAATGTAGGGCTGTATTTGCCGTCGAAATCTCCGCCGCCGCTTTCGGAACCGTCCTTGCCGCCGGCCGATGGCAGCCTGATCGTGGGGTTGCGGTTCGAAAGCAGACTTGCGAGGCTTGGATCTAGATCTACTAGCTTCTGGAATAGATCGTTGCTCTCTGCCTTCGTTGCTCGCTCCAGCTCTTGTTGGGCGATCTTATGCTGAAGCTCTTGAAGAGCAACCGATCCCTTAATAACCGCCGTAACCTCTTCCTTATAGAGTTCGCCGATGATTGTTTTTGCTATGTGTTCGCGATCACCTTTCCAAACTTCGCTATGGACGGGAAAGGCAAGATCGCTGGCGTCAACAATAACCACGACGCGGTCCTTCAAAGCGGGCAGTCCGCAGGTTGACGAGAGGTATCCTCTGGTCTGCTTGAAGTGCACTTGACCGTTGACACAGTGGAATATTCGGCTATTTGAATGTTTCAACCAAGCGGGTAAGTCCCGCTTTAGCGCGATGGCTCTAATGGAGATTGTTCCGAGCTCAGGGTGACTGATACCACCCACCGATATTTGGTCTTGTCCAACCGCGTCTTCCTCCTCATCCTCCAAGCCCACCTCCTGGTGTGAACGCAAGAGGAGGAATTCCATTCCATTAAAGGGTCTCGCGTCGATGCCGAGCGCACGATCGCCGCCACGTTTCTTTGCTGCTTCCCGGGCTTCAGGAGTGGCTGGTACCTGGCGGAAGTCTAACAAACGGAAAGGCAAAATCGTCTCGACCAGATTTTCGTTGAGAGCTTCGCGTGAGCCCCGCCAACTCAGAAATCTGGAGCCTATCTGGTAGTCGTAAAGTTTGACGACCGTACCTGTATTTAGGTGCACACCGTCGTAACGCTTTCCTGTGGCAGTGCGAAAGGGATAAAGGAAGTCTTCGTCGAATGACGGTATATTTCCGTCCGGCAAGACGAAATAATCGGCGATAGGCAAGCTGTCGCTATCGTCGGGGCGCTTGCGCATGATAGTCCAGCCCCAGAGGCCGTCTCCGCCATAGCGGCGAGAAATTATCAGCTTGTGCCAATGCCTCCCGCAGTAACGAAGAACGCCCGAAGACCCCATATTGTATTGTCCTTGAACGAACGGAATATTTTTTTTATGCCCAGCGCTTAGGGACAAAAAAGTGTTCTTAAAATCTCCAGGATATTGACCTTCTCCATTGTCTACAAAAGTGTAACAGGGCAATCCCTGCTTTTTTGTCTTTGCACCTGATATGCCGATAACCAAATTCTTTTGAGAAAACTCTAAAAGCCACGGGTCCTTTGGGTCTAGGTTGACAAGTCTGCCGCCGCGCAGTGGTTTTATCAGTTTATCTACTGCGTCATACATTGTTTCGGGAGCGCCTTTACCGCTTGGATCAACGCCATTAAGAAGGGCATGTTTCATAAGGATCGCGTCGACCATGTTGGTCATAAGTTCTGTCAGAGCTTTCCCACCGTCGGACGCCTGATTTGAGGTCACATTGAAATTGGTATCCCGCTGATCCAGAGGCCGCCAGTTACTACGGGGATCTGGCATCTCGGGCGTGCTTTTGATGATATTTTGTACGGAGGCTTCGTCTTCCGCAGCGAGGAGAGCAGAGCATACCTGTCGTGTATCCATGTCGCGATATCTCTCTTTCTCAGCCTAAATTTCGAATCTTCGCTAAATATATTTGTATGAAGGCTGGGTAGGCTGGCCTGGTTGACCAGTATTTCTATTCCTCAAGCGAGAAATGGCGGTCTTCCTTGTTATCGAGTGAGTGATCGAAGCGTTTTCGGCACGACCTTAGCTCGCTAGTTATCGCGGCAAAAATCTTTGCCACGTCCTCTTCTGTGTATTGATAGTTTGATCTGTTAGACAGATTTCCTATGAGCTGGATGTCGTGCAGAGCCTTGGATACGCGCCTATTTGCCAGTTCAACGAATTTCTTTCGGCTCATTCTTTAACTTTCTGTCCATGGAGTGACCATTTATAAGTAAGGATTCCATATATACGAGTGTATATTGAATTTCAAGGCAAATATATGCCCTTAGTTTTGTTTTTATGGATCTATTTTGTCGAAAATTTGTGCTGAGGAGGGCCCTGGCAGCCCAACATGGAGTGTCTATTTATCGATCTGCGTCACTATGTTGTTGCGTGTTGGTCATGGTATAAGTATATTTAAGTATACCTAAACTAATAACGATAATCATGGCTCGCCAAGGCCCGCGAAAAAGCAAGAAGTATGGGACCAAACACGCGGCAGACCGTGTTGGCTGCTCGAAGTCCACGTTGCTGCGCTGGTTTCGAGAAGGCAAGGTGGCGGACGTAGCGCGCGACCGGCGGGGCTGGCGCGTCTTCACCGAGGATGACGTCTTGCGGATCCGGCGATGGGCCGAAACAGGCAGTAGCAAAGAGGAGAGCCGGTGAGCCGAAGGAAAGAGAGCGGCAAAGGACCTGCCTTTCTTGCAGT
>JAJFJA010000078.1 GCA_021774445.1 Alphaproteobacteria bacterium
CGACCGTCAGGTCGTCGTGCCGAATCCCGACATCGTCGGCCGTGAGAAGATCCTCAAGGTTCACATGCGCGCCGTACCCCTGGCCCCCGATGTCGATGCCCGGGTCATCGCCCGCGGCACCCCCGGTTTCTCCGGCGCCGATCTTGCGAACTTGGTCAACGAGGCGGCACTGATGGCCGCCCGCGCCAACAAGCGCATGGTGACCATGTCGGATTTCGAAAGCGCCAAGGACAAGGTCATGATGGGCGCCGAACGGCGCTCCATGGTCATGACCGAGGATGAGAAGCGCCTGACCGCCTATCACGAGGCCGGCCACGCGCTGGTTGGCTTGCACACTCCGGGATGCGACCCCCTGCATAAGGTCACCATTATCCCCCGCGGCCGGGCCTTGGGTGTCACCATGTCTCTCCCCGAGCGCGACCGCTACAGCTATTCCTTCTTCGAGTTGGAAGCCAAGATAGCCATGATGTTTGGCGGCCGCGTCGCCGAAGAGTTGATTTTCGGCAAAGACAAAATCACCACCGGCGCCGGCAACGACATTCAACAGGCCACCGGCCTCGCCCGTCGCATGGTCACCGAATTCGGCTTCAGCGAGAAACTTGGGCCCCTGCGTTACGAGGACAACCAGGAAGAGGTGTTCTTGGGGCATTCCGTGGCCCAGCATAAGAGTGTCTCGGACGCCACCGCCCGCATCATCGACGAAGAAATTCGCCGCATTATCGAGGCAGGTGAGGCCAGCGCGCGCGATATCCTCACCGAGCAAACCGAGGGCCTCCACCTTCTCGCCAAGGGCCTGCTCGAATATGAAACCCTATCGGGGGAAGAAGTTCGCAAGCTCTTGGATGGCGAATCCATTGATCGCCCCGATAGTGACGAGCCCACCCCCACCAAGAACGGCCCGCGCACCTCTGTCCCGTCGAGTCGTAAGAGCCCCGGCGGCATCGGCCCGGAGCCGACGCCACAGCCGGAGGGGTGACGGCAAAGACCCCGCCGCGAAACGGCACAGGCCCCGCTGTCAGGCGGGGCCTCATGCGTTCTGGCACTGCGCACGGACCCGTGCGCATTTATCTCCAGCCGCGCGCCCTCAGCCAGGGCACCCAGGCCCGCGCCGCCGTCGACGCCGGCCGGGCGACATGGCTCGCCGGCGGGTCGACCGCGTTCAGCTTCGTTTCCGTTGCTCAGCGTCCCCCTGGTGGTGCCGTGGCGACCGCTCAATATGACCTGCCGGGGCTCCGTACTTGGTTGACCGGCCCGTCTGTCGAAGACGGCACCGCGCCGATCCAGTGGCGGCACTTGACCGAATCTCGCCAGCCCTTCGCCGGATTGGCCTCGGCCCGGGGCCCATCCCTGATGGGTATCGTCAATGTGACCCCCGACAGCTTTTCCGACGGCGGCGACCTCAAGACGACGGAGCAGGCCATCGCCCGTGGGATCGCCCTAGCCGAAGCCGGGGCCGACCTCGTCGACGTCGGGGGCGAATCGACCCGGCCCGGCGCCGCTGCCGTGGCCCCGGATGAGGAGTGCCGCCGCGTCGTTCCGATCGTCGCGGCCCTGGCTGAGCGCGGTTTGCGCGTGTCCATCGATACCCGGCGGGCCACGGTGATAGCCGCGGCCATCGCCGCCGGCGCCACCGTGATCAACGACGTCAACGCCCTGCGCGATGCGGACAGTCTCCAAGCCGCGGCCCGCAGCGGTGCCGACATTGTCTTGATGCATATGCAGGGCGAGCCCCGAAATATGCAAAACGCGCCCCGTTACGCCGACCCCCTGTTCGACGTTTATGATTTTCTCGAGGACCGTATCGAGACTTGTCTTGCCGCCGGCATTTCCCGCGCTCGGCTTTGCCTCGACCCCGGCATCGGTTTTGGCAAGACCGTCGATCATAACCTTGCCCTAATCGATGGGTTGGCTACCTTTCATGGTCTCGGCTGTCCCCTCATGCTGGGTGCCTCGCGCAAGAGCTTCATCGCTCATGCCACCGGCGAGAGCGCACCCAAGGCGCGTCTGCCGGGCTCGCTTGCCGCCGCTTTGGCGGCGCGCGACCGCGGCGCTCAGATCCTGCGCGTTCACGATGTCGCGGAGACCCGTCAGGCGCTCGCCACAATGTCGGCGATTAGTCGCGCCGATGCGTGAACTCGGTCCTTCGGTCTGCTATAGAAACTCCTGACCGAACGGAGAGTGAACCAGGTGGCACGCAAATTATTCGGCACCGATGGCATCAGGGGCACGGCCAATCGTGAGCCCATGACCGCCGAGACCGCGTTACGCGTTGCCATGGCCGCAGGCCGCCGCTTCACCCGCGGTCCGCACCGCCATGTTGCCGTCATCGGCAAGGATACGCGGTTGTCCAACTATATGATCGAACCGGCGATGCAGGCCGGGTTCATTTCCATGGGTATGGATGTGGTGTTGGTCGGGCCCATGCCGACGCCCGGCGTCGCGATGCTGACGCGCACCTTGCGCGCCGATGTTGGCGTGATGATCTCGGCGTCGCACAATCCCTTCGAGGATAACGGTATCAAGCTGTTCGGACCCGATGGCTACAAGCTGTCGGATGCCGTTGAAGCGGAAATCGAGCAAATGATTGCGCTCAATGAGCAGGCCGACCATCTGGCGGCCCCGGCCGCGCTTGGCCGGGCGCGCCGGTTGGATTATGCCGAGGGCCGCTACATCGAGTTCATCAAATACACATTCCCCCGCGGCCTCGGCCTCGACGGTCTGAAAATCGTGCTCGATTGCGCCAATGGCGCGGCTTACAAGATCGCGCCGTTGGTTTTGTATGAACTCGGCGCCGACGTCATCACTATCGGCGCCGAGCCGAACGGCACCAACATCAACAAGGACTGCGGCGCCACCGCGAC
The DNA here is from genome assembly GCA_021774445.1 of Alphaproteobacteria bacterium. Taxonomy (GTDB): domain Bacteria; phylum Pseudomonadota; class Alphaproteobacteria; order UBA6615; family UBA6615; genus SZUA-147. Next base: position 2,862 of record JAJFJA010000078.1, read on the forward strand.
CCAAGCGATGCGCGACAAAGTCGTCGAGACCAGCGCCGACCTCGGCATCGCCCTCGACGGCGACGCCGACCGGTTGATGGTCTCGGACGAGACCGGCGCCCTGTTGGACGGCGATCAGGTCATGGGTCTCGTGGCACGCTATTGGAATGACGCCAATCGGCTCAATGGCGGCGGCGTCGTCGCCACCGTCATGTCCAACCTTGGTCTGGAACGTTACCTCGAACAGCATGGCATCAGCCTTGTGCGCACCAAGGTCGGCGACCGCTATGTTCTCGAGCATATGCGGGCCAACGGCTTCAATGTCGGCGGCGAGCAATCCGGCCATATTATCCTCAGCGACTACGCCACCACCGGTGACGGCATGATTGCGGCGCTGCAGGTGTTGGCGGTTGCGGTGCAATCAAATCGCCCGCTTTCCGAACTCGGCCGTGTTTTCACGCCCTATCCCCAGATCTTGCGTAACGTGCCGATTAGCAGCGACGAGGTTCTCCAAGCTGAGCGCGTCAAGCAGGCCATAGACGATGGCCGGCACAGCCTCGGCAATGACGGCCGCGTGCTGATCCGCAAGTCGGGCACCGAGCCGCTTGTTCGCGTCATGGCCGAGGGCACCGATGAGGCCCTTGTCGAGACGGTGGTCGGCGATATCGTCGCCGCGCTGCAGGACGCGATCGGCTAGATGCACGGCCGCGTCCTTATCGTCGCCGGATCCGACTCCGGCGGCGGCGCCGGTATTCAGGCAGATATCAAGGCTGTCACCGCGCTCGGTGGTTATGCGGCGACCGCGATTACCGCCCTCACCGCGCAAAACACCACGGGTGTGCATGGCGTCGTCGCGATCGAGCCGGATTTCGTCGCCCGGCAGATCCGTGTTGTTCTGGAGGATATTGGCGCCGACTGCCTCAAGACCGGCATGCTGCTCAATGCCGAGATCGTCGCCGCGACTGTCCGCACAATCGCCGATCTTGCCCCCGACATACCGCTGGTCGTCGACCCTGTCATGGTGGCCAAAGGCGGTGCGCCGTTGCTGGACGATCAGGCCCGCGCCGCGGTTGTCGGCCTGTTGTTGCCCCGGGCCACCCTGGTCACCCCAAATGCGCCGGAGGCGACCGCGCTGACCGGCATCGCGGTCAATGATGTCGCCAGCCAGCGGGCTGCCGCCGAGGCACTGCGCGACAAGGGGTGCCGGGCGGTGCTGCTCAAGGGCGGCCACATACCCGGGCCGCGGATCAGCGATCTTCTGCTCAGCGGGGCCGGGGAGACTGTGTTCCAAAGCCCCCGCATAGAGACCGTCCACACCCATGGCACGGGCTGTACCTTGGCATCCGCGATCGCCACCGGCCTCGCCCAGGGCCTGCCGCTATTATCGGCGGTCGAACGCGGCCGCTCCTATGTCCACCGGGCCATTGCCACCGCGCCCGGCTATGGTACCGGTCATGGCCCCTTGAACCACGCGATCTTCGACCACCCCGATGCCCCGGAATCCTGACGCCGACATTGTCATTCGCCCGGTCGCCGGCGCCGCTGAGCTCGAGACCACCCGCGGCCTCTTTCTGGCTTATGCCGAATCCCTCGGTTTCGATCTCTGCTTTCAGGGATTCGACCAGGAACTGGCCACGCTGCCCGGCGCCTATACGCCGCCCCGCGGCGCCCTCTGGCTCGCGTGGCGGGGCCGGGAAGCCGTCGGCTGTATTGGTTTGCGGCCCTTCGATGATCATTCCTGCGAGATGAAGCGCCTGTATGTGACGCCCCAAGGTCGTGGTCATGGCACCGGTCGGCAGCTCGTTCACGAATGCCTCGCCGGCGCGCGCCAGCGCGGCTACCGGACCATGTATCTCGATACCATGCGCAGCGAAATGACGGCCGCCCAGCAACTCTACGCCGATCTCGGCTTCCGCGAGATCGCCCCTTACCACGACAAAGGCCTGCCGGGTCTTGCCTACTACGCCCTGGATCTGACCACGGCTTAGGCATACTGGTCGCCGGCATTGCGAGTATAACCAAGCAATCACCCCGCCGGGCGCGCGGCTGCCCCCGATGTCGTGGCAAACCAGGCTGTGGCGGGTATCTCGCCCGCGCCCTTGGATCGCCACGGACGCGGCGCGGCCTCGCGATGACCCCGGGGGTGGCGTCCCACGTTTCACGGCCTACGTTGATGAGCCCCGCGGCGGCACAACACGTTGATCGCCTCCCCGCACCGTCATTGCGCGCTGCGCGCCCCACGCCCACCGTCCTTGCGAGCGCGAGCGAAGCAATCCACCGTCACGGCACCCGCCGGGAAATTCGCACGGCAGGAAAACGAATTGTCCCCGATTCCGGCGCCCGGCCGTCCTCGAGATATGCACCCAACATGTCGGAGGAACCTCATGTCTAGTCGCACCATACTCGGGCTGCTGTCCGCGGCGACGGCTGTCATCTTTGCGGTCTCAGGGGCCCGGGCCGGCGAGCTTGAAGTCGTGGCGGAGCTTGCCAATACGCCGGGCAATATCACGGTGGCGCCCGATGGCCGCACTTTCGTCAGCATGCACCAGCTCTTCCAGCCCGGTTTCGCCGTCGCCGAGTTGATCGACGGCGCCCTGGTGCCGTTCCCCAACGCGGCTTGGAGCGACCATTCGGTGGCCTCGGAGAACAAGCTGAACGCCGTTCTTGGGATCCAGGCCAGCGCCGACGGGTTGTTGTGGATGCTCGATAATGGCGTTGGTACCGGCCAGCCGCCCAAGCTCGTCGCCTGGGACCTGGCCGCCGACGACGTCGCCCGCACCATCGCCATCGCCGACCCGGTTGTCGCGCCCAATAGCTTCCTCAATGATCTGGCGGTCGACCTCAGCAATAACGCGATCTACATCGCCGATACCGCTTTCGGCCCCAACCCGGCCCTGGTTGTGGTCTCCTTGGCCGACGGCAGCGCCCGCCGCGTGCTCGAGGCCGACGTCAGCACGGCGATGGAGAATATCCCCACGGCGGTGAAGGGCAAGGAGCTGGCCTTCCTGCAGCCCGACGGCTCGTCGGTGAATCCTCGTTTCGGTGTCAATTCCATCGCCCTCGACGCCGCCAACGAGTGGCTCTATTTCGGCCCCTTTTCCGGCACCAGCCTGTACCGCGTGCGCACCGCGGATTTGGTCGATGCCGGCTTGGATCCGGCGCGCCTTGCGGCGCGCGTCGAGCGTTACGCCGACAAGCCGATTTCCGACGGCATTTCCATCGACAACGCGGGCAACGTCTATATCAGCGATGTCTCGGCGTCCGCCATCGGCGTGATCTCCGGCGCCGACCGCAGCTACCGGCAGGCGCAGCAGGATGATGAGCTGATCGCTTGGCCGGACTCCTTTAGCTTCGGCCCCGACGGTTATGTCTATGCCACTCTGACCCAAGTCCATCGCGCGCCCTTCATGAACGGCGGCGGCGCGGGCTCTTTGCGCCCACCCTTCAAGATCGTACGCTTTAAGGGCCTGGCACCCGGGGTGCCCGGGAGATGACGTCACCCGGGGTGCCCGGGAGATAGCGTCACCCGGGGTGCCCGGGCAGTAAGCGCACCCGAGAGAAGTGTCGAGAAACATGCCAAGTCATGACTTGGATCGCCTCTACCGGCAGCATGCCGGGTCCGTGACGGCCGCTTTGGCCCGTCATCTCGGCCCCGGCATGCTCGAGCTCATCGACGCCGCCGTGCAGGAGGCGTTTCTGCGCGCGGCCCAGCACTGGCCGGCGACCGGTGTGCCCGACAGTCCCGTCGGCTGGCTGATCATGACCGCGCGCAACAGCGCCATCGACCAGATCCGCCAGCGCAAGCAAGCCTATGCCAAGGCCGAGGCGGTGGCCCAAGGCTGGCGCGCCGAAGCCGAGTCGGCCCAGGCGCCGCAGGCTTATTTCCACGACGAGGTCGCCGACGACGAGCTGCGCATGATGTTCGTTTGCTGCGATCCCTGCCTGGCGGTGGAAGCTCAGGTCATGTTGGGGCTCCGCACCCTATGCGGCTTTCCCACCGCGGACATCGCCGCGGCCTTCGACACCTCCGACGAGGCTGTCGCCAAGCGCCTAAGCCGGGCCCGCAGCAAACTCCGGCAGCGCGGTGTCCGCCTCGACCTGTCCGGCGCCGATTTGCGCGATCGCTTGGCAGGCGTATTGGCCATGCTCTACGCCCTGTTTACCGAAGGGTATGCCTCCCATCTCGAGGCGCGCCCGCTGCGTCTCGAGCTTTGTGCCGACGCCATCCGCCTGGCCGGCCTGCTCGCCGATCACCGCGAGACCGAGGATCCGCGCTGCCATGCCTTGCTGGCGCTGATGTTACTGCAGCGCGCCCGTATGCCGGCGCGGACCGACCCCGACGGCGCGCTCTTGACGCTGGAGGAACAGGACCGCGGCCGCTGGGACCGTTCTGTGTTGGCGGCCGGTCTGAAGCGGCTAAAACACGCCGCGACCGGCGACCGCCTGCACCGTTATCACATAGAGGCCGGCATCGCCGCCTGCCATGCCGCCGCCCCGAATTTTGCCGTGACGGATTGGTCGGTTATTGCCGATCTCTACGACCAGTTGATGGCCGTCGCCCCGTCCCCGGTCGTCGCGATCAATCGGGCGGTGGCCAAGGGCCTCGCCCTCGGCACCGGACTGGGTCTCTCCCGGTTGCACGATCTCGCCAAAGACCCGGCCCATCGCGGTTATTTACTCGACGCCGCCTTCGCGGAGTTGTTTGAGCGCCAGGGTCATCTCGACAAAGCGGTCGATCGCTTCCGCAAGTCTGTCATCCAGGCACCGCCCGGCGCGGCCCGTCTTGGTCTCGAGCGCCGTCTCGAGCGGTTACTGCCCCGCCTCTCCGCCTGAGGCTTGTCGGTACGAGTCAGTCCGGCAACGGAAAATCATCCCGGCAACGGAAAATCATCGGTTTTTCGCAGCTCGACGCTGCCGCCGATCTTCAGCATCGGGCACTCATGCGCCAGAGCCAGCGCCTCGGTGTCGTCCTCGGCTTTGATCACCACGAAGCCATTGATCAGCTCCTTGCTCTCCGCATAGGGGCCGTCGACGACGATGCCCCCGGCACGCTGCCGCAGCACCCGTGGCGAGTCCATGCTCAGCCGAGTCACGCCGGCGAACTTACCGCGCGCCGCCAAGTCTTTGGTCCAGGTCACGAAATCGTCGACAACCGCTTGGATTTGTGCCTCGCTGTAATCGTCGAAAGCGGCGCTTTCATCCCGGAAAAACAATGCATATTCTGCCATATCGGCCCTTTCGTCGGTCGGCTCGGACATCGGGCCGCTGCCTGTAACCGCACCCCGACGGTATAAAGACGACCCGGCACCGGATTCCAGGACATGTCGACCGCAAGATCCGGGTGGCGGCCACCGCGCTAATGGCGTTACCGTCCTATCAACAACGCCAGCCCTTATTCTTGAGGCCGAAGATGACCCAGACCGCCCGGCAGTCCGAAGATATCCTGTCCTTCCGAGAGCCTGCCTTCAACACCAAGATGGCCGATGCCATCGCCTGGCTGGCCGAAAACTATCGTGAGCAGCCCTCTTTGGCCGCCGCCGCCGCGACGGTCGGTCTCAGCCCGCACCATTTCCAGCGGCAATTCGTCCGCCATGTCGGGGTCAGTCCCAAGAAATACCTGCAGTATCTCACCTTGGCCCATGTCAAGGAGCGCTTGGCGGAGGCCGACAGCGTCCTTGATGCCGCCTACGACGCCGGGCTGTCCGGTCCGAGCCGGCTGCACGACCTGTTCGTCACTCATGAAGCCATGACGCCGGGCGAGTGGAAGGCGCGCGCCGCCGATATGGAACTGCGCTATGGCTGGCATGACAGTCCGTTCGGCGAGTGCCTGATCGTCGCCACCGAGCGCGGTATCTGCGGTCTGGCCTTCCGCGACGGCGATCGTGCCGACAACCTGGCCAATCTCGCGACCGGTTTCGATCGCGCCCGGTTGCTCGAAGATTCGACCGCGACGCGGCCTTATGCCGAGCAAATTTTCGGACCCGCCAAGGGACAGATCCACTTGGTGCTGCGCGGCACCCCGTTCCAGCTCAAGGTATGGGACGCCCTATTGCGCATCCCTCAGGGGGCGGTCGTCGGCTACCGCGACCTGGCCGAACGTGTTTGCACCGCCAACGCCACCCGCGCCGTTGCCAGCGCCGTCGCCCGCAACCAGATTTCCTGGCTTATTCCATGCCACCGGGTCGTCCGCAGCAACGGCGCCATCAGCCTCTACCGCTGGCATCCCGACCGTAAACGCGCCATGTTGGCCTGGGAGGCGGCGCGGCTCGAGGACGCCGCCGCATGACGATAGGGCGGAAACACGGGGCGGCATGGCGAACAGGTATTTGGAGGACTTCACCGTCGGTGAGGTGATTGACACTGTCCCCGTAACCTTAAGCCCGGCGGACATTATCGGGTTTGGCCGCCTCTACGATCCGCAATCATTGCATATTGATCCGGAGGCGGCGCAGGCCTCGGAATTTGGTGGCCTGATTGCCAGCGGCTTCCAGACCCTCGCGGTCGCTTTCGGTCAGTTCGTCCGCCTCGGTCATCTCGCGGATAGCAGCCTCGGCGGCCCGGCCATGGATGAGGTCCGTTGGACCGCGCCCGTCCGCCCGGACGAACCCCTAAACACCCGTGCCGAAGTCATCGAGACCCGCCGCTCCCGCTCCAAGCCCGACCGCGGCATTCTCCGCCTGGCTTTTACGATCAGCCGCGACGACGGCACCGTGCTCGCCACCTTCAAATCGGTCAGTCTGCTGCGCCGCCGTCCCGGGTAACCTCCCCACCGTCAGACCCCGCCCAGGTCGCCGGATGGATCACCACGCTGCGCTCGTGATGACGCGGCAGTAGACGCGGCGGCCACACCAAAACATCGTCGTTGCGAGCAAGGCGAAGCAATCCATCTCCAAGCCGCGCTCCGGAGCCCCGGGGCCTCGCTACTGCGCTGCAGCATTGACAAGCACCCAGGAATCTCTACTGTCCGCGGCGGGCCACGCCCCCCCAACGGGGTGCAGCGTTCTGGAAGGAACGAATGACATGACTGATCTGCCGTCTCGGCCGGACGCCCGTCCGGCACGTCCCTATTTCTCCTCAGGTCCTTGCGTTAAGCGTCCCGGCTGGTCGCCGGCGGTGTTGGCGGATGCTTGCCTCGGGCAATCCCATCGCGGCAAGCCGGGCCGGGCCAAGCTGAACCGCCTGCTCGACGCCACCCGCGCCATCCTTGGTATTCCCGCCGACTATCGCCTCGCCATCGTGCCCGCGTCCGACACCGGCGCCATGGAGATGGCGCTATGGTCCATGCTCGGCGCCCGTGGCGTCGATGTCTTGGTCTGGGAAACCTTCGGCGAGGGCTGGGCGACCGACATCGTCAAACAGCTCAAGCTTGCCGACTGCCGCGTGCTGCGCGCCGATTACGGCGCCCTGCCGGATCTCGCGGCCATCGATTGGAACCGTGACGTCGTCTTCACCTGGAACGGCACCACGTCGGGTGTTCGCGTCCCTGACGGCGACTGGATCGCCCCGGATCGCGCCGGCTTGGCGATCTGCGACGCCACCTCGGCGGTCTTTGCCATGGATTTGCCTTGGCCGCGGCTCGATGTCGTCACCTGGTCCTGGCAGAAGGTCATGGGCGGCGAGGCCCAGCACGGCATGCTGGTGCTCAGCCCCCATGCCGTCTCTCGCCTCGAGAGTTACGCGCCCCCCTGGCCGCTGCCGAAGCTGTTCCGCATGACCAAGGCGGGTAAGCTCAACGGCGGCATTTTCGAGGGCGCGACCATCAACACGCCATCGATGCTTTGTGTCGAGGACCAACTCGATGCTCTGGCTTGGGCGGAATCCCTGGGCGGACGCGCGGCGTTGACCGCCCGTACCGAAAGGAATTTCGCCGTTATCGACGATTGGGTGCAGCGCACCTCTTGGATCGATTTCCTCGCCGACAATCCGGCTTACCGGTCTGCGACCAGCGTCTGTCTGCGCCTGGTCGATCCCTGGTTTGTCGATCTCGACGAGCCGGCCCAGCGCCAAGTCGTTTCGCGCTTGGCGGCGCTGTTGGCCGAGCTGGACGTCGCCCACGATATCGCCGGCCACCGCGACGCCCCTCCGGGGCTGCGCATATGGGCCGGTGCGACGGTCGAGCACGCCGATCTCGCCGCACTGATGCCGTGGCTCGATTGGGCTTACGCCCAGATCAAACAGGCCGACTGACCTTCTCCGCCATCAACCTCGCCTTTTAAGACAGGGATCCAGCCATGCCCCGCGTCCTTATTTCCGACAAATTGAGCCCCGAAGCGCTGCGTATTTTCGAGCAGCGCGGCATCGCGGTCGACAATCGCCCTGGCCTCAGCCGCGACGAACTGCTTGCCTGTATTGGCGACTATGACGGCCTTGCCGTGCGCTCCGCCACCAAGGTGTCGACCAAGGTGTTGGACGCGGCACCTGATCTCAAGGTCATCGGCCGCGCCGGCATCGGTGTCGACAATATCGATGTCGCGGCCGCGACCGCGCGCGGTGTGGTGGTCATGAACACGCCCTTCGGCAATGCCATTACCACGGCCGAGCATGCCATTGCTCTTATCGCCTCGCTGGTTCGCGATATTCCCGCCGCCTCCGCGTCGACCAAGGCCGGCAAGTGGGAAAAGTCGCGCTTCATGGGCGTCGAGCTGACCGGCAAGACCTTGGGCATCATCGGCTGCGGCACCATCGGTTCGATCGTTGCCGACCGCGCCCACGGCCTGAAGATGAAGGTCATCGCCTACGATCCCTACTTGTCGGCGGATCGGGCCCAGGATCTTGGCCTCGAGAAGGTCGAGCTGGACGACTTGCTGCCGCGCGCCGACATTATCACCCTGCACACCCCGCTTACCGATCAGACCCGCAACATTATCGATGCGGCGGCTCTCGCCAAGACCACGCCTGGCGTGCGGTTAGTGAATTGCGCCCGTGGCGGCCTGGTGGTCGAGGAGGATCTTGTCGCGGCCTTGCAGAGCGGCCATGTCGCTGGCGCGGCGCTCGACGTGTTCGAGACCGAGCCGGCCCACGAGAGCCCGCTATTCGCGCTCGACAATGTCGTTTGCACCCCCCATCTCGGTGCCTCGACGACCGAGGCTCAGGTCAATGTCGCCATCCAGATTGCCGAGCAGATCAGCGATTACCTGCTGACCGGTGCGGTGGTCAACGCCCTCAATATGCCCTCGGTAACGGCTGAGGAGGCGCCAAAGTTGCGGCCCTATATGGCCCTGGCCGAACAACTCGGCAGTTTCGCCGGCCAGATGACCGAAACCGGTCTGCTCGCCGTCACCATTGAGTATGAGGGCCATGCGGCGGAGCTCAACACCAAGCCTCTGACCGCCGCGGCGTTAAAGGGCCTGCTGACTCCGCTTCTCGACTCGGTGAATATGGTCAGCGCCCCGGTATTGGCCGCGGAGCGCGGCATCGAGCTGTCCGAGATCAAACATGCCCGCGCCTGCGATTATCAGAGCGTTATTCGGCTCAGCGTCACCACCGACAAACAGACTCGTGGTGTCTCTGGGACATTATTTGGCCAAAAGCCCCGCATTGTCGATGTCAAAGGCGTCCCCCTCGAGGCCGAGCTCGGCCCGCACATGCTTTATGTCAACAACAACGACAAACCTGGCCTTATTGGCCATCTCGGCACTATTTTGGGCGAGGCGGCCATTAACATCGCCAGCTTTCATCTTGGCAGGAACGAGGCAGGAGGAGATGCCATCGCGCTCGTCGAGACCGATCAGGCGGCCTCGCCCACCGTCATGCGCAAGGTTTGCGCCCTGCCCAATGTTGTACAATGCAAGGCCTTAAGTTTTTAGCGTCATAATATCGGCGATTTCTGACGCAAGAGTGATTCTCCCGGCGCGGTCCCATAAGCCATTCTCACGGCCGGAAATGCGCCACCCGAGAGGAGTGAGTGATGCGTTGCTTATTCGCTGCCGTCCTGATCGCCACGACCGCCCCGGCCGGCGCGGTCGAGGTTGTCACGCTTGCGGTGCCTGGCGGAATCACCAGGATCGAGCATGTCGACGGCTTAGGTCGCGGCATCGCGACGGGTGGCGAAATCGGACCGGTGCGCGTCCAGCAAGGCGGCAGCGATTGGGCCGCGTTATCGTTGTCGGGCACCGAGCTACGCTTGATCCCCGCCGTACCCCCGACGGACCGGCATGGCGTGCCGCTGGATGGCCTGCCGGATGGCGAAGCCACCTGGGCGGCAGGCAACATCCGCCATGCATGGCTTGTCGAGCCGACCCAACGCTACCGCCACGGCATCCTCGGCGATAGTGTAGAAGCCGCCAGCTTGCGTCTCAGCGGGCCCAACGGCGGGCTCTCCGAACTCCGCCTTGGCCGGGCCTCGGTATTCGAAGACCTCCGCGTCCGCATTGTCGACCTTGACGGCGACGGCCAGGATGAAGTGGTCGTGGTCCGAACCTATCTCAAGAATGGCGCCGCGTTGGCGGTCTATGGCTTGGCCGATGGGCGCGTCAGCCGTCTCGCGGAAACGCCGCCTATTGGGCTTGCCAACCGTTGGCTTAATCCCGCGGCAGCCGCCGATTTCGACGGCGATGGCCGCACCGAGATCGCGTATGTGGAGACCCCCCATATCGGTGGCACGCTGAGAATCTTCGAATTCGATGGCGAAACATTGGTCCAAGAGTACGAGGCTTTCGGTTTCTCCAACCACGCGATCGGCAGCCGTGAGTTGGACATGGCGGCGGTCGTGGATTGGAATGACGATGGGATCCTCGACCTTGCCCTGCCTGACGCCGCGCGCACGGCGTTGCGGATTCTGTCTTTCGCCAATGGCGAACTGCGCGAGTTGGACACTGTCCGGCATCCTGTCCAGATTACCTCGGCCGTCCGTGCGGCCGATCTCGACGGCGACGGCCAAGCCGAACTCGTCTATGGGCTGGAAAACGACCTGCTGGTCGCCGTCAGACGTTAGGCCACGCCAATCGAAGGTGTTGGAAGTGTCTGAAAAATAAAGGGAAAATGCGATATTTTCGCCTTTAATCGGCCCAATTTCTTAACATGCCTTTCACTTTTGCCCCTTTACCCTCGGGGCTCCCAACGGTTAGCCTAATAGTTCGTTTTCGGGTGGATTGAATAACGCGCCCAGTCATGAGAAGGTGCGGTTCGGCGAGCCCGGTGTCCATATGTTGGGGGGGAGGACAGTGGCAACCACTATCGAAGCGCGCAGGAAGCGTGCGGGGGGTCTTATGACTAGGCAAGTAGCCTCGATCGCTGCGGCGGTCATCATTGCCGGTATGGCGACTTCAGCCGCGGCATTCGAAGGGTTCTCCAGTAACGAAAAGGCGGCACTGAATGTCCGCCATTTGCAGAGCGAGTTGATGGTCGCGGCTCTGTCTTGCGACCTGCGGCCGCAATACAATGCTGCGATCGACCGCTTTCAGGACGAATGGGTGAGCCATGGACAAGAGCTCAAGCAGCTATTTCGTCGCACTTATGCCGGTGGCGGCGAACGCGAACTGAATCGCTTTGTAACCGCGTTGGCCAATGAGGCGTCCGCTGAGAGTTTGAGTCGCGGCGGCGGTTATTGCCGCGACGCGAGGTCGCTATTTACCGAGATTCTGGCGCTGCCGCGCCGCAGCCTGGCGGTCTTCTGGGACGGTCGGGCCGATATCAGCCAGGAACATCTTCCAGGTCGAATCGAATCGGCGGCCGCGCCGCGAAACTAAGGGCGCCGTTCAGAGCGGCATGAAAAAGGGGGCGCTGACGCCCCCTTTTTTTGTCTCCGGCGCGGTTTCGCCAGTTATTTCAAAACGATCTCGACCCGCCGATTTTGCGGCTCGCGGACCCCATCCGGCGTTGGCACCAAGGGGTCGGCCTCGCCGCGGGCAAAGGTGAATATCTCGTCGTCGCGGATGCCTCGGGCCACCAGGTCAGCTTTCACCGAATCGGCACGTCGTTGCGATAGCCCAACGTTGTACTGTGTCGCGCCGGACCGGTCCGCATGGCCGGTCGCCTCGATCCGGGCACTACCCGTCTCGGTCGCGCTGCGCGCCGCCGCGGCGACGATTTCACGCGCTTCGGGGGTCAGATTCGAGCGATCCCAATCGAAGAACACCAAGAAGTTCCGTGGCAGTTGCGGCGGCGGTGCGGGCTCGACCTTCGGTGCCGGAGGGGGGGGCGCCGGGGCCGGCGCCGCCTCCGCAACCGGCGCGGGGGCGGCGACCGGCGCCGGCGGCGGGGCGCCGAAGCTGAAACGCAGTCCCACCATGATGCTGTGCGACCGGTACTCGGTGTCCACCGCCACGCCGGTGCTCGTCGTCACTTCCACGTCCGGTGCCGCGAAATAGCGGTAATCGAGCGTCAGCTTGAAGCGGTCGGAAACCCGATAGGAGACACCGGCGATGCCCTGATAGGCGAATGCGGTGTCGTCGTCGTTGATACTGCCGCCGCCGACGGGCGAGGCGCCATCCAAGTCCACCCGCGCGGCACCGGCGCCAACGCCGAGATAGGGCGTAAAGCGGCTGCTGTTGTCGAAGTCGAACAGCACATTGCCCATTGTGCTGATGGCACTGACGTCGCCGGCGCCGGCCAGTCCACCGATACTGTCCACATCGTTTTCGCGGTAGCCGAGTTCGAGTTCCGCTCGCAGGCCGCTACCGAAGCCATAGCCCACCGCGCCGGCGCCGGCCAAGCCGTTGTCGAATTCCGCATTGCTGTCGATGCCGGTGCCGACGATGCGCGAGTCCCTGGCGATACTCAGGCCGCCCGCGGCACCGAGATAAAGCCCGTTCTCCTCGGCAAGCGCCGCACTCGCGCTCAGACCGATAATGGCGGTCGCAAGCAGGCGTTGAACAATTCTCATGGTTTCTTGGCCTCAACTAGCTGGATCTGAGGGGCGGCCTTATGCCGGCCCGTTTCTTGTGCCACGTCTCGACTCGGCGCACCATGTCGCCACGCTATTCTGACATGCCGCACAATAGTCGCAACCATCCGTGCCGTGGCAACAGTTGTGACACCGGATTCCGATAGAATTTCGCGACTCTGTGGCTAAGTTACCACGAAAGCTCGCGCGCCGGATCGGAATCCTTTTGCGGCCGCGCGGCAAACCGATTACACGATTGCCCGATATGAGTGTTTTTGGGTCAGAGGCGGACAATACCGCACTGCTTCCTACCGGCCTGCATGACGTGCTGCCGCCCGCGGCGGCGCAGGAGGCGGAAGTCATTCAGCGCCTTGTCGATACCTTCGGCCAATTCGGCTATGAACGGGTAAAGCCGCCGCTGGTCGAGTTCGAGACCACGCTGCTGGGCGGCAGCCAAAGCGGCTTGGCCGATCATATTTTCCGCGTCATGGACCCTGTAAGCCAGCGCATGATGGGGCTGCGCGCGGATATGACCCTGCAGGTCGCGCGCATCGCCGCGACCAGACTGGCGCGCGCGCCTCGGCCGCTACGCCTGTCTTACGCCGGCCAAGTCCTCCGGGTGTCCGGCAGCCAGCTCCGACCGGAGCGACAATTTGCCCAGGCCGGCGTCGAACTGGTCGGCGCCGCGTCCGTCGGCGGCGACATTGAGATGGTCCAGCTTGCCGTGGCTGCGCTCCAGGCCGTCGGCATCGCCGACGCCTCCGTCGATCTGACCTCTCCGGCGATTGTCGCCAGCGTCCTCGACGAATTGGCGTTGCCTGCCGATGTCGCGCGGCGCCTGCGGACCGCCTTGGACCGCAAGGACGCCGCTGCGGTCGGCGCGCTTGCCGGGCCGGCGGCGCCACGCCTACATGCGTTAATCGCCGCCGCCGGGCCGGCCGAGGCAGCTTTCGCCAAATTCGATACCATCCAACTGCCGCCGGCGGCCACGGCGGAGATCGACCGCCTCCGCGCCGTCGCCACCGCACTCACCGCCGTCGATCCCAGGCAACGCGTAACCATCGACGCCGTCGAATATCGCGGTTTCGAATATCAGACCGGCGTCAGCTTTACCCTCTTTGCCCGCGGTGTCCGGGGCGAGCTCGGCCGCGGGGGCCGCTACATCGCCAATGCCGGCGAACCGGCGACCGGTCTCACGCTGTTTTTGGATTCGTTGATGCGCGCGGTGCCGCCGCCGCGTCCGGCCAAGCGCTTGTTTCTGCCTTATGGCACCCCGCCCGCCACCGCGGCGGCCATGCGCCAGCAAGGCTGGATCACCGTGGCGGGCCTCGAACCGGGTGGCGAGGTCAGCGCGCAAGCGGCGCACCATATCTGCACTCATCTCTATCGAAACGGCGCCCCGGAGCCGGTTTAGCACGCAACAAACGCTACTGATCAAGGGAGATCGGCGTGGCAAATGTCGTCGTTGTCGGCGCCCAATGGGGCGACGAAGGTAAGGGCAAGATTGTCGATTGGCTGTCCGAGCGGGCCGACGTGGTCGTCCGCTTCCAGGGCGGCCACAATGCCGGCCACACCCTGGTCATCGGCAACACCACCTACAAGCTTAGTCTGCTGCCGTCGGGCGTCGTTCGGCCCGGCAAACTCGGTGTTATCGGCAACGGCGTCGTCGTCGATCCTTGGGCTTTGCTGGCGGAGATCGAGACCCTGGCCGAACAAGGGATCGTGGTCTCGCCCGAAAGCCTGCGCATCGCCGAGAACGTCGCCTTGATTCTGCCTTTGCATAGTGAACTCGACCATGTCTTGGAGCAGTCTCGCGGCGCCCAGCGCATCGGCACGACCGGGCGCGGCATTGGGCCCGCCTATGAGGACAAGGTCGCGCGGCGCGCTATTCGTCTCTGCGATTTGGCCGACCCCGACATCCTGACAAGCCGTATCGACGGCTTGCTGTTGCACCACAACGCCTTGCTCCGCGGCCTCGGCGCCCCGGAGATAGACCGTCAGAAATTACTCGACGATTTGTTGGCCGTGGCGCCTAAGCTGCTGCCTTTCGCCGAACCCGCGTGGCGCACCCTCGACGCCGCCCGGCGTGCCGGCAAACGTATTCTTTTCGAAGGCGCTCAGGGTGTCATGCTCGATGTTGATCATGGCACCTATCCCTTCGTGACATCGTCGAACACCGTGGCCGGTCAGGCGGCCACCGGGGCCGGCTTCGCCCCGGCTGCCATCGGTTACGTCCTGGGCATTACCAAGGCCTACACCACCCGGGTCGGCGCCGGTCCGTTCCCGACGGAGCAAGATAATGAGGTCGGCGCCTTGTTGGGCAAGCGCGGCCATGAATTCGGTACCGTCACCGGGCGCCGCCGTCGCTGCGGCTGGTTCGACGCGGTTATGGTGCGACAGGCCATCCGGGTCGCCGGCATCTCCGGAATAGCCCTTACCAAGCTCGATGTTCTTGACGGCATGGCCGAGCTCAAGGTCTGCACGTCCTACCGGCTCGGTGACGAGACCTTGTCATATCTGCCGGCGGCGCCGGGCAGCCAACAGCGTATTGAACCGGTTTACGAGACCCTTGACGGCTGGTCCGACAGCACCCGCGGTGCCCGGTCCTGGGCCGATCTGCCGGCCACGGCCATCAAATATATTCGCCGTATCGAGGAATTGATCGAGGCGCCGGTATCCCTGCTGTCCACCAGCCCCGAACGCCAGGACACCATCTTGGTCCGCGACCCCTTTGCCGACTGACATGGTTAATAAGGGCTAAACGATACGGTCTTCAGTGCTTGGCGGTTAACGAAGCTTTCGCCTCTACACGTTAGGGTTCACCTGGTTTTTGAGGTGGCGAAACAGGTCGGTCATAGGTAATGACAGAAAGCGACGTGGTAAGCCCGGATAATGCTGCGACCGAGAACGTCGTGCTCGGCGGCAGATTCGAGATTCAGCCGCGACTTCCGATGCCGGAATTGTCGCATAAGCACGCGCGTGCCTTCGCCGCACTGGATCTCGAGAACCTCAGTGGCAAAGCTTATGCCCTGATCGTCGAGCATGACTTGCCCGTTCGCGAGCAGACCCTGCTGAGCCTGAAAGGGTCCAGCCAGAGTCTGGCCCAGCCGCTCGGTTGGGGGTCGGTCGATTGGCCGCCGGCCGGCCGCGCCCGCATGGCGATCGTCCTTGTGCCACCGCCGGGCCGGCGGCTGGTCAAGGCCGGGCCGGTCGACATCGCCCCCTTGCCGGTCAAGACCCTGACAAGTGAATTCCTACCGTCGATGGCGACGCTGTTGCGCGAACTCGGCGACATGCGGGTCACCCATCGCGGCATCCGGCCGGACAATCTTTACCACGACCGCGATGGCGGCGGCTGGGCCCTCGGCGAGTGTTTCAGCACCCCCCCGGGTTACGCCCAGCCGGTTTTGTATGAGCCCGTGGCCCGGGCCATGGCCATGCCCGAGGGGCGTGGTCACGGCTCCTCCGCGGATGATTATTATGCCTTGGGTGCCACCCTGGCGGTATTGGCCATGGGCAACGGACCCCTGCTGGCGTTGACCGCCGCGCAGATTATCGAGAGCAAGATGGAGCTCGGCAGTTTCGCTGCCATCACCGCCGGCCGGCGTCCCCCCAACGAGTTGACCGAGGTCCTGCGCGGTCTGCTGAACGATCATCCGGAGAGCCGCTGGGGGGCCAAGGAACTCGACAATTGGTTGCTCGGTCGTCGCCAGAACCCCCACGCACCGCAGCTGGAGCAGCAGGCCTCGCGCGGTTTCCCATTCAATGGCCGCGACTATACCACCTTGGGCACCCTGGCTTTCGCCCTTGGCACGGATTGGGAGCACGCCCGCGCCGTCATCAAGGACGGCGCCTTGGAGCGCTGGGTCCGGCTCAACATGAAGCAGCCCGAGCGGGCCGACGCCATTGCCGGGTGTCGTGTCAGCACCGGCAAGGACGGGCCGCGCATGATCAGCGACGATTTGCTGGTGGCCCGGACCATCACCGTGCTGGATCCGGGCGGCCCGTTGCGTTTTCGCGACTTCGCCGCAATGCCCGATGGTTTGGGACCGGCACTGGCTGCGGCCATGCAAGTCTCCGAGCTCAGCCATTTTTTCTCGGAAATGATCGGCGGCATGCTGCCGGCGTTCCGCGTCGCGCAGGAAGCGAAGCCGACCGCGAGTCAGCTGAGTCTCCAGGACGTTGGCCTGGCGCTGCGCCGCCACGTCACCCACCGCGGCCCGGGATACGGCGTTGAGCGCTGTCTCTACGAGTTGAACACGACACTGCAATGCCTCAGCCCACGCATCGCCAATCATTACGCCACCAACGTGCATGCCGTTCTCGTCGCCATGGATATGGAGGCGGGCAGCGAGGAGTCTCCCGTTGACCGGCATATCGCCGCCTTTCTGGCCGCGCGCCTGACGACCGCGGTCGATCGCAACCTCAACGAGATTGCCGCCGCGACCCGACCCGCCGACGCGATACTCGGACAGTTGCGCCTGTTGTCACTGGCCCAGGAGGAGGTCGGCGGACAGCTCCTGCCAAAGCTCTGCGCCGCTTTTTTCCGTCATATGGGGCCGATCATCGCCGGCTACAAAAACCTGCCGCTGCGCAAGCGCATTCGCCAGGCCGCCGAGAAAGCGGTCGATCAAGGTCGGTTGGCGGCCTTTCTGGGCATTATTGACAACAAACACAGTCGCCAGTGGGACACCACCCACCACCGGCAGGCACGGGCGCGCCATGCCAACGCCCAGTTTGAGATCGAGCGCCTGATGACGGCCAGCGAGCACCGGCAGACCGCGGCCGACAAGCTTGGCCACCAATGGGCCGCAACGCTCAGCGCGATTATCGCTGCAGCAGCAGTGGCCGCAACCATGTTCACCAAGGTCTCGTAGCGCCATGGCCGTGTCCGGCAATATTCAGGGTAAGCGAGTCGCCGGTCGCCGAGGGACGCCGGCGCGCCGTGTCCGCGGTTTTGGTGTCGTCCTCTTGGTCCTGATCGCCTCGACCGTGATGTTCGCGCTTCCGGCGTTTCTTATTCTGGTTGTTGCCGCAATTCCGCCGCTGGTCGCCTACTACATCGACCGCGATAGCGAAAAATATGCCGCGGTCGCCGTCGGCGCCCTCAGTTTCGCCAGCGCCTTACCTTATCTTTTGGAGCTGTGGTTCGATGGCTTCACGATCCGCCAAGCGGTCTTGACTTTGTCGGACCCGTTCACTTGGTTGGTGATCTATGGCGCCGCCGCGGCCGGCTGGGCGCTTTACTTCCTGCTGCCCGTCGCCGCGCATTCCTATCTCAAGATGGTCAGCGATCTTCGCCTGGCAACCTTGCGTAAGGAATGCGAGGAATTGGCTGAGGAATGGGGTTCAGCGGTCGACGCCCCGGCCGACGGCGAGTAGCCGGCCAAACCGGGCAGGGATGGCGCCTCGCCGAATTTTCTACGGATGATTACGGTCGTCGCGAGCCCCGAGTTGCTGCAAGCCACGCCCAAACCGAATTGATGGCGCAGCAGTCGTTGGGCCCAGGGCGAGCCCGACTGATGCAGAACCGATCGCGCCGCTAGGCGGCGCTTAGGCGCTGTTCCAGGGCCAGGTTCTTGATCGCTTTTTGCAATTTTTCAAAGGCCCGCACCTCGATCTGGCGCACCCGTTCCCGGCTGATGCCGTATTGTTGGCTCAACTCCTCCAACGTCGTCGGCGCATCTTGCAACCGTCGTTCGCTCAGAATGTGCCGCTCACGCTCGTTGAGGCCGCCCATAGCCCGTTGCAGCAAACCGCGGCGTTTCTCCATCTCGTCATTCTCGGCCAGCGTGGTCTCCTGGCTTTCGCTTTCGTCGACCAGCCAGTCCATCCATTCGCCTTCGCTATCCGCCCGCAGCGGCGCGTTCAGCGAGTGGTCCGGCGCCGCCAGACGCCGGTTCATATCCGTGACGTCGCGCTCCGAGACGTTGAGGTCGGTGGCGATCTTGCTGAGATTCTCCGGGTTCAGATCCCCTTCTTCGACTGCCTTGATCTGGTTCTTCATGCGTCGCAGATTGAAGAACAGCTTCTTCTGCGCCGCCGTCGTGCCCATTTTCACCAGGCTCCAGGAATGCAGGATATATTCCTGGATCGAGGCACGTATCCACCACATGGCGTAGGTCGCCAGACGGAAGCCGCGATCCGGGTCGAATTTCTTCACCGCCTGCATCAGGCCCACATTGCCTTCGGAGATCAGCTCGGCCACCGGCAACCCGTAGCCGCGGTATCCCATGGCGATCTTCGCCACCAGGCGCAAATGGCTGGTTACCATCTTATGCGCGGCCTCGACATCGTCATGCTCGGCCCAGCCCTTCGCCAGCATGAATTCCTCGTCCGGCGTCAGCATCGGGAATTTGCGGATATCCTGCAAATACCGGGTCAGATTGCCCTCCGGCGAGAGTCGCGGAAGTGACGGCAGGGTTGTCGTCGCCATTATGTCTCCTTTGCGCTCCGGGAACCGAGTGGAGCCGGGCGCCCCTAGAACCTGATCTTATGTTACTTACACGGGCCAGGCTGAACGTTGCATGAACAACATATAATCCCGATTCTACCGAATCCAAGGACTTTAGAACAATTCAAAACTACGTAACAAGAATATGATGTCCGGCGGCAACTCACTTTCAAACGCCCGCCGCGAGCCGTCTTTTGGGTGCGCGAACTCCAGTCGCCAGGCATGTAGCGCCTGGCGCCCCAACTGCGCGACGGCCTCGTCGATCGCCGGTGTCAGGCCGGCCCGCCGCCCTCTGCTATAGAGCGGATCGCCGGTAACGGGGTGTCCGAGGTGCGCCATATGGACCCTTATCTGATGGGTTCGTCCGGTCGCGAGCCGGCATTCCACCAAACTCGCCACGGGGCCGCCCACCGATTTGCCCAACGACTGGCGTACCATATACATGGTTAATGCTTCCTTGCCGCCGCGCTGCAAGACCGCCATTTTCTTACGGTTTCGCGGGCTGCGGCCAATATTGCCGCGGATTTCGCCCTGCGGTGGCGCCGGTACGCCCCAGACCACGGCCTGATAGGCCCGGCCGATGCTGCGGCTGGCGAATTGCCCGGTCAGCGACTCATGCGCCAGCGCCGTTTTCGCCGCCACCATCAGGCCGCTGGTATCCTTGTCCAGCCGGTGCACGATCCCCGGGCGCCGTTCCCCGCCGATGCCGGTCAGGCTTTCCCCGCAATGGGCGATCAGCGCGTTGACCAGGGTCCGGTCCGGGTGGCCGGGGGCGGGATGCACCACCAGACCCGCCGGTTTGTCGAATACGATGACGTCTTCGTCCTCGAACAGGATGTCCAGATCCATCGCCTGGCCGACCGGCATCGCCGGCACCGCCGCCGGCACGTCGACCGCCAGGGCCTGTCCCCGTTTGACCCGAAATGACGGCTCTACTATCGTGCGCCCGTCGACACTGACGCAGTTGGTCTCGATCAAGGCCTTGAGGCGCGACCGCGACAGGGTATCGATAGCCGCCGCCAAGGCCTGGTCGAGCCGCGCCCCGGCCATATCGGCGGACACGGTAAGGCCATGGCGCACCGCACCGCTTTGCTTGTCGGCCACTTTGGTCATCGAAAATGAGCCAAGACTAAACAGCCACCTATCCTGCGATCACCCGCATCCCACCAGTCACCGGGGACACCTGCCGGCAATGGCAATACTGAAGCCGCTTGTCATCATTATGGCGATCTTGATTTTTGTCCTGCTCGGCGTCGTGGTCTGGCGCATGGCGGTGCTCCTCGGCGACGGTAGTGCCGCCACCGACGGCACCGCCACCGAGCGCGCCGCCGCCGCCCCCTTCGACTTCAGCCTCGGCCTCGACCCGTCCTGCCAAATCACCGGCGCCACCCTCAGCGGCACGCGCCTGACCGTCGTCACCGGTCCCAGCGCGACCGGCGCCAATTCTGCCTGCAACCGGATTCATATCCTCGATATCGCCGACGGCGCGCTCATTGGCAACGTTAAACCATAACGCCGGACGGGCGTCTCGGCCCAGTCGCCGATGTTGCGCGATCTCCGCGATCCTTTGGGACGAACCGCCCGATGACTGAACTTCTCTCCGCCACGTTCCCGCGCACCCTGGATACCCTCGTCGCCGAATGCGCCACCCCCCAATATGATGGCGCCAGCATCGACATCTGGACCTTCGACAGCACCGCGGCCCGCGCCGCCGCCGCCCGCACCCTGAGCAGCCATGGCGTCTCGGCCACCGTGCGCTCCGCCTACAAGCCGTTGGTGTTCGCTTTCCTCGAAGAGCTGCCCCTCGACGGCTATGACGCCATCGCCATCCACTACCCCACCGTACCGGACGTGCCCGAGGGCCGCTTCCGCCTGGAATGCTATCCGGTGACCGAGTTGGTCGGCGCCCGCAGCGTCACCTTCGCCCCGCTGCCGCAACGCCGGCCGGGCGGCTTGTTGTCCTACACCGTGATCCTCACCGGCCCGGATGGCCGCGCGGACACCGTCGAGATCGCCGCGCCGAACGCTTTCTACGACGACCACACCGGCACCGGCGTATTGGCCAGCACCGGCTGGATCCGCGTCCATGCCCCTTCAGCCCCTGAGTTGTACCGCGATGGCGCTTTGCGGACCGATCAGGAACTGGCCTTCCGCCACGCCATGTCCGCTCTGGCCGACCACGGATGGCAGGGGGAGGGGCCGTATTTCGACCGCCTGACCGTGCGTATCGCCGCGCCCTTCTACGAACATCCTTTAGCGGTCGGCACTGAGTGCATCAGCACCGCCGAGGCCATGCATGAGGAAGTCTACTTCTCGGCCCTTGAGGTCTTCCGCCACATCCGCGGGCTCGATCCCGATGATCGCACGCTCCAGCCGGGCCAGATCATTCCGGAACTTGTCGTGCGCGAGGGCCCGGTCGAGCTCTCCATCACCCTGGATCCGCCCGGCACCGCCGGCGGACCGCCGCCGGAGCCCGCCGGCCCGACCCAGGACGTCGAAACCACGCCCACATGGCTCACCCCCACCACGGTCAAGGCCGAACTCGACGCCCTCGGCGGCGCGCCCTATCAGGTATCGTCTCGTCAGGGCCGCCCGGTTTGGGGTGTCCATGTCCCAGGCCCGGCGCCCACCGTCGTTATTTCCGCCAGTCAGCATGCCAACGAGGCCACCGGCCCGGTGGGTGCCCTGCGCGCCGCCAAGCGTCTGCGCCGGGCCGGCGACATGGGTTTCGCCGTCTCACCCCTGGAGAACCCGGACGGTTATGCCCTCTACCGGCACTTCTGCGCCCAATATTCCCATCACCTGCATCATGCGGCGCGCTACACCGCCTGCGGCAACGATCTGGAATACTGTAAACGCGGTTATGAGAAGGAAATCCGCTACCTCGGCCGCGATAAAACCGGCGCCGAGTTCCACATCAACATGCATGGCTACCCGGCCCATGAGTGGACCCGCCCCTTCACCGGATATCTGCCCCGCGGCTTCGAGCTGTGGTCGATACCCAAGGGCTTTTTTCTGATCCTGCGCTACCAGCCGGGCTGGCAGGCCCGCGCCGAAAACATCCTCCACGCCGTGATTGCCGCGCTCGCCGCCTATGCACCGCTGGTCGCGGTCAACCGCCGGCAATTGGCGCGTTACCGGCAATATGTTCCCGACGCGGCTTTCGACGTCCACGACCACATTCCGGTCTTTGCCGGCGAGGACACCCAAGACGCCCTGTTCCCGATGACCCTGATCACCGAGTCACCCGACCAGGGTATCTCCGGCGACCAGTTCGTCGTCCAGCACACCGCCCAATTGAAAGCTGTCCTAGCCGCCGCCGCGGCCCACCACGCGGCGAAGCCATAGCCCGCCGCCCGCAATACCGCCACGACCCTTGATCTACCCCCCCACATTCGCTATGTCAGGCCGGTCTCAGGGTCCCCTTCGTCTAGTGGCCTAGGACATCGGCCTCTCACGCCGAAAACAGGGGTTCGACTCCCCTAGGGGACGCCAGCGCACGAATACCGCCGTGCCGCGATACCAAGTCTGACGCTCGATGAATACGATGCGGTCACTCTGCGCGATGGTGCCGTGGTGGAACTCGACCTCGACCTCGGCATCCTGGTTGCCCGGCCCCCATCGGCAAGCGAGGCGCGCGTTCGGCGGGCGCGTCGGCCGGACAATGGCCGATGGACAGGCGCCGACACGCCGGTTAGGCTTTTATGTGCAGTGCTCCTTCTCTCCTCTCTCAGAACATTGCGACGAAGGACGGTCCCGGGTGCCCGCATGCGGAGATTATTGGTGCCGGACGGACATGTGGCGGCGACGCTACAGTCCCCCACGATGTCGTCGTGAGGGTCTTGCCGGCCGGGGTGCTAGAGGCATGACCCGCGTGCGGCGGCGAAGGTAGCCGGGTGGCAGCCCTGCCAGAGGTCGCGGCGACACCGGCCCCGGACGAAGCGGTCCTGAAGGTCGAAGATCTGCGCACCCAGTTTCACACCCTGGACGGCGTCGTGCGCGCCGTGGACGGCGTTTCCTTCGAAGTCGGATACGGCGAGACACTGGGCGTGGTCGGGGAATCGGGTAGCGGCAAGAGCGTTACCGCGCTGTCGATACTTGGGCTGCTGCCGATGCCCCCGGCGGAGATCAGCAGCGGGCGCATCTGGTATCAGGGCCGAGACCTGCTGACGCTTCCGGGCTCGGAGATGCGCGGCATCCGGGGCAATAATATCTCGATGATATTTCAAGAGCCCATGACCTCGCTCGATCCTGTCATGACCGTCGGCCGGCAGATTGCCGAGTCGGTCCGGCTGCATCAGGGGGTCTCGTGGAAGGCGGCGATGAACGAAGCGGTCCGCGCGCTGGACCTTGTCGGCATCCCCGAGCCGCGCCAGCGGGCCAAGGAGTACCCGTTTCAACTCTCGGGCGGCATGCGCCAGCGCGTGATGATCGCGATGGCGATGTCGTGCAATCCACGGCTGCTTATTGCCGATGAGCCGACCACGGCGCTGGATGTCACGATCCAGGCGCAGATCCTGCGCCTCATGGCCGACCTGAAGGAACGCCTGGGCACGGCGATCATCCTGATCACGCACGACTTGGGCGTCGTGGCCGAGATGGCGCAGCGGGTCGTCGTTATGTATGCCGGCCGGAAGGTCGAGGAAGCCCCCGTGGAGGCGCTCTTCGCGCGGCCGCTGCATCCCTATACGACGGGTCTGCTGGCCTCGGTCCCAAAGCTGCGTAGCTCCTTGGAACCGGGCGGCGGCGCGGAACGCTTGCAGGAAATCGTCGGCTCGGTGCCATCGTTGCGCGACGAGATCACGGGATGCGCCTTTGCGCCGCGCTGCGGTTTTGCCACCGAACAGTGCCGGCGCGAAGACCCGCCGATGGTGCAAAAGCGGGCCGCCCATAGCGTCGCCTGCTGGGAGAGCGAGCAACTGTTGCATCGCCATGACTGACGCGGCATACGGCGGCTCCAACCCTGACGGCCCGCCGCGGCGGGTCCTCGAGGTCACCGACCTGGTGAAACATTTTCCCGTGAAAAAAGGCCTGTTCGGGCGCAGTGCCGGACGGGTGAGCGCCGTCGACGGCGTCTCGTTCACCCTCGCGGCGGGCGAGACCTTGGGACTGGTGGGTGAGAGCGGCTGCGGCAAGTCGACATTGGGCAAGACCGTGTTGCGCCTCCTGCCGCCGACCGCCGGGCGGATTCTGCTCTGCGGCGCCGACATTACCTCGCAATCGGATAGACGGCTGCGCGAACACCGGCGCGAAATGCAGATGGTCTTTCAAGACCCCTATTCATCGCTCAACCCGCGCATGTCTTGCGGCGATATCGTCGCCGAGCCGCTGGCTATCTACGGCCTGGTGTCCGGCCGCGAGAAGGACGACGAGGTCAGCGCGTTGTTCGAGCGTGTCGGGCTGCGGGCCGAGCAGAAATCCCGCTACCCGCACCAGCTTTCGGGCGGCCAACGCCAACGCCTGAGCATCGCCCGCGCGCTGGCCCTCAAACCCAGCCTGATCGTTGCCGACGAACCGGTGTCTGCGCTCGACGTGTCGGTGCAGGCCCAGGTCATCAACCTGCTCCGCGATCTGCAGCGCGATTTCAACCTCGCCTACCTCTTCATCTCCCATGATCTGGCGGTGGTGGAGCATATCAGTCATCGCATCGCCGTGATGTATCTGGGAAAAGTTGTGGAGCTGACCGACAAACGGTCGTTGTTCGCGACGCCGCTGCACCCCTATACCGAGGCTCTGCTGTCCGCCGTTCCGGTGCCGGACCCGCGGGCCAAGGGCGACAAGATCATCCTGCGCGGCGATGTGCCCAGCCCGGTGAACCCGCCGTCCGGCTGCGCCTTCCATACGCGTTGCCCCCATGCCACGGACGTCTGTCGTCGCGCTACGCCGGCACTGCGAGAGGTGAAGCCGGCCCATTTCGCCGCCTGCCATCTGCATGACCCCGCGGTGTCGTCCGCGGCCTGAGATACCGTCCCGCGCATCCATGGCCGATCCCTTCGGGGTGTCCACCCGGCAGCCACCCGGCGGACGGCCGCTTGCGTCCCCCCGAAATGGCATGCAGAATATCAAGCTCAGAGATGCGCCGGCCGGCCCGCGGGGCTTCGAGGCCGCGACCAATGGGCGGATGGCCAAGCCCGCGGCTGCAGACAAGTGGAGGTCATTGCGCCCCACGCCGAAACAGGGTCCGTCAGGCGAATACGACAGAGTCCATCAGGCGATTGCTGAGGAATCACGATGGCCTGCCGAGGATTCGGGTTTTACGCGAAGGGAGGAAACACAATGAAGCGGAGAGATTTTATCAGGCATTCGAGCGCTTTGACCGGTGGTGCCCTACTGCTCGGCGCCATGCCGACGCTGGGCGCATATGCGCAGAGCGGCACACCGACAAAGGGTGGCACATTGATCTGGGGTCACTCCGAGACGACACAGAACCTCGACATGCACCAGACCGGCACCGCGTCGACGAGCCGACTGCTCGAGAATATTCACGACGCGATTGTCACCGTGGACAGCGACTTCAATATCGTGCCCAGCTTGGCTGAGAGCTTCGATGTCAGCGAAGACGGCCTGACCTACACGTTCAGGCTGCGCCCCAACGTGAAGTTCCACACTGGGACCACCCTCAGCTCGGCCGACGTAAAATACTCTTTCGAGCGGGTGAAGGACCCGAAGACCGGGGCGGTGAACTTCGAGGTCTTCAACGACGTTGCGGAGATCCTGACGCCGGACGACCTCACGGTTATCGTCAAGATGTCCCAACCCAACGCGCCCTTCCTCGCCCGCCTCGCCGAAAACGGCGCCGGCGTGATCATTCCGGACGGTAGCGGCGATACCCAGGGCGAGCATCCGGTCGGCGTCGGGCCGTTCGAGTTCGTCTCGCGCGAGTTCGGCAACGAGGTCGAACTGGTTCGCTTCGCCGACTATTGGCAGGGGCCGGCTCATCTCGACAAGATTATCTCCCGCGAAGTGACCGAGCCGACGGTACGGCTGACCGGTCTACGCACCGGCGAGATGCACATCATCAACGATATTCCCCTGGACCGCGTCACGGAACTTGAAGCAGACAGTAATTTCCAAGTCTCGAAATGGTTCCCGCTGTCATGGGCGTTCTTGAACTTCAATCACAAGCGCGCGCCGTTCAACGACGCGCGCGTGCGTCTGGCGATCGACCACATGATCGACAAGGAGGTCCTGGTGCAAGGCGCCTTGTGGGGCCAGGGCGAGGTCACCGCGTCGCCAAGCTTCCCGAGCTCGGCGTCATTCAACAAAGACCTCTCGGTCCGGCCGCAGAATTTCGATGAGGCGCGGCGTCTGCTGCAGGAGGCCGGCTTCGGCCCGGGCGAACTGGAGTTCGTCTTCAAGGTCACGACCAACTACCCGTGGCATGTCGAGGCCAGTCAGATCATGCTGGAGTGGTTCCGCGAGGGCGGCCTCAACGTCAGTGTGCAGCAGCTCACCTGGAGTGATTGGCTGAGCCAGTGCTGGGTCGATCGCGACTACGACGTGACGATGATGAACTTCTTCACGCTGTGGGAGCCGGACTTTCTGTACTACAGCCTGTGGCACTCCACCGGGGCGTTCAACTATCGCAATGTCAACGACCCGGTGGTCGATGAGCTGGCGCAGCGCGCCCGCGTCACCGTCGATCCGGCTGAGCGGACGAAGATTTACCACGAGCTGCAGCAGCGGGTGTATGACGAGGCGCTCGATGTCGTGCTGTGGTTCCGCAACGGTACCCTCGCGGCCCAGAACAATGTCGGCGGTCTCGACAAGCTGGTGCATCCCAATGGCAGCAATCTCGAGTTCCGCCATCTCTGGCTCGACACCTGAGTAGCGCGGCTGCCGTATCTGCGGGCTCACATCGGCTCGTGCGGTGTATCGGGGAGCAGGATTTCCTGCTCCCCGATAATTTGGCTCAGCTATTATTGGCGCTTGGATCCGCCCCCCGGGGTTTGTCATGAGATATCTGCTCAATCGGATCGCGCTTCTGGCGCTCACCTTGCTGCTCATCTCGATCGTGACGTTCATCCTCACGAATATTTTGCCCGGCAATGTCGCGACCATGATCATGGGGACCCGCGGCAACCCGGTGTCGATTGCGGCGTTGGAGCAGGAGCTTGGCCTCAATGACCCGCTTGTCGTGCAATACGGCCGGTGGATCGGTGGCATGTTGCAGGGTGATTGGGGCACTTCCCTGCGGTTCAAAGAGCCGATCGGCTCGCTCCTCGGCCAGAAAATGGCGGCCAGTGGGATGATCGTCGTGCTGTCGCTGATCATCGCCATTCTGTCGGCGATCCCGCTCGGGGTTATCGCCGCAGTCAAACAAAACCGTTGGCCCGACACCGTGAGCAGCGGCGTCGCACTCGCCGGCATCAGTCTGCCCGATTTCTTTTGGGGGATCGTGCTAATCCTGCTGTTCTCGCGGACCCTGGGCTGGCTGCCCTCGAGCGGCTTCGTCTCGCCGGCGGACGATTTCTGGCTCTCGATCAAACACGCGCTGCTACCGGCGATCGCGCTTGGGCTCAGCTTGATGGCCCATCTGGCCCGGATGACGCGCTCGGCCATGCTCGAGGTGATGTCGCAAGACTTCATCCGCGTCTGCCGCGCCAAGGGGTTGAGCGAAGGCAGCGTCATCCTCCGGCACGCCCTGCAGAACGCGATCGCCCCGGTGGTGACGGTTGCCGGCCTGCAACTCGGCTATCTCTTCGGCAGCATCATCGTGGTCGAGAGCCTGTTCAACTACACCGGCATGGGGTGGTTGACATATCAAGGGCTGCTGAACCGGGATGTGCCGCTGATTCAGGCAACCGTGTTCATCATCGCGGCGGTCTTCATGCTCAGCAATCTCATCGTGGATCTGATCTATACGGTCCTCGATCCGCGCATCAGCTTCGACTAGGCCATGACCACGGCTCAGCTCGTCACACCCGCCGCGCCTTCGGAAGCATCGCGCAACGCCCAGCGGACCAGAAAGCGCATCGCCAACGCGCTGTTGAATACCAAAGGTCTTATCGGGCTGACCCTGGTCATCGTCTTCACCTTGATGGCGATCCTGGCGCCGATTTTTGTGCCCGAAGCCTTGAGCACAAAAATCGACGTGACCGCGCGGCTGTCGCCGCCGACGGCCGCACATCTGCTGGGCACCGACCAACTCGGCCGTGATCTGCTCTTCCGGGTCCTGCTCGGCGCCCATACGTCAATGATCATCGCCGTCGTCGCGGTTGGCCTTAGCATCGCGCTCGGACTGCCGCTCGGTGTCCTCTCGGGCTATTTCAAGGGCTGGGTGGATCTCGGCCTGAGCCGGCTGGTGGATACGCTCCTCAGCTTCCCGGCGATCCTCCTGGCGCTGGCGATCAGCGCCGTGCTCGGGCCGAACCTACGCAACACCGTGCTGGCCATCGGCATCGCCTTCGCGCCCTATCTCGCCCGCATCGTGCGGGGTGAGACCCTGAAGGTCACCAGTCTGCCTTATATCGAAGCGGCGCGTTCGCAAGGCGCTTCGGATATGCGCATCATCAGGAAATATGTCCTGCCGAACATCATGGCACCGGTGATTGTCCAAGCGACGATCAGCATCGCCTTCGCTATTCTGGCCGAGGCCGGACTCTCCTTTCTCGGTTTGGGCACCCAGCCCCCCACCCCGTCTTGGGGCCTAATGATCCAGGCGTCGCGCGACTATCTCGACGTCGCACCCTGGACCGCGCTGGTGCCGGGCCTTGCCGTGGCCCTTGCCGTGCTCGGCCTCAACATGCTGGGCGACGTCCTGCGCGACGTCCTCGACCCGACGTTCAATTCGGATCGCTGACGGGTCCCCGACGTTATGGGCTGCGGCCGAGGTGGTTCTCACTGATGCCGTCGGCCCCTTTCCCGCCGGGGTCATGAGGCGAAGGTGGGACGGCGGGCCGCGACGTCCAGTTCCGCCTCCAGTGCCATGCCGATATTGCACAATAGGCCTTCGTCGAAGAGCCGGCCCCACAGGGAGATGCCCTGAGGCACCTCGAAGGCCGGCGCGTCCGCCTCCTCGGCACCGCTAACCAGCTTGCCGGCCGCCAGTGACGGGCCGGAGCGGGTTTTCGCCTTGAGGAAGCCGGCGCGCAGCAGCAGCGACGGATGGCCGGTGAAATTGGTGATCACCAGCATCGGGCCAACCATGAAGGGGCCGATCATGGCGTCGACGCCTTGGAACATCTCGTCCATCACCTGCATGGTCCGGTAGCGCAGCCGATCGAGCTGAACATGATCCACCGCCGAGAGAAAGCGGGCCTTGCGGAAGGCGTTGGGCCAGGCGCCGACCCCCTGCGAGACCAGCTCGTCATCGCGATCGGTCAAGGTAAGCTGCTCGAAGCTGGCCGCGCCCTCGGCGAATAGAATGCCCATCAGAGAGGCATAGGGCAGGTCCGGTAGCGTGATCTCGACCAGCTCGACACCGATGCGCCGGGCCGCGGCTAGGGCGTCGCGATCGACGTCGGTCGCGCCGTCATCCGCGAACCAACGGGGGTCGTAGCCCAACCGCATGCCGGCAATGGATCTATGGGCGTCGAAGTTAAACGGCGCGTCGAGGGAGCCCAGGTCGCGCGGGTCGTGGCCGTTGAGGCTGTCGAGCACCAGGGCCGTGTCCTCGACCGAACGGCA
The DNA here is from genome assembly GCA_021774445.1 of Alphaproteobacteria bacterium. Taxonomy (GTDB): domain Bacteria; phylum Pseudomonadota; class Alphaproteobacteria; order UBA6615; family UBA6615; genus SZUA-147. The sequence continues at coordinate 32,747 of JAJFJA010000078.1, forward strand.
GATCGGGCCGATCTTGTCGAGGGACCAGCACAGGGCCATCGCCCCGGTGCGGGATACGCGGCCGAAAGTGGGGCGTAGGCCGGTGGTGCCGCAGCGCTGGCAGGGCGAGGTGATGGAGCCCAGGGTCTCGGTGCCGATGGCGAAGCCGACCAACCCCGCTGCGGTGGCCGAGGCGGAGCCGGCGCTGGAGCCGCTGGAACCCTCATTGAGGTTCCACGGGTTGCGCGTGCGGCCGCCGAACCAGATGTCGCCATATGCCAGCGCGCCAAGGGTCGTCTTTGCCACCAGCACGGCACCGGCGGCGCGCAGCAACTCGGCGACCCGCGCGTCGCTGTCGGGCACGCGCGTCTTGAACGGCGCCGCCCCCCAACTGGTGAGAATGCCTTTGGTGTCGGCCAAATCCTTCAGACCATATGGAATACCGTGCAAAGGGCCGAGATAGCTGCCGTTGCGCAGCAGGTCGTCCGCCGCATCGGCCTGCTGCCGGGCCAGATCGGCGGTGACCGTCACGACACATTCGAGCGTCGCGCCAAACTGCTCGATCCGCGCCAGGTAAATCTCGGTCAGCCGGCGGCTGCTGATCTGCCCGCTCTTGATCCATTGCGCGAGGTCGGTCACCGGCGCGAAAGCAATGTCCTCATCCGCTTCCGGCAGTGGCCCGGCATCCCGGTCGGAGCGAACGAGCGGCCGCTGTGCATCGGGCGCGGGCATACCGGGCAAACGCGGGTCGAACCGGCTCGCCGGCGGCTGGTCGTTGGCAAACGCCACCTTGCGCCGCGCCTGCGCGGCCTCGATCTGACCGTCGAGGTTGTCCAGCATGAGCTCACGCTCGGCTTGCGTATACGCGATACCGAGAATTTGCTCCGCCGCCGCAATGGCATCGGTAGTGATCTTTCCGTCGCTCATCGCCCGCTCCCTGTCTGATTATGCGACGGATTGTATTTGCTATGCAGATCGCCGGAAAGATCGATTAGGGCGCATTTCCGCACCCGGCAGCGCCCAGCGCGGAATCATGCCTGCGCCGCGCGCTGCAAACCCGCCCTGACCTTGCGGGCCGGCGCCGAGAGTTGCCGTTGTGGATCGTCACATACCGCCCTATTCAAGACGCGGCGTCCTTGCGCGCGTCATCGGGTAAGCTCTGGACGAGGCGCAAGACAACTTCGATCACAGGATCGTCTTGCGCCTTTATGGCCCGCAGTTCGGACGCGGCCCAGCTGTACAAAACAATCAAAACCTCGGTTGTCTCGCTGGGATCTTGCCGCTGAAAATCATTCAAGCGACCAACGGCAGCGTCGAGTAAGTGGACAAACTGCCGGACAGGGTCGTTCATCTCAGCCAGAACAGGGTGAGGGAGTATTTCGGCCATTGTTTCAATCTCCAGTCATGAGGGGTCGCCTTTCGGCAAGAAACCCCGCCGGCTGGCCGCTTCGATGGTCTCGGCCGGCCAAGTTTGCTCCTGTGGGAACTCGGTACGCATGGTCTGAGGCAAACGGCACGCCCGTGGCGTTACAGGGCGCGCACTTCTTGCAAGAAGTTCTCGACCTGTTCGCCGAGATTTTCACCTTGTTTCGATAGTTCATCTGCCGCTTTAAGGACCTCGGACGCCGTTCGTCCGCTCTCCTCCGCTGCCTCGCTAACGCTCGAAATGCTTGACGACACTTCCTGGGTACCTGTCGCCGCTTCTTGAACGTTTCGCGCAATTTCATTCGTTGCGGCTCCCTGCTCCTCCACGGCGGAGGCAATGGTCGACGCAATCTCGCTGATCTCCGAGATGGTTGCTGAGATACCCTTGATGGCCTGAACGGTGCCGTCCGTCGCCTCTTGCATGCCGGTGATCTGGGCCGAGATTTCCTCTGTCGCTTTGGCAGTCTGGTTGGCCAGGCTTTTGACCTCCGAGGCGACGACGGCAAAGCCCTTGCCGGCGTCGCCGGCACGCGCTGCCTCAATCGTTGCATTCAGGGCCAACAGATTGGTCTGGCTGGCGATGTCGCTGATCAGCTCGACGACTTCGCCGATTTTCTGCGCGGCGCCGGCCAGACCTTCGACCGTAGCGTTCGTCCTCGTGGTCTCCTCGACCGCCCGGTTGGCGATAGTCAAGGACTGCTGAACCTGGCCACTGATCTCCTGGACCGATTGGGACATTTGCTCAGACGCCGCGGCGACTGTTTGCACGTTGGTCGTTGCCTCTTCCGAGGCGGCGGCAACGGTCGTCGATTGATTCCGGGTCTGCTCGGCCGTCGCGGCCATCGCTTCGGACGATGACCGCATCTCGGTAGACGCCGATTTCACCGCCTCGACCACGCTCAGCACGTTGTTCTCGAAGTTGTCTGCTAGCTCCACCTGCCGCGTGACCACTGCCCAGGAAAGCATCGGCCCGATATATCCGCCATTTTTGTCCATAATGGCGGAAACCGAGAGATCGAGCGTTTCCGGGCCGAGCTTGATCTTCGCCTTGTGCGGTAGCTTATTCGGGTCGCTGAGGATCTGCCGTTGGCGCGACGGGTTCTTGTGGAAGACGTCGATGCACTGACCGAGCAGCTGATCGGCCCGCACCGGCAGGTGTTGCTGAACGCCGGTGAGAGTCTTGATGCTGGTTTGGTTGATGTAGTTGATTTCCAGCGTTTGCGGGTCGCAGGTCATGACGTTGATCGGCATATCGTCGACCATCTGCAACAGCCTTGCCGCTTCCGCGTCGGCCTTCACTTTTTCGGTGACCACGCTCCAGGTCAGCATCGGACCCATGTAGTCGCCCTTGGTGTCCAATATCGGTGTGACCAGCAGATCGAGGATTTCCGGCCCGACCTGGATCTGCGCGTTGTGCGGCAGGTTCTTCGGGTTGCCTAGGATGCTGCGCTGATGCGACGGGTTCTGGTGGAAGATGTCGATGCACTGGCCCACCATGTCGCTGGCCTTGACCGGCAGATGCGCCTCCAGGGTGTTCAGCGTTTGGGTGCTGAACTTGTTCATGTAATTGATCTCGAGGGTCTGCGGATCGCACATCATCACGCCGATCGGCATGCCCTCGACCATCTGTGTCAACTGGGATGCCTGGGCCTCGGATTTCAGCTTCTCGGTGACGACGCTCCACGTCACCATCGCAGCGATATAATTTCCGGACTCGTCGTTAACCACGGTGACGAGGAGGTCGAGTGTCTCATTCCCGACCGGAACCGTGGCTTGGTGCGGCAGGTTCTTCGGATTTGCCAGCAGTTCTCGCTGAGATTTCGGGTCCTTATAGAAGATGTCGATGCTGCTTCCGACCAGGTCGTCGGCCCCGATGTCGAGGACGTGCTCGAGCTGCCGTATCGCCGCCAAGGCGGCTGCGTTCGCATAGCTGATGCGGAACTCACTGACATCGCAAACCATGACGTTGACCGGCAACTCGGCGATCATCTGACGCAGCTGCCCGTGCGAGAGGCCGTCGCCAGCTTGGCCCGAGTCCTTTGTTTCGGTTGAGTTTCTCCTGATGGTTTTGAGCATGGTGAGAGCCTCCTCGATTAGCGGCGATGTCTATATGCCATCAGGCACTCGACATCCCAGCCCTGTGTTGCCGACGGCAGGGCAAAGTTGAAACACAATGTAAGGGACGTTGTTATTGTGTAAATATTGTCAGGTTGTTAACCTAATACTTAAGGTAACGACGAGTTATACTTATGAATTTTTACACGATACTTTTAGCGTCGATAGGTGGGCGCCAAAATAACTGAGGACATACTTTCGTATGGGTTTTCTGCCGAATCGAATATAATTACTTATTCGCATCGGTCATCCGGTTGTGATAAGCGCCATCACGATACCGGAATGCATCGTTTCCTGGTGGCGTTCGAAGTCATCAAGGTTTTATTGCTGTCGAGGCGTGGCTCAATGCAGGTGCTGATCGTCGACGATCACGAGCTCGTTCGCGAGGGCCTGAAACTCTTGCTCGGCCGGTTGGGAACAAATGTCTCAGTTCTTGGTGTCTCTAGCGTGGCCGAGGGTCTCGAACAAACCGCGATCGAACGCTTTGATTTGATCGTGCTCGACCTGAAACTGCCCGGCATGGATGGGATTGCCGGCGTGCAAGCATTGCGGGCGCGCTTTCCAGAGACCCCCACAATTCTGATCTCTGGCAATTATCGGAAGCCTGATATTTTCGCCGCTTATCAATCCGGGGCGGTGGGTTTCATCTCAAAGAACATGGGCAACGAGGCGATGTTGAACGCTGTCAGACTCGTCATGGCCGGTGAGAAATACGTACCGTCCGAGGTCATCTCGGTGCAAGGTCGTGACCTCGCACATTCCGCCGGGTCACGGCCAAACGGCGTCGCGCTTCAACATCTGACCCGCCGCGAGCAGGACGTCCTCGCAAAGCTTTTCGAGGGACTGCAGAACAAGGAGATTGCTTGGGAACTCAAAATTGAGGAAATCACGGTCAAACTCCACCTCACCCGGGTTTACAAGAAGTTAGGCGTCCGTAACCGCATTCAGGCCGTGACGAGAGCTCTTGATTTAGGCTGGACACCTCGGCTGGGCGCAAATGGCATGGACGAGGTACCGGCCATCGTCTGAAGGGCTGTACACTCAGGACATTAATACCCTCAAAGGGGCAAGAACCGATGCCGCGATCGTTCTGTGCAGGGGGGGCAGCCTCCGGGAAAAGTGATGGATCGCTCAACGCAAGAGTTTGCCTCTTTCTATGGACAAGCGCCGGTCGGCTTGTGCTGTTTCGACGCGAATCTGCGATACCTGCATATCAATGATCGGCTCGCCGCGATGAATGGAATGCCGGCGGCTGAGCATCTGGGAAAGTCAATTAGCGAGGTGATTCCCGGTGTTGCGGCGGGCGTGGAGTCGCAGTTGCGCCATGTCCTCGAGACGGGAGAGACGATCGTCGCTGGGTCGGTCGTTGCAGAAGCGCCGGCTCATCCGGGGCGCGCGGTAAGTTTCCGGCACCACTATTATCCGCTCAAGTCCGACGCCGGTACGGTTGTCGGGGTCGGTTGTGTCGTTGAAGACGTGACCGAACAAGCGCAGGCGGAAGCGGCCCTGCGTGAAAGTGAGGCGCGACTGCGCGCAGTTCTCGAAGGCGCGGCCGACGGTGTTATCTCAATCGATGAGAACGGCATCATCGAAAGCTTCAACCGCACCGCCGAGCGAATCTTCGGCCACAAGGAGGCCGACGTCATCGGTCGCAATGTCAGCCTGCTGATGCCTGAGCCGGATCGCGGCGCTCATCACATCTACCTCCAAGAATATCTGCGGACCGGCGTCGGCAAAATTATTGGCATCGGCCGGGAAGTCATCGGCTTGCGCAAGGATGGCACACTCTTTCCGTTGGATCTGGCGATCGGCGAAGTTCGGCTGGATTCCGGCCGGCACTTCACCGCGACGTTGCGCGACGTGACCGAGCGGAAAAAGCTCGAACGGAGGTTGCAACAGGCTGGGAAGCTGGAAGCGCTCGGGCGCTTGGCGGGAGGCATTGCGCATGATTTTAACAACCTGCTACTGCCGATCATTGCCATCTCGACGGTTACGAAGCAGGACTTAGCGCACGACGAACGGGCCTCGAAGAATCTGGACATGGTGCTTGAGGCGGCCGCCATGGGCAGAAGCCTTGTCGACAAGATCATGGCGTTTGGCCGGCAGCATCCGATGAAGCGCCAACCGACCAATCTCGCCGGCGTCATCGAGGAAGCATACTCACTCATCCGACCGACCCTACCGGCGACGATTGATATTCGGGTCGAGCTCGATAGTGCCGTCGGCTTGGTGCTTGCCGATACGACCCAGATCCATGAAGTCATCGCCAATTTGGTCTCTAATGCCGCCGATGCCATCGGGCCGCGTGCTGGCGTTATCGAGGTCCGGCTCGAAAAACATGTCGCGGATACGGATGCTAGGAAGGTCGAGGTGCCAGCGGGCCCGCATGCTTGCGTGACCATCAAGGACACGGGCTGTGGTATGCAGCACGCTGTCTTAGATCAGATTTTCGAACCGTTCTTCACCACCAAGCCCGTAGGGGCGGGCGCGGGGTTGGGACTGGCCGTGGTTCATGGCATCGTCTCGGAACACAGCGGTACGATTGCCGTCACGAGCGAGCCGGGTTGCGGCACGACGTTTAGAATCTATCTGCCGGTCATTCGGCAAGACACGCCGTGCGAGGCCAGAACGACGGTGTCGGGCTAGGTACAATGGCGCGCATCCTGATCATCGATGATCATAGACTGGTGCGCGATACACTCGTGCTTCTACTCAAGCGCGAAAGCCACGAGATACAGGAGGCGGCCAATGGTCGAGAGGCCCTCCGGCTGTGCGAGGATAATCCACCGGAACTTGTCATCACCGACATCCTCATGCCCGGCGTGGACGGTTTCGAGGTCATCCGTCGGATGCGGCAGCTTTCTCCCAGGCCAAAGATCATTGCCCTTTCGGGTGGCGGCCGCAACCCGTCGCAAGATGTCTTGAAGAAGGCCGCCCACATTGGTGCCGACCAGACTTTTAGCAAGCCGATCGAAATTGCTGAGTTTGTCGCCGCTGTAACCGACCTCTTGGCCACCGCTTAGCCTCCGTGATCGGCCGAGGTGGCGGCAAGCCGGCGACGTCGGCCGCATCGTGGTGCGGTCGCGGTTGAGGCGCGTGCCGTACAAGGGCACACTCGAACCGCGCGGTTCTTTGGGAGACAGCGAATGCACATTGGTCTTGTCGGCGGAATCGGACCGGCGGCGACGGATTATTATTATCGCGGCCTCATTCGTTCGTTGTCCGAACGCGGTGAAGAGCTGGAGCTGACGATGGCGCACGCCGATGCGCCGACACTTCTGAGCAATCTCGAGCACAACGATGGCGCCGCCCAGGTCGCAATCTTCCTCGGTCTGTTGCAGCGACTTCAGGCGGCCGGCGCCCAAGCGGCCGCGATTACCTCCATTGCCGGCCATTTCTGTATTGCCGAGCTGAAACGGAACTCGCCGCTACCCGTCATCGATATTGTCGCGGAAGTCGACATGGCTCTACGGAACAAGAAGCTGGAAAAGGTCGGCCTGATCGGCACCAGAAGGGTCATGGAGTCTCGATTCTACGGCGGCATTGCATCCACCCGGATCGTCGTCCCTGTCGAATCCGATCTTGAACGGGTGCATCGCAGCTACGTGGCCATGGCCACCGCTGCCCGTGTCACTGAGCAGCAGCGACAAATTTTCTTTTCCGCCGGCCGCGAACTCTGCGACGCCCAAGGCGCCGAGGCCGTCATGCTCGGCGGCACCGACCTATTTCTGGCCTTTGACGGTCGGGATTGTGGCTTCGACGTCGTGGATTGCGCGGCGATCCACGTCGCGGCGCTAGCCGGTGTGGCGGCCGGTTCCGGCTAGTTTGGCTTGCCGACGCCGGAACCGCGTCGTCGCCCTTCAAAAAAAGGCCTTTGGGCTCGAGATCGCTAAATACTGGTTCCGTTCGGAATATTCCACGGGAACAGGTTAAGGGTAAGTCCGCGGTCTTTCGTGGTCATCGAGAAGAATCGCGTGGCCGGCATGAGCGAGATCGCACTGAAACTCTTTGACGAGAAAGCCCCATTCACGCTTCGCCAGGTCAGGAGCGCACCGTGGTAGCCGAAGGGACTGGACGAGGGGGTCGATGAGATGCGAGCGTGGCAGAGACGGTCGCGGCGCAACGGATTAGATTTCGGTGTAGTCTGAGCAAAACCCGAAGAAGGTGAGGAGACAATCATATGTCTTATGAGGTCAAGGAAACGCGGAAAAGAAAAGCGATCCTTCCGCTTATCGCGGTCGGCGCGGTTCTTGTATTAGCTGGCTGCGAGAGCCGGGCCGGCTCGAGTGTGTTGGGTGGCGTGGTGGGTGCCGGCGCGACGGCTGGCGGTTATGAGCTCCATCTGAAAAGACAGCTCGACAGGATCGACGCGGATCTGGCCGGCGGCACCATCACTCAGGAGGAATACGATATCCGCAAGGATCAGATCGAGCGGGACTCCCTGGCGCGGTGAAGAAGCGCCCGTTCTGGCGGCAGCCGGGGCGGTCACGTGAATGCGAGGTGTGACTCCGGTCACTTTGTTGCCCCGGCAGGTCGGATAACCTGTCTCATCGGGAAAAAGGGCAGCAAAGGAACATGGAGGTTCCGATGACGCTCCACTCGCTAGAATTCGAGACGTTCCAAGGCCCCGCAGAGCGCGTCGCAGACGACCTGCGCGCGCATCGCAACGGCGACCCGGATGGTTTGGGTGCCTTCCGCGCAATGAGGTTTGCCGTGCCGGGGAGCCTGCTTCTTTGGGCCGGTATTATCGTCGCCGTAGCCTGGATACTGTAGCGCGGTCCACCAAGGCCGCCGTCTAAATCCAAGGCCGGGTGGTCCCCCGCAGGGCGGCGATGTGCTTTCCCCCGTGACCCAGGTCGTCGGCCAGAGCCAACAAGCGCACTGCGCGTGGGTCGTCCGGTTTGTGGATCGGATGGCCGAACCCCGGTATCGCGGCGCCCGACGCCGCATACGCCTCCGCGACGGCGCGCGCCTCCGATTCGGCGCCGCCGACCCCGGTAACGATGCGGTCCAGCAACGCCCGCAGCCTTCCAGCGTACCCGCGAACACGCCGCCCACGCCCAGCAACCCGGCCGCCACCGCCCCTTGCAGTGACTCCGGCGCGCTCGAGCAAGTTAGGCGGGCGGCGAGGCGGAGCAGGTCCGATGAACGCGGCCACGGCAGGAATTATGTGAACATGAAGCAAGGCAAAGGCCGCATTCCGAGCACCTTCACCAGTCCCGTCAGGGTTGATAGACTATGGCCATGAGACATGCACTCGTAGCGGCCCTGGCCAGCGCCTTGCTGTTTGCCGGGATGCCGGCGGCGGCCGGTGGTTATGGTGGCTACCGCGGCTATGGTCATGGCTACGGCTATAGCCAAAGCTATGGCCATGGTCATCGCTATCGCGGCCATTCCTCGAGCTTCCACTACTACAGTCACGATGACGCCCTGGCCTTCCTGGCCGTTGGCGCGCTGATTGGGGCCTTGATCGCGCGACCGTATTATCAACAGCGTCCCACCTATCAGCCGCGCCCGGCATATGCGCGCGTGCCGCCGCGCAACTGCCAACCCATCACCGGCACTGGCTATCATCGCGGGCGCCCCGCGGTATTCGGCGGCACCTACTGCACCGGCCCCGGCGGGCAGGGCTATGTCGTCCCGGGCAGCGAGCACTTACTTGGGTATCGCTAAGACAACAGGTGCCCACGCCTTGCTCGCAGGGAGTTCGCGGCATTGGATCAGCGGCCGTGTGATGCCAGGCCGCTGCCGGGCTATCTGAGTGGTTTTCTCTATCTGGGCTTAGGGCTGAACGCGGCACTCACCGGCCGCCGGCCATAGCCCTGGGGCGCTTCCCGCTCCAAGGCCAGAACCCCATGGGGCACCAGCCTTGGAGAGTGGACCAGCGCGGTTAACCTAATTCACCGCCCGGATCGCCAGTTGCACGGCGCCGGCTGCCCAATTGAGGCTCGGATCCAGGTCGCCGCTGCCGGTGAGGCCCGGATGCGGCTGCACGCTGCCTTCGCCGGCGGCGCGGGCGTTGCCGCTGTCCCCGGCGCAAGGCGGTCCCGGGATGTGGCTGCACAGCTCGTTATTCGCCTCGCTGCCCGCATCGTAGATCGTGGTGCCGACCACCTTGACCGCGCTGTCGGTGGGCAGCGCGACGCTTTGTACGCCGAAGAACGCATCGTTCGTCGTCGCGAACATGCCCGTCGCCGTGAGGTACCGGGCGCCTGGGCCCGCGGTCACCCGAATAGTCACCGATTGCCCCGGTGGTACCGGACCGGCGCCGGCCACGGCATCGCCGACATCGGCCATGCCGCCGACCTTTGCCGCCAGGGCGCTGGGGTCGCCGGTCTCGGCCTGCACAACCAGGGCCTCGCTCGCCGGCTGGCCGACCTCGAACACGCTGAAGCCACTCTGATGGGCGATCACCAGCGGCGGCGTCACCACCTGCGGCGAGTTGTTGGTGATGGTCACGTCATAGGCCGTCGGGGTGGCCGTATCAGTGCCGCTACCGGCGGTGGAGCAGGCGGCCAATACGCTGACGCCGAGCAACCCGAGCACGCGCGTGCCCTTGCGATAAGTCATGTCGATCTTCACTTCCTGTCCATTGCGAGTGCGCGCCGCGCGACGCCAAGCGTCAAGCCGCGCCGGATCAACCTGAGCGTCGGAAATCACGAATTCGTCCCGAACCCGTTCACCGAAATCGCCCGCGCGATCACGATGCATTGAGCATCGCTACCCCGCCGGCCCGAAAGACTCGCTGTGAATATGCGCGGTCGGCACGTTCCGGCGTTCCAGGTCGGTCTGCACATCGGCCATGAAACCGGTCGGCCCGCACAGCAGATAATGCGCCCGGGGGTCGTCGACTAGGCCGGCCAGCAGTGCGCCGTCCGCCCGGCCCTCGCTGTCGTAGTCGAAGCCCGCCGTGTCGCTGGGGCGTGGCCGACTATAGGCGACATGGACATGAATGCCTGGCCGCATCGCGGCGAGCCTGCGAACTTCGTCCGCCAGCGGATGGTGATCGCCGTCGCGGGCCCCATGGACGAACCAGACCGGACGCTCATTGTCCTCGACGGCCAGCGCATTCAGCATGCTGACCATCGGCGTTACCCCGACCCCCGCACTGACCAGCACGATGGGGCAGCCGCTGCAGGGCAGCAGAAACTCGCCGGCCGGCTTGCGCGCATCCATGATCGCCCCTGGCTCGAGACGATCATGCAGCTGCCGTGACGCCGCGCCGCGCGGTTCGCGTTTGACGCTAATCCGGTAACGGTCATTGTCCGGCGCCCCGGACAGCGAATAAGTGCGGCGCACCGGTTGCTCGAAATCCGGCACATGCAGTTCGATCGGCAGATGCTGGCCGGCCTCGAAGGCCTGCAGCGGACCGCCGTCGCGGGCCTCGAACACGAAGGAGGTCACATCCGCGCTCTCGCGGATCTTCTCGACCAGACGCAGGGAGCGCACCGACTCCGCACCCGCATCCCACCGCAGGGGCACCGCTTCCCGGCGCTCGACGATCGCCTCGATGTCGAACGCCACCAGGCGGCGGGCGCCCGGGACCCGCGCCACGGCGTCGGAATCCCAGTCGATGCTGGCCCGGCCCGTCAGGTGCAGCAGGCTGCCGGACTCGAAATCGACGAACAGCAGACCGGCACGCGGGTCGAGCAGCAGGTTGCCGATCGTGTTGAAATGATTGTTGCCGGCATAGTCGGGAAACACCAGGCGAGTCTCATCCGCAACCTCGACGAACCCCGGATCGCCCCCGCGGTGCGAGGCGTCCATGCCGAAGGTTGGACTGTCGCTATCGCCACGATGGCCGCTGGCAATGAATAGCGTATCGGCTGCGGCAATCCAGGCACGCTGCGATGGCGTGAGGCGGCGGCCCTTCGTGGCCGGTGTCGCCGGTTGCTCCGCGACCCGCGTCCATTCCCGTTCGCGGATATACTGCGGACAATTGCCGAAACTCTGGTCCACCGCAAAGACCAGGGCGCCGGCGCGGTCGTCCAGGATGCGGCCATTCACCCGGTTGCGCCGGCGGTTGGAGAGCTCGATACCGAGGATGCCTATGTCGGCCCCGGCCACCAGGCTTCCTTCCAGCGGGTCGCCGGCGCCGGGCTTTGTCTGGAGAACCAACGACCGCGGGTCGGGCGAGGTCACGAAGCCTTCCGGTCCGCTGAGCAACGTCGCCCACGGCCGGCCGTCGCGGTCGCGGGCCGCGGCAACCAAGAACGGCAGTGCGGTGTGGAAGGCCCGGTGCTCCTCCGGCAGGATTGGGCGCACGACCTTGCGCGCCCAGTCCTCGATATCGCTAACGCCGAGGCGCTTCTGCACCGCTTGTTCGCCGGCATGGAACGGCGACTCAATGTGAACCTGGCTACTGGACATCGATTTTCCTCCCCCCGAGGAGCTCGCCGGTCGTGCTCAGCCGGCGGCCGCGATGAACTCGACCCGGATACCGCCCGGGATCGCGCACATCATGTGCTTGGCGGGTCCGCTACCCAGCGGCTCAGGGGCGAACTCGATGTCGACGCCGTCCGTCGCACTGATCGTTTCATGCAACGCATCGAGGGCGTCGCCATTTTCGACCGTCATCGCCAGATGGTGCAGCCCAACGACATTCTTGCGGTCGAAGGGCACCGCGGTGTCCGGGTTCGCGACCTGCCACAACGTGACCATTGTTGTGCCGTCGCTGAGGAAGACCGCCGGATAATCCGGCACCTCGCCAACTTGACTGAATCCGAGTGTATCGAGAAAGAACGCGCGCGTCTTGGCCAGATCGGGCACGGTTAGGCCGATATGATGGGCGCCCTTGGTAATAGCGGTGTCCGACATGTTGCTTCTCCTTCGTTGCATCGCCTCCGGCGGCGGCGCTGGGTCGCGACGGCGCGCTCTTGGGCTATGGAGGACATTTAGGGCTTTCCACGATCCGACGGAATGCGCATAGTTCACAACTATTTATTTCGTAACATGGAATAATAGATGGATCGCCTGCAAACCATGTCCGTCTTCGTGCGGGTCGCTGAGGAGGGCGGATTCGCCGCGGCCGCCCGGCGCCTTAACATCTCGCCACCCTCCGCCACCCGGGCGGTCTCCGAGCTCGAGGCACGCCTCGGCGCCCGGCTTCTGCATCGGACCACCCGTTCCCTGCAACTCACCGAAGCCGGGCAGCGTTATCTCGCCGACTGCCGGCGTATTTTGTCCGAGGTTGCGGAAGCGGACCGCCACGCTGCCGGCGTTCATGCGACGCCGAGCGGCCGGGTGTCCATGTCTGCTTCCGTTTTGTTCGGCCGCATGGTCGTGGCACCGATCCTGCTGGATGTGCTCGAGGACTATCCCCAGATCTCAATTTCCGCGACGTTCGTCGACCGCGTCATCCACCTGATGGAGGACGGCATCGATATCGCGGTTCGGATTGCTGAGCTTCCGGACTCGTCGCTGCCCGCCGTTCGGGTCGGCTCCGTTCGTCGCGTGCTGTGCGCCGCTCCCGACTACCTGGCGGCGCGTGGCCGGCCCCTCGTACCGGCCGACTTGCTGGGCCACGCCACCATCGATCTGGTAAATTTCTCGCCCGGTGGCGAATGGACATTTGCCGGCGGCGCTGCCGGCGAACGTGTCCGGCTGCGGTCGCGCTTTCTTGTGAACAACGCCGACACCGCGATTGCCGCGGTCGTCGCCGGCCGGGGCATCACCCGAGTGCTCTCCTACATGGTGACCCCGCAGCTCCAAGCCGGCGCCCTTGAGCTCCTGCTCGAAGATTTTGAACCGCCGGCGGTGCCGGTCCACGTCCTCCACAAGGAGCCCGGGCAAACCTCGGCCCGCGTCCGCGCTATCGTCGATTATCTCGTGGCGCGACTGCGCACCGATCCGACCCTGACTGGCTAGGGTTTTGGTCTCTATTGAATAACGTATGCAGTGCCCGCCGCTTCACGCTACGGTAGCAACAGACAAAGAACGAACAGTGTTCAGGGAGGGGTAACATGACACCGGGAGTGTTCGAGTATCATCGCCCGAAAGCGGTCGACGAAGTATTGGCGCTTCTCGGCCAGCTCGGCGACGATGCCAAGGTATTGGCCGGTGGCCACAGCCTGGTACCGATGATGAAATTGCGCTTGGCCGAGCCGGCGCATCTGATCGACATCAACGCTATCGATGCCTTGCGCGGCATCCGCCAGGACGGTGCTGCGATTATCATTGGCGCGGCCACGACCCAGGCCGAGGTCATCGCCTCCGACCTGCTCGTCGCGAAATGCTCGATCTTGCCCGAAGCGGCGGCCCAGATCGCCGATCCGCAGGTGCGCAATTGCGCCACGGTTGGGGGTAACTGCGCCAACGGGGACCCCGGAAACGACGATCCGGCAATCATGATGGCCCTCGATGCAAGCTATGTGCTGCGCAGCCAAGGTGGCGAGCGCCAGGTTGCGGCACGGGATTTCTACGAAGGCGTCTATGCCACGGTCCTGGCGGACAACGAACTGCTGACCGAAATCCGTATCCCGACCCCGGCGGCCGGCGTCGGCATGTCCTATCAGAAGATCAAGCGCAAAGTCGGCGACTACGCCATTGCCGCGGCCGCCGTGACTCTGGCGATGGCGGATGGCCGCTGCGCCGACGCCGCCATCGCCCTCACCAACGTCGGGGACACCGCGCTGTTCTCGTCGGCGGCCGCCGACGCGATCAAAGGCACGTCGGTCGACGCGGCGGCCATCGACGCGGCGGCCCAGGCGGCGATGGCAGCGGCGGCGCCGGCTGAAGACCTGCGCGGGACAGTCGCCTACCGCACCGCGATGGCCGGTCAAATGACCCGCCGCGCCATTGTCCAGGCGCTAAGCCGTGCAACGGGGAGCTGAGCCATGTCATCACAGAAGATATCGTTGACCATCAACGGCGAGGCGGTCGAGGCCGAGGTCGAGGCACGGACGCTGCTCATTCATTTCTTGCGCGAACAACGCAACCTGACCGGTCCGCACATTGGCTGCGAAACCAGCCACTGCGGCGCTTGCACCGTTGATCTCAACGGCAAGTCGGTCAAATCCTGCACTATTTTTGCCGTGCAGGCGGATGGCGGTGAACTGCTGACGGTTGAGGGCCTGGCCAACGGCGCCGAACTGCATCCGTTGCAGGAAGGTTTCTATGAGAGCCACGGCCTGCAATGCGGTTATTGCACGCCGGGCATGCTGACCCGCGCTTATCGGCTGCTGCAGGAAAACCCGGACCCCAGCGATGACGAAATTCGCATCGGCATCTCGGGCAACCTGTGCCGTTGCACCGGCTACCAGAATATCGTCAAGGCGGTGCGATATGCCGCCGACAAGATCAATCAGGCCGAGGGAGCCGACTGATGAGCGAAGCACGTGAATTGACGCTTGAGGAACGCGAGGCCAGCATCGGCGGCATCGGCACCGCCCGTAAGCGCAAAGAGGATGCGCGCTTCATTCGCGGTCAAGGCAACTATGTCGACGACATCAAACTGCCCGGCATGCTGCACGGCGATTTCGTCCGCAGCGCCCACGCCCACGCGCTGATCAAATCGATCAGCACCGAGGCGGCACTTGAGGTGCCCGGCGTGCTCGCCGTGGTCACGGCCAAGGACCTTGAGCCGCTGGGCCTCCATTGGATGCCGACTTTGGCCGGCGACAAGGCCGCCGTTCTGGCCGATAAGAAGGTGCATTTCCAGAACCAGGAGATCGCCTTCGTCGTTGCCACGGACCGTTATGCGGCAATGGACGGCGTGCAAAAAGTCGAGGTCGAGTATGAAGCCTTGCCGCCGCTCATCGATCCGACGACGGCGCTCGACGACGACGCCCCGATCATCCGTGACGATGTTGCATCGAACGACGAGGTCGGCCAGGGCCCGCGCCACCACCCAAATCACATATTCGAATGGAATGTCGGTGACAAGGAGGCCACCGATGCGGCCTTCGCGGCGGCCGAGATCACCATCCGCGAGAAGATCGCCTACCCGCGGTGCCATCCCTCGCCCCTCGAGACCTGCGGTTGCGTCGCCTCGATGGACGCGACCAACGGCAAACTCACCGTCTACGGCACCTTCCAGGCGCCGCACGTGGTGCGCACGGTGGTCTCGCTGATCACCAGCCTGGCCGAAAGCAACATCCGCATCGTCTCGCCTGACATCGGCGGCGGCTTCGGCAATAAGGTCGGCGCCTATCCGGGCTATATTTGCGCTGCCGCGGCCTCAATCGTTACCGGCCACCCGGTCAAGTGGATCGAGAGTCGGATCGATAATCTGTCCACCACCGCCTTTGCCCGCGACTATCACATGGTCGGCGAGCTGGCGGCCGACAAGGACGGCAAGATTCTGGCCGTTCGGGCCGAAGTCCTTGCCGATCACGGCGCCTTCAATACCCACGCCCAGCCGATGAAATGGCCCGCCGGTCTTTTCAACATCTTGACCGGTAGTTACGACATTCCTGTTGGCCATGTGAGTGTCAACGGCGTTTACACCAACAAGGCGCCGGGCGGCGTCGCTTACCGCTGCTCCTTCCGGGTCACGGAAGCGGCCTACCTGATCGAGCGCTTGGTCGATGTCCTGGCGCAGCAGACGGAGGTCGACAAGGCCGAGATCCGGCTGCGCAATTTCGTCCAGCCCGCGCAGTTCCCGTATAAGTCTTGTCTCGGCTGGGAGTACGATTCCGGCGATTACCCGACCGCCTTGAAAAAAGTCATGGCGGCCGTCGACTATGCCGGCCTCCGCAAAGAACAGGCGGCGAAGCGCGCCGCCGGCGAACTCATGGGCATCGGCGTCTCGACCTTCACCGAGATTGTCGGCGCCGGCCCGGTCCGCAATTGCGACATCGTCGGCCTCGGCATGTTCGACTCTTGTGAGATCAGGGTCCATCCGACCGGCAGCGTGATCGCCCGCCTCGGTACCAAGTCCCAAGGACAAGGTCACGAGACGACCTTTGCCCAGATCATCGCCACCGAACTTGGGATCCCGTCGGACAACATCGTTATCGAGGAGGGTGACACCGATACCGCGCCCTACGGTCTCGGCACTTACGGCTCACGCTCGACGCCGGTTGCCGGTGCCGCCGCGGCGCGGGCCGCGCGCAAGATCAGGGAAAAAGCCAAGCAGATCGCGGCCCATGTGCTCGAAGTCAGCGAACAGGACCTGGAATGGGAAGTCGACCGTTTCAAGGTCGCCGGCTCTGACGTTTCCATGACGATGAAGGCCATCGCCATGGCGGCTTATTCCAATGTGCCCGAAGGGCTGGAGCACGGGCTCGAGACCGCGGCCTACTATGATCCGCCGAATTTCACCTATCCGTTTGGCGCTTATATCTGCGTGGTCGATATCGACCGGTTCACCGGCGATGTGAAGGTTCGTCGTTTCTACGCCCTCGACGATTGCGGCACCCGCATCAACCCGATGGTGATCGACGGCCAGATTCACGGCGGCCTTGCCGAAGCCTTCGCCATCGCCATGGGACAGGAGATCATCTATGACGAGACCGGCAACATTCTCGGCGCCAGTCTGATGGACTATTTCCTCCCCAGTGCGGTCGAAACCCCGACATGGGAGACCGATTTCACCGTCACGCCCTGTCCCCATCATCCGATCGGGGCCAAGGGCATCGGCGAATCGCCGAATGTCGGCGGCGTTCCGGCATTCTCCAACGCCATTATCGACGCCTTCGCCCACCACGGGGTGCGCCACATGTCGATGCCGCATACCCAGTCAAAGGTCTGGCAGACGTTGAATGAACTGGGGCTCAACAAATAGCCGCGGCGGGCGGTTCCCAAGGGATTTCCTCGGGGCCGCCCCGCTAGGCTTTTGTGGAGGATGAATGCCGCTGGAACCGGATGACATCATCGATTGCATGGCGCGTATGAAGGGTGACGAACAACCCTTCGCGGTTGCGACGGTTGTCCACGTTCATGGCGGCGCCTCGGCACGCGAAGGCTCAAAGGCGGTCATCCGCGGCGACGGTGCCGTCGTCGGCTGGGTGGGCGGCGGATGTACCCTGGCGGCCGTCAAGAAGGTGGCCGCGCGGGCGTTGATCGACGGCCGCACGCGCTTCATCCGGGTTCGACCGAAGGACGGCGCGATTGCCGAGGTAGGCGCCGACGACCGCACCGAGGATTTCGACAACCATTGTCCGACGGGTGGCACGATCGAAGTGTTCATCGAGCCGGTGCTGCCGCGTGCTTCTCTGATCATTGTCGGCGGCTCGTTGGTGGCCCAGGCGCTCTCCGACCTCGGCAAACGCTTGGGCTTCGCGGTCACTGTGGCCGCGCTCCAGGAGGACTTGGAGCTGTTTTCGAATTTCGACCACGCGATCGTCGGTTTCGATCCCGAACAGGCCATTCGCCCGGCGTCCAGTTTCGTGGTGGTCGCCTCTCAGGGCCGCCGGGATCGCGACGCACTGCGCTTCGCCCTCGCCACTGAATCGGCCTTTGTCGCCCTTGTTGCCAGCCGCAAGAAGGCCGCGAAACTGAAACAGGACTTGTGCGACGCGGGCATCGATCCGGTCGCCGTTTCGCGCATTCGTTCACCCGCCGGCGCCGACATCGGTGCTGTGACGCCGGAGGAAATCGCCTTGTCGATCCTCGCCGATATTGTCCGCGAGCGCCGGCGCGGCGTGGCGGCGGATGAGGCAAAAAACGAGGGCGCCTGATCCCCCTACAACACCCGGTCCGTCTCCGGGTCCAGCAGCACGATGCGGTTCATGTCGACCAAGAGCGCCATCTTTTCGCCCGGGCCTCGCACGTCGTGCGCCTGTAGCTCGGCCGACACCGCCGTGTCGGCCAGGTTGAAGGTTGCGTAGGTGCGGCTGCCGGTCGGTTGTACCAGGTCGATGGTGACGTTCAGCGGTGCCAAGCCCTCTCTCGTGCCAGCGTCGTTGGCGCGGCTCATATGCTCCGCCCGTACGCCGAGGGTCACGGCCGAACCGGCCCGTGACCGCACCGCTTGCGCCCGCGTCGGCGGTAACGGCAGTGTCGTGCCCTCTGCGAACCGCACCGCCAGCCCCCCATCCGACGCTTCAAGCGTCGCCGGGACGAAATTCATCGTCGGCGAGCCCAGGAAGCCGGCGACGAACCGGGTCTCCGGACGCTCGAACAGATCCAGCGGCGCGCCCTGTTGCTCGATCAATCCGTCTCGTAACAGCACGATCCGGTCGGCCAGGGTCATCGCCTCGACTTGATCATGGGTCACATAGATCATCGTTTTGCCGAGGTCCTGATGCAGCCGTTTGATCTCGGCGCGCATCTCCTCGCGCAGTTGGGCGTCCAGGTTCGATAATGGCTCGTCGAACAGGAACAGCCGGGCATCGCGCACGATGGCACGGCCGATGGCCACCCGTTGCCGCTGGCCGCCGGAAAGCTGCCGTGGATAGCGCACCAGCTGCTCGGTAATGTCGAGCAGTTCCGCCGCCTCTTGCACTCGTTTATTGATCTCCGGTTTGGGAAATTTGCGGGCCCGCAGTCCGAAGGCGATATTCTCGAACACCGTCATATAGGGGTAGAGCGCGTAATTCTGAAACACCATCGCGATGTTGCGGTCGCGCGGCGCCAGATCGTTCACCACCTCGCCGTCGATCTCGATGGCGCCTTCATCCGCTTCCTCCAGGCCGGCGACCGTGCGCAGCAGGGTGCTCTTGCCGCAGCCCGACGGCCCGACAATGACCGTGAACTCGCCTTCCGGAATGTCTAGATCGATGCCGCGCACCGCGTGCAAAGCGCCGTAATGTTTGTGTAACCCGCTCAGCCTGACCCGCGCCATCTCGCTACCCCTTCACGGCGCCGAGGGAGATCCCCCGCACGATAAACCGCTGCAGCGCCGCCACCGCAAAAAAGATCGGCAGCGTGCCGAGGATGCTCATGGCGCCGATCTTCGCCCAGAAAGTCTGCTGCTGGCCGAAGAAGCTTGTCACCTTGACCGGGAAAGTCGTGACTTCGGTCCGCGTCAGCACCAGCGCGAAGATGAAATCGTTCCAGGCGAAAATGAAGGCGAACACGGCGGTGGCGAACAGCCCCCCTTTGACCATCGGGAACACCACGCGCCAGAGCATTTGCCAACGCGACCAGCCGTCCACCAAGGCGCTCTGTTCCAGTTCCAGCGGGATATCTTCGATATAACCCCGCATCATCCAAATCACGTAGGGCAGGTTGAACGCCGTATAGAGCACGATCAGCCCGAAGAAACTGTCGATCAGCCCCAGCGCCGCATAGAGCATGAAAATCGGGAACACGATGACGATCGGCGGGATCATCCGTTGCGAGATGATCCAGATCGCCAGATTGTTGCCCCCGGTCCGAAACCGCGCCAGGCTGTAGGCGCAGATGGTGCCGAAGAACATCGCCACCAGCGTGCTCACGCCGGCCGTGACCAGACTGTTCCAGACGCTGATCACCTCGCCGTCCTGGAATAGTTTGCGGAAGCTATTGAGCTGCAAGCTCGACGGCGCCCAGATCGGCGGCGAGGCAAAGACCTCCTCCGGCGTCTTGAACGCCATGATGAAAATCCAATAGACCGGAAACAGGAAGATGATCGTCAAGCCGACCGCGACGGCGTAGCGGGCGACCATTTGCCAGGTTTTGGCCCGGCGGTACCACGGCGGCGCGGTATAAACCGGCACCGTCGCGGGTGCGACGGCGGTCATCGCGCGATCTCCACCCGCCGCAGGGCCAGCACCACCACGATCGACAACAACACCACGACGACGAACGCGATCGCCGAGGTATAGCTCGTCTCGAATTGCTGGAACCCCTGCACATACGCATAGGTCGACAAGGTCTCCGTCCGCGTGCCCGGCCCGCCTTGGGTCAGCGCCCAGACCACGTCGAACAGGCGAAACAGATCAAGCGCCCGGATCAGCAGCACGATGGCCAGCACCGGCTTGATCGCCGGCAGCACGATGCGAAAGAAAATCCGCAAGTTCGACGCGCCGTCGATCTGTGCCGCTTCCACCTGGGACTTGTCCACGTTCGACAGGGCGGCCAGCAGCAGCAGGAACATGAACGGCGTCCACTGCCAGATCTCGGCGATCAGGATCGCCGGCCAGACGAAGCCTTTCTGCACGATCCAGATAATCGGCACCGGCTCACCCGCCGCCCAGCCGAGGATCTGATTGATCGGCCCGAATTGGTTGTCGAACATCAGCCGCCAGGTTGCCCCGGCGACGATCGGCGAGATCACCGTCGGAATGATCAATAGCGCCAGAAACACCTGCCGGCCACGAATCGGCTCCAGGAACAGCAGCGCCATCAGCAGCCCGAACACCAGCTCCAGCGGCAACGCCACCAGGGTGAAGATCACCGTATGCAGGATGGCCTGCCACAGCCGCGCTTCCGTGAACAGCCGCTTGTAGTTCAGCAGGCCATGGAAGGACCGATCCTCGAAGATCAGGGAGATGTCCTGAAAGCTCACGATGAGAATATTGATAAACGGAAAAACGCCGACCAATAGCAGGATCAGCACGGCCGGCAAGATCAGCAGATATTTGAAACGCCGATCGGCCCATCGGCCGAATCCGCCGCCACTCGCAACCGCAACGCTCATCGCCGACCGATCACCCGCCCCCTCATGGCGGCGGACGGCATCCTGCGATGCCGCCCGCCCAGTCTCGTCTCAGTTCGGTTAGTTTACCTTAGTTCGGATAGGCGTTGGGCTTCGCAATCCAATCCCCGTAGGCGCGTTTTTGCTCCTCCACGCCGACCCGGTCGGTGATGCGATCCCACTCTTCCGCCGCGCGATCCAAGGCTTCTTTCGCATCGTCGCCGCCAAACGCCGCGGTGATCGCCCGCGTCAGCGACTCTTCATAGGCGAAGGTGTTGCGGATCGACAGGTCGAGCAGGCCCGTTTCCGCGCCGGCTTGCAACGTCGCTAGATAGTCTTTCGCGTCCGGCCACAGATTTTGATATTCCGGGCTCTCGAAATGCGAGGTCCGGAACGGGTCCCGCAGCGCAAACGGCAGTTGCACGCGTTCTAGCGACACCTCGCGGCTGTTGAGCCACTGGGCGAACAGATACGCGGCTTCCTTGTTCTTGCTGTCGCTGGAGACGGCGAGTGAGAAGCCGGCCGCCAATTGCGGCGCGCCGCCGGGCGGCAACGCATAACCGACTTTGCCGGCCACCTTCGATTCCGGCACGAAGGACAGAATCTCGAAATCGCCATAACCGGCCGACCAACGTCCCGGCGGCGGCCACCAGCCCATGATCGCCAGGTCCCCGGCGAGCCAGGCGTTGAGCACTTCGATCGGGCCCCAGGCCTCGGCACCGGGCGGCATGAACTCATGCTCGGCGATCCAGCCCTCCACGACGCCGACGCCGATATCGCTGTTGATCGTCGCTTTCATGGTCTCCGCATCGAAGAACTCGCCGCCCTCGACCCGGAAGCGTTCCTCGAAATAATAATGGATCAGCCCCGGCGAGCGGATCATCGCCGAACCATAGAAACCGTCATGCGGGCGGTTCTCGGTGAAGTATTGGGTGATATCCTTGAACTGCGCCCAAGTGTCGGGCGGTGCCAGATCGTAGCCGAACTGCCCCTTGAAGGCCGCCTGATGGGCCGCATCCCCGAACAGGTCCTTGCGGTAGTACATGATCAGCACATCGCCATCGTCCGGCAGACCATAGATCGTGCCGCGATAGGCCATCTGATTGTCGCGATAGACCGGCGCGATGTCGGCCAGCTCTTCGCGATAGCCATGCTTGTCAATGAAGTCGTCCAACGGTTCCAACGCGCCCGCCTCGGCAAGGTCGGGAATCCAGGCCGGCACCACATTAAGCAGATCGAACGCGCCGGTACTGGCCCGATGCTCCGCCAACGTCTTGGTGAACAGCTCGTTGATCGGTACCTCGACCACGTTGATTTTGATCCCGGTCAGTTCTTCCCAGCGCGGGCCGGAGAAGTTCAACGGGTCGTTGGCTTGCAGCCCGGCTTCCCAGGTGATGTTCAAGGTCGTGCCGGCGAATTGCTTGGCGGCTTCGACGGCGCGGTCGGCGGCGCTTTGCGCTCCCGCCGGCGCACTCGCGGCAAGCAGCAGCGCCGTCGCGCTGCCGAGTGCCGTGAATAGTGCAGTTTTTTTCATATGATCCTCCCTATCAGTCCCTTGGCTCTTGGCCGAGCCGATCGCACCGGCGCATCCGGCCGGTTATCCCTCCGCACCTCAGCCGAAGCGGCCGCGGTACCCTTGGCGTTTGGCCTGCCAGGCCGCATTTTCGGTGATGCCCTTGTTGACGATGCCGGTCGGCACATGGCCGGTCATCAGATCCACCGCCGCCTTCACATCTGCCGCGCCGATGCCGGCGAAGCACTGATCGGTCCAGCACAGCGAGTGCGGCGTCACGATCACATTGTCGAGTTGAAACAGCGGGTCGTCGGCGCTCGATGGTTCCTCGGCGAAGACGTCCAAGCCGGCGCCGGCGATGCGGCGCGCTTGCAGCGCTTCGGTCAGCGCCGCCTGGTCGACGATCGGGCCGCGCGCGGTGTTGATCAGATAGGCCGTCGGTTTCATCAGCTTGAGCAAGTCGGCGTTCACCAGGCCTTCGGTCGCGTCGCTGAGCGGGCAGTTCACGGCGACCACATCGGCGTCCTGGAAAAGCCTTTCGACGCTTACCAGTTCCACGCCCAGCTGTTGCGCGACCGTCGCATCGGCATAGGGGTCATGGGCCAGGAAGTTCATGCCCAAAGGGGTCGCCAGCCGAAACATCTCGGCGCCGATATTGCCGATCCCCAACGAGCCGAGCGTCAAGCCGACCACCCCGACGCCCATATGGTCGGCCCGTTTTGCCCAGCCCTCGGGGCCGCTGCGGGTCAGGTGATCCTTGGTGAGCAGCTTGCCCGTGAGCGCCAGCATCATGGTCAGGATCGCCACGGCCACCGGCCGCTGCACCCCGGTCGGCGTGATCACCAGTGCGACATCGTTGGCATCGCACGCCGCCACATCCACATTGTCGTAACCGACGCCGAAGCGCGCCACCATGGCCAGCTTCCCGTCGCCGGGGAAACTATCCGCGGTGAACTGGCCGCCCAGCAGGATCAGCGCGTCATACCCCGCCATCGCGGACGCGGGCACGACGCCCTTCTCCAGCGGCACATAAGCCCAATCGATCGCCGGGTTATCGTCGAGCGGGCGCAGATCGAAGGACGGGTAGGCCGGGCTCCCGTCGGGGCGCTGGAAGTCGGCGCTCAGCGCCAGCCGGAACTGATCCATGGCGGCCTCCCTTTCCTCAGCGCTTGCCGGTCCGCTTTCGCGCGGCGGCCTTGGCCACTCGAGCGCGTATATCGGCGACCCCTGACGACAGCGCGGCTTGCAACAGCCAGATGTCGCCGGAGTAGCATATGAAATCGCAACCCGCCGCATGTAGTTTGGCGCATTCCTCCGCCGATGCCGCCAGGCGGCCCACCGGTTTCTTATGCTTCCGTGACGCTTCCATGACCCGGGCAATCGCCGTGTTGAATTTGCGGCTGGTGAATTGTCCTGGAATGCCAAGCGAGCAGCTCAGGTCGAAATGGCCGACCCACAGGCAGTTGACGTTTTTGAGCGCGGCAATCTCGAAGACGTTCTCCACCCCTTCCGCCGTCTCGATCAAGGGGACCAAGGCCGTCTTGGCATTGGCGTTGGCGAGGCTCTCGATGACCGGGCCGGGGGCGTAATCGTCATGCGCGATGCCTAGCGCCACGCCGCGGCCGCCCTCGGGCACATATTTCATATAGTCGATGATTCGCTGCGCTTCCGCCGCCGACGCCATCATCGGCGGCACCAGCCCCTGCGCGCCGACATCGAGACAGCGCGCGATATGGTGATAGGCCTTCGACGGCGGCCGCACGACGCTGGCGATCCCCACGTCATGCAGGTTGCGCAGGATGGCTTTCAGCGTTTCGAAACTAAAGCCGCTGTGCTCCATGTCGACGAAGGCGTAGTCGCAATCCGCTGCCTTCAGCATGCGACCAATGCCCGGCGTCGCGAACTCGCCGAGATAGGTTCCGACTTTCAGCCCGCGGCGTTTGACGAGCTCGCGAAATCCCCCCATGGCCCACCCCCTATTTTTTTGGGCGCCGGAACCGATTTCGGTTTGAGCATCGGCACGACGCGGGATCGTCAGTTGGGCACGTAATAACCATACCGGCAATCCGGGCTCTCCGCAATAATGAGATGATCATCATGCCAGTTGCTGGTAGGATGTAACGAGGTTACGACGTTGTGCCGTCGGTCCTGGATGATCTCGTAAGGCAGCGGGAGGACAATGTCGGTTACCAAATCCGATCCCATACCGCGTCGAAAACTCTATCAGGAGGTCGCCGACAGGCTGCGCGAGCGGATCGAGCGCGGCGAGTTCGCGCCCGGGCAGCAACTGCCGTCGGAGCGCGAGCTTATGGCGCTGCACGGCGTCGGTCGTCCGGCCGTTCGCGAAGCCATGCTGACCCTTGAGCGCATGGGCATGATCTCGATCACCCACGGCGAACGCGCCCGCGTGCGCAAGCCCACGGCCCAGACGGTGATCGATCAGATTGCCGAAACCGCCCGCCATATGTTGCT
The DNA here is from genome assembly GCA_021774445.1 of Alphaproteobacteria bacterium. Taxonomy (GTDB): domain Bacteria; phylum Pseudomonadota; class Alphaproteobacteria; order UBA6615; family UBA6615; genus SZUA-147. The sequence continues at coordinate 57,754 of JAJFJA010000078.1, forward strand.
GACCTCGCCCGACGCGCTGCACCACCTCAAGGAGGCCCGTCTCTCGTTCGAGGTCGGCATCGTGCGCACCGCTGCGGAACGCCGCACGGCAGCGGATTTGGCGCACCTTGCGCAGGCCTTGGAGGCCCACCGCGAGGCCATGCGCAAAGGCAAGGGTTTCCTCGAAAAGGACATGGCCTTCCATCGCGCGATCATCGCCATCGCCAATAATCCGATTTACGACGCGATCTGCCAGGCGATGCTGCAGTGGCTCGCCGAGTTCCATAAGGACCTGCTACGCCTGCCCGGTGCCGAAGATCTGACGATTACCGAACATACGCAGATCTATGACCGCATCGCCGCCCGCGATCCCGACGGCGCGGCCCAGGCGATGACGGATCATCTAAACCGGGCAAACGAGAAATATCGGCAATTCGAAGCGCCGCGGGATATCACCGGCGGTTAGCGAATATGCCGGTCTGAACGAGGGAGGACGTTGATGAGTCAGGTTGATCGGGCCATTGCCCTTTTCGGCACCGCTGAGCCCCTTGAGGCGCCGCGAGTCATCACCGCCGGGCCGTTGACCTTGGAGCTCGAGGCCGGCGCCCTGCGGCACATCACCTTCGACGGCGTTGAAGTACTGCGCGGGGTCGCCTTCCTTATTCGTAACGTCGGTTGGGGCACCTACCGGCCGGAAATAGCCAATCTTCAGGTCAGTCAGGATACCGCCGGTTTTGTGGCGACATACGACGCCCGCTGCGCCGACGATAGCCAAGCGTTCAGCTACCACGCCGACATCACCTACACCGTCGATGACGGCTTGTTGTTTTCGGTCACCGGTCAGGCCGACGGGCCGTTCCACACCAACCGCCTCGGCTTTGTCGTCCTGCATCCACTCGCCGGCATCGCCGGCGCCCCGGTGCACGTCACCCATGTCGACGGCACGACAGCGGAAAGCCGCTTTCCACTCCATGTCAGTCCGGCCCAACCGATCTTCGATATTCGCGCCCTGCGGCACCAGGTCCGGCCCGGCGTGTGGGCCACCTGCACTATGACCGGTGATGCCTATGAGATGGAGGACCAGCGCAACTGGACCGACGCCTCCTTCAAGACCTACATCCGGCCGCTGTCGAAACCGCTGCCCTATACGGTCGATAGCGAAGACGCGGTCGTCCAGACCATCGCACTGACCTTCGAGACCGCGGCGGACCGTCCTCCAGCCACCGCGACCGACGGCGACATTGCACTGACCTTCGAGGCGGCCGACGCCGGTGTCCTGCCCAAGATTGGCCTCGCGCTGTCGCCCGAGGTCGTGCCGGCTGCCCGCGCCGCGCTCCCCGTGCTCCGCCAACTCGGCCCGCAATTTCTGATTTGTCGGTACGACGCGCGACGGGACGCGGGCGCGCTGGCGGACTACCGGCAGCTCGCCGAAGATCTCGAGGCGACGGTGACCCTGGAGTTGATTCTACCGGCCGAGGATGCGCCCACCGCCGAAGCGACTGCCGCCGCGACGGCCGTGACCGCCGCCGGGCTCGACCCGGAGTCGGTATCGGTGTGTCCCGCCCCTCTGCTCATGAGTTACCAGCCCGATGCCGTCTGGCCCGACATTCCCCCCTTGTCGGCGTTCTACAGCGCTGCCCGCGCGGCTTTCCCCGCCACCGCGATCGGTGGCGGCATGTTGAGCTACTTTACCGAACTCAATCGCTGCTGGCCGCCCGCAGATAGCCTCGACTACGTCACCCATACCACTTGTGCCACCGTCCATGACGCCGACGATCGTGCCGTCATGGAAACGCTTGAGGCTCTGCCCTATGCCATCGCAACCACCAGGGCCAAACTCGGCGCCTTGGATTATCGCATCGGGCCCAGCGCCATCGGCATGCGCCATAACCCTTACGGCGCCGATGTCGCGCCCAATCCCGACGACCGACGGGTCGCCATGGCGCGCAACGAACCCCGCCATCGCGGCCTGTTCGGCGCCGCCTGGACCCTGGCCTATGCCGCGGCTGCGGCGCGCGGCGGCATCACCGCCCTGACGCTAGCCGCGCCCGTCGGGCCCTTCGGCGTAATCCACGATCCGACTTGGTCGGCCGCTTTTTACGACCGGCAAGACACCAGGAGCGTCTATCCGCTGTATCATGTGCTGGCCGCCCTCGCCGCCGCTGCCGGACGACCGCGGATCTCGTTGTTGTCGACGGCGCCAAGCCAAATTGAGGCAATCGCCTGGCATGCCGACGACCACATTGCCTGTTGGCTAGCCAACTTGACCGGGAACACGGTCTCGGTAGATCTTACGGCGCTGCCCGGCGCGCCGCTCTCCTGCGTCCTGTTGGACGAAGACAGTTTCGTCGCCGCCTCGACCCGCCCGGATTATTTCACCGCGCCATCCTCCGCGCCGGTTCCCGATGGCAAAATCGCCCTTAGGCCCTATGCTGTTGCGGCGCTGCATTTATCGAACGGCTAGCGAATCATGAGCGACCAGTGGCAATACCAAGTCCGCATAAATCTCGAGGAGGACAGCGCCCGGGCGGCGCGGCAGAGTCCGGACGCGCCGTCGCTTAAGCCGCTGACCGATATCCTCGGCCGTCATGACGCGGCCCCGATATGCCAGTACGACGCTTTCGCCGGCTACGTCGCCGAGGCGGAAGCTCAGGGCATCGAAAATTACCCGCTGTATGAATGGACCAAGGTGACGATCGAAAATCCTGCCAAACAGGCGAAATACCTGCTCTCGTTCACCCTCTATGTCGGCGGCGACGAGGTTTATGCCAAGCACAAGGCCGACGCGTTGCTGGCCGAGCTGGAACCCTTGGTCGGCGGCGGCATTGTCACCAAGCTATCGAAATACGACACCAACCCAGCCAATAACCCCCAACCGCCGGCACAAAAAGGATGACCGTCCATCTTCGCCTCGGTGGGGGATTACCTGCCTAAAGACTCTCGATTTCAGCTTTCGCCATAGCCGCCGTATTGCCTAGACCCGCGCGCATCAGGTCTAGGATAAGCTCGCTCGCCGTCATCCTCGGCGATTCGTAATCAAGTCTCATTTTGCGCAGGGCGGCCACAGCATGTGATGGATAGAGTTCGAATGTGCTTGCGAGAAACTGATCGGCGGTCACTGCCTCGGTATCGTATTCTTTCAAGATCGCGAGCGGAAAGTCCTTCACGTTCTCAGTAATGATGTGTTGAGCGCCGGCTTGGATAGCGGCGGCTAAGACGTGCCTGTCCCCCTCGTCCGGTAGTTCGAGGGACGGAACCAGGGAGTCGTGCCCCTCGATTATCGCCTCGGGGAACGCCCGTGCCATCGCCGCGACTTGGGCGTGGACGCTTTTCTCTAGCTGGGGCTTATTTCGCAGCAGGCTGCGAGTCCACTCGTCCAGAATTTGCGCCGACCATCGTGCGCGATAGAGTCCAGCCTCCGCAAATCGCAGTAGAACGTCTCGAACCCGAAACGGATACAGCACGTTCGCGTCCAATACGACGACAAACCGATCGGCGACATTGCTCATCCCGCATCATATTCCTGACCGAGATTCTGCAGTTCCTTTAAGGCGTCGGAGCGAGCGTCGCCGCGACGCGCCATATAGGTGAGGAGGTCATCGGCCTTCACCCTGCGATGCGATCCGACCATGCGGTAATTGATTTCCCCGGATTCAAGCAGCTTCGTCAGAAATGGGCGAGACACATTCAGTAGGTCTGCCGCCTTCTGAGTCGTCAACTCGGCACTGTAGGGTACCAGGGTAACCATCTCCCCTCTCGCGACATGGGCAAGCAGATCGAGCATGAGCGCGCCGATCGCCGGCGGCAGTTCAATTTGAACCTCCGCGCCGTCTTCAACCACATTCAGCCGCAGTGAACCCGATTCGGTCAGAGAACGACCCAAGGCCGTCGTCGCCTCGGATGCTTTTTTCGTTTCATCCGGCGTTGGAAGGCGCTTGGACAATGTTTCCATAGTTCCCTCCTCGATAGGAGGCGCGTGCGCGCCTGCTATTACATGTAGCGTCAAAGTCGAATAAACACAATAAGTGAAATAAACGAAATAAGTGAAATAAACGAAAATGGCGTATCGACCCCTAGATTCGGTACCAAAGTCGTCTGACACCCCCAGATCTCGCGTCTTGGTCTAAAGAAGTAGGTGCTTAGACACGCCAACCGAGCACGCGCTTTTCCACCAGACCCAGCAGTGAACTGACACCGACCCCCAGTATCGAGAGAATCGTCACCCCGACGAACAGCCGCTCCAGATCGTACAGCGAGCCGGCCTCGAGGATATAGGCGCCGACGCCGAATTCCGCACCGAGCATCTCTGCCGCGACCAGCAGGATGATGGCGATGGCGAAACTTACCCGCAGCCCGGAGAGGATGCCCGGCATCGCCCCGGGCAGCACGATTTTGCGCACAATTGAAAACCAAGACAGCCCGAAGCTTTGCCCCATGCGGATCAGCGATCGATCCACATTATCGACGGCACCATAGGTGGCGACGACGGTCGGGGTGAAGGTGCCCAACGCGATCAGCGCGTATTTCGAGCCTTCGTCGATTCCGAACCAGATGACGAACAGCGGCAGCAGGGCGATTTTCGGGATCGGGAAGATTGCCGCGACCAGCGGCACCAAGGCGGCCCGGATATAGGACAGCAAGGCGATGAAAACGCCGACGGCGATCCCCGCCGCCGCCCCCGCCGCGGCTCCGACCGCCAGCCGGGTGAGGGAAGGCAGTAGATGCTGCCACAACAAGCCGCTCTCCCACAGCGTGATGAACGTCGCCAACACGTCGGAGGGCCGCGGCATGGTGAGGTTCGAGATGAACCCCGCCCGCGTACCATATTCCGCGAACGCGATCAGGGCCGCGAAAACCAACGGGCCGACCCAGCGCATGGTTTTCGGCGCGAAACCGCCACCGCGAAACGCCACGGGTCGGCGGGCCGTGTTCAGCGTCGCTTCAGACACTGACCAGTTCCATATCTGACGCCATCGCCTCCTCGCGCATCAAGGTCCATAGGTGTTTCTGATGGGATTCAAGATCGCTATCGCCGAATCGGCGATCCGTAAGCGGTTTTTCGATTTCCAGGATCTCGCGGATCACACCGGGGCGGCGCGACAGCACGACGATCCGATGGCCCAGCCGCACCGCTTCCTGCAAGTTATGCGTCACATAGACGGCCGTGAAGGGCTGCCGTGTCCACAACGCGATAAGGTCGTCCATCAACAGCTCGCGGGTCTGGCTATCCAAGGCGGACAACGGTTCGTCCATCAGCATGACGGCGGGATTGACGGCCAGCGCGCGGGCGATGCCGACGCGCTGTTTCATGCCGCCGGAGAGCTGTTTCGGCAGGGCTTTGCGGAAATCCGCGAGTTTGGTGCGCATCAGCACGGCGGTGATGATCTCATCCGCACGTTTGCCGCGAATGCCGTGTTCCTCTAGGACCAGGCTGATATTGCCTTCCACCGTACGCCACGGCAGCAGGGCAAAATCCTGAAACACGTAAGTCAACGGATTGAGGCTGTCGGCCGGCGGCTCCCCGATTTGCACAACACTGCCTTGTTGCGGCTGCTCGAGGCCGCCGATAATGCGCAGCAGAGTCGATTTGCCACAGCCTGACGGACCGATCAGACACACGATCTTGCCCGCTGGGATTTCCAGGGTGATATCCCGCATCACCTCGAAATCACCGTAGTGATGGCTGATATTGTCCAGCAGCAATTCCACGGACGTCTCTCAGGCCGCTTGGAAAGCGTCAGTGGCGGGACTGCAGCGCCCGTCCCGCCACATGTCGCTTGGCTCAGATGGTCCCGACGTATGAGGGGTCGACGAGGGTTTCCAGGGTGATGGTATCCTTCACCAGATCCTCCGACTTGAACCAGTCCAGCTGATCTTGGATCGAGGCCACATTCATCGCCGCACCCTTATTGATGCGCATCGCCCCGTTGATGATGCTCGGCGCCGCGTCCTCGAGCGGCTTATCCGCATTGACGTATTTATGCACCAGTTTGACCATCTCATCGGCCGCGCTGGCGCCGGCGGTCTTGTCGACCAAGGCCGCGTTGAAGTCGTCGGCGCCTTTCGCGAAGGCCGCCAGAAATGCCTCCGTTCTCGCCCGTTCCTCGGCGGCGTTCTTGGCCGACGTGAACACCGTCGTCACCTGATAGTTCGGAATGTAGTCCGCCACGTTGCCGATGATATGGACCGCCCCGGCGTTGGCCAGCGGTTTGGCGATATGGGGCACGATCGTCCAGGCGTCCACTTGGCTCGATTTCATCGCCCCGATAATAGCCCCGACTTTCTGCAGCGGTTTGAATTTGACCGCGACGCCTTCCTTGGCGGCGATCTTCGCGCCCATATAGTGGAAGCTCGACCCCGACTGCGTGACCGCGAATGTCTTGCCGTCCAGCTTCGACGGGTCGGTGAGCCCGGCCTCGAAGGCCGCGTTCGACGCCAGGATTTTTTGGCCGTCGATACCGACTTCCTCGGACAGCGCGCCGCCGATGACCTTGGCGGCGCCTTTTTCGGCCAGCGAGATCAAGCCGCCTGAGATGGCCGTCACCGCGTAGTCCGCGTCCCCGGACGCGATGGCCACCGCCATTGGTTGCGCCGCCTGGAAGAACTTGAACTCGACATCCAGGCCGGCGTCGGCGAAATAACCGCGTTCGAAGGCGACGAAGCTTGCCGCATGGCTGGTGAAGCGCAGCGCCCCCACATTGATCTTGGTGTCGGCAATCGCCGGCGCGCTGATCAACGGGGCGGCCGCTGTGGCCCCCAAGATGCCAAGCGCCCGACGGCGGCTGATAGTATGCATAAAGATCCTCCCGGTTATCTGTTGTTTTTCAAGATCGCCGCCCTGTGCGATATGTCTTGCCGTGCCCAGACCGCCCAAGGCCCTCGCCGAGGCGGCCCGGCGGCGCTAGCGCACTCAAGCGGTTTTTCTCAGTATAGTGGCAATGCCTGTCAACGCCACAGGCCAAGCGTGGATCGCCGAGTGGCGCCGCCAATGCCTTGAATTTCATTCACATTTCGCGCACGCTGCCGGGGTGCCGCAGCCGAAAATGACACTCCCCCCGTTCGCCGCCTTGCGGGCGTTCCATGCCGCCGCGACCCATGATCGCTATCGTGACGCGGCCGAGAGCCTCAGTGTGACGGAATCGGCGATTAGCCATCAGGTGCGCCGCCTGGAAGAATTTCTCCAGACCGCCCTGATCGATCGTTCGGGGAGGCGCCCCGAACTAACGGAAACCGGGCGCCGGTACCTGGCCCAAATCGAACCGGCGATTCAGCAGATCCAAGCGGCGACCGAGGCCCTGTTGCCCGACAGCGGCCGCAATATCGTTCGCCTGACCCTGCCGCCATCTCTGGCCGTGACGTGGCTCATCCCGCGGCTGAGCGTGTTTGAGCGGGAGCATCCCGAGATCGAATTACAATTGCTCACCACGACGCGGGTCGTCGATTTGCGCCGCGATCTTGTGGAGTTGGCCATTCGTCACGGCCAAGGGACTTGGCCGGATGTCGATGCGACCTTCCTGCTCGAAGAAACCGCCATGCCCGTCTGTGCGCCGGACTATCTTGACCAGCCTGCCGCCACACCGTCGCCTGAGGGCCTGCACGGCGTGCGCTACATCGTCAACGCCAACATCCCAGACGAATGGGTCGAATGGACCCGCGCCCACGGCCTCGATCCGCCGGCGCGACAGGATTTGATCGCCCTGGACGCCATGGAGCAGACGCTGCAATTGGCCGAGAACGGGCATGGCCTCGCCATGGGACGACGGCCGGTCGTGGACGATTGGTTGGCGCGCGGCCGCTTGATCGCGCCGTTCGGCGCCGCCGACCCGACCGGAACGGCGTACTATTTGTGCCGGCCATCTGCGGCGATGCCCACCGCGGCGGGCCGCCGGTTTGAGCGCTGGTTGAGTGGTCAGGCCGCTGACTGGCGCGCGTCGAATACCGGGCCTATGGACCCCTGACTTGAATTTTCTTCAAGTCGCCCTGAAGCGAACTCGTTAAGGCCCCGCCGCCTTTCGGCCTATCTCCAGCGGTACCAGATCACGCAGCGGCTTAAGCCGCGCTTCAGCAAGGGTACCGAGCCATGAACCATCACGCCGCAGTCGTTTCGCCCCAGCCCGTCACCGAGATCGAAGCGCCGATGAATTTCATTCGGCGCCAGGCCACCAAGCCGGTGTTCCATAGCGCCGCGCTGACCGGCGGCGAGCCGAAGCTCTTCTTCGAACCCGAAGCGCACACCGTGACCATCTCCGACATGCGCGAGATTGCGGCGGATCTGTCCATCGACCGCCACGGTTTCGAACTGCATAGCCAGCCGACGGCGGTCGCGGACCTCAACGACGACGAGGCCGTCGAGCGGCTCTACCGTCCGGAAGTCGAAGCCCTGCTCCGCCGTCGATTCGGCGCCAGCCAGGTCGTGATCTTCGATATCACCCGCCGTTCCGATAGCAAGAACGGCGCCCAAAACCCGGACGGTTTTCGCGGTCCCGCAACCCGGACCCACAACGACTACACCGTAAAGAGTGGCCCGCAACGACTGCGCGACATCCTCGGCGAGGCCGAAGCGGCTCGCCTCGACGCCGCCGGCGCCCGCATCATCCAGGTGAATGTCTGGCGCCCTATCAACGGACCGGTCGAGCGCTCCCCCCTAGCCCTTGCCGACGCCTCCAGCGTGCCCGCCGACGACCTGATCGCCACTGATCAGGTATTCCCCGATCGGGTTGGCGAAATCTACAACATGGCGCACGCTCCCGAGCACCGTTGGTACTACGCGCCTCGCATGACCGAGGACGAGGTGCTGTTGATCAAGGGGTGGGACAGTGTCGACGACGGCCGCGCGCGGTTTACCCCGCACGGCGCCTTCGACCTGCCGCAGACACGCCCGGACGCACCCGCCCGTGCGAGCATTGAGGTCAGGACATTCGTCATTGTCGACGAGCATGAGCAAGAGGCCGGACCAGCTCTCAACGAGGACGCGCCGATCTTTGAATTGTTTCGGCGCCAACCGTCTCGCCGCACCCTTTAATCAACTCTCGAACAGGAGGAAGCTATGAAGCTCCAACGAATTGTCACGAGTCCAGATCCCTACGAACCGTTTCACCTTGCGCAGGGCTACCGTGTCGGTGATTTGCTAATCATCTCCGGCCAGGCGGCGATCGACGACGACGGCCGCATCGTCGGGGCCGGCGACTTCGACAGGCAGGCCGAGCAGGCGTTCGGCAACCTTGACCGGGCGTTGCGCGCCGGCGGCTCGAGTTTGCGCAACGTCGTCAAGGTCACCATCTTCCTGACCGACATGTCGCACTTCGACAAGGTCGTGGCGTTGCGCGCCAAGCACTTTTCGCCACCCTATCCGGCCGATACCATCGTCGAAGTCAGTGCCCTCTACACCGCCGAGGCGATGATCGAAATCGAGGCCATCGCCGTTGCCGACGACGCCGTGGACCACGGCTGACCAGCTAGCCTTGAGTCACGCCGCTATACTGGACGCCGGACAGATCGGCCATTTGCTTGTCCCAGGTCGAGCCGATTAGCCTCTGCTTGTGCCGAGTGCTTTCTCCGGTGCGCCCTCGGGTGCTGGTTGAAAATAGCCAACAAACATGGTGTTTTGGACGCAATCATCGCGCTGGCCATCGGCCACCTGAACGATCCTGGAGAATGCGTCTATGATCGACCGTGACCTCATCGGCGATGCCTGGCCGGACGCGCGACCGACCCAGGATCCGACCTTGTACGGTCATGTCCGGTTGGCGCCCTCCGGTGCGTTCGAGGCCCGCAGCATTCAGACCTTCAAACTGACCTACACGGTCGGTCGCTTCGGCATCGATGATACCGGCAGTATTCGGGTTGTCTTTCGGTTTGTCGGCGATTTCGGCGGCTTTCAGACCCGCGACCCCACCGACTACAACTACGTAACTGCAACCACCGATGGTGCTGCCGAGCTGCGCCTTGAGTATCATCCCACCGGCCATCAGCGGCCTTGGTACAAGGCACTGACCGTGCGTGTGTCCGGCGGTTTTCTGCGCGAGGGCGACGAGATCACGATCGTCTTTGGCGACACCTCGGCCGGATCGCCGGGGATGCGCCTACAAACCTTTGTCGAACCGGAATTCGCCTTCAAGGTCCTCGCCGATGTCTGTGCGGTCGGGCACTATGTCCCGATCCCCGACAGCCCCGCGATTGCCATCGTCCCCGGCAGGCCGGTGATCTGGCGCGCTGTCTTGCCATCGTTGCGGCGGCCGGGCGAGCGTTTCGCCCTCGGCCTCAAGGCCGAGGATATGTGGGGCAACCCGACGGGCCAGGCCGCCGGAACCCTCCGTCTCGCGCCGAGCCTGCCTGTCGACGGTCTGCCTGAAACGGTCGACTACGTCCTGGGTACGAGGGCCCTTTGCCTGGACGATCTCAGCGTGCCCGATCCCGGAATTTTGCGGATCACGGTCCGCGACGACAGCGACGGGATCGTCGCCGAATCCCACCCGCTGCTCATACGTGATGGACCGGTCGGCGGTTACTGGGGTGATCTCCATGGCCAGAGCGGCGAATCCATCGGTGTCAACACGGCACGCGAATATTTCGATTTCGCCCGCGATTGCGCCTTCTTGGATGCCACCAGCCATCAAGCCAATGATTTTCAGGTCAACAACGCGTTCTGGCAGCACCTCAACGAACTAACCGCGGCCTATCACCAGGACGGGCGGTTCGTCACTTTCCCCGGCTACGAATGGTCGGGCAATACCGGCGTCGGCGGCGACCGCAACGTATTCTTTCGCCACGAAGGACGCCAAATCAGGCGCTCGTCCCACGCCCTGCTCCCCGACAAATCGGACATCGACACCGATGCCAACGATGCCGGGCGCCTGTTCGAAGTCCTCGGCGAGGAAGACTGCGTCGTCTACGCCCATGTCGGCGGCCGTTATGCCGACATTTCTTACGCCCATGACGGTCGGCTGGAAACCGCCATGGAAATTCACTCCGCCTGGGGCACCTTCGAATGGCTGCTGACCGACGGCTTCAAGCTCGGCCATCGCTCCGGCGTGGTCTGCAACAGCGATGGCCACAAGGGGCGTCCGGGCGCCAGCTACCCCGGCGCCTCACGCTTCGGTGCCTACGGCGGCCTCACTTGCTTCTTGGCCGAGGAACTCACCCGCGACGGTATCTTCGAGTGTTTGCGCCGCCGCCATCACTACGGCACGACGGGTACCCGCATGCATCTCGACGTACGGGCCAGCTTCACCGACGAGGCCACCCTGTACGAACGCGACCCCAATGTCTTCGATGAGCCGCCACACCGCCGTGTCGACGAAGTTATGATGGGCGATATCGTTCAGACCGACAGCGCGACCGCACGGCTCGATCTTCGCGTCATCACCCAGGCGCCCATTGAGCGTATTGAGGTGCGCAACGGCACCGAAGTCGTCGAGACCGTTCGCGGGTTCGGCAGCGAGGATCTCGGCCCCCGTATTCGGGTGATCTGGTCCGGTGCCGAGTATCGCGGCCGCGGCCGCGACACGCATTGGACCGGCAGTGCCCGGTTTCGCGGCGCCGCAATCAAGCGTATGGCGAAGATCAACGCTTGGAACCACGAGCGTCGGCTCGAATGCCACGGCCACCACGCCGTTCTCTGGGAAGCCATCACCACCGGTAATTTCGGCGGCTTCGATGTCTGGCTCGACGAAGCTGACGGCGCGACCCTGGAAATCGCCACCAACCACGGCTCGTTGGGCTGTGTCTTGGCGGATATCGGCCTCGCCGATCGCATTCTCGACGCCGGCGGGCTCGGCCGCCGGATCCGCGTCTTTCGCCTACCGGAGAACAACCCCCATCGCGACCTCTCCGCCACCATCGAGATCCCGCTCGGAAAGACCGGCGACAACCCGCTCTGGGTCTGCGTCACGACCGAAGACGGCTTCCAGGCCTGGAGCAGCCCGATTTACGTCTTTCGCTAGAGCGCGGCTAAAGCACCGCCGCGCGCCAGCGCTCGATGGAGCGTCGGTAACCGTCGGGCATATTCTCGCGAGACAGCGCGTCAAAACCGAACCAGCGCCCATCGCTATGCTCATCACTAATCGTGATGTCTGCGCCGCCTGCGAACTCGCAACCATAGGTCAGGATCAGCACGTTGCCTTCCGGCGCGACGCGGTAGAGCCATGCATCGATTAGGTCCTTCACCGTCACCTGTAGCCCCGTCTCTTCAAGGATCTCGCGCCGACAGCAATCCTCCGGCGCCTCGTCGGGTTCGAGCTTGCCGCCGGGCAGCTCCCACTCGTCGCGCTCGTTTTTCAGCAGCAACACCTTGCCGCCGACGATCACCACGCCCTTGACCGACACCCGCACCATCACACGAAGGCGTTTTCCTTGGCGCTGGAATAGCGAAACACGAAATAGACCGCGATGCCGGTCGAAGTCAGCAGGATCGTCGACAGCGCCGCGGCGGTGCCGAACTCGCCGTCCAGCACCGACAGATAGATGCGTACCGGCATTGTCATGGTACCGCCGACATAGAGAATGATCGAGGAGGACAGCTCGTTGATCGCCGTGACGAAAGCCATCATCGCGCCGGCGACGATTCCCGGTAGCATCAGCGGCAGTGTGACCTTGATGAACGCCCGGGCCGGCGACGCCCCCAGGCTGATCGCCGCCTCTTCGACACTGTTGGAAATCTGTTTCAGGATCGAGGAGCTTGAGCGCACCGCATAGGGCAGGCGCCGAATAAAGATCACCAGCACGATGATCAACCCGGTACCGGTCATCGCCAAACGCCCGGTGTTGAACGCGACGATAAAGCCGATACCCAGCACCACGCCCGGCACGATGTAGGGCACCATCAGGATTGAATCGAGCGTGCCGGACAAGAAGCTTTGGCGCCGCGCCAGAATATAGCCGACCAGCGTGCCCAGCGTGACGATCAGGATCACCGCCGAGACCGAGAATAGAAAACTGTTGGTGATGACGTCGGGCACCTCGCGGATGATCCGGGCATAGCTCGACAGCGAGAACCCGGGGTGAAACACCGGTCCTTGCGTCTTGCGGAAGGACATCACGACGACCACGATCGACGGGATTGAGCTGGCGATCACGATCCCGTAGCAAATCGCATGGGCGGCCACGGACTTGCCGCCGCGCAGGAACTTCACCTCCGGCCGGTTGATCAGGCTGCCGGCGAAATTCCGCCGGTTGACCGCCTGCCGCTGCAGGATGATGAACACCAGGGATATCGAAATCAGGATAATGCTGACGGTCGACGCCAAGCCGGGATTGCCGCCGATCTCGCTGGTGAACAGGTTATAGGCCTCGGTCGACAACACCCGGAACTCGCCGCCGATGATCTGCGGCGTCCCGAAATCGGCGATCGACAGCACGAAGGCCAGCAGGGCGCCCGAACTCACCGCCGGGAACACCAGCGGCAGCGTAATTTTGAAGAATCTGCGATACGGTCCGCAGCCGAGATTCTCCCCGGCATCCTCCAACGACCGGTTGACCGAGGACAACGCGCTCGCCGTCAGCAGGAACACGAACGGATAGAACTTCAGGGTGAAAACCAGGAGAATCCCGAAGATCCCGAACACCGACGGTAACCCGATACCGACCGACGCCAGCAAATGGCGCAGCCAGCCATTGGCGCCCAGCATCATGATCCAGGAATAGGCACCGATGAACGGCGGCGACACCAGCGCCAAGACCGCTAGGGTCGAGACGATCGTGCGTCCCCGGATGTGGAACCGCGAGGTCAGGAACGCCAGCGGCACGCCCAGCACCAATGCCCCGATCATCCCGCCGAAGCCGATGATCAGGCTGTTGGTCAGGGCCGAGCGATAGAAGCCCAACCCGAGAATACGACCGTAGTTGCCGAGCGTGAACGACCCATCCTTGCGGTCGATAAAACTCGCGACCAGGATGTTGTACAGCGGGTTGATCAGTAGGATGAACACCACGATCAGGGCCACCGCCAGGACGACGGTCCAGATGTTTAGCCCGGCCAGCCGCCGCCGCAGCCCGGCGGCCATTGCGGCGGTCACACCCGTTGTCCCGATGATTTATCGAACAGGATCACCCGATCCACCGGCAACGATAGCCGTATCTCATTGCCGGTTTGGTCCATCAGCTCCGGAGACGGGTTCGCGATATGGGCGTCGATGCTGGTGCCATCCGCACATTCGACCGTGTACTGCACGTCGCGCCCGGTAAAGCTGATGCGGACCACCCGGCCAGCGAGCCCGAAGCCCGGCACGTCGGCGGCGCCGATCTGGACCGTCACATCCTCCGGCCGGATCGCGATGGCCACATCGCCGTCGTATCCGTTCGATTTCGACCAGGCCAGCCTTTGCTCGCCAAGCGCCAGGCCGGCACTCGTCAGCCGCCCCGGCAGGAAATTCATCGCCCCGACAAAGCCGGCGACGAACCGCGTCTTCGGCTGCCGATAGATCTCCCAGGGCGCCCCTACATGATGCACCACGCCGCCTTCCATCACGCAGATCCGGTCCGATATGACCAGCGCTTCCTCCTGATCGTGGGTTACATAGACCGTGGTGATGCCCAGCTCGCGTTGAATGCCGCGGATATCCTCGCGCAATTCGATGCGCAGCTTGGCGTCGAGGTTGGACAGCGGTTCATCCATCAGCAGCACTTGCGGGCGGATGACCATCGCCCGCGCCAGGCCGACCCGCTGTTGTTGACCGCCACTGAGCTGGCTCGGCAGACGGTGGCCGAAGCCCTCCAGCCGCGCCATCGCCAACGCTTTTTCCACGCGCTCGTTTATTTCGTCTTTCGGCACTTTGCGGTTGCGCAGGCCGAACGCCACATTGTCGGCCACGCTCATATGCGGGAAGATCGCATAGTCCTGAAACACCATGCCGGTGTCGCGCCGATAGGCCGGAACATGGTCGATCTGCCGGCCGCCCACGATCACCGCGCCGCTGTCCTGGATATTGAACCCGGCGATCGTCCGCAACAGCGTTGTCTTGCCGCAGCCGCTCGGGCCCAGCAGGGTAAAAAACTCGCCGGTCTCGATCGTCAGATCGACGTCGTCGAGCGCGGTCACGTCGGGCGGATAGGTCTTGCGGATACTCTTGAGTTCTACGCTCGCCATTGCGCCCATCTATTTTGCGGAACCGCAGCCGACCGAGTATATAGCTGCCTCCCGCAAACGAGGAGCGTTAAGGAGGACGTAATGGCGCCAGCGCCAATTACCGGGGTGGTATTCGATGTCGGCAGTGTGCTGGTCCGGGTCAGCTACCACACCATCGCCGAACATCTTGGGCGCCATTCGCCGCTGCCGCCGACCGAGATCCACGACCATATGGTCGACACCGATTTGGAGTTCGATTCCGAAACCGGGAAATATGACTCTCGCGAGTATTTCCGCCGCCTCAAGGAGCGTATCGCCGGCGCCCCCGACTGGCACTACGACCAGTTCGTCACCGAGTTCGATGCCGGTTTGCAGATGACGGAGCAGGGCGCGGACGCCCTGCGTTACGCCGCAACGCGCGCTCGCGTCTTCCTCATGTCCAATACCGGCTACCTCCACGCCCGCTGGATCTTCCAGCAAGAGGTCATGGCGACCGTGCCGGAGCAGCACTTCTTCTCGTTTCGCGAGGGCATCATGAAGCCCGATCCACGCCTCTGGGACATCTTTTTCGCTCGCACCGGGTTAGCGCCGCAATCCTGCCTCTTCATTGACGACCGGCCGGAGAATTGCGCCGGCGCCGCCGACCTCGGCATCCAGGTCATCAACTTCGCGGTCGGTGAGACCAGCCTGCTCGAGGTGCTGCAGGCCAGGCTGCCGGAGGCGCCGTAACCTTTGCGCTCTACGATCCCGGTTGGATCGGCTATCATTGGCCACACGGGCCGTCAAAAGGCCTCAATCGTTACGGGAGGAAGGTATGAAATCTCTAAGCTTTTTCGGTGTCGGCGCCCTGGTCGCCGGCTCCCTCGTCGCCGCATCGGCGCCGGCCCTGGCGGACGGCAAGGTCGTGCTCTACAGCGCCCATCAAAGCGCCATTATCGAGGCCATGGTGCCGCTGTTCGAGGCGGCCACCGGCATCGACGCCGAAGTCATCAAGGCCGGTTCCGGCGACACCATCCGCCGTGCCCTCGCCGAGAAGGACAATCCTCAGGCCGACGTCATTTGGAGCATCGGCGCCGAGCAACTGCAGGCCAATAACGAGATCCTGGAAGAATACACGCCCAAGGATGTCGACAAGATCAACCCGGCCTTCTTGGTCGGCGACAAATGGCTGCCTTACACCGGCATCGTCATGGTGTTCGTCGCCAACACCAACCTGCTTGCCGAAGGCGAGATCCCGCAGAGTTGGACTGATCTGGCGAATGCCGACCTCAAGGGCAAGGTGTCTTCCGCCCGCGCCGACAAGTCGGGCTCTTCCTATATGCAACTCGCCACCGTGCTGAACATTTATGGCGACACCGGTTGGGACGTTTATGGCGACATCTTCGACAATTTCGCCCTGTCCGAGAGTTCCAGCGCCGTGCCCCGCTTCGTCAATGACGGCGAAGCCTCCATCGGCATCACCCTTGAGGACAACGCCCTGCGCTTCGTCGAAGGCGGTGGCCCGGTGACCATCGTCTATCCCGCCGATGGCACCACAGCCGCCCCGGACGGCATCGCCTTGGTCAAGAATGGCCCCAATCCGGACAACGGCAAGGCCTTCATCGATTGGGCGCTGTCATTGGAAGCCCAGACCTTCCTGGTCAAGGAAATGGGCCGGCGCTCCATTCGCACCGACGTGCCGTCCAGCGACGCATTGCCATCGTTCGACGACATCAAGGTCGTGCCCTACGACATCGGCTGGGCCGCCGAAAACCGCGAGATCTTCGTTGAGAAGTGGACCGATTTGATGGTCAGCCGCTAGCCGAGCGGCGCGTGGGGGAGGGGCCGACTGGTCGCTCCCCCTTTTTCCTCTAACTTGGGTCTCTTGGCTCTCGGTGGGTTTCATAGAACGAGCGCAACACAGCGTTCATACGGGTCTGGTAGCCCCGGCCCTGTTTTTTGAACCATTGCACCATATCGGCGTCTAGCCGCACGGTGAGCTGTTGTTTTGGGCTCTCCGGGTAAACCACCTGAGCTTGCTTCCAGAAATCGGGCCCAAGCGCCGGGCCATCCGGCGCGTCATTGCGCGAGCGGTCTTTCCGCTTATCCAGTGCCGCGTCAGAGACTGTTGTAATACGCCTTTTTGTCATTTTTTCCTGCCTTCCACGCCGAAATAATTCGGCGGTTCGACCCGCGCCACGTGTAGATCACCACCAGCACGCCATCGTTCCAGTGGCCAACGGCGATGATCCGTTCTTCACCATAGTCGGCGCGACCATCAATCTGCTCGATCGTAGGATTTCTGAAGATCTTCGCCGCCAAGACAAAGTCGATACCGTGTTTTGCCAGGTTGGCAGTGCGCTTTTCCTCATCCCACTCAAAGCTCATTCCGCAATGTAGCTACAAATGTAACTACAGTCAAGGCGCGAGACTCGCGTATTGGCTCTGGCACTGCGCTTGCGCACCTTTGCTCTTATGCGACGAAAGAGGCTTTCGGCGTTGTTCGCAACGACCTATGCGCTGCTCGACCGCGCCCACAGGTTAATGCCGCCGTCGGTAGCGTATTCGTCGATCTCCACCAGTTCCTCCGGTGAGAACGTCGGGTTTGCCAGCGCCGCCACACTGTCCTCGATTTGGCTGACCCGGCTGGCGCCGACCAGTGCCGAGGTCACCCGGCCGCCGCGCAACACCCAGGCCAGCGCCATCTGCGCCAGGCTCTGCCCGCGCCGCTGGGCGATTTTGTTGAGCGAGCGGATCCGCTCGACATTCTTTTCCGTCAGGAAACCATGCCTGAACGAGGCCCGTTCTTGCCCGGCCCGGCTATCCGCCGGGATCCCGTCCAAATATTTATTCGACAACATGCCTTGGGCCAGCGGCGAAAAGGCAATACAGCCCATACCCTCGGTCTCCAGCGTATCGAGCAGCCGATCTTCCTCGACCCACCTGTTGAGCATGGAATAACTCGGCTGATGGATGATGCATTTATCGCCGAATTCACGCAGGACCGCCGCCGCTTCTTTCGTCCGCTCCGAATTGTAGGACGAGATGCCGACATAGATCGCCCGGCCGGAACGCAAAGCCGTGTCGAGCGCGCCCATGGTTTCTTCGAGCGGTGTGTCGGGATCGAAGCGATGGGAATAAAAGATATCGACAGTGTCGATGCCCATCCGTTTGAGGCTCTGATCGAGGCTGCTGAGCAGATATTTCCGGCTGCCCCACTCCCCATAAGGACCCGGCCACATGTTGTAGCCGGCCTTCGTCGAGATCACCAATTCGTCCCGATAGCCGGCGAAATCGGCCGCCAGGATCCTGCCGAAATTGGCCTCGGCCGAGCCCGGCGGCGGCCCGTAGTTATTCGCCAGGTCGAAATGGGTGATCCCCAAATCGAACGCCCGGCGGCACAGGGCTCGGGCGTTGTCGAACGAACTGTCATCGCCGAAATAGTGCCACAGCCCCAGCGATATCGCCGGCAGCTTCAGTCCACTCCGGCCACAGCGGTTATATTGCATGGACTCGTAACGATCGCCTGCCGGCGTATGGGTCATGGCTTGTTCCTCGACGAATTAGTCAATCTGAACCCCCGATTTGCGCGCAACGTTGCCGTCTCATCAACGAGCAGTTTGTTCTTGCTGGATTGCGGCCGGACCGGAAGCGCCAATGAGTATCGGGGCCTGGCTATCTCTACACCGCGCTGGATACCAATTCCAGCGCGCCTGGCCGCCGCCCAAATCGGCGCTCTCTTCCCGATCGGATATTCCCTGGAACATTTACTGCATTTTAGCGGTTTTACGACAGACTCAACGCTGAGGAGGCGGGAAGAAATTTGAGATACCGGTCCGGCATTGGGCTTGCGATCGCCCCTGCCGTGCGGAATCTGTACAAATCGATTTCCCGTCGAAAGGAGCACTATCAACGACCCATTGAGCAATCACATGACGACACCGACCGGCCGCGAGGTTTTTTTCGATAAAGACGATTTGATCGTTAGTAAGACTAATCTAAAAGGTCACATCACCTACGCCAACGATATCTTTCTCGATATCGCCGGCTACACCGAGGCGGAAGTCATCGGGAAACCCCATAACATGATCCGCCATCCGGAGATGCCGCGCTGCGTCTTCAAGCTGCTGTGGGATACCGTCCAAGCCGGCACGGAGATTTTCGCCTATGTGGTCAACATGGCGAAGAACGGCGACCATTATTGGGTTCTGGCCCACGTGACGCCAAGCTACGGCGCCAAAGGTAGCATTGTCGGTTACCATTCGACCCGCCGCGTACCCAACCCGCAAACAATCCAAAAAATTATCCAACCGCTTTACCGGGATCTCAGTCGGATCGAACAAGACCGTTCCAACCGCAAGGACGGCATGGCGGCCTCCCATCAAAAGCTGCTGGATATCCTGGCCGAAAAGAACATCCAGTATGACGAGTTTGTCGCCGACCTCGCGCGGGCCGCATAAAGGGGAATTAGGATGCTTAGTCTAGCAACAAAGCGTAGCCGGTCTGTGGGCGCCCAGGGTCCGGTGGTCGCAAAAATCGACGAAATCATTGCTGTCTGCCAGCGCGTCTGCGAGGGCGATTTCGAGGCCCGGATTCTGGATATTCCCACCGAGCCGGGTAAGGAGCGCGATCTGGCGCTGAAGCTCAACGAGATGATCGACCGGATAGACGCCTATGTCCGCGAATCCACGGCATGCCTGCATTATGTCGAGAAGAACCGGCATTTTCGCCGCATCGTCGAAACCGGCATGCGCGGCGGCTTCTTGACCGCCAGCCGTGCCATCAATCACGCCGCCGATGGGGTGGCACAGAAAATGGGCGTTTTTGGCAACCTCGTCGGTACTCTCAACGAGGCACTCGGGAGCTGTGAGGAAAAGGCCAACAGCATGGGGCAGTCGGCCGACAAGACCCGGGTCCAATCGGTCGATGTCGCGGCCGGCGCGGAGCAGGCCTTAAGCAACGTTCAGACCGTCGCCGCGGCGGCTGAGCAACTGACATCCTCGATCCAGGAAATCAATCGCCAAGTCACGCAATCGTCCGCCATCTCCGGCGAGGCGGTCGAGGAAAGCAAGAAGACCAGCGTTATCATCGGAGAGCTTTCGGCAACATCGGAAAGCATTGGCAACGTGATCGAGATGATCAACAACATCGCCGGTCAAACTAATCTGCTGGCGCTGAACGCCACCATCGAGGCCGCCCGCGCCGGTGAGGCCGGCAGGGGTTTCGCTGTCGTCGCCTCTGAGGTCAAGGCCTTGGCGGCGGAGACTGCCAAGGCGACCGACGAGATCACCGGACAGATCGGCGAAATCCGAGGCGCCACCAGCAAGGCGGTGGAATCGATCGCTGGCATCGGCAGTACGATCCAGAATTTGAACGAGGTGGCCGCCACCATCGCCACGGCGGTCGAGGAACAGGGTACCGCGACCTCGGAAATCGCCCGCAATATTGAGGAAGCAACCCGCGGCGTGGCCGAAATCACGTCGGGCATTTCCACGGTTTCCGAGAACACCGAAGAGGTCAGCAGATCGTCCACGGAAATTCTGACAATCACGGGCGATTTGGCGAAACAGGCGGACAGCCTGCGGGCGGAACTGGCGCCCAAGGGATAGTCGTCGCACGGAAACCGCCGGCGGCACACCTCGTCAGCGGCAGCCCCGCCGGCTGCTACAGCGCCTGTTCGCTCTCTTGGTCGAACAGGTGGATATGCTCCAGATTGAAGGCGAACTGGGCCGTAGACCCCGCGGCCGGTTCGATCCGGCCGGCGCATTTGCCGGTGAAGCCGTGGGCGCCGAGTTCCAGCGCGAGTAGGGATTCGGAGCCGAGCGGTTCCACCACGCTGATCCGCGCCTCTCGCACCCATCTATCGGGCGCCGGCGCCTCGCCGTTGACCATGACCACATCCTCCGGCCGGATCCCCATGATCACCCGCTGTCCCTCGCGCACGCTGCGGCCGCCGGGGTTCGGCACCGGCATCAACAGATCGTCGTCGAGGGCGAGGTGGAGGGCGCCGTCCACGGATCGCGCCTCGCACGGCACCATGTTCATCTTCGGGCTGCCGATGAAGCCGGCGACGAAGGTGTTCCGGGGCTGGTGATAAAGCTCGCTGGGCTTGCCCACTTGCTGGATGTAGCCGTCGCGCATGATGACGATGCGATCGGCCAGGGTCATCGCCTCGATCTGATCATGGGTCACATAGATGATCGTGGTCTGCACCTTCTGGTGCAGCAGCTTGATCTCGGTGCGCATCTGATGGCGCAGCATGGCGTCCAGATTGGACAGCGGCTCGTCGAACAGGAACACCTGCGGGTCGCGGACGATGGCCCGGCCCATCGACACCCGCTGCCGCTGGCCGCCGGAAAGCTCCGCCGGCTTGCGCAACAGCAGGTCTTCCAGACCGAGGATATGCGCCGCCTCCAGCACCTTCGCCTCGATCTGCTCCTTCGGCAGTTTCGCCGCCCGCAACCCGAAGGAGATATTCTTGAACACCGTCATATGCGGGTAGAGCGCATAATTCTGGAACACCATGGCGATGTTCCGGTTTTTCGGCTCCACATTGTTGACCAGCCGGTCGCCGATGTGGATCTCGCCCGCGGTGATGGTCTCCAGCCCGGCAATCATCCGCAGCATCGTCGACTTGCCACAGCCCGACGGCCCCACCAGCACGACGAACTCGTTATGGGCGATCTCCAGGTCCAGCCCGTGCACGACCTCGACCTTGCCATAGGCCTTGTAAACGTTGCGGATCGACACGTTAGCCATCAGATTTCCCCACCCTATGCGGCGACATACCGGTCCACCGCCGCCCGCAACCGCTCATCCGCCGCCACCAGGCTTTGCTCTAGCTTACGGCCCTGCGTGCGGCGTTCCGTGAGGGTCGACCGATACCCGGCCAGGCTGCGGCTGAGCGCCGGTGCCGCCGGTCCGCCCGGTCTTTCCCGCACGGCAATGAAATGCTCCGGCGTCAGCAGTCGCCGGAAGTCGCTCTCTCCCAGACTTGGCGCCCGGCCGATCTGGCCCTCGAATGCCGCCACGAAGCTGTCGAAATCCGCCTGGCTGAGGGTCGATTTGCTGTCCATCACCTGCCGCGCCAATTTCCCCGATACCCCATGCGCCTGCCGGAACGAGATACCCTCGGCGCGCACCAGCGAGTCCGCCAGCTCCGTAATCGTGATGCAGCTTTCATCGATATGCCGCCGCACCTTTTCCTCATCGATCTGCACCGCGCTCATCAGATCAGCCAGCAGCGACAGCGCCCGCTCGGCGGTATCGAAGGCGCCGTAACCGGCGATCTGCACTTCCCCTTCGGAGTCGTTCATGTCCGTGAACGGCGTGTTGTGCATCACATTGATGATCGTGGCGCAACGCCCCGCGCCCAGTGAGCTGATCAGCCGCAGATGCTCCACCGGGACCGGGTTGCGTTTTTGCGGCATGATCGAACTGACTTGCACGAAGGCGTTCGGCACATAGAGATGGCCGGTCTCGAAACCGGTCCATTGATTGAGGTCCTGAATGAACCGGCCGAGATTGATGAACATCACCTGCATCGCGCCATAGACGCCGGTGATGTAATCGCAGGCCGCGATACAACCATAGGAGTTTTCCTGGGCCGCCCCGAAGCCCAGCAGGTCGGCCATGCGCTGGCGGTCGATCGCAAAGCCGGTGGTGGTAATCGCCGCCGCCCCCATGCTGCACAGGTCGAGCGCCTTGCCGGCATGCAGCAGCCGGTCGAAGTCGCGCAGCAACACTTCGATAAAGGCCCCGAGATAATGCCCGAAGGTCGTCGGTTGCGCCGGCTGACCGTGGGTGTAGGCGACGACGAGGGTCTCTTGGTTGTGCGTCGCCACTGTTGTCAGCGTTTCGATGAGAGCGCCAAGCTGATCCAGCAGCGTCGCCAGCCGCCGCTTGAGTTGCAGCTTGAAGACCGTATGGTCCATATCGTTGCGGCTGCGCCCGGTGTGCAACATGCCGGCGAGATCGGCGCCCAACCGCCTGGTCAGCTCCCCTTCCACATAAAAGAACAAATCCTCGAAGGCGCCGGTATACTCCATGCCCGCCGGATTCAGCGCCCCTTCGATCTGCCGCAACGCCGCCAGGATCTTCGACATATCGTCCTTGGCGCAGATATCTTGTTCGGCCAGCATCACCCCATGGGCGAAATTGATGCGCATGAGATCGCCGGTGAAATGGACCTTTGAACCATCGAACAACGGCCCAAGGACCGTGTCCTTATAGACCGCGGCCGGAAACCTGGTGTCATCGGCGAGCATGGTCCTACTTTCCGCCTCAGCCCTTGAGGCCGGTCAGCATGACGCCGCGGATGATGAATTTTTGAAACAGGATAAAGATCACCAGCGTCGGGATTGTCGCCACCGTGGCGCCTGTCATGATCAGTTCCCAGTCGGTGGTGAACTCTCCTGAGAAGGACGCGAATCCCACCGGGATCGTGTACAGACTTTCCGTATTGGTCACGATCAGCGGCCACAGGAACGCCGTCCAATTGCCCAGGAACACGAAGATCGCCAAGGCCGCCAGCGCCGGTTTGACCAGCGGCATGGCAACCTCCCACCAGATCTGAAACTCGTTCAGCCCGTCGATGCGCGCGGCATCGAGGAAATCATCCGGCACGGACTCGAAGAATTGCTTCATCAGGAAGGTGCCGAAACCGGTCATCATGCCCGGGAACATGATACCCCAATAACTGTCCAGCCACCCCAGATCCTTGGACAGCAGGAACCAGGGAATGACCAACATTTCCGTCGGGATCATCAGCGTCGACAATATCGCGATGAAAATGAACGTCTGCCCGCGGAACTTGAACTTCGCCAGCGTGTAACCGACCAAGCTGTCGAAGAACAGCACCGACACCGTGGTCGCGGTGGCGATCAGCAGTGAATTCACGAACCAGCGGAAGAATTGAGTTTCTTCGAACAGGAATAGATAGTTCGACAATGTCGGTTCTTTCGGCAACAACGATAGCTCGTAAATCTCGTTGTTGAACTTGAACGATGTCGACAACATGAAGATGAACGGCAGCACCATCAGCAGGCCACCGACCATCAGCACCGACCACATCAGCACTTTGCTCGGCCGCAGCAGCGGCCGGTTGAGCCGCTCGGAGGCCTCCGTATACGGTGTGGAAATCGCCTCGGCCGTCATTTCTTCCTCAGGTACCAAAGTTGCAGCAGGGTAATTACCAGCAGCAACAGGAACAGGATGACCGTCTGCGCCGTCGCATAGCCCATGTCGGAACTGTCGAAGGCCGTCTCGAAGATATACAGCACGATCGGCTTGGTCGCGTTCAGCGGCCCGCCGTCGCCCTGGTTGGTGATGTTGAACACTTGATCGAAGATGCGCAGGAAGCCGATGGTGCTGATGACCACCAAGAATACCGTCGTCGGCTTGAGCAGCGGCAGGGTGATCTCCCGCAAAATGCGCCAGGCGCCGGCGCCATCGATTTTTGCCGCCTCGTAATAGGTGCTGGGAATGGCCCGCAGGCCGGCCAGGAAAATAACCACCTGGAACCCCAACCCGGCCCACACGGCCGGTGCCAGGACCGCCGGCAGCGCTTGCGTGGTCGAGCGCAGGAACGGTTGCTGGCTAAAGCCGAAATCCACCAGGATTAGATTGAACACGCCGACCGGGGACGGTTGGTAGAACCACCGCCAGACCCAGCCCATCGCTGCGGCGGTTGTCAGGAAGGGGACGAAATACAGCGCCCTGATGAAGCCATGCATGAACCGAACTTGGTCCAGATAATAGGCGATGACGAAGGACAGCACCAAGCTGACCGGCAACCCGATCACGCCGTACAGCAGCGTGTTGATCAGGACTTTCCAGAACACCCGGTCTTGCACCAGCCGACTGTAGTTCTCGATCCCGACGAAGGATTTCTCGCCGAGGATATTCCAGTCCGTGAAGGAAATGGCAAAGGCGCTGACCGTCGGATAGAAGCGGATAACGACGTAGAAAACGATCGGCAGGGCCAGAAAGACCCAGGCCCAAATCGCCTTCTTTTGGCCGACGGTAAGGCCCTTGAGTTCCGCGCTTACGGCACGATTGGCCGCGGCATCAAAAGGCGTGCGGCTCGACTGCAAGCTCATGCGCCATCCCCTGCATCGTCGCCAAAGGACGCAAGGCCCGAACCGGGATCTGGGACGGAACCCAGATCCCGGTCAGAACGTTGCAACGGAGATCAGCTACCGTAGAAGCGGTCGAGCAGTTTTTGCTCCTCTTCCGCCGCAATGTCGATGGCGTCCGCGGCGCTCATCCCCTTGATGGTCACGTTGTCGACCATATCGACCATGATCTGCCGCTGCGCCGCCTCGTCGACGAAGTGGGTGGCATTGGCATAGGCCAGGCCGCGCACGAACGGACCGAATTGCTCATGGTTCTGGTTCGCGTCGACCAGCGCGATCTCCGGACGTGCCGGCAGTTCGCCCACCGTGTCCAGCCACAGTTGCATGGCGTCGTTCGTGGTGATGAACGCCAGGAACTTCTCCGCCGCCACACGCTGTTCGCCCTGGGCCTTACTGGCGATACCGTTCACCCAATAGGACGAATAGTTGAAACGCTCGCCGTCATGCGACGGCAGTTCAGTAATCGAGTAATTCAACCCGCGCTGCTTGTTGAACGAACCGAGCCGGAACGAGCCATCGATGGTCATTGCCGCTTTACCGGCCTTGAAGGCGGTCTGGCCGTCGGTCAGAAAGCCGATCTCGCTGATGCCGTCTTCACCGACCATATCGACATAGAACTGCAGCGCGGCGATACCGGCCTCGCTGTTGTAATTCACCTTGCGGCCGCCATCGGTGTAAGGCTCGCCGCCGAACTGGCGTACCAGAACCTCGCGCCACCAATGGTGGTCCTGCCCGGTCGGCACGACGGTGAAGCCGACTTGCAGCAGGTTGCCGTCCTTGTCGCGCTTGGTCAGCTTCTTGCCCATCTCGACGAGTTCGTCGAGCGTCTCCGGCGGCCCGCTGAGGCCGGCTTCCGCGAACAGGTCGGTGTTCCAGAACAGCGCCAGCGACCGCACCGCGGTCGGCAGCCCCCAGAACTCACCGTCCACATTCATCGCGCTGACCATCGGGAAGAACGTATCGCCCACATCGCCGGTCAGCGATGCCGGCAGTGGTGACAGTAGTTCAGCCTCGCGATAGGCGTCGAGCCAGCCATAGAACAACTGCACCACATCCGGTCCCTCACCGGCCGGGATCGCGGCCGATACCTTGACCCGGTAATCCGCGTAGGGGAAGTTGACGTGGTTGACCTTGATGTCCGGGTTGGCGGCCTCGAATTGGCCGATCAGCGCGTCGATGGCGTCGACCCGCGCCCCAAAGGTGTACTGCCAATAAGTGATCTCGGTCTGGGCGCTCGCCGGCGCCACCGCACCGACGCCAAGCCCCAGCGCGATTGCGCTCCCGAGTAGGATTCCGCTTAGTTTATTCATTCCGATCCTCCGCTAAACCATTGTCCGGTGCGACCCCGGGCAGCCGGTTGACCGCCTGACGATCCGGCACCGTGAATTGCTTCCGCGTCATCGTTGCATACGCGCCATATAGGTCGCTTCTTGCGTTGGTCACACATGCAACCTCAAGGTCGCCATTGTCACGTCAATAGGTGACATCTGTCAATAAATCGATCATATTGATTTAATGGTTCGAACAGCAACTACGCCCGTTTGACGGCGGAAAAGGCGTTGCGCAGGTATGCTTCTCAACGGCTCCAATATCGAGCAGACCCGGTCCTACAACCGGCGCGTCGTCCTCGAGGCGGTGCGCCTGACCGGACCGATTTCGCGCGCCGAGATCGCCCGCGCGACCTCGCTGTCGCCGCAGACCGTATCCAATATCGCCCGTGAATTGGAGACCTTGGGGTTGCTGCGCGACGACGGCCGTCGCCGCATCAAGCGTGGCCAGCCACCCAAGGATCTCACCATCAATCCCGACGGCGGTTACACGGTTGGCCTGCAAATCGACCGTGAACATCTGATCGCCGTCCTGGTCAATCTGACCGGCGATCTGCTGCAGCGCCGCGATATCGTCGTCGAAGACCCGGTCCCCGAACGGTCCCTGCCGCTGATGGCCGCGGTCGTCGGCGAAATTGTCGCCGCCGCCAACCTTGCCCGCGAGCGTGTTTTTGGGGTCGGCGTGGTCATGCCGGGGCCCTTTGACGTCGATGGTCTCACCTCCGTCGGGCCGACGACGCTACCGGGCTGGTCCGGTGTCGATGTTGGCGAGGCCCTGTCGCGGCTGGTTGGTTTGCCGGTTTTGGTGGAGAATGATGCGACGGCCGCCGCTGTTGGTGAGCGTTTCTATGGCGCCGCCCGCGACCTGCAGCATTTCTACTACCTGTTTATCGGTACCGGCCTCGGGTCGGGCATGATCCTGGAGGGCCAGCCCTACAAGGGGGCGTGGGGCAATGCCGGAGAAATCGGCCATATGATCGTTATGCCCGGCGGCAAGGATTGCCCGTGCGGCAATCAGGGGTGTTTGGAGCAGTATGTCTCCCTGCACGCCGCGTTGCAGACCCTGCGTGCGGCCGGAAAGCCGGTCCATTCGGCGGAAGACATTGCCCGGCTATACGACGACCGCGATCCCGACCTCGACGGCTGGATTGATCTCGCCGCGGCCCAACTGCGTACGGCCATAACCGGCATCGAAAACCTCTTCGATCCTGAATCCATCTTGATCGGCGGATACTTGCCGGACAACGTCATGCAGGCGCTCATGGCGCGCCTCGAGCCCCTGAACCCGTCTGTCAGCAACCGCCGCAATCGGCAACGCCCGCGGTTGACCAGGGCGACTGCCGGCACCGCGGCCACGGCCTTGGGGGCCGCGGTTCTGCCGTTGTTTGAGATGATGAGCCCGAGTCTTCAGGTGTTGCTGAAAAGCGACCGGAACGGCCAGCGCTAGCACCACTCAGCCACAGGAGTAATCGGCGTGACACCGAGTCAACAACGCATTGTGCAACAGGCCGCGCAAAGCGCCATCACCCGTCTGTGGGATAGTCTCGTCGCGCTGAAATCAGTCAGCAGCTTCATGCAGACCGGGGCCCATCCGGACGACGAAACCAGCCGCCTGATCGCCCGCTTGTCGAAAGCCGACGGCATCCGGGTCAGTTATGTTTGCGGCGTCCGCGGCGAGGGCGGGCAGAATGACCTCGGTACCGAGCTGCGCAGTGCCCTTGGCGTCTTGCGCACCCGCGAGATGGAGCGCGCCGCCGGCACTCTGAACATGGCGCTGTACTGGCTGAACGAAGAGTATGACGGCGCGATCTTCGACTTTGGCCTATCCAAGTCCCCGACCGAGACCTTCGAGCATTGGGGGCATGAGCGGACGGTGGAGGGTCTGGTCCGCGCCATTCGTACCGAGCGGCCCGACGTCATCGCCCCGACATTTCTCGATATCCCGGGGCAGCATGGTCACCACCGGGCCATCACCGTCGCCACCGAAGAGGCTTTCGCCCTGGCCGCCGATCCCCAGGCCTTCCCACATCACCTCGCGGATGGGCTGCGGCCTTGGCAGGTCAAGAAACTCTATTTGCC
The DNA here is from genome assembly GCA_021774445.1 of Alphaproteobacteria bacterium. Taxonomy (GTDB): domain Bacteria; phylum Pseudomonadota; class Alphaproteobacteria; order UBA6615; family UBA6615; genus SZUA-147. The sequence goes on from JAJFJA010000078.1 coordinate 86,316, forward strand.
CGCTTGGTCCGGCGCCGGTGGTGCCTATGACGACGAGGTACCGCCGCCGAACGCCACCTTGTCCGTCGATGTTGGCGCCCTCGACCCGGTTCACGGCGCGACCTACGCCCAAATCGCCCAGTGGTCCCGTGCCTACCATCGCACCCAGGGGATGGGGCATTGGACCGACGCCAAGCCCGACAGCGTGCCGTTGCATCGCCGGCTTTGCACCCTCGACGGTCTGCCGCTCGACGAGGCGACTATGTTCGACGGCTTGCCGCAGACCCTGGCGGACCTGGCCGAGCTGACCACCGACCCTGGCTTGGCCGACGATTTGCAGGCGGCCCAAGGCGCCATCGACGAGGCACTCGCGGCGTTTCCCGACAATGCGCGAACCGCCGCGGCGATTCACCAGGCCCTCGGCTGCGTGCGCGCCGCCCAACACAGAGTCCGAAATATCGGCGACGAGGCCGGCGATATCGCCCACCGCCTGGCCATCAAGGAACGGCAGCTTGGTCGCGCCAGCCTCAATGCCTGTCTGTTGATCTGCACCGCGCAAGCCGAGCGCTATGAGCTCGCCCCCGGCGAGGCGACCCAAGTGAAGCTGTCCGTTTATGCCGGGTCCGCGGTCGCTCTGTCGGCCCTCTCGCTCACTCTGGACGTATCCGACGGTTGGCGCGTCGAGGGCGAGGGCGCCGCCGCGCCGGCCCTCGCGACCGGCGAGCGTCTGACCGCCGCCTTCCGGGTCACGGTTCCGACCGATGCCCCGCACTATTTCCCCTACCGCTTCCGCACCGAACCCGGCCGGCCGGATGATCCCGTGGTCGGCAAGTTGTCTTATGTCGCCGACGGCGAGCGCATCACCGTGCCGGTCGCGCTTGACGAGACCCTGGCCGTCCTGCCGGCCGTCTCTTTGGACATTGAACCCGCCGGGGTGGTCCACAACACCGCCGGCGCCGGGCGACCGATTGCCGTTGACGTGCGCGCCGTGAGCAATGCCGGCGCGGCGTTCGACACCGCTATTTCCCTCGAGGCGCCCGATGGTTGGCGGGTCGATCCCGCCGAGGTACCGGTTTCTCTGGCTACCTCAGGCGCCGTCGCCAGTGCCAAATTCACGGTCCAGCCGTCGGCCGACCCGACCGGCCGCACCACCCTGCGCGCGGTCGCCACCGGTGACACCGCGTCCGACAACACTGTCCATCGCATGGCCTACCCCCATATTCGCACCAGCTACATGATCGTGCCGGCGCGGGTGACGGTGCAGTCGCTGGCGGTCTCGGTACCCAGGGTCCGGGTCGGCTATGTCGATACCGGCTCCGACCGCGTGCATTATTGGCTGCGGCAGCTTGGCGTCGAAGTCGACTTGCTCGACGCCGATTTCCTCGCCACCGGCGATCTGCGGCACTACGACACCATCGTCATCGGCATATTCGGCTTCCGCAGCCGCCCGGATGCCTTGGCCGCCATTACCCGCCTGCACGGTTTTGTCGAGGCCGGCGGCAATTTGATCACGCTTTATCATCGACCCTGGGACAATTGGGATCCGGCGCGCGTACCGCCGCGCTACCTGAAGATCGGCCAACCGTCGCTGCGCTGGCGTGTGACCGATGCGGCGGCGGCCGTCTCCGTACTGGCCCCCGACCACCCGCTGCTGAACACCCCCAATGCCATTGGAGCCGACGACTGGCACGGTTGGGTCAAGGAGCGCGGGCTCTATTTCGCGGCTGAGTGGGACGATGCCTACACGCCTCTCGTCGCCATGGCCGATCCGGGCGAGGAACCCCACAAGGGCGCCTTGCTCTCGGCGCGCATCGGCAAGGGGCGCCACACCCACACCGGCCTCATTCTGCACTACCAGATGGATTTCCTGGTGCCCGGCGCTTTCCGCCTGTTCGCCAACATGATCGCGCCGCCCGAGTGATCGGCCGAACGCAAGCTGGTTGCTTCGCTGCGCCCGCGACGACGAAGCGGGTAATCGCACCCCCCGACCCGAGGCGCCCGTGCTACGGCCGCCGCACCAACTCGACCCGACGGTTGAGCGACCGCCCCGCGTCGCTGTCATTGCTGGCGACCGGCGCCAGATAGCCGACGCCATGGCCTTCCAACCGTGCCGGTGCGATGCCGTAATCCCGCGCCAGCACCTCGACCACAGCCCGCGCGCGCCGCTCCGATAAGTCCACATTGTAGCCCAGTGAGCCGCGGTCGTCGGTATGGCCGACCACCAGTATTGCCAGCTCGGGGTCGTCGCTCAACAGACTGGCAATCTCGTCCAGGGCCGGTTTGGAGGCATCGTTGACCTCGGCACTGTCGGTCTCGAACAAGATACCGTAGAGCGCGATATGGCCTTCGGCGTCCAGGCCGTCGCGCATCGCCGCGGCGTCGATCTTGATCAGCCCCCGGTCCATTGCCGCCGTCTCGACGACGGTGAGCTGTACATAGATCCGGTCTTTCTTGGCACCGCCGATACCATAGGCTCGGTTGACGTAGAGCGAGACGTAAACATCGCCTTCGTCGCGGGTCAGCTGCGCCGCCAGGTAGCGCTGATCGTCATAGGCGTCGCCTTGTTCCGGCGTATAGGTCACCGCCGCATGGTTGAAGTCGCGCCCGCCGCAGGTGTCGTTCTTGCAATCGAACAACGTCTCGAATCCGCCCGCGCTCAAACCATCGGCATAGTTGCGGAACACCTCCAGCGACGACCGCCCGGCCGGAACCCAGTAGCGGATATCCGTGACCCGGCCTTCCAGATCCAGCGCGCTTTCGGCCGTCTTGCCTTTCACCTTGCCGGTGATCAGCGTGTGGTCGTCGAACGCTTCCTCGGCGAAGCGGTCGATCACCGCTTCGGGATAGCGCGAAATCATCGGATGATCGCTGGCGCCCGCCAAATCCTGCGCCGCCGCTGCGAAACCCGGCAGCATCAAGGCGATTGCCGCCGCTGCGGTAACACGGGCGCTCATTTGAACTGGTTGAGTATGGCCGGATTCGCTGGCATGAGTTGCGCACCAGGCGGCACTTCGAACAAGGCGGCGTCCTGTGGCCCCCGCGACACCTCTTCAAGATACATCGCGAACTCGCCTTGCGGTCCCTTGCCCTCGGTCCGCATGATGATGCCGTCCTCCGTCACCCAGGAAAACACTGTGAAGGGTCCGGCGCTATCGTTCACTTCGGTCCGGTACTTGGTGGTCGCCTCGCCGCCCATCGACTCTTCTCCCACCGCCTCCGGCGCCGGTCCGTCAAAATTGGTCGGCGGCCCGAATGTCCCTGCGGTATCAATCGGCATTTCCATGGCCATATTCATTTGCGGCATGAACATGATCAGCTTGCCCAGGTCCGGACGCATGATCGTGACCTGGGGCGTGCCACCCCTGTTCGACTCCCAACGTTCCTTGCCGCGGTCGTGATAAACCTGGCCGCTCAACTGA
>JAJFJA010000079.1 GCA_021774445.1 Alphaproteobacteria bacterium
CGACATGAGATCCCACACCGCGATGTCGACGCCCGCAATGGCGTGGCTAACAGGACCGGGCGCCGCCCACCGCGATGCCAGCAGCCGCGTGTTATCCCAAAGTTTCTTATGAAGACGCCGCGGATCATCGAGCGCCTCGCCCACAAGCATGGGCGCGAGGTAGTTATTAAGGACGGCGATCCGGTCGGCACATCCCCACGTCGGAAAGTTCACCCAAACCTCACCAACCCCTGTTTGGCCGGTCGAGGCCTCGATGACAACGAGAAGATTTGGCCGGGACGTCCACCGGCCAACCGGTAGATCAGTGGGCGATTCAAGCGGAACTGCGAGCAGGATTGGGCGAACCGACTTGATTGTAGCTTGTTTCACTGATTCATCTCTGTGGCGCTGTCACCGTAACGAGTGGCAGACATCGCAATTCATCATTAGTGCTCCGATCATGCCGACAGCCATTAACATTTGCCACATCTTCTTTACTTCGCCTCAGGTAGGGTGCCCTTCGAGGCAACAGATGATCAGGGGATGCGGTGGCCGCATCGCGAACGGACGCCGCAGCTGAGCGTGGGGCCCGGCAGGAGATTCGTCGGGCCCACGATAAACCACTTGATTTCAGTGCGTTAAGGACATCCACAGCGTGGTAATGGTAGCACTGCCACGTAGCAGTTTCGACCTGGAATTGAGGCCGAGGCTGGTTGAGTCGTAGCCATCGGGCGCTAGAGACACAGGTCGCTTTGAGCCCAGATTCACGCCTGTCACCCTTTCGCATTTTCGTCGGGGCCATCCGAGGGGCCGCGGGGCTCACCGCGACGAGCGAGCCAGCAGCTTATCGTTAGCACGTGCCAGGCATGGCTCGACCCGTGACCTTGTCGACCGGAGTGATCGTGATCGGACCAGCTCGCAGGTACGACAGCCCTACCCTTGAGAGCCAACCATTGAACCGCGACTTCCGCTTTTTGACCCTTTCCTTCCGCCTCACCTGCAGGTGCGGACCATCCTGACGGTGCCGCCGTTGATCCCTTATTGACCCAAAGCGGGCATCGCGCCGCGAGGGGCCGGTCAGCTTGGTTGTCAGCTCCTCCAATATCCATCAGTTTAGGCCGCCATCGACGCTGGACGTACGGCGACCCCTGTGGCTTGATCGGAAGGCTCATCGCAAACTTATGCGGCTCGCGGCTCACTACCGTGACAGTGCACTCGATTGAAGGTTATCGGTGCTTTCTGGCTGAACTGAAGCCGCACCGTTCAAGCTGAGGAGGAATCGGCCGGGTGGCACGGATTGCGATAGGCGGATTTCAGCACGAGACCAACACCTTTTCCGCCACGAACGCCACGTTCGACGATTTCGCCAGGGCCGATGGGTGGCCGCCGTTATTGACAAAATCGGACATGGAGACTGTCGTCGCCGGAATGAATCTGCCAATCGCGGGATTTATCGACGCCGCACGCGACCTCGGCCATCAGCTGATCCCGCTCGTTTGGTGCGCCGCAACGCCTTCGGGGGCCGTCACCGCGGACGCCTTCGAAAAGGTTGCTGAAATGCTCCAGTCCAGCTTAGCCGCCGCCCAAGACGTCGACGCGGTCTACCTCGACCTTCACGGCGCGATGGTCACCACAGTCCATGACGATGGCGAAGGAGAGCTGTTGCGCCGTATCCGAGCGATGCAACCCGGCGAGGTGCCGGTCGTCGCCAGCCTCGATCTTCATGCCAACATTACGCCGGCCATGGTCGAGCAATCAACGGCGCTGGTCGCCTATCGCACCTATCCCCATGTCGACATGGCGGACACCGGGCGCCGAGCCGCAACGCTTCTAGATCGCATAATCGCGCGGGGCCGCGCACCCGCGCGCGCCTTCCGCCAGCTCGATTATCTGATCCCCATCGTCAGCCAGTGTACGCTGAACGAACCCGCCGCCGGTCTCTATCGACGGCTCGCGGCGCTTGAGAGCGGCGCGGTGAAGTCCGTTGACATGGCATTCGGCTTTCCCGCCGCCGACATCGCCGACTGCGGGCCCTCGGTGGTGGCATACGCGACGAACGGCGAAGCGGCGACGCAGGCGGCGAACGAGATTACGGACGCGATCAGGGCAGCCGAACCGGCGTTCCGGCTCGAGGTGTACAACCCCGATGAGGGCGTTGAGCGCGCGCTGGCGCTCACCGGCGACGCCGCCTCGGGTCCGGTCATCCTCGCCGACACTCAGGACAACCCCGGCGGTGGCGCCGAGGGCGATGGCGTGGCGGTCCTCAAGGCGTTGCTGCGTCACCGGGCCGAGGGCGCCGCGGTGGGTATTCTACATGATCCCGAGGCGGCTCGCGCGGCGCACGCCGCCGGGCGAGGCGCGGAACTCGACCTGGCGGTTGGCGCCCGTTCCGGTTATGGCGGCCAGACACCGTTGGTCGCTCGTTTCAGAGTGGAGGCGCTGGGGGACGGCCGGTTTTCTTGTTCCGGGCCCTTCTACAAAGGCTGCCGCATGGACCTCGGCCCCATGGCCAGGCTGCGCACCGGCGGCATCGATATCGTTGTCGCTAGCCGCAAGCAGCAGGCCGCCGATCAGGCCATGTTTCGACACGTCGGCCTTGAGCCCGCTGCCCAGAGGATCATCGCGCTCAAGAGCTCCGTTCATTTTCGCGCCGACTTTGGTCCTACCGCGCGCGAAATCCTCGTGATCGCCGCGCCCGGGCCCAATCTCGCCGATCCCGCGGAACACCCGTTCCGGCGGCTTCGCCACGGGGTTCGCCTGCGCCCCCTCGGTCCCGCTTTTCGTGGGCGCCGCTGATGGACCGGCCTGAACACCGAGGCGGCACTAGAGTCCGCCGTCGTCGCCGTGGATCGGCAGCGCGCCGGAACTTCTGATATCGGACTGAGCGTCCTGCACCTCTTGCAGGTGCTCGAAGACAATCCGCTCGGCGCGGACGCCGTCGCCGGCGCGTAGCGCCGCGACGATCTCGCGATGCTGGCTCTGGTGTTGCCGCACGAGCTCCGGATCGTAGAACGGAAGCGTCTGCTCGGTGACCGAATAGTCGTAGTATTCTTCGATCAACTTGACCAGCAGCGCGCTGTGAGAGCCGTTGGCGAGATGGATGTGGAAGCGGTAATTGATCTCGCGCCGCTCCTCAAGTGACATCCGTTCGACCGCCGGCCCGCCGGCATCGCAAGCGGCCTGCAGCGCATCGAGTTCGCGCGTGTCCATCCGCTCCGCCGCCAAGCGCGCCGCGAACCCCTCCAGGCGTTGACGAATCCCCAGGATAACCGCGCCTTCTGCGACCACATCGCCAACGACCAGCCCGCCGCCGCGGGCGCGGTGAATGAGTCCTTCGGTCTCGAGGCGCGACAATGCCTCGCGAATCGGTGTCCGGCTGACGCCCAGCATTTCGGCGAGTTGCGTTTCGATCAACCGGGTTCCGGGCCCGAGACGTCCCCGGGCAATCGCCTGTCGCAGCTCCCGGTGAGCTTGATTCACCGCCGTCCTTGGCATCTCGATCTTGGTCAGGATCTGGTCGCCCACCGGCCTCACCCCTCAGCGCACGAACAAACGGCGTTCGACCTTGGTCAGGCGCTCGTGTCCGTCGGCCGTCACCAGGACCGTGTCGCTGAAGGCCATTCCCCGCGCCCCGCCATACATGTGAAATACCATACCCTCCTCCAAAACCCAATCGGCGGTCGGCAGGAAGCAGCGCGTGAAATCGCTTGTTCTCAACGCCCCAAGAAAGCCAATAGTGTACCCTGTCGTGTTCTCGTAGCGCTCACGCAGCCCGGCGGCGATCACGCCCTGGCGCAGCACGCGGTCGACGTCGCAGGCCGGTACGCCGGGCCGCATCTCGGCGAACTGGCGTTCCTGTAGGTCGACCAATTGTTGCGCAGCAGCCGCCGTGTTGGGATCAGGATCGCCGACGATCGTCGAGCGCATCAGCCGCGCGCTGTAGCCGCGATACGCTGGGATCGACTCGACGTGCAGGATGTCGCCGGCATCGAGCACGTGATGGCCGAGCGCGCCGTGCAGCGAGTTCGAGCGCCTGCCGCCGGCGATCAACGCCATGCGCCCGTTATCGGCCCCCTCACGGATCGCCGTGGCATAGAGCGCGGCGGCGACATCACGCTCGCCCTTGCCCTGCCCGGCTTCGTCGATTGCCGCCATCATGGCAGCATCAGCAATGCGCGCAGCTTCGCGCAGATACGCGATTTCCCGCGCCGACTTCCTGATACGCATCTCCCAAAGGACGCGGGAGAAGTCGATGAAGCGCGCGCCCGGCAAGGCCGCCTTGATCGATTCGTGCCGCCACACCGGGAGATGATGCGAGTCCATCTCGACCGCGAACGTCTTTCCGTCCCAGCCACGGCGTGTGACTTCTCGCCGCAACACGTCCGTCGGATCTTCGAGATCGCTGAAGCAAACATAGTCGCCCACCCAGGACTGCTCGACGAACGTGGGTTCGTCGAGCCCGCGTAGTATCATCACCGGCGCACCGGTGGCCGGAATGATTGCGACCTGATACATCGACCCGCCGGGCATGAAGCCGGTGATATAGCCGAGATGCTCGAATGAGTCGGCCAGCAGGAAGTCCGCGCCACGCTCGCGCAGCCGGGCCTGCACGGCTTCCAACCTGGCGTGATATTCGGCGTCGCTGAAAGCGCGAGAATTTTCCGGCGCGCTTGTTGTTTCGTTCATGCGTCTCTCTGACGAGGGCCCCTCAAGAGAGGCTGATCAGCTCCTTGGGCGCGGTGCTGAAGACCTCGGATCCGTTTTCAGTGACCGCGGTGATGTTCTCTATGCGCACGCCCCAGCGGCCGGGGATATAAATTCCGGGTTCGTTGGAGAACGTCATGCCGGGCTCGAGCGGTGTCTCGTTGCCCTCGACGATATAAGGATGCTCATGCGCGTCGACGCCGATACCGTGGCCCACCCGGTGGATGAAGTAGTCGCCGTAACCCGCGTCCGCGATAACCCGTCGGGCGGCGCGATCGACTTCCTGGCAGCTCACGCCGGGGCGTATCGCCGCTTGTGCGGCCTCGTGCGCTGCGCGGTCGATATCGTAGATTTCGATGAACGCCGGGTCGGGCTCTCCGGCCACTGGCGTGCGGCAGGTGTCGCACCAGTAACCATCGAGCGACGCCGCGAAGTCAATGACCACCGGGTCACCGGGTTCGACCACGCGATGCGACCAATGGTGCAGCGGCGAGGCGCCGTTGGGGCCGCTGCCCACGTCGCACCAGCCGATCTCCTCCATCCCGTGCGCGGTCATGAGTTCTCGTAGCCTCCTCTGGATGTCGAACTCCGTACGGCCGATGATCGTTTCGGTGCAGAACTCGCCCCAAAGTGCGTCGAGGCGCTTTGCCGCCTCTCGCAAACTTGCGAGCTCGCTGGCGTCTTTGATGCGCCGCAACTGCGAGAGCACATCAGCGCCGTCGCGATACTGCACCTCCGGCAAAGCCTGCTGCAGGCGCAGTAGAAAGCCGCTCCACAGATGATCGTTGACAGCCAGCGACCGCGCACCATTGCGCCGGGCGAGTTCGGCGACTACGGCGATCGGGTCCTGGGTCTCGTCCCAATCGATTGTCTCAGCATCGAACGGCAGACCGGCTAGTAGCGGCCGTTGCAGCGTCGGAACGATCATGATTGGCGGCCCCAGGGCCGGAATCGCCAGGACGGACAGCCGCTCGGTCAATGGCATCCGCCGCCCGAGGAAATAGAACTGGTCAGCCGATGGCGCAATGATGAGGAGGTCCAGTGCATGCTCGGCCATCAACGCCGTGGTTCGTGCCAGCCTATCGGCGGCGACGGCACGTTGGGCTGCTGTTGGCGTTTGCTGTGTCATTAGTTCCCTCCCGTTTCAGTTGCTCCCGCCGCTGGCTGGCTATGGCCGCGAGCGCGGCCTAATAAGCCCGCTAGAATAAGGACTAAGAGGGCGACGGCGATCAGAAAAGAGCTGACGGCGGCGATCGTTGGTTCGATCTCGAGAAGGACGCTGTTCCAGATCCGGACCGCCAGGGTCTGTGTCTCGGGTCCGCCGAGGAATAGCGGAATGATAAGCTCATCGAATGAGGTCAGGAACGCGAATAGCGCCCCGGACACGATGCCGGGCGCGATCATCGGCAGCGTCACGCGACGAAACGCGGTTACCGGCGAGGCGCCAAGACTGATCGCCGCCTGTTCGACACGCTCGTCGAACCCCTGGAGCGTCGCCGAGACGATAATGACGACAATCGGCAGCGCGACGATCGTGTGACCGATGGCAATGGCAAGGACCGTCCCGACCAGGCCAAGCCGCGAGAAGAAAAAGAAGGTGCCCAATGCGGTGACGATGACCGGAACGATCATCGGCGAAAGAATCACGGCATAGACTAGCGTCTTGCCACGAAAGCGGCCGCGCACCAGGGACAACGACGCCAGCAACCCGAGCACCGAGGTAAGGATCATCGACAGCGTGGCGACTTGGATGCTGACCCACACGGAATCCATCCACTCGGGCCGGCTGAAGAACCGCTCGTACCATTGCAGGGAGAAGCCGGTGGGTGGGAAGGTAAGGTACTGCGCCGGGCTGAAAGACACCGGTACGATGACGAGAAGGGGCCCGATCAGGAACAAGAGGCCGAAGGCGGCGGCGAGGTAAAGCGGGAGCAACTTGGCGCCGCGCCGCCAGCTCAAGGGGATATGGCGAACGAAGTCGGTCACGTCCTGCTCTCGAACAGCGTCCGCAACCCGACCAGCCAGGCATAAAGCCCGAACCCGACCAGCGTGATGGTAAGCAGGATCGCGGCCAGGGCGGAGGCGAAGTTCCAGTTTAGCAGGAGGTCGACCTGATACTCGATAATCGTCGCCATCATCTGGTCTCGATCGCCGCCCATCAGGCGCGGCGTGATGTAGTACCCGACGGCCAGGATGAACACGAGCAGACTGCCACCGATGATGCCCGGCATCGTATGCGGCAGCAGAATGCGCCGGAACACGTTCCAGTCGCTGGCCCCGAGGCTATAGGCCGCCCTGACCAGTTGAGCGTCGATGCCCCGCATGACGCTGTAGAGTGTCAGCACCATGTAGGGGAGCAGAGTGTACGTCATGCCGATGAGGACGCTGGGGCGGTTGTAGAGAAGCTGCACCGGATCGAATCCGAGCCCGCCCAGCACCTGATTGAAAAGCCCCTCGGGGCCGAGGATCACGATCCACGCATAGGTGCGGACAAGAATGCTGGTGAAGAACGGGATCAGCACCATTGCCATGAGTATAGCCGCCGTGCGGCGCGACACGGTCGCCAGCACGAAGGCCAGGGGATAGGCAATGATCAGCGTCAGCACGGTCACGGAGCCTGAGATTTCGAACGTAATCAACAGCACCCGCACGTAGATGGTACGTTCGAAGAAGCGGCCGTAATGTTCGAGGGTGAACCCTTGATCGCCGTCGAAGCTGCGCATCAAGATGTCGGCCATGGGGTAGGCAAAGAAGACGGCCAGGAACCCGAGGGCCGGCACCAGCAGCATAATCAGTGTCCAATCGCGCCGGCCCTGCCGCACGAGGTGCCTCGGCAGTGGCGGCACGGCTAGCTCGGCAAGCCCATCATGTGCTTGGCGCTGTATGCTCATGCGCCCGGCCCTAGCCGCTCGACTCGGAGGCGAGGATTTTCGTGTACTCCGGCGCCCACGTCACTGTAACCGTGTCTCCGGCCGTGAAGCGCTGGGCGGCGTCGCGCCGGTTCTCCTTGACGACCAGCGTTTGGGCGAGGCTCGGCCGCGTCTCGCCGACTACCACCGCATATTTGACGGCATCGCCGAGAAAGGTGACTTCGCGCACCCGCCCCGGCCATGAATTTCCGTCCGTCGGCACCTCCCCATTGGTCAGAGCCAGTCGCTCCAAGTGCACCGCTGCCCGGACCTGATCGCCGTTTCGCGCGTCGCCGCGGCGCAGCGCACGAAACAAGCGACCCGCCGGATGTTCGATGACGACCTCGTGCTCGTCGATTTCCGTGATCGTACCTTCGAGCAAGTTGCTCTCGCCGACGAAGTTGGCCACGAACACGGTCCACGGTTCGTCGTACACCTGCTCCGGCGTGCCCGCCTGCTCGATCTTGCCGTCGCGCATGACGACGATCTGATCGGACATGGTTAGCGCTTCTTCCTGGTCGTGGGTGACGTACACAACGGTCACGTTCAGGCGCTGCTGCAGGTGCTTGATTTCGAGCTGAAGCGCGCTGCGCAGCTTCTTGTCAAGGGCGCCGAGCGGCTCGTCCATCAACAGGACACGGGGTTCGAAGACGATGGCCCGGGCGAGCGCGACGCGCTGCTGCTGCCCGCCGGAAAGCTGGCCAGGATAGCGGGCTTCTAGCCCGGTGAGTTCGACAATCTCCAGCACGCGCGCCACCCGCTCGCGCACTTCGGCGCGGGTGCTGTGTCGCATCTGCAGTGGAAACGCGACGTTCTCGAACACGGTCATTAGCGGGAACAGGGCGTAGTTCTGAAAGACCACACCGAGATCGCGCTTCTGCGGCGGCAACTTGGTGATCGGCCGCTCATCGACGAAGATCTCGCCGCGGTCGGGCTGAGCGAAGCCGGCCATCATCATCAGGGTCGTCGTCTTTCCCGATCCGCTCGGACCGAGCAGCGTGCAGAATTCGCCCGCCGCTATCGACAGGTCGCATCCGGCAACGGCGATCGTGTCGCCATAGGTTTTCCATAGATCCGACAGGCGAATCGCCGCTCCTCCTCCCGCCGGCCGAGGCGGCGCCGGCGTTGTTGGAGGCGCGGCGATTTCCTCAATAGAGGTTCGAGCCATGCGCTATTGAAGCAAGAACTCCTGCCAGAGCTCAAGCACTTCGTCCCGGTTCTCCACCCACCAGGCGCCACTGTTGTCGAAGCCGATCTCGCGGTTTTGCGGCGATGTCGGCAGGGTCGCCGCCAACGTTGGATCGATGAAGTCGAAGGCTTTCTTGTTCGCCGGGCTCAGCAGCACCTTTGGCAGAGTATTGGCCTGCGGCTCGGGGGAAAGTTCGAAATCGAGCAGACGGTAGGCGTTGTCGAGATTCTTCGCGGACTTCAGGATGGCGCCCGCTTCCAGCATCCGCATACCCTCGTTCCATTCGATCCCTAAAGGCGCGCCCTTGTCGATCAGCACCTGCGCGCGGTTTGCCCATAGGCTTGTCGCGACGACGGTCTTCTCCGCAATCATCGACGCGCCGAGCGCACCAGTATCGAAAAACTTCACGATATGCGGCTTGATCTCGCTCAACTTATTGAACGCGCGATCAACATCTATGGGGTACAGATCTGCTCGGGACACGCCGTCGGCAAGCAGCGCGAATTCGAGGTTGGGGGCGATCGCCTTGGCGTCCTGCAGCGACCGCGGCCCCGGGAACGTGCCGACGTCCCAAAATTCCTGCCAACTTCCGGGATGCCGATCGGGGAACACCTCCTTGTTGTAGACGAGCACCTCGGCGAACACCGAGTAGCCGACATAATGGTCGGTGACGGGCGCAATATCGTCAAGGTCCGTATACTCGAACCTCGACTTGTCGAGTTCCACTAGCGCGCCCTCGTTGCGTAGCGTAATGGTCGCGGGCTCGTTGCCGGCAATCAGGTCGAGACCACCCTCACCCGATTGGACCATGGCAAGCATTTTCGCGGTGTTCGCGGCGACCGGAACAACCCGTATCCCAGTTTTCGCCTCAAAGGCCGACCACGTGCCTTCCTGGAGCGCGTCTTGATACGACCCTCCGGACGTCCGCACAAAGACCTCTCCGCCCTTTTGCGCACGCACAATGTTCGGGAACCCGATCGCGGCCGCTCCCGCGCCAGCTGCCAAGCCCTTAATGACCCTGCGCCGACTGTAGTTTCCGCCAAACTTGCCACCTACATGGGCGCTTGTGCGCCGCTTAGAAACTTTTGTCATTACCCTCGTCTCCCCGTAGTTGCTCCTCCATTAACAGCGATACCGACCTGTCAACTATCAGCGCGGCCGGCATCATCCTTTACTAAGTCACGACTAAACAGCGATTTGCTCTCGACCACACCTCGGGACGGTGATGGCGCCGTGGCATCGAACGGCTGCTTTTCCTGCGACAGCCCAAGGTCTTCCCAGGTCGGTGTCTTAGCGAGCTTTTCGCCATATTTGATTTTTGAGAATTGCTTGCCACCATCGAGTATCCCGTCGGCGAGCAGATCCATGAGTTGGGTGTCTCTGGTGTGCAGAGAACTGGTACGAATCTCGCGCCACATGCGCTCGATGGGATGGAACTTAAATAGGGCTCGCGTGCCACAGATCTCGAAGGCCTTTGTCGCGGCCGAAACCGCCGCCAGCTTTGCCGTATGGAGCGCGCGGATTGAAGCGAGCCCGGCTTCGTCGTAACGATGCTGGTCCCAAAGCCAGATTGCGTACCACATCGACGTACGCACGCTTTGCAATGCCGCATCCATCTCGGCGAGGACGAACATCAAGACTTTGTCCTCTTTGAGGTAAGGCCGTTGCTGAATAAAATCCACGATGAAGTCGACAACGCCCTCGGCGGCACCGAGCAGATGCGCCGTATGCGACACTTCGTATGTGTGCGGATCCTTCTGCACGAAGTCGCCGGGCTGGCCGACAACGTTTTCCCAAGGCACGAAGACATCCTCGAGCTTCGCGCTCCAGCTCACCGAGCCCCGCAAGCCGGTTATCTCATCCCAGCCGTTGTTGAAGAAGGTGAGGCCCTTGCTCTCCCGGGGCACGATCGCCTGCGTCAGGCCCTCTCCGTTGCTCGTCGTCCCCGGCGCCAGGGCCCACAGCAGCAGGTAGTCGGCCACCGGCCCCATCGAGCAAAAGTGTTTGGTGCCGCTGGCCAGGAAGCCACCGTCCACAGGCTTGAACTGTGACTCGAACACCAGCCGCGTTTGCACATTTAAGGCCTTGAGCTGTGCCGGGTTGACCTCGCTTCCCAAGGATCCCGTAAGGGCTCCGTTGTCGACGATGTCGGCGAACACCCGAGTCTTTTGCTCATCACTCGCGAGCCGCGCCATGACGCCGACCTGGTGGAAATGAATGAGCAGGTTCCACGATGTCGTCGGGCACGCACGAGCCATCACCTGGGCCACGGTATATTGCAACAGCCCAACATTGCCGGCCGGCCCCGCATAACCGCCATATTCTTTCGGGACGGGAAGCTTATGAAAGCCCTCGGCTATCAGCTCTTCGAAATTCTCAGTCGGGTAGGCCGCGGCCTCATCATATTTGCGCGCCCGCTCGGCAAACCGTTCGGCGAGACCTTCGGTCTTTTCCACCCATGTCTGCTCTTGGTTACCGAGTGAGAAGTCCATGGATGAGTCTCCGTGCCGGGGAAGCTGTGGCTCCGGGCTAGCCAGAGTATTGCATACAGCATGCAGTGTATCGTATACTGCGGCAAGCGCTCCGGTCAAAGTTGTTGTTCAGAGCGACCGTCGAAAGTCGGCCGGTATGACTGCATATTTTATTGCCGAAGTGACTGTTACCGACCCGGAGGGCTACGACGCCTACCGGGTCAAGGTCCCGCCAACGATCGAAAAATATGGTGGCCGCGTGGTAACACGGGCCGCTGGCGTCGCCTTGCTCGAGGGATCGCAGGGCCCTGAACGTCTTGTCATCATCGAATTCGACGATCTCGACGCGCTGCGGCGATGGTATCACGCGCCCGAGGTACAACCTCTGAACGCGCTCCGCCAGCAGGTCTCGAAGTCGCGGGCCATCGCGTTCGAAGGTGTCTAGGGTGTGCGATACGGTGGAAGGGTAGTGTCAGGTGGATGCGACTTAGTCTGCAAAAGCCAAAATCCGGTGTGGAGACGGCATTTCAGGACTGATCTCGATCCCCAGCTTCAAAAGTTCGCCGTGAATGCGCGGCGCTCCCCATAGCGGGTTCTCGCGGCTCATCCGCCGGATCAACACCCTCACCTCTTGTGGCACCGTTGGTCTCCCCCGCCGTCGCGGCCGCGACT
>JAJFJA010000080.1 GCA_021774445.1 Alphaproteobacteria bacterium
GCGGGTTCTGGAAGGCTGGTCACCCGAGGCTATCTCGGACCGACTCGCGGCCCGCCGAAGCGAACTGGCGCTTTTGGAAGCCTGGGGCCGCGCCACGCGACCCGACGAGATAATCCGCTGGACAATGACGGCGGCGGACAGCTGGCTGGCGCACGACGGCAACAAGCTTTGACCGGCGCTGGCCCTGCCTGTCGTCGATCGCTTCGATCCTACACTTAGGCCGAGGGAAAGCGCGGATCTGGCCTTCAAGGTCTCCCTGCAGGTAATAGTTTGCCAGCAGAACACGGTTCTTCGTCGTCTGGTGCCAGCGCTCGATCTTGCCCTGGGTCTGGGGATGATGCGGTGCTCCGCGAACATGATCCATGCCCTTGTCTCGGAGGTATTCAGCCAGATCGGCGGTGATATATGACGAGCCTTTATCGCTGAGCAGCCAAGGCTACGAAATCCACCGCTCCCACCTCAAGCCCAGTCTGGCAATACCACGGGAAGGGTTTGCACATCTCCCGCGGCTGCGGAACGTCCCCTGCCCGGCTCAAGCAATTTTGCTCTGACAGGGCCTGTCGGGCGGTAACGCCGGGTTAATGTGACGCTGCCGTTGTCCGCCACCGCCGGCTCCAGACAGCGAATTCTTCGGCCGGTAACGGGCGGGCAATATAATAGCCCTGGGCGTAGTCACAGCCGAGCTCGGCGAGCTTCGTCCAGTCGTCACGACACTCGACTCCCTCGGCCACCACGGACATATCTAACTTGTGGGCGAGATCGATCATAGACCGCACAATCGCCAAATCCTCCCTGTGGACATGCATCTTGGCGATGAAGGAGCGGTCAATCTTCAGTTCGCGGACCGGCAGGTTGCTCAGACAGCTGAGTGACGAGTAACCCGTACCGAAGTCGTCGATCGAGATCGCCACGCCAAGGGATGCCAACCGGATCAAGCTCCGAACGGCCTTCGCCTCGTCGATCATCAGCGCGGATTCCGTAACTTCGAACATCAGGTGATTCGAAAGCTGCTGCCAATCGCGCATTAGCTCAACGAGTTCCTCTGCCAAGGCCAGGTCATGCAAGCTGCGCGGCGATAGATTAACCGCGATCGAGGGCGACAACCCTGCTTCTTGCCATTGCTGGAGCTGATTGATGGCCAACGACACGGTATGGAGGGTGAAGGGTACGATCAACGAACTACGCTCAACCAGCGGAATAAAATCGTCCGGCATGATCAGCCCGCGGTCGGGATGGCGCCAGCGGACCAGGGCTTCGACGCCGCTTATCTCAAACGTCCGCATATCGACTTTGGGCTGATAGTGAAGCTCAAGCTCGCCGTGCTCGATCGCGTTCCGCAAGTCGCCGACGAAGAAAAGCGGCCCTCGCTTCTTTCCGCCGTCTTGGCTGGTGTCATGGATGTGGAAGCCGCCGCCATTTTGTTTGGCCTGGTACATGGCCTTATCAGCATAGCCGAGCAGCACGGTTAGATCATTGCCATCTTCCGGGTAACGGGCGACTCCTACGCTCGCGCCCACGTCGACGCGCGTCGTCCCGACCTCGATCGGTTGCTGCACGATTTCGACGATCTCGCTAATGACTCCCGATGCCCCTTGTGCGCCGTTGCCGAAGGTAAGCAGGAAGGCAAATTCGTCACCACCCATGCGCGCCACCGTGTCGGAGTCGCGCAAACGTCCCTTCAGTCGCTTCGCAACGGTCCGCAGAACCAAGTCGCCGGCCTCGTGGCCGAGGATGTCGTTGATCTCCTTAAAGCGATCGAGATCCATCAACAGGACCAGCAGGGACAAGCTCTCGCGATCCGCGACAGCGCGGATCAAATCGAAGCGGTCGTGATACAGGGTCCGGTTTGCCAAGCCGGTCAAGTCGTCAAAAAGGCTCAACCGCTGCAGCCTCTCGTTGGCCGCGCTCAGGTCATTGGTCAGCTCGGTGACGCTACGGTAAGTCTCCTCCAACTCTGTTTCCAGACAAGCGATCCTCGCGGCGGGATCCAGCATCACACCAACTCCCGTACAACTACGACGGTCGCGTCGTCATTGTCCTTTGCGAAGCCGCGCATCAGGTAGTGCCCGATACCCAATACGTTCTCCGACCACGGCGCGGGCATCTCCCGCAGATCCCATTTCGGCGTTAGGCCATCGCTGTAGACGGCCAGCGTGCCACCGGGCGGCCATGCGGTTTCGTTTACACGCAGACGCGGCAACGCTCCCATGCCCAAGACGCCGGGCCGCGCCATGAGCTGCGAGCGTCCGACTGGGTAGACGCGGGCCTCCACGTTGCCGACCCCGATGTGGACCATGCGCTGGTCAACTGCCGAGACCCGTAACAAAGTAACGGCCGCCCCGCGTGTTCGCTTCAGAGCTTCGTGCAGCTCGCGCATCAGCGCGTCGAGCAATTGGCCCGGGTTCGCACGCACATGATCCATCGCCACTTGGCTGGCGTGCGCGGCGTCCGGGCCATGACCCAGCCCATCGGCGACAGCGACCAGCAGACCGTCGCGACCCTCGTGGACGAAGCAAGAGTCGCCGTTGGCGGTTTCTCCCAAGCAGGGGCGGGAATTGACGCTGTAAGCGAAGCGGCTTGGCGGGCAGTCGCTGACCACCCATTTCCTGGCCGTGATCAGCGTTCCGTTACCCGCCGCCGGATCCCCCCGCGCACCAGGGCAAACGGAGCGGATTTCGAATTCGTCCATCATGCGCCTTACCGCGCCCAGCCCGCAGCCCGATGTGCCGTTGGTCGAATATCTGTCCCCGACGGCGCGATCGACATCGGCGATGCCCGGGCCGCGGTCCCGGGCAACGATTTCCAGGCCGATTCCGCGTTCGCCGACGATCCGGGAAATCACCATCTCGCCGTCGATCGTTCGGTGCCTCAGCAGATTGGTAGCCAACTCCGTCGCGGCGGTCGTCGCTTCCGCCGCCGCCTGCTCGGCCAATCCCACGTCGTACGCAAACCGCCGGACCTCCCGCCGGACCTGTCCGACGTCGCCGTCGACGCGCACCGGTATTACCGGTCCAGCCACTTCACGATCTCCACCCGGGTTCCAACGCCGACGGTCGACTCGATGTGGAAGTCATCACTCAGGCGTTGCGCCCCCGGTAAGCCCTGCCCGAGACTGCTGGCCGAGCTGAAGCCCTCGCCCATCGCGCGGTCAATGTCCAATATGCCAGGGCCTTCGTCGATGAAGACGCAGCGGATGCCATTGCTACTGTGTTGCGATGCCGTGGCGATCTGCATCCGACCACCACCGCCGTGGACCAACGTATTGCGCGCCAGTTCACTGACCGCGGTCGCGATCCGCGTCTTGTCGATCAAGGAGAACGCCAACACTGTGGCAAAATCGCGCGCCGCGCGCCGCGCCCGGATGATGTCGTCCTCGCCGCGGATCTCAATCTCACGCATCCCACCTTGTCCCCGCTGGCTCGAAGGCGCTGCCGCCACCGTCTACCAGAGTGTCGGGCACAAGTTTCTCGAGACGATATCCCAAGGATAGGAGGCCTTGTTCCAGTGAAGCGGAGGTATCGATATCGGGTAGGCCGAGCCCCATTTCGGTCATTGTAATGGCCACGGCTGGCCGCATGCCGACCAAACTAACGTCGGTATTCATCAACCGCGCCATGCGCGCCGTATCCGTTAGCACGCGACCGATGTAGGAATCGACCAGTTCCAAGCTCGATATGTCGATCAACAGGGCTGTCGCGTGGGTTCGCTGGATGTGCAGCAGAATGCTTTCCTGCAAGGCTGTGGCGATACGGTCGTTCAACTCATTCTGGATCGAAACCAGCAGCAGATCGCCGATTTTGAGGACCGGAATCGCAACCGTCATGTCCGCCGCCCGGCGCCTTCGACCAATTGGATCGCGAGCTTGAGGCCGGCCTGTAGTGTGCCGCGTGTATTCAATGAAGACAGATCGATGCCCAAATTGACGATGGTGATGGCCGTTGCCGGGGAGATGCCGGTTAGGATGCATTGCCCGCCCATTAACTCAACGGACGCCGCCATGGCGATCAGGCGGTTGGCCACCATGGTATCCAAGACAGGAACACCGGTGATATCGATGATCATCACTCGCGCATTCTCTTGGCTCAATCTGTCCAGTGTGTTTTCGGTGCAGATCTGCATTCGCTGGCTGTCCATAGTGCCGATCAAGGGTAGTACCAGCACGCCGTCCCACACCACGATCGCCGGTGTCGACATCTCTAGCAGGTCGCGCGATTTGTGCACTATCTCGCTTCGTGCCGCCTTGATCTCCGTGAGGTCGCGCACGATCCCGGTAAAGATCCGCCGCCCCGCGACCCAGAATTCGCGTATGCCGATTTCGATCGCTATCGGCGCGCCATCCTTGCGCAGACCTTCGACTTCGCGCCAGCGATTGATAATATTAACCGTGCCGGTGTCCCGGTAGGTCTTGAGGTACTGGTCGTGCTTGGAACTGTGTTGCTCTGGCATCAAGAGTTTTATGTTTTGGCCTATCGCCTCTTGTTTCGTGTAACCAAACAGCTGCTCCGCCGCCTTGTTGAATAGTTCGATGGTACCGCGCTCATCAATCGAGATAATGGCATCGGCGCTAAACTCTATGAGTTCGGTGTAGTAGTCTGCGGACTCCGGCGTCTCACGCTGGTGCAAGGCGGCAGATCCGCCGCCACCTATCTGCAGTGTGTCCCGTTTCTGATGGCTCATTGAACAGCTCCCAACGGTATACGTGGTGCGTCGCCCAATCGGGTTGATGTGGTGCCTATACCCGCGCCAATCGATTGCTATAAAAAATACTTAGCGCAGATTCGCCAATATTTCGTTAACCACGGACCTGGTGGTGTCAGTCTTTTGCGAACCAGTCTCCAAACTGCCGCGTGATGCGAATCTCATGCTGCAAGTTGACGCCAATCGGCTAGCACAGCGGACCGGTTCTGCTTGAAGACATCGCGGCGGTTGAGGTGACGGTCGGAATTGAAGATCCCATGTGGACGGATCGCGATTCACTCTACAGAGAGTGGTCGCAACACGACCCCTTGGAGGCAACCATGTCATCGATTGAAAACACATGTGAAGAGCAAGCTTCTGTCCGCAATGATCTAAGCGCGATTTTCGTGTCGTTGGAACTCAGCCGATCAACGTGGCTGGTCACGTCGTTGTCGCCGGGCGGCGGGGATAAGATGTCCAAGCACCAGCTGCATGGCGGAGATGTTGCAGGCCTTCTGGCGAGGTTCTCCCAACTGCAGGCGAAGAGCAAAGCGCGTACCAGGCAGTTGTACCGCCTGATCGTGATCCATGAGGCTGGCCTAGACGGGTTCTGGATTGATCGCGCCCTTAAGAATGCTGGCATCGAGAGCCACGTCGTCGATCCGGCTTCCATCACCACCTCGCGCCGTCGACGGCGCGTCAAGACCGATGGGATTGACGGCGAGGCTCTCGTCAGAGCCTTGCTGGCCTACAAGCGCGGTGAGCCGCGGGTCTGCGCCATGTTAATAGCACCCACGCCCGAGGCCGAAGACCGTCGCCAGATTAGCCGTGAACGCCGGTCTCTGACCGCCGAACGGGTCGAGCATGTCAACCGCATCAAGGGATTGCTCTTCGCCCAGGGCGTCACGGACTACCAGCCGGTTCGGCGGGACCGGCGCCACCAGTTGGAAACACTCAGAACTGGCGATGGACGACCTCTTCCGGTCTGCCTGAAGCAGAGGCTCAGCCGCGAACTCGAGCGGCTGGAACTCGTTCTCGAACAGGTCAGGACGGTGGAGGCACAGCGCGACGCGCTTCTCGCGTCACAGGCTGAGGACCCGCATTCGCCGCCAGCGATCCTGCAGACGTTGCGGGGCATCGGTCCCGAGTTCGCCATAGTGCTTTGGTCCGAAGGACTCTTCCGACACTTCGCCAACCGTCGCCAGCTCGCCTCCTACGCCGGTCTGGCGCCGACACCCTGGCAGAGCGGAACCGTCGCTCGGGAACAGGGTGTCTCGAAAGCCGGAAATCCTCGGCTTCGCACGACGATGATCCAGCTCAGTTGGCTGTGGTTAAGACATCAGCCGAAGTCCGCTTTGACGCTGTGGTTTCACGAGCGAGCCAAGGCCGTCGGCGGCCGCAACAGACGCGTCATGATCGTCGCGCTGGCGCGCAAGCTATTGGTCGGGCTGTGGCGGTTTGTAACTACCGGTGTCGTTCCACAGGGCGCGATCATGAGCCCAGCCTAGCGACACACCATACCCCTAATTCTGTTCCGTGCGGGGCCTGATCAGCGCCGCCGGATCCAGGCGGGCGGACCGAACAATCATTTGGCTGAAACTGCCGTATTGAAGAGTGGCCCCGTCCTCCTGAGCCTCCACCGCAGAAAGCGGGATATTGGTACCGCTGGCTCGACCGGCGACCGGATGTGAGTTTGATCGGCTCGGCAAGGGCCGCGTCATAGCAACGGGGCTTGGACTTGGATCCGATAACTTGGAAGGAGTGTTATGCGCGAATAGAAACCACCCTTGACCAACCAGTCCCCATGTGAGTGGTTATGGATCGAGGCATGGGCGGAGGAGAACTTCTGCAGGGTCTTGACGTCCCTGAATTTCGCCATCGCACCCTCCCTTAGTCGGAACAATTGATGTGAGTTCTCAGCTCGGTTGTTGAGCCAACGACCACATAGCTGGCGTGAAGAGTTTCCAATCACTCTCTTCGCCGCACCGTATGATCGCAAGCGGTCAGTCACTATTGCCACTGGCTGACCGTAACGTTTCATCGCACGTTTCAAAAACGTCAGC
>JAJFJA010000009.1 GCA_021774445.1 Alphaproteobacteria bacterium
GAATATCGGGGCGCGGCGTTTGCACACGGTGCTGGAGCGACTGTTGGAGGAAATCAGCTTCACCGCCACGGACCGGGCCGGCGAGACCATCGTCATCGACAGCAGCGACGTCATCGAGCGGGTCGGCGAGTTGGCCAAGGACGCGGACCTGTCCAAGTTCATTCTGTAGTCGCAACGAAATTTATACTGAATCGATTCGGCTACGTTATGGGTTGCCCAAACTGTCCGAAAAAATTCCTGGGCTGAGCGACGATTGGTCGATGCGCTAAGGGCTGACAGACAAATGGGCAATAAGGTGAAGCTAGAAAGATGTTCTTAGACAGGGCGGATCAGTGATAATTTGGCTTGGTGATACTCGAAGAGAAGATGATTCGTGGCCAGTAGGACGACCCGCCCACAACAGCCGCAACAGGCGAACCTCACGCTCGAAAAGATGCAGCAGGCGGTACCGCGGCTGAGAAAGAGAATTGATGAGCTGATAGCTTTTCAGCCGGAGGCTCTAACGTCCGAAGATGAAGCCCGGGCAGCTGTCCCGCCTTTGTCGGCCTCAATCGACGACGCTCTGATCCGCACTTTCGGAGCGAATACTGTTGAGTACGAACGTTTGCGGGGGGCCGCTCGCTTCAGGTGGCCCATGAGCTATGCACGCGCGACTCCGGTATCAGAGATTCGTGCCAGTTTGGCGCGGCACAAGCAGCAGGCGCTAGGCCTTCTGGAAGAGGCGATAAAGAGTCTTGAAGAGCAGATTGAAGAGGTCGGGAGCTCCGTAGCAGAAGTCACTGTAGTTGGACCGCCACTTGTCGACAGCCGAAAAGTCTTTCTCGTACACGGCCACGATGTTGGTAGCCGCGAAACGGTCGCTCGTTTTTTGGAGCGGGCGGGATTCGATCCAATCATCCTGCACGAGCAGGCTAACAAGGGCCGAACAGTCATCGAGAAGTTTGAGGCGAATGCCGAGGTTGGATTTGCTGTTGCGCTTCTCACTCCGGATGACCTAGGACGAGCAGCCGTAGAGGACTCTGTTCACGATCGGTCCCGAGCCAGACAAAATGTGATCCTCGAGTTGGGATATTTCATAGGGCGACTCGGCCGTGGTCGCGTGTGCGCGCTCAAAAGTGGTGACCTTGAATTGCCGTCAGACATTATCGGAGTCGTTTGGATCGACTTCGATCCGAGTGGCGGTTGGAAAACAGAACTGGCAAAAGAGCTGCAGGCAGCAAGCTATGAAATTGACTGGAACAACGTGATGAAGCCGTAATCCGTTTCTCAACGGCAATAAAACCTTTGATGACTGGGGTCCAAACACCCGCTTTATGTTTTGCGCAGGATGTCCAGGAGGCGCTGGGCGGTGTCGCGGGGGAGGCGGCCGATGCGGCGGGCCAACTCGTTGGCGAGTTCGGTGTGGGTGGCGGTGAGGCCGGCGGTGTCGACGACGATGCGTGGGTGAGACAGGGCGGCAAGGCGCTGCATGTCTTCGAAATCGTCCCAGATAAGATTGAAATATTCACAGATCTGGACGACCAGCGCCTCGCTCGGCAAGCCGCGGTGGCCATGTTCGAGCGCCGACAGATAGGCCGGCGAGATTTCCAGGTCGGCGGCGAGCTGTTTCAGCGCTATGCCGCGGGCGTAACGCAGTTCGCGGACACGCTGTCCAAACGGGGTCACCGCTCAATCTCGGTCGCGGCGGTGGCGGCGCAGCAGGACATAAAAGGCGCCATCGCCACCATGCTCGCGCCTGGCCCGGGTCACGGCGAGGATATGGGGCCGGCAGTCGGCCTGGGCGAGCCAGTCCGGCAACCGCCGGCGGAGCACGCCGCCGCCCTGGCTGACCGCGCCCTTGCCGGTGACGATCAGCACACAACGCCGGCCGGCGGCGGCGGTGCGGTGAATAAAACCGACGAGTTCGCGATGGGCCTCATCCTGGGTGTGGCCATGGAGATCGAGGCGAGCCTCGACCGGTAGACGGCCGCGGCGCAGGCGCTCGGCGGTCTTGCGGTCGACGCCGGCGATACCGCCGAGGTGCAAGGGCGGCGGCTTATGGAGAGCCGTCGGGGCCGGCGGTACGCTGGGATGGGGCTTCGGGGGCGCTTTGGCCGCCGCCGCAACCTTCGGCGGCGGTGGCGGACTATGGGCAATCTCCGGCGTGACCCGCTCGGCGCGCTTTTTCAGCGGCTTGACGTCCTTGAGGACATGGCGGAGCAAGGCCTCGTCATCGGGCCCGGCGACGATGCGGCCGCCGCGATTGCGGTCACGCCGAGCCATCACCCACCAATAGGATGTGCAAACGGCGCGGGCCGTGGGCGCCGTGCTGCAAAGTTTGTTCGATATCGCCGCTGAGCGACGGGCCGGTGATCATATTCACGGTGCGTGGCAGGGTGGCGTCGGTTTGCTGGGCCCGGAGCTTGTCCCACACATCTTCATAAGAACCGGTAACCCGGGCGGCGGGCAGCACGACGATGTGGGTCTCGGGCAGGAAATTCAGGGTCGAGGGGTGATCGGGCCCGGACAGGGCGATCAAGGAGCCGGTCTCGGCAACCGCGGCGAACATGGAGGACAGGCCGACCTGGTCCTCCGGTGCCGGCTTGCCACGGCGGCGTTCGAGCAGGGGCTGGCTGTCCCAAGGTGCGGCGTCGAGGCTCGGGTCCGGGGCCATGACCAGTTTCGCCGGCAGGTTCTCGCGGCGCAGATAGTCGGCGACGGCCTGGGGAACGGCCGCCATGTCTGCCACCCGCTCGACCGTGCTCGCCGCCTTTTCGGCATAGTGCTGGAACAAGTCGAGACGCTCGGCCGGTGGCAGATCGGCGCGGGCCGGGATCAGATTGCGCGGATGCGCTGCGAGTTGCCGATCAAGGGTCGCACGGTCGGCGGCGGCGCGGGGTTCGGTGCGGCCGAGAGCCGACCGGACGGCGCCGAGAATTTGGGCGCGGCTGTCGCTCATCGGGCGCCGCCGCGGGCCGCCCATTGCTGCTGGAAGGTGCGGCCTTGCGGCGCCGGCAGATCGCGATAGGTGGTCCAGCCCTTGGCCATCGGCAGCCGTCGGAAACGGCCGCGGCGGCGCCCCAGCGCGCCGAGCAGGCGCATCTGCAGTCCGGTGACCGCCTGATAGAGCGCCGGGCGGCGGGCAAAAAAGGCCCAGATGGCGAGACCGGCGCGGAAGCGACCGGCGACCCGGCCCTCGGCGAAGGCCTGTTCGCGCCATTTGCGCATCAGTTTGGGCAGGGGGATGTGCATGGGGCAGACGGATTCGCAGCGGCCGCAAAATGTCGAGGCGTCCGGCAGATGACCGGCTTCGTCGATGCCGACGAACTGCGGCGTCAAAACCGCACCCATGGGGCCGACATAGACCCAGCCGTAACTGTGGCCGCCGACCGCCTTGTAGACGGGACAATGATTCATGCAGGCGCCGCAGCGGATGCAGCGCAACATCTCCTGAAACTCGGTGCCGAGCATGCTGGTGCGGCCATTGTCGAGCAGGATCACATGATATTGCTCAGGGCCGTCGAGGTCGCCCGGGCGGCGCGGGCCGGTGGAGAACGTCGTGTAGACGCTCATTTCCTGGCCGGTCGCCGAGCGTGCCAGCAGGCGCAACAGGGTCGAGGCGTCCTCCAGGGTCGGCACGACTTTTTCCAGGCTGGCCAAAACGATATGGACACGCGGCAGCAGCTGGGACAGGTCGCCATTGCCTTCGTTGGTGACAATGATGCTGGAGCCGGTCTCGGCGACGAGAAAGTTGGCCCCGGTGATACCGACTTCGGCCTCGAAATATTTGCGGCGCAGAACCGCACGCGCTTCAGCCACCAGACTGCTCGGCTCGTCCAAGGGACGCCGCGGATCGAGGTGGTCATGGGTGGCGCGGAAGGTGTCGGCGACCTGGTCCTTGGTGAGATGCACCGCCGGGGCGATGATATGACTGGGACGTTCGTGGCGGAGTTGGATGATGTATTCGCCGAGGTCGGTTTCGACCGGCGCGATATCGTGCTGCTCGAGGAAATCGTTGAGGTCGATCTCCTCGGCGATCATGGTCTTGCCCTTGTTGACGGTACGGGCATTGACCGAGCGGCAGATCTTCAGGACATGCTGGCGTGCTTCTTCGGCGTCGCGGGCCCAATGGACCTGGCCGCCGGCG
Source organism: Alphaproteobacteria bacterium (assembly GCA_021774445.1). Lineage (GTDB taxonomy): Bacteria > Pseudomonadota > Alphaproteobacteria > UBA6615 > UBA6615 > SZUA-147. Next base: position 4,127 of record JAJFJA010000009.1, read on the forward strand.
GCGGTGGCATTGCGCTCAAAGGTCTCCAGGTAATAGTCGAGATGATCGAGGACGTGGTCCTTGATCGCCCGGCCGCGGTCGCGCAGGCGGTCGAATTCAGGCAGCGCGTCGATCGCCAGGCGGCGCTTGCCTTGAAAGGTTGCGCCGCCGCGCTCCATGGCTTGGCGCAAGTTGGTGTCGGCTAGGGCGGTGCGGCTGTTCTCGCGAAAGGAACTGCTGGTCGGTTGATACATGATCGGCGTTGTTCCCGTGCTCAACTCTCGCCGATAGGCGGCTCGTCGCACATCCCGGCGAGCACTTCGGCAACATGGCGGACATGGATATCGTTGCCCGTGCGCTGCAGCTTGCCGGCCATATTCATCAAACAGCCAAGGTCGCCGGCCAGCAAGGTGTCGGCGCCGGTGGCGAGGATATCGGCGGATTTTTCCTCCAGCATGCGATTTGAGATGTCCGGGTATTTGATGCAGAAGGTGCCGCCGAACCCGCAACACACCTCCGCCCCCGGCAGCTCGCGCAGGTGCAACCCGGCGACGGTGGCGAGCAGTTGGCGCGGTTGATCCTTGACCGATAATTCGCGCAAGCCGGAACAACTGTCGTGATAGGTCGCGGTGCCGGCATAGGCGGCGTCGACGGCTTTTAGGCCGCGAATATCGACCAGAAACGAGACGAGTTCACGGGTGCGCTCGGCGAGGGCGGCGGCCCGTGGGGCCCAGGCCGGATCATCGGCGAGCAAGGCGGGGTAATGGTGCTTGATCATGCCGGCGCAGGAGCCCGAGGGGGCGACGACATAATCGAAGCCGGCGAAGGCGGCGATGACCTGGCGGGCAATGGCGGCCGCGTCGGACCTGTCGCCGGCGTTGTAGGCGGGCTGGCCGCAGCAGGTCTGCGCGCGCGGCACGACGACATCACAGCCGGCTTGCTGCAACAGTCCGACGGCGGCAAAACCGACCGACGGTCGGAACAAGTCGACCAAGCAGGTCACGAAAAGCCCGATCCGTGGGTTGTTACTCGTCGCTTCGCCAGGCACTTGCGCCGTCCTGTGGTTAGGGTTGGGCCCCTAAGGGTCTGCCGTACTTAGCATTATCGGTCTTAGCATTATCCGGGGATCACGGCCAGGAATCGACCAAACTCAGCGTGCGGCGAGGCGGGTCGCCAGGGCGCGGGGCAGCAGCAGGTAATAGCTGCCCTCACTCTTCATGCGCCCGGCAACGGCGAGGGCGTCGCGGCCGGTGCCCCAGTAGAAATCACCGCGGATGGCGCCGGTGATGGCGCCGCCGGTGTCTTGCGCCAACATCAGGCGCTGCAGTCGTCCGCGCGCCGGCAAGGGGTGTTCGGTGTCCAGCCACAAGGGGATATCCAGGGGCAGGAAGGCCGGGTCGATCGCGAGGCTGCGGCCGGGGGTCAAGACCAGGCCACCGGCGCCGAGCGGGCCGTCGCCGATAACCTCACGGAAGAAAATATAGCGCTGATTGACCGCCAGCAGATCGGCGGCGCGGTCGGGATTTTCCTCGAGCCAGTGGCGGATATTGTCGAAGGAGGCGGTACCGGGCGCGAGTTCGCCCTGGTCCATCAGCCAGCTGCCGACGGAGGTGTAACCATAACCGTTGTGGCCGGCGAAGCCGACGCGGGTGGTCGAGCCGTCGGGGAGAATAACCTGGCCCGACCCCTGAATATGCAAAATGAAGGCGTCGAGAGCATCCTCGACCCAGAAAATGGCGTTGGCGACACCCTCGATGGCACCGGCGTCGATGGCACCGCGCGGATGGTAAGGCACCAGTTTGCCGGCGTCGAGGCGGCCGACCAGACTGCGGCGGCCGAGGGATGGATCGAAATCACCGAGATCGACGGTCACACGGTCATCGGGCACGGCATAGAGAGGCACCGTGTAGGTGCCTCCCGGCGTCCGAGCGGCACGCAGTTCAGGCTCGAAATACCCGGTGAAGATCCCGGTCGTTTCGGTACCGGCATGAACCAAATGGGGTACCAGACGCGCCTCGATAAGGGCTCGCAGGGCCTCGCCGTCGGTCGGCGCCGCGGCCAAGATGGCCTGACAGACATCGGTCCAGGCGGCGACGGTGCCGGCGACGCCTTGCGGTCCCACCGGCCGCTCCGAGGGCATGGCCAATAGGCGCCGACAAGAGGCTTGCCAGGCCGGTAGAGCGGCGGTGAGGTCGTCGCCGCGCCAACCCGGCAAGGTGTCGAAGGAGATTTGCTGTAACCCAAAGGCAGGCGGCGGCACGCTTGGCTCCCGCGGCTCGCATGCTGTCAAAACCGCTAGGAGACCCGCGATCAACGCGGCGGGCGGCGTGCGTCGGGTGAGCGCGGGCGTTTTAGTTCGGCGCGTCAGTCGCCACCAGCGTCCAGTTCGGATTACGCGAGCGGGTGTTGCGAGCAAAGGTCCAGATATCCGTCACGTTAGCAATCTGACCCGGATCACCTTCAACGACATTATTGTCGTTGTCACGGGTCACATTTATTTGTTCCGACGCAATTTTCACCGTGACAAATGCCACACGTCCATCCATCGAGGCTTCGATCAGGGTCGCGTCGCGGATGCCGACCAAGGTGGTCTCAAGCTGATGGTCGTTGGCCTGGCGTTCTTCGACGGCACGGGCGAAGTTATCGAAAACCTCATCGCTCAGCAACGGGCGCAGAGTATCGAGATCGCCGGCGGCATAAGAGTTGACGATCATCTCGAACGCACCGCGGGCGCCGGCAACGAAGCCTTCGCCATCGAAGCCGGGGTCGGCCTGACGGATCTGGCCGAGGCCTTGCTGCAACGGATCCTGCCCGGTCTCGTCGCCGGCGCTCGCCGCTTGGTCAGCACGGTCCTTGTCGGCGCGTTTGCGGTCCGGGAGGGCGACGACACGGTCGTTCGAACTCTCCGCCGGCTCAGCACCGGGTTTACGGGAATAGGGATCAGTCGGCGGGCGCTCTTGCCCGGTCCGGCGGCCCAAAACGCTGCGCAGCCATAGGATCGTTCCGGCCGCGACCATGGCGAAGACGATAAGGTCAAACACGTCCTGGGCTCTTATGTGCAGCGCGCACGACGGTCGGCTAGACCGGCGTGACGGGCTGGGTTAGTACTAGTCGCTCACGTTACCGGGTTACCGGTCGATTGGCCAGCTACCGTTTGACTCACTTGAGCCGGCGGGTCGGACCACCGGCAGCGCTTTCACGCAGGATTTTACCGGGGTCACCCCCGAATTCGAAGGTACCCGCTCAACTGTAGATAGGGCGGTCGAGTGCGAGAGCAAGGATGGGCTTAGCAATACTGTTGGCATTGGTGGTCGTGCCGCTGGTGGAAATCGCCGTTTTTATCAGTGTGGGCGGGGCGATCGGCTTATGGCCGACAATCGCTATTGTCGTTCTGACCGCGATCGCCGGCACGATCATGCTGCGACAACAAGGGCTTGCGACGCTGATGAGGGCGCGCCAGGCGCTGGCACAACAGCGTATGCCGGTGCAGGAGCTGTTCGACGGCGCCTGCCTGCTGGTGGCCGGCGTCTTGTTGCTGACTCCGGGATTCGTGACCGACACGATCGGATTCGTGCTGATGATACCGCCGTTACGGGCGTTCGTCGGCCGTTGGCTGTGGCGGGCGGCGGAGAAATCAAGCCGGATCCATAGGAGCGGCGACCCGAACCAGGGCAAGGGTTCCGGACCAATGGGCGGCGGCGGTCATGTCATCGAAGGCGACTACCGAACGGTCGAGCCCGAAGCCGGGCCCCCAGCCGCGTCGAAGTGGGGCCGGCAGGACAGCGACGATGACGAAACCGAGCGTAATCGCGGGCCACATCAGAACAAGTGAGCGACAGTGACGATGACCGCCGGTTGTGGGCCCGGTTCAAGCATGGTAGCGAGACCCGTGATGTCGGGCCCGGCGCCGGGGTCACCAGGCGCCGATCTGGCAAGGGCCGAAAATGACAAAGGATGGGGCAATGGCTGACGACAGCCCAGAGAATAACGCGAAAGATGCCGCGGCGGACGCCGGTGGCGAGAAGGTGAAGGCCGCGGAAGGGCCGCCGATCGTCGTCAACGGCCAATATATCAAGGATCTGTCGTTCGAGAATCCGCACGCGCCGGAAAGCCTCATGCAGGCGGCGCGCGAAACGCCGGCGATCTCGGTGACGGTGGACGTCAACGCTAAGCAGGTGCAGGAGAAGTCCTACGAGGTCGCCTTGACGATCCGCACCGAGGCGAAGCGTGAAGAGAAGACCATGTTCCTCGTGGATCTGCACTATGCCGGCGTCTTCACGCTGTCGGAAGTGCCGCCGGAAGTGGTGCAGGCGCTGGTGTTCATCGAGGCGCCGCGGCTGTTGTTCCCATTCGCCCGTCACATCATCGCGGAATGTGTGCGTGACGGCGGGTTCCCGCCGTTGATGATCCAGCCGATCGATTTCGTGGCCCTGTTCAAGCAACGTATGGCCACGCAACAGGCAGCGGCAGGTAACGGTGCCGCCGAGGGCGCCGGCGCGGCTAAAGCCGCCGAAGATGGCGGCAACGCGACGGTCTAGTGCCGCGGTCGTCCGGGTGGCAGTTGGATTGCGGCGCTGCGCTCGCCGGTGCGAGCTGAGGCGGTAACGGCGTCAGCGTGACCAGATCGGGTCGCTTAAGTCGTGTACGAAACCGGCATGCGCCGCCAGCTCAGCGGCGGTCGGCCGGTGCGGCCGTGGCGGGCGGCTGGGCCGGTCGACCGAGCTGCGTGAGGTGCCGCGATTGGCCCAAGCGAGTGCCAGATCGGGCTGCCGGCCGCCGCGTAACTCAAGATAGACTTCCGCCAAAAGTTCGGAATCCAGCAAGGCGCCATGTTTGGTGCGCGCCGACAAGTCGATCTCGAAGCGGCGGCAAAGGGCGTCGAGGCTGACCTGGGCACCGGGAAAACGGCGGCGCGCCAGACCGACCGTATCGACGGCGCGGCTGATGGGCAGCGTTTGGCGGTGCAGCCGCTGCAGTTCCGCATTGATAAAGCCGATGTCGAATTGAGCGTTGTGGATGACCAGCGGGTCGTCGCCGATAAATTCCAGGAACTTATCGACGATATCGGCGAACAGGGGCTTGCCGCCGAGAAATGCATCACTGAGGCCGTGGATGCGATAGGCCTCGTCGGGCATATCGCGTTCCGGATTGAGATATTGGTGGAAGAATTCGCCCGTCGCCATATGGCGATGCAGTTCGACGCAGCCTATTTCGACGATGCGGTGGCCGGATTTGGGATCAAGTCCGGTGGTTTCGGTGTCGAGGGCGATTTCGCGCATAAACGGCCATTCCCGGGCGCCACACATGGCCCTTCCGGTTGCGTAACAACTTTGTCAGGGCGGCGATAGACCGCAAGGTATAGTGTTTGGCCAGTCCGGTAAACACTACATAATCCGCCAGTTGGCGCTTTTGCCTATCCGGCATTTGACGCGCCAGAATGTTCGCGAATTTCTCCGCCGTCATGCCGGCACGGGACAAAACCCGCTGACGCTGGAGGAAAGCGGGGGCGCTGACGACGAGGATCGCGTCGACCTGATCGGCAAGGGCGGATTCGAACAATAACGGGATATCGAGCACCACCAGAGCCGCATGACGGCGGGCGTGGTGGGCCAGAAAGGCATATTTGTCGGCCGTAACCTTGGGATGGAGGATGGCCTCCAGCCGCGCCAATTGCTGCGGATCGCCGAAGACCCGATCGCCAAGCTTGCCGCGCTCGACATGACCGTCCTGCACGACACCGGGAAAGGCCTGTCCGACCTCCGCCACCGCCGCACCGCCGGGTCCGAGCAGACGGTGCACCATGCGGTCGGCATCGTGAACGGGTATGTGCAGACGCCGGAACATCCGGGCGGCCGTCGACTTCCCCATGCCGATCGAGCCGGTGAGGCCAAGGATGAACATCAATCGGCCAGAACCGCGGCGCGGAGCGCCGGCGTAACCTGCGGATCGACCCCAAACCAGGCGCGAAATCCGGGCCGGGCCTGGTGCAAAAGCATCCCCAGGCCATCGACAACGACGTTGCCGCGCTGGCCGGCAGCGGCAAGCAGGGCGGTTTCCAGCGGCGTGTAGACGATGTCGGCGACGACCGCGTCGGGTGGCAATCGGGTCAAATCAAGATCGAGCGGCGGTGCCCCGGCCATGCCGAGGGAGGTGGTGTTGACCAGTAGGCCAGCATCCGCCAAGGCCGCGGCTCGTTCCGGCCACGGAACAACCTGACAAAACGGGTCCAGCGCCGCGGCCAACGCCTGGGCCCGCGCGGCGGTACGGTTGGTTATCGTGAGCCGCGGCACGCCGGCATCCTGAAGGGCGACGCAGATGGCCTGCGCGGCACCGCCGGCACCAAGAATAACCGCGGGTGCGGCACCCGGCTGCCAGCCGGGCGCAAGTTGCCTGAGATTCTCCATGAAACCGTAGGCATCGGTATTATCGCCCGACAGCTTGCCATCGGCGCCGACAATGACGGTGTTCACCGCGCCAATGCGCTGGGCGGTATCGGTAACATTGTCCATCGCGGCTAGCGCCGCTTGTTTATGAGGCAAGGTTACGTTGGTGCCAGCCATGCCAAGCACGGGCAGCGCCCGAAGAGCCTGTTGGATATCGGCCGGCCGCACCGGCATGGGAATATAACTGCCATCGATGTTGTGCAGGCGCAGCCAATGGCCATGCAACTGTGGCGATCGCGAATGGCGCACCGGCCAGCCCATGACCCCGGCGATCTTGCCCTTGGCGGTCAGGGTCATGGCGTCACGACCTGGTGGTTGCGCAGAAAATCGAGCAACGGCAGCAGCGGCAAGCCGAGAACGGTAAAATAGTCGCCTTGAATGCGGCTGAAAAGTTGGGCACCCAAACCTTCGAGCTGATAAGCGCCGACCGAGAGGCAACAATCGGCGCCGGTGGCGACAAGATATTCGTCGAGGAAGGTGTCGGAAAAATCGCGCATGGTCAGGTCGGCAACAGCGTTGTGGTGCCAAATGCGCCGGCGATCTTGGACGACGCAGATGCCGGCCAGAAGCTGATGCGGGCGGCCGCGTAACGCAAGGAGGTGGGCGCGGGCATGGTCCAAGTCGGCGGGCTTGTCGAAGAGTTCGCCGCCGCAGGCCAAGATCTGATCGGCGCCGATGACCAACGCGCCGGGATGGCGCAGGCTGACCTGGTGTGCCTTGGTCTCGGCAAGGACCTCGGCAATGGCGGCCGGCGGTGCGTGTTCCTGCAGCATGGCGTGCTTGACGTCGGCTTCGTCGACTTGCGCCGGGTCAATCAGATGGGGAATTCCGGCGGCGGTCAATAGAGCCGTGCGCGGCCGGCTGGCGGATGCCAGCACGACTTGGGGCGGGGCGGGCATATCAGGCGCCGCTAGTCGGCGGGGTCGAGGCTTCCGCGGGCTGCAACATCATAGCATTGCTGCGCGCCTCACGGTGCTTGGCGAGCAGTTGCATAATCGCCGCGGCGGTTTCCTCGATGGAGCGCTGGCTGACGTCGAGCACGGGCCAATTATTGGCGGTGAACAAACGGCGCGCTTCGGAGATCTCAGCCCGCACTTGCTCGAGATCCACATAGGATGTTTCATCTTGCTGGTGCAGGCTGAGTAAACGGGCGCGGCGAATCTCGACCAGACGCCGCGGATCCTTGGTCAAACCGACGACGAGCGGACCGTTCGGTCGGTAGAGGTCGTCCGGCAATGGCACACCCGGTACAAAAGGCACGTTGGCCGCCTTGATGCCGCGATTAGCCAAATAAAGACAGGTCGGCGTCTTCGACGTACGCGACACGCCGATCAGAATAACGTCGGTCTGCTGGAGATCGGTCGTCGCCTGGCCGTCGTCATGGGCCAAGGCCCAGTCCATGGCTTCGATGCGGAGGAAATACTCCGCGTTCATCTGGTGTTGGCGCCCGGGCTGATGGCTCGGTTGCTCGCCGAGGAACGTGCCCAAAGCGGCGATGATGGGATCCAAGACGGAAATGCACGGCACCTTGAGACGACGGCAGCCTTCCATGAGCTGATCGCGCAAGTCGTCGTTGACCAGGGTGAACATCACCGGGCCGGGATAAGCGGCGATATCCTCGAGGACGCGCTCCATAGCCCGGGGCGTGCGGGCCAACGGCCATAAATGGTCAACCGTATCGACCGAGTCGAATTGCACCAAGCAGGCGCGGGCGACGGATCGAATGGTGTCGCCGGTAGAGTCGGATACGCAGTGGAGATGGAACTTTTTCATGCCGGTCTCCGTGGGGAGAAAATGGCTGAGCCTGGGGATAAGTGATGCGGCGGCGCAGGGCGAGATTTTTTTATGCCGGTAGTGGCCTGGCGTGTCCCGACATAATGCCCTGGTGAGTATGGTTTTCCCAGGCCCTGGAAAAGATCTCGAGGGCGCCAGGGCCGAGGGCGCCCGCCCCCGTTTTCCACAGGATTCATGACGCGGGTCGTTTGCCCCATTGGTGGTACAGCTAGAGGATGATCCACAGGGGTGGTGGGCTCCCGCATAGCGAGTCCTCCAAGGGTGAGCGAAACTGGGGACGGAACAAGCATCCCCACTATCCCCGCCGACAACTACCTCAACAATCTTTTCTATTAAAATATTATTGTTTAGTAGAGGGGTGCGGTACGGATCGTCATGCGGCACAATCAGGCTTTCCAGAGAAGCATAATCGGTCAGTTGGTGAAGAGGACTGCATGGCGGGTGGCACCCACGTGAAGAAATTACTGTTGCGTGTGTTGGACGGGGATGCCGGCGTGCCGCCGCCGATCTGGCTGATGCGTCAGGCGGGTCGGTTCTTGCCGGAATACCGCGCGGTCAGGACGCAGGCGGGCAGTTTTCTTGATTTGTGCTACACGCCGGAGCTGGCGGCGACGGTGACATTGCAGCCGGTCGAGCGTTTCGGCATGGATGCGGCGATTTTGTTTTCGGATATTCTGGTGATTCCCGACGCGCTGGGTCAGTCGGTACGCTTTGTCGAAGGCGAAGGGCCGGTGCTGGAGCCGGTCCGCGATGTGCAAGCCTTGGCGCAGTTGACGACGGCGCGGGTCGAAAGCCATCTGGCGCCGGTGATGGAAACAGTGCGCCTGGTGCGTCGGGATTTGTCGGACGACGTGACGCTGATCGGATTTGCCGGGGCGCCCTGGACGGTGGCGACCTACATGGTCGAGGGCAGTAGTAGCCGCGATTATGCCCAGGTGAAGGGATGGGCGTTCGGCGACCCGGAGGGGTTCGAGCGGCTGGTGTCGCTGCTGGTCGAGGCGACGACGATTTATCTGTGCGCGCAGATCGAAGCCGGGGCCGAGGTTGTCCAATTGTTCGACAGTTGGGCGTCGGTGTTGCCGGAAGATCAGTTTCGGCGTTGGGTGATCAAGCCGACGCGGGAGATCGTGGCGGGTGTCCGAGCGCGGCACCCGACGATCCCGATAATCGGTTTTCCGCGCGGTGCGGGATTGCTGTATGAAGCCTATGTCGCGGAGACCGGGGTCAACGGGGTTGGCCTGGACTCGCAGGTGCCGGTGGCCTGGGCGGCTGGGGCCTTGCAAGGCAAAGTTGCGGTGCAAGGCAATCTCGATCCGATATTTCTGCTGCGAGGCGGTGAAGGCATGCGGCAGGCAGCGCGAAATATTCTGACGGCGCTCGGCAGCGGACCGCTGATCTTCAATTTGGGACATGGGGTGCTGCCGGCGACGCCGCCGGACCATGTGGCGGAATTGATCGCATTGGTTCGGGAGACTGGGGTTCGGGAGACTGGGGTTCGGGAGACCGGAGCTCGGGAAACCACGGTTCGGGCCACAGGCGCCGGGCGAGGCTGACCGACCGATGCGGCTCGCGCTCGTGCTATTCAATCTGGGCGGACCGGACGGCCCCGAAGATGTGCAGCCGTTTCTGTTCAACCTGTTCAACGATCCGGCCATTATCCGGGTGCCGGGGCCGTTGCGCTGGCTGTTGGCGAAATTGATTTCCCGGCGCCGCCGCGATACGGCGAAGGCGATCTACGCGCATCTCGGGGGCGGTTCGCCACTGCGGCAGAATACCCAGTTGCAGGCCGATGCCTTGGAAGCGGCCTTGCGGGGGCGAGGCTTGGACGACGCACGCTGCTTTATGGCGATGCGCTATTGGCATCCGATGAGCCTGGAAGCGGCGCGGGCGGTGCAGGACTTCAAGCCGGACCGGATCATGCTGCTGCCGCTCTATCCGCATTTTTCGACGACGACGACAGGGTCTTCGAACGGCGCTTGGACGGCGGCGTGCGAGGCATTGGGGCTGCGGGTGCCGACGCATAGCTTGTGTTGCTATCCGGTCGCGGAGGGCTTCGTGCAAACCATTGCCGGCCGGGTCCGCGAGGCCTTGGCCGAGGATGGGGTGTCGGGCCGGCGGGTGCTGTTCACGGCGCATGGATTGCCGGAGAGCATTGTGGCGGGCGGCGATCCCTATCAGTGGCAAATCGAGCGGACGGCCGCCGCCGTGGTCGCGGCGCTGGGTATGGCCGACCTTGACTGGGTGATTTCCTATCAAAGTAGGGTGGGGCCGATGAAATGGATCGGCCCGGCGACCGATGAGGAGATCGTCCGCGCCGGTGAGGATGGGGTGCCCTTGCTGGTGGTGCCGATCGCTTTCGTTTCGGAACATTCCGAGACTTTGGTAGAGCTGGATGTGGAATATCGGCAGTTGGCGGAGGACTGCCGGGTGCCAAATTACCGGCGCCTTGGGACAGTGAGCGTCGCGGCAGGATTCATCGAGACGTTGGCCGATATGGTGACCCGGGCGGTTGCCGGCGAAGCGGGGCCGTGTAGCGAGGATGGCAGTCGGATCTGTCCGGTGGCCTTGACCGGATGCCCGGCCAAAATTCGACATGGCTGAGGTCGCGGCGGTTTGAAGAGGTGACAGGTTGGGTGATTTCCTGGTCGTGATCTTTCCTTGGATCAAGGCGTTGCATGTAATCAGTGTAATCGCCTGGATGGCCGGCATGCTCTATCTGCCGCGGCTATTCGTTTATCATTGTGAGGCCGAGCCGGGATCCCAGCTCTCGGAAACCCTGAAGATCATGGAGCGGCGATTGTTGCGGGCGATCATCAATCCGGCGATGGGCGCGACGTTCGTGTTCGGCGCGGTGATGCTGGGTACGCCGGGGGTGGTCGACTGGTCGTCGGGTTGGATTTGGCTGAAACTATTGGCGGTTGTCGGGATGTCCGTCATGCATCATCTGTTTGCGCAATGGCGCAAGGAGTTCGCCGAAGATCGCAACACGCGCCCGCAGAAGACCTATCGGCTGGCCAATGAAGTGCCGACGCTGCTGATGGTGGTGATCGTGGTCTTGGTGATCGTTAAGCCGTTCTAGAGGATTTGCCGGCAAACATTGGTTGACTTCGCTTTTGCGAGCCACTAAGTCGAGGTCGGGAAGCCCGTCGAGAGGGCAGTGTTTCCCGCTCTCCACCCACCGATCGTCTCCCCGACTGTCGATTGTTTCTGGCGCTGGGCGCCGGCATTCCAATTAATTTCCTCCTCCCGCCCATCGCGTTTTCGGGTTCGATAACCCGCTCATGACGGTACATCCGATGAATTTGTTAGACCTGAAGCGAAAAACACCCGCTGAGCTGCTTGCCTATGCCGAAGAGGTCGAGGTTGAAAATGCCAGCACCCTGCGGACGCAGGACATGCTGTTCGGCATCCTCAAGGCGCTCGCCGACCGAGACATCGCGATCTATGGCGGCGGCTCGCTCGAGGTGCTGCATGATGGCTTCGGATTCCTGCGATCACCTGAATCGAACTATCTGCCGGGGCCGGACGATATCTATGTGTCGCCGAGCCAGGTTCGGCGGTTCGGCCTGAGGACCGGTGACACCGTCGAAGGGGAGATCCGGGCGCCGAAGGACGGCGAGCGGTATTTCGCCTTGCTCAAGGTCAACAGCGTCAATTTCGACGAGGTCGAGCAAGTCCGCCATCGCATCAACTTCGACAATTTGACACCGCTGTATCCGGACGAGCGCCTGAAGCTGGAACTCGAAGACCCGACCAACAAGGACAACACCTTGCGGGTCATCGATCTGGTGGCGCCGCTGGGGAAGGGTCAGCGGGCGTTGTTGGTATCGCCGCCGCGGACCGGCAAGACGGTGATGATGCAGAATATCGCCAAGGCGATCATGGCCAATCACCCCGAGGTTTATCTTATCGTGCTGTTGATCGATGAGCGACCGGAGGAGGTGACCGACATGGCACGGACCGTCAAAGGCGAGGTGATCAGCTCGACCTTCGACGAGCCGGCGTCGCGCCATGTGCAGGTCGCTGAAATGGTGATCTCGAAAGCCAAGCGTCTGGTCGAACACAAACGGGATGTGGTTATTCTGCTGGACTCCGTGACCCGCCTGGCCCGTGCCTATAACACGGTCGTCCCGTCGAGCGGCAAAGTGCTGACGGGCGGCGTGGACGCCAATGCGCTGCAGCGGCCGAAGCGCTTCTTCGGCGCGGCGCGCAATATCGAGGAAGGCGGCTCTTTGACAATCATTTCCACGGCGCTGATCGATACCGGCAGCCGGATGGATGAAGTGATCTTCGAGGAGTTCAAAGGTACCGGTAACTCGGAACTGATCCTCGATCGTAAACTGGCCGACAAGCGAACCTTCCCGTCGATCGACATCACCAAGTCCGGCACCCGCAAGGAAGAGCTGTTGGTGCCGAAAGCCGATCTTTCGAAGATGTGGATGTTGCGGCGGATCCTGCTGCCCATGGGCGTGGTCGACGGCATGGAGTTCCTGCTGGACAAGCTCAAGCAATCAAAGAACAACGCCGAATTCTTCGACGCGATGAACCAATAAGGGTGCTGGAGGCCGGCGCTAGGGCAGCAGGATCGTCGATCCGGTGGTCTGGCGGGCTTGCAAGTCGCGATGCGCCTGAGCGGCGTCCCGCAGCGGGTAGCGTTGCCCGATCACAGGCTTCACATCGCCACGGCCGATGACGGCAAATAAGTCGGCCGCGGTGGCGTCGAGTTCTTCGCGGGTGGCGATATAGTCGAACAAGGTGGGCCGGGTGATGTACAGCGAGCCCGCCGTGAGGCGCAAAGGTTCGAACGGCGGCACTTTGCCCGAGGCATTGCCGAAGGTCACCAGCATGCCGCGGCGCGCCAGAGCTTTCAAAGAACCTTCGAAGGTGTCCTTGCCGACACCGTCGTAGACCACCGGCACGCCCTTGCCGCCGGTGATCTCCAGCACCCGAGCGGTGAAGTCTTCCTGGTTGTAATTGATGACGTGATGGCAGCCATGGTCGCGCGCTAGGTCGGCCTTGGCCGCCGAACCGACGGTACCGATGACCGTGGCGCCGAGGCTGTTCAACCACTGACAGGCGAGTAGTCCGACGCCACCGGCGGCGGCATGGAAAAGCACGGTCATGCCCGGTTCGACCCGGAAGGTCTGGCGGATCAAATACTGCGTCGTCATGCCTTGCAGCATGATCGCCGCCGCGGTCTCGGCGTCGATGTGGGAGGGGAGCTTGACGAGATTGGCGGCGGGCAGGATCCGTTCCTCGGCATAGGCCCCCAAGGGGCCGCCAGCATAGGCGACCCGGTCACCGGGCGTAAAATCGGTGACGTCGGCGCCGACTCTGACGACCTCGCCGGCGGCCTCGGTGCCGATGCCGGTCGGCCATTGCCGGACCGGATAGAGTCCGGTGCGGACATACACATCGATGTAGTTCAGGCCAACGGCACGGTGTCGGACGTGGGCCTCGCCGGGGCCGGGGTCGGGGAGAGGGATGTCCTCCCAGCACAAGACCTCCGGTCCGCCGGCTTGTGGGAGTTGGATGGCGTGGACCATGGTGATGGGTCTCCGTCTCGGCTCAGGCCGCGAGATGAGCGGCGAAGAAATCGGCGCTGCGCTGGTTGGCGAGATCCGCCGATGCCTGGTCGTAGTGCTGGCCCCCGCGGCGGGCGAAGGCGTGGTCCATGCCGGCATATTTGTGCAAGGTCACGGCGCTGTTGGCGGCCAAAGCATCGGTGATCGCGGCTTGCGCTTCCGGCGGCACGAACTGGTCCTGCTCGGCCATATGGAGCATCAGCGGCCGGGTGATGTTGGTGGCCTCGCCGAGGTTTTTTTCGATGGCGACGCCGTAATAACCGATGTTGCAATCGGCGTCGGTGCGGGTGGCCATGAGATAGGCCAACTTGCCGCCGAGGCAGTAACCGACGGTGCCAACCTTGCCGGTGCAGCCGTCATGTTGTCGCAAAGTGGCCAAGGCCGCGGCGAGGTCGCGAGCACCGGCATCCTCGTCGAAGCCCTGATAGAGCTCGAAGGCGCGTTGCCAACCCTGCTCGGTTTGGTCGGTGAGTTGGACACCCGGTTGCTGGCGCCAGAAGAGGTCGGGGCAGAGTGTGAGATAGCCCTGGCTGGCATAACTGTCGGCGATGTCGCGCATGACGTCGTTGACGCCGAAGATTTCCTGGATCAGCACAATACCCGGTGCCTTGGCGGCCTGCGGGACGGCGAGGTGGGCGGCGAATTTTTCGTTGTTGTCGGCGGTGACGGTGATTTCCGGCATTGATATTCCCCCTGTATTCGGCATGAGCTTTGGCGTTGAGCCTAGAGGGGAAGTAAGACCCCTTCAAGGATGAGCAAGCGGCGCTTGGTGTCCGGGCCGTGATGGCCGGAAAAACCGCCGAGCCGACCGTTCGCCGCAACGACGCGGTGGCAGGGTACGAGAATGGGGATGGGATTGGCACCGCAGGCGGTGCCAACGGCCCGGGCGGCGCTGCCAAGGGCGGCGGCGAGGTCGCCATAACTTTTCGTCGCGCCATAAGGGATCTCCGTCATCAGCTGCCAGACGCGGCGCTGAAAGACCGTGCCCGTGGGGCTGTGAACCGGGATGTCGAACGATACCGGGGTGCCGGAAAAATAGGCGCTGAGGCGATCGCGGGCGGCGGCGAGGATGCCGTCGATGCGGTTTGGCGGTAATTCGTCAGGCAGAGAGTCGCCCCAATGGAGGCCGGTGACGGCGGTGCCGTCGCCGGTAAGGAGCAAGGTGCCGAAGGGACTGTCCATGCTCAGGCAGGCGGTCATGGGCGGTGGTCTCGGTCGAGTGACGTGGCAAGGTCGGCGGGGTCGGTCACCGGCGGCGAACAGGTTTGCCCTTGGCACACATAGGCGGTGGGCCGGTCGCCGGAGAGGCCCTTGCCGGCGGCGGGGTGGTCGGCGGGCAGGTTTTGGGCCGGTTGGTGCTGGACGACGAGGCGTGTGGGCCGGTCATGGCGCCGCGCGACGTCACGAAGCGCCTGGGTGCCGGGGGCCGCGGGGTCGCCGACGATGACGACCTGGGTGGTGGTGTGGAGAAACTCGTGGGCGTTCAATAAAGCGGTGTGGCCGGTGGCGCTGCGCGCGATGGCGCCGGCGAAAGTGGTGACGACAGCCTCGGCGCGTTGCCGATATCGATCCGTGCCGGTGAGGAAATAGAGGCGCGCGAGGACCTCGACCATGATGGCGTTGCCGGGGGGGATGGCGTTGTCGCTGGCGGTGTTGGTGCGGACGATGACGTCATCGGCCTGTTCGGCGGTGAGAAAGTAGCCGCCGGTGGGAGCCCAATAGTCGCGGTCGGCGGTGGCGACCCAGGCGATGGCCTGGTCGAGAGTCGATTGATTGGCGGTGTGCTCAAACAGGAGGAGGGCGGCGCGGGCCATGTTGGCGTAGTCGTCGAGCAAGGCCGTGTGCTTGAGTCGATCGTTGCGCCAGCTGTGGAGCAAGTTGCCGTCGCGTTGCATGTTATGCGTGACGAAATTATAGGCGCGTTGCGCGGCGGCCAACCAGTCGGTTCGGTCGAAAGCGAAAGACGCTTGGGCCAAAGCGGCGATCATCATGCCGTTCCAATCGGCGAGGATTTTGTCGTCGCGGCCCGGCGGGACGCGCTTGTCGCGCAGGGTGAGTAAGGTGGCGCGGCTGCGGCGCAGGTCGGCCTCGGTATCGGGGTCGGCGAGCTGGGGTTTGGCCGAGCGATTGAGGATCGTCTTGCCTTCCCAGTTGCCGGTGGCGGAGACGTCGTAATGGTCGCGGAAGAGCGGTGCGGCAGGGCCTAAAGCGGCGTCGATCTCGGCGGCTTGCCAGACGTAGAACCGGCCTTCCTCACCCTCGCTGTCGGCGTCGAACGAGGCGGCGTAGGCGCCGGCGGGCTCTGAGACCATGTCGGTGAGGAGCCAGGTGATGGTTTCGTCGACGCGCTGCGCATAAAGGGGGTTCTTGGTGGTGCGCCAGGCATCGGCGTAGAGCTCGATAAGCTGGGCGTTGTCGTAGAGCATTTTCTCAAAATGGGGGACCAGCCAGGCGCGGTCGACGGTGTACCGGGCGTAGCCGCCGGCGAGATGGTCGTAAATGCCGCCCTGTGCCATATGGTCTAGGGTTAGGAGGACGGCCGCGCGGTATTTATCGTCCTTGGTGCGATGGTAGGCGCGCCAGAGTAAAGCGAGAACGGAAGGCTGCGGGAATTTCGGCGCGTCGCCGATACCGCCATAGTGGGGATCGATGGCGCCGAGGAGCCTGGTGGCGGCGGCGTCGTTGGTGGCAGCGGTGATCTCGTCGGTGCCGGTGGCGGGGGTCGACAGTTGGCTCAGGGCTTGGCGGAGGGCGTCGACATTTTGGGCAACCTTGTCGGCTTGGTCGGTGTACAGGGTGGCAACTTGGCGGAGAAGTTGGGGAAACCCGGGATGGCCGTAGCGGGGCTCGGGTGGAAAATACGTGCCGCCCCAAAATGGATCGCCCTGGGGCGTGCAAAACATGGTTAACGGCCACCCGCCTTGCTGGCCGAGCATGGCCAGGGCGGCCTGATAGATGGTGTCGATGTCGGGGCGTTCCTCGCGGTCGACCTTGACGGAAACGAACAACTCGTTCATGACCGCGGCGATGGCGTCATTTTCGAAGCTCTCGTGAGCCATGACGTGACACCAGTGGCAGGCGGCATAACCGACGGATAGCAAGATTGGTTTGTTGGCCTGCTGTGCGGCCTGCAGGGCGGAAGCCCCCCAGGGACGCCAATGAACCGGGTTCGCGGCATGTTGCAGCAGATAGGGGCTGGTTTCGGCCGCGAGTTGGTTCATGTGACGCTTTATTTGTGCGAGTACTGGGGGTGCGGCTATTTGGCCGCGTTGGCGGTAATGTAGGGCTCAAGTTGGGACGGGAAAAGGCAGATGAAGATTTCAGTGGATATCGATTGTTCGCCGGCGGAGGCGCGGGAGTTTCTCGGGCTGCCGGATGTCGGGCCGGTGCAGGAACTGGTGCTGGAGGAAATGAAACGGCACATGTCGGCCGGGATGGCGGCGATGGACCCGGGGAAGCTGTTCCAGGCCGTATTTCCGCAAAATGTCGGATCATGGGATGCGCTGCAAAAGGCATTTTGGGCGCAGATGTCGGGCGGGGCATCTGATTCGAAAAAGAAGTGAGGGTTGGTTCTGGGGCGTATCGATTCGGTTTCTGAGTCTGATGCGTACCGCGGCCTATTGATTCGCTTTCGGAATGAACAGACTAGAAACCATTTTTGCGTTGTCCAGCGGGAGTGGGCCGGCTGGCGTGGCCGTCATTCGGATATCGGGGCCGGCGGCCGGCGCGGCGGTGTGCGCCCTGACCAGGGACGCGGTGCTGCCACCGCCGCGAGAGGCGCGTCTGGCCAATCTCCTAGACCCGGATGATGGCCGGACGCTCGATCGGGGTCTGGTGCTGTGGTTTCCGGGTCCGGGGAGCTATACCGGCGAGGACGTGGCGGAACTGCAGGTCCATGGTGGGCCGGCGGTGATTCAGGGGGTCCTGGGCGCCCTGGCTCGTCTGGCGGGTTTGCGGCTGGCGACGGCGGGCGAATTCACCAGGCGGGCAGTGCAGCATGGGCGTTTCGACCTGGTTCGTGCCGAGGGCATCGGAGATCTGGTTGCCGCGGAAACCGAGGCGCAGCGCGATCAGGCCCTGAGGCAGGTAGCGGGGTCGCTCAGCGGGCAACTGGAGGCGTGGCGGCAGCGCTTGGTCAAGCTGTTGGCGTATCTAGAGGCGGATATCGATTTTGGGGAGGAGGACTTGGGCGGCGGGTTGCCGCGACAGGTCAGGGTCGACATCGCGTCATTGCGGAATGAAATTGGGCTGGTGCTATCGGCGCCGCGGGATGGGGAACGCCTGCGGGCAGGTTATCTGGTTTCTATTTTGGGGCCGCCGAATGTCGGAA
>JAJFJA010000081.1 GCA_021774445.1 Alphaproteobacteria bacterium
AAATCCAACCATAGTTCAAAGTCGGCCGGATCGAGGATCACCGGCATCCGCTGATGGATGGGTGTCAGCAGAGCATTCGCCGTCGTGGTGATGATCGTGCAGGTTTCCACCACCTCCCGGTCCGGCCCACGCCAGCGCTCCCACAACCCGGCAAAGGCAAACGGGCCCCGATTGGCCAGGGTAATCCAGTAGGCTTGCTTGCCGTCATCCGGCCGTTTTTGCCACACGAAAAACCCATCCGCCGGCACCAGACAGCGCCGGTGCCGGTAGGCTTCGCGGAACGCCGTTCGTGTCGCGACCGTCTCGGCCCGTGCATTGATCATCCGCGCGCCGACCTTCAGGTCCTCGGCCCACGGCGGTACCAGCCCCCAGCGCACCTGCTCCAAGGCCCGGCTACCATCGACCACACGCAAGATCGGCACATCCTGTGTCGGGGCGATATTGTAACGCGCCGGCAAGTTTATGCCTGGCCCCACATCGAACAGCGACGCCACCGCCTCCGTCGGCGTTGTTAGGCTATAGCGTCCGCACATCCGCTCCCCATCCTCTCAAAGATTCGCCCCCGCCGGTACGACACATACGGCCCGGCATGTTATGCTGAACGCACAGGACGTTTCGCCGGGGAGGTAGGCATGCTGTTCCGCCAAGTCTTCGATAATGTTTCCAGTACCTACACCTACATTATCGCCAGCCGCCGCGGCGGCGAAGCGCTGATCATCGATCCCGTTCTCGACCGCGTCGACCAATATGTCCGCCTGCTCGGCGAACTCGATCTCAGGCTGGTCAAGGCGATCGACACCCATGTCCACGCCGACCACATCACCGGCCTCGGCGCCCTCCGTGATCGCACCAAATGCGTCACCGTAATGGGCGAGCAATCCAGCGTCGATGTTGTCTCCGTACGTGTCGGCGACGGCGATGAAATCGCCATCGAGGGCATCACCCTACGGGTGATCTACACGCCGGGTCACACCGATGACTCTTACAGCTTCCTCCTCGACGACCGCGTTTTCACCGGCGATACCTTGTTTATCCGCGGCACCGGGCGCACCGACTTCCAGCATGGCGACCCCTATCAGCAGTATGATTCTCTGTTCAACAAGCTGTTGAAGCTACCCGATGAGACCTTGGTCTTCCCAGGCCATGACTATAAGGGCGAAACCGTCAGCACCATCGGCGAGGAGCGCGCCTTCAATCCGCGACTACAGGTAAACTCGGCGGACGCCTATGCCGAAATCATGAACAATTTGAACCTGCCTAATCCGAAAATGATGGACGTTGCCGTGCCCGCCAACCAGGCCGTCGGCTTGCATCAGGAGGAGTTGGAGGCCCGTGGCCTCTCCCTGGAATGTCACGAAGCCCAGGCTAAGCTCGGGTCCGATGACATCGTCCTCATCGATCTCCGCGACAGCAACGAAAGAGACCGCAACGGCGTCATCCCCGGTTCCGTGCACGCGCCTTATGGCGCCCTGATGGAGAATGTCGCCGACGGCGGCCTGCTCCATGTCCTGGCCGAAAGCACCGGCAAGCGTCTGGTGTTTTATTGTGCCTTTGGCGAACGCTCGGCGATGGCCGTTGAAGCGGCGCTACAGGCCGGACTCCCCAATTGCTGTCACATCAAGGGCGGCATCGACGCCTGGAAAAAGGCCGCCGGCCCGCTAACCGCCTGATCCGGACGGCGGGTCGCCGGCGGCCAACGCCGCCGCGGTGTAGCCGACCCGCTTCAGCCGCGGGCCACGTGTCTCGAACAGGCCGGCATAACCCTTCACGCCATGGCCCTCGATCAGCCGGTTGTAGAAATTGAACATGGCGCAGACCAACACCGCGTCGTGCAGCGCCCGCTCGTCCCAGCCGGCATCGAACACCGCCCGCGCATCGGCCTCGGTCATCCGGCTCGGCGAAAGCGTCAATTTGCGCACGAATTGCAGCACCGGCTTCAGGTTCGGCGCCACGTCGGCGGCGTCCACATCCGCGATCAAGTCCTCGAATAACCCCAGATCGACGCCATAGGCCGCCGCGGTATGGGAATGGATACCGTGACAGAATTGGCAGGCATTGAGTCCGGAGACAAAAGCGGCGATCAGCTCCCGCTCCCCGGCCGAGAACGCCGATGGCCCGCGCATGACCGCTTCGGTAAAGTTGGAAATATGGTCAAATGCTTCCCCGTGATACGCCGCGATTTGCGTAACCCCTGACTCCTCATCGAGATAACTGACAAATGGCATCGATATTTCTCCCTGGTCACCCGCCGGGCCGAGTTTTCGGCCGTCGCAAGGCGCGCGTCGTCCCGTGAGCCCGCGCGCTTCGGCCAAGTCGAGTGTATTCTATGGCTGGATCGTCGTCGCCGGCAGCTTCACGATTCTGTTTGTAACCTTCGGCACCGCTTACAGTTTCACCACCTTCATCGAACCGCTTCAGGCCGAATTCGCCGCCACCCGCGGTTCGCTTTCCTTGGTGTTCGCCATCGGCGGCGCCCTCTATTTCACTGTCGGCGCTTTCGGCGGCCCGCTCGCCGACCGGCTCGGCCATCGCTGGGTCGTGTTGTCCGGCATTGCCATTCTGGCCGCCGGCTACCTGGTTGCCGGCGCCGCCGAGCAGCTTTGGCAGGTCTATCTCGGATATGGCCTCGGTGTCGGGGTCGGCATTGGGCTGGCTTACACCCCGGCCGTCGGCGCCGTCCAGCCATGGTTCATTCGCCGCCGCGGTATGGCCACCGGCCTGGCCGTTTCCGGCATCGGTATCGGTACTTTATGTGCCGCGCCCTTCGCGGCCCTGCTCATCCATTGGGGCGGCTGGCGTTTCGCCTATGGCGGCCTTGCCGCGGTCGTCCTGTTGTTCGGCATCATCGCCGCCCTGGTGCTCGATGCCACCCCACACATGCGCGGCCTCCACGCCGACGGCGTGGTCGGCGATGACCGGCCCCCGCTGGCAACCAGCACACCCCTACGAACAGTCCTACGCAATCGCGCCTTCTGGCTGCTTTACGCCGCCAATGGCATCCTCTCAATTGGCCTGCTCATCCCTTTCGTCCATTTCGTGCCCTTCGCCCAAGACGCTGGCATCGATCGCGCCGTTGCCGTCTCCCTGTTCGGCTTAGTCGGCCTCGGCAGTGCGCTCGGGCGTTTTCTCATCGGCGGTCTCGCCGATCGCATCGGCAGGGCGCGCGCGCTGACCGCCATGTGTCTCGGTCTAGCCCTCGTCTATGGCTGGTGGCTGACCTCGACCGCCCCCTGGCAGCTCGCCATCTTTGCCGGGCTGTTCGGCGCCCTCTATGGTGGTTTCGTCGCTCTGCTGCCGTCGGTTGCCGCCGACGTTTTCGGCGCCGGCAAAATCAGCGGTGTCATCGGGCTGCTTTACACCAGCGTGGCGCCCGGCTTCCTACTCGGCCCCACCCTCGCCGGCGTCGCTTTCGACCTCCGGCAAAGCTATACCCTGCCGATCGTCGGCTGCGTCTTGGTGAGCCTCATCGCCGCCGGCTTCACCCTCATACTGCACCGGCAAGGTCACGCTGACACGAGGCCCACACCGCAATAAGCCGTATTTCGGTACTGGTCTTGCGAGCGATAACGGCCACACCTGCACCGCAGGCGGCAAGCGGAGGCTAACCATTTATTAAGCCACCGGGCCGAAAATCCTCGCGGATCCAAGGCTATTGCGCAGATCGGCCAGAAAATGAGGCGGATTATCGGCACAGCGTTGCTCGGGGGCACTCAATGACGCCCGTGACCCCGGACACGGACGCACCCACGGCAGACGCCGACAACGTCGCGCCGATCCAGCCGGCTATGGCAAAACAAGGCTCAGCCGTCGGCATCGCCCTTCGCCAAGCCCGCAGCGCCAAAAACAAGAGTATCGAACAGGCCGCCGCCCGCCTCCGCATCAAAGCGACTTTCCTCACCGCCATTGAAGCTGGTGATTCCGAGGCCCTGCCGGGACTTACCTACGCCCTCGGCTTCGTTCGCAGTTATGCCGAATTTCTCGATCTCGACCCCAACGAGATCGTTCAGGACTATAAACGGGAAATTGAGGACATTGCTCAACCGACGGATTTGAGCTTCCCGGTACCGACCCCCACCGGCAGTCAGTTTCCCGGCATCCAGGTCGCCGTCATCTCGACGGCGCTTTTGCTGGCCGGCCTCGCCGGCTGGTATGTCACCCAAGCCGATACCCTTTTCGTGGCCGCGGGCATCGCGACGCCGCCCGGCCTGACCAGTGCCGATCTCCGAATCGTCACCGACACCAACGGTCGCAGCAGCGCGCCGCCACCCCGCCCGACTCCACATATCGCCACGACCTTGCTTGATCTGACCCGCCCGGCCCCATCGAGCCCCCTACCGTCAGCGCCGGCACAAGTGGCGGCGAGTAAGAATCGCCCGGCGGCACCTGCTTCGACAGAGCAGATTCCCTGGCCGGCCTATGTCCTGCCGACCGAGGTCATCGCCACCCTGAAGGTTCGGCCGACGCCCGCCGAGGCGCCGCCACCGACCCCTCGCGCCCGCCCCGAGCCGCCTCTCGTCGTCGAGCCAACCGGCGACAGCGGCGCCGACCAACTGACCGCGAGCGAACCAGACGCCGCCGAAGCACCGCCTGTCCGGACGCCCGCGGTGCCGCGGCAGATCGCCCGCGCCGATCAAGTCCCCTCAGAACCCGCGGCACAGGCCGACGAATCCCCAACGGCGGCAAACCTGCCGATTGCGGACGACCCCGTGCCCACCCGCGTTTTCGAGCCTGCCCGCGTGTCCGAGTCCGGCGTCGACGACGAGGCCTCCGCCGGCCAGATCGCCGCGGTCGTTGGTCGCATCACGCCGACTCAGACCACCCCGCCGAGCAGCGATATGCAAGCGGCCACCGAAACGGCCGCTGCCGAATCGGCAATCGCCAACACGGCGCGCTTGCCACAGATCCCCCGCACAGCGGATAAGCCCGCGGTCGGCGGTCATACCTATGGTCAGGCGAATCGCGATGCCCGCATCGTTATTGCCGCCGAGGCCGACATCTGGATCCAGATTCGCGATGCGGATCAGAACAATTTGTTCACCCGGCTGCTCCATGCGGGCGACCTCTACCAGGTGCCGAATCGGGCTGGCCTGCTCCTCTTCACCGGCAATGCCGGCGGTTTGAAACTGACCGTCGACGGCAAACCGGTCGCCTCGCTCGGCGCCGCCGGCGCTGTACGCCGAGACATTGCTCTCAACGCCGATCGGCTACTCGCCAACGCCGCGTCTCGGTAACCGCTTCGCTCGCCGATCGGTCGGCGATTCCGATCCCCCCGCTACCCCTATGGCGTGCAAAAATGCCGCAGTACGACGGCATAGTGAGGCGTGGCCGCGTGAACGGCGCTCCCAGGGGAGATCGATCACACCTCTCAAGATCTAGTGGCATCCTCAAGCAGGGCACACAAGGCCCTGACACAAAACACATTTTTGCCCCCTGCCCCCAACACCCGCCATTGACGACCGGCCGAATCGCGGTACAATGTTCATGAAACGTTCACGGTGACAGGCAGTCTAGATTTGGTATGTTGTCCGCCCTCTTCGACAATATCTTGTGGGGTTTTCCCCAGGTTTGCGAAGTTATTCGTCCACAGCCTGTGGATTTTGGTTATTTCGGGGGAAAGAAAATATGGATGGTTCCGGGGTCATTAGGGGTGAACTCCGCCTTGTGGATAAAGCTGCTCTGACGGCCAATGTCGTTCAGAATGACCGCGGAATTCGCGTCACTATTGATCCTGATCGGGACGCCAAACTGACTCCGTTCGGCCATGCGACACTGGCCGATCGCTATCTGCTACCCGGCGAATCGGTGCAAGAGCTGTTCGCTCGCGTGGCCATGCACTACGCCGACGATTCGGCGCACGCTCAGCGCCTTTATGACTACATCTCCAACCTCTGGCTCATGCCGGCCACACCCGTGCTTTCCAATGGCGGCACCAAGCGTGGCCTGCCCATTTCCTGCTTCCTCAACGAAGCGTCGGATAGCCTCGAAGGCATCCTCGGATTGTGGAATGAAAACGTCTGGCTGGCCGCTCGGGGCGGTGGCATTGGCAGCTATTGGGGCAACTTGCGCTCGATCGGCGAAAAGGTCGGGTTGAACGGCAAGACCTCAGGCGTCGTCCCCTTTATCCGCGTTATGGACTCGCTCACCTTGGCCATCAGCCAGGGGTCGCTGCGCCGCGGCTCCGCCGCGGTCTACCTGCCGATCAGCCACCCTGAAGTCGAAGAATTCATGGAATTACGCCGCCCGACCGGCGGCGATCCCAACCGCAAGACCCAGAATCTCCACCATGGCATCTTGGTATCGGATGCCTTTATGCGCGCCGTCGAGGCCGACGAGGAATGGGCACTCACCAGCCCCAAGGACGGCACCGTTGTGCGCCGGGTCTCGGCCCGCGGTCTTTGGATTCGGCTGCTGACGGCCCGTATCGAAACCGGCGAGCCCTACATCATTTTCTCCGACACCGTAAATCGCAGCATTCCCGAGCATCACAAGCTTGCCGGCCTGAACGTCAAGACCTCCAACCTGTGCAGCGAGATCACCTTGCCCACCGGCGTCGACCATCTCGGCAACGAGCGTACGGCGGTCTGCTGTCTTAGTTCCCTGAACCTCGATACCTATCTCGAATGGCATGACCATCCGGCCTTTATCGAGGACGCAATGCGATTCCTCGACAACGTCTTACAGGACTTTATTGACTCGGCACCTGAGGAATTTGCCAAGGCCAGTTATGCGGCGATGCGCGAGCGCAGCGTCGGTCTCGGCGTCATGGGCTTCCATTCTTTCTTGCAGGATCAGATGGTGCCGCTGGAGTCGGCCATGGCGAAGGCCTGGAACAACCGGATCTTTAAGCAGATCCGCCAGCAGGCCGATGCCGCCAGCGCCGTCCTCGCCGCCGAGCGCGGCGCCTGCCCCGATGCCGCCGACTACGGCATCATGGAGCGGTTCTCCAACAAGCTGGCCATCGCCCCGACCGCTTCCATATCGATCATTTGCGGTGGCGCCGCGCCGGGTATCGAGCCCATCGCCGCCAACAGCTTCACCCATAAGACCCTGTCCGGCTCCTTTAATGTGCGCAACAAGGCCTTGACCCGATTGCTGCGCGAGCGCGGCCGCGACAACGCCGAGACCTGGTCGTCCATCACCACCAACCAAGGCTCGGTGCAACATCTGGATTGCCTGACCGCAGAGGAGAAAGAGGTGTTCCGCACCGCTTTCGAAATTGACCAGCGTTGGGTTATCGAACTCGCCGCCGATCGCGCGCCGCATATCTGCCAATCACAATCTCTCAATATTTTTCTGCCGGCCAATGCCCACAAGCGGGATCTGCACCAGATCCATTTCCAAGCCTGGAAGAAGGGCGTCAAGAGTCTCTACTACTGCCGCTCCAAGTCGCTGCAGCGTTCGGAGAATGTCGCCATGTCCTGGCAGCCGACGGCCGCTGCAAGGCAGACCCCAGCACCGGCCGACCGGGTCTTGGACTATGAAGAATGCCTGGCCTGCCAATAACGGGTCGGAACGGGATCTGATATTCATACATGCCCGGTGCATAGCGCGCGCCGGCTCTGCTGGAGGACGGTAGGATTTCTCTGCTCGAGGAAAGAACGGCCTATAAACCATTCCGCTATCCCTGGGCCTATGAGGCCTGGTTGCAGCAACAACGCATCCACTGGCTGCCCGAGGAAGTGCCCCTGGCCGATGACGTCAAGGACTGGCATCGCACCATCACCCCGGCCGAGCGCAATCTGCTGACCCATATCTTCCGCTTCTTCACCCAATCCGATGTCGAAGTGAACAACTGCTACATGAAGCATTACACCCAGGTGTTTAAGCCCACCGAGGTGCAGATGATGTTGGCGGCGTTCTCCAATATCGAGACCATCCATATCGCCGCCTATTCCCACTTGCTCGACACCGTCGGCATGCCGGAGACGGAATACTCGGCCTTCCTCCACTACAAGGAGATGAAAGACAAATACGACTACATGCAGCAATTCGGTACGAAGTCGAAAGCCGACGTTGCCCGCACCCTGGCCATGTTCGGTGCCTTCACCGAAGGCCTTCAGCTCTTCGCCAGCTTCGCCATCCTGTTGAACTTCCCACGGTTCAATAAGATGAAGGGCATGGGCCAGATCGTCTCTTGGTCCGCCCGCGACGAGTCTCTTCACACCGAATCGATCATCCGTCTGTTCCGCACATTTATTGAGGAAAATCCAGAGATCTGGACCGACGAACTGCGGCGCGATATCCACATCGCTTGTGATACCGTCATCACGCATGAGGATGCGTTCATCGATCTCGCATTCGAATTGGATGAAATCGAAGGGCTGACGGCGGCCGAGGTCAAAGCCTATATCCGCTACATCGCCGATCGCCGGCTCATGCAACTTGGCCTGCAGCCGGTTCATCACATCGCCGAGAATCCCCTGCCCTGGATGGAGGAGATGCTGAACGGCTTAGAGCACACCAATTTCTTTGAAAACCGCGCCACCGAATATTCCAAGGCGGCGACTCAAGGCTCTTGGGAAGAAGCGTTTGACTAACGGCTCAGGCGACGCGCTGTCCTTCGCCTTGCAGCCCGGCGGCATGGCGCGCCAAACGTTTTTCGGCGTCTTCCGCCAACCACCGATATTCGTCCGCCATCTCCGCCTCCCCTGCCTCGGACGACGAGTTGAACAACTCCCAGGCAAGGCGTGAATCCTCGGTCAATTCCTCGGCAAGATACTGATCCATCGCGGCACCCAAGCTATCGATCCTTCATCTAGTGTGCGTCGGCAAAACTTAAGGACCGGTTCACGAATACCTGCAAATTGTCGCTATTAACTATGATCCTCGTCACAGGCCCGACTTTTCCACCCCAGCCTTCAAGGAGACCATGCTCGGCCAAACCAACTACGGTGTTATCTATGCGGATCCCCCCTGGCGCTTCCAGAATTTTAGCCGTAAGGGCGAAGGCCGCAACGCGGTCGCTCACTATGACTGTATGTCCCTCGATGACATCCGCGCACTGCCGGTGCTTGACGTCGCCGCCCCCGATTGCGTGCTGTTCTTATGGGCCACGGACCCCCTCCTCCCGGCCGCCATGGACCTCATCGAAACCTGGGGATTTACCTATAAGACGGTCGGTTTTTATTGGGCCAAGCTGAACAAGAGCGCTGATCCGGAGCAATTTTCCGCCGCCGATTTCTTCACCGGCCTCGGCTACTGGACTCGCGCCAATCCGGAGCAATGCCTGTTGGCCACCCGCGGCCGCCCCGGTCGCCTCGCCCGCGACGTCCAACGCCTGATTGTCGCACCGCGCCGCGAACACAGCCGTAAGCCCGAGGAAATCTATGCCCGTATCGAACGCCTGACCGCCGGCCCTTATCTCGAACTATTCGCCCGCGAAAGCCGTCCCGGCTGGGACCATTGGGGCAACCAGTCCGGCTTATTCGACGGCGGCACCGTGCAAACCCGCCGCACCGCCTCAAACCTATCCCGCCAGCAAGAATTGTTCTAACCAGCTTGGCTCCGAGTGCGGCCAGCCGGCGGCACGCCATCGGCGATGTCGTTGAACGCCGAGTGATCTCCCAAAGTGCGTGCCACGATCAACGCACCCTCAAGCGTGGCGATGGTGCGCAAGGCATACACGCGCGGCGTTTCGCCCGTTGCATCAACACCGGCGCGCCGATACAGCACCGTTAACCATTCGACATTGCGTTCGAAGAATTGCTTCGCCGCCGCCGCGACGGGCGCCGGAAGCGCCGTGATTTCGGCCCCGAGCATACCGCAAAGGCACATGAGCCCTTCGTCGGTGTGAAGGGTTATCTCGACCGCGTTGTCCGTCAACATCAGACCAAAACGCGCCTTATTCGCGTCACCCGTGGAGACGTGCTCCTGGGCCAGATCAAGTTGTTCAAGGTTATTGGCCAGAAAGCGAAGCATTGCTATCCAGCCCGCTCCGGAAACAGTCCCGGCATCCAACGTGAGGCTAGTTTGGCGGGGAAGGCCAGTCGCAGCGGAGCGCGGGTGCTCTCAGACGTCAGCACTTCGCGCTCGATCAGCGCCGCCGTGACGCGGCGGCCCGCTCGTTCGCTGGCGTGGAGCATGTCTTTGACCTCCCCACGGGGCAACTCGCCCCGGAAGAGCACCGCTTCCAGCACCGCGCCTGATTTTGGGGGCAGGGCATCGGCTTTGATTTCCTCTTCGGACCATACCAGGATGCGCGCGCGCAGACGGTCGGGCTGGACCAGCCCCTCCATGAGGTCCACCTGGTCGATACAGGTCCTGAGAAAGAACGCCGTGAATTCAGCCAGCGCTCCTTCGCTTAAGCTGCCGCGCCCGTCGAGATCGTTGCGGCGCGGCAGATCGCATTCCGCAAGCAGCCTTTTGTAATCGTCCACATTCCGCGCCAGGCCCCGCGCGATGGACCAGATGCCGCCAGTATCCAGCGTGTCCAGCAACATTGCATATGACATCAGGCGCGCGACCCGCCCGTTGCCGTCAATGAACGGATGAATCCACGCAAGGCGGTGATGCGCGGTGGCGGCGGCAAGAATGCTGTCCGTCCGGCCAAGCTCGCTGTACGCGTCGTCAAAGCGCGCCATAAAGCGGGGCAGGGCGCCGGAGCTGACAGGTATGTGGCGGCCAACCTTCACATCGCGTTCGCGTAGTTCGCCGGGAACCACCCTGGTGCGCTCACCCGTATCCGGGTTCTCGACCCACAGCAGCTCATCGGGCAGCAGTTCACAGAAGCGCCGGTGGATTTCTTTCAGACCATCGGCCGTTGTGGTGCGGCCCTCGAGTCCGCCTTCATCGATCCACTGCTGGACGGTGATGTGCGCTTTCGCCTCTAGCTGCAGGTTCCGTTTTTGCGGTTCGTCGCTGTAGTCGTCCTTGAGCGCCCGCTCAATATCAATCGGGTGCGTTTCGTGCCCCTCGATCAGGTTGCTGTAGTAGCAGTTCATCGCCCGCACCAGATCGGCCAGTGCCGTGCGCACGCCTTCGGGCAGGCTGCGCCGGAAGCCCGCGGCGCGGCTGGCAAGCTCGACGGCGAGATCCGTCAGCGCGGCGCGGTGCGGTGACCTTTCGCCCACGAGCATCGGCTCCATCAGGCCGATGGCTTCGCCCCGGTCTTCGATGCCCTCTTTTTTGGCCGCTGAAATAGCCGGTTTCTTGTCCGTTTCCATATCGTCCATAATAATAATTATATTATGTGGTTATGGACATTTCAACCCCCGAAACGGCCGCTAAAATGGCCGGTTCTTTGGCCGCTTTGATGGCCGCTTCTAAATAACCCTTTTAGGGCAAAAATCCAGTATTTTTGGCCGTTTCCGCCTGCCGCTTTGCTTTCGGCGGACCGGGCTCTCGTGAACCGAACCCCGTTGCCTGCGGGTTTCAGCCTTGCGGCTTCGATCCCTCGCGCGGGTGACGGCATCCCCTTTTTCCGTTCACACCCGTGCGGCATGGAACGCCTCAGCGATTCCAGTGGCATGGGCCTGGAGACCGCCTTCCGCCGGCGCGACCGTGGTCTTGACCTCATCCTGCTATCCGGCAATCCCGAGAAACTGGAACGAGCGAAGACTGAGCTGAGCGACGGCACCCTTACGTCCATCGAGACGGTGGCCGTCGGCCTATTCCATGGCTAAGGCGGGGCTGCATTCCATGACCCAGCACTTGGCCATGGAACTCGCGGACTATGGCATTCGCGTCAACGCCGTATCGCCCGCGGTCGTTGTCACGCCGGTCTTCGAGTCCTTCATCGAGCCAAGCGAGATCGAGAGCACCTTGGTCGACGGTTTCAGCGCCTTTCACCCCATTGGTCGGGTCGGCCGGGTCCAGGATATGGCCAATACCATTGACTTTCTTCTGTCCGACGCCTGCGACTGGGTCACCGGCGCGGTTTGGGATGTCGACGGCGGCGTCATGGCCGGCCGCAACTAATCGGTACCCTCAGCGATATGCGGTCACGACATGGCCGCATATCTTTGCCGCCACCGCACCGTTTCCGAAACGCGCGGCGATGGCCTCTGTTGCGCGATCGGTGACATGTTGTAGCAGCGACCCGTCTCGCGCCTCGATTTCGTTGCGCAGCGGCGTCCCTTGGCAGTAGGCAACAGCCGGATGCCGCGCCGACGGGGCCGAACTCACCATCTCAACCGTGGTGATTGACACGTCCGAAAAACCGGCTTGCTCGAGTTCGCCCCGGATCTGAGCCTTGTCATGGTAGCCGTGCGGCGTGCGCGCCAGGAATCGTGGGGGGTCATCGGGAAAGACCGCTGCGGCCGCTTGCGTCACCACATCGGCAAACTCGTTCGCTTCGATGACGTCCCAAACATTGAAGATGAACCGCCCACTAGGTTTAAGGACGCGGCGCGCCTCGGTATAACCGGCGACCCGGTCCGGAAAGAACATCACACCGAACTGGCAGACCACGGCATCGAAGGCCGCCGCGTCGAATGGCAGGTTCAAAGCATCGGCCTGCTGCCAGGTAATGCGGTCATCCCCACCTTGTTTACCGGCCGCATGATCCAGCATCGGTTGATTGAGGTCGGTAACCGCGTAGTGGGCATCCGACGACAGGCGCGGCGCCAGGGCCCGTGGCACCACACCGCTCCCCGCCGCAATTTCCAACACCGATTTTGGCGCCGCCGCAGCGACCCGCTCGGCCAAATCGTCGGCATAGGTCTCGAAGATCAACGGTACCAGATAGGTGTCGTACAACTCCGGTATCGAGCCCGAAAATACCCTGTCGCTGCCTGTCGTCATCGTGTGAATGCCTCATCCGAGTTGATCGCCGCGACGGAAACAACACCCTCATCTCGCCGCAGGCCGCAAGCTTCGATCATCGCCCGGGAGGCATGATTATGCGCTGCCGCTTGCTCCGTGGCGACGCTCCAGCCGAACCGCGCATGGCTCTCGACGAGCACCGCCGCATTCACCAGCTTCCCCAACCCCCGGCCACGATAAACCGGCAGGACCGAAACCATACCGGTGAAGAGATGCCCGCCAAGCCTGCTGTCCGCATGGTGACGCATGACGGCAGAAGCCGTCGCCGCCAACGCCCCGGTCTCGTCAGTGAGGCACACCGTAACGATGGGCGACGCTTCGCCCCGGCTGAAGAACGCTGGATAGGGCAAAACACCCGTCGATTGGTTGAGCAATTGCACCGCGTCGATTTGCCGGTCGTCCGGCCGTTCAGGCGCGATCATGCGCCAGTCTGCCGGCAGTTCATGCGCGTCCAGCAAAGACTGCGAAGCAGCCATGACCGCCGCTGCCGTCCCGAAATATACGCCCCAGCTCGATGTCTTCCACCCAGGTCCGAGGTGGCGTCCGATATCCGCCTTTATCTTGGCCTCGGGAAATGCGCAAAACACCGCCAAGTCATCCTCGTTCGCCAGCGCCGTAACCCGGTCCCAGCCAACCCTCCCCGGGTCGTCGAAGGCCATCGCGCGGCCGGCGTTGATCGCGCCTGGCGTGTGAGCGATCCAGGCCTGCCGCTGTCGCATTCTCTTCTGAATACGGACCTGACTGTCCAACCCGACAAACTCCCCCATTCTTACCGCCCTTGCTCGATGCCATAACCTAATCGACATACCTCGCCGATGCCCGAACACCGCCATTGGACCTTCGCGGCGCCAGCCTGAACCGACTTAGCTTTTGCCAAGTTCGGCTGCCAGGCAAGAGCAATGACCAGTTTTACCAGCGACGACCAGTTGGCCGCCCTCACGGCTGTCGCTGACCGAGCCGCGTCGCAACAAGACCTGGCCCATGTAATCGGTGCGAACAGCGCCGATTACATCCGTCGCGCCCGAGGTTTCGCCTGGCATTGGCCCGCCGCGCTCGTGCCGGTCCCGTGGCTGCTCTACCGTAAGATGTATCCGGAATGTTTCCTCTATCTGGCCGTTGTCACACTGTTTCCGCTGGCACTTTCCAACCCGGTCCTGACGCCCGGGTTATCACAGGTGCTGCTGCTCACCCTGTTCCTCGGCCTCCGCGGTCACATGCTTTACCGGCATTCCGCCCTTCGCCGCATTCGCAAGGCGGACAACCGTGAGCTGCCGGGTGCCCGCCGAACCCGTTATCTAACGCGCGCAGGCGGTGTTTCCTGGCCCGGCGCCGTCCTCGGCGTTCTCGTCACGGCTTGCCTCGCGACCTATATGTTTGCCCCGGCGATCTTGGCCAACAACTGTGCCTTCGACCAATTGCCATGCTGAATGGCCTGCTGCAAGCGGCCGTGGCTCTCGCCCCGGTGGCACTTGTGCAACTCTATTTCAGTACGCACCGGAACTGGCAAAATGTCCGCGAGGCCATCTGGATCGCCTTTGGTCTCGGCGTTGTCGTCGCCATTCCAATCGCCGCGACCGAATTCCTTGTCGCCCTGCCTTTTCAGAGTGCGGATAATCTGCGGCTCATCAGCGGCGTCAGGGCCCTCGTCGTCGCCGCAATCCCGGAGGAGACCGGCAAGCTGCTGGTCCTGGTCTACCTGGTCATGCGTCACGAGGATTTCAGTCGCCCGGTCCACGCCATCGCCCTCGCCACCGCCGTCTCATTGGGCTTTGCGGCGATTGAGAATGTGCTTTATGTCGTCGACGCTCCGGACTGGGCCGCGACCGCCCTGGCGCGCAGTTTCACGGCCTTGCCGATGCACGCGGCGGCGGGGCTGGTGATGGGTTATTTCGCCTCCCGGGCAGTCGCAAATCCACACCACCGCGGACGCTATGCCGCGCTCATGTTAGCCGCGCCGATTGCCCTCCACGCCGGTTATGACTATCCGGTGTTCGTTCTGGTCGGGATGGGGGCGTTTTCCGGCATCCCCATCACGTCGGCGACGTCGCCCTATTTGTTTCTTTTTACCGCCGCCTTGGCGGTCTGCATCGCGGCCATGATCGCTGTCGCCGTCAACATGCACAACACCGCGCGTCTGCCTGCTGCCGTGCCGATCTACCGCCGCCGCCGTTAGTCGCGTCCAGCATCATCGGTTCCGGCCGAACTCGCCCTTGACCGCGGTGCCCTTTGAGCGCATTTCAGGGGTCAGCGAAACGCCAACGAAATCATTTGGAGCCGCAAGGCCGGCTCACCTATCATCACGCCAGCTCCTCCAATCCCGGATGAATAAGGACGCATCATGCCCAAATTTGGTGTCGGTCAGGCTGTCAAGCGTACGGAAGATCAGCGACTACTTACCGGCCGAGGTCGGTACACCGACGACATGTCCCTGCCCAACCAGGCCCACGCCGTTATCTTGCGTTCACCCTACGCCCATGCCCGTTTTACCATCACCGACACGGCGGCGGCCAAGGCCGCGCCGGGTGTTATCACCATATTGACCAATGCCGATGTCAGGGCTGATGGTCTCGGTCCGATCCCTTGTATGGCGCCGGTTGAGAATCGTGACGGCAGCCAGCGCGCCGACACGGTGCGCGAGCTGTTGACCGAAAATGTCGCCCGCCATGTTGGTGACTGCCTAGCCCTGGTGGTTGCCGAGACGCGCGATCAGGCACGCGACGCAGCGGAGCTGATTGAAGTCGATTACGATCAGCTGCCGGCCGCCACCGACACCGTCGAGGCCAGCAGGCCCGGTGCCCCGCAGGTCTGGGATACCGCGCCCAACAACATCTGTTTTGATTGGGGACGTGGCGACAAGGAAGCCACCGACGCCGCCTTCAACACGGCCGACCGCGTCACCGAGGTCACCCTGGTCAACAACCGTATCGTGGTCAACTCAATGGAAGCCCGCGGCGCCTTGGCCGACTACGATGCCGCCACCGACCGCATGACCCTCTACACCTCCAGCCAGGGCCCACACTTCCTGCTGAACGTACTTGCCGACGCGATTTTCAAGGTCGACAAGGGGAAGATCCGCGTCGTCACCGGCGATGTCGGCGGCGGCTTCGGCATGAAGATTTTCGCGTATCCCGAACAGCCGCTGGTGATGTGGGCCGCCCGCCGCATTGGCCGCCCGGTAAAGTGGATTTCCGACCGCGGCGAGGCGTTCATGTCCGACGTGCAAGGGCGCGACAACGTCACCAAAGCCGAACTCGCCATGGATTCGCAAGGGCACTTCCTGGGCTTGCGGGCGACCACTTACGCCAATCTTGGCGGCTATCTCTCCAACATGGGACCGATGATCCCCACGGTGGCCGGCACCAGCATGCTTGCCGGCCTGTATAAGACGCCGGCGATCTACGTCAACGTCCTTGGGGTCATGACCAATACCGTGCCTACCGACGCCTATCGCGGCGCCGGCCGGCCGGAGGCCATCTATGTCATTGAGCGTGTGGTCGACAAGGCCGCCCGCGAACTCGGGCTAACGCCGGATGAGATACGCCGCCGCAACTTCATCCCAACCGAGGACCTGCCCTACCAAACGCCCATGGACGAGACCTATGACAGCGGCGAGTTTGCCGCCATCATGGAACGCGGCATGCAGCAGGCCGACTGGAACGGCTTCGCGGCCCGCCGCGAGGCCGCCGAGCGCCGCGGCAAGCTGCTCGGC
Source organism: Alphaproteobacteria bacterium (assembly GCA_021774445.1). Taxonomy (GTDB): domain Bacteria; phylum Pseudomonadota; class Alphaproteobacteria; order UBA6615; family UBA6615; genus SZUA-147. The sequence continues at coordinate 16,472 of JAJFJA010000081.1, forward strand.
ATCGGCATGTCCACCTATGTCGAAACCTGCGGTGGCGGCCCGCCCGAGCAAGCCAACATCAAATTCGCCGACAACCAAGACCAGCTTTCGATCTATATCGGCACCCAGACCAACGGCCAGGGCCACGAGACGTCCTACAAGCAGATCTTGTCGGGCCGCCTCGGCCTCGACGCCGACGCCATCATTGTCGCCCAAGGCGACAGCGATCTGACGCCCCCCGGCTTCACCGGCGGATCGCGCTCGGTAACCAATGGCGGCGTCGCGGTCGACAAGGTCGGTCAAGCGATTATCGACAAAGGCCGTCAAATTGCCGCGCACGTGATGGAGACGGCTGCGGCGGACATCGAATATGCCGACGCCACTTTCACCGTCGCCGGCACCGACCGCCGCATGTCCCTGTTCGAGGTGGCCCAAGCGTCGAAGGATCCGGCCAACCTGCCGGACGGCGTCACGCCCGGCCTCGACGAGCAGTACAAGAACGTCCCCGACGCCTCGACCTATCCCAATGGCTGCCATGTCTGCGAGGTCGAGATCGACCCCGAAACCGGGGTCGTCGAGATCACCCGATACAGTGTCGTCGATGACTTCGGCGACGTCGTCAATCCGCTGCTGCTGGAGGGTCAGGTGCATGGCGGTATTGTCCAAGGTGTCGGCCAAGCCCTGCATGAACATACGGTCTATGACGACGACGGCCAGCTCCTGACCGGCTCCTACATGGATTACACCATGCCGCGGGCCGACGATTTCCCCCTGTTCACCTTCTCCACCCGCAATGTTCGCTGCAAGACCAACCCCCTCGGCATCAAGGGCTCGGGCGAGGCCGGCGCCATCGGCGCCCCGCCGGCGATCATCAACGCCATTGTCGATGCCTTGCAGCCACGCTTGGGTTTGGTCGATGTCGACATGCCGGCCACGCCACAGGTCATCTGGGATCTCTTGCATCCCCAGCAGGCAGCGTGACGGAACTCGACACCCTTCTGCCCCGCCTGTCGGAGATAGCGCGGGAGGCCGGACGCGCAATAATGACCGTCTACGCCGAACCGATCGAGGCTGAGAAAAAGGCTGACGGCACCCCGGTGACGGTCGCCGACCGCCTGGCCGAGGACATCATTCTGCGCGGCCTCGCCGCCCTGACCCCGGAGATCCCCGTGATCGGCGAGGAGAGCGTCGACGCCGGGACCGCGCCGTCTCTCACCGGCGACACCTTTTGGCTCGTCGACCCTATCGACGGTACCCGGGCCTATATCGCCCGGGAGGATGAGTTCAGCGTCAATATCGGCCTGATCGTCGCCGGCAAACCGGCCCTCGGGATCATTCATGGTCCGGTCGAGAACGTCACCTACGCCGCTGCCGGCCCGGGCACCGCAACCCACAGCGCCGCCGGCGCGGCCAACGTTCCCATCGCCGGTCGCGAGCCGGCCAGCGACGGTTATGACGCCACTGTCAGCCGCTTCTACAGCGGCGGCGGCAAGACCGCGGCGCTCTTGGCGAGCTACCCGTTGCGCAATTTGATCCGCTGCAGCAGCGCCTTGAAATTCGGCATCCTGGCGGCCGGGAAAGCTGATTTCTATCCCCGGCTTGGCCCCACCAGTGAATGGGACACCGCGGCCGGCCACGCCATCCTGCGCAGCATCGGCGGCGACGTGGTGACCCTCGACGGCACCACCCTGGCCTACGGCAAGCCCGGATTTCGCAATCCTGGTTTCATCGCCTATGCCCGCCATGCCCCGCGGCCCCATACCCGGCGCCCCCAAGACCCGGCGCCCGAAGACCCGGCGCCATCGAACGCCGCGCCCGAGTAGGCGCCATGGCCGACCATCGCGGCCGCGTCAGAACGCCGACCCCGGATGCCCTCGCCGCCGCCGCCGCCGCGCTGCGGGCCGGTAAGTTGGTCGCCTTCCCGACCGAGACCGTCTACGGCCTCGGCGGTGACGCCACCAACGGCCGCGCCGTCGCCGCCATCTTCGCCGCCAAGGGCCGGCCCAGCTTCAATCCCCTCATCGTCCATGTTCACGACACCGGGGCCGCCACCCAATTCGCCGCCTTCGACGACCGTGCCAACACACTCGCCGCCCGTTTCTGGCCTGGCCCGTTGACCCTCGTTCTACCGCGGCGGTCGGACGGCGGCTTGTCCCACCTTGTCAGCGCCGGTCTCGACACGGTGGCGATACGCGTCCCGCAACACCCCATCGCCCAAGCTCTGCTGAACGCCGCCAAGCTGCCCCTCGCGGCCCCCAGCGCCAACCCATCGGGCGCCATCAGCCCGACCCAAGCCGAGCATGTGATCGCCGGACTCGCCGACCACATCGCCATGGTGCTGGACGGTGGCCCCTGCGCCATCGGTCTCGAATCCACGGTGCTCGACCTCACCGCGCCGCAGGCCACCATCCTGCGCCCCGGCGGCCTGCCCGGCGAAGACATCGCCGCCGCCCTCGGCACCGACATCGCCGCCAGCCAGGGCCACACGGACCAGCCCAAATCCCCCGGCATGCTCCGCCGCCACTACGCCCCGACAACCCCGCTGCGTCTCGACGCGACAACGGTCGCCGCCGACGAAGCCCTGCTCGCCTTCGGCCCCACCGCCCCCACCGGTGCCGCCCAAACCCTCAACCTCAGCCCCACCGGCGACCTGCAAGAAGCCGCCGCCAACCTCTTCACCATGCTCCGCACCTTGGATAGCCATGGCCACCGTACCATCGCCGTCATGCCCATCCCCAAACACACCCTCGGCACCGCCATCAACGACCGCCTAACCCGCGCGGCGGCAGGGGAGGATTGAGGCTGGAGGGCGTTTGGAAGGCTGTTGACAAAATCCTTCTTTGTCATCGCAAGGCCGCAAAGCGGCCGTGGCGATCCAGAAAGGACGGCAAACACCTGGATTGGCCTCCTCACACCAGGATGGAGCTGAACAGAAAGCACGACCGCGCCTTGAACTCGGTGGCGGCATGGTCGGCGCCGCCGCGCAGGATCACCCCGCCCGAGGCGGCCTGGCGCGCCAGCTTGATGACATTCTGGGCTTTGCGGTTGTCTTCTTCGGCTTCGAGCTCGTCGATCGCCACCGGCAGGGTCGAGTGGCCGAGCTTTTGCCAAATGCCGGCGGCCGACACGTCCGACACCGACAGGATGCCGTCGTCGCCGAACACCGCGTGCAGGACCTGGTGCAGGGTCGACTTGCCGGTCGCCTTGTCGCCGGTGATCCAGACCAGCGGCCGCCAGTCCAACGCCCCGCCGAGTAGGCCGGCGCAGACCCAGCCGAGCAGGAGCTGGGCATCGACTTGCGGGCGCGGCCGGCCGACATGATGGTGCGCGGCGGCGGAAATGATCACGTCGCCGCAGTGAAACACCAGCCCGCCCTCGGCATCCTTCCAGGCACCGGAGCCGCGCACCCGCCCCCAAACATCCCAAACACCGCGCCGCGAGCACGCGACCATCAGCGCCTCGGCGACCGCCTCGGCGCGCCAGCCGACCGTTTTGCCTTCCTTGTTGACCCGCGGCCAGGCGTCGTAGAGCAGCGCCAGATGGGTGCCGAACAAGCCGGTCAGAATGAGCTTGGAATGCTCCTTGGCCTTCAGCCCGCGAAGCTGGCGCAGGGCATCGATGTACCAGAACATCTCGCCGAACACGCCCAGCGGCTCCACCGGGCAGGTGTGGGGCAGATCGCCGCGCCCGAGAAACGAACGCCGTTCACCCCCCAGGCCGCCGCCGCCCGAGTCCGCCGGCGGCTCATCCGGCGGCCGGGCCACTTGCTCAGCCTTATCCAGGGCCATGCGCACGATGTTCTCGCCGCCGGGGTCGGTCATGCCACGCGCTTCTGCGTAGCGCTAAAAGGTGTGCGCCTGCTAGTCTGCGCAGCCAGCTTGGGGGAAGCGCGATGGACAATCTGACGCGGCCGCTGAAGGCGTTTTGGGCCTGGTGGCGACCTGAGGTATTCGTGAAATGGTTTCGCAAGAATCCGATCGTAAGAGTGTTGCAGACGTTCAGTGTGGCTGCGGTGATAGTCAGTCTCTTTATTGCTCTCTTTCAGCTCAGAGCAGACCATGAAGTGCGAGAGCAAACACTGATTAGCCTCGCCTGGCAGGCGATCCGCGTTGCGGATGCGTTCCACGTTTCTGGCGATATCGGCCAACTCGCTGCGATCCGGCTGCTTGCCGATCGTGGACTGTTGGCCGGCGCGGATTTGAGTGACCGTTGGCTCGCAAATGCAGACTTTCGGAATGCGAAACTCATCCGCACTGATCTCAACAATTCCGTCCTGAAGGGGGCTATTTTCAGGGATGCGGAGCTTGCTGGCGCCATATTTTTCGACGCCGATCTTAGCGTCGACCAAAGCCTGATCCTGAGCGGCTTCGATAGTGCCTTCGATAGTGCCTTCGAACGTGAGTTGACCGACCAGAACCTGGACCAAACGGCCGCTACTCTCGCACATCCGACAGACCTGAGCGGGGCTGATCTCCGGGTCGCGGAGTTTCTTGAGGCGGATCTCACAGGCGCCGACCTGACCGGCGCAAATATTCGGGGCGCCGACTTGACCCGCGCGACTCTCACGGGCGCCAATCTCACGGGAGCAGACCTCAGCGCCGCAAACTTCGAGGGCGTGCGCACAATTGCACGGGATCAATACGCCGTAGCTTGCATTCGGCCGGGTGGAAGTCAGCCGCAGAACGTCCACCTCGACGATCCGCCGATCCTGGAAGTCTGCGAGCGCTATCGCTGATGGAACGCCATGCTTGACCTACCGCCAGATCTCAGCAGCCCGTGGTTCATCGCCAGCGGATTGATCCTGTTCGGGATCGGTTACTTCTACGCCTTCGCCGGCGTGTTCGAGCCCGGCGGCGCGACCGCAATCCTGGCCCGGCAATGGCGCTGGCGGCGCTTCAAAGCATGGTTCCGCCGCAACCCCATCCTGCGCACCGCGGAGGCCATCGGCGCGTCCGCGTTCGTGCTGGCGGTTATCGAGTTCCGCGCAGAGCGAGCCCTGAGAGAGCAGACCCTGCTCGTCAATGAGCAAACGCTCATAAGCTTGGCTTGGCAAAATATCGGCTCGGCCGACCGAGAGAGTGTGACCGGCGATATAGGCCAAAGGGCTGCAATCCGCCTCTTGGCCAATCACGGCCTGTTGGCGGGAGCCGACCTCAGCAACCGTCAACTCAGGCTCGCTGCGCTGGGCGGTGCCGATCTTTCCTTTGCAAACCTCAGTGGCGTTGACCTCCGCGGCGCTGATCTCAGCGGGGCCGACCTCGGAGGCGCCGACCTGAGACGCGCTGACCTCGCAGAGTCGGACCTTAGTGACACTCATTTTGTAGGCGTATTGGGTTTGGAACTCACCCACGGGGGCGCTAGTTTCGGTTCCTTCATCGGCGCTGACCTTAGAAATGCGGACCTTCGCGGCGCCGACCTTAGCGGTGCTAATCTCCGCGGAGTGGACCTGCGCGACGCCGATCTGAGCTTTACAGACCTGAGCAATGCCAGTTTCGAGATAGCCGACTTGGGCAGCGCCAACCTTGAGGGAGCCTTCCTCATCGGCGCCGACCTCGGAGGAGCGATCCTCAGCGAGGCAAATCTCAAACACGCCGACCTCAGCGGCGCCGACCTCAGCGGCGCCTATTTTGCAAATACCGACCTCACCTGGGCACGTTTGGAAAATGCAATTGGGATCGATCGAGCTCAGTACTCCGACGGCTGTGTGTCTCGGCGGGCCATCGCTCCCCAACCAAAAGACGTCCCCCTCGACGATCCGCCGATCCTGGAAGTCTGCGTTCGCTATCGCTAACCTCACGCCGCCCCCCGGATCGCATCGTTAAGGTCCTTGCCGACCGGCGAGCGCACCAGGCGCACGTCGCGGCCGGCGGCCAGGTGTTGGCTGATCGCCTTGTCGAGCGCCGCGGCGCTGGCGCTGTCGGCCGCATCGTTGTCGGCGCACAGCAGCACCGAGGTGATCGCCGGCGGCAGGGCGACTTGGCCCATGTTGCCGACGCTGATCGCCGCCAAGACCCGGCGCTCGGGCGCCGCCAGGGCGACGCTCAAACCGTCCTCGATGCCCTCGGTAATGACCACTTCCGAGCCGGCCGACGCGCGGGCGAGCGCGGGGCCGGGCTTGACCTCGCCGGTGGCCGCATCGAAACGTTCGCCGCGCCACAGCCGGATGGCGCCGCCGCGATAGGGACCGAAGGCCTTAGTCGCGCCCCACCGCTTGCCGCTCACCCCGCCCTGGGCTAAATCTGCGCCATGACCCTTGTGCCACAGGATCCGTGTCCGCCGCTGCCTAGCGGCTTTATCGATCGGCTGGCCGCCATCGTCGGCCCGTCGGGGGTGATCACCGACGCCAACGACATGGCGCCCTATGTCGAGGAACGGCGCGGCAACTACAGCGGCGCTTCACCGGTCGTGCTCCGCCCGGCCAGCACCAGCGAAGTCGCGAACATCGTCCGTCTCTGCGCCGCCGCCGACGTGGCCATCGTGCCTCAGGGCGGCAATACCGGCCTGACCGGCGCCTCTGTGACCAATGGCGAGGTCCTGCTCAATCTTGGCCGCCTCAACAAGGTCCGCGCCGTCGACCCGCAGAACTTCACCATGACGCTGGA
>JAJFJA010000010.1 GCA_021774445.1 Alphaproteobacteria bacterium
CAAGGGGCTGGGCATCGGCGCCGACGATTATCTCACCAAGCCTTTTGACAAGCGCGAGCTCATCGCCCGGGTCCAGGCCATCGTCCGCCGTTCCAAGGGTCACTCCGATTCCATCATCCGCACCGACAAGCTGACCGTGAATCTCGATGCCCGCACCGTTGAGGTCGCCGGCACCCCGGTTCATCTCACCGGCAAGGAGTATGGCATCCTCGAGCTGCTGTCTTTGCGCAAGGGCACCACCCTGACCAAGGAGATGTTTCTCAACCATCTCTACGGCGGCATGGACGAGCCCGAACTCAAGATCATCGACGTTTTCGTCTGCAAGCTGCGCAAGAAGCTCGCCAATGCCTCGCCGGACGGCCTCAATTATATCGAGACCGTTTGGGGTCGTGGTTACGTCCTTCGCAACGCCCCCGAAAACGCCCAGGTCGCGCCAAAAACCGGGGCCAAGGAACTGACCCCAACGGGCGACAGCGCCACCATCGCTGCGGCTTGACAGCCGTCCGAATCGGGCAAGCGGTCAATTGGGCGGGCCCTCACTCCTAATTGCGTCTACGTTTGCCAGAGGACTCGTCTAGTTTGACCAAACCCCTGCAACATACGATACGTCCCAATCCCGGCGCACCCTTCGAGGTCATTGAGGGCCGAATGGAAACTAAATTCTCTGTCGCTGTGGATGGGTTCCGCAAATCGGTGTTGAGTGATCGCTTCACGGTCAGCGCCAATCGCAGCCATATTGTGATTGACCTGGAGAATGATCAAGGTGACCAATTATCCGTCCGGCTCGACCGCGAAAGCGTATTCCGGATAATCCGCGACGGTCACGTCGCCGGCATGTTCGAGAACCCGTAGTCGGGCGGTTGCTCTACGACACTTTATCCCTACGGCCCGTCGTCGAACAGACGCCGGGCCCTTTCCCCGCGCGCTAACCTACGGCAACAGCCTTCACCGGCTGGCGATTTAGCTCGTAAACACCGCGGTTATTCGGCATCGGCGCAAACCGATCGGAAACGCCGATAACGGTCTCTGCCCCACCTAAATAGAGCACCCCGTGCGGGGCCAGAACGTCGGCGACATTGCCAAGAATCTGCGCCTTCATCTGCGCCTCGAAATAGATCAGAACGTTCCGGCAAAAGACCACGTCGAACACGCCGAACCCGCGCGGCGGCTGTAACAGATTGAATTCCTTGAATTGGACCATCGACCTGATCGACGCGTCGATCTGCCAGCGCTCGCCTTCCTGCTTGAAATACTTGACCAGCAGAGTAACCGGCAAGCCGCGCTGCACTTCAAATTGACTGTAGAGGCCGGATTTCGCTCTCGCCAACACCTCACGCGACAAATCCGTCGCGATGATGTCAATCTTCCAGCCGGCCAGCTTCGCCCCGGCTTCTTTCAAGATCATCGCCAGAGAGTATGGCTCTTGACCGTTCGAGCAAGCGGCGCTCCAGATCCGGATTTGACGCTTCCCCGCGCTCAACTCCAATAGTTTCGGCAGCACGACATCCCGAAACTGATCGAACGGCTTATTGTCACGAAAGAAAAACGACTCGTTTGTGGTCATTGCATCGACCACGTCACGCGTCATCCCCCCGTTCTGGTCCTTGCGCAAGGCCGCGGCAACGGCATCGAGATCGGCAAGTTGCCATTTCCGCGCTACGGGCATCAGCCGAGATTCGAGCAAATAGCCCTTGTCTTCGGAGAGCACCAATCCCGATTCTCGTTTCACGAGATCGCAGATATGCCGGTAATTTTCGGGCGTCATCGCACGTTACCTTGCAAGATTTTGCTCACATGAGGCGCCAGGTCGTCCAGCGGGAGCACGGCGCTACACAAGCCGGTCGTCGCAACGGCACCCGGCATTCCCCAAACCACGCTTGATTGCTCGTCTTGAGCCACCACGGTCCCGCCACGCTTGACGACTTCAGCGCAACCATCCCGCCCATCATGCCCCATTCCGGTAAGGATAACGGCGAGCGTGTTTGCGCCATAGACGGCAACGATGCTGCGTAGCATCGGGTCAACAGCCGGCCGGCAGAAATTCTCTTTTTCTTCCTGGCCCAGCCGGATCACACGGTTCGCACCCTTTTGTTCGACGCGCATGTGGAAATCACCCGGCGCAACATAAACGCGACCGCTCTCAACGGTCTCTCCATCCACACCCTCTGCCGCCAACAACCCACTCGCGCGTGAAATATGCTCAGCGAGGATCGTGGTGAATGTCGCCGGCATATGCTGCGTGATCATGATCGGAATCTTGACCGACGTCTTGAGTGTGCCGAGCAGTTTCAGCAATGCCTGCGGGCCACCGGTCGAACTGCCGATCGCCAAGATGTCCGGTCGCGATCTTCCCGGCGCCCGTAGGGTCACCGGTTTCTGATAGAGCGACCGTTTGCCCGCCTCCGGCACGGCCGCCGCCTGTCGCCCTCGGCGCTTGGTGTTCCCCGCCAGGGCTTTGACTTTCTCGACAAGCTCTCTTTTGAAGTCGTTGGCGCTGATCAGCGCACCGGATGAAGTCGGTTTTGCGATATAGTCCGACGCACCTTTGGACAGCGCCTGCAGGCTTACTTGGGCATTCACGCGTGTTAGCGTAGATGCCATAACGACCTTAACTCCCGGTCTCGCACGCAAGAGCAGCGGCAGGGCCGTCATGCCGTCCATTACCGGCATCTCGATGTCGAGTACGACCACGTCAATCTCGGTCTTGGCTATTTCCGCGACGGCGATCTCGCCATTGCGCGCGGAAGCGACGACTTCGATGGCCGGGTCGGCGTCCAATGCACGCACGATTTGACCGCGAATAACCGCGGAGTCTTCAACGACCATGACGCGGCACTGCCCGCTCGTCGCCTTCTGACTAGTGGGTGTTGGCTGCGCGAACGCTGCATTCATTACAAAAGGCCTACCTGCGAAAATTTGCTCTGTATGATCTCGCTATCAAAGGGCTTCATGATGTATTCATTCGCCCCGGTCGCGATAGCTTCGCGGATATGATTGATGTCGTTCTCAGTGGTGCAAAAAACGACAACCGGCGCATCGCCGCCATCCATCTTGCGCAACGCGCGCAAGAAATCGATGCCGCTCATAATCGGCATATTCCAATCAAGCAAGACTGCGTCCGGCATGTTTTCTTGGCACGAGTCGACCGCCTTTTGACCGTCGGCGGCTTCACATACCGAGAAATCGAGCTCCTCAAGAATTTTCCGGGCAACCATGCGAATAACCCGTGAATCGTCGACGACAAGGCACGTCTTCATGATGTCTCTCCGCTAAGGCGTAACATGAGGCAAAATGGCCTCAATTTACGCCGCAGTCCTTTCGGTGCTGGCCAACAATCGGTTGACATCGAGCACGACGAGCAATTGCCCGTCCAACTGAAATATCCCCGCAGAAACATCGCGCCAAGCGGTGTCCAGTGTCGGCGGGTTCGGTTGGTAAGCGTCTGCCGGCATACTCAGAACCTCGCCGACGGCATCCACCATCAGACTGTAGAGTTCCCCGTCCACATCAACGACCACGCTCATATTGTTGGCGCTGTCATTGCCCGGTGCCAGCCCCAACCGGCTCCGCACGTCGATCGCCGTCACAATCCGGCCGCGCAGATTTAGCGCACCTGCGACCTCGGGTGGTGCCAGGGGAATTCGGGTTATCTTTTGTGGCCCTAGCACGTCCTGAACGGACAAGACCGGGATCCCAAACAGCTGACCTGAGATCGTCATCGTGACGAAATCTTCCGACCCGTTGGCATGAGCAGCTTTGCCGGGCTCGACCTCGGTCTCGAGTTCGGTAGTCATGCGGCACCTCGACCTAACGCTAGTGTTTCGGAAATTGACTGCAGCAAGGCGTCGCGATCGAACTTCCCAACATAATCGGTGAAGCCCACCTCACGTCCACGATCCAGGTCTTTCGGCGCCGTATGGGAGGAGAGCGCCACAACCGGCACTTCTTTCCATGCGCCTTCCGACCGAATCTTCTCGGCGAATTCAAACCCTGACATGCCCGGCATCTCGATGTCCGATATGATGATATCGAAGGTCGCGCCGGCCTCGCACATCTCCAGGGCCTGGGTGGCCGAGTCCGCCGTCGTCACGTCATAACCGGCGACCTGCAGCAAGGGCGTGATCATATTGCGGAAAAAGGCACTATCGTCCACCAGTAGGACCCGCCGATCCGACGAATCGCCAAACGCTTCATTACCGTGGTTCTTGAACCAATCCGGGAACGCCTTCGTCAGGTAGTACCCGGCGTCGATCACATCTGTCGCCTTGTTGGCGATGATGGCACTGCCAACCGTACCCACCCGCTCGCTGGAGATATTGATCGCGAGTTCGATTTCGATAATGTCCACGATCTCGTCGACGACGAGCCCCATGGCCCGGTCATTGTCGGTGAAGACCAACACCGGCTGTCGACCGCTCTCCCGCAAAGACTGGGATTCATCGAAGAATACCAGCGGCATCAATTGTCCGCGATATTGCACCATCGCCCGTGTGTTGGCGTGTTCGATAGTCTCGATCTCGAACTCCTCCAAACGAGCGATGAGCGCTAGCGGCACGGCCTTCGGCGACTCCCCTGCGGCGCGGAAGATAAGCATCGCCACCCGCTCCTGCGCATCGGCCGACTGTACCGACTTCTGTTCCTCCAAAGCCGACTCCGAGAGCGACATTTCGCCGTTTCCTGCTGCGATACCATTCGGGTCGAGGATCATGATGACGCTGCCGTCGCCGAGGATCGTATTGCCGGAGAACAGCTGAATATCACGCAGCATTGGAGCGACGGGCTTGACGACAATCTCTTCCGTATCGAATACCCGGTCCACAATGATACCGAAACTGTGCGCCCCGACCTGCGTTACGACAATAAAGGAGTCATCGGAGACGGCCTCCACGACCCCGCCTTCATTGGCCCCGCTCTCGTTGGTGCCGCTCTCGTCGGTGCCGCTCTCGTCGGTCTCGTCAGTCGCCTCTTGAGGCGCAACGGACACACCTTCCAATCGCAGCATCTCGCGCAACGACACCAGCGGCAGCAATCGCTCACGCAAGCGCAACACCGGCGCGTCCTTCACCATCTCGATGCGGGTTTCCGACTGGTGCGAAGAGCGTACCAACTCAAGCACGCTGATCTGCGGAATAGCGAACCGATCGCCCGCACATTCGACGATAAGGGCCGAAACGATCGCCAGGGTCAGCGGTATCTTGATGGTAAAGGCCGTTCCCTTGCCTTCCACCGATTTCAGTTCAATGGTCCCGCCGATCTTCTCGATATTCGTCCGCACCACATCCATGCCGACGCCGCGCCCGGAGACGCTCGTAACTTTCGCAGCCGTCGAGAAACCGGCCTTAAAGATGAACTGCTGAATTTGGCTATCGGAGAGGCCTTCGAGCTCGGCCTCCGAAGCCAACTCATTGGCCAGGATCTTGTCTTTGATCTTCTCCACCGCCAGGCCGCGGCCGTCGTCTTTTACTTGAATGATGATATGGCCGCCCTCGTGAAAGGCATTCAAGGTGACAACGCCGGTCTCCGGCTTGCCGGCAGCCCGGCGCTCGGGCGGGTCTTCGATGGCATGATCGGCCGAATTACGAACCATATGGGTCAAAGGGTCGCGAATAAGCTCGAGGACCTGCCGATCCAGCTCAGTTTCCTGACCCAGCATCTGCAGGTCGATCTTCTTGCCAAGCTCGAGCGAGAGATCGCGTATGATGCGCGGCAGCTTCGACCAGGCGTTGCCGATCGGCTGCATCCGCGTCTGCATCACGCCTTCCTGCAGCTCGGACACGATATGGTTCAGCGTCTGCAGGGGCGCGGCGAAATCATCGCTGTTTTCATGCGCGCGCTGGATCTGCATGAGCTGGTTGCGTGTCAGCACCAACTCGGAAACCATTGTCATCAGGTTTTCCAGCACGTCGACGTTCACTCGGATCGACTGCGCCGAGACACTCTTTTCCTTTGCCGGCCCGGCTTCCACGGGGGCAGCCTTCGGCTTGCCCGGCTTCTTCGCAACGGCCGCCTGCGGCTCGACCTCTTTCAGCACTTCGTCGCGCGTCGATCCCACGATCGCCAGAACTTCGCCAACGATCGCCTCGGCGACCCCAAGTCCTTCCAGGCTGGCTTTCAGATAGCCCGCAACGGCGTCGAAATGGGCTTCAGTCATTCCCTTGGCGGCCAAGCCGGCATGGATCGTCGCCAAATCGGGACCATCGTAATTCGCCTCGCCGCCAAAAACTTGTGCGAAGAAAATCGAATGCTGCAACTTGAACTGGTCCAATTCGATCCCTTCGAACAGCGGCGCCAAGCTCGCGTCGGCCAGGATTTTCTCATGCAACAGGCCGAGCACCGCATCGATGGCTGCCTGTCCGCCGAGTCGCTCGAACAAACTGCCTGGTACCCCACCAACGGCCGGCTCGGGCGCAGCCGGCTCGGGCGCGGCCTGTTCCGGCGCCGGTACTGCGGCCCCGTTCGGCTGGCCGCCTGTCGCCTCTTCATACTCTGCCAGCAACTCCGCCGCGACGGGAAAGCCGCCGCCATCATCGATCGCGCCGTTTCCGCTGACGTCATCCCCCGAGTCGGCCATCGCCGCGTCGGGTTCGGCCTCGACTGGATCGGCTGCCGCCTCAACTGGCGCGGCCGCTGCCCCGGCTCCACCTTCGGCAAGTACGTTGAGCTCGGCTATCAGTTCCGAATCGTCGCCAGCGGGCTCCTGCTCGGTCTGCTCGAGTTCGCCACAGATCGACTTGATCTGGTCCAGCGACTGCAACACCAGGCTGATCGCGTATGGACTGACCTCGAGCAACCCCTCGCGGACCCGGCCCAGCACATTCTCCGACGCATGTGCAACGGCCTCCAACCGCGGAAGTCCGAGGAAACCGCACGTTCCCTTAACCGTATGCACAAGCCGAAAAATATTGCCAAGCAGCTCTGGATCGTTCGGATTCTGCTCCAGTTTGACCAGCTCCACATCGAGAACATCCATGCTCTCGTTGGTCTCGGTAAGAAATTCGGCTAGCAGATCATCCATGCGACGGCCTCGTAAACCATTGTGGCAAGCCGATACGAGCGGCTCGCGGGCGCTTCTCGCGCTGAGAACCGTCAAAATCGCAGAGACTGGTGAAAAAACTGTAAAATCCGCCGGATACGACGGCCACCGCCCCGCAATCAGGCAGCCGTGGCAACCCGTTGCATGGTAAATTGAACCCCTTCGCCAGGCCGCACGTCGATTGCCAGCTCGGCACCCTCACGCGCGACCAGCAAATGGGTGAGATAGGCCTGCACCGTGCGCGGCGTCAGGTCGTCTTCGGCGGCGGTGCCGAGCGCCGCCGCCCGGATTTCGTCGGAGAATTTGGCTTCGGCCGAGGCCGCGAGGATCTCGACTTGAGGCTCGTCACCGCGCGCCCCGAGGCGAACGCGGATGTCGCCTCCACGCGCCAGCGCCTCCGCGGCCAGCACCACCATATTGAGCGTGATCTTCATGATGTCGGCCGTCGCCGCGGCGCCGGAATCGGGCCAATCAAGCCGCGTTCGCTTAGTGACGACCATCGCTTCGCAGAGGTCCACGGCTTCGTTGTGTGGGATCGCCTGCGCCGTACCGGCCATGCCGAAGGCCATCCGAAAATACTGCAATTTGCGCGAAGCGCTGTCGGCGCTGCTGGTGATCAGTGCCATTGCCTCCCCACCCGGGTCATCCGAGAACTCGGACAACAGCTCCAGCCCGCTTTTGACGGCACCGACGGGGCTGATCAGATCGTGGCACAGCCGTGAGCTCAGAAGCTCAACGATCCGCAGGCTTATACCTTGTTTCGTGCTGCTCATTTATTATCCTTTCTTTCAGCATAACTTGTTGATTAACAAGAGAATTTGCCCGCCGCCGTTGCCAATGCTATATCATCTTCCTGTGTTCAACCATCGAGGTTTCGATGCTTCGCGAGTTTTCGCCAGGCATGCTCGTCAGCCATCCCGCGTGTCCCGATTGGGGGCGCGGCCAAGTCCAGTCGGCCATAAACTCTCGCGTCACCGTCAATTTTGAGCACGCCGGCAAAAAGACTATCGATACGACGGTGGTCACACTGGTAATCCTATCCGATCCAGACCGCGACTCAGGGTCGGAATGGTGACAGAAGGCGACATTTCAAGCCCATGAATCAAGACCGAAAAACACCCCGTGCCTTTCACCACCCCGGCGCCGGACGCCGCCGTGCGGTGCCGTTTACCAAGGGCCGGCAAGTTGACCCGTCGGCCACCGCGGAAATCGCCGCTCTGATCGGCGCTCGGTCCCGCGGCCGGGACCAGCTGATTGAGCATCTTCATCTGCTTCAGGATCGGTATGGCTGCTTGCGCCCAGGCCATCTTGCGGCCCTTGCCGAACTCATGCGCCTGGCCCTCGCCGAGGTCTATGAGGTGGCAACCTTCTACGCCCATTTCGACGTTGGCCGCGACGATGACGCACCGGTGCCCCGGCTGACCGTCCGCGTCTGCGACAGCCTGAGCTGCGAGTTGGCCGGAGCGCAGGCCTTGCTGGCCGATCTGCCGGCGGCGGTCGGTCACGACGTCCGTGTCGTCCGCGCGCCTTGCATGGGGCGTTGTCATACCGCACCCACTGCCGAGGTTGGCCACCGGCACATCGATCACGCCACCGTCGAGACCATTGCCGCCACGGTCAACGGCGGCGATACCCAGCCGGTCATCCCGGCATTTGAAAGCCTGACTGACTATCGGACCGGCGGCGGCTACGGCCTGCTTGCCGCCTGCCGGGCGGGCGAACGATCCGTCGATGAAATCATCGCCATCCTTGACGCGGCTGGTTTGCGCGGGCTGGGCGGCGCCGGTTTTCCCGCCGCCCGCAAATGGGGCTTCGTGCGCGCCACCGACAAACCGCGCTTGCTTGCGATCAACGCCGATGAGGGAGAGCCCGGCACCTTTAAGGATCGCCACTATCTCGAACGCCAACCCCACCGCTTTCTCGAAGGCATGCTGATCGCCGCCTGGGGTGTCGAGGCCGACGCGGTCTACATTTACCTGCGCGACGAGTATCCGGCCGTACGCCAAATACTGACCGCCGAGATTGGCCGGATTGTCGATGCCGGACTGACCGGACCCGTGACCATTCATCTCCGTCGCGGCGCCGGCGCCTATATCTGCGGCGAGGAGAGCGCCATGCTGGAATCGCTTGAAGGCAAGCGCGGCTTGCCCCGCCACCGGCCGCCTTATGTTGCCCAAGTCGGCCTGTTCGGACGGCCAACCCTGGTCCATAACGTCGAAACCGTCACCTGGATCCGCGACATCGTCGAAAACGGCGCCGCCTGGTTTGCCGACCAGGGCCGCCCGGGGCACAAAGGTCCGCGGTCCTTCTCGGTATCGGGCCGCGTTGCCGAACCCGGCGTCAAACTCGCGCCCGCCGGCATCACTTTGCGCGAATTGATCAATGAGTATTGCGGCGGCATGGCACCGGGACACCAACTCAAAGGCTATCTGCCTGGCGGCGCTTCCGGCGGCATATTGCCCGCGGACCTCGCCGATCTCCCGCTCGATTTCGGCACCTTGGAGGAGCATGGCTGCTTCATCGGCTCAGCCGCCATCATCGTCCTATCTGACCGGGACAACATGTGCGACGTTGCGCTCAACCTCATGCGGTTCTTCGAAGATGAAAGTTGCGGTCAGTGCACGCCTTGCCGCGTCGGCACGGAAAAAGCGGTTCAGCTGATGACGCGCCCCGAGTGGGATCCCCAGTTGCTTGCGGAGCTGGCTGAGGCTATGCGCGACGCCTCGATCTGCGGGCTCGGCCAGGCAGCGCCCAATCCCCTCGCCTCCGTCTTCAGATACTTCCCGCAAGACATCACCAGCAGATCTCAGGAGCGGCGGGACAGCAGCGCCCCGAAACAGCCATGACCGCAGCCATCCGCTTTACCTTGGACGGCAAAACCGTCACCGCCGCACCGGACGAAACGATCTGGCAAGTCGCCCAACGCTGCGGCACCACCATCCCCCATCTGTGCTACACGCCCGATCCGGGTTACCGGGCCGACGGCAACTGTCGCGCCTGTATGGTCCACATCGATGGCGAGCGCACCCTGGCCGCGTCATGCCTGCGCCGGCCGGAACCGGATATGGTGGTCGAGACCCAGGCCGATCGCGCAATCGCTGCGCGCCGGGTCGTTATGGAATTGCTCGTCGCCGACCAGCCCGATCGAGCGCAGGCCCATGACCCGGATTCCAGATTTTGGCACTGGGCAGACGAGATCGGCGTCACGACCAGCCGCTTTCCGGCCAACGGACGACCGGCACCGGACGTCAGCCACCCCGCCATGGCGGTCAACCTCGACGCCTGCATCCACTGCAATCTCTGTGTCCGCGCTTGTCGTGAAGTCCAGGTCAACGATGTGATCGGCATGGCCGGGCGGGGCGCCGATGCCAAGATCGTTTTCGACTTCGACGATCCCATGGGGGACAGCACTTGCGTCGCCTGTGGCGAATGCGTCCAGGCTTGTCCCACCGGTGCCCTCATGCCGGCCAACGTCCTCGACGAAGCCGGCCGTTTGGCGCTGCGTGGCGACAGCACGGTCGATAGCCTGTGCCCATTCTGTGGTGTCGGCTGCCAACTCACCTACCACCTGCAGGACAACCACATCGTCCGCGTCGAAGGGCGTGCCGGACCCGCCAACGAAAATCGTCTCTGTGTGAAGGGACGCTTCGGTTTCGACTATGTCCACCACGCCCATCGCTTGACCACGCCCCTTATCCGCAAGACCGGTGTCGGTAAGCGCTGGGACGACGAAGTCGATCCCGCCAACCCCTGGACTCATTTCCGCAAAGCCACCTGGGAGGAAGCACTCACTCACGCCGCCGCCGGGCTCCGCCAAATACGCGAGCGCCATGGCGGCGACGCCTTCGCCGGCTTCGGCAGCGCCAAGGGCTCCAACGAGGAAGCCTATCTGTTCCAGAAACTGGTCCGCACCGGTTTTCACACCAACAATGTCGACCATTGCACGCGCCTGTGCCACGCCAGTTCCGTCGCGGCCCTGATGGAGACGATCGGCTCCGGCGCCGTGACCGCACCCTTCACCGCCGCCGCCGAGGCGGATTGCATTATCGTCATTGGCGCCCGCCCGACCGAGAACCATCCGGTCGCCGCCACCTATATCAAGAACGCCACCAAACGCGGCGCTAAGCTGATCGTCATCGATCCCCGCAGACAAGGATTGTCACGCCACGCCGCCTACAACTTGCAGTTCAAGGCCGGCACCGACGTCGCTTTGCTGAATGCGTTGATGCATACGATCATCGAGGAAGACTTGACGGACCGGCAGTACATTGCCGGCTACACCGAGAATTACGAGGCCATAAAGAGCAAAGTCGCCGACTTCTCGCCCGAAGAGATGGCGCCGATATGCGGCATCGAGCCCGACACCCTGCGCGCCGTCGCCCGGCTCTATGCGGGCTCCGAACGCTCGATCATTTTCTGGGGCATGGGCATCAGCCAGCACGTCCACGGCACCGACAATGCCCGCTCCCTGATCTCTCTTGCCTTGATGACCGGACATATCGGCCGTCCGGGTACCGGCCTGCACCCCTTGCGTGGGCAGAACAATGTGCAAGGCGCGTCCGACGCCGGCCTGATACCCATGGTCTTTCCCGACTATCAGTCGGTGACCGACGACGCGGCCCGCGCCCGCATGACCAA
This sequence comes from Alphaproteobacteria bacterium, assembly GCA_021774445.1. Lineage (GTDB taxonomy): Bacteria > Pseudomonadota > Alphaproteobacteria > UBA6615 > UBA6615 > SZUA-147. The sequence goes on from JAJFJA010000010.1 coordinate 11,672, forward strand.
ACTATGGCAGGCCACCGACCTCAGCGCCGAGCCCGGGCTGACGGTCGTGGAGATCGTTCACGCCATCCATGCCGGTTCTGTTCGCGGCATGTATATCATGGGTGAGAACCCCGCCATGTCGGACCCCGATCAAAGACACGCTCGGGCGGCACTCGCGAAGCTAGACCACCTCGTGGTCCAGGAAATTTTCCTCACCGAGACGGCCGTCCATGCCGACGTCATCCTGCCGGCGTCGGCCTTCCCGGAAAAAACCGGTACCTTCACCAATACCAACCGCCAGGTTCAACTCGCCCGGCAAGCCCTTACCCCGCCGGGAGAAGCGCGCCAAGACTGGCTGATCATTCAGGACATCGCCCAGCGCATCGGCCTCGGCTGGCACTACACTGAGATCAGTGAGGTCTATGAAGAGATGCGCCAGGCCATGCCCTCGATCCACGGCATCACCTGGCCGCGCCTCCAGCGCGAAGGCGCCGTCACCTATCCATGCGATGACGAAAACACCCCCGGCACCGAGATCATGTTCGGCGACGGCTTTCCGACGCCGACACGGCGCGGCAAGTTCGTTCCTGCCGACGTTCTCCCGCCCGACGAAGTACCGGACGCCGAATATCCCATGATCCTCACCACCGGCCGCGTACTCGAACATTGGCACACCGGCGCCATGAGCCGCCGCGCCACACTGCTTGACGAGCTCGAGCCCGCGGCGGTCGCCAGCTTGCACCCGCGGGAATTGTCGCGCATGGGTCTGACCCCTGGCGATCCTGTGCGCGTCGAGACCCGTCGCGGCGCCATCTCTCTCGCCGCCCGCGCCGACCGCGACGTGCCCGAGGGTATGGTGTTCATCCCCTTCTGCTACGCCGAGGCTGCCGCTAATCTACTCACCAATCCGCAGCTCGATCCCTACGGCAAGATCCCCGAGTTCAAATTCTGCGCGGCGAAGGTGGCAGCAGAAGCGCTGGCTTGAACGGCGGTTTCAGACGCTGCAAATAGAATAGGCCCGGAGAACGCCGTGGTCCGTGCGGGCCTATTCAAAACGTCGTGTCACCCCTTGCGGCGCAACACCTCGCCGGTTCGAACCGGCGTATTTCACTGCGCTCCCGGTAGGGCAACGCGCGCTTGCGCTCCTCCCTGCCCTTGGGCCATTTGGACGCGACCAGTAGCCTCCCCGTCGCGTCGCATACCCTGTGCGGACATCAGCACCACTCGATTAAATTTGATTTCACTACTGAAGTCAACCGGGCTCGGCATCGTCAAAGGCGTGGTCAGCCAGCAGTTTGCCAGCGGTCTCTAAGTCTTCTGGTCTATTGGTATTGTAGAACGGATCGACCGGCTCGCTCGGATAGACCACGTCGACGATCCCATGGCGCGCTGTCCAGACATCGACCTTGCGGACGCCGTCCTCGACCAGGGCTTCACGCAAAGCGGCCTGCAGTGACAAATGCCAGAGCCCGACCACCGGATGGCTCCGCCCGCCGCTACACCCCCGCGCCAGTTTCAAGCCCCCGGCGACGGCTTCCTTATGCATGCGCGCGACCAAGTCCAGCGGCAGAAAAGGTGCATCGGTCGGAAATGTCGCGATCCATCGACAGGCCGGCGCATCTACCGCCGCCCATTCCATCCCCGTCAAAACGCCGGCCAGCGGTCCCGCCGAAACACCGAAGCGATCCGGCTCGACCGGCAAACCATAAGCGGCGAAACGCGAAGGGTCACCATTAGCGTTGAGCATCAGCGTTTTGACCTGCGGCCGCACCCGATCCACGATACGCGCGAGCAAGGTTCTGCCGCCAAGCATACGCAGACACTTGTCGCCGCCACCCATCCGGCGCGCCTGCCCACCGGCCAGCAAGACACCGGCGACCAGATCCCGGCAATCGCGACCCGCGCTATCAGTCATCGAACGACACCCGCTCCGCACCCGACAACACGGTGAATCGTTTGCCTTTCGCACGGCCGATCAAGGTCAGCCCGACTTGCTGTGCAAGCTCAACCCCCCAGGCCGTAAAACCGGAGCGCGAGACCAGGATCGGAATCTCCATCTGCACCGTCTTGATGACCATTTCGGAGGTCAACCGTCCCGTTGTGTAGAAGATCTTGTCGGCCGCCGAGATCCCATGGCGCATCATATAGCCAGCGATTTTGTCCACCGCGTTATGTCGGCCGACATCCTCCATATAGACCAAGGGTCGATCGCCCTGGCACAACACACAGCCATGAATTGCCCCGGCAGCCAGATACAGGCTCGGCGTGTTATTGATGCTCCGTGACAGAGCCTTCAGCCAAGAGACTCTCAACACGGCGTTTTTGTTCAACTCGACAGTCTCGAACCGCTCCATCAGATCGCCAAACACCGTGCCTTGGGCACAACCGCTGGTCAGCGTTTTCTTGCGCAGCTTCCGCTCATAATTCGTCGCTCGCTCGGTGCGGACGACCACCACCTCCAGGTCATCGTCATAGTCGATCCCCGTGATCCGATCGTCCGATCGCAACATGCCCTGGTTAAGCAGGTATCCCACCGCCAGATAGTCCGGGTAGTCGCAAATCGTCATCATCGTGACGATCTCCTGGCCGTTGAGAAACAGCGTCAGGGGCCGCTCGACCACAACGGTCGCCTCGATTGGCGCCCCTTCTTGGTCGATCCCAGCGATCCGCCGGGTCAGCCGTGGATCCTCCGGATCCGGCCGCAACAGACCGGCTGTCATCGGTTCGGTGTCGTTTGTCATGGCCTGAAAGTGGCCCACGGGCACCGTCGCGGCAAGCCCGCGAACCCCCGGCGTCTCTCGTCCTGACCTTGCGCCGCCCGCCCCACGCCCTGTAAAAATCGGCCCGCCGACCATAAATACAGGCCTATCGCCGGTCCGGAGAACCAATGCCCGAGTTCGCTGCCGCTGTCGCCGCCGCTCTTGAGCTTATCGTCACCTTGGATGGCGACCTATTGGCGATCATCCTGCTATCGCTCAAGGTCAACCTGACCGCCCTGGCTCTATCCCTGGTCGTCGGCCTGCCGTTGGGCGCCATCGTCGGGCTGTATGATTTTCCCGGCCGCCGCCTCGTCATCGTTGTCCTCAATGCCTTGATGGGTCTGCCCCCGGTTGTCGTTGGCCTGATCGTCTATTTGCTGCTCAGCCGGTCCGGTCCCTTTGGCGTGCTCGGTCTGCTGTTCACGCCAACCGCCATGATTATCGCCCAGGTGATCCTGGTCACGCCGATAATTGCCGCCCTGTCCCGCCAGGTCATTGCCGATCTTTGGGCCGAATACTGCGAACAGCTGCGTTCCTTCGGCGCAACCTCCTGGCAATCCATGACCACGTTGCTTTGGGATGCGCGTTTCTCGCTCGTGACCACGATCCTGGCGGGTTTCGGACGTGCCAGCGCCGAGGTCGGCGCGGTGATGATCGTCGGCGGCAATATCGATCATGTCACCCGGATCATGACCACCGCCATCGCCCTCGAAACCAGCAAAGGCAACCTGACCCTGGCCCTTGGTCTTGGTATCGTGTTGTTACTGATCACCCTCACGGTCAACGCCGCGGCCTACGCCGTGCGCGAAGGCGCGGCACGCCGCGCCGCGCTGGTCTAGGCACCGGTCGTGCGTTCACCGCCACCGATTCTGCCCCTCGAAGTCAGAGAGCTGTGTTATTCGGCCAATGGCGTGGATTTGTTGCACGACATCAGCGTCTCCTTCAGCGCCGGTCCGGTGACCATCATCCTCGGCCCCAACGGGGCGGGCAAAAGCCTTCTGTTGCGCCTTTGCCACGGCTTGCTTGAACCGACCGGCGGCACCGTCCGCTGGCGCGGCGGCGGCAACCCGGTGCGCCGACATGCCATGGTCTTCCAGCGCCCCGTTCTGCTCCGCCGCGCCGTTGCCGCCAACATCTCCCACGCCCTGAAACTGCACGGTCTGAATCGCCATGACCGCCGCCAACGGACTCAGGCGGCTTTGGCCCAGGCCGGCTTGACCGACCTTGCTCAGCGCCAAGCCCGCTTGCTCTCCGGCGGCGAACAGCAGCGCCTGGCATTCGCCCGCGCCTGGGCCCTTAGCCCCCAGGTGCTTTTCCTCGACGAACCTACCGCCAGTCTCGACCCGGCGGCCACCCGTGCCATCGAATCCATGATCGAAGGCTTCCGCACCATCGGCACCAAGATCGTCATGACCACGCACGACCTTGGGCAAGCTCGGCGCCTGGCCGATGAGGTCCTGTTTCTCAATCAAGGTCGGCTGGTCGAGAATGGCCCCGCAGATCGGTTTTTCGCCGGCCCAAGGTCCGAGCAAGGCCGGGCCTTTATCGCTGGTGATCTTCTATGGTGAGGTGCCTCTTCCGCTGCTTGGTGCTCAGCCTACTGCTGCTGCCGTCCACGACCGCGCTGGCGCAACAGCAACAGCACATCACGCTTGCCTCGACCACCTCGACCGAGAACTCCGGGCTGCTCGCGGACATCCTGCCGCAATTTACCGCGGCGACGGGTATCCCGGTCCGCGTCGTGGCGGTCGGCACCGGCGCCGCCCTGCGGCTCGGCCGCAGCGGCGATGCGGATGTCTTGTTGGTGCACGCCCGCGCCGCCGAGGACCAGTTCGTCGCCGCGGGCCATGGCAGTTATCGCCGCGATGTCATGTACAACGATTTTGTCATTGCCGGCCCAGCCGGCGACCCCGCCAACATTGCCGGCACGACGGACGCCGTCGCGGCCTTGCGCGCGATCGCCGAGAGCGCGGCGACATTCCTGTCGCGTGGCGACGACAGCGGCACCCACAAGGCGGAACGTCGCCTCTGGCACTCGGCCGGTCTCGACCCCACCGCCCACTCCGGCGATTGGTACAAGGAAACCGGCGCCGGTATGGGCAG